>NZVD01000093.1 GCA_002701385.1 Rhodopirellula sp. | reverse complement strand
TTAATATGAATTGGTCGATGGGGTGATCTGACCAGCGATTTCGTCGATTGACCGGTGGTGTCGGAGTCTGGAGAGGTTGGAAACTCCAATGAGACTTTCGTGTTTGGAAGGCATCTTCCCAGATTTGCGCAGATAGCTCTTGGCTATTGGCTGGTTTGTCACGTGGGTCAAACGCACCGGCGAGAATCCATTGTTTAAAATCAGCTACCACATTTTCGGAGAGCCTGGTGTCTGGAGGCATCTCAAACGATTCATGTATTAGTGCTGAGTAGAGAAGGCTTTCGTCAGGCTTTCCAGGGACGACTGCCGGACCGCTTGCTCCACCCTTTCGGATCGCATCGCGAGAGTCAAGTAGGAGGTCTCCTTTGATCTGCGACGAGATTGAACTGTGGCATTCGTAACATTTGGTGATGAGAACGGGCCGAATTCGCTTTTCGAAAAATTCCAACTGCGCAGCATTGTCTTGAGCACTCAGAGAGTGATGGCAGCAAGTGAGAACGAAGCATAACAACAGGGGCAATCGCATAATCGACAATTATACACTTCTGGCAGTGTCGATTGTCTGTAGTACTTATATGGAATAATGGCCATGAGGCTGTTCGATGCCTTAAAATGGGTATCTCATAATCGCTTGTTTCAACAGAGGACTCGTCGAGTCAGCTAGCCACATTCAGAAAGAACAGGATTGCCGGATGAAGAACGCCGCCTTGTTGTTATTGATTTTTTCTCTATTAGTTCACGCTTCAGTGAGCTTTGCGGTAGATCAGTTTTCACTCGAAGATGGAGACGTCGTTGTCTTTTTAGGAGGGACTGATATGGTGCGTGCCGTACGGTCCGGCGAGCTTGAGACTGGATTGACTCGTGAGTTCGTGAATGCTGACACGGCCGTGAAGTTTCGCGATCTGTCCTGGGAGGCGGATACAGTCTATCGATTGGGGACAGTCAAGGAACGATGGAGACCGGACGGGTTCGGGCAACGAACAGAGCAACTTGAGCGAGTGGGGATGACTGTTGCCGTACTCCAGTTCGGACAAATGGAGGCAATGGACGGGGAGGATTCTTTACCTCGCTTTGTGGAAGCCTATCGAGAATTGTTGGATAGTATTTTACAGCAGGCACGTGAAGTCGTTGTTATTACCCCGCGTGCATTTGAGAAACCGAAGGATAACAACCTTCCGGATTTGTCTGGCCATAATCAAGTGTTAGCAAAATATGTAGATGCTATCAAAGAGCTTGTCGCTGAACGAAATGGAGTCTTGGTTGATTTGTATCAGGCGACGACCGGAGGAGTGACCGAGAATGGTTTGCACGTGGCTGAAGAGAAAATAGGAGGCGTCTCTAACCAAATACTGGGGCAGCTTCAGATACCCGCGGTAACCAAACGGGACGTAGTCTTACTCGGTGCGGTAAGAGAAAAGCAACGCTTGTGGTATGACTATTGGAGACCGGCTAACTGGAAGCTTCTCTATGGTGACGATGCTCGGCGAGAGTTCACCAAAGGAGGAGATACTTATATTCCATTCCGTGAAGAATGGACCAAGCTGCTCCCCCTTGTTGACCAGGCAGAGAAACGCATTGTGGCTATCGCTGCAGGAATGCCGGACCCAGGGCACAATCGACCAATTCCTGAAGTGCTTCATGGTGATCGTCTTGCTGATATCCAGAACGAATTAGAGGCCTTTGAGGTAGCCGAGGGATTTGAGGTGAGCTTATTTGCCTCGGAAGAGCAAGGTCTTACGTCCCCACTCAATCTGCGTTGGGATCCAAATGGTCGCATGTACGTGACAGTGACTACAACCTATCCCCATGTTTGGCCCGGTGATATTCCCAACGATAAAGTCATCGTACTGGAGGATGTGAATAGCGATGGCAAGGCGGATCGTTCGACCTTGTTTGCTGAGGGTTTGAATATTCCGACAGGAATCGAATGGGGAGACGGTGGTATCTACATTGGTCAAAATACAGAGATATTATTCCTCGAGGACACTGACGGAGATTTACAAGCCGACAAAAGGCGAGTCCTGCTAGGTGGATTCGGGAATGGTGATTCACACCAAACCATTAATTCATTTATCTGGAGTCCAGACGGAGAATTGTATCTAGGGCAGGGTGATGGTTGTGAATCTCGAGTGGAAACACCGTGGGGCAATAGCGAGCTTTATCAAGCAGGATTTTACCGTCTTCGCCCACGGAGGCTTCAGTTGGATCCCTTGTTAGATGATTTTATGGGACCCGGCAATCCCTGGGGGGTGGCGTTTAATAAATGGGGGCAAATCTTCTGTGTAGATGGGGCTGGTGGTGTCACGTTTTTGTCTCCCGGCCAAATCCCCGTTCATCATCGCCGACGTCTGGGAAGAATCGGGGATCCCGGAGGTTATTGTGGAGTTGGGTTGTTGGATGGTCGCCACCTGCCAGAGGATTATCAGGGTGATTTTGTTGTGGGGGATTTCAAACAAAATCGAATTAAGCGATTTTCACTGAAAGACGATGGAGCTGGGTTTCAATTGGAATGGGAGGAACCGCTGCTTACCTCCTCACACCGAAATTTCAGACCTGTCGATGTCAAGGTTGGGCCAGACGGAGCAGTGTATATAGTTGACTGGTACAATCCGATTACCTGTCATCAGGATGATGCTTACCGGCATCCCGATCGTGATAAGGCCCATGGTAGGATTTGGCGAGTAGCGACCACGAATGCGACGACAGAGCCAGTCGATTTGTTGAATGCCAAACTTGAGGACATTGTGACGCACCTTGAGTCGCCGGAACATGTTACCCGTTATCTTGCCAAACGAGCTCTGACTGTTCATGACCCGATAGAAGTCAAAGCTCAACTGGATCAATGGGTAATGGAGCTGGATGTTGAAGATGTCGCATATGAACATCGTCTTTTTGAAGCATTAGCGGCCTATGCCACTTTGGAGATCGTCGAACCTGGATTGCTTCAACGGCTATTGGCTGCTTCTAATCCTAACGCCCGAGCCTATGCAGCGAGAATGGTGGGACGGTGGCATGACCGATTGGATAATCCATTGGAAATACTTGTGGCAATGGTGAACGATCATCACCCTCGAGTAAGACTCGAGGCGGTGATGGCGTGTGCAGCAATTCCGGAGCCGGAGAGCATCACTGTTGCAGCTCAGGTTGTCCAAAACAGTCGAGATCGCTGGATTGACTATGCATTCCGTCAGGCAATTCGTCAGTTGGAACCGGAATGGAGACCTGCATTTGAGAAGGGGCAGTTGATGTTTGGTCATGCCAGCGAGATGGCAGCGGTATTGTCAGAGGCAGGCGGTACCGCATTATTGGGCGGATTGAAACGGTCATTCTACGATTCGGCATTGGATGCCAATTCGCGACAGGAAGTACTGGCGACGATATTAACTGCCGGTAATGAATCGGATATTCAGGAATTCGCAATCAGTCAGGCGACCTATAAGACTGACGGAGACTATAACAGCCAATTGCATGCATTCGCCTTACGAACGGCGGCCTTGAATGCAATCTATCGAGATGTGCGGCCGGCAGGAGATTGGCAGCCCCCGTTGTTGGCCCTTGCTGATAGTGACATTGATGAAGTTCGAGCTGCGGCGTTGTTACTTGCCGGTGCCTGGGACGTCGATGCAGGTAAAGCTCGCATTTATCAAGCGGCAGGAAATTCTGACGAGTCTGTCCTGGTGCGTAAAGCTGCATTTCATTCCTTGTCGTTGCTTGAAAAGGGAAAGGGTAAGGATGGATTGTTGGAATTGACCGACACACAGATGCCTTTGGTATTGAGGATTGAATTGCTCAAGTCACTCAGCTCAGTCGATGTTAATACCGCAAGTCTGCAGACAGTGGAATTGTTGGTTTCAGGAACCACGAGCACCGATCAACAACAGGCATTGCTAACCGCGTTGCTTAGTCAGTCAGGAGGGGCCGAGAGTCTAAATTATGGATTAAGAGAGGCTCCATTGACCAAAACACAAGCACGGACGGTATTCAATAATCTGCTGGCAACAGGACAGGCTAATCAAAATCTGTTTTCCACTCTCGCTGGAAAAATGCACGTTTCCACGTCGCCTCCGGAATATAGTGAGTCACTTGTGAAGACCTTGAAGAAACAGGCACAGCGGTCGGGTGACGCGAATCGGGGAGCAACCGTATTTAAGGCATTTGCGTGTGTAGCCTGCCATCGAATCAGCGGGAAGGGTGGAACAATCGGTCCGGACCTTACCGGTTTAGGCACGACGCTGTCGGGAGAGAGGATTATTGAGGAAGTTATCTGGCCCAACCGACAGGTCAAAGAAGGTTTTACTTCCATAAGAGTGATTACTCAGGACGGGCAAGTGCTTCAAGGTTTTGAACGTAAGACGAAGCGGAGCGAAGCTGAAGGCGGTCTGGCCTTGTTGGATCCTCAGACGCAGGACGTAATCGTACTTGCCAAAGAGGATGTGGATGAAGTGCATAAGGCGGCAAGTGTGATGCCGGAAGGCTTAACCAATCTATTGTCGCCACAACAGCTCAGTGATCTTTTGGCATTTTTAATGAGGCGACAAATCGATTGAACGCGGATTATTTCCTGCTTGAGGATATTCAAATATAGCCACGTCATAGTCGGTAGGTCGCATCTGAATTTGGTAAGCTAGAGTCAGAACGAATATATAACCCTCCCCCAGGAGTCATAAGAATGAAAAGAACGTCAGTGATGGTAGCCATGGTTATACTTATGGCTTTAACGGCGACTATGTTTGCTCAGGATAAAATTCATCCGGTTCGCATGGGGTCCGGCAGCCTGCAATTTGAAACCGTGCCAGGTTGGGGGTTAAGGCCGGACGGTAGTTCAGCGCTCGGGCCAACTCATGGTGGCGTTGTCGTGGATAGTAAAGGAAATGTCTATGTTAGTGCGAATAAAGGCGTCGTGGTTTTCTCACCGGATGGAAAAGTAATTCAGGAATACCTGGGCGACGATTATACGATGTTGCATGACGTTGAGATTCGCAAAGAAGGCGATGCCGAGTTTATCTACGGTGCTCGAAATACTGCCGGCGAAGGAATTAAATTCAATGCTCACTCTGGTGCAGTAGTTTTGCGATTAGATCCTAAGGCAGCTGGTTTAGACTATGGGCGCTATAGTCCAACCGCAGTGACTGTTGCCCCGAATGGAGATATATACCTATCTGATGGTTATGCCAGTAACCATATTTTTGTTTATGACAAAAATGGTGAATTTAAATTCCACTTTGGTGAAAAAGGAAATGGGCTCGAACAGTTTAATACAGCTCATGGGATGACACTTGATACACGCTATGATCCTCCTCGCTTGTTAGTCTGCGATCGCAATCATCAGCCGAAGGGCAGGTTGCTGCACTACTCGCTGGAAGGGAAGTTTATCGAAGTGGTCATCGCCGGCCTGGGGATGCCAACCTCCGCAACGGTACAGGGCGATTACGTTTCCGTGCCTGATTTGCACGGTCGAGTCGTATTACTTAATAAGTCAAATACCATTTGTGCAGTGCTCGGACACAATGATGATGTTGGTAAGGGGCGAAGCTACGGAATTCCTCAGGCTCAGTGGCGAGAAGGAGTGTTCAGTGGAACACATGGATCCTACTTTGATGCTCAAGGAAATTTGTTTGTTCAGGACTGGAACGTGGATGGCCGCATCATAAAACTACGGCGAATTAAATGACGTCGAGTCTATCGTGGAAAGAATCAAACTCTGTGTTGTCAACGGACTGCACAGAGTTTTTTATTTGTCTGATTCCCAGTGGCGATGGTAATCATCCTGAGCAATCACTTTCGCGGCAATGGCTTTGAGATCTAGAGCAAATCCGTGGTCATATTCATAGTTTTTGAGATCCACATCATAGATAGTGCCCAACCAAACAAGTTGTCCTAATTCAATAAGGATCTTATCCGGATGCCCCAGGGCATCGGTGAATATACCAGATGTTCCCCGTTCTTTGCTCTTTGTTTGACCATCAACAGCGGAAAGAGTCCCCGCATGGTACAGTCGCTTTAGTTCGACGGCACCCTGACCGTAGGCAATGCAAAAGAACTCATTTTTCGGATACGCTTCTCGTAGCCGATCGATTAGATCGTGGAAGTCACGGAACCCGCGTTTCATTTCCCGTTCAAAGTCCGCCATCTTATAACGAGCGGGGTGGCGTCCCCAGGGCATCGCGAGTGCAAAAGTAGTGTTGGGATTGTATTTCAATGCATAGTCAACCCAAAGCTTGAAGTGTTCGAAGGTGCCTTTACCTCGTCCTACACCAGTCCAAGTCAACCCGAAGAGCTCAATCTTTCCCGATTGCAATACCTTTTTGATGTCCATGCGATGTCGACTGTTTTCCCAAAAATATCCGGGTGTGCCACGGTCTCCACCCTCAAAGAAAACAACCTGTTCGTGATCCTTGAATCCAGCGCGATGAGCGTGAGCGGGCATGCCGCGTGCCATCGGCACAAAAAAACTATGGCCAATAAAAAGGGACTTATATCCGTTAGTGGGTTCGGCTGAGAGTCCGGCTTGAACTTGGAATAGATACAGGAGTATTACAAGAAGGTGCGTACGTCGCATGCGTTGTGTCTGTTATATTCAGAGGAAGTGGTAGAAGGTACTAGAACCTGAACCTTACACCGAAATATACTTTCACGCCAGTCATGTTGTATTTGCCATGCTTCAAAAAACAGTCCCCCTTTCCCTCCTTGCTTTGCTTCTGATCGTAGTGCCTCTCCAGGCTGAAACCATGTTCTGGCCAGGATGGCTGGGCCCAAATAGAGACGGTCGACTGCAGGGATTTACGCCGCCGAAGAGCTGGCCGGAATCGCTTGATAAGGCTTGGCAAGTCGAAGTGGGGGCAGGATATGGGACTCCGCTTGTACAAGGAGATTCTGTTTTTATCCACACACGCGTCGCAGAACAGGAAGTATTCCAATGTCTCGATTTGGCGAGTGGGAAAGTGCAGTGGAAACAGGAATTCGACGTGCCTTTTAAGATTGGCGGCGGTGGTGAATATCACGGTAAAGGACCAAAATCGAATCCGCTTTTGGCAGATGGGCGATTATATACATTGAGTATTTCCGGAGTGCTCGCTAGTTGGGACGCTAAAACGGGCGAGCAATTGTGGGTCAGGGATTATCAGGAACAATTTGGAAAGGGGCATCCCTATTGGGGAGCCTCAACCTCGCCGATTGTCTCAGGTAATCGAGTGATGGTTCATTTTGGCAACGATGATATTGGTGCGTTGGTAGCGATGGATGCCAAGTCAGGTCGGGAAATCTGGCGTAGCGGCAAAGATGGGACTTCCTATTCTTCACCACTGCTTGCTGATTTTGGGGATGTTCATCAGATCGTTCAGTGGAATCACGAAGCCATTGTTGGAGTTGAGATTGAGACGGGAAAAGAACTGTGGCGGCACCCTATGCCGCACCTTACCCACAATCAAAATATGCCGACTCCTTCTGTTTACGAAGGGCATGTCATTGTCGGCGGCGAAAACCGAGGGATGTATAGCCTGCAGCCAGTAGTTGAAAATGGTAACTGGAGCGTCAAAGAACGCTGGTATCAACCCAAGGCTGCGTTGGACATGAGCTCGGCAGTGATCGTCGATGGTCGTTTGTACGGCATGACGCATTACAACGCAGGTCAGTTGTTTTGCCTGGATGTTGCCACCGGGGAATTTATTTGGCAAGGGCCTCCCCGCAGTGCTAATAACGTTACCTTTTTGACAATGAAGGGTTACGTCGCAGCGTTAATCAATAACGGCAATCTCAAGATCTTGCGAAGCGGTACCGCCAAGTACGATGAAGTACGTTCGTATAAGGTTGCGGATGATGCAACTTGGGCAGCGCCAGTTATGCTGCCCGGAAAGATCCTTGTGAAGGATGTTAATACGCTGACGCTTTGGAAATACTAATTATCCCGAATTAATCTCCGGAAACATCGACTGCATAGATCGATTCGTCGTCACGGAGGTAAAGCACGCCATCGCTCAGAGTCGGGGCTTGCCGTGTCCCGCGAGTTACCTTTTGGCTTCCGAGTGATGTGTATTGCTTGGTGTCAAGCTTCGCGATTATCAATTGCCCGTCCATCATGCTGATGAATAGCTTACCGTCAGCAGCGATCGCATTTCCTTTCCCGAAACGCTGTACTTGCCATGCTAATTTTCCAGTAGTTGCATCAACGCAATTTAAGTTGGTGATCGGCCCGGCGCCGCCGATATTGTCGAAACCAAACAAGTGACCTTTATGGAGGATGGATGTTTGCCATTCATTACGCATGACACTCGTTCTACCCTGCGAGGACCAAACTTCTTCTACGCTATACTCCGTTCCGGATTTGGTGACTTTAAGACGCACAGCACCATGATCCTCTCCAGAGGAAATGAAAATATCACCGTCGACAATTTGAGGGGTCACGATATTACAGTCATAAGGAGTGACGTATCGATATTCCCAGCGAGGTTCGCCTAGTGTGCTTAGGCCTCTCAGGTGAGTACCTGTAAAGACGACCAATTGTTTTTCGTCAGCGACGTTTAACAAGGCAGGGCAGGAATAGCCGATAGAGTCGGCAAAGTTTGTCTGCCACATGGACTCGCCATCATGAACGCTGTAAGCAGCAATTGCGACGCCGTTTTCATGGCCTGTGGTGACGATCACGAAGTTTCCGACCACCAAAGGAGAAGCGGCCATGCCGTAATCGGCCACTTCGCCTTTATATTCCTTGATGGTGTCGTTTTTCCAATTCAGTTTTCCGGAGGCTAAATCAACAGACGCAAGAATGCCCTGACCCGTAAAGACAAATGCCTGTCCGGATGCAATCGCAGGAAAGGCGCGAGGGCCATTTCCCATAGCATTGCTGTAGGCCGGTGCAATCGCGGTTTCCCATTTCGCCTCCCCTGTTTTGGCATCGACTGCTATCGCCAGTTGCTTTTCATTCTTTTGGACCAGAGTGACGGCTATCCCGTCTACCACGGCAATTCCTGACATGCCGACTCCGCCTTCGATTTTCCAATTGATCTTTAGCCCGTCAGCAGGCCAGGTGTTGAGCAGTCCGGATTCCGCGGAATGTCCTGTACGCAGAGGGCCCAGGTGCTGGGGCCAATCGGCAGCGGTTAAGGCCGTTGTGGAAAGTAGGCAGATGGATAAAATGCGAGCAAACATGAGCATCCCGGTTTGTCTTGGTGAATTGTTTCGGTCGTCTGGGCGTATTGATTCTACCCGATGTCTTCGTTCATAAGTGTATCGGTGTTGTGTAGAATGTGGAGAATTACCAGTAGCTAGCAGTCGTTTGTTTGAGGTTGGAAATGAAATTTGTTCGTCTATCGTTGTGCTTGATCGCCACGGTCATGGTGGGATCCTTCACTGGAGTGACTGAGGCTGTCGCGTCTAATCAGGACTCCCCGCGAGTGAATGTCATCTATGTTTTAGCGGATGATATGGGCTACGGAGATTTAGGGTGCTACGGAAGTAAGCTCAACGAAACTCCTCATATTGATGCTTTAGCCGCAGGTGGAATGCGACTGACGGATTTTCAAGCTGCCGCTTGGTGCGCCCCGAGTCGTCGTGGCCTCATGACCGGTTGTCACCCGAATCGGCCGTGGCAAAACGAGAAAGGGCGGTGGGGTCGGCTGGCCGAAGCCGTTATGATCCCTGAGCTCCTGAAGACGGCTGACTATCGGACAGCGTTAATTGGTAAGTGGCATTTGGAGTTGTCTGAAGGCTTACACCCGTTGGATCAAGGATTTGATTATTGGTGTGGGACGAAAGGGAGTAATGATTGGGATGGCCCGGCTCCGAATTACGAGTCCTTTCGTAGTGCGCCGGAGAAATCATGGAAAACGCCTTTATACATTAACCGGGAGAATCTAGGCCCCGTCGTTCCTCAGTCAGGATTTACCAAACGCTACACCGAGGAGGTGCTAAATATCATTAAGGCCGAAGATGACACTCCCTTTTTTGTTTATCTGGCTCATAACATGCCCCACGTACCAGTGTTTGCGTCTAAGGATTTTCAGGGAGTTAGTGACAATGGTGTTTATGGAGACGTCCTAGCGGAAATAGACTGGTCCATGGGGCAGATCATTGAAGCATTAAAGAAAACGGGGAAACTGGAAAACACGATTGTTGTGTTTACCAGTGATAATGGTCCCTGGTCAATGTTTACCGAGTACAGTGGCATTGCCAGACCGCTTCGAGGTCAGAAATCAACGACTTGGGAAGGGGGGACTCGAGTGCCGTTTATCGTTTCATGGCCTGGCCAAGTGAAGTCACAGGAACATGGTGGTTTGATGACCCATTACGATATCTATGCCACGTTGGCGACGTTGGCCGGTGTCACTGTTCCAGAGGGACAGGCTATCGATTCGCTGGATATGTCAAAGGTTTGGTTAGAGGGGGCCGAGAGCCCGCGTACCAAACATATTTACTATTTTCGCGAGGCGATGGCTTTTCGAAGTGGTGACTACAAGATCCATTTGAAAACCCGAGAACGCACACGTGAGCCGGAGACCGGTAAGCGGGAGCCGAGTGTAATACGCAATCCTCCTTTGCTATTCAACTTTACGGGTGATGCGTTCGAGCGGCGAGAACTACAGCGACGTCAACCTGATGTGGTACGAAACCTGCTGCAGGAATTTGAAGCGACCCGCAAGGCAATTGAAAACTGGGAGCCGTTTTAGTAGAAAAATGCTCCGCAAATTTCTCGTTAGGTGGTACGATTGTAGAGTTACCCCAGATCTATATATTTTTTATGAACAGGAACAGGCTCGTGAAACACGCACTTGTTATAGCATTGGTCGTCATGACGGCTTTAGTCGGTTGTAATTCAGATGAAGGTGGTGAAACTGCCGCCCCAACAGTTGAAGTGAATCTCGTCAATACGCATTGCCCAATCATGGGCCACGAAGTGACCGATGACGGTGGCCGAACGGATTACAAAGAAGGTACCGTTGGATTTTGCTGTCCCGGGTGTATTGATACATTTAATGCGTTGGATGACGCAGCCAAGGATAAAGCTCTGGCGACCAAAGGT
>NZVD01000092.1 GCA_002701385.1 Rhodopirellula sp. | reverse complement strand
CATCCAGTGTCATATGCACTGAAATCTTGCCATGCCGCGCCTCCCACACTTCCTGATCTTCCAGTGCAGCATCGGGGGGCAAGAGGTGGAACCCGATGACGTAGAAGCCACCCCGCTTCAGGGAACCCGCTACACTTTCGAGATGCTTAGCAGCATCCGCCTCCGTGGTTAGATGGCGAAAAGTATTTACCGTATTGATAGCAATATCAACCGGTGGCTCACAACGAAAGTCGATCATATTGGCAACACGGACATCTGCCTGTAAACCATTTCGACGAAGACGCCTTTTAAGATATTTAATCGATGATTGACTAAGATCAATCCCGGTCACGTCGTAGCCTCGCCGGGACAACTCGACGACCAAACGTCCACCGCCACAACCAGGTTCATAGATTTTCAGTGGTCGTTGCGGGAAATATTTCTCTGCTAACGCATCAACGAAATCGGCCTCTTCACGAGTCGAATCCCTAAACGCTAAGTCCCAATACTGTGGGTATTCATAACAATCCATACGGTCTGGCTTTCCTTCCAACTAGTATGGATGAATTATCGAATGCAGCAATTGCTAAAGATTCTGCCTGAACAGATTAGCCATGCATTTCCAGAATCGGTTCAGCATCCGTCGCAGTTTCAATTAACTCCGACGGTAAGCCTGCAAGCAAACGAGCTTGAGGGCCGTCAATCAACGTGCGCATAATCGTTGCGTTTAGATGTTGAGGGCCGTAGAGTTTTGAAGTGGCTTCCCCGCCATGTGCATCCGTCTGGCCAACGATCTGCCCCATCTTCAACCCACCACCAGCAAGTAATAGGGGCGTTAGTCGGGCCCAATGCCCACTTCCACCATTACCCTGCTTACTAGGCGCGCGTCCCATTTCACTGCTGATGACCAACAGAATATCATCACTCAATCCTCGTTGATGGACATCCTCAAGAAATGCCGCAACGGCGTGATCTACCTGAGCTCCCAGAACGGGCATCGCTTTCGCATGAGATGGATTATTACCGTCATTGTGAAAATCCCAACAGGCATCATGCACCGTAACAAACCCACAACCTGCTTCACATAACCGGCGAGCCAGCAACAATTGCTTTCCGAGTAGATTGGTGATTCGCGATTGATTCCGTTTGTTGTTATACATTTTGCCACCACGATGCCACTCCTTCATATCGAATAACTCGCTAGTGTCATATTTAGCGATCGTACGTGGGTCTTCCTTCGACAAATCAAAAGCATCAGCAATTCCCCCCAACAGAACATTAACAGCCTGTTGCTCAGACGAGTTGGCTGCTGCAAGGTCGTCTGTCCTGTCGAATCGACGCTTGAGGTTATCTAACTGAGTGAGTAGCAATCGACGATCGTCAAACCTATTTTTAGGTAGCGATAATGTCAGGCTATCTGCTAAACCTTTTCCGCCATCCAACAACAATGCTTGATGTGCCCCTCCATACTCGCCTGCGTTCGTGTAATTTTCACGAATATATCCATAGGTAAAGGGACCGGTCGGATTGCCTAACTGCAACTCCGGTTCAATCTGTTCCGGGAGCAGAACAGCATGTCTAGGCATTGCTGTCCGGGGATGATTGGCGCCTGCCAAACGGGTGAACTGAGCACCCATCACCGCTCCCGAAGGATGACGTCCGGTGAGTACAGGCATCTGGTCATGGCCAGCATCCGAGGAATGAAATGATCTCACAATGGTAAATCGGTCAGTCATTCGAGCCATCTTCTCAAATGTCCCACCGAACTGAATTCCTGCAATGTCCGTTTGCACAGCGCCCGTACAACAACGCACATTCTCCGGAGCGTCCATCTTCGGGTCCCACATTTCGTTTTGCGGGGGACCACCTTGCAAGAATAAAAACACCACCGACTTATTGCGGATTAGGCTTTGTTCTTTGGCTAATGCCTTTTGCTCCAGCAGGCTTGGTAAAGAAAACGAACCTGCACCGAGGGCCCCAATTTGCAGCAGCCTACGTCGCGACATGCTTCGCCGCCCTGGCAGCTCGTCATAAATTGTGAACATAAATTACTCCCTAGCCTTCAGATTCTCCTCTGTATAAATCGTATCCAATTCCGCGCCTAAAGCGAAATACCTTTTCAATGGATCTTGGTGTGGAGGTACCAGGATGGAGGCGAGCTAAGAACTGCATCAACCAATAGCCGTGCAACAAACTTTCTGTATAATTTGAAGTATTATCACTATTCGCGATTCCCCGCAGCTTTACTCAACATCTAACACAGGACAATTTCAATGAAACGATTAGTATTGAGCATGTTTATTGCCGTCGCTCTTTCTGCGTCACTCTCCGCAGGTGAATGGACAAATCTATTCAATGGGAAAAACCTTAATGGCTGGATTCAAAAAAATGGTACAGCCACCTACCGCATCGAAGGCGATGCGATTACAGGCAAGACAAACGAAGGTAGCCCTAACAGTTTCCTGTGCACCAAGAAGCTCTACGGCGATTTTGAGCTGCAATTTGAAGTTAAAGTCGCTAACGAACTTAATAGCGGCGTTCAAATTCGTAGCCAAACGAAACCTGTCCCAGATGATAGCCCTGTGGAATTCGGGCGTGTAAACGGTCCACAGGTTGAAATAGAAGCCAGTGGCGCAAACGGGGCAGAAGCCGGATATGTTTATGGTGAAGCAACGGGGCGTGGCTGGCTTACCACTCCGGATCGCCTGAAACCTCACAAACACTTCAAAGATGGTGAATGGAATCAATTCCGCATCGTTGCCCAAGGCCCTAAGATTGAAACATGGATCAACGGCGTTAAGATCGAAACACTAGTCGATGAAGAAATCTACAAAACCCACTCCAAAGGGTTCATTGGCCTTCAGGTGCACGGTATCAGAAAAGGTACAGGACCATACGAAGTCTCCTGGAAAAATATCAAAATCAAGGAACTATAATTCTCTGCAGCTTTTACTGGGAATCCAGTTTNCCCAGTTCTCTTAGACCAAGAGGAATTACCACCGTGATCTTCACTATGGTAATTCCTTTTTTAATAAACCGCTATTGGGAATGGATCCACGACGAATGCCAAAATCCTTACTTGCTCTTCTCGCTGTACTATTCCCTCCTGTACTTCAGGCACAGACAACGATTCTCCCTCAGGAATTTAATACACCGGTGACCATCCGTTCTCTGGTGAAAGGGGAACCACTTACCCTGACCGTGACTCCACGATTAGCAGGGGCTATCCATAGTGTTCGCTGGAAGAACCAGGAGTTCATCAACAGTTTCGATCATGGCAGACAACTGCAATCAGCCAGCAATTTTGATTTCGGAACTGTATTCCATGGTGAAACCTTCAACCCTACGGAAGCAGGCTCACGATCGGACGGAGCAGGATCTACAAGTACCAGCAGACTACTTCACCTGACCTACTCAGATTCTCAGCTTCAAACAACCAACCAGATGGCATTCTGGCTGACTCCTAAGCAATCCTCCTCTGGGCATCCAGCCAAAAACAAAACCAATCTATCTAATCATTTGCTGACCAAACGTGTGACGCTGGGGTTTCAGCATTGGGAAAACGTCATTCGTCACCAGGTTACCTTTAGTACTCCTATCGGAGAATTCCATCGCTATGCNCAATTCGAAGCACTCACCGGATATATGCCCGCAGAATTCAACACTTTTTGGGGACTCGACGTCAGTCGCAAACGGTTGGTTCCACTTACCGATGGCCCCGGGGAACAAGCGTTTCCGGTAATCCTCGCCAAAAACGATCGGTCCATGGCGATGGGAGTTTATTCACCACAACAGCCCAGCAAAGGCTATGAAAATGCCGGTTACGGGAGATTCCGATTCCCTGCGGCTAAGGTAACGAAATGGAACAGTGTCTTTCGGATACGAAACGCTGCCGGTATTCCCGCAGCTGATTTCTCGTTTGATAATTACGTGGTAATCGGCAATTTGAAGAATGTCCAAGAAACTATCCAGGAGTTGGCCGACTACTTCACTACCCAAAAACGTTAATTGGAGTGACTATGACGACGGATTAGCTCAGTCGTAAATTTTAACACTCGATCTTCTCCAGATTTCAAATCTTCCGGTCGTACCAAAACACGGTGATCCGGTTTAATACCTCGTCCCGGTTCTGCCGGTGGTTGCTTGAGCATACTGTATTTCAAAATGGGCACAGCCAATTCGATACCAGTATTGGGTAGCGTATAGACCAATGTCGTACCTGCAGTAAAGCCTTCCTGAACGCCTCCGGTTTCTTCCCCGATAAAAATAGCCTTTTGAGATTCTCGCAATCGCGTACAGATGGCGGCGGCCGCTGAATGCGTTCTTCCACTGGTAAGCACATACAAATTGCCCTGAAACCTCCGCTCAGCGGGCAAAACGCGTGGAATCCAACTATCAGATAATTCAAACCCACTCGCCTCGAGTGGCTCAAGCTCCCGAGTCAACCTTCGCTCGGTTCCTTTAATCATTCCACGAGTCTGATATAAACGACTTAGATTTTCTTTAAAGGCGATTGAGTTTCGTGTCGCACCTCCGCTCTGCATTTCCCGAAAGGGACGATCGCTTAAAAACGAATACAGCATCATTTCATTTCGGGTAAACCCACCTTCATTCAACCGTAAGTCGAGAATGAGATTATTGATCTCAGGAGTTTTCTCCAGCAACTTAAATGACTTCGTCAAAAAGGACTTGTAAACACGAAACGGAGGGGCACCATAGTCGTTATCAAACGTATCGATCGCCATGAACGCCGTATCGTCAGAGACTCGGTCTATGCGATAGGGTAAAAGCGGAGGTTTGCCATACGCAACAAAACGCATCCGACGCTGTAATTCCTCTCCAACAATCCCCTGCACCGCCTGCATGGCGACCTCTCCATTGGCTTTTCGGTACTCGATCTGAAATTGCCCCTGCTGAGGAAAAGCAATCGCCAGAGACATGGAAAATGAATCACTTAGTAATTCATATCGGTAGGAGCTCACAAATCCATCCGCTGTAACGAAAGGCATCAACTGAGGCACTAACTTCTGCATCGCTAGGCCATTCACCGACAATACTTCCACCCCACACGGCAATTCCACCTGCCGATGGTTGACGTAGGCACGACCTTCAATGAACTTCAGCGGTAATGGAAAGAAGACGGCGTCACGGGTCAATTCAGTCTGTGCAGACGTTGGCACTGTTGCATACGTGTGCCCGCATCGCACCTGATCCACAATGGAAGCGAACGACATATACGCAGATCTTAGCGAACGCGATTCCCCTACAGGCACACGTGCCTGCTCAAAACTCCGCCGTAAATCCTTTGGNNTGGTGTAAAGATGCAACCCTGGGTGCATGGATGACAGAATCGCGTGCATACGGTCAAGATCTTCGTTGATTTTCTGGCTGCTATAACCCTGCCGTAGTTGAGTATCTTGTCCAACGACAACAGCCAGCATCCACAACAACATCCCGATGGACAGGCCTGCGGAAATCCGTTTCTCGATTCGTTTGAACATCATCTCTGGATCGTTCAATCCTATTTAAGATTATGGATTGTGTTATGAATGGTCCCGCTAAAGGAACGTCCATTAGCCCCTTTAAGTTGGTACTTTATTTCCATGCACCAGGTGGGCTTAAGATTCGGAATCGACATAAACACATGCTTACCATCTTTCGACACTTCCACAGCGTTCACCAAACTGGCCGCTTCATCATAGTGTTTAGANCCATAACTCCTAGTACGTTTCAAAGACCAGGTCTTCAACTGATAGTTTTTCAATTCCATCGCCGACTCGGCATCGATAGGCTCTGTAAACGTCAGTTCCACGCCACCTTTTCGAGCCTTTAGTTCGACCGGCAAATGGACCGGCTCACCGGTATACCGCAGGCGATACATACCACCTGGTTGGGTTTGATTCCCAGCCCATGCAAACATTCCACAGGCATATAATTGCCCATCGGCATGATGAAAACGACCTCGCATAACTCCAGTCGGGAATTGTGCAATAGGGAATTGAATCATCCCTCCCTGCATTTGGCCATCCACCTCTTCATGTGGCACGACATAGACTTTTCCATACCCATAGGACAGATTAAGCAACCGTCCGTTAAGTGGCCCCCATTTTTCGGAATCCACCCAAAGCAGTTCTGAGGGTGAACGGTCAAACGAATTGGTAATCCAAACCAAAGGCTGCTCCATCGCGGAATCCGATTCATCGGTGACGTCGTGATAGCCCATCATATTTCCGTAGAAGCCACCTTCACGAACCCAGTTGATTCGATTCTTGGGATTCCAGTGCCCCTCCTGGTCCGTCACGATGAAGGAACCGTCTTCATTAAGACAAACTCCGTTGGCCGCACGAAAGCCAGTGGCTAATATATCCGTCTTTTCACCATCCGCGCTGACTCGCAACAGAGTTCCATGGTGAGGCACCAACGCAGGCAGGGCATGACGGGCCGATTTTGCGTAGTAGAAGTTATTCTCGTTATCCACCTGCAAGCCCATCGCGAATTCATGAAAGTGATCCGTAACTTGATGGTCACTATTAAACGACTCATAAAAGTCCGTTTCACCATCCTGGTTCAGGTCATGCAATATACAGATCTGATCGCGACAACCTACATAGATTAAGTCATCAACAATCTTAATCCCCAAGGGCTGAAATAACCCACTGGCAATTCGATGCCAGGTGAGTTTGCCGTCTTCTCGCATTACTCCCGTAACTTTCCAAACATCTCCATCCCAACAACTGACGACTAAACTATCACCGTCCGGATAGAAATCGAGTCCGGTCATTCGGATTTGTGCAAACCACGGATTTTCCACGGGATGTGTCAGAACGTCTACTTGGAACGCTCCTTCCTCCTGTCCCCGCTGCAGTTGCGTCGTAAGTTTACTGGGGAATCGAGCAGGCCCACCACGCGTTAACTCTGTCAGTTCCCCATGTGGTAAAGGAATAAATTGCGACATCTCGGCCGCTAGTTGCTGATCATCAACTCGACGAACCCACACGATAAACTGCGTAGCTTCCCCTGCCGGCACTTTCAGTCGCAACTGCCCTTGGTCACCCTTGATCCATTCCCATCCGTTAAGTGCTGAGCTAACTCCAGCCATTAATGGAGCGTCGCTTCCACTGGCAATCGGCATTCCGGAAACGACTTCGACTGGCACCTTACTCTTAGATCGATCTTCCACCTGACCGTCAACAACACGAAGATCAAGTAACGGCGATTGTGCCTCTTTCAATTCCGCGGGTTGCAATTCCCGTTGATAAATCCGTACATTATTGAGAGCACCTTGAAAATGCGTTTTCGAATTAGGAAAGTTTTCCGAACAATATCCGATTTTCAAAACATGCTCATTTTCCACTCGCTTGGCGCGCATGACTTTTTCAGCGTCAATTCTTCCATCGACAAAGAGTGTCAATTTCCCGGACTCTGCATTAAACGTCAACGCAATTTCATGCGGCTTTCCGTCTGCTACCCGAATCGTGCCGTTAAGAGCTCCAACCCATCCGATGTCATAGGCCAGCTTTCCCCCGCGAACGAAAAGCGATTTTCCACCATCAACCCAATTAGCTTTTGTATGGGTCTTTGTAAAAATCGCTCCATCCGCCTTGGTCGTGATCCGAGCTGCAATGGTGAAATCTTTAGAGTACATATTGAAGCGATTACCGATCGGCAACTGGAAATAAGTGGCTCCATTGAAACGCACTTCCGATTCCGTTTTTTCTGCAACGACTGTCTCGAAAACTCCTAGACCAGTCACACTACGCCCCTCTTGTTCCGCCTGCAACATCTGTAATGGAACCTGTTCATCCGGGTGTTGGGCCACCTGCAGATAATATGGCTGGTCTCGCCGGCCCATTTGAATGATTCGTTTGAACACAGGGCCCTGATCGGTTTCCTCCCAGGCAGCAGTCTCTAACACATCGGCTTTGCCTATTCTGTAGGAGACAATCGTCTGGTCGGCATGATGATAGAGGCCGTTGTATTCAGCCCAGGCCTTGGGTAGCGGTCCGTAAATGCGACTATCTCGTCCAACAAGTCTAGGGTCTTCCCAGGAACCCGTGTCTGGATGAGCCCATCCCGGTCCGGTGGGATTTTCAAAATGTAAATCTCCAACAATTCGAGGGTGAATATTATGGCGACCGTTGAAGTTGATACCATTCCAGTCAATAAAACCTTGCCCCTGCCAACCGGCAGCTACTCGCATGGTATCGTGATCAAAAATCATCCATCCAGCTCCTTTGGAAATGCCGCCTTGCCCCGGATCGAGGCGCTGAGCGATCCCCTTGTAGGCGAAGTTAGCCGCATCATTTCCAATTTCGTAGGTGGCAATCAGCTGATGGCCATAGTTGTTTTGTTCCCAGGGAACGATATTGGACGGCTCCGGCCCTTTCGTAACCCCTTCCGGCAAACCAGCCAAATAAGCTTCCGTCATCGGGAAATATTGAGAGGGGTTGTCCCCTTTGAAATAGGCTTCACGAATATAGTGAATCACATCGTACTTTTGCTGTGGAACCATCCAAGCCTGCGGGACCATTAAGCCGAATCCGCGTGTCAGTGTTTGGTACATAGCAAATGGATCGGCACCGTTCTTCATGACATCCACGGCGAATTTCCGAGAAGTCGGTAGCGAGCCTGGACGATCATGAGTGCCGTGGCAATTAATACAAAGGCGGTTATAGATTGCCTGTCCCCGTTTGTAACTTTCCTGATTCAAGTCGCTAAGCAAACCTCTGTGATCTAGGTTCTTTTCATATTCGGGAAGTGGCCGGGCAGCATAAAGTGATGGCGGAGGTTGCAACTGGGCGGCTCGGTCCTTCCCACCATCCCGAATTTCCATAAGGTACTTCATTAAATCCAGGAACTGTTGCCTACCTGTGAGTTGGTTGACTTGCCCTTTTGGCATGATTGAAGTCTTCGAAACGATAATCTCATCGACATCCTCCGCCGCGAATTTCAATTCCACGCCGGGACGACTAACATCATTGAGAACAATCAAGTCATCCGACTGGGATTCAATCAAACCAGCAACCTGTTTTCCTTCCACCGTCACGAGCGTCACTGCATCGAACCCCTTCTTAATCACCTTCGAAGGATTGAGAACGGATTCAAGAAGGTATTGATCAGTCGCCTTGTCTCCCAATTGAGTCAAATCTGGACCGAGTGGATTCTCTTTATCACCGACACTGTGGCACTTCGCACAGGAAAGGTACACCTGAAAAAACGCTACCCCCCCTCGTTTCGCGTCTCCCAACTGCCGTGCTTCCTGAATGAGCTGGTCAACCGGAGTAGATAGCAGTTGTGTTTCCAGGTTTTGAGCTTTGCCCAAGTGAGGCAGGAAAGAAATCAACAACAATGACAAAAATAAAGAGCGAATCATAAAGGTAAATCCGAGGTATTGATTGGAAGAGTAGAAGCGTGTGAACGCCAAGGGGCTACGATAGCTGCTACGAGGAACACCTAACGCATATTTTAACGCCGATTTCGAGTCGATATAGACCAACCAACCGGTTGCGTCCAAGCCTGTTCGGTTTGTTCAGGTAGTGTCGGATCTACATGAGGCTGAGTCGAGGTGACCACAGCCCGGACATAGAGTTCGTCTCCCTGCAACTGATATACTGGGTTCAAACCCTCTACGGTTGCTAATGTCGCGCCAACATCCTCACTGTAAATACGGGTCACCACCTTACCCGCGGCTGACTTCTTGAATTTTGAGCTTAAGTCCGCTGTCTTTCGAGTTCCGATAAACCGAGTGGAGTACGTCACCCCTTCCTTGGGTTCGATCGTCAGTGCAAGCTTTTTCTTTTTTGAGTCAAACGATACCTCAGACAAAGTCACTCCACTGGAGCTATAAAAATCCCCCTGACTGATACTTGTCGTTATCGCATCCGCATCAAGTTTGTCTCCTCGAACCATAATCCAACTTCTCCCCGGACGACTTGTTCCGCGTCCATGATAGTGGTGTGAATCATCGGTCCCAACACCGAACAGAGGTGGAGCATCGAGTTGAGACAGACGAATCGTATTGGCAATATCCCAGATCGATTCGACCGACGCGTGCTCCGAGTCTCCCAGGACGTTGACGCCGGGATGGCCGTTGTAAATTTCGACATACCGTTCCTGCACGACAGCTGCCAGATCCTCTGCCGTTACGGCGTACCCAAAATTAGGATGATTTAAGTGCAGGATAATGGGTTTACCTGTCCTGCGTGCTTGTTCAGCCACGGCCCGCAAATTATTGGCCATCGCTTCGCGAACGGTGGCACCTCCAACCGGCGCGATGACTTCCTGAATATTAGTCGCGTTCATATGAACGGGAACGCCTTCGCTTCGATCTGATATTTCCTCACTTTGAATCATTAAAAAGGAACCATCCTTCTCCAGCCCCTTTCGAAATTCCTCCAAAGTCCTTAGACGAACTTCTAGCTTTTCGTCGCTTCCCCGAGTGACCACCCATTGGTCTCCAAAAGCCTTTCGGTATTTATCCACCACGTCGCTTCCGCCTCGTGATTGCAACTGAGCAATTGGCATCCACTTTTCTCCCTTACTGAGAATATTGTGGTCGGATAACGCAAGAAAATCATAGCCTTTCTGCTTATACCAACTAGCAATCATTTCCGGAAATTCGTTTCCATCACTCCAAAAAGTGTGGGTGTGAATATTCCCTTTTAGCCAGACCTTCTCCTCCGCTTCGAGATTAACTGTCAAGCCATTAAGAACCATTAATATGAAGACTAATAATCTCCCCATTGCACTACCCTATAAAAATTAATCTAAGAATCCACTGACACTGTTCGAGCCGTAGTTTTCTGCTGGCAGTGGCGAATCGTCCAAAGCCAGAATGTGTCGCAAGCGGGACGTTGCCTTTGCCTGCGTTTGTTCCGACAACATTCGTTGTTGAAACTGTTGTTGTGGTTGATCACGTCTGCAGTAATAAGCATGTAGGGCTCGCCGCGGCTGCTCAGTTTGATTATCCATTCCAGAATGCCACAAATGGGCATTAATAACAATCAAACTACCAGCAGAAGCCTCAACAATAATTTCGTCTGGATGTGGTGCTGTAGGATCGTCCAATGCTACTTCCGGTAACTGCCGGTATAAATGAGACCCTGGCACGACTCGTAGCGAGCCATTACGACTTGTAAAGTCATCAAGACACCAGATCGCGTTCGCCACCAAAGGGCCCAGACGGTCTGGCAGGTAACCGCCATCGCAGTGCAATGGCTGCCCGCTTAAAGCAAAAGGATTGGCGCTCCGAGCATTCAAACTACTTAGCTTGAAATCTCCCAAAACATGTTGCATCAATGAAAGCACAGGAGTGAATTCTACCACATCCCGAAATAATGATGACTTGTCGACTAAATTGGCAAGACGCCGTGTATTTGACTCCTGCTTAAACTCGGCTCCTGCAGCATTTCCTTCGAGGCTCCAAAGTCGCTCTACTTCATCAACCAATCGGGAAACACATGCCTTCTCAACGGTATTTCCCAATACGACGAACCCCCGTTCATTTAATTGAACCTGATGAGAGAACTTGGGTAGAGGGTAATTGAACGAGGGCATTAACTACGTCTCAGATGGACAGATGCGAAGCGGAATAGAAGACCTAAAGTATCATTAAACCATATGAGCTATAAAATCGCCGACATCGGCATAAAATCCAAGATTTTATATTGAACTATTTACGCTATACGACGTAGAATTGACGATAGTCTAATAAGGGCGTTTTACTTACTTAAGGTATCCAATGAGCTATTCGCAAAAGCGACGTTCTGGCATTCTCGTTCTGCTGCTGTTCCTGACAGTACAGATCATTCTGCCGGCATTTTGCTGTTGCGGAATCTCAACACTTCTCGCTCAGGACACTACCGCATTAGGAGCCGGTGAATCATGTACTCACTGTGCTGACGAAGCCGACGAGGGTCTTGGTGTCTATCAATTGGTGAACAGTGATAGCGATCACGAATGTCCCTGCAAGGCGAGGATGGCCAAGCAGTTAATCACTCGAACTAACGCCACCATTCAAATTAATTTACCACTGCACTTGGATGCCGTCCTTCACACGGTTCACGCGTTGGACCGAGTGCACAACAATCCAGCTCACACTATTGGGCTAGCAGGTATCCCCCTCAAAACAGAATCAAAGCATTCACACTCTTATCAATCATTGGTTTGTCGCTGGCTCTGCTAAGCTCGATATCCAATTTGACTCGCGCTTTCAAGGTTCAGACTAATTCCTAAGAAAGCAAACTAGGAAGAGCCGCACTGGCATTTCCTATCTCTAAATCACAAATTCGGGCACAATCGCTCGATATTTAAACACCGAGGTATACCTCACTTTTTTTGTAAGGAGTTTCATTATGAAACGTTTTGTAGCAATTTTTGCTGTATTGTTGGTCGCAGCTGTTTCCGTAAGCGCAACAGCTGGTCCAAAGCTTGATGGTGTAAAATGCCCATTGAGTGGTAAGCCTGTTAAAGCCGACAAAAGTGTCGACTTTAAGGGTGGTAAAGTGTTCTTCTGCTGTGACAACTGCCCTAAGGCATTTGATGCTAAGAAGCACGCTCCTAAAGGGAACCATCAGTTGGTTCAAACCGGTCAGTTCAAGCAGATTAAATGCTTCCTGGCTGGTCGTCCTGTAGATTCCACTAAAACTGTAGACGCTGCTGGCGTCAAAGTTGGAGTTTGCTGTGGCGGATGTCTTGGCAAGCTGAAGGCTGCTAAAGATAAGGTTGCGTTTGCATTCAACGATGCAGCATTCGCTAAAGGTTTCGCTGCTGCGAAAAAGAAATAGTCCTCGCTGACTATCGAAAAAGGTAGTGTGCCCCATTAGTGGGCCACATTACTCCAATCGGGAAGACGCGTGTCGCAAGTCGACACGCGTCTTCTTTATTTATTCCATCCAAAAAGTCGCGACTTTTACCTCTACAGAATGAACCGATCTTGAACAGCAACTATCTGCTTTTGATCGCTTTCAATTCGAGGGGGATTTATCGCCTACCCTAAGGCGGTATCATGATAAAAAGCCAATTAAATCACTTACCAGATCACTGAGCCATCAAGCCTACATATGACTAAGCCACTTGCCCACTCCACGATCCTACTGCTTACACTACTCTGCTCTAGTGAATGGGTTCATGCCAAAAAACTCAGACCGTATAAACCGGACAACTTACTGGAACATTACCAGCGTGCTCATAATTCCATTAATGACGTTAACAACACCGTCATTCGTCATCGGTTAAAACCGAATTGGTTCGAAGAAGGAGATAAATTCTGGTACACAAACAATCTGCACGACGGTCAAAGAGAGTGGATCGTCGTGGACTGCGTTCAGGGAAAAAGGCTACTTGCTATTGATCACCAATTGGTGGGGGAACAGCTGTCGAAGCATTTCCAACGTGAAATCGACGGTAAGAAGCTTAGCCTTTCTGAGCTCCGGTTTGATAAAGAACTCACCTACTGCGAATTCAAATTTGAAAATCAACGCTTTCGTTATTCCTATCAGCAAAAGTCACTCGAAAAGTTAACGACGACCCTAGCTCCATCCACTTTTGCGATCTCCGCTGCGGCTCTCCAGCAGAAACCTACCCCCAAGTGGGACTTCGAAATAAAAGATTACAATGCAGTACTGATTAACAAAGAGACCAACGAAGAATTTATCCTCACAGACGACGGGACAGCGGACACTCCATACCGCTTTACCAAATGGAGCCCGAACCGACATTTTGTGGTTTTCATGCGAGTCACACCTGGCGACTTGAGCGAAGTCCATTTGCTGGAGTCCTCACCGAATGACTCAATCAAAGCCAAGCTGCACACACGCACGTATGCACAACCTGGAGATCGTTTTGACAGCTTTCAACTCTTTATTGCAAATACATCGACACAAAAGCGCTATCAGGTTGACGCTGACGTCATCGATTATCACGGTCCTCCAAAGATTCATTGGCATACAGACAACGATTTCTTCACCTACCAAAAAGACGACCGTGGTCATCAACGCACAAGGGTCATCGCAGTCGAGCCGGCAACGGGGACCAGCCGAACTATTGTGGATGAAAAATCAGACACCTTCATCAACCAGATCAAATATTACAGCCATTATTCTGCCGATGGAAAGAAGTTGATTTGGGCGAGTGAACGAAGCGGCTGGAACCATCTCTACACGTACGACCTTAAGATAGGCAGGGAGACCGATAATGAAGCTGAAATCGTACCTCACGCCATCACATCCGGCCAATGGGCGGTCAAAAAAGTCGTCTCGCTACAGGAAGCCGAAGGATATTTAATCTTTAGTGCTGTGGGAACACAACCTAATGAAGATCCGTATCATGAACACTACTTCCGAGTCAATTTTGATGGTTCCGGATTGACTCAACTAACCGCGGGAGATGGCACTCACAACATTAAGCTCTCGCCAGGCAATAAGTACCTCATTGATGAATACTCTCGCATCGACCTACCTCCAATCCATACACTTCGAAATGCTCGAAGTGGAAAGCTCATTTGCCAATTGGAAACAGCGGATATTTCAAAATTGAAACAACTCGGATTCTCCTTACCCGAACGCTTTGTTGCGAAAGGCCGGGATGGAAAGACCGATATCTACGGAATGGTCTACCGGCCTCGAATTTTCGATCCAAAACATAGTTATCCGGTGGTTGAGTATATCTATGCAGGCCCTCACGATTCACACGTCCCGAAATCCTTCATGACTCGAATGAGGATGTTTCATTTGGCTGAGCTCGGATTTATCACGGTCATGATCGATGGGATGGGCACAGATAATCGCGGGAAGGAATTTCACGACGTCTGCTGGCAGAATCTACAAGACTCGGGACTTCCCGATCATATTGCCTGGCTCAAAGCCCTTAACAAGGCGTACCCACAGTGTGACATCTCTAAGGTTGGAATTTTCGGAACAAGTGCAGGTGGGCAAAGCAGTACCGCGGCAGTCCTGCATTATCCGGACTTCTATACAGTCGCAGTCTCTTCCTGTGGTTGCCACGACAATCGTGTCGACAAGCACTGGTGGAATGAACAGTGGATGGGCTATCCGATCGGGGAACACTATAAAGACCAATCCAATATTACAAATGCCAATTTATTGGAAGGAAACCTACTACTACTAGTCGGAGAAATGGACACCAATGTTCCTCCTGAATCCACATATCAACTGGTAAACGCATTGATTAAATCTAAGAAGGAATTTGATCTTCTCGTCGTTCCCGGAATGGGGCATTCTTCCGGTGGCGAGTATGGTCAGCGAAGACGATGGGATTATTTTGTGCAGCACCTACATGGGATGACACCTCCCAATTGGAACAGACACTCCTATCCTCCTAAATAATTCCCTGTTTATGAGTACATAGAACGCCTTAGGACGTTTAAGAAATAACAATTCAAAACAGGGGCGTTGTTTTGAAGGATCGTTTTTGACAATGTTTTTTGCTAACACCCCTTACAGCGAAGTCCGCGAATCGCTTAAAAATCAAACACTAGACGACAAACAGACCTTTTTGAAGTCTATGATTCATTACTTTTTGAATCTGGACCAAGCAGATCAGAACCGCCTACATGAGATTGAGGGCGCGATCGACTCCATATTGGAGCAGGAATAAACTCCATACCTTTCAACAACTAATCGACTACCATCCAAGGGTATTGAAAGCTTGATTGGTAAAACAGCTGCAATCTGTTAAATTACTTGTCGGGAACAAGTACAACCTTCAGGCAAAGACGAACTCTCTATGAATATTCTTGTCGGGTGGGAAGCCTCCCTGGAAACTGAAACACTTGAGTTGATGCTCAACGTGGGTGGACACGAAGCAACCATCTGCAGTGATTTGGACCAATTCAACCAGACCTTGTCTGCAACTGATTGGGATGTTGTCCTATTGTCACTTAGTTTTCCATCGCAGGAAGAATCTGTCACAACTTTTGAAAATACTAAACGAGAACTCCCGGGAGTTCCCATAGTAGGCGCTGCCAAATCGGACGACATCACTCATCTCATTCAGTTCGTATCTCAGGGTTTGCATTCACATGTCATTCGTGATACTGAAGGCAACTTCATCATGCTCCTGATTTCCATGCTTGAAGCAGCCCACGAAAATGTCAAAGCGCTGCGGGCTCAGGTCGTGGCAGAACGGCTTAGTGAAGAAGTCGATTCAGTGCGTAAATTGCAAGAATCTGTAATACCTGACGACTTACCGGAAACCAATGGCTACAAAGTCATCGGCCGGTATGAGCCTTCCGAAATCCGAGTAGATGGCCAAAACATGGTTGTGATGGCAGGCGGTGATTATTACGACTCTTTTGCACTAGACGATTCCAAAGTCGTCATGCTTGTTGGAGATGCGTCCGGCCATGGCGTCAAGGCGTGCATGTCCATCATGACAATGCATACTTTGATTAGGATGATACGTAATAATCGCTTTGCAAATACCGCAGATTTCGTCAATGCAGTTAATAACAGGCTTTGTACAAGTGATATTGTCCAGGACGAAGGTGGCTTCATTACGATCATCTACTGTATGCTCGACACTCAGACCAACCATTTCGAATGGACCTGTGCAGGTCACCCGCTTCCACTGCTTCAGAACCTTGAAACCAACGAAGTCACCATCCTTGGTGACGAAGATCAGATTGGCTTGCCTCTGGCCGTTATGGAAGGCTGGGAATATGAGTGCATCTCCGCAACGATTCCGCCGAATAGCCGACTCCTGATTTACACAGATGGACTAGAAGAAGCATTTCCTCCAAGCGGTGACGCGTTGGTCGATCAGTTTGGCGTAGAGGGAATTACCCAAGCGTTGAAGGATTCTAAAGACCAACCTCTCGAAGACGCACTCGAGCTAATCTTCCAACGTTCCTCGGACATCACCGAGGGCACAGGCCGTCACGACGATACTTCCGTCATGATCATCGAACGTGAATAAATAACAACTCATTATTCAGACGTCGATGCGTCTTGCGGAACATTCCCTTCATTCTCCCCGTCGTCATTCTCAAGAACCTCCGGCGTAGACTTTGACTCCGTTTTCTCTGGCAGCTTCGCCGGTGCAATCAAATCCTGGAATTCCGGCTGCCCGTAGCCCACAACAAATGGAGGCAATTCAACCAGATTGTTGTCGTGGCGTTCCAATCGCACTTTCCCAGTCGCATCTTGATAGCCATGCTCAATTCCATTTGCAATGAGATTGGACGAGAAGTCGATAACTCCCAAAGCAGGCTCAAAACGTGACTGCAAATTGACCACTACAACCTCACTGCGACTACGTTGATCGGATAACTGGCTTTGGCGTAATAGATGTCCAAATCCTCGGATCACGCTATCTGCGAGATTGACGCCATCGCGATTTTTTAACGGGCTTACGTCAACTAACAACACGTGACTGGCGCCCCACAGAACGGCTGCTTCCACCGGTGCATTATGAGCAAATCCTCCGTCTACTAGCTCTAGGGCATCTCCTTCATTCGGCATTCCTCTTACTTCCTGTCCGGGGAACACTGGATAAATCGCACTGGAGCCCAAAACAATATTCATAAACTGCTGAGGAGATTTAGCCATATCAATCCCACGGTTTCCAAATTCAGGTTTTGGCGATTCCGAATTGGCTTGAAGATAAAAGTAAAGTTCAGACGGAATTTCAGGACGACTCCGATCGATAGCCGTGGTTGTCAGTACCAGATCACGACTTAGTACCTTGTTCGTCGCAATCCACTGTCCCATTTCCTGCAAGCGTTGGCCAATAGGGGATTTTCTGTCGAGACGCAAATCCAAATCATGGTGTCTAGCGTGTACCTCAAGCATTGTAGAATAGCCGTCGGCCAACGAGGCCCGGATCCCGTCACTAGTTGAAAATGTCTTTTCATAGATCAGCATGGTCACAAATTGCAGTAGCGGTAATCCGAGAACACCCACGGTCAGAACCCAGTGAATTCTACCGCGTTTGATTTTCAGTTCTGATCGGTTTGGATGATTTGCCACCTTGGACACAAAGTAATATATGGCACCGCAAAAGAGCATTGCTAACGCGGTGTATTCCGAACCCAATTGGCACCACAACCACAGGTGATGAAGGAGTTGATTGTGCCCCAACAATGCCCAAGGCTCGAAAGGAATCCAGATCAGAGCAAATTCAATTGCGCCCAAATAAAGACATATTCGATAAAAGAATTTCAACCGCGTGGCGTATTGCCGCTTGAAAAGTCGACTCAATAGATACACCACCGTCATTTGTAGAAAGGCGAACCAAATTCCAGCATTAATCCGCACTGCAATAGATGGCTTAATGATTTTTCGTCGATCCAGCGATGTCCAGACATCCCGCCAAACAGTCTGCCCAGCCGGATAAGTGGATACCTTCATCGAAACTGGTACCGCATTTAAGGCTCCACCTGACGTCCCAACCACCAGATCGATATCAAGGTTCGATCCATACTCGGAGTTGAGTTCAGCGAGATAGTCTTCGACGGCACTAATAGCGCCTACCTGATACGCACAGCGTGCGCCCCCTCCCGATAAAACTACAGCGAGTCGAAATGGCTGATATTCCGTTGCATTTTTTTGTGCATGAGCTAGTAATTGCCCGACTCCTTGTAAATCCTGACGGATCAGATGCTGATTACTTTCTTGTTCGAGTGACCGGATCTGCTTTTCCAAATCCAGGTATTCCTGATTGCCATAGGGAGAGGAGAGGAATAACGGCTCGGCCTCAGAATAAGCATGCTTTTCAAGCAGTTCTTTAAACGCCTCCAATTGTGGATACTGCCGACTTGCAATCAACACATCATGAGGAATCTTCACCGAATTAAGAACCGGAAGGTGCACCTGTTTCAATTTGGTTTCCAAATCTGCATGCTTTGCTATGGCATCGTCCCAAACAAATCCTAGAGTCTTGGTACCCTCAGCTTGACGGGCAACACTTTCTAGTACCTGCGTGTGTGAGTGCATGTATTGAACAGCCTTCTCTGGCAGGTCGATGCCGATTTGTTTCAACGCCAACCGCGGAACCTGAGCTCCAGAGGCAGATTGTGGATGCACAAGAAACACCTTCAGCTGTCCGGTTTCCAGCAGAGTACGTAATTCTTCAGGTGTCCAGTCGTCATTGCTGGCATGTGTAATAGCAACGGAATGATAATATCGCTGAAATCCATCGGTTTTACGTTCTGACGTAACCCAAGGGCCTTCGCCCGAACCAGCATCCATCGTCGCCAAATACTCAAACTCGTCCACCAATTCCGTCTGTAGGACGCCGCGGACGTATCCCCCGGAAGTTAACAGAGCGACATCCAGTTCCCCTGTCCTTAACCAGTGCGTTACTTCACGATAAGAGCCTGCCGCGACCTGAAATTGTACGGGTGGATTCTGGGTGCTGGAAAGATGTTCCAAAAGTCGTCGTAATTCGCCGTCCTGATCTTGAAAATCCTCATACGTAACGACGCCTAGTCGAACGAGTAATTGCTGCTGAGCCATCAAGTGCATAGGATGCAGCCAAGCAAACACGACTGATATTAATCCAAGCCAGATTAATTTCACTGCACTACCTCCGGTGAATTCTGATGCTGAAAACCAACGTCTCTTAATTTTTGTGAGTAATGCTCGTCCAACTCAAAGTTGGCAATATTCACCAAATATTTGGCTCGCATTTCTTCCAAAGAAGAAACGTCAGGCACAACATCCAGAGAATATGCAATACGATCAACCAATCCGGAGAAGATAACACGTTTGTCCCACTTAGAAACGGGACTCGGTGCCAACTTATTTAAATGATACAGCATATTGCTCGCACAATTGTTAGTAATCGTGTGATAAAACTCAGGCTCTACCTGGAGCTTTTCAGCTCGCCGTAAGACATCTTTAAAGAGATTCTTAACGCCAACCCTGTCAATTTCCAGCGGATACAACCGTACGGGATCCACACGCACATGCGTTCGCAGGCCAATCAGATCTCGTTCGGTCCCTACAACATAGGTCAGTTCAAAATTACGGTACAAGCCGGGGAATACTGCAAACTCTTCGCCCTGTTGTCGATGAATCTCAGCCGAGACCGCCAATGCCTGTGATTGTTGCTGCTCGTCCACATATTCAAACGTCACAAAGACATGGGCGACACCTTCCCACGCAGCAATCTGCTCTACGCCGAGCCAAACTTTCTGCAGGCCACCTAGAGGTATTCGGCGTTCGACCCAATCGGCCTCAAAGTCGGATTCCGTATCGTATCTAAAATCTCTCACGTTCCGCAGGATTGCGACGTCATCTACGTAACGCACGGATATTCCGCGTTCCATATCGGCAGCCCAAACCCGATCAGATCGAGGCTGAATCGTCCATAAAGCCAGCAGTACGAACAGGTCAAAACACCAGATGCCGTAGATAAAGATCGCACGGTTTCCCCAATACGCTGCAGCTCCAAATAGTCCTCCCAAGACAACAACCAGGAGTACGATCCCCAAGGTGAACTGACTTCCGGGGAAATTCAGAACGCCCCCTATTGCCCACAGCAATACCAGAGCCCAGAAAATCCACCCAAGTACTTTCAACAACATCTCTAACGCAGGCCAAATCAATTCACTGTCTTCGAACATGTCTGAAGTATAAATTATCTGTGATCGAAAAATGTACTGAATGCAATATAAATCCGATCTCTCTATGGTCATCGGCATTGTCATCTAGCCGATTTGATATAATCGCGACATGGAGTAAGACGAAATAAATTCCATTTCAATCACAACCTGAGAGACATAAATTACCTGGAGTTAGAATAGATCTATGAGTGACATGCATCCTGCATTTAGTGATTTTGCCCGAGG
>NZVD01000091.1 GCA_002701385.1 Rhodopirellula sp. | reverse complement strand
AACGTTCTACTGTGAGTTCAATATCCTGAGGATAACGATTGACTCCACGGATAATAATCAAATCCTTGAGACGACCTGTCACAAAGAGATCATCACCTTGTACAAATCCGAGGTCTCCAGTACGCAGGAATGGCCCGGTTTGGCTATCAGCCAATTTGGCTTCAAAGGTCTGTTGAGACAGAGCAGGTTTATCCCAGTAGCCACGTCCGACACTGGGGCTATTCACCCAAATTTCGCCGACTTCACCTGAAGGTAGTCGTTTGTAGGTTTGGGAATCCACGATCGCAACATCTTCATTGGGGAAGACATGTCCACACCCAACTAATGTACGGGCTCCGCGAGCACCCGGACTGACCGGGACGACTCGGTGTTCGTGCAATGAATCATTATCAAACGACTTCAACGTTGGCTTTTCGGTAACGACTTTTCCAGTCACGATCAGTGTCGCTTCCGCCATGCCATAGCACGGATAGAAGACTTGTGAATCAAATCCAACCGTTTCGAATTTACTTGAGAAATCACTTAAAGTCGACGACCGAATCGGCTCGGCTCCGTTATAAGCCAAACGCCAACTGCTGAGATCCAACCCTTCCATCTGCTCATCGGTAATCTGCTGCGAGCAGAGGTCGTAGGCAAAGTTTGGACCGCCTGAAATCGTAATTTTGTATCGTGAAATGGCTTTCAGCCAACGAATTGGTTTCTGCAGGAATGCCATCGGGGACATAAAGACACAGAAGCAACTGGTGTAAAGCGGAGCTAAGAGTCCACCAATCAGCCCCATATCGTGGTAAGCAGGCAACCAACTAAGACCACGTGATTTCCAGCTCAAATCGAAGGCATAGGTGATCATCTGAAGATTCGCCAGCATATTGCCGTGCGAAATCATGACTCCCTTAGGAGTTCCCGTAGATCCAGATGTGTACTGTAAGAATGCTAGATCATCTTTTTCAATCTCAGGATTTTTCCAATCAGAGCTCTTTTCCAATGGAATCTCTTCGGTCGCAATCCACTGAGCTGCTCTCAGTCGGGGACTATCCTCAAGNATGTGTTCAGACCGATCGAGCACGTCTTTGGTGGCAAACACAACCTTTGGTTTGGCGTCATCCGCAATCGAATCAATTCGATTCATTTTGCGATTTCGACGAGGAGGGTATGCCGGTACAGCAATCGCGCCCGCATACAAACAACCCAAAAAGCCTTTAATAAACTCCATCCCCGGGTGATAGAGCAATAACACTCGCTCGCCTTTAACAGGACCTGTTTCCTGTAAACGCGCAGCGATCGCTCGTGCAGAATCTCTAAGTTCTGCATAAGTGATTTGCAATTCGTCCTCTTCACCGTCAAGCAGGAATGTATATGCCACCTGATCAGGTCGTTCGCTTCCCCAGTATTCCAGAGAATCGACGAGATGGGTTTCGATGGGCTTGTAAGGGGCAAATAAGCGATCTAAATTCACCGCATTAACTCCAACGCCAATATTTCACTATCTCGGTATTTAGAATTCCATTCTAGAAACTACTAACTGTTCCTTCAGCTCCCGAGATTTCAGACTAACACGAGGTCGTAAATCTGGCAAACAGCCCCCTCAAGCAATTGCTTTTTCCGGCAATTCATAAAGGGTTAACCGCTATAACCACTACAACCTACTAAGTACCCGCACGAATCCCTGTGCGAAATACAACATACAACTGTATTCCAACCAATCCCTGGAAGGTCCACAGAAGGCAAAAACACCTACTTTAAGCACAAAAAAGCATTTCAATTGTTCTCATGCTCAGGTGATTCCCGCCTGTCTCTTTACCTTCGGCATTGCAACAGACAATAAACAATGTTTCCTTCAATTCCCGATAGAAGTCTCACACCATGTAAAATGAGTTCAGGCGTTAAACCTTAACACCACTATGAACCACTCTTCTTAGACTCAATTACCAACCCAGCACGATGACACCTTCAAACCTGATCAATAGCTCTCAAATACAACAACTGGGTGGCGTGTCACGTCAGTATAAGAGCGGACTATTGCACACGATTGACGTTAGTGGTGGTGGCACAGTGATCGACGACCTATTCGTCGCCAAACTCAAAGGACAATCCAAACTGGTGGCACTTAACCTGAAAGCAACGGCCATTAGTGATGCCGCCATCAGCGTCCTCCAGTCACTAACATCGCTGGAAACACTCGATCTAAGTGAAACTCAGATTACTGATGTAGCACTGGACGGCCTCAGCAACATGCACCACTTGAAGGTTTTGGGACTAACTAACACATTGGTTTCCCAACAACGAGTTCGTGAAATCCGAGCAGCCATGCTTAACACACGTATCATCTATGTCGAATAGATCATCCAAACTCAGTTCGGTGGAGTTCAATACCAAACGAGCTAGAACAATTCGGCGACAGGCTCTCCGGCATCCAGAATAGGCCGAGGGCGTCCTTGAAAATCATTCACAAAGGCGTGATGATCGATCCCCAGAGAATGAAACATGGTGGCGGCTATATCTGAGGGCGAGTAGGGACGAGTGGTGACTTCAGATCCTGTTTTATCCGTCGCTCCAATAACTTGCCCAGTCTTCACTCCGGCTCCGGTTACAAACAACGAACCAGCCGCACCCCAGTGGTCTCGTCCGCCATTGGCATTGATTTTTGGAGTACGTCCAAATTCTGTCAGAAAGACGACAAGCGTCTTTTCCAGTAGGCCGCGCTGCTCCATATCATTTATCAAAGCAGCAAAAGCTTTATCCATTCCCGCCAAATGATAACCTCGCTTAACCATATCCTGGATGGGCGGATGATTCTGACTGGGAGCGTTATGGTTATCCCAGATATTTCCGTAGTCCGAATCGTATCCATAATCGAGCACTATAAACGGTGCGCCGGCTTCGACCAATCGGCGAGCCATCAGGCAGCGACCGCCTAACTTTGTCTTACCATAGGTTTCACGGACCGTATCAGCTTCCTGATAGATATCAAAGGCTTCCCGTAATGCATTCGTCGAAAGCATCCTCAAGGCACCTTTGTACTTCGATTCGGCTGCCACCAACTGCTGATCTTTATCCAGACTCTTTAAGGCCTGATCGAACTGCTGCCGAAGTGACGCTCGGCGTGTCAGTCTGGCAAGCGGAACGTCTTTGGTCAGCGCCAGAGATTTGGGAATCAAGTCTTCCTCAAATTCCGCCGGAGGGTCATCCAATTTTTCGCCGACTGTAAAATCCGGTTCCTCCGGCAATCCGCCCACGCAATACGGCAGATATTGATTGCCCATCCAACCACTCTTAAAAAAGTTATACGGAGGGGGGCCTGGCCGAGTGATTCCCGGGAGGCAGATGTAACCTGGTAATCCGTTTCGAGGGCCGTGGACATGTGAAACGATGGAGCCGATATTAGGCTCACTAAACAACTCATTCCGCCCCACCACTCGGCCACTGAGTGTCATTACCTGACTGATTAAATGGTCGTTGCTGTGATGTGAAAAACTTCGAATCACGCTAATCTTATGCGCGATCTTCGACATTTCTGCCATCGTGTCGCCAAAACGCACACCTGGCAAACTGGTTTGAACATCTTGGAGCTTCCCGCGAATCTCAAGCGGAGCTTCCATCTTAGGATCGAACGACTCGAACTGTGTGACACCACCAGCCATCCAAAGCACTAGCACGCTTTCAGCTTTCCCTTTAGCAGGAAGAGCTGTCGCTTGTACCTGACGAGCCCAGGGGCTAAATGCTGCAGGAGTGGCGCCAAGTGTAATGGCACCGACTTTGAGCATATCTCTTCGGGTAAACGTAATTTCGTTATGGGTCGGATTATTATGCATACGGTTATTATCTAAAAAACACTTATCCGTGACAATGGTTTAGCCATCGTATCGCCTGATAAAGTCCACCGCTCAAACGAGCATTATTTCAGAAGTCACAAAAAAATGAGTCATCATCCAAACGGACAATGACTCACCTTCGTATTCATCAATCGAAAATCGGCCAGATGACCGAACTCTTATTTCCCTGGAAAGAAGGGCCCGCCATATATAGCGGTGTCACCGAGTTCCTCTTCGATTCTCAAAAGTTGGTTATATTTTGCCATACGATCTGAACGCGAGGCTGAACCGGTCTTAATCTGACCGGTATTTAGTGCGACTGCCAAATCTGCAATCGTGCTATCCTCTGTTTCGCCAGAACGGTGGCTGGACACACTGCTATATCCAGCTCGGTCGGCAAGCTGAATCGCGTTGATGGTTTCCGTTAACGTTCCGATTTGATTGACTTTGATAAGGATGCTATTCGCAATTCCTTCATCAATCCCGCGTTGCAAACGCTCAGTATTAGTGACAAACAGATCGTCGCCAACCAACTGTACACTGCTACCAACGGCATCTGTCAGTTGCTTCCAGCCATCCCAATCGTCTTCTGCACAACCATCTTCAATCGAGCAGATAGGATAATTCGCTGACCAATCCTGCAGCAGACCAACCATATCAGCTGTGCTTAGATCGTTGCCGTCAAACTTATAAGTACCAGCTTCAGCATTATAGAATTCCGTCGAGGCGACATCTAATGCGATCGAAACCTGTTCGCCAGCCTTGTAGCCAGCAATATCGATGGCTTCCATAATGAGGTCAAGTGCTTCACGATTACTGCCAAGGTCAGGAGCGAATCCACCTTCATCTCCAACAGCGGTATTCAGACCTTTGCCATGAAGGACCTTTTTCAGCGTGTGGAAAATCTCACAACCGCAACGGAGTGCTTCAGAAAACTGAGTAAAGCCTAAAGGCATTACCATGAACTCCTGAACATCGACTGAATTGTCTGCGTGTTCACCCCCGTTAAGGATATTCATCATTGGGGCTGGCAACATTTGTGCGGCTGTACCGCCCAGATATCGATACAACGGCTGGCCGGTTGCATCAGCAGCTGCCTTAGCTACAGCCAACGAGACACCCAGAATAGCATTGGCTCCGAGATTACTCTTATTTGCAGTCCCATCGAGTTCAATCATGGCTCGGTCAACAGCCTGTTGATCTAACGCATCGTATCCTTGCAATGCTTCTGCGATGGACGTGTTGATATTATCAACGGCTTTCAGAACGCCTTTCCCCAAATAAACAGAGGCATCGCCATCGCGTGCTTCCCAGGCTTCATGAGCTCCTGTACTCGCTCCACTTGGCACCGCAGCCCGACCAAAGGATCCGTCGGCTAATATCACGTCGACTTCGACCGTTGGGTTTCCACGGCTATCGAGAATTTGACGGCCTTTAATGTCCGTGATGTAACTCATTCGTTGCATTCCTGTTTTGAAAGTATTTTTGGCAAATGATTGTATGGTTCACTCAGCCCTCATGAGCCGAGTACTAGTATTATTGTGTCCGATGGCTTGGATTTTGACTAGGCGTAGTCTCAGGCAACCTTTACCTTAGCCGCTACGTCGTAGACTCTTTCCAGGATTCTCTGGTCGGCAATTTCAAGGCTCGTGCTTTTGCGGTTTCCAATCCAACACGCCAAAGTAGAATAAACAGACAATCTCTTTCACAATGTGATTCCCATTGATCCCTTCCAGGAGCCTGCCATGTTTACCGGTTTAGTCGAAGCGACCGGAAAAATTACTTCGCTTGAGCCGCAAGGACCAGGTATGCGTCTGGTAGTCGATGCTCGGGAGTTGGCTGAAGGTGTTAACATTGGTGACAGCATCGCCAACAACGGTTGCTGCCTGACTGTCATTGAGATTAATAACAATTGCTTAACCTTTGAGGCTGGACCTGAAACGCTGGCCAAAACCAGCCTGGGAACTAAACAAGCTGGAGACGCGATCAATCTTGAACGATCGTTACAAGTCGGCGACCGTCTGGGAGGTCATTTGGTTACCGGACACGTCGATGGAGTTGGGATGCTCGACGAACGCCAGGACGAACAGGAATGGTCAACCTTGTGGTTCAAAGTCCCAGCACAGCTTACTCGGCAAATGGCTCCCAAAGGTTCGATCACCGTGGAGGGAGTCAGTCTGACATTGGTCGATGTCGAATCGGACCGTTTCAGTGTCGCATTAATCCCCCACACGCTGCAGGCCACGACACTTGGCACCTTACAGATTGGCGACTCGGTTAACCTGGAAACCGACCTTCTGGCCAAATACGTCGAACAACAAATGTCCGCTTGGCCCAACTCCTCTCCGCTCACAGATCGTGAAGCTAATGAGAACAACACAGCTCCTGTTACCGACTTTCCCTCTTCCTCGGAATCTTAAATAAGCCACTAATATGGTTAATCGTCAAACATCAACATTCTTGAAACAACGAATGGAAGAAGCCGGAATACGACCGGTCTCAAAGTTCGGTCAGAATTTTCTCATCGATCTAAACCTGGTCAATATGATCGCCGATTCTGCCAATCTCACCGAGCAGGATGTTGCATTGGAAGTGGGGACGGGTACAGGAAGCCTTACCGGACTAATCGCTCAAAAGGCAGGGCGGGTAATCACTGTTGAAATCGACCAAAACCTATGGCAACTCGCACAAGAAGAACTCGCCGGTTTTAACAATATTACCTTTCTCCAACAGGATGCCTTACGTAACAAAAACAATCTCAATCCCATCCTGATCGACACGATTCGGCAGGCGATGAGTGAAATCGAAGGAGCGCGGCTCAAGCTTGTAGCTAACCTTCCTTACAACATTGCTACCCCTTTGATTTCCAATTTACTAACACTCGATGAATTCGTCCCCACTTCGATGACCGTGACGATACAAAAAGAATTGGCCGAACGGATTGTGGCAAGACCCGGCACAAAGGACTTCGGAGCTCTGAGTCTCTGGATTCAGGCTCAGTGCAATCCTGAAATTGTGCGAATCATGAGTCCCAAAGTATTTTGGCCTCGCCCCAAGGTAGATTCGGCAATCATCAATATCGAAACAGATACCGCAAAACGTAATCGCATTCCCGACTTAGCTTACTATCACCGTTTCGTACGTAGTCTGTTCATTCATCGACGTAAACTTCTTCGTGGTGTTCTGGTAAGTGTCTTCAAGAACGAATTAAGCAAACAGGACATCGATACCGTACTCGAAGGAATCAACCTGACCGGTAGTATCCGCGCCGAGCAACTTGCTGTGCCCGTCATTTTCGAGTTGTGCGAACGATTTCGAGTTTTACAAAAGACGAAAGAGGAAGAGGCAAAAGTATGAAATTTGTAGAAATCACGGGAGAGACCTTAACTCAGATTATCAACGATGATGAAGTCCATGCCGATGACCTAGTCACAGCCGGTGTCACACCTCAGTCGATCGTTCGCATAAACGAACAAGGAGACGTCGAGGTGCGACGGCCAACACAATGGGAGATTGTCGGTGGCCTGCTGGGCAATTACGAAGAGCGTGTCCAGGGTGTCACGGGCATGGAATGGATTTAGGATATACTACATAATCAACATTAGATGAAAGAGTTGCATTTCATTGGGAAGTGGAAGCACATCTGGTGATGGCCACGGTCTTCAAAACCGCTGAGCCGGGCGTGAACCGCTCGGTTGGTGGGTTCGATTCCCATACACTTCCGCTTTTTTGCTTTCTTCAATCTGGTTACAGAGGGTCGCTTGACCTCTGAAGCTCCCCGCGATACTTTTACTGAAACCTGCATCGTGCAAAATCAACGCAAGAAGCTAACCGAATCAGCCTGGTTCTGGGTGTACCTTTTCAGCACGGCCGGTCTGATTGGTTTGGTAATTCTGCAGGGTAAGTTCGACACTCGTCAGGACTTAGAAGAAATCAATTTCCGCGCTCGGATGCAAACCTATGAAGAGGGTGGTGCAACGCACACCACCGATCAGGATGCCACTCAGGGTGAACAGCTCGTCACCTTGACCCCTCTTTACATTTTGTTTGGAGCTATCTTCGCTTTCTCGTGGGCGATGATTTGGAAACAACGTATTCTCGTCAAATCGAACGAATCGATATCAACCGCCGTAGAACCATCAGCCAGTGCAGATTCCCCAAGGGTCAAAACGGAGCCATAGCCATGGAACCATTCTACGAATCGCCGTTTTACGTACTCATCACTGGAATTCCGATCTGTGTCCTACTGATCGCCATCTGGCTCCAAACGGGAATTCACAAACTGCTAATCGCTGCTGTCATCGTTGCGGCATTAACCGTCACCATGGTGCTTGTTGAAAATACCGTAAAGACTCCTCGAGAGCGAATCTACGATACTATTTTTGCGATTGCTAATGCCGTTGAAAATGAAGACTTTGAGCGTGCAGTTGGCTATGTGTCTCCGAATGCCGAAATCGTTCGCTCTCAGGCACTGGCAGAATTAAACAAATATGACATTTCATCGGTCAGTATTAAAAGCAACTTAATCGTCCTCTATAACGAAGATACGTCGCCACCAACGGCAAGCACCGGCTTTAATGTCGTTGTCAAAGGATCCTCTCAAAGGCTAGGTATCACCAATCAAATCGTACCGAGATATCTACAGGTTGACTTCGAATACGAGCAATCCAAGGATGCCTGGTATGTCACATCCTATGGTCATTCAGACATACGTGAGGGAATCCAAGTCGAAAAGAGGCTACGGGATCGAGGCGCCAAATAGACGGGACGCTACTGCTGATTCAATTGCTGAAGCATCCTATAATCATTTAGGTCAAAACTCATTGGGGTCACGGTAATCGCCCCAGCCGCGATGGAATCCACATCGGTATCCGCTCCGGGCAATTCCACAAACGGTTCATCCGTAGACCAATAATAATGCCGCTGCTTCGGGTCGGCACCAGTTACGTAAGGGTCATCGTGACGAGTCAACTTCATAGGCACGTACTTCCAAATCGGTTTCTCCGCCGAATCCTCTGGACTCACTGCCGACTGGGGGATATTGACATTAAGCACCCCCGTGCCTCCTGAGGCCAGCGTCATACTTTCGATCATGCCTAAAACCCGAGGTACGGAAATTGATGCTGCTGTAGAAAACACCATCTCCTTAGCGTACTCCAGCGACAAAGCCACTCCTGGCAATCTAAAAAATGTTGCTTCACGGGCAGCTGCCACTGTCCCCGAATAAATAGCATTGATCCCCGTATTGAGTCCTTCGTTGATCCCACTGATAACCAGATCGGGGCGTTGATCTAGTAATTGCATTACTCCAAGCTTTACACAATCTGCCGGGGTACCATTGACTACCCAAACGGATTGCCCACGAACGGTCGCACGTGTCGGCACGAGTGGCGAGAGGTATGTAATACTATGACTCACACCAGACTGCTGCACCTGCGGAGCAATGATTTCGAGACGAGTCACTCGGCGGTCCTGCCTAAGTTCTTCTGCCGCCGCCCAAAGTCCTTCGGCATGAATTCCGTCGTCATTGGTCAAAAGCACAAACATCGCAAAGCCATGGTTAGAGGAGAGAAAAAAAGACGAGTCGTTGTTTCTATTAAACTCCATAATACGAAAAACTGGCAACCGGCCTAAAACCAACCGTCGACAGGCTGTTGATTTTCCTGTGTTCCTTCTATAATCGAAGTTTGAGTTTTATCCGAACACAAGGAAGACAGTACGGTTATGACCAGCATTTCCAGAGAACGCGTCCTGATTCTGGACTTCGGTTCTCAATATGCCCAATTAATTGCAAGACGTGTCCGTGAACAAAACGTTTACTGCGAGATCGTGCGACACGACATTTCTGTCGAACGCATCAAGGAACACAACCCTCAGGGACTGATTCTTTCCGGAAGTCCCTCGAGTGTCTACGAAGAAGGGTCACCTCGGTGTGATCCGGAGTTATTCCAGATGGGCCTACCTGTACTAGGAATCTGCTACGGCATGCAACTTGCCACCGAAGCTTTCGGCGGTAAAGTCAGCAGTACTTCCACGCGAGAATATGGTCGCGCTCAACTGACCGTCGATACTTCCAGTCAATTATTTGCGGATACATCGGCGGAACAACAGGTCTGGATGAGCCACGGCGATCAGGTTTCAAACATTTCCGATGACTTTACTGTTCTGGCCCATACGGATACCTGTCCCTTTGCAGGCGTCAAACACAATACGCTACCTGTCTATGGAATTCAATTCCATCCGGAAGTGACTCATTCACCCGAAGGTGGAAAGATCCTGAAAAACTTCCTGCTCAATATCTGTGGACTGACCGGCACCTGGAAACTGGGGGACTTCGCCGATGAAACCATCGCCACGATTCGCGAACAGGTCGGAGACCGACGTGTCATCTGCGGCCTCTCGGGAGGAGTCGATAGCTCCGTGGTGGCCGCGTTGCTTTACAAAGCAATCGGCGATCAACTTGCCTGTATTCTGGTAGACAACGGCTTACTGAGAAAGAATGAACAGTCCGCCGTGATCGAAGCCTTTACCAATCATTTCAAAGCGGACCTTCGAGTTGTCCAGGGAGAATCACGATTCCTAAATCAACTCGCGGGAATTTCTGAACCACAAGAAAAACGTCGGCTCATTGGTTATGAATTTATCGAGTGTTTCAAGGAAGAAGCTGAGACAATCGAAAACGCTCATTTCCTGGCTCAAGGCACACTGTACCCCGATGTAATCGAAAGCGGTGCTGCACCGGATGGTCCTGCTGCGACGATTAAATTACACCACAACGTTGGTGGGCTTCCCGACGAACTCGGCTTTGAATTAATCGAACCTTTACGTGATTTATTTAAAGACGAAGTACGACAACTGGGGCTGGAACTTGGACTCCCGGAACATCTGGTCTGGCGGCACCCATTCCCTGGGCCTGGACTGGCGGTACGATGTCTCGGAGAAATCACCAAAGAACGACTCGATATACTCCGTGAAGCAGACGCCATTGCCATTGAGGAAATAGAAAATGCCGGTCTGTACCGCGAAACTTCTCAGGCATTTGCTGTACTATTACCCGTTCAGAGTGTGGGAGTCATGGGAGATGCCAGAACGTACGAAGATGCAATCGCAATTCGCTGCGTCAACACTGATGACTTTATGACAGCGGACTGGTCCCGGCTTCCCTATGACTTACTCGCCACCATCTCGACACGAGTCATCAACGAAGTCAAAGGGGTGAATCGAGTTTGTTATGACATTAGCAGCAAGCCTCCTGCGACAATCGAGTGGGAATAAAAACAGACCTGATAACAGCACGGTTATCAGGCCTGTTTTTAAATGCTCCTGAGTGGACCCGAGTAACAATCGAGAGGGAAGGGGAACTCGCGTTAGTACGGACTCAAAAGCGGCAGGTATTATTCAGTATCGAAACATACGACCAGACACCTGTCCTTAGCAACCAACCGATTCCGTTTTTTTCGTGAAGCAATCTGTGGCTCACATCTGATTACCCTCCGAAGACAACCAAACAGTACAACCCGAACAACTGGCACGGATGTTGCAACCGGCCACCTTCATTACCTCCGTGAACGCTATGAGTAAACAATACATCTACACGATCACCGAATTAACAAAGAAACACGGGCCTCGAGAAGTCCTTAAGGAAGTCTATCTTGCTTTCTACCCCGGCGCTAAAATTGGCGTCCTGGGGCGTAACGGGACCGGGAAAAGTACGTTATTACGTATCATGGCCGGGCAGGACACCGAGTTTGACGGTGAAGCCCGGTTAACCGATGGATTCACCTGTGGTTATCTACCTCAGGAACCTCAGCTTAATCCAGAGAAGGATGTATGGGGGAATGTCGAGGAAGCTGTGGCTCCGAGACGAGCCATGCTGGATCGTTACAACCAAATCAGTGTTGAGTTAGCTGAGCCGATGGACGACGAGCAGATGATGAAACTCTGCGATGAAATGGCCCGGCTTCAAGATGAAATCGAAACGACAAACACATGGAATCTGGACCGGGAAATCGAAGTGGCCTTTGATGTCATGAATCTTCCAGATCGCGACGCCGATGTCACAACACTTTCCGGGGGAGAGCGTCGACGTGTGGCTCTCTGCAAGTTACTACTGGAACGCCCCGACTTGTTATTACTTGACGAACCAACGAACCATCTCGATGCCGATTCCGTGGCATGGCTGGAACGACACCTGGGCGACTACCCAGGTACGATCGTTGCCGTCACTCACGATCGTTATTTCCTGGATAACGTTGCCCAATGGATTCTCGAACTTGACCGAGGGAAGGGTTACCCCTTCGAAGGCAATTACACTGCTTGGCTTGAACAGAAAGAAGCCCGACTCAAAATTGAAGAAAAACAGTCGGTGGCCAGACAAAAGACAATTGCCCGCGAACTGGAATGGGTACGCTCCTCTCCCAAAGCACGTCAAAGTAAAAGCAAAGCTCGAATCGCTGCCTATGACCGAATGGTCTCAGAACAATTCGAAGAACAAATCAGCGAATTCGAAATGCAAATCCCTCCCGGAGCACATCTTGGAGACTTGGTGATTGAAGCCAAAAATATCTCAAAAGGATTTGGTGACAAAATTCTAATGGAGGACCTTTCCTTTTCATTGCCCGCAGGTGGAATCGTGGGAGTGATTGGCCCTAACGGAGCCGGGAAAACAACACTCTTCCGGATGCTCACTGAACAAGATACTCCGGATAGTGGTGAGTTACGCGTTGGCCCTACCGTGGAAATGGGCTATGTCGATCAAAACCGAGACAATCTGGATCCTGCCGCCACAGTCTATGAAGAAATTTCCGGTGGCTATGAACATCTCGACATGGGAGGCCGTCGGATCAATTCCCGTGGATATGTCTCCCGATTCAATTTCAAAGGCCCGGATCAGGAAAAGAAAGTGGGTACACTTTCCGGCGGTGAACGTAACCGTGTTCATCTAGCCAAGCTCCTGCGTCAGGGGTCTAATGTCTTGTTACTCGATGAACCCACCAACGACTTGGATGTGGATACACTCCGCGCTCTGGAAGAGGCGATACAGAATTATGCCGGCTGTGTCGTAGTTACCAGCCACGACCGTTGGTTCCTCGATCGACTGGCCACACATATCCTGGCCTTTGAAGGTGATGGATATGTACACTGGTGCGAAGGAAATTACGAGACTTATGAACGTCAGCGTCGTGAACGACTGGGGATCAACCCTGACGAACCACGCCGTTTTAAGTACAAGAAGTTGGTATAATCTTGAGCACACCAAGTGCATAACAACGGACACTTTGACCGTCCGGACTTTGAATGCCTTGACGTATCATATTGTTCGTACAATATTCATAAATAGACCCTACTTAACATACTAAAACTATAAGGAAACAACGCCGTGACAATTCTGCGAGTTGGCTCGACACCAAAATACGCCACCAATTTCGATAAAGCCTTTGGTGGTAAGAAAAAGAGTGCTTCTAAAGCTTCTGCGAAGAAGAAGCCTGCACGTAAAAAAACTGCCAAGAAGAAATAGACTTTTGTAAAACACTATCTGATGAATTGACTGTGAGAATCCACCTACGCTACTGTTCTTCCTGAAACTATGAGCCCAAAGCTGTCAGCCTGGCAGCCAAGTTGCTTGTGCAATACAAACGGCAAATTAGTGGTCTGGAACTTGAACCCAGCATAGGGGGATGTTTCGAAGTGACGGTAGGAGACGAGTTAATCTATTCCAAACTCGAAACCGGTATTTTCCCGGAAGAGGATGAAATAGTTAATCAGATCGGCCATCGAATCCACGGCATTCAATGAATCCAAGATATCCAAGATTAACACTTTAGGTAAAACTACCTGCTGCTAACTAAAAAAGGCTTGTGACTCCAAATAGAGCACAAGCCTTTTCCTTCGTTTGTCTGAACATTCTAAGGGCTAATTGACTCGGCCCAGAAACTCATTCGTACGTGTATCCACCTTCACCAACTCACCTTCTTTAAGGTACTCGGGCACTTGAATCTGAACTCCGGATGAAAGCGTGGCCGGCTTGGTACGCCCTGTGGCTGAATTACCTTTCGCACCTGGGTCGGTCTGAGAGATTTCCAGCTCAACGGTATGGGGAATCTGAATACCAACACACTGATCGTTATAGATCAACGCGAGAATTCCCTCTAACCCTTCGGTTACGTATTGCATCTCATGCTCTACATCTTCGGATGCAATGGAATACTGGTTGTAATCAGTGGAGTCAAGGAAATGAATCTCGGCGCCATCGGAATACATGAGCGTCACAGCCCGACGTTCAAAATCGGCCTCATCCAGTGACTCGCCACCTTTGAGTGTGATATCGACCTTTTGTTTGGTAACCAGATTTCGCCCTCGAAATTTATAGAGCGTGGCAGCCCCGCGTGCGGACGGAGTTTGGACGCTAACACTTTCAATAAGGGTTGGAGCATCGTTGTAATTGAGAACAGCTCCGTTTTTTATTTCTTTAGCTTGCATGCACTTAAATCCTGATGACTTGATAAAACCGCACAGTTCGAGATTTAACCTGACTGTGCAGAAGATTAAACAAAAGTACCCGAACCGGGGTCAACAGCAACTCCGCCGACTAATTGAGCCAAAGCCTCGGCAACCCCTAAGAGTGAACCAGGGTCTAAAAACTCTTCATCATCGTCTTCGCTAAACGACGCAGTTAGCTGTTCAAAGTGCAGGATGTCCAGGCGGGCATTACAACCGGCAAGCTGTTCGAGCATCTCTTCCTGACCAGGCAATAGGTCGTCCGGAGAAATCTCTGATCGCAATTCCTCGATTTGCTCGCTCGCTTCTTCGCCCTCTACAAAAACAATATCCAACCCTACACAGTCAATCGAATTGGTGACGGTGAGCGATTCAATCAGTCCCGTTTCGGTCTGATTGCATTGTTCAGCATCAAATTTACCAACTCGGGCAAGGGCTTGTTTCACTGACTCGGTGGTCGGGCGATTTGATTCGTCGAACACAACCAGAAAAGTTTCTCGCCAACGAAAAAGAGGGTCACCAAATAAGGACATTATCCTGTCTCCTGCTTTCTAACCAAGTTCTCGTGACCGCTTGGTCGCAGCTTCCACTGCGGCCATCATTGCGCCGGAGACTCCGCGGTCTTCCATCGCCCGTAAACCAGCAATGGTTGTACCGCCAGGACTGGTTACCTGATCTTTTAAGGCACCAGGATGGAGTCCAGTTTCCAAGACCATTTCAGCAGCTCCTTTAACCGTTTGAGCTGCAAGTTTCGTCGCAATTTCCCGGGGTAAGCCCATGGCAACTCCACCGTCACTCAGGCCTTCAATAATATTGTAAACATAAGCCGGCCCAGAACCACTTAAACCCGTCACAGCATCCAGATAGCTTTCCGCCAGCTGAAATGCCAGGCCCGTACTATTCAATAGCTGCCCCAATCGCATGCAGTCCTCTTCACTCGCTCCAGCGGCTGGGCTATAAACAGCCGCCGATGTTCCAACCAGGCAGGGGGTATTGGGCATGACGCGAATCAGTCGAGTTGACCCCAAGGCGTCGGCCATGGTCGCTAGGGAAACGCCAGCTGCAATGGACACCACTAATACCTGGTCATCAATCCATGCTGCAATCTCAGGTAATACGAGTGGCATAATCTGTGGTTTCACTGCGAGGAAGACAATGTCGCTAGCAGCAATCACCGATTCGGCCGACTCCAGTGCGTTTGCACCGGAAACCCGATCGCAAAACCGTTGCTGCGATTCTTCCGACGGATCATAGAAAGAAATAGCCTCGGGCGTTACATTCGCGTCTGCAGCTGAAAATCCGGAGGCTAGGGCAGAAGCCATTTGACCTGCCCCGATAAAGCCAATACGTGTGGACACAATTCGTCTCTTTTTTAAACCAAGTGTTACCAGATGCAATTGCATCAACAATTAATGCTAAGTCAAAACTGGCTTTTGTTGAATGCGTGCAATCGCATTCACGGTAAGAAGAAGGACGGATTCTGGAACGATAAAATCGTTATTACCGGATGCGCGGCCGATCTAGAAAATCAGAAACGGAGCGACTTGGCCCCAAACGACGCTCATTTTCCATAAACGACGGAAACCAAAACCGGTCAGAAGTCGACCCTGAAACTGGCGTTGTCTTCCGAGCCCCCGTCGGGGGAGGAATTGGACGAGTTACCGTTTTTCGTTTGAAGGGATTAAGGTAGTTAACAGCCGAGCCGATTGCATTCATATTGCGTCGATGCATTCGAGCTATGTCACTAGGGATTTCTGTCACGTCGGGTAACTTAACCCAATCCGGTACCAAATCAACTTCCGGCATCTTCACGGTCGCCCATTCTGGCCATTGAGGAGTCGGTAACGCATTGAAGGGATTGAGACGGCCCCAGCCGTCAGCAGCCTGTAACGCACCCGGGATCGCGGTTAATAACAGGATCGCCAGTGAGACTCGGAAGGTAAATGCTTGGTGGCTGTTCATCATGAAGCTGAAAAACAAGAGGTGGATTTTGGAAAGGATTGACTAAATCAGAGACGCAAACTGTCTCAAAAACAGTGATTCATGTCTATAGCGATAACGACTAAAATGAAGGAATGAACAACGGACCACCTGCTACAGACACAGCCCAGACCACTTCGACCTCT
>NZVD01000090.1 GCA_002701385.1 Rhodopirellula sp. | reverse complement strand
CAAACGGTCGAGAATGTCGAGATGCGGAAGGTGTAGGAGGTCACGCAGGTTCTGTTGGAACTCGATGCGGTTCAGACGACGCATCGGACCTCGCCCGCTTGTGGCAATTTTCGCGCGGTCTGCTGCCGCGAGAGGACGGCGCAAAGCCGTGACCATCAATGCTCTTTCAGACTCGGGCAAGTCATTCGGCTTGGGCGGCATCTCCCCCTTCATAATGCGATCGTGAATTTGAATCCAGCGATCCTGTGTGGCGTGATCCTCAAGGTCGAAAGCCAGCGAAGTCAGATCCAGGTTACCTTTCTTGGACGAACCGTCGTGGCAGCCAACACAGTTCCGCTCCAAGAGTGCAGCGGCTGGCGCTGGAATCTCATCGGCATGCAGCACCGATGTGGCGAGCAGCAGGCCAATAAGGAGTGAGAACGTGGATTGCTTGGTGGGATACATTCGAGTGTCTTTTTCAGCGCCTTTTCACAAGGGGATGTCTCGGGGAATCCATTTCGCTGATCGCCACACAATTCGTAGATCGCCTTTGCTTTGATGGACGGGGCAAGAGCGGTTTCCTGACATAGTCAGTATACCAAGCCCGCGCCAACTGCGATGTCATAGGGTCAAAAAACTCTCGCTCGCCACGCAGGATTTCGAGTTCGTGCAAGGGACGGATGGGACGAGATATTTATCATGCAATCCAAGCACACATCCTCATTGCAACTTTAACAATCCTTGACTTTGTGGTCCGGAAAAGAGAATTTACAAACGCCACATGCGTAATAGGAATCACTCACGTCTTATCTCCTTGTGTCTGGTTAGATAACCATTTTCAGCATGGCCACAGACCGCGTTCAAACCTTGCGGCCATTACCAGTACCCCCAAAAAATCCATCTGAATGACTAGTTCTCATCGTTAGGGTCGCGATGGGGATCCGGTTCCGCGAGTACCTTTAATCCGTCGCTTGAATTCCAGTCTTGCCTGTGTGGTGAAAGCCAAAAACCGGAGGTCCACTTAAAGTTGCTGGCCGACGCTGAGCAAGGCCGTCCAGCAGCAGATCATGCTGCTTGTCGGTTAGGGACTACTCGTCCTCTGGCGATGTGGGGTCGGGGGATGCCGCATCAACCGGTGACACGCGTGAACTGGAATCCGGCTGCGGTTGTAGGATCGATGCCTTGAGTTGGTCGAATTCCTGGTCATTGGCAACCGTGCAGGTGCCGCCCCCCGGGGGGCTTTGGGTCCCCTAGGTAGTTACCCCCTCTGCCGCACGCAACACTTTTTTCAACTTGCACAACGGCGCACATGAGCAGGAGTTGCTGGGTGCAATGGGTACTGTGACTTGTTAGAATCACGTGTGCTACATTCCTAGTCACGCATTCTTCGAGGGGAGCCGTTATGAGACGATTCATCATTGGCCTGTTGGTGACGGGCGCAACTTTGGCCCTGCAGCCGCTGCCGGGCATGGCCGAAGATGTGGCGAAGGCTCATCGCGAAAAGATTTCGACCATCGGCAGCGAACGGGCCACGTCGGGATACGGCAATAAGATCGTTACCGCCGGCGGCAAGACGCGCATTGTCTGGCAGGACGCCACCAAAGAAGGCTACTTCGCCCGGGTACGTAGCCTGGATCACGAAACGGGCAACTGGTCGGCCACCTACACCTTGGGCGAAGGCCGCGACAACCATTCGCGGCCCACAATCGTTGCGGACAGCAAGGGCTACCTGCACGTGATCATCGGGGGGCATCACACGGGCCTGCAGTACCGTCGTAGCCTGCGGCCCGGTGACACATCGGAGTGGACGGAGATTGAAACCTTCGGCAAGACCACCTACCCGGTGCTGATCTGTGGTCCCGACGACACGCTTTACCTGACCGGCCGGCACGACAAGGCCTGGGAAGGCATGGACTTCTTTGTGAAACCGCCGGGCGAGAAGTGGGAATATCGTGGGCTGCTGGTTAAGAAACAGAGCCGGTACCAGTTCTATGCGGCCTACGCTAATGCACTGGCCTGGGGACCGGATCACAAGACGCTGCACATGTCGACCGGCTTCTTTATGGGCTATAAGGCGCGCGCCGGTGAACACGGCCGCGAACCGCGGGGAGTGCATCAGGCCGTCGGTTACATGCGTAGCGACGACTTCGGCCGGACGTGGAGAAAGGCTGACGGCGCACCGATCGAGTTGCCCGCAACCACCGACACCATCGACCTGATCGACGAGGGAACTCGTGAACGCGATGCGGCCGACAGACCCAAGCCGGGTATACGTCATTGCGGGCTCGCGGTCGACTCAAGCAACCGTCCTTATGTTGTCTATGTCCGCCACACGCCCGACCCTGGACAGATATTTCTGGTAACACCGGATGACGCCGGTGGTTGGGGGCACCGACCGCTGCAACAAGCCATTGAACAGCGTTGGCCCGGTTTGGCGGCGGTGGACTGCAACGTATCGATGACGCGTGACGACGTCATGTGCCTGCTGCTTACGCTGGCTCCGCTGAAACATCCAAAGGCCAACTGGAGCCCCGGCATTCATGGGCGCCCGGCATTCTGGCTGAGAGATTACCCCAACATTCATCGCGTCGTTTGGCTCGAGACCCGCGACGGCGGCCGGACATTCGCCTCGCGGGAGGTCATCACTCACAACCCCGATCGTGGCACCTTGGTTCCCACGCTGGAGCGGCCTACCGGCTTCAACGGGGCGGCCGCCGGGAAGCTCCCGCCGCTATTGTACTTCGAAGGCCTTTCACGCTATCGCAAGCCCGGCGAGATCATTCACAATGACGTCTACTACGTGCAGCCAAAGTGAAATGAGACATGTACTTCGTAGCCATGTAAGGCACGGGTCCACCCAGGCAATAACTTGATACTTCCGATTACCAAGACATGTGACCACATCGTCTGAAATCCGTAAGTCGCTGAACACCTCAAAGCCCTCTTATCCTCTCTCGACCCCACCATCCTAAAACAACTTCTTGTTGAGATTCTGAAAGAGTAGGGGGATTTTTATAATCTCATCTGGGTACTGTTAGGTATGGAATGATATGTGAGGTGGTTCGGGCTATAGGTTGATGAGGGGGATGAAAAGTGGTGGTTTGAATTTAGTTCATACATGAAAAAACTGAATCCACTTTAGGAGTAGCATTAAATTAGAGAGGTCGTTTTTATCAGATTTATAGCTTCGGATAATGCCGTTCATTTTACTCTTGTAATTTCATAGTTTGATTTTCCGACCGAGTACAGTAAATGCGTCAGCATTTATGTCCGTCAGCTTCTTTAGAACTTTAGAATCGTACACTCTTATATTCCAACCATTTGCTAAGCCAGCATTTTTGACTTCGAAAAACATTACATTGATACCGATTTTATCAAAGACATATAGAACTCCACTGTTATCTAATGCATCTTCAACGATTCCCACAGGAGGGTTAATTATCGGCTCTCCAGAGTTTGACTGTTTTACCACCCCCACTTGCAATTGTCTTGCCGTCCGGACTAAAGGCTACGCCATAAATACGGCCATCATGATTTTCAAACGTTCTTAGTTCTACACCAGTGTCTACGTCCCAAAGTTTGATAAGTGGACCACTCCCACCCGCAATTGTCTTGCCGTCCGGGCTAAAGGCTACGGTAAGAATAAGATAGTCATCATGGCCTTCAAACGTTTTTAGCTCTGAACCAGTGTCTACATTCCATAGTTTGATACCAAATTTTCCACTCGCAATTGTCTTACCATCCGGACTAAAGGCTACGCTATTAATAATGCCGTCAAACGTCTTTAGCTCTGCACCAGTGTCGACATTCCATAGTTTGATACCAAGTCTTCCACCTGCAATTGTCTTACCATCCGGACTAAAGGCTACGCGATAACCAATGCCTTCAAACGTCTTCAGCTCTGCACCAGTGTCGACATTCCATAGTTTGACTGTTTTATCGTTACTTCCACTTGCAATTGTCTTACCATTCGGACTAAAGGCTACGCTAAGTACATCACCATCATGGCCTTCAAACGTCTTTAGCTCTGCACCAGTGTCGACATCCCATAGTTTGATAGTTTTATCCTGACTTCCACTTGCAATTGTTTTGCCGTCCGGGCTAAAGACTACGCCCCAAACCACATTATCATGCCCTTCAAATGTTTTTAGCTCTGCACCAGTGTCGACGTCCCAGAGTTTAACTGTTTTATCAGTACTTCCACTTGCAATTGTCTTGCCGTCCGGACTAAAAGCTACGCTAGAAATGTAGCCATCATGCCCTTCAAATGTCTTTGTCTCCTGTTTAGATTCAGGTGTTAATTCAGTTTGTTGTCCCCACACGCAGTTCACTAGGAGTAGAAGTAAAAGTATTGAGACTAGCGATCTCATGGCTGTTTCACCTTAAGAATGAAAAGAAATAATTGTAATCAGATTCTGCACAGGTCTCTGGAATCCAGATCAGAAAAGGAATTTCTAGCGGATACTCTCGGTTTCTTTCTTGAAATTCTATGGTACTACCTTCACAGGCAATATTCCACGAATCTTGATTCATATGTTGAAACCCTAAGCTCAGAACCAGTTGAACTAAAGCGTGTTGTCTCCGTTTTGAATGATGGAAAATTTCCTTATAACCATGTTCTAGCTCATACGGTTTTATGCATAGGAACAGAGGTAGCGCCATTTCCTCTAACTTGTCCTGTACAGATGAAATACATCTTTTGACCGGCGCTAAACTGAAACCTCTACTCTCTTTGTCGATCCATATCGTTCCCATTCTCGCAAACCTATGTCGTCCTCGATCTACTGGAGGCGAGTCAATTTTGACTTCTACTTTATCTTCAAAAATCCAAACTGAGCCATCATCGGTCTTCTCCTTCAACTTCCATTGATCCACATTGGATGAGACACCCCTGAGATCAATCTCCTTATGATGACTGCTGAGAGTCCTAAAGAACCTTTCAGCAGCTTGGCCGGTTTCTAGATCTCTTAGCGAATGAGAGAAATTAATAATTCGATAATCAATCATCCAACCACCTCCAGACGCAATAAGCAAACATTTCTGGTCTGGAGAAGGGCTGTGCACTCGTTAGCACTCTTAGCTTTTGAGCGTTTTCCGGGCACTTTCAATTTCACTTGAATAAATAAAATACAAAACATTATTCTCGCTCTTCCTCCCATCTGCGCCGAAGATGGTATCCGACTAAGGAGGGAGAGATCCGATTCTCTTCTGTTGATAGCTCATGAGCGATTTGAGCTTGAGTCTTGTGCTCTTTCATGAGAGCCCACGCAGCATCTACATCAACTTTTGTCTTGAGAGTCTGTGGCTTGTAGAAAACATCGAAGCAGACTTCATTTCTTAGAATCTGATAGCAATAGCTTTTACTAATGCCGAACTGCCTGCTGATCGTTCGAACTGATTGACCAGAATTGTAGAGACTTCTGATCTTCTTAGCGGTGTAGAGTTTCATAATTGGTGACCTTTAGTAAACAGAGTGTTGTTTACTTGTTAGTACACCAAAATGTGGATTGTGGACTTGTTTTGGAATTAAGAAAGTTTGCTTTCACTTCCAATCGAAATCTAATTTATCCAGTAGCTTAATTCGTTCGGGCTTAATTTTATCATTCCTTATTAATGGCTAATGCGAGATCGCTATTCAAATTTGCTGTCGAAAGAGAGCTAATTAATAAGAATGTGTTTGATCATATTAAACGTGGGAGAGAGCAGAAGCCAGCGTGTAGATGCTTTGAGGTGAACTCTGAGCTGATTCAGGAAATTATTGAGGCAGCACCATGCGTAGAGTGGAGGCTCCTAATAGCCATCTGGAGATGGACGGGAGCGCAAAAGACTGAGCCGCTTAGCATCAAAGTGTCGGACGTTAAATTCGAAGCTGAATATTCGACGATCAATATCAAGGATGCAAAGCGAAAGGACGAGTATGGGAATTCTGTTATCCGTACCGTCCCTATATTTGACGAAATTCAACCGTACCTAATGGAGTTACTGGAGAGTCTCAATGATGCCGAGGTTTGGTTGTTTCCAACCTTGCGTAAGTATGGCACCAGTATTGATAAGCCATTTAAAGACATCATCAAGAAGGCAGGTCATCAGCCATGGCCTGCGATCTGTAATAACATGCGCTCAACCAGAGCGAATGAGATCGAAAGAGCTTATGGTGGTTCGCTTGAATCTGCTTGGGTAGGACACGATCCAAAGACTTATAAGAGACATTACGCTCAGGTACAAAAATCAGATTTGATCCGTGCTTGCGCTGGTGCAAATATGGTGCAGCACGGCGGTGCAGGGTGCGGCACAGGAAATTTAGTGACTAAAAAACCGCATAGAAAAAGGCAGTTGCAGGACGCTGCCCGTCTATTCCGCAGTCTGCAAATGCCTCAAGTGCCCCCACTAGGACTCGAACCTAGAACCCTCTGATTAAGAGTCAGATGCTCTGCCAGTTGAGCTATAGGGGCTGAAGTTTCTATCCTAACCAAAAGCAATACGCCGGCAAGGGGGCAATGTAAGCACCACCTCCGCCTTCAACAGAGCTACTCGTCTAAGCTCATTCCCAATTGACCCATCTTCCGGTAAAGATTAGAGCGATGAAGACCAAGCTGGCGCGCTACAGTCGTCATGTTCCCGCGACAACGCTTAATCTCAGAGCGAATTAACTGAATCTGAAACTCTCTGGTCGCATCGTTTAACGTGCCACTGAAGTCGGGTGATACGGAAGCTTCTGTAAGAGCATCTGAAAACTGTAAATCACTCGCCTCCAATTTTTCCGAATCGCTGAGGTAAATGATACGCTCAATCAGATTCCGTAACTCACGCACATTGCCAGGCCAACGGTGACTCAATAGCTTTTTACGCGCACCGGCTGTGATCCGTGGAGCCTTGCGCCGAGCCTTTGCTGAAAGTTCCCGGAGAAAATACTCGGCTAATAAAATGATGTCGTCGCCGCGTTCTCGTAACGGAGGCATTGCCACCGTCATGACGTTCAACCGGTAAAACAAATCCTCGCGGAACCGTTTCTCCCGAACCATCTCTCCTAGATCCTGATTCGTCGCAGCAATTACTCGCGCATCCGTGTAAATGGGAATCGATCCGCCCACACGCACTACCATTTTATCTTCTAGAACACGTAAGAGCTTAGCCTGACCAGAGAGACTCATGTCTCCGATTTCGTCGAGTAACAACGTTCCACGACTCGCCAATTCAAACTTGCCCTCGCGATCCTCCCGAGCATCCGTAAAGGCCCCTTGAACATGCCCGAATAACTCACTTTCCAACAGTGATTCGGAAATCGCCGCACAGTTAACCGCGACTAGTGGCTCATCCCGACGGTCACTTTGAAAGTGAAGTAACTGACTGACCACCTCTTTACCAGTGCCGTTCTCACCCAGTATTAATACCGCCAGATCAGTATTCGCGATTCGCTCCAGCGTCGTTCGCAACGCTACAATCTGAGGGCACTCTCCAATTAATGAAATACCTTCTGCTGCCTGCTCCGCAATAATACTGCGACTCGCAATAATCTGCTCGACTTCCTGAGCTTCCTCCAAAGCCGAGCTTACATGTTGCGCTAAATCTTCCAACGCCTTTAAGTCTGCCGAGCTGAATGTACCTTGATGTTTATTGAGAACTTCAAATGCCCCGATCACCTCTCCCTGACGGTCAAACAAAGGGCAACAAATCAAATTGTGAGTCGTAAACTCTAGCTTCCGATCCACCTCACGGTTAATCTGATCCCGACCTTCCACTTCATCAATTCGAAGCGAGTGCCCTGACTGAAAAACTTCGCCAACCACACCAGCATCATCAGCCACTCGCAATTCATGACCATCCACGCCGATAGCAGGCCGCGCCACCAACTGAGCGTTTTCTTTGTCCCATAGAAAAAGACTGGCGCGTTCAGCACTAAGTAACCGCGTCGAGGCTTCGACTATCTCGGAAATTAACTGATCCGTTTGCTTGATCCCGTGCCACTGAGCGGCAATTTGTAAAATCGTCTCCGTTCTCAACACGCGATCGTGCAATTGCTGATGCCGATGCCACTGTACTATCCCGTTTAACAAGGATTTGCTAATGGCAGTTAATGTCTCGAGTGCCATCGTTTTGTCAGTACACTGAACCGCCACACAATATTGCTCAGGACTGTCCTGTACTTCACTTCGACAGGCAAAGCAAAGCCAATCGGTGCCACCCACTATTTCATCGGAATCCAAAGCTAGTTGTAGCGAGGCTTCGTCAGGAACTGCGCCACCAACACGGCCAAGTTCCAACCAGCGAATCCCGTCGACCATTTGGATGACACATCCCTGACTCCAGGGTTGCATGCCAAGAACCGCTGCGACCTGCTGAGGATGATCCGCATCCGTTACTTTGATTTGTAATAATGAATCCAACATGTTGATTTGCTCCTGTTATCAATATGATACCATACATCCTAAGTGCTGTGTTATCAAAATGATGAATTCACCCACATCAGGATTTACAACGAGTGGGTGGCACTGATTGATGGAACTGATTGATGCGACCGGTCAAGAGTGGGTGACACTGATTCAGGAGATTTCTTAAGAGTGGGTGTCACTTATTGGGGGTAGTTTTGATAAGGTGGAGCTTGTAACCCTGTTTTTATAGTGGAAAAGCGTTCATGATCGATTTGAAGCAAGCACCGACTCTTGAGTCCCTAAGCCCTCTGTTGAAGAACTTCTGGAATGTCTCGGCTCAGAAGATCTCCTTGCTTGATTCACAACGTGATCGCAGTGACGGAACTCCCGTCTTCACGATCCAGGGACAGTATGTCGCACAAGGATGGACCGAATGGACTCAGGGCTTTCAATTCGGCTCTGCCATTATTCAATACGACGCAACCGGTGACTCCGAATTCCTCGATATCGGAAGACAGGCAACTGTCGAGCACATGGCATCCCATGTCACGCACTTTGGTGTTCATGACCATGGCTTCAACAACGTCAGTACCTATGGCGCACTACGCCGACTCATGTTTGAAGGTCGACTCCCCTTCGATCAATGGGAACTGAATTTCTATGAAATGGCACTCAAAAGTAGTGCAGCAGTACAAGCCTACCGTTGGTCAGAAACGATCGATGGCGATGGTTTTATTTACTCTTTCAATGGCCCTCATTCCTTATTCTGTGACACCATCCGAAGTCTCCGCAGCCTCTCGATGGGACATGCACTGGGCCATGAGCTGATGCATGAAAATGATGACCGCGTTTGCCTGCTCGACCGAATGCTACAACATGCCAAAAGTACAGCTCGCTACAGTGTTTACTATGATGAAGGACGCGATGATTACGATCAGTGGGGACGAGTTGCCCATGAAAGTATTTTCAATGTCATCGATGGCCGATATCGTTGTCCGAGTACGCAACAGGGATACTCGCCGTTTTCAACATGGACTCGTGGGCTGGCCTGGATCATGACCGGTTACCCGGAACAGCTTGAATACCTCAACACCATCGATGATGCTGAATTGGATCTCTATGGAGGCCGTGAAGAAATCGAAGCCATGATGCTTAAAGCCGCTCAGGCCAGTTGCGACTTCTTCATTGAAAACACACCCACCGATGGCATTCCCTATTGGGATACCGGCGCCCCCGGACTTCAGCAGTTAGGAGATTATCTCAATACTACTTCCGATCCGTTCAATGCCTATGAACCGATCGACAGTTCGGCTGCGGCAATCGGTGCCCAAGGGTTGTTGCGACTCGGGCGGTATTTGAATCAACGAGGTAGCGACGGCGATAAGTACACACAAGCCGGCTTGGTGACAGCTCAATCATTACTCAGTGCACCCTATCTCTGTAGCGATCCGGAACATCAGGGCTTGCTACTCCACAGCGTTTACCACCGGCCTCGTGGATGGGACTACATGTCTGATGATTCTCGAGTCCCTCGCGGCGAAGCCTGTATGTGGGGAGATTACCATCTGCGGGAACTAGCGCTCTACCTACAACGACTGGTAGACTCCGGACCGTACTATACCTTCTTTTCTGATAAAGCCTAATGCGATCATCAATCTCATCACTTTCAATTCCCCGACAGCTCTCGATCAGCTTCTCACTGTTAGTGTTGGCATTTCTAATGCCTTCTTCTTTACGTGCCAAAGTAGAGCGGTTTGAAATTGAAAGCAGGCAACGCTTCGCCGAGGGAAAGGAATTCGGAGAGACAGGAACTTATGACCTGTTACGAGGCAAAGTCTACTTCGCTTTAAATCCAAAGTTACGCCAAAATCGCCAGGTCGTAGACCTTGAACTCGCAGCCACAGACAGCGATGGTCTGGTACGGTTTTTTGCTGATTTGACCATACTTACTCCGAGCGACCCGACAAAATCCAGCGGCGCCGTCCTTTATGACGTCAACAATCGTGGCAACATGCGTTCGTTAGATTTCTTTAACGACGCCCGAGGTGGTAACAGCTTGGACACTCCGGCTCACGCCGGCAATGGCTTTCTGATGGAACATGGCTGGACGGTGATTTCCAGTGGTTGGGATGGTGAGTTGCTAGCCGGCACATCCAGATTAAAACTCTACCCACCAACACTCGGCCCCGATGTCAAAGGGCTGGTGCGGTACGAGTTTACGTTAGGTTCTGGCAAAGAATTCGGAGGGATTACTCGAGCAGGGCATGGTTCGTTCCAACATGACTATCACCATATTAGTGAGGCGACACTTACCAAGCGACCTCACGCTCGCAGTCCACGGACTCTCGTTCCTCGTGATCAATGGTTTACGGAAATCACGGAAACAACAAACCCGCTGGGAGGAGATCAAAAGCACATTGATCTTTATCTGAGGTCTAAAGGAGAGTCGGGGCAAATCTATGAACTCATTTACATGGCGCATTCACCTCAGATTCACGGAACCTGTTTTACTTCCGTTCGTGATCTGATCGATGCCGTAAAAACAGGACAGGGTGAGGGCAACCCATTGCTCCTCGAAGGCGAGCCATTTTTGCAAAGGGCTCACGCTTTTGGTATTTCCCAGGCTGGGCGATATCTAAGGGAATTCCTTTACTCCGGCTTCAATGAATCAGAGACTGGTGAGAAAGTCTTCGACGGCCTCGTTCCTCATGTTGCGGGTGGAGGATTAGGATCTTTCAATCACCGTTTCGCTCAGCCAACCCGGTTTTCGGGGCAACGGCTCAATCATGACTATCCCGTCGATCGATTTCCATTTGCCTATGAACGACAGAAGCATCCATTCCGAGACACTGACGACAGTACTGATGGTTTGCTGGAGCAGGCTCGAGCAACTCATACGCTACCCAAAATTATGCATACTCAATCCAGTTCGGAGTATTGGCATCGTGCTGGTTCCTTACCCCATACCGATCCGTTGGGTACGCGAGACGCTCGAGCCCAGCGACATGTACGTTTTTACACGTTCGGAGGTACGCAACATGGTCCGGCGTCCTACCCGCCGACGAAAGGTGGAGCAGCTTATCTGAAGAACCCTGCCGACTTCCGGCCGATCATGCGTAGCCTACTGCTCAAACTCGACGGATGGGCACAGGGTAAGAAAATGCCACCAAGCGTGATCCCAACCATTAAGTCCGGCTCGTTGGTGCACTGGGAACAACACACGGTCGGATTTCCGGAAATCCCCGGCGTCCGTTTCCCCACGGTGATTCATCAGCCCAACGATTGGTTCTATGGAGACCGCTGGGAGTCCACTCGCTCCATGATCGAATTACATCCTCCGCAAATGCGTAATGACTATCGTGTACTGGTTCCTAAAACCGATTCGGATGGAAACGAAATTGGTTGTTTGCAACCGCCGGAAGTTGCGGTTCCTTTAGGGACCTATGCAAGTTGGAATTTGTATCCGGATGGAAATCCGGCTCAGCCAGACTTAGTGGGACTATCGGGAGCTTTCTTTCCGTTTACGATCACCCAAGCCGAACGGGAGGCAAACGGTGACCCTCGTCCTTCGATTGCAGAACGCTATGCTTCCAGAATGGATTATTTAAATGCATTTGAGCAAGCTTGCGAGCAACTTGTCGATCAGGGCTTCTTGTTGAAGTCAGAAGTCCCCGTTCTATTAGAGAAACACAATCAACGGTACCAATCCTTTGTTGACAAGAACGAGTAGCCTCGCAGAGATCCGCCAAACAACGTCAGGAATCGACCACAATGAATAGCGGCTGGGTACGTATTCTCTACCTGCATCGCCAGCGTTTACTTCTATTGACCATCGTGATTATCACGTTGTTGTCATTGCTTGGATTTCAACGATTCTCATTCGATAACGAAGCCCGGGGACTCTTCCGAACCAACGATGAGCCATTTGAGCAGTTAGAGGAAATCTTCAAACAATTTCGTCCGGACGAAAATGACTGTCTGGTGATTCTCAAACGACCAGGGGATACGTTTTTTACTCCCGCCTCGATCGCTCAGCTGCAGCAGCTAGTTTTGACTCTGGAGGAAGACGAGCTGGTGAGTCATGTTGTTTCGGTGTTCAGTCCGGAAATGCTCGTATGTGACCCACTGCCCAGACCCCTCGTACCTCCGGCCGATACCCCCGGTGTCGATTGGTCCAACGTTGAAGAGGAAGTGCTTACTCACCCAATCTCGGGTGGGAATCTGATTACGGCCGATAGTAAATCCATGATGATGGTTATCCAGCTAGGTAATCAGGATCTATTAGTGAGTGATTATCAACCAACCGTGGATCACTTACAACAAGTGCTAAGACGATGGCGTGCCGACTCCGGAATCGAGGCATACCTGACAGGACTCCCGCCTGTGCGAGTTGAGATTTTTCGATCGATTAAGACGGACACCTTTAACTTGATGCTTGCTGGCGCGTGTGTCGCCATTTGCATCGCATTGTTAGCGTTTCGTCATTGGGCGTTGGCATTTATGGCAGTCGCCGGGGCCGGTATCGGAAGCTTCTGGGCATTGGGGCTCCTGAGTCTGACTGGAGTGAAGATAAATCTCATCACCACGATTCTGCCAGTACTGGTTGTCGTGATTGGGTTAACTGATGCCGTCCATCTCGTCTTTGATATTCGCGAGTCGCGTGTTCGTGGCATTAAACCGGAACGGGCTGCGTGGTTGGCAGTCCGACGCTTGGGTGTCGCTTGTGCATTTACATCCATTACCACAGCAATTGGATTTGGGTCGCTGAGCGTTAGTAGTATCGAAGTGATTAGTCAGTTCGGTATTACCTGTGCGGTCGGTACATTAATTACTTTCCTGGCGGTTGTTGTGGTTGTTCCCTGGTTGGCATCAACCGGAATTGTCGGAGGAGCTTATCAAGGGCGAGTGAGTCGCGACTCACTCTGCCTCAAGAAGTTTTCAGTTTCCTATGCTGACTTTATCTTGAAGTATCGTTTCGTCGTGCTGGGGTTGTTTGCCGCATTTCTGATTTGGATGACATTGACCACGCTTCAGCTTCATCCGGATAGCCATATCGCAGAGTCTATTCCGAAAGGGAGCGAGGCTGAAATCGCGTTGCGAGAAGTCGACCAACAGTTTGGCGGTATGTTGAGTGCGATCGTCCTCGTCGAATGGGATCCGCGGTCAGAAACGACACCGGAAACGACTCTGCCAGACGGTCGTGAGTTGGATCCAATGGCGGTGCTTCGTGAAGTTGAAGCTGACATTAACGGGGACGACGATATTATGAACCCGCTCTCTATTCTGAATTTCAGGGAAGTCGTAGACCAAAGCCCGTTGATTTCGTTGCCGCAAGCCATCGCAGACCAGTGGGTGCGACCGGACCTTGGCCGAGCGATTGTCGTCGCGCGTCTAGCCGATCAGGGGATGTATTACCACCGTCAAGTGATTCAGCGATTTCGTGATCGCTTAGCGGTTATCGAATCCAGACATTCAGGTGTCAAGTTATCTGTGTCCGGCTCTGCCGTGGTTGCCTCGCGAAATCTATCCACCATGATCAACGATTTAGTGAAGTCACTGGTGATTGCTGCTGCCGTGATTATTGTGGTTCTGACTGCTATGTTCCGTTCGGTCAAAATGGGCCTTGTCAGTTTGCTACCGAATTGTTTGCCGCTTCTATTCACGGCGACCTACCTGGTTTGGACAGGCGAACCATTGCGACTGACGAGTGTACTACTGTTCACGGTTAGTCTGGGAATTGCTGTGGATGATACGATTCACTTTCTGGTCCGTTTTCGACGGGAATTGGCTGAAGGGCAGAACGTCGATGACGCGATACGGAATTCCATCACTTCTGTGGGAGCCGCATTGGTGGTTAGTACTTTAGTGTTGATAGCCGGATTTTCGGCTAGTGCGATCAGCGTGATGCCCCATAGTCAGCTGTTTTCTAAACTCGCCTGTATTTCTGTAGCAGTCGCCTTCATCGGCGATATGGTTTTGTTACCAGCGATTCTTCGTGTGGCTTACAGAGATAAACAGAAACCGTCTTCAGATTAGGGCATCTTTCGCGTCAGGTATTGCTGTGATACATTGACAGCATCAACGAATTTAACCGTTTAACGAGCGAATCAAAGCTCGAACAGTTTATGAATTTTCAGGAGAGAATAAGCCATGCTTACAGTTGGCGATAAGTTTCCAGAGTACAACGTAAAGTGCAATGTCGGTTCTGATCCCGAGAGCCTTAAAGGTCTGTCTAACGCAGATTACGATGGTAAATGGGTTTGCTATTTCTTCTATCCGAAGGACTTTACTTTCATTTGCCCGACTGAAATTGCTGAGTTTAATACACAGCTGTCAGAGTTTAACGATCGAGATTGTGAAGTGGTTGGTGGTAGCACCGACAATGAATACTGTCACCTGGCATGGTGTCAATCTCACGACGATCTGAAAGACCTTGCCTACCCACTGATTGGAGCTCAACGACTAGCTCACGATCTTGGTATCGTCGATCCAAACGCGGACGTTTGCCTGCGAGCGACCTTCCTGGTTGATCCCAATGGAGTCATCCAATGGTCCAGTGCTAATGCTCTGAGTGTTGGCCGTAATGTGAGCGAAATTCTGCGAGTACTGGATGCAATTCAATCGGATGAATTGTGCCCATGTAACTGGAAGAAAGGCGATCCTACTCTATAAGAGCCTCGGATCACGTTTCACAGTGACACAAAAAAATCCTGCCTGGCAATTCAGCAAGGCAGGATTTTTTATCGTATTTGGAGATTGGTGTTACTCAGGCGAGGCCGTTGTGGCCCGAAAAGAAACTGGCTTCGTTTCAGTTTCTTTTGGATTCAGCTCAATGGCTTTACTGAAGTCTTTCACAGCTTCATCCTGCTGCCCATGAGCCTTGAAGGCCAGTCCTCGGTTGTAATAAACCTCAGCCCATTTTGGTTTTAACTCGATCGCGATCGTGTAATCTGCGATCGCCTTTTTGTTTTTACCCTGACTGGCAAAAATGTCGGCTCGACTCATATAAGCTCGAGCGTGGTCCGGATTTGCACGGATAGTCTCGGTGAAGTCGGTGACCGCTTTGTCAAATTCCTGAATGTTGTTGTAGATGATAGCGCGATTGAAATAGGCATTGGCGTTATCCGGGTTAATGCGTATAGCCTCCGAGAGATCTGTTAGAGTCTTTTCGATCGCTCCGTGATTGGCAAAGGCGACGGCACGATTGTTGTATGCTTCTACGAAGTCCGGATTGATACGAATGGCCTCGCTAAAATTGGTGATCGCAATTTCAACACTACCTTGATTCGCATAAGCAACGCCCAGTCGATTGAAGGCTTCTGCATGGTTGTTGTCCAGTCGAATGACTGTTCCAAAGTCGGCAGTTTCATTAGCCGTGTCACCTAGCTCTCCATGAGCGATTCCACGTAGGTAATAGGCTTCAACATTGTTAGGGTCGAGCCGGATCGCATGGCCAAAGCAGGCAATGGCGGTGTCAAAATCACCTTTGTCAAAGAAGCTGTTTCCTTTTTCGATTTCAAGCTGAATACGTTTGTCCACTTTTTGAGACTTGGCAAATCGATTTAGCTCTTGCTGAGCTGATTTCGAGAGCGAGGTGGTGCCGGCTTCATCCAACTCCTGTTCGACGACCTGCTTTTCCAATGTTCTAAATAACGGTGCCGTCGTAAGGACATCTTCGAAGGGCATTGTCGGTGTGCCGACACAGCCGGTAACGACAAGACTACCAAAAGTAAGCAGTGAACAAAGCGTTTGTTTTTTCATAATTGGATTTACCAATGACAGGTTGCTTGCTCGCACACGGCGAGGTGTTTTAAGTCAGGGTTTGGTTAATATGTCCACGTAGGAACAAACGAACCTAACACCCGCTATATGCGTTTTTCGGCCAGAATAACCCTCATCTTTAGAAAAACCTCTATAACTGGAATAACCGTTAAGATTCAACATGGCTACAATCGAGTGGATTAACCCCCCAAATCTGACTTAGGTTCAGTAATCCCCTGTATTTACAGTGTTTTTATGACCTCTTTGCGGATTTTCAAAGGGGGGGTGAACCTGATAGATTGAAGACTCATTGCCACATCAACTCGAAATGCCATATCTATATATAGAAACACGTAGATAGGCAAATATAGATAGAAGTTCCTGGGAGTAAGAATCGCTATGGATAACATTAACGCGTTGCGAAGTCAGATGACCGATCCGGTAAAGGATATTAAGTTGAATCTGTCATCCGTGCTGACTCAGAGCCAAACTTTGAGTGCCGAAGAAACCTGGGCTGTAGCTCTCTGTTCGGCTTACTTCATTCAGGATGAAAAACTCGTGGCCGCGATTGATGCGGATGCCGGGGAAGCATTGAGTGTGGAAGCCAGAGAAGATGCCAAAGCAGCGGCGGCAATTATGGCGATGAATACGGTTTATTATCGTTTTCGTCATATGGTCGGAAAAGAAAGTTACTCACAAATGCGAGCCGGTTTACGAATGAACCGGATGACGAGTCCTGCGACCAACACGGCATTGTTTGAATTGTGCTCGATGGCCTGTGCCGTGCTGGAAGGATGTGAGCTATGCGTTCAATCCCATGAAGCGAAACTAACCGCAGAGTTGAGTGAAAACCATGTTCATGAAGCCGTTCGGATTGCTGCTGTGATCAAAGGGGCGTCTGTTGCTCTAAGCTAAAGACAACTCTGGCACTCGGCCCCAGACCTTCACCACTCTTTATTTGGAATCAGAAAAGCATGGCGTTCTTTGAATCTCTTCCATACGGAATCTCAGATTATACAACCGACGCCATTCCGGAAGACGAGCGGCTGTGGGTCCCTCAGGCGGAAAATGTTTGGTTTCGACCGTTGCACCTCAACCGTACCGCAGGGCAATGGGTGAATCTACTTAAAGTACGAAAATCCGGTGTACTTAGTCGACATCGCCATCCGGCACCCGTCCATGGTTATGTTATCAAAGGAAGCTGGCGTTATCTGGAACATGATTGGGTGGCGAACGAGGGTAGCTATGTCTATGAACCACCTGGAGACGTTCATACGCTGGTTTGTGATGAAGGGGTTGAAGAAATGATTACCCTGTTTCATATCAGCGGAGCATTAATCTATCTGGATGAAGACCATCAAACTGTTGGCTACGATGACGTTCACAAAAAAATTGAAATGTGTATGGAACACTTTGAGCGTGTTGGTTTGGGAGCAGACTTTGTCGAACGATTTATTCGATAGAGAACCTCACCTAGAGAGCCCGCTAATCTTCAGCTTTCTACATGATGCTGTAGCCGCCATCGACAGGTAGTGTGACTCCGGTAATGAACTCAGCCTGTTTCGAGGCGAGAAAGAGTGCCGGGCCGGCGACATCTGCAGGTTTCCCCCAGCGGTTCATAGGAGTTCGGTCGGTAATCTGACGGCTTCGTTGTTCGTCTTCATACAAGGGTCTGGTTAATTCGGTTTGGATCCATCCTGGAGCGAGTGCATTGACGCGAATTTTATCCGGAGCCCAGGCGATCGCTAGACTTTTGGTGAATTGCATGATCCCTCCCTTACTGGCGCTGTAGGCAGGTACAAATCCACTTCCAAAAAAACTCAACATTGATGCCGTGTTAATGACACACCCGTAGCTGTGTTGCAGTAATGACTTGGCTGCATAACACATTCGCATTGTTCCATTGAGATTAACATCAATGGCTGACTGAAAGCCTTCCGGCGTGTGCTCTTGGTTGTCACGAAGGATCACTCCGGCGCAATTGATAAGCACATCGAGTTCCTCCAGATTTGCCAAGCATTGGGAGACCTGAGAATCTGACGTGACATCCAGTTGTCGACAGTCCAGCCCAGGATGCTGTTCTTGCGTTTGCTGTACTTCCTGTTCAGTCACTCCCGTCACGACAATTTGGTAACCAGCCGCCTGGAATCCAAGGGCGATTCCCAGTCCGATTCCGCTTGTTCCACCGGTGATGAGTGCTGTCTTTGTCATACGTTTCAATCAGTTAGCCCCATTTATGTAGCATTATTAATACGTCACTGGCCTTCATTGTATTATTTTGATGATTGCTGATAAATCTCAGCGGTCGATAAAATAGATAGACTATTACAATCGCGCTCCTTCCAAGGGTATAGCTATGTTGTCATTGAACTCCAATCTGCTAATTGGATTCATCGATTTTCTCGAAGAAGGCGGTTGCTGCTTTGTTATCATTTTGGCCATTGTCGGTCTTACTATTCTGTTAGTTGGTCGAATTGGTAAGAATGCAAAAAAAACATGTGACAAGTGTCAGGCCCTGAATCGTCATGATGCAGTATTTTGCCAGCGCTGTGGAATTGCATTTAACAAAAAGACAACGCCGGCCTCATTCTATCCCAATTTATTTGTAAGGATTGCCAACTGGCAAAAGTGGGAATGGGTAGATAACTCTGAAGCGATTCGTATTTCGAATTTAACCCGCGCGGATCAGGAGGTCTTTGGAGGAAAGGCCCCTCAGGTATTCAAGAATGCCCTACAGACATCCGGTAGCTCCGAGCTTCAACAGGCCGATGAAGAGGTTTTGGATTTCAGTCAACTTGCAAAAGATCCACCCGCGTCAGTCTCCACAGAAACAATACCTGAGGCAATTCTCGCCGAAGAACCTCATGCTTTGGCTGCACTAGAACCCCAACAGGTAGAACAAGAAGTAGAGCCGGAGGAGCCAACAGCGGAAGCGGAAGAATCCGTAGAAGTCGAGCCAGGTATTAAGCCTACTCAGGTAGAAGCGGAGGGCGGACAATCTGCTGTCCAATCCGATGGTCAAGTTACAGAGGACACAGCCGAACCCACTGATGATTCCTCGGCTACAGACGCCGAGCCTGTTGCTCCGGCTCCGCCGAAAGCGATTCCGGTATTCAAGCCTCATCGTCCGGCAACCGCACAGGTGCAACCTGCTGTCGCCCGGGTTGTTCCAGATACCGAACCTGCAATATCTCAAGCTCCGAAAGCTGTTGGCCCGGCGACTCCTGCAGTTGAGGTGCCACCAAGCAAGCCTCCGCGCAGATTGTCCGACATTCTGCGTGGCTTCATGGATGAAAGCAACATTAAGCTTGGTGAATTCGTAGCTGGATTGTTAATCATCATTGGTTCAATTGGGCTAGTAACAGCTCTCAACATAGCCTACAAAAATATTCCTTACCTTTCGTCGGTTGTATTCCTGACCATCGTTTCGTTATTCCATATCTTTGGAATCTACTCATTAAAGAAGTGGAACCTGGCGTCTTCGAGTCGAGTCGTCTTACTCATCGGAAACCTTTTGATTCCGCTAAATGTCTTAATGACGACGATGAGAGACACGTCGTTAGCAGAGCAGGGGATCTTTTTCATTTTGGCGGTGGTGGTTGCCGGAGTGAGTTTTGGTGCGATGAGTTTTTATTCAGCTCGTCTCTTGGCACCAGAGCGACCGTGGCCATTGATTTTGGCATTAATGGGGCCATGTTTATGTCAATTGGTGATTAAGTTAGCAATGACGGGAGAGGACTTTATTCCAACACCGTTGAGTACCAATGTGTTGCTTTTGCCAGCCATTGCCTTTATCAGTTTCGCCATACTTAGCGAACATCGATACTTTCGTAAATCCGAAGACGTAACACCAGATGACGCATTTTCTCTGCTGCGAGTCCTGGGCTTGGGCGTGTTTTCTTTAGGAGCCTGTATCGCGCTCATGTTTTCCCGTCTCCATACACAGGAACAGGGAATTGAACTATCGCAGTATCTCTCTAATCCCCTCATGATTCTTTGTTTCATTGTGGTTTCCGCGGGCATGTTGATTTATCGACGGATTGAAAGCGATGATCATTTGAAACTGCAAATGGGCGGCATGTGGATGGCAGTGACTGGTTCGATGGGAATCATCCTTGCGATGCTGTTGGCCGTCCCCGATGTTAACAGCATGATCATCGCCAGTTTTGTTGGCGCTGTCTTAGCTTTGATTTTTGGTTATGTGACCCGAATTACGTTTCTCACGGCCGCCGGAACTTTATGCGTCGGCATTGGAGTTTGGAGTGTCTATCTGAGTGGCCGATATGTGGACGATTTGACGTTTGTGCAATTACGTAATGAGCTTGCCAACGGAATGACCTCGATCTTGTTTACGGTGACTGCTGTCATTGCAGGGGTTTTACACTTCTTCTTTGAGAAAATTGAGAACCGTGAACGTCCGGAGTTTAGTAAAGCGGGTTACCTAGGTGTATTGTTGTTAGCGGGAGTGGGATTGGCCAGTGCGTTCGCTTCTCATATTCCGTTTCTGGAAGCGACCAATTCAGATCTGACTTTGGTGGTCTTCGCAGTTTACGCAATCGCAAGTCTGGTGGCTTCCTTGTTTACGTCCAGGAAATTGGTGCATCGGGTTGCTACAGGGCTGGTTGCTGTTACTTCGTTGAAATTTGCCAACACCGACTTGATCCTGAATTTAGGATGGTTGCCTGAAGAGAATCTTCTGGGACGTTTGGTTGTGTTTAGCTGGACGTTTTTAGGAGCTTATGTAGTTACACTGATTGCTCAGTGGAGTTTGCGGAAGTCTCGACTGGAGAGATTTGCTAGTGAAGGAGAATTGCCTTCAGAGTTTGAGTGGCAATGGTCACTGACAATGACGACGCTTGCCTACTTTGTGGTGGCAACACTCAATGTCTTTTACATCTATCTAGGGCAGGGCATTTATGCCGCTGCCGTCACACAAGGTGTATTATTGACTGGTGTCGCAGTATTGCTTGGCCTCCGGCACAAAACCGACTGGACCTGGATGTTTTTTCAAATTCAGTTGATCTTTACCATCGCCGCTGCCACGACTTTGCTGCAGACACATGCCGTGGAGTCCTTCCAATTCTGGGGTTGGGAGCACTTGCAATTACAAATGATGGTGCTGGCCGTTGGGATGGTAGGTTGGACGGCATTCAGAAAGGTCTGCCAGCAATCGAGCCACCTAAACGGTATCGTCGTGACAGACTTGATGTATGTGGACTTCTTACTACATGCGTTGGCCACGATGGCAGTTTATTTCATCTGGGTTTTCTCGCTTGTTCAACCCCTTCAAGGCATTTATCCGGATTCAGCATTCCTCGATGGATTCAGGCAGTTTTACGGCGGGTTGTCTGTGGAAGATTCAGCGATTGGAACGTCGGATTGGATTCTGTGGGCTCTAAACTTACTGGCTTGGATTTGTGTGCTTCCGGATAGGCAACGTCGTATTTCTAGCTTCTGTGGATTATTGACATTAAGCGCGTTGCCGATTTTAGCCAGCACCTATCTCGCTGAAAGTGCGGCTTCCGCAAACATGAGTTTGATTCACTATCTCAAATGGGGATATGGGATTTTCGGTGTCGTCGTGACTGCCTTGGTTTGTACCGATCGTTTTTGGTGGCGAGCTTTACAAGAAAATTATCCGCGTCTGATGAAGAATCAGGATGAGAAATCGGAAGGTGAGCATGCCGAATACACCTGGATGGCCTTGCGAATCGTTTCTTTTATCGCTGCCTCCTTACCCGTGGTCATCTTAACCGCCGCCCATTTTGCTTATACGTCTTCCGTTTCAGGCATTGGGACGGAATTGAATGAGATTGTACTTTTACAGCCGGCGAGCCAGTCACTCCGTATGGCGATGGTGAATTTTGCGGGACCGTTCTTCCTACTAGTTGTCGCAGCCTGGATCTGTGCCGTCCGCTCTTTACGACCCTTGTACCTGATCGCTGCCTTACCAATGTGGGTATTGGGTTGGATGTTCTTCTCATTGATTCCAATTTGGGCAGACGGTCTGGATCTGACATTTGCTGAAGGGTTCGGGAGTGTTAAATGGGGATTAATTGGCATCGGATTGTATGGGCTGGCTTGGTCTGCAGCGGGACTCAAAGCCCATGGCAGAAGACGTCAACAGCTATTTCAAACGTCGTCCGCATCAAACTTTGTTTACTTCATCACGGCATGCGGTGTTTGTTTATATGCCCTGGTAGTCAATCTGGACGCTTTGGTAGTGATTGGAGAAATTCAGTCTGTTGATGAATGGATAGGATGGAGATCCGCATTTGCAAATCCGTCCGCCTTTGTCTGTGTATTGTTATTGCCAACGGTCTGCTGGATGTTTAATCGCGTTAGTCAAGGGGACCGTGGAGTGTCCTTTGTACTAATCGGTACAGTTGCTTTGAATGCAACCATCGCTCACTTAGCAGTACCTGACGTATCTTTGCCGGGGACAAGCGTCCTGTTCTTCCAAGCGATTGGCTGGATTGTCGCCTTATTTGCATGTGTCGTCGGTTTTGCCACTTGCCTCAAACTTGGAAAGTTTAAAGCCGATTCTGAGGAATCTCACTGGCTGACAGTGCGCCAGGTTCAGGGGCGTTGGGTTGGCTGGGTTTCGGCTTTAGCCAGTGCGATTTATGTTGCTTTCGCGATTTTCTGGAGCATGCCAGATAGTGGAAGTATCAACGTCAGTGTCACTTACGACGATGGAATGATGCTTAGCCTGATGACGGTGGTGGTTTTGTTGAGTATTACGATGAGCCAATTGGTTCAAAATGGCACAACGATAACCATGAGTTTATTGCTGACGCTTCCTCTCGTTGTACTGGCGAGCCTGAAACTGAGCAGTCTCACAATGGATGATCCCGAGTTCCTAAATCTAGGTCTCCTCGCCAACGTTCCAGAGATTCTAGACCTGAAAAGTGTGGCGTTAGGACGATTGTTCATTGCGGGATTTGTAGGCTATGTGCTCACAACCTCATTGATCCAGTCTCAATGTCAGCGTTGGCTTGGTTTTTCTGCGCATAAGGAGCAGATCACACTCACAGCCTTACGTGGTTTGATGACACTGTGCGTCTCGTTGCTTGTTATTCATTCGCTCGCCGCCTATTGGGCATTACCAGATAACCCGAATCTAGATTGGTTCGATTTTGATTTGGAGTGGGGGATCGTGCTATTGACGCTCCTTGGGCTTTGGGTAAGTAGTCAGGTTTCGCGGTTTGATCGACTCGTTCCGTTACTTTACTTCTTTGGATTTTCCATCGCTACAACCTGCCTGATCTATCAATTTGCTGATACTGAAAGGAACTGGTTGCTAGCTGATAGGCAGATTTATCAATTTGCGTTTTGGATGATACTGGCAGGCTTTCATTCCATCTGGGGATTGATCTATCGCTATAGTTCCCATGCAACAGCAGCCTTGGAAAAACTCCGAATCCCCGGAGCAAATGAGTTGCTCTGTCGTAATCATCATGGAATAGCAAGGCTCCAGTTTTACCTGGGAGTCATCGTTTCGGTGATTGCATTGCTGAGTACTTTTTATCTGAAGGCGACGGATGATGATGTAGGGATTTATCGTTATCTGGCAGCAGGGGCGCCATTACTGGTCCTAATCGGATTTGCTGCCCTACGTGATACTCCGTTTGCCAATTTCCGCGAACATCTAATTCTCAATTTGCCGTTAGTTTCAATCGTTATTCTTCTATGGGCAGGCATCAGCGAGGAAGTAACAACGATGGCGAATTGGTACCATCGCGTAGCGCGGGTCTATATAACTTTCGCTTTGATGGCGACGGTGGGTTATTTTGTTTATCTCTGGACAAACCTCGGCAAGTGGCGGTCGTTCATCGAGCAATGGCTCGCTAACATTGCGGGGATCTCAGTCCTCACACTGGCTCTGTCATTGGTATTGGAATTTATGATTTACAGGGAAGGGTATGCCAATGTAAACAGTATTGTGACACCATTCGAATTGATTGGAATTAGCGTCGGACTGGTATGTAGTGTGCTTACGTTGGCATATGTAGGTCTCCGACCTGTCTTCGTGAAAGACTTAGGGTTGTTGCAGACGGGGAATCCGTTCCATGCTTTGGCTTCGATGGTGCTGATCGCAATCCTGTTCGGACATCTTGAATTAGCCAAACCATCTGACAGTGTTCGATTTGGCCAGATGCTTGGTTGGCTTGGATTATTGATAGTCTCGTTATCGGCGTTGGTTAATTTTGTGAGAACACAAGTCGTTGGAAAGTTGGAAACGATGCGACAGTGGTCAAGTCTTTCCAGCATCGGTGGAATTTGGATTACCTGGGTGAGTTATCTAACCGGTTTAGTAGTGGCAGGTTGTCTCTACTTCTTAGGCCAAGATCCCATCAACGCCTGGTTCTCGTCCTATGCCTTACATTGGTGCTTGATTAGTCTGGTCCTCCTGTTGTATGTCTTCTTTAGTTCCATCCACCAGGATGCATTGACCACCGGATTAACTTCCATCTTATTCACTCTATGGTCTGTTTTGACTATTTTCATGCTGCAGGGTGCCATGGATGAAACAGCCAATGTCTTTGCAAGAATGAGGGAGATTTCAGCGGAGAGCTATGTTCACATCCGCATGCTACTTGCATCCTTTTCAGTCCTCGCTGTTTTGTATTTACTCAGTAACCGAGTAAGCCGTGTCTTCACTGGATTACCGGAACAGGAAGATCCTCTGATAGGTCGTTTCGCTCGCTGGCTTACAAACCTCAGTGTGACGGGATTGTTGGGCGTTTCTGTGGTGGCCATGTTGAGTTCCATTAATGAAGGTGTCACTCAGTGGATCGGAATAGAATTTGAATGGGCTGTCTTGTTACTACCTCTGATTAGCCTCTACTGTTGTGCTCGCTATGTCAGTTCAGAACGTTCCTCTACATTGAGCATCTATGCCTATGGTAGTACTCTGGCGGCTACGTTATTAACCGTTTGTTTTGAATCGGCCGAGAGTCCTAATACTCAGAAGTTCGTATTCTTCATTTGTTTGACACTCGCAATCTATCTGGCCTTGTGGGGTGCGATTTATCGCTGGCAAGATACGGTGTCTGGTGGCTTGGCTAGAATCGGTATCACCGATGCCGCCCGTTGGATGACTTCAAGTCGTCATATCATTGCTGGTCTGCAGAGTAGTCTTGGGTTGATATTGTTAGCCTTTACATTCTTCAGCACATTCTATCTGTCGAATAATGCTAACGAAGGCGTTAGTGCATATCGATTCCTGTCAGCCTTGATACCTATATTGGTTATTGTGGGACTCGAAGTCCTTCGTGAAACACCTCTGGCTGGGGTTCGCAGACACCTGGTGCTGAATGCACCATTTGTTGCTGGCATTGTCTTGTTATGGGCGAATCTTCCGAACGGGTTGTTCGAAGCGAACGTTTGGTATCAACGTATTGACCGGGTCTTTATGATGACGGCTGTTCTTGCCGTCGCTTTTGTCTTTAAGCTGGCTAGGCTTCCTGGTGATAACGAATGGTTCGAGCCATTGCGGCGTATTCGCATCAATACAACGGCCGTTGCTTTATTGACGCTGTTTGTAACTTTAGTGATCGAAGTCTATCTGGGATTACGACGTCAGGCAGGTGTTGAATTTATGCCAACTGCTTTTGAAGTGATCGGCATCGGGTTGGGAATTGTTGCAATTGCAGCCACATTAATTGTTGTCGGTCTAAATCCGGAATTGAGTCCAATCCAACAGACAACGGTGCGAATCCAACAGGGTTATGTCTACGTTGCGGAGATTCTGCTGTTAGTCCTGTTCGGACATGTGTATTTAAGCAAGCCGGATTGGTTCGGTGTGTTAGGGGATTACTGGCCTTTCGTCCTGCTCGTGATCGCCTTTATGGGCGTGTTTATTTCTGAGGTCTTCCGGAAGCGGGAATCACATGTATTATCTGAACCGATTCACAACACTGCTTTCTTATTGCCGGCAATTCCGATATTAACTTTATGGTTATTTCCGTCAGACGGAGGCGCTTTATTCGCAGATTACTCATGGCTATTCTTTGGAGCAGCTCTCCTCAACGTCCTGATGGCCTGTCTGCGGAAATCGTTTATTCATTCGGTCGTGGCGGCCATTGCCGGAAATGCCAGCCTCTGGTTGTACTTCACTTCGAATGACACTCTGACGTTTGCGGATGACCCACAACTATGGGTGATCCCGCCTGCGATATCGCTATTGATTGTGGCTCAGATATTTAAGGAAAAGCTTGCCCGTAGGCAGATCTCAGCGATTCGGTATATGTGTTTGACTTTGGTTTATCTCACGGCAAGTTTTGAAATGGTCATTGATTGGGCAGGAGCTGAAGGTCATATCGGCCAAATGCTTATACTGGGCGTGTTATCCTTGATCGGAGTTGGCGTTGGCGCACTGTTCAGGATGTCACAGTTTATTTATCTAGGACTCATCTTCTTGGTGATGACGCTTTTATCGTTGGTATTTGCTGCTCTGAATGCGATCAAGGGTGACAATAACCTCATCATGATCTTTAGTCTGGTCATTCTCCTAGGGATCCTAATATTGGTTGTGATCCACCTCTGGAAAAATCATGAAGAGAGGATTAAAGGCTGGATTGAAAAACTGGATTCGTGGGACTAATGCTCACTAATTGTCCAGAGCGGGTACCTCGAGCTATTGGGTTGCTTTGGGGGCAATGTTTTCAAGATCGTTGATAATCCCACTGCACTATTGGTGCCGTTCTTGCAGCCGTTTTTGTAGTAAGCGGTTAATGATTCTGCATAACGCCATGTTCCTCCGGCGTGAGGTGGTGAGAATTCTGATCTGGGTAAAAACCCAAAGAGAGATTGCCTACTATCCTGCCTCAAGCGTCTTAATCATAATGAACGAATTAATAGGAAGATGACAAGAACTACAGTTAAATTGGAATGTAAGTCATGGCAATAAATGGATTAATTCCCGCGGTCCATACCCCTTTAGATGTATCTGGGGAACTAAATCTAGATGCAGTTGAACTACAGGCGCAGCGTTGCGTCGATACAGGTTGCAAAGGAGTCTACGTAGCAGGCACAACAGGTGAATGCCATAGTCTGTCACCGGATGAACGCCTGGCACTCTTTCAGCGATGGGGCGACGTTGTCCAAGGGACAGAATTGTCACTGATCTGTCATGTAGGTGATAACTCCATGCCGGTAGCCAAGGCCCTGGCGGCCAAGAGTCTTGAGGCTGGGGCTGACGCAATTGCTTCAATGGCTCCGTGCTTTTTTCGCCCAGCCAGTATGGATTTGTTGATTCCATATCTCCAGGAGATTTGTTCCGCTGCTCCTGAGTTACCGTTTTATTTCTATGACATTCCAGTGATGACGCACGTGGAATTGTCGATGATTGAATTACTGGAACGGGCTAAGACCGAGCTTCCCAGTTTAGCTGGCCTTAAGTTCACCAACGGAAACCTTATGGATTTGCAATCGTTGTTGCGTGTTGACCCAGACCGCTACAACATCCTTTTTGGCTTTGATGAGATGTTATCCGCAGCATGGTTGTACGGGGTCCGTGGCGCAGTCGGATCTACTTACAACCACTTTGCCAAACTATACAACGCCATTGCTGACTCGGTTGAATCAGGCGACACAGCTAAGACACAGGAACTTCAAAACCTGAGTGTAAATATCATCCGCGCGTTTCAAAAACCTGGGTTTGCCGCAGCATCCAAAGAGGCGATGGCATTTTTAGGTGTGGATTGTGGAACGGTACGTTTACCGCTTAGACCTTTGACCGATTCGCAACGAACGGAATTGCAACAATCATTGGAATCGCTAGGTGCGATGGACTGGGCCTAACCCACTTCAAAAAGTAATTTTATGACACTCTATTATTCTGCCGGTTCAGCCACCCATGAGATTAGCGACTCTGAAATGCAAACGGCGTTGAACGGAGTCTTTGATCAACTGGGCAATCGCACCAACGTCTTAGCTTTACCTCCGGACTTCACTCGCTATAACAGCCGTGCTGGCCAGTTGACCTGTATGGCATACGAGTATTACCAGGAACGAATGACAGATATTATGCCTGCGTTGGGGACGCACGTTCCCATGCCAGCCTGGCAACTCGACAAGATGTTTCCGGGAGTACCACATGATTTGATTCGTCCTCATCGTTGGCGCGAAGATGTGGTGACCATTGGTGAAGTCCCGAGTGAATTTGTTTCTGAGGTAACCGAGGGAATCTGGCAGCAATCCTGGCCCGCCCAGTTAAATAAATTGGTTTGGGAAGGTGGACATGATCTAATCCTGTCGATTGGCCAGGTGGTGCCTCATGAAGTGATTGGTATGGCCAATTACAACAAAAATATCTTTGTCGGAACCGGTGGCTCGGAAGGGATTAATGAGAGTCACTTTATCGGAGCTGCTTATGGCATGGAGCGAATGATGGGGCGGGCCAATACTCCCCTTCGGAAGATTCTCAATTATGCTCAGGATGAGTTTTGTCAGGACCTTCCGCTGCTTTATGTACTCACTGTAATCGGAGCTCGTGAAGACGGGTCATTGGTAACCCGGGGACTGTTTATAGGCGATGATCACGAGTGTTTTGAAAAGGCTTGTGATTTATCCGTTCAGGTCAATTTCACGAAGCTCGACAAAGCGTTGGACAAAGTAGTGGTTTATCTCGATCCCGAGGAGTTTCACAGTACCTGGCTTGGTAACAAATCCATTTATCGAACTCGGATGGCCATTGCTGATGAAGGTGAGTTAATCGTGCTGGCGCCAAAAGTGGGAATCTTTGGTGAAGATCCACAGATTGATGCTCTCATCCGAAAGTATGGATATCGTACGACACCGGAAATCATGAAGTTTATGGAGGAGAATGAAGACCTCCGAGCAAATCTGTCTGCTGCGGCTCACTTGATACATGGTTCCCCGGAAGGGCGTTTCAAAGTGACCTACTGCCCGGGTGAGCTAACACAGGAAGAAGTGGAATCCGTCGGTTACGAATATGGTGATTTAGATTCGATGCTTCAGCGGTATCCGGTTGAGTCATTGCGAGACGGTTGGAATGAAACATCAGACGGTGAACGATTTTACTATATTTCCAACCCAGCTCTCGGTTTATGGGCACATCAAGACCGGCTGTAATCAAGTTTTTCCAGTGTTATACTAAAAACGTTCCAATGTGTTGAACCACTGTCTTATAGAGATCAATTCCATGCTTCGATTAGTCAGCGTTACCACCCTCGTGTTACTCTCGTCCACCTTGTTGGCACAGCCAGGAACATCAAAATCGACTCTTCTGTCTGATTCGCTTGATCACTGGGTGACTGGAGCAGGTGAAGCTGTTACCCGAGGTTGGAAAGTCGAAGAAGATAATACGTTACTTTGCGAAGGTGGGGGCTCAGGATTGCTACTCTCCAAACGCCAGTACCGCGATTTCGTTCTGACTTGGGAGTGGAAGTTGAGCGAGAAAGGCAATAGTGGCATTAAGTACCGAGTTCGTCAGTACGATAATTCGTGGTTGGGTTGTGAATACCAAATGCTCGATGATGAAAACTACGGAACGGATTTATTCTCACTAAATGCAACGGCTTCCTTATATGCAATTTGGGAACCATCAGGGAATAAAGTACTTCATCCTGGCGGAGAGTGGAATCAGAGTCAGATTATCGTGCGGGGAAATCGCGTACGTCATTATCTCAACGGCGAGTTAATGGTGGACGGCCGAATTGGTTCACGCGACTGGAAACAACGCGTGGCTGAAAGTAAATTCAAAAACCGTGAAGGGTTCGGTATGAACCGTGACGGATTAATCATGTTGACCGAACACGGTAATCCCACTTGGTTTCGAAATGTGGTGATTACAGAACTTGGCCCGCTAACTTCCGTGCGGCCCATTCGTGGGAAGCAATCTAACTAGATGGCGGCATTACCTGTTTATACGATCTCGATTGGAGATCCGGCCGGTGTTGGTCCGGAAGTTACGATCAAAGCGTGTCGGGATTCCAGTCTTCATGCTTTAGGGCGATGGGTGATTGTGGGCGAGGCCTGGCAGGTTCAGGAGTTGGCAAACCAATATGGCCTGACAATCGATCAGGTTATTCAGTCTCTGGATGAATTGGAAGAAAACTCCAAAGTCGCCGTCTTGGATGCCGGACGGATTGCCAAACAGGATGTCACGGTAGGAGAAGTTAACGCCGCCTGTGGTCATGCTTCAATTCAATACGTGAAGATGGCTGCTGAGCTTTGTATTGCCGGTAAGAGCCGGGCTATGGTGACCGGCCCTATTAGTAAAGAGGCCGTCGCGGCTTCGGGGATTGAGGGTTTCTGCGGTCACACCGAGTACATCACGGAGTTGTGTGGATTAGAAACGTGCCGCATGATGCTGTGGAACGAAACCGTTTGTGTTATCCACGTGACAACCCACTGTAGTCTGTTCGATGCCGTAACTAAAATCGACCAGCAACGGATTCTGGAGACCATTCAAATTGGGAATCAGGCTATGCGCGATCTGGGATTCGAAAATCCACAGCTTTGCATTTGCGGCTTAAATCCTCATGCCGGTGAAAACGGGATGTTTGGAACTGAAGAGATCGATCTAATCATACCGGCCGTTGAACAGGCACAGGCAGAAGGTATTCAAATCACCGGACCATATCCGGCAGACACTCTCTTTATGCAGGCTGTTCGTGGTAAATGTGATATGGTGATAGCAATGTATCATGATCAGGGGCACGTGCCCATGAAGCTCTATGACTTTGAGCATACTGTCAACGTTACACTTGGATTGCCGATTGTCCGCTGCAGTGTCGATCACGGAACAGCGTTTGACATTGCAGGGCAGGGAGTTGCCGATCCCGTCGATATGCAGACGGCAATGAAATTGGCAGTCGACCTGACGAGCTAATCGTTAGTAGCTAAATACCATCGTATCGCCACCCAATTTGCCGAACAGCTTTGACTTATCAGTTACAAAGGCAGCTTCGATAATATCGTCTGAAGTGATCTCCAGATCTTTCATGCAAACCGGGCAGACATGCAGTTCAGCACCGCGGCTCTTCAGTGTTTGAAGTTGTTGAATCATAGGAGCATGTCCCTGATACTTGTAGGCCGCATCAAAACTGGTGATCGGCAGGGTGACCCCTTTGACGTTAAAGAAGATCGCCACTTCATAGCCCTCGTCCAAACAGAATCCGGCAAAGATCAGCCCCATGTTTACAGATTGAGGATCAGTCAACGGATCACTGGTAAGACTGATGACTGCGACTTTGGTATCCGTATCGCCAACACCTGGATTGGATTGTTCGACGTTTGTTTGGCATCCGGAAAATACAAGTAACAGAATGCAAAAGCCAGATGAAGTGACAAAGCGTTGCATATTAAAAGGTTCCTCAGATCGAATTGGTAGGTAATCTCCATTTATAACATGATGGAGTACGCATGCTGGTATCTTACCGAATCCTTATTTACTTAAAATCAGTGTTTTAGATATTTGCCCACGGGCTGATGACCAGAACCCACTGAAGCCTTGTTTTTTTGGTTGGATTTCCGATTCATAAGCAAGAAAAGCGGCGTTTTTGAGTGTGATCGGGCTTAGTGGCTCTATTTTCAAGTGTAATAGGATCAATGTGAACTTACCGTATTGATCAAGCGACTTATAATAATACTTAGATTGCAAACAGGTTGGGATTTATCTTTTATCAGTTTGTCATTATCTTTTAGTTTTACCGGATATTGGTATCTACCTCTGAAAATCGAGCGCGGCCATTTATCCTTATAAAAATCCCCCCAATGGGCCTGTGCTTTAGGCGCTAAATACATCAATGTCTGACGTTATCGACTCAAAAGAATTACCTAGTGCAAGTTCAAAAGCAGAGATTGACTGGGTGCGTTGCATCCCTTTTTATCTTCTTCACGTAAGCGCGATCAGCGTCTTCTTTGTTGAGTTTAGTTGGATGGCGGTCATTATAACGCTGTTGTTGTACTTTCCCCGAATGTTTGGGTTGACGGGATTCTATCATCGATATTTTGCACATCGAGCTTTCAAAACTTCACGGTGGTTTCAGTTCGTCGGTGCGGTTTTAGGTGGAGCTGCGATTCAGCGAGGAGCGCTGTGGTGGGCATCTCATCATCGTGATCATCATCGGCACAGTGATACAGAAAAAGATATTCACAGCCCTAAACAAACCGGCTTTTTCTATAGCCACATGGGCTGGTTTATGACGAAGAAAAACTTTGATTTTAAGGCGGACAGAATTAAGGATTTCACGAAGTATCCTGAATTAGTGTTCATTAATAAACATGATGTTTTAATTCCGGTCTTGTTCTTTATCTTTTGTTATTTTCTAGGCCATTTTTGGAATGGTGTATTTGGGATTACGGAAGATTCTACTTGGGCACTGAGTGGCTGGCAGGTTGTAGCTTATGGATTTTGTTTGGGAACGGTATTGCTGTATCACAGTACGTTTTTTGTCAATTCTCTGGCGCACGTTTGGGGAACTCGTCCCTACAAAACAACAGACACTAGCCGCAATAATCTACTAATTGCCATTTTGACGATGGGCGAGGGCTGGCACAATAATCACCACCATTTCCAGTCGTCGGCTCGAAATGGATTTCGGTGGTATCAGATCGATGCCACGTATATGATTCTCAAGCTACTTTCTTTTGTCGGTATCGTGTGGGATTTGAAGCCAGTACCGAAACACATTGTGCATCGAACGGCAAAAGCTGAAGCCGATCTGGCTCAGCAGGAAACTGAAAGTTCTACAGCAGTCTAGCTTATAGAATGATCGTTGGAATTGCGGCGATTTTCCGTTGAAGGCAGGCGTTTACCAGAATCAAAAAAACCCATCCGTGTATGATGCACGAATGGGTTTTAGAGTGAGATGCTGCCTGAATTCCCTAAGCTTCATTGACGACAGGATTGGTCAATTGACCGATGCCTTCAATCTCGATGGTCACGGTATCTCCATCCTTCAGGAAGCGTGGTGGATCCTGAGCGAATCCAACTCCATGTGGCGTTCCGGTCAAAATGACCGTACCTGGTTCCAGAACAGAACTACCGCTCAGGAATTCAATCAACGTAGGTACGTCAAAGATCATGTCGTCCGTGTTCCAATCCTGCATGACATCATCATTCAGGATGGTTTTGATACCCAGCGTGTTAGGGTTTGTGATTTCATCCGAGGTGACTAAAACTGGTCCGAGTGGACAGAAAGTATCAAAGGTCTTGCCACGGCACCATTGACTACCGCCCCATTTGCTTTGCCAGTCTCTGGCGCTAACGTCATTGGCACAGGTATAACCAAGCACGTAGTCCAGAGCATTTTCCTTGGAGACGTTTTTGGCTCGTTTACCAATCACGACTGCTAACTCGCACTCATAATCGACCATGGTGCTGGGTAAATGAGTAGGGATTTGAATACTGTCCCCCGGATTCTGCACCGTACTAGGCATTTTCATAAAGACGACGGGATGTTCAGGCATATCTGAACCCCCTTCTTCGGCATGCTTCTTGTAATTGAGTCCGATGCAAACGATCGACTTGGGAGCGATCGGAGCAAGAAGTTTACTAACAGTTGCTGTTTCTCCAGTGTCGGTAGGAGAATCGAATGGGCAGCCTTCCAAATAGGTAACGCTGCCGTCTTCCTGTTGTACACCATATTTGGTTTCGTCAGCTTCGTTGATAAATCGTATGAGTTTCATATGTCTTTTTCTATTTAGTAGCAGGGATGTTACAAGCGACGGTAATGTCAGAGCAAATGCTGTTGTCGCTCTAAGTTTATTTATAACCGAATGTAGAATTGTTGGGTGTTATACAAGGATGTCTTTCACTACTTCACCATGTACGTCGGTGAGTCGGAAGTCTCGACCCTGATATCGATAGGTGAATTCCTCATGGTCGATTCCTAGCAAGTGCAGCAATGTAGCGTGCAGGTCATGTACATGCACGCCGTTTTCAGCAACGTTGACACTATAGTCATCAGATTTTCCGTAGGTCATTCCACCGCGGATACCTCCGCCGGCTAACCAAATTGACATCACGCTAGGGTGGTGATCACGACCATACTTTTCTTTTGTCAGGGAGCCTTGTGAATAAATCGTTCGTCCAAACTCACCCCCCCAGACCAATATCGTATCGTCAAAGAGTCCCCTTTGTTTAAGGTCTTTGATCAAGGCAGCCGACGGAGCATCGGTGTCACGGCATTGGCCACGCATGGCGTCTGGAAGTTTGCCATGATGATCCCAGCCCTGATGGAAAAGTTGAATAAAGCGAACACCGCTTTCGGCCAAGCGGCGAGCGATTAGGCAGTTGTAAGCATAAGTACCAGGCTTAAGTGCATCCGGCCCATACATATCTAATACATGCTTTGGCTCGTCACTCATGTCCAACAGTTTAGGAATTGACATCTGCATGCGATAGGCAAGTTCATATTGGGATATGCGAGTTTCGATATCGGGATTCCCCGTTGCACTCAGCTGAATCCTGTTTAGTTCTTTCAGACTGTCGAGCATTGCCCGGCGTGTTTCAGTATCCACACCTGATGGATTGTTGATATCAAGTACCGGGTCACCCTGATTTCGGAACTTAACCCCTTGGAACCGACTCGGCAAAAAACCGCTCCCCCACAAACGGTCATAGAGTGGTTGTCCTCCGGGCTTTCCTGTACCTCTGGAACTCATGGCCACAAAGGCAGGTAGGTTGGCATTCATATTACCCAGGCCATAGCCAAGCCATGACCCAATACTAGGTCGCCCTGGGATTTGTGAGCCGGATTGCATCAAAGTCGCCGCAGGATCATGGTTGATCGCATCGGTATGAAACGAATTGATAATGCACAGGTCATCCGAGACTTCACTGAGTTTAGGTAAAGTTTCAGGTAACCAGTTTCCACCCTTACCGTGCTGGCTGAATTTGAAGATCGAAGGAGCGACAGGGAAGGAGGCCTGAGCATTACTCATGGTGGTCTTCCGATCATCCGGATATACGCTCTTAGGAACTTCTTCCCCAAATCGTTCTGCCAGCTGTGGCTTGTAGTCATAGAGATCCATTTGAGCAGGACCGCCAGACTGAAATAGGTAAATGACTCGCTTGGCCTTGGGTTTATGGTGGGGTAGATTTTTCAATCCACCGACGGCCTCTTGATTAGAACGACGCCCCAGTGCCTCCTGACCTAATAACGAGGCCAGACCAAGACTTCCCAGGCTGGTGCTCATGCGGTTCAGAAAATACCGACGATGGTGCAGGTTTTTCGCCTGTTCGAGTTCATTGAGATTCCGACTCATCGTTTGATTATCGCCTCATCCAAATTGAAGATTGTCGATGCCACCATCGTGTAGGCTGCCAGTGTTGTGGTATCGAATTCCGGATTGGCAACCGATTCACCGACGGCGGTCAGGGAAGCAGCTTCTGAAGTTTTCTCTTTATAACGGTTCAGAAAGAACTCCAGCGAATCTTGCAGGATTTCCAATTCTTGCTCGGTCGGCGGCCTGGTCAATACCGTTTGGAAAGCGAACTGAAGTCGTTCGGTGGTTGTGTCTCCACCTTGCCTGATAGATCGCTCGGCAAGATTACGAGCGCTTTCGACAAATATTTTGTTGTTCAATAATGTTAACGCCTGGAGCGGGGTATTGGTTTGTTCGGTGCGAACGATACAGACTTCACGAGCAGCCGCATTAAAATTCATCATCGTTGGCGGCGGGATCGTACGTCGCCAATAGGTATAAAGGCTGCGTCGATAGAGCTTATCGCCAGTGTCCTGTTTGTATGAATTGTTTGAAATAGACCGCCAGATTCTAGGAGGCATATAAGGACGTACCGATGGGCCGCCGACTCCTTCTACGTAAAGGCCACTGGCAACCAGAGCCTGATCGCGAAGGGCAAATCCTGAAAGCCTCATCCGGGGGCCTCGCGCCAACAATTCGTTTTTAGGATCACGCTCGATCAGATGCGTCGGGGCATCGGATGATTGTTGATAGGTAGCACTCAACAGAATCTGTTTCATCAGGGCCTTGGTGTCCCAGCCGGCGTGAATGAATTGCGAGGCAAGATAGTCCAGCAACTGAGGGTGTGACGGAAGTGTGCCCTGTGATCCAAAGTTCTCACTCGACTCAACCAGGCCACGTCCGAACAGCTGTTGCCAAAAACGATTGACCGCAACTCGAGCGGTGAGTGGATTGTCAGGGTGAACCAGCCATTGAGCTAACTCATATCTTGAATTTGGTTGCATGTCGGGAGCAAAATTCAGAGCCGATGGAATGGTTGGTGATAGCGGCTTCGACTTGTCCGGCAAATTGTACTGCCCTCGATTCAGTAAATAGGTTTCTCGTGGTGTTTCCAGGTCATGCATCACCATGAGTGTTTTGGCGGAACCTGGCTGGGGACGTTTTAGTCCGTTTCCTGCTTCCTTACGGGCGTTGGTCAGCTTCAGGGGTTCAGGGGCCACCGGATGATTTTGATCAGCAGCAATAACAGGCCAGCTTTCCGGTATCTCAATAAACGGTGGACTATTTCCGTTGTTCGGCCCCACTCCCCATTCTGCATTGTTATTGAAGTACGCAAACAGTTCGTAGTAGTCCTGCTGTGAGATTGGATCAAACTTATGGTCATGGCAACGGGAACAGCTGATGGTCAGGCCCAAAAAAACAGTCCCGAACGTATCGACGCGGTCTGCGACATTTTCGACATGCCATTCGTCAGGGATGGAACCGTCTTCCGAATTAATTCGGTGATTCCGGCAGAACGCGGTGGCAATCTGCGACTTTAATGTCGGGTTTGGTTTTTGATCACCGGCAAGCTGGTCGATAATGAATTGGTTGTACGGCATATTGTCGTTAAACGACATGATGACCCAGTCACGCCAGACATGATGATGACGAGTGCGGTCATTTTGATATCCATCGGTATCGGCGTAGCGAGAAGCTTCCAACCAATAGAGTGCCATATGTTCACCGTAGGCACTGGATTGCAGTAAGTGATCGATGTACTTCTCAAGCGCATCTTCTGAAGGATCGTCTAATACACGTCGAGCGTCTTCCAGCGAGGGGGGCAGGCCCGTCAGGTCAAAACTAATGCGACGAATTAAGGTCGCTCGATCCGCTGGTTTCGACGGCGAAAGTCCTTCTGCTTTCAAGCGGAGATAAACATAATGGTCGATTGGGTTTTGTGACCATTTGTCCTGTCGGTGGCGTTTAGTCGGTTGATTTTGAATGGGTTTGAACGACCAATGCTGTTGGTATTCAGCACCTTCCCGAACCCAGTCGATCAGTAACTTACGCTGTTGATCTGTCAGTGGACGTTTCGCATCGGCCGGAGGCATCATCACGTCCCGGTCATGAGATTCAATGCGATGAATCAATTCACTGCGTTTGATTTTTCCCGGAGAGATCACCGACATGGCCGATGCTTGTAAGTCGAGGCGTAGGTCGGCCTGACGCGTAGCATTGTCTGGGCCATGGCATTCAAAACAGTGGTTTGACAGAATAGGCCGAATCTCTTTGTTGAAGTCGATGGCCTGTAATTGGGCGATGCTAAAAAAAAGAATCGTACTTGTCGCGACGGCCGTGAATGGGAAGCTTTGCCGACGACATCGTAGTGGGGACGTCACGATTACCTCTTTCACTTAGAGATTGGCTAGAGTATTTGAGCTGTCCGCCCATGTGTCGATATCGATTCCGAACCGTTGGATGAGCGAGAGGTGAAGATCAGGAAGTCCCGTGCCTTTAGTAAAGGTAATATGTCGTCCAGGATTCAATGATCCCGCGCCGTGGCCACCCAGAAGAATTGGCAAATCAGATCGGACATGACCATTGCCGTCTTTCAACCCGGAACCGAATAACACAACGCTATTGTCGAGCAGATTAGACCCACCCTCGTCAATGTTCTTAAGCCGTTCCATCAAGTAAGCGTATTGACCGACATAATATTTGGTAACCGCAGTGTACTCGGTCAGCCAATCATTTTGATTCTTATGGTGAGAGATCGTATGGTGATCCCCTTTGAGTCCCATGAATCCAAAGTTACAACGGCTGAAGCCATGGGCCAACATAAAGGTACCAACGCGAGTCGTATCAGTTTGCAACGCCAGAATAAGTAAGTCCATCATCATTTTGACATGGACATCCCGTTGAACAGGAATGCCGGCAGGTGGCCGAACTAATTCAGGTGTTGTTGGTGGAATCCAATCCCGAGCAGGTGGATTCAAGGTACTGTCGATTTGTTTTTCAACACTACGGACACTCGACAAGTATTCTTCAATCTTGTGACCGTCGTTTTTACTGGCTCGGGTTTTAAGCCGTTTTGCATCCGCCAAAACCAGATCGACCACACTCTGTAATTCCCGAGCTTGTTCGACGGCATTTTCACCAGTGCGGAACATTCGGTCGAAGGCAACCTGAGGATTGATCTCTGGAGAAATCCTTGAATTAGGGGATGCCCATGAAATGGTATTCGCATAGGCAATTGGGAGTCCGGGGCCGGCTCCACCCTGCCGAGGTGGTTCTGTGCCCAGTACGATCGATGGGAAGCGAGTTTTATCACCGATATGGTTTGCGATTAATTGGTCCATGGAGATTCCAAGGACACCGTTTTTCATTTTGATTCCGGATAAAAACCCAGAGGTAGCTCCGACATGTCCACCGGCTCCGGTGTTGTCGAGATTCGACAGAATACTCACATCCTGACGAAGCTTAGCCAGAGGAGCCAGAGACTCAGATAATTCGTAATCGGCCCCTTCCCCTTTAACGTTCCAGGTAGCCGGGTTAACGCCGTTCGGCATGAACAGAGAAACCATTCGCATTGGAGGAGCAACGGCTTCTTTACCGAAGGCCGCGTGCCCTTGCATGACATCCAACATCGGAAGCGCAACCGCGGCACCAGTACCTCGAAGCATCGTTCGGCGTGAAATTTTCCAATTCTGACTCATCGAATAACCCGTGATTAAACAATCAAAGCAAGGGAATACAAATTCCTCATATCTGTCTCTATATTATCATTTCTCGGCAACCCACGGCAGGTGTTTTTAACATGATTGCGGTGAAGTGATGGTTATTGCCGCAAGACACTTTAGAATGGGCCAACTATAATGATTATCGATTCAGTGTCTAAGTGTTGGATGCTGCCCATTCCTCCCATCCGGTTCATGTAGATCTATGCGTTACTGGCTTTTAATCACTTTAGGATTCGGACTTTTCTCTGGTCCATCAGACATGCTTCAAGCTGAAGATATGCTCGCCGCCAAAGAATTTGATGAGAAAGTGCAGCCGTTACTGAAGAAATACTGTAATCGTTGTCATAACGAGGAGAAGGCAGCAGCCAAAGTGGATATCGCCCGGTTTACTGCGGTTGATATGCTGCTCAAAAATCGAAAGGATTGGTTGAAGATTCTGGAAAAATTAGAAGACGAGGAGATGCCACCTGAAGAACCACTGCCTACCTTTGACGAACGACGTTACTTAATCGAATGGGTGGATCGACAGATTAATGATATTGATTGGTCGCAAGTCAAAAATGCTGGTCACGTGGCAACAGCTCGCCTTTCGCGTGAAGAATATAACAACACGATGCGAGACCTCTTAGGAGTCGATCTAAATCCTGGTCGTGAATTAGGAGACGATGCTCAGGGAGCGAGTGGTTTTAACAATGATCGGGATAATCTTTTTCTCGAACCGGCATTACTCGAGAAGTACATCAAAGCGGCACAGCAGTCGATCGATCAGCTAATCACAATGCAGGACAATCCGCTTCATAAACATCTGGAAACCGAAAAGATGTTTATGACCGAACGAAATTCTCCTCCGGCGGAATTTGGCTATATTCTTAATCGTGGCCAGATGACGTTATGGGACTCCATTGAATTCCCGTCGAGTGGTTACTATCGATTTAAAGTGAGAGCCTGGTCGACCGCCGGGCCCACCGGCGCGAGATTGAGAATTAATGATGAAGTTCAGGGTGACATACAGGTTCCCAGTACGGAGCCGGGTATTTACGAAGTGGTAGCCTTTGTCGAAAAGGGAACTCATCAGATTGCCTGGAATATTCAACAGGGTGACTTTGTAACAAGTATTCCTAATCGTGAAACGGACCTCGAGCCCAAGCAGCCGCAATTGACTGACGAGTCAGTCACGCCGGCAAAACAAGAGCCTGCTGTGGCTAAACACAAACATGCCGATCAGCCAGTGCCTCCGATGAATCAATGGAGTGCATTAGTAACCAAACGAGCCATGGCCAATCATCCGCGTTTGAATAGAACGGATGGAGAGAATCCTCAGGTCACGAAGTTGCGTGAAGCGATGAATGTTCAGTTTTATTCTGTGCAGCGTCCGATTGAATGGCTACGTCTCCACGGCCCGAAAGGAAATCTATCGGAACTTCAGCGGTTTAAGGGTTATGTGGCAGAACGGACTGTCACGCTGGATACCGCCAAAGCAGCTCTGGCCGGAGCTCTGGATATTGCTGTGGATGAATTGGAATACCAGATTAAAGAGCAAAACGAGGAAGCGCTGTCAGACAACAAAATAGTCCTGGCTGCGGTAGCCAACGTTAAGGCTCCCAAGCCTCAAACTCAAAAGCCGGGCAGTGTGGCGATGGATTTTATTGATATCGAAGGTCCGATCGGACTGAGCGATTTGTATCAGCAGCGCGTCTTTATTGCCGCGCCAGTGGACGGGAAGACAGCTGCGGAGGCGGCATCCGAAGTGCTTTCGTTATTTGCGTCCCGAGCATTTCGGCGTCCCGTCACAGAGGATGAATTATCTGCATATCGAGCATTGTTTGAACGTGGTTATACCGATGTCCCATCTTTTAAGGAGGCGTTACGGTTACCACTGACGGCGATCTTAGTTTCACCCAACTTTCTATTCAAAGTAGAAGGTAATGGCGATGAGCAAGGTGAGTTTGAACTGAGCGAGTTTGAGTTAGCGACGCGTCTTTCCTATTTCCTGTGGATGACGATGCCGGATAACGAGTTGTTCACATTGGCCACTCGAGGTGAATTGACCAAGCCGGATGTGTTGCGATCTCAGGTACGTCGAATGCTGGAAAATCCAAAGTCGACTGCTTTCGCACGGAGTTTCATTGGGCAATGGTTAGAGATTAGTGCCATTGGTAAGACGATCGGCCCGGACCCGAAGAGGTATCCGGAGTTTGATGTAGCCGTTCAACAGGCTGCTCTTAGTGAACCCGTCTTATATTTTGACTATTTGGTGCGTGAGAACCAAAGCTTGCTTAAGCTGATCGATTCGAAGGAAACGTTCCTGAATAAATCACTGGCTGAGTTGTATGGGCTATCAGGAATCGAGCATCACGAAATGCAGCTCGTGACTCTAAAAGATAGCCCTCGCGGGGGTTTGTTGGGTATGAGTAGTGTCTTGACGGCGACTTCTTTACCGTTGCGGACGAGTCCGGTGATTCGAGGCAAGTGGGTACTTGAGACTCTGTTGGGAGACGAATTGCCCCCGCCACCGCCGGATGCCGGGACGTTGCCTGACAACGCGGGCGATGTAAAAGGGAAGACTCTGCGGGAACAATTCGAGCAACATCGTAACGACGCTGCCTGCCGATCGTGTCATCAACAAATCGATCCGATCGGGTTTGGGTTGGAAAACTTCGACGCCATCGGACGATTTCGCCAGATGCAGGGTGGCAAACCGATTGATAACTCAGGCGAGTTACCAGATGGCAGGAAGTTTTCCGGTCCCAGTGAGCTCAAGCAAATCCTGTTGGGAGAACAAGATAGATTTGCTCGAAATCTAAGTGAACGAATGTTGAGTTTTGCCTTAGGACGCCAGCTTCAATATTTTGATGAAGGCCCTCTTCGACATCTATCCAATACGTTGACTCAAAATGACTTTGCGCCCCAAATCTGGCTCGAAGAACTGGTGCTAAGCTACCCATTTAGGAATCAAAACAACCAGGCTTCCACCGAGGAAGACGCTCAGCCAACGCCAGCAACCACATCAGATAACGCGACGGAATAAAGCCCGTTGGTTAACCTGCTACTTCATTATCATTGGCATTTCGAGCATTCAGAAGCTTTGCCAATTCAGCAAAGAATTCTTCTACATCGAGTCGGCCAATTTCCAGTGGCTCGGTGTTGGTGAACAGTGAGTCGAGATCAGATTCCAGCCATCGTTGTGCCATTGCTAGGCCTCCTATGCAGGTCGGTTTTGTTTGACTGATAGAAGTATCGCAATGGGATGTGACACGTTAGGTCACACCACGTGGGGAATTTGTAAAAAAACTAGAAATCATCAGTTTCGCGGATAGTAACTATCAGAGTTACTTAGCGGCCTTTATTTCTAGATTAAGCACTTTTCCATGTTCGTCGCGGTGGATAAACGCCAGACGAGCCTCGCCAGTGCCTCCTGGGATACTGACTACCTGCAAAAAACCACCGGAAGGTGGGTTCTGAAGGTAGTGTTGCTTAATATGTCCTTCGGGGTCCGTGCTTAACTCTTCGCCAGACTTTCGTCCCGGTCGACTGTTTGCATCGATCAATGCTCCGGAAGAGAATTCCTCGATTCCGGTTGGGTCTTCCGCATGGTACTGCCAGTGGCGATCACCGCAGATGATATAGAAATTATTGTTATTAAGTCCTTCATTTTCGAGAAAGTCAAAGAAGACTTTGCGTTCGTGACGAAACCCATTGAAGTTGGTGTGATTGTCGAATTTTCGTTTGTCATCAGGACCAACCATTGGGGTGGGGGATACCATTACTTTGAAAGTGGCGTCACTGTCCTTGAGTGTCTTCATCAACCACTCGCGTTGCTCCAATCCCCAAATCGTCTTGTCTGGGCCATCTTCCATGGCATTATCCGTTCGGTGGATTCGTCCTTCGACAAACCAAATCTGAAGATCTTTCGATACTCGGATTGTTCGATAGGTTTTCGTTGTTTGATCTCCCATCGCGGCGTATGGTAGTTGTTCGTACATCATACGAACAGCCATCTCCACGCTTGGCAAATGGTCTCCGGAGTTATCCCCATCATCGATGCGGTAATCATGATCATCGACTTCCCAATAAGTTGGAACATGGGAGAACAGAGTCCGGTAACGACGCTGAACGAATTGCTCATGCCACTTTTGCCGCATCTCTTCGATCGTTTCTGCACGTGGATCTTTGGGGGTATCGTAGTAAACGTTGTCGCCGGTTCCGACGAAGAAGTGAGGACGCAACTTGCTGATGCTTGCCAAAGCCGGATATCCGAGATGTTTATCCCGACCCTGATAAGGCTCGGGCAATTCGGTGTTGTTATGTTCCAGGTGAATTTTTCTGTCGATTCTGTTATCTCCATGGAACTTGGCATAATTCATTCCCGTCACGACAACAAAAGAAATTGGTCGGGACTGGTCTTTGCCAGGGTGGGTAATGAATCGCCCGGTTGGACCAGGCCTGAGTGTGTCTTCATCGATGCCGATTTTCGTTTTAATGATATAGGAAGTATTCGGTTTAAGGTTCTTGAAAATGACGCGGGCGATGTAGTCATGTTCTGCTTTTGTTTCGACAATCTGTTTCTCGATAGTTGTGAGTTCACCCTTGAACCGTGGACGGGATAAAGCCACATCTTCGATCAGTGCAAACTTAACAACGCCGTTGCGTCCCGGAACATCTCGATCCACCAATTGTGTGGTCGCAGTGAGTCGTACTTGCGCGTGAATACTGGTTGAAGTTAATTCCCCCATCATGATGCCTTGTCCTGCAAACAGACTTGGCTTGAGTGGTTTGTTTGGTTTTGCTGCCATGGCAGACATAGTTAACGTCATGATCAGGCAGGCAGCAAGTACAAATTGTTTAGTCATTGTTGTTACTCCAACGGTTGGGTCTTCAGATTCAGTCTCTACAATATAAGGCAGACAGCAAACCAATAAACCATCTGTTCAATAAAACCAAACCACCACTTTGAAAAAGATAACCACAAAACGTGTTGGCTCTAGGAAACGAGCACCGCAAAATCGTACACTGACCTTGTCACGTGCAGATCGCACACGATTATTGCCGAAGTTGCAAACGGAGCTTCCGAAACGAAAACGGAAGAAGCCATTCACGGGTGTAGCTTTGGGGGATTACAAAGACTGGGTTACCTTTTTGCCCTCAGCCTCCGTTGATTTGCTAATTCTGGATCCCCCCTACAATTTGACGAAGTCGTTTGGGTCTTTGCGATTTAAAGCTAGAACCGAGCAGGATTACACCCAGTGGCTGGACGATGTCATTCAAACCAACCTGCCCGTACTCAAACCAACGGCCTCGATCTATCTCTGCGGAGACTGGAAAACCTCCCTGTCGATCGTGGAAGTCGCTCAAAAGTATTTTCACATTCGAAATCGTATTACCTGGGAACGAGAGAAAGGACGTGGAGCAAAAACCAACTGGAAAAATGCCCATGAAGATATCTGGTTTTGCACGATGGGCAAGCAATATACATTTCATGTCGATCAGGTGAAACATCGCCGTCCGGTAATTGCCCCTTATCGTCATGAAGACGGCTCTCCTAAAGACTGGGATGAAAATCAAAATGGGAATTTCAGGGACACACACCCAGCCAATTTCTGGAACGATCTTTCCATTCCTTTTTGGTCTATGCCGGAGAACACTGACCATCCAACCCAAAAACCAGAGAAACTACTCGCTAAGTTGATTCTAGCCAGCTCCAATGAGGGTGATTTGGTTTTGGATCCATTCGGAGGCAGTGGTACCACAGCGGTAGTTGCGCAAAAGTTAAAACGAAAGTTTCTTTCGATCGACTTGAACAAACAGTATTGCCTGTGGACACTCAAGCGTCTGGAGCAGGCCAAAGTTGCTCCATCGATACAGGGCTACGTCGATGGTGTATTTTGGCAACGAAACTCAGGAAAGTAATTGGGAAAGTAATTGGGAAAGAAAGAGAAACCACAGTCTATGCAAACACCAGAATTGAAAATCGGACGCTATCGTCACTACAAAAACAAAGACTACACAGTGTTGGGGATTGCGTTTCACAGTGAAACCGAAGAGGCGATGGTGCTATACCAACAGGAATACGGCGCACGTAATCTATGGGTCAGGCCCTATGAGATGTTTCTTGAGACGGTGGCGTTGGATGGTCAGACCGTCCAACGCTTTGAATATCTGGGGCCTCATGGGACGCAGCAGGATTAGGCACTATGTCACAGTTTGCAAATGAATACGATCTGGTCGACGGCGTGGCCATGTATTTGGAAAACCCTGATTACTTTCATATTCCTCATCGATTGATGAAAAAGTATCTGACGCTCGGGCAATTCGTGGAAGTCAGGATCGATTCTCCACGATTCTCCACCCATCCCGATGCTCCGGAATCCTGTAGCTGTCCTGTTTGTAACGGGGAGGCTACTAAGCCGATTATTGGGCATCCTTTTCCGCTTACCCTGGTTAATATTGAGCCAGACCAGGTTCCATCGCGTGGTTGGGGTGAGGAATTTTGGGTCGAGATTGTGGCACGAGATGGGGAGCAGTTTCAAGGCAGGGTTGATAACAGGCTGCATGAAACCAAACTACATGAGATCGAAAAGGACTCTGTAATCGAATTCCATGAAAACCATGTCCTGGCAGTGCATCCGATTCATCGCGAGGCGTTGGTATTGAGTATGACTCCGGAAGAAGTCAAAGAATTCGCCATTTGGTTAGGGAGTTTACGCGAAGAATGATTGTCCTTTTCATACCATTCAGTTCAGACGAAATGGTGGGCCAAGGATAGAATTCTGTGGGGTATCAGAGACAGGTCTCTCACACTAAACTAAAGGCTCAGACATCTCGTCGAGCTTAGGCTCTTTTCTAACTTCCGCTATTCATTAAACGTGCTGTAATTCTATGCCCCAGTCTTCCTTTGAAACGCTTAGCAAAGAAGTAGACCAATTAGGTCACTTGATCGGCGATGTCATTCGAGAAATGGCTGGCGATGATGGCTTTGAGTTGGTGGAAGCTGTGCGAAAGATGATCCGCGAATTACGAGCGGGAAATCGTGAGCGAGAAGACGAACTGGACTCGATCATTGCCAATGTTGATAAAACGCAAATTATCACGCTAACTCGGGCATTCACAATCTTTCTGGAATTATCCAATCTCGCAGAAGACCGTCAGCGTGTCCGCGTTCTTTTTGATCGCCGGCGAGAGGCGTATCCAGAGCCGGCGAAAGAGACGATTCGGGCCATTATCAAGCGATTCCACGATGAAGGAATGTCCGATCAACAAGTTCAGGATTTCGTCAATCAGGCTCGAGTTGAATTGGTGCTGACCGCCCATCCAACCGAAGCCAAACGACGGTCCATTCGCCGGTTGCTCAATGACTTACGTGAGTTACTTGACCGTCAGGATGATCCAAATCTGCTGCAGTCACGAAGCAAACGTATTCCCAGCGAAGTGAAAGCTCAGTTGAGAAAGTTGTGGCAAACAGATTTCATCCGCTCACGACGTCCCACTGTGCTACAGGAAGTGCAAAGAGGGTTAGCCTACAAAGATGTACTATGGGATATCGTGCCGCAGGTCGCCAATGATCTGCGAGATGCTTTGAATGACTATTACCCCAACGTCAAGAAAACCAACCCTCTGTTTGTCTACGGATCATGGATCGGTGGTGATCGAGATGGTAACCCGTTTGTCACTCCGGATGTGACCGCACAAACATTTGAATGGTTACGACAGGCAGCGTTGGAAACACACTTAAGCCAATGTGAGAAATTGGGTCGGTCGTTGTGCATTTCCGATAAACACACCGAGTCAGGGAAGATGATTCTGGATTCGGTAGCCAATGCCAAACAACGCTGGCCAGAATTGGAGCCAATTCTGGATCGTGTTCCATTAAGAGAATCTTATCGCCAGTGGATTAGGGTGATTCACTGGAGATTGTCTCAGACGGCCACATTGGAGATGACCGACCGTGTGGCGGATATTCCCGGGGCTTACATGTCGGCGGCAGAATTGCATAGCGATGTGACGCTCGTCCGTAACAGTCTACGAACCACCGGTAACACCATCATCGCTCAAAAGGAAGTTCAGCCCTGGCTCGATCAAATCCGCATCTTCGGATTCCACATGATGCACCTTGATATTCGACAGGATTCAAGTGTTTACGCAGAAGTTATGAACGACATCTGGAAACAAACAGGTAAGCATGTGGAGCCTGAAAGTCTGGAAGAAACGCAGCGGCAGGAGCTGTTGTTGGCCACGCTTGGAAACCCAGTTGATGTCGGTACGGAAAATATTCAGGACAGTACAAAGCAAACACTCGAGCTATTCACATTGCTACGCAGGACCGCTCGCGTATACGGATTGGCAGCCTTAGGAGCTCATGTGGTCAGTATGACCAGAACGCCGAGTGACTTACTAACCGTGTTGTGGTTATGGAAGTGGTCTGAGGCGGTTGACGGAGGTGATGAGCAAGATCATTTGAGTCAACTTCCGCTGGTACCGCTGTTTGAAACGATTAATGATCTGAAGAATTCCGATGCCACGCTTACGAATCTCTTGAACAATGAGGTTTATCGGGAATACCTGAAAAAGCTGGGTGATAACCAAACGGTAATGATCGGCTATAGTGACAGCACCAAAGACGGAGGTTATCTGGCAGGACAATGGGGGCTTTATAACTCTCAATCCCGAATGGCCAAAGTGGCTAACCAATTCGGAGTGAACCTCACTTTCTTCCATGGACGTGGTGGTTCACTTGGCCGAGGAGGCGGGCCAGCTGCGAAGTCCGTATTGTCCCTTCCTGAAGATTCATTCAACGGTACATTGCGACTGACCGAACAGGGAGAAATCCTCTCGGATCGTTATGATAATCCCCACATTGCCAGTCGCCACCTGGAGCAACTCGCGTGGGCAGTGCTATCGAAAGTCTCTCAGGATGCATCGGTGCTTTCGGATACTTCCAAAGAAACAATGCAGGAACTGGCCGATCACTCCCGAGTTGGCTATCGTCAACTTGTCGATCATCCGGGTTTTCCTGATTTCTATCGCCATGTGACCCCGATTAACGCCATTGAAAAACTGCCGATTGGTTCGAGGCCGTCGAAGCGACGTAGTGGCGATAAAGTTGAAAATCTGCGAGCGATTCCCTGGGTCTTTTCCTGGACGCAATGTCGGTGCTTGATTCCAGCATGGTTTGGTATCGGGACAGCCTGTAAACAGTTTAAGGACTCTGGGCGGTTTGATACATTGCAGGATATGTACAACGAAGGGACCTTCTTTAAGGCGATAGTCGATAACGCTGCATTGGCGTTGGCAAAGACGAACATGCCGGTCTTTAGTCGTTACGCTCAACTCGGGGCTGAACTGGAAGGTGGACCGGAGTTGATTGCCATGATCACCAGCGAGTACGAAAATACGCTTGCGGCGATACTGGAATTAACCGGATCTGAGCAATTACTGGAAAAGATCAGCTGGTTGCAGCGGTCCATTCAGGTTCGTAATGGCTATGTTGGCCCACTCAATCTATTGCAAATCGAGTTAATGAAACGCTCGGCGTCCGCATCAGAAAATGACAGCCCGGATTATATTGCCGATCTTGATTATCAGACGCAGCTGACAATCAAAGGAGTCTCGACCGGAATGCGGGGTACCGGTTAAGCCTGTTTGGTAACTGGTCTAAGCAAAAGATTCGCACGGAATCTTAAAAACGTTCGATGTGTCAGCCACGTTCTCGCGTGTGATCATGCGGTGGCTTTTTGCCTGCCAGTACCGCGTCGATTGCCTGTTCGGCCAGAGCCTGATCACCATGTTGGAATTGCCCCCAGTATCGAATGACATTGTTCGCATCGATCACTACGGTTGTGGTTGTCATTTTGGCTCCGAATAAATCGGCGACTTTGCCTTCAGCGTCTACTAACACTGGCATCTTCAGACGCTTTTCTTTCAGCACTTTAGAAATGGTGCGGGATTCTTCTCCAGCACTGGAATCCAAGGCGTAGACTGCAACCTTGCCCTCATACTTTTCAGCCAGCTCACTGAGTGGCTGATCGACTTGGCGACAACTTCCACAAAAGGAACACCAGAATGTCAAAACTGTCACGCCACTCGAATTCGTTTTAGGATCAGCTTGAATCGATTTGAGGGAAGTCTTTTTACCGCGAAGTGTACTGACTTCGAAATCGGGCACCTTGTCTCCAAGATGATGAGGATTGACCTTCTTGTCAGTCGCATTCAAAGTCAGTCCCATCCAAAGCAGACAGCACGTCGTGAATGTCAAAGTGCAAGATTTGAGCACAGCAGGTACCTCGTAAAAAGTATCGATTGAATTGAGAGACTATTATTGTAAGCCATATTGAGACCAGTAACGAACTACCTAAATTGTGGGGAGTATCAATATTTGTTTTTGACTAGAATGTAGGTATCACAAATCTCTTAAGTTGGTATTAGAGAATGAACCCTATTATTAAGCTCGTTTTAATTTGCCTAGCCTTAGTCCTTCCAGTTCAGACAATAAAGTCTGTACAGGCAGAACAGGGTACCGATGTAGTTTATGAACGAGATGTGCGTCCAATTCTCAAAGCTCATTGCTTTCACTGTCACGGTGAAGAAGGAGTCAAAGAGGGCAACCTGGATTTGCGACTTGCCAGATTTATTTTGGCAGGAGGAGACTCAGGTCCAGCGGTTATCTCCGGAGCGGCTACAGATTCAGTTCTAATTGAGCGAGTTAGTTCCGGGGAGATGCCTCCGGAAGATAAAAATTTAAGTCCGTTAGAGATCGAAACGCTGAAAGCCTGGATTGATCAGGGAGCTCAGACGGCTAGTCCCGAGCCGGAGACCATTTCTGAACAGTATTTTACTGAAGAAGAAAGTCGCTTCTGGGCATTCCAGCCGATTGTGAAACGAGCCGTCCCCATACTCAATACAGAACGCATGTTGAGTTCGCCGGTGGATTACTTCGTGCTGGAAAAACTACGAGCTAAGCTTTTGGAGTTTACCGATCAGGCCCCACGTGAAGTACTGATACGTCGTCTCTATTTTGACTTGCTTGGCTTACCTCCGTCGGTGGATGCTGTGGAGCGATTTATCAAGGATGAGCGACCTGATGCGTATGAGCGGTTAGTCGACGAGCTACTCGCTTCTCCGTACTATGGTGAACGCTGGGGAAGGCATTGGTTGGATGTCGCCGGTTATGCAGACTCAGAAGGTTATACAGACGCGGATACAGAACGTCAGTGGGCCTATGCCTATCGTGACTATGTGATTAAGTCCTTCAACGACAATATGCCGTATGACCAATTCGTCACCGAACAACTTGCAGGCGATGAATTGACAGCGCGACCTTATGATAATCTCACGCCGGATGCCAAACGCCGCCTGATCGCCACAGGATTTATGAGGATGGCTCCTGATGGTACGGGAAGCGGAGGTGTTGATCAGATGGTGGCAAGAAACGAAGCGATTGCCGATAGCATCAATATCATGACAACCTCGCTACTAGGCCTGACGGTGGGATGTGCTCGTTGCCACAATCATCGCTATGACCCGATTAGTCAGGAGGATTATTATCGCTTACGAGCCGTATTGGCTCCGGCCTTAGACTGGCAATCATGGCGACCACCGTCACAACGTCAAATCAGTCTCTATTCACAGCAGGATCGAGATAGTAAAGCTGCGATCGAACAGCGAGCTCAGGATGCAACCGATGCTCGTCAAAAAATCGTCGACCAACACATTGAACGCACATTATCTGAAGAACTCATTAAAGCTCCGGATGATCTGAAGGAGCCATTAAGAACTGCATACAGAACGCCGTCTGCAGAAAGAACAGATGATCAGGTGGCTCTATTGAAAGAGCATCCTTACATTCAAAACATTAGTGCGGGATCGCTTTACCTCTATAGCCGACAGCGAAGCCGTCGAGCCACCGATATTGAAGCCATTGCTGATAAGTTGGAGTCCGAGGCAATTGCCGATACCCAGGAGGAATATCTGGAGGGCATAGACGAACCACTTCGCGGAGAACTCAAGACGCTTTTAGACATTCCGGAAAACGAGCGTAGTGATGAACAGAAAACTAGATTAAGTGAGCATGAGGCACTGCTGGTTACGGCAGAAACACTAAAGAAATTTCAGCCGGAGATTACTGAGAGAGTGGCCTCCTACCGGCAGGCTGCCAAAGTCTGTCGCGAGACGGATGCTCGAAAAGAACTTGATGAATTACAAAATGGCATCAGTGCGATTCGAGATGAAATTCCCAGGGAGTACTTTATACGGGCGTTGACCGAACCGGAAAACCATCAACCCGTCACCTATCTCTTTAAACGAGGTAATCACTCGAGTCCGTCGGAGGAACCGATTGCCCCCGGGGAGATGGAGATTCTGCATTCGAAAGTCTCGGTCGAGATTCCGGCGAATAACCCCGATTTATCTACCAGCGGCCGTCGACTTGCCTATGCTCGCCATCTCACCAACGACCGTCACCCGTTGGTAGCACGAGTCATGGTGAATCGGATTTGGTATCACCATTTTGGGCGGGCCTTTGTTAACTCACTGGGAAATTTTGGACAACTGGGTGAACGCCCGACACATCCGAAGCTATTGGATTGGCTGTCCCGAGAATTTATTGAGAGTGGTTGGGATATCAAACATATCCATCGACTTATCCTTACTTCTTACACCTATCAGCAACGGTCAGATCGATCCGCCTATCTGGATCAAATAGACCCTGATAACCGATTCTATGCACGTCAGTCCGTGAGACGTTTGGAATCTGAAATTGTGCGGGACGCAGTGATTGCCGTTAGTGGCCAGAGTAACAATGCGATGTTTGGTGAAGCTGTCCCGGTGATGGAAGATGGAGTCGGTCAGATTGTCCTTGGAAAAGAGAATCTGGACGGCGAACGTAAGCCGATTAAGGGAGATGGGCTGGGAGCTTTGGAAAATCGGCGTAGTGTCTATATTCAGGTGCGTCGTAGCCGACCCTTGGCGGTGCTTGAAACTTTTGATGTGCCCTCGGTGGCTCCGAATTGCACTCAACGTGCAGACTCTAATGTTGCTCCGCAGGCTCTATTGCTGATGAACAGCGATTTCATTGTTAAATACTCTCAGTTGTTTGCAAAGCATATTCAGCAGGCAGGCGGTGAGTCTTTAGAATCGCAGATAGCTTATGCCTGGAAGCGTGCATACGGACAGGAAATCGCGACGGATGTGCTGAAGGGTTTTCTGGACTTTCAGGTCATGCAAAAGCAGGAGTTGCTTCAGGCAGACTCGAAACTGACACCAGAAGCGGCTGAGGAAACAGTTTTGGCGATGGTCTGTCAGGCATTACTTGCATCCAATCAATTCATTTATGTGGACTAGAGTTGAAGAAAGAATTATCAAAATGAATTCCTCCAGTCGTCAAGAACTACATCAAGAACACCGCCAGGAATTTGGCCAAGAGACTGTCCGGTCATCTAGTCGTCGTCACTTCTTATCTCGAGTGGCGATGGGAAGTATTCCTTTATCTCTGGCTGCCTTGGCTCAGAAAGCTGCTCACGCAGAACCGGTTAAACCGAATTTGGGACTGCAGAGTTTCGACTTATTGCCGAAGCCGACTCATCATGAGCCTCAGGCCAAGGCGATGATTTCGATGTTTATGCAGGGCGGTCCAAGTCAAATGGACCTGATGGATCCCAAGCCGATCCTTAATAAGATGCATTTGCAAAAGTTTCCCGGTGAGATCAAATACGACAACGCTGCTGAAGCGAGTTCGCGAATCATGGGAAGTCCTTATCAGTTTGCCAAGCATGGTGAATGTGGAACGGAGATTTCCGAATTGCTCCCGGGACTGGCCGGTATTGTCGATGATGTATTGGTGATCAGATCCATGCATACGGGTGTCAATAATCACGGTCAGTCTATCCACGCGATGAATAACGGTAGAACACAGAAAGGCCGACCTGCTTTAGGCAGCTGGTTAACTTATGCACTTGGTGCTGAAACTGATGAGTTACCAGCTTACGTGTCACTGACCGATCCACAGGGTCTACCCGTGGAAGGCGTTTTGAATTGGTCAAACGGCTGGCTACCATCTTTGTATCAAGGTACAGTCATTCGTCCCGTCGAACCAAGAATCCTGAATTTGAATGCTCCGCAACAATTCACCGGCAAGTCTCAGGAGAAGTTTCTGTCGCTAGTACGTCTCCTGAATGAACAACATCGTGAACAGCGTGAGCGAGAGCTGGAGCTGACTGCGCGGATCGCCAATTATGAATTGGCTTACAAAATGCAGGCTGCTGCATCCGAGGCACTTGATCTGAGTCAGGAAACACAGGCTACTCATGACATGTACGGTATCGGAGTCAAAGAGACGGATGAATTCGGGAAGCGTTGTTTGATTGCCCGTAGACTTGTGGAACGTGGTGTTCGCTTTGTTCAGCTGTTCACTAAGAATCAATATTGGGATCATCACGGCACACTACAAACTCGCCTACCTGCTTCCTGTAAAAAGGTGGATGTCCCCGCCGCAGCATTGGTGAAGGATCTTAAACAACGAGGAATGTTGGATTCGACTGTCGTGCATTGGGGCGGAGAAATGGGCCGTCTTCCAGTAATTCAGAACGATACTGGTGTCGCGAATTTTGGACGGGATCACAATACCTACGGCTTTAGTATGTGGGTAGCGGGAGGCGGATTCAAAGCAGGTGGCACGTACGGTGCGACCGATGAATTTGGGCATCGTGCCACAGAGAACGTAGTCAATCACTTTGATTACCACAGAACACTATTGCACTTGTTTGGATTAGATGCCGAAGCTTTGACGTTTAAGCAAAATGGTCGAGAGCAGACCTTGTTGGATGGACAGCCTGGACGAATTGTTGAGGGACTCTTAGCCTAACGGATCAATCCGGTTCGATAGGAGGGTGCTGTTGTGCGACACTGTAGTCTCGGTCTTCCACTTTGGGGTGCCCCAGTGGGCCGTATGTTCCAAATTCTTCGCATTGATCATCGCCCAGTATGAATTCAACATCGATTCGGTCGTCTACTACCGTGCAGCGATGATAACCAAAGCGAGTGTCGATTTCTTTCCAGCGATCGGTGAGTTGTGCCGTATTACCAGCCGCTTGAGTGCGATAGATCCGAATCCCATCCAGATGCTGTACCGGTCGTGCAGTGTGGACATGCCCACAAAATAGAATGTCGACCCCAGCTTGCCGGAGGATCTTCCAGATCCTCTGCCGATGAGGGGGAGAGATTGAAAAGTACCAGTTGTCGTATTCTTCTTCGTTAGTGAGATCCCAGTCAGGTTCATCGGGATCCTCCATAAATAACCAGTAGTGCATGACGGCGACGTGATGTCTGGTGCGTTCGAGTGTCGGAAGCATTTCCATAAATTCCCAGAACTGTTGTTCCTGAGGTAACCCTGAACCTGCTACGGCTGCATAAAATCCGGTAAAGCGAACATCCCGATGGATAAACGTCCATTGAATATCGCCAAAAAAACGACTGAACAAGTCAAGGCGTTCACCGGTCATATTTAATTCAGGATCGTGCCAGCCAAGTCCCAGAGGGTCCCACCGCTTTTTTCGGCCGTTGACGTGAGTGTGTTTGTTGCCGACATCCATATTGCCGGGAATCACGTGGATTGGAAATGGTATCGAACTCAGATCCACTGCGGCCTGCTCGATTTCAAACGAATGTGTTTGACCGTCCCGGGTCAAATCGCCGCCATGTAATAGTAGGTCGGCAGATTCCTGTTCAATTTGCTGCTTGATCGCAGCCCATCGTTGATTGATGGCAGGACGAAAACGGTAGGAGCGAGGAGTTCCCATGTGACTATCGTTTACATGAAGAAACGTCCAGGTGTGAGAGGAATCGGTCATCTAAATGGGGCTTCTGATTTGCTTCTGTAGATATGAAGTCGAATCTCGACAATAATTAAACTCCGGTTGAGTTAACACCATTCTAAGTTTCCAACGAGACGGTAGTGACTCAAACTTGCTTACAAAACCTGAGATTGTCCATTTTCCAAAGTAGGTCTCCGCAGATATGCCTTCTCGTATTCTCTCCACGCTGCTACTACTTTTTGTCACCCTCGAATTATCAGCTCAGCAACAACCGAATGTACTCGTAATTGTCGCGGACGATCTCGGCTACAGTGACCTCGGCTGTTACGGCGGTGAAATCAATACTCCGCACCTTGATGCTCTCGCTACCGACGGTGTGCGAATGACGCAAATGTATAACATGGGGCGGTGCTGCCCGTCACGTGCGAGTATTCTTACCGGGCAGTATCCTCACCGAGTCGGGCTTGGACATATGATCAAGGACATCGGGCATCCGGGATATCGGGGATCGTTAGCCGAGGATGCGGTGACTTCTGGGCAACTCCTGCAAGCCGCTGGGTATCGAACATTCCTTGCTGGTAAGTGGCACTTGGGAACACCAAATCCAACAGAACATGGATTTGAACAATCCTATGGCACGGTGAAGAGTGGTCGACATTATTTCGACCCAACCCAATTGGATCGCTTTCCGACGGATGAACAACCCATCGAGTACAAACCCGGAACATTCCACGCCACGGATGCGACCGTTGACCATGCATTAGAATTCCTGGAGATGGGACGGGAAACAAAGGAGAAGCCATGGTTTCTATACCTGGCGTTTAATGCACCGCATTTCCCACTGCATGCCTGGCCGGAAGACATCGCCAAGTATGCAACAAGATACGATGTTGGCTGGGATACTATTCGTGAAGAACGTTTGAAACGCATGAAGGCACTTGGTGTGGTCTCTAAAGACTCGGCATTGTCCAAACGGTCTCTGTATTGGGATTGGGGAGAAACCCAAGCTCTTCGAAATCCCGCCTGGGACTCGCTTCCGACCGATCGTCGCGGAGATTTGGCTCGTCGGATGGCGATCTATGCAGCGATGGTGGACCAGATGGATCGCAACATTGGTCGTGTTATCACCGACCTCAAAAGCCATGATGAATTTGCGAACACTTTGATTATTTTCATTTCTGATAATGGCGCATGCTACGAATGGGATCCCTTTGGATTTGATATCTGGTCCGGTCGTAACAACAAACTGCATTGGGGAGAGCAGCTGGAAACCATGGGTAATGCAGATAGTTATCACAGCATCGGGTCAGGTTGGTCGAATGCTTCCAATACTCCGTTTCGACTTTACAAACATTACAGTCACGAGGGTGGAATCTCGATGCCGGCAATCATCCATTGGCCACAGGGGAATTTGGCTCGAGGGACAATCAATAATACGCCGGCTCATATTATTGATCTCGTTCCGACCTTACTGGAAGCCGCAGGAAGTGAATATCCTCAGCAATGGGAAGGAGAGTCCACATTACCACTTCCGGGAGTTAGCTTATTATCAAGCTGGCGTGCAAATGATACAGGTGATACTCGGACATTGTTCTTTGAACACCAGGGAAGCCGAGCAGTCCGAGAAGGGAATTGGAAGCTGGTCGCCACTCGTGGTGAGCCATGGGAACTATATGATATTTCGAAGGATCGAATTGAGTCCCGCAATCTGGTGAAGCGTCATCCCAAATTAGCAAAGTCCTTGGAAGCAAAGTGGGATCGTTGGGCCGAGGATAACCAGGTGACTCCGCTTCCTAAAGATCTTGGCGCTGAGTATTTACCAGTCCTGAACCCCGGAAAATAAATCAGTCGCTGATATCACGAAGGCAAATCTCGATGATCTGGAGGCATAGGCTTAGTTGTTAAGCCAATACCACCAATTTTATGGGCTGGGTGTGGCAACTCAGTTGTTACAGGCGGCAGAGGATTTTGCAGAATCGACCTCTGCGACTCGCCTGTTACTGTGCACAGGTGTAAACAATCTACCAGCCAAGACGCTCTATGAATCGCGTGGCTGGCAGCTTCATGCCGACTATCACTATTACGTATACCTACCCGATCACGATTCGGAAGCGTTGCCCGAGTGATCAGTTTTCTACGCGACCACTTGAAGTGTCTTTGCGGAAGTTCAATTTAGTGATCGTGTTTTTCACAGGCAATAAATGCTTGCCTTTGAGGCGTTCCTGATTTTTGGCGATATCGAACCAAACCTCTTCCATCGCTTTCACTCGAGCAGGAAATTGCTTGGCCAGATCATTCATTTCCGTGCGATCCTTTTCCAGGTTGTAGAGTTCCCAACGTCCCAGTTTGGCAGAGACAATTTTCCACGGCCCCTGACGCAGTGCTCGGTCTGTTCCGAAATGGAAATACAGCGTTGCGTGAGCATCGCGTTGTTGCCCTTCAAAGATGGGGACGAGTGATTTACCTACGAGTGGGTCTATCTTGCGTTCCCCAATTTGTTGTGGATACCGAGCGTCAGCTACATCGAGAAACGTCGCCATGAAATCCACCAAATGAGCTGTCTGAGTGGTAATCGTCCCAGGCTTTGCTTTCAAGCCGTTAGGCCAGTGGGCAATCATGGGAGAACAGATTCCACCTTCATGCTGATTTTGTTTATAGAGACGAAATGGTGTATTTCCCGCATTGGCCCAACTGGCATCATAAAGCCAATAGGATTCAGGATCCCAAGGGGCCTTAAATCGGCCCTGTGTTCGCTCAAACGGACAAGCTCCGTTATCGCTACAAAACAGGATCAATGTATTATCTAACTCATTCTTTTCTTCCAGATGCTTGACGACGCGTCCAATATTCTGATCCAGCAAATCGACCATGGCGGCAAAGACTGCCATTCGCTTTGCTTCCCAGGTGCGATCTTCTTCAGAAAGAGATTTCCAGGCAGGTACATGGTCTGAGCGTTTGCTCAATTGAGTATCTTCAGGGAATAAACCTAATTCCAATTGTTTAGCAAATCGAGTTTTTCTCAGAGCGTCCCAACCACCGTCGTAGTTTCCCAGGTGACGTTTGACGTCGGCTTCCGGGGCTTGCAATGGGTAATGGGGCGCATTGAACGGGATGTACATCAGAAACGGCTTGTTGGCGGCAATACCTTCGTCGATGAATTCGATGGCGAAATCCGCAATCGCATGCGTGGTATAGAAGGGACGCCCATTAAGCGTTTTGGGTACATCATAATGTTCACCGTTATAGCGAAACGTATCATCTCCAATGAAAAAGTTAGTGGCGCCAGATAGGTGTCCCCAGTAACGGTCAAATCCAAAATCTGTCGGTTGCTTGCTTAAGTGCCATTTACCTGACATCGCTGTGAAATACCCGGCTTCTTTAAGTACTTCAGCGATGGTGGAGCCGCGGCTTAGGGATTCACTGCCAGCTTGATCACAATATAGTCCGGTCAGCAAAGAGACGCGTGAACTATGACATTTAGACGTGTTATAGAACTGAGTGAAACGCAATCCGTTTTCGGCTAGCGAGTCCAGATTGGGTGTCGGAATTTCCGAACCATAACAGCCGATATCAGAGAAGCCTAAGTCATCGGCCATAATGAGCACGATATTCGGCCGGTCGTCAGCCTGAGTAGTCAGAGCTGTTATCAGAATAAGCAGGGAGGCAAGGGTTGCTCGTAGCATTGGTCGTCTCATGGTTGAAATAGAAAGGGGATGGCATTCCGGCACTCATTATAAACAGATTGTTCGAGTTGGCTACAACAAGCAATGGAAGGTGTTTTGAGTGGATTGTAGTATTCATCTTTCTGGTCCACACGATACCGGAAATCCGAGAAGGCGGGATGATATAATCGAGCGTAGTATCCCTCCAGCCTCACGGATTTGAAATGAGTCGCTTTCGTTTTTTTACAGCCTCTACGTTTTTTGCAATATGGGCTTGGTGCTTACCGCTGATCACTACTGCGCAGGAGTTGCCATCGCCAGGGATCGGTCTGCTTCTCCAGTCGGCTGAAGTCGATGAGATACGTGAAAAAGTAAAAGTCGAACCCTGGTCTTCGATGCTGAGTGGTATTCGCAAGCGTGCTGATGAATTGGTGAACCATTGGCCGAACGATAAGCCGTTGATGGATCAGCGACTGGAATCCATTCTGGATCTCACCATTGAGTTTGATGCGGTGACCAAAGATGCTGCCACCAGAGAAATGGCAAAGCGGCTTGCCGAACAAATGCAAACTCGTATGACATCGGCTGCTTTTGTCTATCTGCTGACCGGTGAAAAGAAGTATGCGGAGGTTGCCTGGGATGTGTTTACCACAGCAGCACGTGCCAATCGTTGGGGATGGTTTACCTGGAGTGGTGCAGCAATGCCGCAAATACATGCTGGAATGTATGCTCGTAATTCCGCTTTCACAGTGGATTTCATCTGGGACGCTCTCTCAGAACAGCAACGTCGTCAGGCACGCGACATTATTGCCGAGAAAGTTGTGGAACCATACTTTCGACTCGTGTTACATACTCCGGCAATGGGGCTTCATCACTTACGTAGTAAGAACCAGGGGAATAATGTTTTTGCCGGAGCCCTGATCGGGTGCTTGGTTTTGGGAGATGAGTACCCAGATGCTAAACGTTGGCTGACAAGTTATCTACAGACCTATCATTGGCTGCTGACTCACGATATTGGATGGGCAGGGCAGGGATTGGAGGCTGGTATGCCAGGTTACTGGAGTGTCTCCATGCAAAATCTGTACACTGCTGCGGTCTGTTTGAATAATGTTCGAGGCATCGACCTGCGACGACATCCGGGAATTGAGCAGGCAACTTATTATCCGATCATGCATGAATCAACCGTACCTCCGGTTGGGATGTTCCAGAGTCCTATTGATCCTGGGTACCAGGGGATTGCCGGCGTCATTTCAGGCAAACCAATCGAGCTCCCCGGATCAGCCTCGGGAAGTCCGTGGTGGTACGACTTCGCCTATCGAAATCCGAAGTCTGCTGCATCCTATTTCATCAATCAGTCGATGGTCAAAGTTAACGAGAAGAAACAGTTTGAGTTTTCTTCGCATGACGCACATCAATCCGGTCATGCCGAAATCATCACTTTATTATGGACACGCCCGGAAGTGTATCAACCGGAAGTTCGCAAGCCGCTTGAGCTCTTTAAGACGACCGACCGGATGAGTATGATTCGTAGTGGTTATGGCATGGGACATACCTACATGTATGTCAACGGAGACATCTTCCTTTCGTCTCTCGGAGAAATACTGGGCACGTCATCGGGGATGTCATGGCACTATAAATGGCATGGCTATCAGGCCGCGGAATCAGGTGTGCTGACCGAACGGGAATCTCTTGCTCCTTCCATGAAAGTCACTAGTAGTTGGGATGGCGAAAAACTCGCGATCATCCATACGGCAGCCGCCAAAAGTAATATTCAATATTACAAACCTTCCGGACACGATGAACTTCCTGAACACTACACCCGAAAAGATCGTGACATCATGTATGTGAAGGATGAGCCGGGAAGAGATTATTTCATTTTTGTTGACCATGTGGCCCATGAAGATGCGAGGTTTCATGGCTGGCAATGGCAAACGTGGAATTCAGTGCACGGAGATGAGGACGGGAATACAGCCACCTATGAAACGATCACCGATAAAATGGTCAGGCTTAAACGACCCAATGCAGATTTAGCGTTTCAATTCCTCGTGCCTGATGAAGTGGAGGTTGAATTGGAAAGTGCTCCCGGGCAACCCAAAGTTGCGTATACCTACGATCACAATCTACTGACCATGCGGGCTATGGCGGGACAATATGAAACGACGAATGAAACAGCAGCGGTCATCTCCCCCAAACACTGGTCAGGGACAGGGAAGCTCGTCTATCCCTCTGAATCGGAAGCAGGCTTGCCGGACGTTGCCTATTACTTGCAAGGTAAGTCAGCTTTAGTGCGTAAGCAGGGGGAGAGTCTGAATCAGTTTAAGGTACGTCAAACGCTTAAGGCAGGGCATCGCTATCGCATGAAAGTTCGATATCAAAAGAGTGACCTGGCCGTCTATGAAAATCTTGCCTGGAAAATTCCGCTCACGCTACTCGATGCCGAAGGACGTGTTGTGGCGCAATGTAATGAAGTCTATAACGTCCCAGATTCTTTAAGCCTTCGAGATACTCGTTCACTGACAAAGACAACGGATTGGATGGAAACAGAATATGTCCACTTCTCAGTTCCACCAGGGCAGGATGTGCAGGAGATTCGCGGTGGCTTGCTTGCCGCGGAATATTCGCATCCGCCTAATCACATTCATGAAGATTCGGTGTTACAAATCGGGGAGCTTACGATTGAGCCACTGGGAAAGCTGACTCAAACCAAACAGCAAACCTTTGTCACATTGCTCAATCCTCTTAAGAAAGATGGGGAGGTGATTCATGCCGAAGTAAAACGGATAGGTGATGCCAGTGTGATCAAGATACCCAGAGGAGAATTTGAAGCGGATTGGCTCGTGGTTGATGCGGCTCAACCCATTACATTTCAATGGGGTACGGTCGCTGCTGAACTGGCCTGGTTCCGCATTACCGATGACGAGAATATCGAGCAGATATATATGCGGAAGGCAGCTTATCTTGCTCTGGATGGGCAGGAGATTTTTAAGAACTCAGGACCATTGGACCTGGCACTCATCATGAACAGTGTTGGGCAAATCTCACAAGTTCGCGCCTCGGTCGATGGAGCCACAGAGTTGACCATGTTTGGGAAGACTTATCCGTTGGGTAATGGCGTTCAAATTGCCGACAACCGATTGCGATTCCAGTCAGATCCAACGGTTGCAACGATTGAACATAACTCACAGGTTAGCCAACAGCAGCTTCAGGCTGGCCTGGCTCCGATCCTACAGCAACAACTTGCTGAACGAGATGAATCTCTGGAGAAGAATCTGGCACGGGAAGCACGCGTCACGGCATCTGGGAGTCGCAGTATTCGCTTCTCACCTTACTTAACGATTGATAATAAAACTTCAGAGTTTCCAGCGGATGGAAAACTGAACTATCTTCAGCGTCCTATAGAGACGGCGTCGTTAGGTGGATATGGCCCTGACAAACATCCTTTGATAAGTGATGAAATGGCCACCTTTCCATTTTATGTTGCCCCGACCTATTGGCTGCTTCCTTATCAGCAGACCGGTTGGATTGAATATGAATGGAAGGTAGATCAAGCTGTATCCGAAGTCAGAGTACTAAATACGGCCAACGCGGGGCTGAATGACTTCGCTACGATGAAGTATCGAATTGAACTGAGGGATGAAAACGATCAGGTGTTGGCGACGAAAAATCGTCAATTTGGAAAGGTGTTTGATCGGCCCTTTCAGGCAGCGTTTAAATATCCGCAGCACTTCGGTAAGTACAGTGCGACATTCGCCGGCATGCTCGAGCCCGGCGTGGCGGTACCGTTCGGTGACGGTTGGCAAATCACTGAATTCGAATCGACTCAGGCTCGTAAAGTGAGAATCTATGTCGACTCGTACTGGGGGCTAGGCGGTGGCCTGAATGAGGTTCAGATTTACCCCTAATAATAGGACGTTCTTACTCAGGGTCTAACAGGTAGACGAGTAAATCGCGAATTTCTTCTTTGGACAGTGAATCAAGTAAGCCGGACGGCATAAGAGACACTTTCGAGGGTAGTACTTCTTCCACATCTTGGGTTCGGATGGTGGTACGGGCAAAGGGGCGAAATGGATCAGTCCGTACTTGATAGCTTCCACTGGATAAATTGACGATTTGTCCGTTTAACTGACGGCCGTCTTTGAGGATAAAGTTGGCGGACTGATACTGATCAGAGATCACGCGACTGGGATGGACGACATGTTCCAGGATGGCTTGCGGGGTATATCGTCCGGACAGTCCATTTAAGCTGGGCCCCAGCACCCCTCCGGCATTACCTAGTCGATGACAGTTGTCACAACGGACCGCTCGAAACGCCACTTTCCCTTGCACGGCACTGCCCGAGTCGAGTGAGGATTTGGAAGCGAGTGGCAACAAGTCTGTGAGTTTCCAATTCTGCACGACCGGGCGTGATGGCATTTCCCCATCGCCTTCCGGTAATCTCAGGGTTCTTATTAATTGCTGTAGTTGTTCACTTTGTTCACGGTACTTCCGATGAGCGACGGCTCGCAATTCGTAAGGATTGATCGCACTCGTTAGTTGTTCCGCTTGCTCCGGAGTAAAGTTGTGTATACCTTCGTCCATCAAAATGGAGAGGAAGTGCAGCTGAGTCATCAGTGATTCTGATTCAGATATCGACTGTAGAATGCGGTCCGTGAACTGCTCAGGTTGAAAGTGACTAAGCAGTTTAGCGAGCTCTTTATTGATGTTACTGTCAGGGGACGGAAACAGGGGATTCAAATAATTCAATGTTTGCGAATGTTCAGACCCTTTAGGCATTCCCATTCGTGCCAAAACAATAGCAAAGAGACGAAGCGTGTTGAGCTTTTGCTCTGTAGTGAGAGACTTCCATTGGAGTGATGTTAGCTTGTCTGTCAGACGCTGCCTGAATGCTGGAGTGGCCTGACGAGTGGCTGCCGTTAGTCCTTCAAGTAATGCCGTCGCATGAGGCTCGGTAAGTGTATGTTCAATCCAATCCTCAAAGGGCTGGTGTTCTAATACCATCCGGGCAGCGTATCGGATGGTGCGATCCTCGGACTTCAGCGAGGCAGCCAGAGATTCGTAACTGACAGGAGTCCCCGATGTGTTCAAGGAACTGAGTTTCTGCAGATCTTTGGTGGCATTCGATAAGTCGATCTTATTGCCGATGTCATTCTGATGAGCGTGGAAGATACGGTAGATTTTTGATGGGTTACCGCGACCACCCGTAGAGAAATAAAGGGCACCATCATGTCCCACGACGATGTCGGTCACGGCAAGTGGTGTCCCGCTGGCAAAGAACTCCCAAGAGGCTTTGTACCCCGCGCCGTTAGACTTAAGATGAACGGCATAAATTCGTCCGTAACTCCAATCACAAACATAGAACGCCTGTTGGTATTTATCAGGGAAATGTGTTTTGTCTCCGAATACGACGCCGGTTGGAGAACCTGGCCCAATCTCTATGACCGGGGGCAGTGTATCCGGATAGTAGGGCATCAGATTTTGAGGGCTTTGACGCCAACCGTAATCTGCTCCGCTGATCAAATGATAGACATTGGCAGGGCGATACCACGGTAGACCCATAAAGCCTTCATTGTCGGAGTCGAATGTGAATAGATCCCCCTGCCGATTGAAGGCGATGTCGTAAGCATTTCTGAGACCGTCGCAAAACATCTCGCGTTGACTTCCATCCGGAGAGAAACGAATCACCCAGCCTTGTCGTTTAGGGACCTGATAGTTTGGGGTCGCTTTTGGTTTGGTGGTATGGTCGGCAGTGAGATTGGCTGGTGTACCGGTTGCATTGCCTGCGATGAGATAGATCCACTTGCCATGTGGTCCTACCACCAAACCGTGTCCACCATGTTCACCGCGGCCAGGGATAGGAAGGATTAATTCAGGGTTTGAATAATTCCCTTTCCCATCTGTATCCTTCAATCGGTAAACGCCACTGTCACCCGTCCCATCTGCCTTTACCAGATACAGACTGTTAAAAGCAACGAGCAGCCCATGTCCGCCTCCAAATTCCACATTCAAATTGTGAATGCTGGTTGCAGGGTGTTGTTGTCCTAGCTTTCCGGGGACGATTCGAAAAAGTTTGTCGTTTTGGCTACTGGCCAGAATGTGTCCCTGACCGTCTGTCGCCAAACTGATAATGGATGCCTGCTCTTTTGGAAAGGCCGCAACAATCTCGGCCTGAAATCCCGGAAGTAGCTTTAGCTCGTCAGTTGGAAGAACAATATTGTTTGAGGCTTTTGCAGAAAGGAGGTAGCAACCTGATAGAAATATCGTCGCGATGATCGTCCGCCAGTTATTCATGGTAAATCCTGTGGAGTTTCAATGCAGATGAGTTCTTTCAATGTCCGTGCATAGAGTCGTCCCTTTGAATGGGCGAGACTCGACAGCGTCCAGGTTTTCCCCGCCGGCCCAAGGTCACTAACCGATAGCAAGGTGTTTTCATCGAATTGATCTACATTCCATTTCAACACATAGACGGTGCCGACCATGGTCGGGAGGTACATGACATCTCCGACCACTGTTGGGCTGGCTGCCGAGACATGGCCCCATCCATTTCCCGCATTTCGCCGATCCTGCGTTGCAAGAAAACCATCCGCGTTCTTCATATCATTAGGAAGTGTTTTATCGAACAGATACTTTTCCTCTTTGGTTTTTATATTACGCACAACTTGCAACGGAACCTGTAGGTACTCTACCGAATTGGATTTCAAATGAACGCGGCCAATGAATCCCGCTTTATGAGAGAGGAAATAATGATAGTCGCCTACGACAATGTTTGTCTGGTAGGTGATCGCCTTTTTGGCTGGCTTAAACTGCTGATGTCTTTGCGTACTGTAATTTGGGAAACCGGATGTGACAGAGACGTCGTCAGTCAATGACGTCATCGAACTGGGAGAGCCGGTTGTCAGGTCGAGTGAAAAATGAGTTTGCCCTCCAAATCCATAGACTCCATTTTTGTTCCAGGTAACGTTTTGAGCAGAGGGATATCCATGGACCCCGGCATCCCAATCAGTAGAACCGTCTTTTGCATTTACTCGGGAAATCCCAAACGGTTCTTCAGGTGGTTGGTGACCTCCACCGCGACCGGTCAGGATAATTGGCTTACCCTGGTAAATGCCAAAGCGAGATGCCGCGTGAATCCCTGTGCCAGTTTTTGCTATCCAAGTTGTCTTTCCAGACACGAGATCAAAGGCATGTAGATGCGTCCAGTACTCTTTACCTCTTCCTAACGGGTGAGAGCCCGCTTTGGTTGTGGCCGAGATGGGTAGGTCGTCCTTGATTGTTTTGAGGATAATAATTTGATTTTCAAACAGGAACGGTTCGTGTTGTCTTGAGTGATGACGTCCAAAGGGTACCCAGGCGTATGTCCATTTTTGCTTGCCATCGTGATCAAACACAGAGATGCGTCCGCCCACATTAACGAAGGCTACGAGTTCTTTGGTGGCGACTGCTGAGGCAGCTGTGTTATCGCTAAACAAACTTGATAAGTCGGTCGTTCGTGCGGCAGGTAGTTCTCGTCGCCAAAGTTCTTCACCAGAATTTGCGTCGAAACAGAGTCCCACGGTGAGGGAACTCATTTCAGTGTCCGCCTGAATCGGTTCGTGGCATTGAATGAACACGCGATCTCCGACGACCACAGGTGTGCCCTGGCCAGTGTTGGGTAGCTTCGCACGCCAGCGGATATTCGTACCTCGGGTTCCACTAAAGTGAGTTGGCGTTTTACCCGTGTCGACAAAGTCATATGTGGGGCCGGCAGCCTGAGGCCAGTCGGCTGGGGCTGTGGGCGTCAGAGTTGTCAGTAGGGTTAAGCAAAGTAGAAGTTTAGTGATCGTGGTGTTCATGCATGTACACCTTGTGCTTTTTATCACCTTTGGCCATGACATAGGCGATTAGGTCAAGAATCTCTTCACGGGAAAGTTTATCGAGTAAACCTTTGGGCATCAGGGATACTTCAGATTTCTTTTGGGCATCAATGTCGTCCTTGGCAATGATAGTCGCTTTATCTTTAGCCAATGGGTCGATTACGACATGTAGTTCATCCGTAGTTTCCTTGATGACCATACCTGTGACCTGTTTACCTGAAACCAGTAAGTAGGAGTGCGATCGGAATTTCTCATCGATCTTTTTTGAAGGTTCGATAATCGACTCCAGAATGTGACTGGTGTTGAAAGTTTTAGCATCCAATTTTGCTAAGTCAGGTCCAAACACTCGACCCTGGTCTCCCAGTTTATGACACGATACACAGCTCGCGACCTTAAACAGCTCACGTCCAACTTCGTAGTTGCGTCCCATAGGCAGTGGGTTAACGTCGGCAAGTAATTCCTCGACTTTCCACTCCCGACCACGGCTGCTGAGCTTTAATAGATCGTCTTTGAATTCCAGTTGGTTGTCTGCCAGATAGGCTTCCGGATTGAGATTGTATTGCTCGACATCGGCAACCACGTATAACGCGCCATACATTCGCCGCCAGTGTCCCGGATAGGTACAGACATAAGGATAGATTCCAGGTTCCTTAGGAGCGTCAAAGATTAATGCTTCAACCTGATTGGTTTGTAGCAAGGTACTGTTGAGTAGGACTTTATTGCTCTTCGGCACATAATGTCGTTCCATGGCATCGGGGTCACGCCCCGTTGCCTCGGCCAATTCACCGATTTCCTGCATCGCTCCGGGTATAGTGATGACGAAGTTGTGAGGCATACTGTCGGTATTGGAGAATCTGAATTCAACCGTTTTGCCAGTTTGGATGACAATTTGTTCTTTGTCATAAATCATTCGATGAGGTACTGTGCCAATGGCAATCACTCGTACGTCGAGATTCTCGAGCCGGTTTTCAATGGCTACTTTTTGAGCATCAGGAAGTTTGCCAGCGACAGTCTTGGTCAGCTCAATAGCCTGAACAGCGGCATCACTTGTTCGATAGGCTGCTGGTAGTTCGGTTAAGTATGAAACTAAATTGTCAGCCAATGGTTGTAGTTGTGCCGGTGGCCAAGCGTCTGCAGGAATGAGGCTCAGAGCTTTGATTGAGGAAGTGCGTTGCCGTCCCGCCTTTAAGAGTGTAATTAATGCATCGAATTTTTCAGCTTCGTGTCCGGGGATGGCCGCGAGCGAGTTTATAGCGAAGTCGTGAATCGTCTCGCCGGAACTGACTGAGAGTCGGTCCTTGGCTACGTCCTGTTTGTTAATGCCAGGGCCTGACCACTGGAATCGCAGGGCATCGCCTCCGCCATTGTCAAAGTAAGTGACGACGAGCTTATGACTACCGGCTGCCAGATCGATCTCACCGGCCTGTTCCGTAGGTCCTTGAAGTCGGTCATTGTTGATCAACAATGAATCATTGAGATAGACTCGAGAGCCATCGTCAGAAGTGACATAAAACGTATATCGCCCCGGTTGATCCACCCGAATGTAGCCACTGAATTTTAATGCGAATGCGTCCGAGGCTTTTCGTTGAGGTACATCCATCCCAATATGATCGGCGATTCCACTTTCTTTGGGTGTGAGTTTATTGAGGTTGTTAATATCGACATTTCCGATGGACGGTTGATAGAAATCAACGTGGATGCCTGGAGGAGATAAGGAAGCACCACCCGCTTCAGCTTCTAACTGAGTGGGTAGGGTTGAGACCAGAGGGAGTACTTTTGAATACAGATTACTTCGTACTCCGTCGTCCGGAATAGCAGGAATGGCAGAGAGGAAGTCTCGAAGCTTTTCTTTACTTCGAGTCGCTGCCAGGTAGGCATCGTCTCCCGTGCCGTCCGACGCAATCCAGGCAGCGAATGCAAATCGCCTTGTGTCATTGGTCTGACCGTTCACGGCTAGTGACTCAATCGTAGCGGCGTGCGGAGCAAGCTCTTGGGCTGGTTGTAAGTTAAGTAGCGTTCCGAGTCCCAGAATGCCTGATTGACCTTCGGCATCACGTTGCTTCAGTAGATCGACAATCAAGGCGGCGGGATCAGTTTTTTGTAATTTCGACAATCCATCGATCGCAACGGATAGTTGCTCCGCGTTAGCATTTTCCCGAGCGAGGATGGCCAGATAGACAGCTTCAGAAGGTTCTAGTTTCATTAAGTCTGCAATGGTGGCATTACGCAGGACATACAATTGAGCTGCCTTGGAAAGTGGTTTATTGTTGGCAATAGCATCGTTGACGATAGCGTCTACATTCAAACTTCTGGTGGCATAGTTTAAGACGGTCGTTAATTCAGGGTCCGTCGGCCGAACTGCAACTTCAAAGACAGCTTCGGCTGCCGCCAGTCCCTGAAGCTCTACCGCGGCTTTAGCAACTTCGGCACGTACGAGAGCAGAGGTGTCTTGAGCGGCCTGGCTGAGCACCGATTCCCAACCCTCAATCTTTCCGGCCCAGTGGCCGAGTGTGCGAATGGCAGCGGCACGGTGGCGTTCATCCTCTGCTTCAAACACGCGTAGCAGTAATTCCAAATTGGCGACACGCTGTTCCTCAAATACCCATAGGCATTCCAATAAAGCCTGAGCTTCAATATTGTCTTTCGGATTTAGCGTTTTTGTCCATCGGGCGACGGTTTGTAATGTGCTTTTTGCTTCTCTTCCACTCAATTCCAATCGAGCTCGATAGCGAATGCCGTTTTCAGGAAGCAGGAAGGCTGGCAGGATGTCTTCAACAGAGGCCCCAATCATTTGTGGATGTTGGACCAAGGGACGACCTTCATACGTAACTCGATAGATACGACCGTGTTGAGCATCCCGATTAGGATCTCTCATGTTGTGTTGCATATGGCCGATCAACGCATTGCTCCAGTCGGAAACATAGATGGCTCCGTCACCGCCGATTTCGATGTCAGATGGTCGAAATGTGGGATCCGAGGAGTAGAGGATAGGCTCAATTTCTTCAGCCGTAATATCGGCTCCGTTGAAACTGACTTCATGTTGCAACACGCCTTGAAACCCAATCACGTTGCAGATCAAGAAGTTTCCATTGTTGGCCTCAGGGAAATGGCTGCTCGATAGAATGCCTGTCGCCGCCACCGGTCGAACTCGTTTCTTGAACCATTGTTTGTTACCCATGCCTTTACCGATGTTGACATAGCTACCAGTTCCACCGGTGCCGTCATTGGCGAATTGAAATCCCCACTGATCAAATACGTCACCGTGTGGATTCGGTCCGATGGGAAACACAAATTCCATTTCAAAAGTTCGCGGGTCGAATCGGTATACACCGGAGGCTGTGGAACGATAGGTTTTGGTTGGAGTTTCCATGTTGGCTACGTTGAAAATCCCTCGGCTCCAATAGAGCCCTCCATCCGGACCGATGACAAAAGCATTCGCGCTGTGGTGGGTGTCGGCACTGGAGACTCCTTGAAGCATGCGGACTTTTTTGTCTGCGACCATGTCCCCATCGGTATCCTTGAGAAACCAGATTTCCGGTGGCGCTGCGACCAGCATACCTCCGCCCCAAAACTCAATTCCGGTAATGCTGTTTAATTTGTCGGCAAAGATGATGCACTCGTCAGCTTTCCCGTCGGCATCTTTGTCGGGAAAGGCTAGGATACGGTCTGTTCGAGGTTGTATAGGATTCCAGTGCGGATAGGAAGGCCAGACTGAGGCATAGAGGACTCCGTTTGGATCAACGCACATTTGAACGGGGTTCACCAGTTCCGGGAACTCTGCCTCCGAAGCGAACAGGTTGACCTGCATTCCTTCAGCCACAGTCATCTTGCTAATGGCATCTGCACCTTCGAGGTATGGATGAAATCCACCTTCGAGTGCTCCTGGTTTATTTGTGCGAACGACAAGTTCTTCAGGCAGGTTGTCATCTTTGACTTCAAAATCCTTTCCATTGGCAGAGGCCCAAACCAATGCATCGCGATTGTCGGTCATCACATCAAAGATTTCCATCTCGCGTTTCATCACATCGGCGTTGGATTGCCCGAACCAATTTAAAGTCGAGCGTCCACCGTATACGTTGTAACCATCCACAACGCGGTAACGACTAAACCAGTAGTAATTTCGCTCCAGGACGGCTTCTCGGATACGTTCGATTTGTTCCCGTTTTGCTACCTGATTTGCATTTAGGCCAAAGAGTCGATCGATCATTATTTTGGCAACCGCATCGGCACCATGGTCAAGTAAATGGACACCATTGAGCGTCAGTGGTTTGGATGAGCCTTCATAGAGTGCCAGAGTCGGGCGGAAGAGATCGACAAAGCGAACATTTTGCTGTTTGCAGACCTCGCTCATAGCCGTGGTGGCCGCCAGAAGTTTAGGATTGTTTTCCGAGCCATCCGGGAGATGAGGGTTGTGCAGGTCTTCGTGAGCGATAGGTGAAAACAGAACAATGGTGGGTGCGGATTCACCATTGTATCGTTGTTGTTTCATGCCCTCGAGCATGGACGTCAGGTGTTGCTTGAATTGCTCCATCGACTCAGGTCCGCGAAGTGCTTCGTTGAATCCAAAAAAGCAAAAGACAACATCTGCCTGTACCTTGGTAAGCCACTGATCGGCGGATCCGAAATTGTTCGAGCGAGGACGCACATTGACCTCGTCCCCGGTGAATCCTAGATGGCGGAAGGAGATTTTCTGCTTGGGATGAATGGCCTGAATATATGCCTCTAACCATCCCTGATGCTGCATGCGGTCGGCGAGGTTGTTTCCAATCACGGCGATTCGGCTGTTGGTAGGTAGCTCCAATGCCTGAGCATCGGCCTGGCCAGGTACAGCCAGAGAGATTAAGAGAATGGAAAGTGTTGGTAAGGTAAAGCGAATCATGGGCTTTCCTCAATCAGGGCTAATATCATGATGGTTCAGGATGAGTAGTATCGTTGAGTGTATCATGGAACAATCCACTCATGCTAGTTTTTGCAGGATCGACTCCATGACCATGAATCGCTGGGCCACAGGTTGGTTTTCTCTATTTGTCTCGTTATTGACGACGTCACTGAATGCCGAGAATTCGAAGCCGAATGTTCTCATTCTGTTGGCAGATAACTGGGCCGCACCTCATGCTTCTATAATGGGAGATCGCTCAGTAAAGACGCCGACCTTCGACTCCATTGCTAGAAACGGAGTCTACTTTACCAATGCATTTTGTCAGGTCCCATCATGCTCGCCGTCCCGAGCGGTACTATTAACTGGTAGGGTTTCGCATCAACTCGAGGATGCTGCTAATCTCTGGGGACAATTTCCTGATCAGCAATGGACGTTTCCGTTAGCCTTGTCTCGCTCCAGTGCCAGCTATCAAGTTGGTTATATGATCAAAGGCTGGGGGCCGGGACGTTATCTCGGTGAGCGACATACCTTTGGCAAACCAAATCCAGCCGGATTTAAAACTGAGTCATTTGAGGCATTCCTGGAGACGGTCGGTGATAAGCCGTTTTGTTTTTGGTTTGGTTCTCATGATCCTCATCGCCCCTGGGAAGCGGAACAGGAGTTTTATCGAGGGTTGGATGCCTCCAAAGTGGAAGTGCCCAGCTATCTTCCCGACCACCCAACCGTTCGTAAAGAAATTGTGGACTACTATGCCGAAGTACAAAAGTTTGATAGTCAGTGTGGAGAAATCATCAAATCTCTGAAACGAGCCGGAAAATATGAAAATACGATTATCCTGATGCTCGGAGACAATGGATGGCAGATGCCTCGCGGTCTGGCGAATATCTATGACTGGGGCACACATGTCCCCTTTGCTATTCAGTGGCCGGGGAAAATTCAGAGTGGCCTTAAAGCGGATACGTTTGTCAGTTTTGAGGATGTTGGTCCGACCTTGTTTGAACTAATCGGGATGGATGGCCATGAAATGGCAGGCAAGAGTTTTGTCGGCGTGTTACAAGGAGCAACGGTTGAACATCGTGATTCCGTGTTTCTGGAAAGGGAACGGCATGCGAATGTCCGAGCTGGTGATGCATCCTATCCTTGCCGAGCGATACGTACGGCGGAATTTCTCTGGATCTGGAATATTCGCCCCGAGTTATATCCGGCAGGCGACCCTGAGACCCATTGGGCCGTGGGACCTTTTGGAGATATAGATAATTCGCTCACCAAGAGTCTGTTATTAGAAAGTGATTTGACGCCTCATTTGCAACAATGGCGTGATTTGGCGGTTGCTAAACGGCCCGAATTTGAACTCTACGATCTTAGAATCGATCCATGGCAGATCAATAATGTATCGGGACATCCGGATTATTCCCGCCATGAACGTCAGCTGAAATCAGAGGTGGCGCGGTGGATGCGTCGTACTCGAGATCCCAGAGCTGCCAATTTAAAGACAAACATATTCGATCGGTATGAATACTTTGGCCGAGCAGCGAAACAGTTAACCAATTAGCCATGGAACCAATTAGACATTTGGTACATGGCTAAATGGGAAACCGGAAACCACTTATTTGGGTTTTCTCACTTCCTGATAATACCAGGTCGCTTCCTGCTCCAACTCGCGTTTGAATTCAATCCACTGGCAGTATTCATACCACTGGCGATTCCAAAAAACTAGTGCGTCCTTAGGTACGTCGTTGATTAGTACTTTACTCATTGTAAAACTCCTTTTTACAACTTGACCCATTGTTGTTGGATCAGTTTGGTTACGATCTCAGAATGATTGTTACTAGAATGATCGTAAAGGGAAGTGACACGGTTGGTCACTTGAAAGAAGTTTCTTTAAAAAAACTTGAGTAGGAAGTTCCAGTCTCCCTAAGGCCAACGATAAAAGACGACAATTGTCTAACGGTCCAATGCCACATGGCTAATTGGTTAAATGTTAAAGTTCCAGTTCTGTACCTTCAGCTTCAAGGTCACTACACTCGGCCGGGTTGATGCCTTTGGCTGTGTCATAACCACGAGTTGTTAAAGAAAACTCGCCTCCAACCTGATGCATGACCAGACCTGCGTCACACAACTGTCGAAATCCTTCTAAAAATCGAACAGTAATTTCTGGTTCCGTGCGACTGCGAAACATAACGTGAGATTCTGCTGTCCGTTCAACATAAACAGCGAGCATACGCTGAGATGACTCAAATTCGGTGTTGTTACTCTTGAGCTCAATGACGCCGCGATTACGAGTGATCGATAGAATCGTCCTGGCTTCAGGAGATAACTCGTAATCGGCCGGAGCTGAAACGACTAAGCGGTCCGATGCAAGTTGAGCCAGAGCGGCCAGAGTAGGGACGCTGTGGATCAAATCTTTCCATAAATTAGCCTGTCCGGTCGCGCTGGCAATAAAAGGAGGTAGATTCATTTCAAACTTTGAGGCTTATATTGATCTTTCATTAATGATTAATAGAGATGGCTATCTAAAATTGCCGACCAATAACTAGTCCTCCTCCTAAATAGAACACACCCAGCACCAAAACTAAGTTAATACAAACCAGTAGTATTCCTGCCACCAGCGTGAATGAGACAGTTTGTAGATTGGTCATTCTGTAGCTGGGTTTCGCTAATACCAAAATAACAAGCAAACTATATAATCCATAGCCAAAATATGCCGCCACTAAAAAGACTGCCGAGAGTGTCCAACTTCTTATATACAGCTGGAGATTATTTAAAAAAAGCTCCGGATTCTTATTCTGATTTATACGGCAAATGGCGGCAATTGCCGTAACAAACAGCGCGATAACGCTATTTAGGGTTGCCACGAGTAGAAACATTGCAATCATATAAGTAGTTGTACTTACAGATTCTATGGACATCAATCTACCTCTCCTAACCGCATGATGCCTGCGCCCCGCCTCGGGAGATGGAATTACCCCCCTAATCGGTACAACTGTGTCTAGAACATCTGACATTTGTAAATGCTCTGAAAAAAGTAACTTTGGGTACGGAAAGTAACCTAAGTTTTATTCACAGGCAGAAAATGCTTCGATGTTGAGAAGAGCCAGAGAGAGTAGATAGGAACACCTTCGTGATTCAAGCAACCAAAACCGACATATTTGAAGAAGATTCCAAGGCCGACGTACGAGTTATCGGAAAACGCAAGGAATCCACCACTCGCAGTGAATCACGTAATATCACTGACGACCCAATTCGCATGTATCTGATGCAGATGGGTGAAATCCCATTGCTGTCACGCGAAGAAGAGCTTGCTTACGCCAAAGAGATCGAAGCAACACGCTACCACTATCGAAACAATATGCTTGCTACTAACTATATGTTGCAAGCAGCCGTTTCGATGCTAGATAAAGTTCTGCACGGGAAGCTTCGGCTGGACCGTACGATTGAAGTGTCCGTTACCAATGCTTCAGGCAAAGAAGCTGTCCTGAAACGCCTGGGCCCCAATCTCGATACGATCCGCGAACTTTTGAAGCTCAATCGTCGAGACTTCAGCGAAGCGATCTACAAAAAGAACTCCAAAAAGAAACGTCACGAAGCCTGGCGTCGAATGGTCGTCCGCCGAAATAAAGCCGTTCGTCTGATTGAAGAGATGAACCTGCGGACCAATAAGCTTCAACCGGCATTCAAAGAGCTCTGTGAAATCCAAAAACGCATGATTTCTCTGAGACAACAGCTCCAGGCAGTCAAAGATGGAACGGCGGATTCCTGGACTGATGCAGATGCCTTGAAGACTGAACTAGTTCACCTAATTAAGTCGACTCAGGAAAGTACGAATACACTGACTCGACGAGTCGATAATACGATTCTGTATCGAGATCAATACGATGAAGCCAAGCGTAAGCTATCAGCTGGAAATCTTCGACTTGTTGTTTCTATCGCGAAGAAGTATCGCAACCGAGGTCTAACCTTCCTCGATTTAATTCAGGAAGGTAACACGGGTTTAATGCGAGCCGTAGAGAAGTTTGAATATCAGCGTGGATATAAGTTCTCCACATACGCCACCTGGTGGATTCGTCAGGCGATCACTCGGGCTGTGGCAGACCAGAGTCGTACGATTCGAGTACCAGTGCATATGGTGGAAGTCATGACTCGCGTGAGAAACCTGAGTCAAGAATTGGTTCAGATTCTTGGTCGTGACCCCACACCGGAAGAAGTTGCAGAACACGGCAAGATGGAATTGTCAGACGCTCAGTGTATCCTCATGATGCTCAAGCAACCGCTTTCGTTGGACCAAACTGTTGGTGACAGTGACGAAAACGAATTCGGTGACTTCATTAACGATCATCGTGAATTCGATCCGCTGGCTCGGGCAAACCACGACGCTCTGACGACTGAGTTGCAAGATGCCATGGAAGTACTCAGTTGGCGTGAACGTGAAATCCTTAAGCTCCGTTACGGTTTAGGCGATGGTTATTGCTACACACTGGAAGAAGTAGGACGGATTTTCCAGGTGACGCGAGAACGTATTCGCCAAATTGAGAACAAGGCAGTTCAAAAACTGCAGCAACCGTTCCGCTCGAAGAAGCTCAAATCCTTTTTGGACTAACAACGGCCACCTCTGCTTAGGAAGGAATGCTTTACCAAACTTGGTAGAAGCGACATTCCCGCAGAATCACAGCACGTTAGAATGGATGGAAGTTGAATCAAACTTCCATCCATTTTTTTGTGATCGCTATGAAACGAATTTTAATCGTTTATCTGATTGTCTTAATATCCGGCCTGACGTCGTCATTGAAGGCTAAAGAACGCCCAAATATTCTGTTCATTTTCACCGATGATCAGTCGCATCGTACGGTCAGTTGCTACGATCAAGCTTATGACTGGGTTAACACACCCAATATCGATCAACTTGCATCGACCGGCGTAAGATTTAATCAGGCGTACATTGGCACCTGGTGTATGCCGTCCAGAGCCACCCAATTAACGGGCTATCACCAATTTGGCGTCGAGTCGATGCGGATGGAAGGTGAATATCCTGGCAGTGTATACGATCCGTCCAAGACGCCATTCTGGCCCAGTGTCTTTCGCCAGCACGGATATACGACAGCTCAGATTGGGAAGTGGCATACTGGCGTCGATAACGGTTATGGACGCGACTGGGATTATCAAATCGTTTGGAACCGTCCTGCGCATCCTGACAACGCTGGTAATTACTTTGATGACCAGATTGTGGAGATCAACGGTAAGAGCACTCGAGTTCAGGGATACACGACCGATTGGTACACCGAGCGAGCTGACCAATTCATCCGTGGTGATCATCGGGATGCAGAGCAACCCTGGTATCTGTGGTTATGCTTCGGAGCCGTCCATGGACCTTTTACGCCCGCCGAACGACATGTTGACGCATACCCCAATGCCAAAGTTCCTGTGCCCAAAGATATCTTTACCGGAGAGAATCGAGCGGACAAACCGAAGTACGTCCAGATTCGTGACCGCTGGGCCCTGGATAAAAATGGAGAACCCGAACTTAAATCAGGTGTACAGCAACGGACGGTGAAGAATGCTCCGATTCACGGAAACACATTACAGAATTGGGTGCGTCAGTATCAACAAGGTGTTCTAGCGATTGATGATGCTGTCGGTAAACTTGTCGCCTCACTTAAAGAGACGGGCCAGTATGAAAACACATTGATCGTCTTTGCTTCGGATCAGGGGATCGCCTGGGGACAAAAAGGATTCCAACAAAAGATCGCTCCTTATGATGCCAACATTCGGGGGCCGTTAATTATGAGCCTTCCCGGGAAAATTGAAGCTGGTGGTGTTGTGGATGCTGCTGTGAGTGGAGTCGATCTTCCTCCAACGTTCTTTGACTATGCCGGCCTACCACTACCATGGAGAATGCATGGCCACAGTCTGGCTCCCGTGCTTCGAAACTCGCAAAAGAAATGGAAGCACCCTACGCTCACAGTGATGACCGGGCAGAATTATGGAAGTGCAACGGATGTGATTCCGGCCGATGAAGAGGTTTTATTGGCAACTGCTAAAGTGCCATGGTGGATTTCCTTAGCCGAGGGAGATTTCAAATACATTCGTACTCTTGTGAAGGGCGAGGTCGAAGAGTTATATGATTTGAAGAACGATCCGGAGGAGTTAGTGAATCTGGCGTTTCAGCCAGAATATCTAAATAAGCTCAGACGGATGCGTGCCGCAACCATTGCTGAGCTCCGACGCACCCGCGCCGGCATGGCCGATAACCTGCCAGAATTCTCCACACCGGAGTAGAGTTGCAACGCAAACACTTGAATCATTGGTGTAAGGGACAACAACAGATTGGTCAAAACCTCGGAGCATGAGATGGGACCCCCGTGTTGCCACTGTGACAGGACTCGATTTTTCCTCTGCAGCTATTGCTGAAGCAACACTCTTCGCTAAAGAATTAAATATCCACGATGCGTCGTTTGTTGTTTCGACCATTGCCAATGCGTGTCAGACGCTGAGTGATTTAAAGTACGACATCATCTATACCGGACGAGGCGTTTTGTGCTGGCTTACTGACCTAGACGCTTGGGCTGGCACCTGTGCCAGTTTACTCAAACCGGACGGTGCACTTCATCTAGAAGAAGTGCATCTGATGCTGAACCTGATGGAAGCCGTGTCCTCACACCATTGAAAATTCAAGGACACATTTATCCCCATGTCCTTTACCTTGAAGGCACGATATCACTGAGCTTAGCTTCCTGTTAACATGCTATGAGAAGTGAACTTTCCAAGCACCAGAAAAATCACGGGAGTGCAATATAGCCAGAGTGTTGCTGCCTGAAGTGGATCCTGATTGATTCGTGCCGTAAACCCTAAGGCGATGAAGATTAAGATGGAAGCCGTCGCAAAACAGGGATAATACATCCGTGCTCCGATTTTAATCCGCACCAGAAATTCAGTTAAATGGAGAACCGTCATCGCTAAGGCGATGCCGCTCCATAACAGTGCAATCTGCCCCAGACTCTGGATGTTATATAACCAGGTTTCGAAGTTTTCATATTTGAAAAAGGTAAGAGACGCTGTGACCGGAATCGAAGCGACGAGCGTAGGTACTACGAACTTCAATATCTTCTACCTGTTTATTCATGAATGGAGCCGTACAATCAGTGTCGGTAAATTTTAAAGAGGTCATCACCATCTGTCTGTCCTCACTTTTGGTACAGATGCTCCACGCCTTGTAGTGTTTTTGCTACATTCAATTACAGATTATTTAAGCTGCCGTCTCGCGTTCATCGAAAGATCGCTCTCTATGAAACACCTGTCACGATTAGTATTCCTTACCGTCATTTTTTTCATTTCCACGCTTGGGGTAGCTGCCGAGCGGCCCAATGTTTTACTAATTTGTGTGGACGACTTACGGCCGGAACTAAAGAGTTTTGGTGCCGATTACATTCAATCACCTCACATTGACCAGTTAGCCGCAGAAGGCCGAGCCTTTCATCACCATTTTGTGCAAGCTCCCACTTGCGGAGCTTCCCGCTATACATTGCTTACCGGACAGTACGGATCGGCCGGAAATGGAGCTCTGTTCAGTCGGGCAGGTCGTGTTAAATCGGATCCCGACAATGTGACTCCCAGCATGCCAGCCTGGTTTAGAAAACACGGATATACCACGGTATCGGTCGGTAAAGTCTCTCATCATCCGGGAGGACGAGGAGGGCCGAACTGGGATGATAAAAACCAACTCGAAATGCCCAACAGTTGGGATCGCCATCTCTTACCGGCAGGAGACTGGCAGCACCCGCGGGGATGGATGCATGGTTTAGCTCATGGCGAAATTCGTAAAAATCCCAAAGACATGGATTTATTCCAAGCGGCAGCCGGACCGGATGAAATCTATCCTGACGGAATTTCGATTAACGAAGCGCTGAACCAGATGACGACTCTGGCAGACAGTGAAAAACCGTTCTTCTTAGCCGTTGGTATTCTGCGACCGCACCTCCCATTTGGAGCACCCCAAAAGTATCACGTTCTCTATGAAGATGTGACCTTGCCGGCGACCGCTCATCCTTCTAAGCCGGCAGGGAAAACGACGTGGCATGGTTCCGGTGAGTTTATGAAATACAATCGTTGGGGCAGAAATCCAAATTCGGATGCTGCATTCGCATTGGATGTTCGGAAAGCATATGCCGCTTGTGTTAGCTATGCAGATGCACAGGTGGGTAAACTTCTTAGTCGTCTGGAGGAATTGGGGCAACGTGAGAATACGATTGTCGTGCTGTGGGGAGATCATGGGTGGCATCTAGGTGAGCATGCCATTTGGGGGAAACACTCATTGTTCGAAGAATCACTTCATTCGCCAATGATCATCAGTGCTCCGACGATGAAGAAACCCGGAAAGCCGGCGAACGCCATGGTAGAGACTTTGGACATTTACCCAACTCTTTGCGATTTGGCAGGACTGACAGCCCCCAAGCAGCTTGATGGTGAATCGCTGGTGCCGATCCTCAATGATCCATCTGTCGGAGGACATTCTGCGATTGCCTATTCCAGTCGTGCCCAAACCATTCGCACAGAAACTCATCGGTTGATTCTCCATCGCGATGGATTTGCCGAACTATATGATCATTCAAAGCCGGCAGCGGAAACAAAAAACATCGCTCAAGCCAATCAGAAATTAGTTTCTGAATTATCTCGGCAATTAAAGCAGCGACTGGCTCAGGAATAAAATTCATGACTGCGACAGCAGAGCAAGTTCAGGAATTTCAACAAACAGGTTTCATTGTCCTGCCTGGGTTCCTGTGTGCCACGCAAGTTGCTGAAATGCTCGAACAGGTACAGAGGTTTGTGACGGATGTAATTCCGACGTTAGCTCCGGAGGAAGCATTTTATGAGGACAAATCAGATCTGGCGACGCTCAAACAAATTCACCGTATGTGTGAGCATGATTCCTTCTTTGCTAAACAGATGAGTGGAGAACGGTTTCGTCCCTTAGCCGAGTCGCTGCTGCAATCAGATGTGGTTGCCAAGAATATGCAGTATTTCAATAAGCCTCCTTCGATTGGTAAATCAACACCTCCGCATCAGGATGGATACTACTTCATGCTGGACCCCAATGAAGCGTTGACCATGTGGTTGGCGCTCGACCATGTCGACGAAGAAAATGGTTGCGTTCGATACATCCCAGGTTCTCATTTGCGAGGAATGCGTTCGCACGGAAAGTCCGGCACGCTCGGGTTCTCACAGGGGATTCAGGATTATTCGTCAGAGGATACTCAACAGGAAGCAGCGATTCATGCCGAACCGGGAGACTTGCTCGTCCATCATTCCATGACCATTCACCGTGCCAACGGTAATCAATCGAACTCCCGCCACCGCAGAGCGATGGGGATGGTGTACTATTCAGCTCAAGCCAAAGTCGATTCCGCTCAGGTCGAGCGATACCAACAAAGTCTGGTAGAAGAACTTACGGCAGACAACAAAATCTGATCCGTACTATTTTGCTAGATTGGCAATGGCCTGTTCGATCAGTTTCTTGGAAGCTAGCACTCCGGGGACAGGTTGCAGTTTACTTCCTTCCCATTCAATGGTGAGAAAGCCTCGGTAGTCTGCTTGATCGATGATTTTTAGGAGTCGGTTGTAATCAAAGTGAGGTTGCTTCCCGTTGTCGTCAAAGCTGTGCATCTTGCAACTGATCGTTACCGTATAGGGCATCATTGCTTCGGTTCCGTCGTACACATTGTTGACTTGTTTACCAAAGTCGGGCATCAGTCTGAGTGCAGGATGATTTAGTTGTTTGCAAACTTTGGCGAGAAACGCTCCACGTTGACTTAACTTAGAGGCACCTGGCTCGATCACGATCATGACGTCTTTTTTAGCGGCCGCATCAGCGAGTGGTTTCAATGCATCCACACTAGCTTGCACGCCCGCAGCTTCATCTTCGCCCGGCGCTTTTAGAAAGACCCGTAAATATTCCGTGCCTAATGCCGCAGCCCGATCGATTGAAGGTAGCAGCCTGTTACGACTTGCTGCTGCTTTATCGGGATTGGCGTCGAGTGCGCCAGTCATTAACAGGAATAGGCGAGTGCCGGCATCGTCACAGCTTGTACGCAGCTTTTCCAGATAGTTTTTGTTATCCAGCTTATCACCAGCAAGTCCGCCTTCCCAAAGATCGACAGCCTTAATCCCAAAGGTATCCACGGTGAATTTAGCGTAGTCCAGCGGGTCTAAAGATCGATCTTTGAACATGGCACGCAAGGAGTATTGGCTCAATCCAATTTCATATTTAGGTGTGTCGACGACGTTATTCGCATTCAGGAATCCAGGGAGTGCCGCAGAGGCGATGGCGAGCTGACTAGTTTGAGAAATGAATTGTCTGCGAGATTGAGTCATTGTCATTAGAGTCCTCGTTACGAAGCATTCATAGCCTGCCTGAAAAAAATCGGGCTACTTCAGGCGGCGGTGATTGGAAAAGCGATTGATTGTTGAAATTATAACGCACCGTGAATCAATGTGCTGTGGTTTCCGCATGCCCTGGATTCGTGAATTGCATGTTAACGGTAGCTATAATAATTGATGTCTCTATTAACTCCTGCAACGTAGAATTCTCATGCTGTTTAGTCGCTTAGGTCTGTGCATTACTTTGAGTCTTTTGACGATTGAGCTCGGTGCGCAGCAGGAGTGGCCTTACTCACCGGTTCAACGACCTGAGATTCCAGCCGTTGCTGTTGAGGATTGGGCTATCAATGACGTAGATCGTTTTATCCAGGCAAGACTGGACAGTAAGCAGTTGATACCGACGCAAACCGCTGATAAACCCACTCTCGTCCGCCGACTTTATCTCGACTTGCTCGGACTTCCACCATCACCTGAAGAACAGCAGAGTTTTCTGGATGACACGAGCGAGGACGCTTATGACAACCTCGTAAACCGGCTATTAGACGATCCTCGTTACGGTGAACACTGGGCACGCTACTGGTTAGACTTGGCACGCTATGCTGACACTGCTGGTTACGAAGGTGATCCGGATTTGCCCTATGCCTGGCGGTATCGGGATTATGTTATCGATTCGTTGAACCGAGATAAACCTTACGACCAATTCATTCGTGAACAATTGGCCGGAGACGAATTGGTTGATATTACCGGTGCTGGTGAATTGCCCAACCCGCCAGCTGAAAATCTGGTGGCGTTGACTTTTTTACGACTGGCGCCATTCACCGAGCCTCGCGGGGATGAATCAAGGCATGAGATGCTCAGCGAGATGACGACGACGGTCAGTAGTGTATTCCTGGGTCTGACGGTGGGATGTGCCAAATGCCACGACCATAAATATGATCCAATCCCCACCAAAGACTTTTATCGAATGAAGGCATTCTTTGCGACGGTAGCGATACCTCCTCCATTACGGGGTGATGGATTTCAGATTGGCGGGCCAACGACTGCAGAGTTTTATCGCGAAGGTGAAGAGGAAGCAATCGAAAGGGAACGAGATCGGTTAAATGAAGAGGCATCGGAAGCCCAACAGAAGCAGGCTGAGCTCTTGGCTGATTTCCGCACTCGGTTGCAATTAAATCCAGGATTTGGAATTCAGGCGTTTGGTAGAGGATTTGGAAACGACTACTTCTTCGATCAATTTACTGTCACCGACCGGTTACCACACACCACAGCGATTACTGCCGACAACGGGACCTGGACGTTTTATACGGATGGTCAGTTGTCTGCAGAGCAGGGGAGTTTAGCAGGAGCAAACGAAGGCCATTGGTACGATGGGCTGGAACAGCCCGAGTATGTTGCCGTGGGCGCAGCTACAAATGGATCTGGAGATTTTCAAACCGCTGCATTCAATGGCAAACTAGCTCATGTGATGGTGTTTGATCGTGCCCTTACTGCTGAGCAGTTGAATCAGCCATGGAATGAGATATCAAAATTGGAAGGGTTAAAGTTTTGGCTTGATGCTTCCGATCTTGATGCCAATCCAGCATCGGATAATCCAGCCGTGGGTGCCCCAATTACATCCTGGCGAGATAAGGTGACCGGTGTGGAATTGAAAAGTGTCGACGAGCAACGTCTCCCCATCATGAGTACGTTGCCCGGACTTTCGACGCCGGCAGTAGAATTTGATGATGACTTCCTTAAGGGCTCAGCTAAACAGCTTTCGTTCCTTACGGATGAATTGGGAACCATTGTGACTGTTTTCAGTAGTCGGGATAGCGACGAATCCTACATCTTCGAAGTGGGAGGGCAAGGTCAATTCATCACGACATTTGTCAATCCGGAGGCAGGTGGTGCTGGCCGAATTGAATCGCTTATTGCGAATGGAAGTAGTGATGAAATTTCGTCGCAGGAGCGTGAGTTGTATTTGGATTTAGCCAATAAGGCTAAGTACCTGGACCAACATCTACGTCGCCTTCAACCACGGGCCATGACCCTGCGACATTCCTTTGGCCCTCCCTATGAACCTGGTGTTCCCACATCACGAGTCATGATTCGTGGTGAATGGGATAACCCCGGTGAGGTCGTTGAACCAGGCTTTCTGAGTGCCATCACGGGAGATCAGGACGCAGCCGATATTCGTCTTGATACGTTCAAACGATGGCCTACGCGGAGTCGCCGTAAGGCTTTGGCTGACTGGATCGCGAGTAAGGATAATCCTTTGACCGCACGGGTGCTGGTTAACCGCCTTTGGTACCGGCACTTTGGTCGCGGAATCGTGGAGACGACAAGTGATTTTGGAAATCTAAGTGGCGGACCGTCTCATCCAAAACTATTGGATTATCTCGCCGACGAGTTGATGGAGCATGGTTGGAGTTTGAAACATATCCATCGATTGATTTGTAATAGTAGTACTTACCGGCAACAAAGTGATCTTGAAAATGCTGTTGCTGAAAAAGTGGATCCGGAGAATGTTCTGCTGTGGAAATTTCCAATTCGCCGACTCGGTGCTGAGGTTGTACGGGATCGTATTTTATCCGCCTCGGGCAGGCTAAATCCAAAGTCCTTTGGATTGCCGATTTTCCCTCCACTTCCCGATGGGATTGAAGACCGAGTGAAATACGACAACAGCAAGTGGGCGACACAGTTTGGACCAGAAGGTCGTCGACGCAGCATCTATATTTATCAACAACGCACACTCAATATGCCGTTATTACAAACGTTTGATGCCCCCGTCTGTGATGAGTCCCGGCCGCGTCGCCGAGCCAGTACAACGGCATTGCAGGCGTTGGCTATGTATAACGGGCCGTTGGTTTCGATGGAAGTGGAACCCTTTGCCAAACGAGTGATTCAAATGTCAGATGACAGTTCAGAATCACGAGTTGCCAATGCCGTTAGATTGGCATTATGCCGTGAACCGACGGCGCAGGAAGTGCAGGAATTAGGTGACTATTACCAGACAATGGATGACGAATTTCAGGCCATGTTAAGCATCGGTCGGATTTTGTTTAATACCAGTGAGTTTCTATATTTGGACTAAGGCGTAATCTGATTGTAGATTCGCGAGCATCGTCAAAGACGCGAAAATCGAAAACTGAAAGTACCACATGTATTCAAGACGCAGTCTCTTAGCAAACACTCTGAATGGATTAGGTTTGCTTGCGCTGACGGATCTGCTGCAGGCCAATGAGGATTCAAGTTCGAAACCATTCGCGCCACGCCCTCAACATCTTCCCCGTAAAGCAAAGCGTTGCATCTTTCTGTTCATGCAGGGAGGTGTTAGCCAAATGGACTCTTTCGAGTATAAGCCAGAGTTAAACAGGTTGCATGGCCAGAGAATTCCAGGGTCGCATGATGTGCGAGGGGAAATCCAGGGCCGTATTTCGCATCCCCACTCACTTATTGGAAGCCCCTTTCAATTCAAACAATACGGTGAATCGAAACGGTATGTCTCCGAGTTGTTTCCGAAAATTGCGGGGCACGTGGATAAGCTTGCGTTCATACACGGGATTGAAACCGACAATCCAAATCATGGTCCTTCCACATTACATGTGACCACTGGAAGCCAGTTTCCTGGGCATGCGTCTGTTGGAAGTTGGGTGACCTATGGCCTAGGCACTGAGAATGACAATATGCCGGCCTATATGGTGATTCAGGATCCACGTGGAGCACCAGTGAATGGCGCCCATACATGGGGAAATGGTTTCCTGCCAGCAGCGTATCAGGGCACGTTACTGAGAAACGAAGGAACGCCGATTCTCAATTTGGATTCACCACGTGGTGTCGGCTCAAAACGCCAGCGAGGGGAGCTAGATCAACTTAAGAAATTGAATCAACGTTATAGTGATCGATTCCCTCATGCTACGGATTTAGAGGCTCGGATCGAATCCTATGAACTCGCTTATCGTATGCAATCCACCGCACCTGAGTTAGTCGATCTGTCATTTGAGCCCGAGCATATTCACAAACTATACGGACTTGATAACCCAAAGACTGCCGGATTTGGAAAGCAGTGTCTCATGGCCCGCCGACTGGCGGAAAGCGGTGTGCGTTATACGATGCTTATCCATGGAGTCCAGATTGGAGGGAATAGCTGGGATCACCATGGTGACGTCAAAGGTCGCATGGTGCGTCAGTCAGCAGAGGTGGATACGCCTGTTGCCGCTTTACTCACGGACTTGCAACAACGCGATATGTTGAAGGACACGTTGGTCGTCTGGGCTTCCGAAATGGGACGAACTCCGTTTGCCCCAGGGAATATTGGTGGTACACCTGGCAGAGATCATAATAAGTATGGATTGGTTATGTGGATGGCAGGTGGAAATGTGAAAGCAGGTACTACCATCGGTGGTACGGATGACTTCAGTTTGCGCGCTGCAGAAGAACCGATTCACATTCGTAATGTACACGCCACACTACTCGATTTGATGGGGCTTGATGATGAGCTTTTACGCTATTTGCATGCTGGTCGTTATCGTCGCCTTACAGACATTGGTGGGGAAATTCTTCACGACATGATTGACGCTTAAGTTAGGGATTGTTGACCACCCGCCAATACTGCCCAGATCTTTTGGGTGACCAGTTGCGATTTTAAAAAGAACGCCATGGTTCTGAAACAGAGAATAGTCTTAAGAGATATGACACTCAAATCTCCTGAAGATATGTTCTATGATTGGGATGATACATACTCTAATGCTAGCTGTTGATAATGTTTGATGAAGGCATCTTTACCATCACAATACTTATCAATGTCATGATTGCATTCAGCAGCTAAGCGACGTTTAAGACTCACGTAATCTGCGGCCACGTCCGGGTGAGCCCGAAGATAATCACGAAATGCTAAATGCCGCTTGAGTTCAGAATCCCCTGATGTATAGCTATGAATGTTGTGAGTTCGGGGGTCTGTACCCTTGGTGAGATAACGGCGGCCGGCTAGCCCGTACTCGCCCCAAAACTGATAACCATGGCTTATGCTCGTAGCCTGCAAGTCATCCAGTTTCTTGACGTCGGTGACTTCAAGAAGAAGATCCACTACCGGTTTGGCGGCTAAGCCCGGTACGGACGTACTGCCGATATGATGAGCCTGGACAAGAAGATCCCCCATCAATCGCTGTAGGCAAATGACTTCGCGCTGAAACGAATCTATCCAGGCCTGATCGTATTCAGCAATGACGATGTGATTGTGCCGAATATTGTTGTACTCTCTACGCATCTAGTCCGTCAGTTCAGCTTGTTCGCGGCAGTCTGTTATCCGAGCCATCAAAATAACGGGTGCGTCTCATAATTGCTACAATATCTACATCAATTAGCCTCTCAGAATGTTCAACCACGGACCCCTATGTCATGAAACGATTTCTTATATCTGCCTCAATTTTTAGCCTTCTACTATTTGCCTCGTCCGCCTCTGCCAAACACCGAGTTCTGTTACATGGGAAATCAGGTCTTCAGATTATTGAAAAAGACGGTTCCACCAGTTGGCAAATGGCGTTCGGTGGAATTCATGACATTCATGTCCTGGACAACGGCAATGTCATGGTGCAACGTAATATGAGCGAAGTCGTTGAAATTGATCACAACTCGAAAAAGATAGTTTGGAGTTACAACAGTCGCACGCAAAATGGAAATCAGGGGAAACGTTTGGAAGTCCACGCCTTTCAGCCACTAAAGAACGGGAATGTCATGATTGCCGAATCCGGGGTGGGAAGGATCATTGAAGTAAACCGCGATGGGGAAATTGTTAAGGAAACAAAACTGGTTGTGGATAATCCACATCCACATCGGGATACCCGGCTGGCAAGGCAGCTTGGAAATGGAAACTATCTGGTTTGCCATGAAGGGGATGGGAAAATTCGTGAATATGATTCCAAATCGGGGAATGTGATTTGGGAATATGAAGTGCCGTTGTTTCAGGATCGAGCAGGTGGTCATGGACCGGAAGCTTATGGAAATCAGGCATTTTCGGCTTTGAGATTGAAAAATGGTAATACGCTGATTGGTTGTGGAAACGGACACGCCGTACTGGAAGTGACACCCGAAAAGAAAATCGTCTGGCAGATTCGTCAGAAAGATCTCGAAGGAATCGTACTGGCATGGGTGACAACTCTTGAAGTGTTACCCAACGGAAATTATGTGATTGGAAATTGTCACGCCGGTCCCGGACAGCCGTTGTTGGTCGAATTGAACCCCAAAAGTAAAAAGGTCGTATGGACTTTCGACCGATTTGATGATTTTGGAAATAATGTCTCTAATTCGCTGTTGCTTGACGTAGCTGGTAAATCTAACCGTTAATCAGTCAGACTTCCTGTAATTCAAACTTCCTATTTCTGAGGTTAAGATTTGCCATGCTTTTAAGAGTTTTTGGTGGGCAGATTTTTTGCGTCTTGATTCTGCTTGCCGAGTGGTTTGTGGTTCATCCGCTCGCAGCTCAGGATTGGCACCAGGCAACAGGGCCTCATGGAAACTTTCAGATCGAACAGGCAGCGCCGACTGACTGGAGTGTTGTCCATCGCCGCAACATACACTGGGTTTTGACCCTACCGGAAACAGGGCAAAGTACTCCTGTGATTAGTAAGGGCAGGGTGTTCTTCACGACGTTTAAGGAGGTCACCGAAGACTCACAGCTCGGGAAAGACATTGTGGCTTGGTGCGTGGACGCCAATAACGGTCACGTCTTGTGGCGACGAGCGATTCCTGGAAAGTATACACTCAGGCTGTCAGGCTGCTTTGGCGACAGTACTTCCCCACCAGCTGTCGTGGATGGCGAACGAGTGGTCTTTATCAATGCGTCGGGCACGATCGCCTGCTTCAATTTACAGGGAGCTCCTCTTTGGTCACGTGAAGTCCTAAGTGTGAATCGTACGTTACCATTCCTTTTAGGCGATAGATTTGTATTCACTCGACAAGTCTATCCGCCTGATCCGAACGGCGTCTTTCCGCATAAATACAAAGACGCCCCGATAAAAGATTGGACGCAGCTGCAGGCACTCGATATGCAAACAGGTGATGTGGTTTGGACAACTACCTGTGGTCTCAATATGGGTAACGCCGTCGTACCACAGAAATTGAGTGACGGTCGAAAGGTCGTCGTGGTCGGCAGAGGTGGAGGCCACGGCCCTCCGGAAAAGCCCGAGGGAGTCTCGCTGGTTGATCTGGCCGATGGCTCAACCATTTGGTCACTGCCGCTCCCTGGTTTCATGAGTACGGCGAGTTATCGACTGTATAACGATAAGGTTTGTTTGTTTCACAAAGGGAACCATCTCATCGTAGATGGCATTACCGGGAAGATTCTTACTCAAACATCGATCGTCGACAACATTCCGACTTCTATTTTCGCCGAGGAAAAGGAATCTGATCAAACAGCCGACTTGCGAGTGGGAAAGAATAAACGGATGATCACCCAGACTTCTAATTTGCTAGTCGGTAAGTATCATTATTTCCGCAGTTACGTGAGACCCTGGTTGGGACGTGTGAATGTGGAAACCGGCCAAGTGCAATATCTTGAATTGCCTTTGCAAATTAATGCTCGTCCCGAAACGGAAGATCAATATCTCTATTTTGATCAGTCAGAAGGCGCCAAGCAGTTGAAGGAACAGACGGTAACTCCGAACAGCATGAAGAATTCGCGGGGCTTCACTGTCTTTGGAGATAAGAGATCGAAGGGGAGTGGTTGGGGGCACATTGCCAGTGCGACACCTACCGTGGCCGGAGAACATCTTTATGTGCCCGTCATGAACGGCACCGTGTTTGTGATTCGTTGGAATGCTTCCTCTTTGGATGCCCGAGCGGTTGTGGAGATAAATGACCTTGGGTCGGCAGGTGAATCTTATCACCGCGCCTCGCTCTCTTTTTCAGAAGGCCGTATTTTTGCACATACGATTCGAGAGCTGATTTGTATAAAGAGTGACGAAGAATGAAACCAGAGGGAAATCCACTTCAGTCGCTCGATCAGTGGGATGACGACCTACTTCGTCGCTATCCAAAACAACCCGATGCAAATCAAGGAAATACATCAGAGGAATTCCGTAGTTATGATGATGCACCGGATCATGTGCGTGAATTCTACCGTTTGAATCATCAACGACAGACGGTTGAAATCAATCGCCTTAAACGCGAACAGTTTCTCCCACTCAATCGCCGACAAATGGGGATTTGGGAAGCGATGGAGTTTCTTAATACACTGATCGATGATAGTGATCCGGATACCAATCTCAGTCAAATTGAGCATCTGTTACAAACGGCTGAGGCGATTCGAGCTGATGGGCACCCTCGTTGGTTTATCCTTACCGGACTCATTCATGATCTCGGGAAAATTCTTTGCCTCTTTGATGAGCCTCAATGGTGTGTGACTGGTGATACGTTTGTGGTGGGGTGCCGTTTTGATTCGTCGATAGTCTACCATGATTTCTTTCAGGAGAACCCTGACAATTTGGACCCTGTATTCCAGTCAGAGTTAGGCATTTATACGGCCAACTGTGGACTCAGAAATGTAATGTTGTCATGGGGACATGACGAATACATGTACAATGTATGCAAAGATTATTTGCCTGATGAAGGATTGGCAATGATTCGCTATCATTCGTTCTATCCTTGGCACAGTGAGGGCGCCTATCGCCACTTAATGGACGAACACGATCATAAAATGTTGGAGTTCGTGAAGCTGTTTAATCCCTATGACTTATATTCCAAATCCAATGATCCGCCTGATGTGGAATTGCTACGTCCCTTTTATGAAGACTTGATCGCGGATTTCTTTCCTTCTAAGATCTCTTGGTAAATGAAATAGCCTGTTCGTAATTAAGATTGAACCAGTGACATTACTACAAAGTCATTCAGCAAATAGACAAACTATCAAGATGATTGTTGGCATGTTCGTATTCATGCTGAATTTACCGTTTGTCTGTGGGGATGAGAGTGATCTAAAGGCACGACGCAGCGATCCTGAACAACTATTCGCATTTCAAGTTCACCGTATATTGGTCAATAAGTGCTTTGCCTGTCACGGAGCGGAGCCAGACCAAATTGAAGGGGAGTTAGATCTTACGTCGCGGGCCGGGCTACTTAAGGGAGGAGCTACGGGAGAAGCATCAATTGTCCTGGGGCGGCCGGAAGGAAGTCCTCTTTATTTAGCAATCCAGCGGGATGATGATGTTTGGTCTGCAATGCCTCCCAAGGAAAGCGAACGTTTGACTTCAGAAGAATTGGTGTTTGTGAAAGAGTGGATCGCAGCTCAGGCTCCGTGGCCTAACGAACAACGATTGAAGGAGATTCAGCAGGGGCAAGATCCGTGGGGGACGGGCGATGAGATTCGAGTTGCGACGTCGGGTGGCCTGAGCGAAGAATGGAGCAATCGGACCTATCAGCCAAAGAATCTTTGGGCGTATCAGCCGATTGCTGATGTCGACATTACTCAGGATCAGGGGCACGCGATTGATTACTTGGTTGCGCAGCATTTGCCAATGGGATTGAAAGTAGCTCCGCGAGCGGACAAAACCACTCTGATTCGGCGTGTAAGCTATACCTTGACCGGATTGCCGCCGACTCCGGAAGCGATCAGGGAATTCAAAGAGGACGAATCTCCCCAAGCTTTCGAGAACCTAATTGATCGGCTGCTTGCATCACAGAGATACGGTGAGCAGTGGGGTAAGCATTGGCTGGATGTTGTACGGTATGCCGACAGCAGCGGATTTGCCAATGATTATGAGCGTCCAAATGCCTGGCGATATCGAGATTATGTCATTCGCAGTTTTAATCAGGACAAACCCTATGATCAGTTTGTGCAGGAGCAAATAGCAGCAGACGAGTTGTTTGCTGAATCTCCCGAGGCTCAGTTAGGGCTTGGCTTTTTACGAATGGGGCCCTGGGAACATACCGGTATGTCTGTTGGTAAGATTACCCGTCAGCAATTCCTGGACGACGTTACCTCGTCGGTTGGTCAGGTGTTTTTAGGTCAGGCGTTACAATGTGCTCGCTGCCATGACCATAAGTTCGATCCGGTGCCAACTCGGGATTACTACTCCATTCAATCCGTGTTTGCTACGACGCAGATGGCAGAGTTACCTATCCCGTTTCTCCCTCATGAAAACACGAAGCAATTTGAGGAAGACAAGAAGTACTTAGCGAAACGCGAGGAAGCGATTGCTGATCTACGCAAGACAGTCAATAACCCAAATAAAACGGCAAACGACTTTGGGCGTGCTCGGCTGAGTGGCAAATGGAGTAACCTTTATAAGCGAGCACGAGATCGATACGAGCCTTTGATTTTGGGAGTCTACAATGGCCATACTCAGCTAAATCGTAATTCGTACAATCGTTTTGATAAGCCTGGTAATGTAACCAACGGGATTTTGGAAAACACCGCCATCCTCACCGGGGGTAATATCTTTACACCTTCAGAGTCTGTTACGCCAGGAATTCTGAGTGTGACCGGGCTGCAAGCAAGTATTCCAAAAGCACTGGAAGGACGGCGAGGTTCGTTTGCGAAATGGGTGACGGATTCCAAAAACCCTCTGACCGCACGCGTGATGGTCAATCGAGTGTGGGCCTATCATTTTGGGCAGGGCATTGCCGGGAATCCAAATAATTTTGGAGCTACCGGAGATAAACCTACTCATCCTCTTTTATTAGATTGGCTGACGTCCGAGTTTATTAAATCAGGCTGGTCTATCAAACAACTTCATAAGCTCATTCTTACTTCAGAGGCTTATCAGCGAAGTAGCACTCATCCGGATTTGGACACTTTGAATGAACTCGATAGCAATCGCCAGTTTTACTCGGTATTCCAGGCACGCCGATTGACGTCTGAAGAACTACGAGATTCGACGCTACAAGTCAGTGGGGAATTGGTGCATGAGCTCGGGGGATTACCGGTTCGACCTGATATGAATGTAGAGGCTGCCTTACAACCACGCCAGATTATGGGTTCCTTTGCTCCCAGTTACGTTCCGAATGTGAATCCGGAACAACGGAATCGAAGATCGATTTATGTCCTCAAACTAAGGGGATTGCGTGATCCCTTTATGACAACCTTCAATCAGCCTTCGCCGGATGAGTCCTGTGAAATGCGGGATGCATCCAATGTGACTCCCCAGGTGTTTGCACTGTTTAATAGTGAAGAGTCGGCAGATCGGTCTCTGGCGATGGCTCATCGTATTCTAAAAGAGGCCAAGTCGGATGAAGATGCGATTAAGCGTGCTTTTGAATTAGCCGTCGGGAGATTACCGGACCGCGAAGAATTAAAGGCTGCTAGAGTGCATTGGAAAGAATGCCTCACCGACCATCGCGAAAGTGAGCCACAGATCCGAGAGTATCCTACCGAAGTGGTGCGACGGGCAAATGAAGAAAATACGGGGGAGGAATTTACATTTACAGAAACGTTATTTGAGTATCAGGATTATCAGCACGATCTGCAGCCCCATCAAGTCGACGCTCGTACCAGAGCGTTCGCGGAGCTTTGCCTGGTGTTATTGAATACCAATGAATTCATATACGTTTATTAGAGGAGTGCCGAAGCAGAAAAAATGGATCGCCGTGAATTCTTATATGGTTTGAATACAAGTTTGGGAAGTATTGCGCTCACCGCCATGCTGGCCGATGATGCAATGGCGGAGGAAAGCCCGTTGCGAGTGGCACACTACCCAAAAGCGAAGGCGAAGCATTGTATCTTCCTTTATATGGAAGGTGGGCCTTCTCACATTGATACTTTTGATCCCAAGCCGAAGTTAAAGGAGCTTCACGAACAGGAGTTTCAACGTAGCGGTCAGGAACAGAGCGCGATGGCGAGCGGTAAACGCTACTTTGTACAGACGCCGTTTGAATTCAAGAAATCAGGCGAATCGGGAGCCGATATAACCACCGCATGGCCTCACCTGGAAAAGGTTGTGGACGACATCTGTTTTTATCGAGGTTTGCAAGTGACCTCGGTAAACCACCCTGCCGCTAATTATCACGTAAACACCGGCAATCGTTTTGGAGGTGATCCAGCCATTGGAGCTTGGGTCAACCTTGGGTTGGGTACGGAGAATAAAGATCTCCCGGGGTTTGTTGTGCTTCCCGAGCTTTCTTATCCACAGGGTGGCCCGGCAAACTGGAATAACGGTTTCTTACCCACAGATTTTCAAGGGACAGCTTTTCGTCCTCAGGGATCGCCGTTGCTTGATATCCGGCCTCCCAAAGGCGTGACGCGTCGCCAGCAGCGGCGGAATCTTGATCTGTTAGCCAAGCTAAATGGAAAGCACGCCGAAGCTCATCCTCAGCACGAACAGCTCAAAGCACGGATGAATAATTACGAATTGGCCTTCCGAATGCAAACACAGGTTCCCGATCTTGTGAGTATCGAAGACGAAACTCAGGTAACCAGAGATCTATATGGAATCGATAATCCAACCACAGACAACTTTGGACGACGATGTCTGTTGGCACGGAAATTGGTTGAAAAGGGAGTCCGTTTTGTTCAGGTCTATGCCAGCAGTTGGGATAGTCATGATTACATTCTACGTGCTCATGGTTCGATGATAGAAAGAGTCGACCAACCGATTGCTGCATTGCTTCAGGATCTGAAACAACGAGGTCTCCTGGACGAGACTCTGGTGGTTTGGATGGGCGAATTTGGTCGCACACCGGATAATGGAATTCGGGGTGGTGGCGTGAGATACGGGCGGGACCACAATCCAAATGCGATGACCGTATGGCTCGCAGGTGGAGGAGTCAAAGCTGGCCACACGATCGGAGCGACTGACGAGGTGGGGATGGAAGCGGTTGAAGTCGTACATCCATTACGCGACTTTCACGTGACTCTACTTCGGCTAATGGGACTAGATGACAATAAGCTGACTTACTTTCATGCCGGGCGATATAAACAACTGAGTCAATTCGGTGGAGAAGTCATTGAAGAACTTATCGCTTAGAGTCTCCTCGAGTCGCCTAAAGTAAAATGTCTTTGACCACTCGGGCTTCTGTAACTCGGGCATCGGTCAGGGATTCTGAATGTCCCTGATGATGGTAGCTTAATTTGTGGTGATCTAAGCCTAGTTGGTGCAAGATCGTGGCGTGGAGATCATGTACGGTGACAATTTTTTCTACACTGCGATATCCCAATTCGTCCGTGGCTCCGTAACTCAGACCNCCTTTCACACCTCCGCCTGCCAGTAATGTAGTACATGCGTTCCGATTGTGATCTCGTCCAGAACCATTCTGAGAAATCGGTAATCGACCAAATTCTCCGGACCAAATGACCAGTGTACTCTCGAGTAGCCCTCGTTGTTTCAGATCTTTAATCAATGCTGCAGTCGGTTGATCGGTGATTTTACAAATCGATTCGTTTTGAGTTTTTACGTTTCCATGGGAATCCCAGGGTTGGCTGTTGGGACTGGCTGGAGGGAATATTTGTATGAAACGAACACCGGATTCTACCAATCGCCGTGCCATGAGACAGCGGGTGGCGTAGCGAGACAGCTCATCATCCCCCTGTTCGACACCATAGAGCTGCTTGGTTGCTTCGGTTTCTTTGGTTAAGTCCATCACTTCCGGAGCGGAGATTTGCATGCGCGCGGCAAGCTCGTAGTTCTGAATTCGGGCATCCAGATCACTTTCCTGCGGATACCGGGTCTGAAACCTCTTATTGAAACCTGCCAATAATTCGAGGTTCCGAGCTTCCACTCCTTCGGGAAGAGTCTCGCTGGATTTTAGATTGAGCACGGGTGTGCCTTGAGTGGCAACTTCCGTACCTCCGTAAATTGCAGGCATCCAACCGTTTTGCCAAAGCAAAGTGCCACTGGTGTTGTAGCCTCGTTCATCCCGCAGAACAATATAAGCCGGTAAATTCTGATTGGCGGTTCCCAGTCCGTAGCTAACCCAGGAACCCAATGCAGGTCGACCAGCAAATAGCTTTCCGGTGTTAAACATCACCAGAGCTTCGGTGTGATTGTTGTGCCCACTGACCATCGAGCGAATTTTACAGAATTCATCTGCGACACTTGCCATATGAGGTAACGGAGAAGCGAAGTCCATTCCGTTTTCACCATATTGTTTGAATTCAAACGGCATGCCTAATAATTTGTTGGTTTCACTTCCCGGCTGGAATTGTTCAATTGCGCCAGTATGTTTTTGTCCATCCCGTTTATTCAACTCTGGCTTAGGGTCGAATAAATCCATTTGGCTGGGGCCACCATTTTGCATCATCAGAATGACGGACTTTACTTGAGGAGCAAAATGGGGATCGCGTTTTTTAAGGTCGTTGTGGTTGGAGAAGTTGGATTCCTCAGCCAAAAGATCCTGTTGGAGTAACGCGGACAAAGCAATGCCACCAAAACCTAACGCGGAGCGAGTGAGCATTTCACGTCGTGATTGATAAAGAGGATTTTTCATGGGATTGCTCAGCCTTTACTGAAGGTAGATAAATTCATTCGTGCTGAATATTACCTGACTAATTCGGGCCAGTGCTTTTGTAGATGCGGACATGTCTTCTGGGTCTTTGAGTTGGTAGGCCGCTACGTGTTGGTTAAACGCCGAAGTACAGCTTTTGATTTCCTCGTCAGTGATCGATCGCCCTAACGTATAGAGAAACAACTGATTGAATTGCTGATGCAGGTCGTTCGGAGCATCTACCATGACGCGGCGAGCCAGAGCGTTAGCTTGGTGATTGAGGAATGCACTATTGAGCATCCANAGAGATTGTGAGACCGATGCTGATGAATCCCGTTGCTGACAAGCCTCGATAAGTAATGGTTGATCGAATACTTGAAGGACGGTGGGATGGTAGTTTCGTCGATTGAGCAAATAGACACTGCGCCGCCAGGTAGTTTCTTCGGTTACTCGATCGTAACCTTCCTCAACGACCATTCCGTTAGGAAGATTGACGATGTTATCAAACTTGCCACCCATCCTCGGGTTGAGCGTGCCACTCGCGAATAAAACGGAGTCACGAATGATTTCTGCTTCCATACGCCGCAGATTCTGTCGCCACAACAAACGGTTATCTGGATCAAGGTCTTGGGCTTTTTGAAGTTGCTCGCTTTCTCCAACGGTTGAGACTTGCATGTACACCTGACTTGTCATGATATGTTTCAANAACGGTTTTAATTTGCGTTGATGCGTGACGAAATAAGACGCTAGGTGTTCAAGCACATCTGGGTGAGTAGGTTTCATTCCGGAAACACCAAAGTTTGCAGCCGTTTCCACGATGCCGACTCCAAATAAGTGTTGCCAAACACGATTCACTCTGACTCGTGCCGCTAAAGCTCCGGTCGGGCTGGACCAATCGGTCATTTGCTGAGCTAACTCAAGACGCTGACTTGCTGTGCTTGGGTTTGACGGATCCTGTGGCTGGGCAATTGGGGGACGTTCAAGTACCGAGAAAATCCCTGCTTGAACTTCAGCTCCGGGTTTCTCATGTTCGCCTCGCCGAAGGACAAATGTTGGTCGGATACTACCGACATCGTATACGGCTTGAACCCAACCCTGATCGAGAGTTGAATTGATGGCGTTGATTTCATTGGTGAGTCTGGTGACCTCGAGCTGCGTTTCTCGGGCTAACGTAGGCATCACCTGTGCCTGATTGAAATTGAAGGTCTCTCCAAATTTCTCGGTTAGGTATTTCTGGACTTCAGACCGCTTCTCTTTAGCAATTTTTTGAGCCGCCAGTAGATCATCGTGTAGCACGGCCGGAATGCCTGCATAGGTCTTTTTGATCAACGCTTGTCGACCGACCTCAATCAAAGAATCAATTTCAGATTGNAGCGTGTTCTTTTGTTTCTCATAGCCAGCTACTTCGTCATCGCCCATGATTCGAATTTCCCGCTCGTCCGGCTTGAGCCAATCTTTGGGTTGCCAGGCTCCACTGAAATTGGCTGTGAATCGATAGTAGTCTCGTTGCGAAATCGGCTCGAATTTATGATCGTGGCATTTACAGCACTGCATCGTCAGGCCGAGTAGGTTTTGAGCCACAGATTCAGCCGTGCGGTGGAGGACGTGGTAGCGAATACTGAGAATGTTTAACTCGTTCTGATCGGTGTCATCCGGCGCACATCGTAACATCGTTGTAGCAACTAGATGTTCACGAATTTTTGGATTATACGATTTGGCATCACGCCAATCGACCATCGCATCTCCAGCCAGTTGTTGTTTTAAGAAATCCTCATAGGGTTTGTCAGAATTAAACGCATCAATGACATAATCCCGATACCGCCATTTCCCTTTGGCTGGCCGAACAATCGCCTGATCATTGTCCATGGCATTCGTGTCGCTGTAACCAACACCGTCCAGCCAATGTCGTCCCCATCGCTCTCCAAAGTGCTTGCTGGCCAACAAGCGATCTAATAAGAGTTCATACGCATTCGGTCGAGTGTCCTGTAGGAATTCCTCAATTTGCTGTGGAGAAGGTGGTAGCCCGTTGAGGTCCAAAGTTGCCCGTCGAAGAAGTACTTCTTTGCTGGCAGTTTTCGAAAGAGTCAGTCCTTGTTTTTCTAGGTTGGCTGCAATGAGGTCATCAATATCGGTACGAGATCCATGCATCGCCGTGTTGATCGGNAGTTTGGGTGGTTGCAAAGCCTGGAAAGCCCAGTGATCACTCTGCGTTTTTTGTTTCAGTGCGGTTAGATCGACAGCTTGTTTGGCTTTGGCTCCAGACTCGATCCAAATTCGTAATAGCTCCAGTTCTTCCATAGTAAGTGGAGTATCGTGTGATGCTGGCGGCATTTCCTTNGACGCTGTGATATGAAACAGGAAACTCTTTTGAGCATTTCCCGGTTCCAGAATGGGACCACTCGTGCCTCCTTCATATAGATGGATCAGTTGATCGAGTCGAAGCCCGCCTTTCGCCTCGTCTCCCTGGTGACAGTCAACACACTTATTGGCCAACAACGGTTGGATATGCGTTTCGAAAAGTGGTTGAGTTTGATCTTGGGGAGTGTAGTTAGTTTGGTCTTTGAGTCTTTGGGCAAGGTATTGGCCAACCTGTTGTTGTTCCTTGGCATGAAGAACGCGATTGAAAACCAGTACTTCAAATACATCACCGTGAAAGAAATGGGTAGGATCCTTGCTTAGCGAATGCTGTCCGATCGTTAACTGGGCTCCGCCGACGAAACCCAGGAACCCGACGTCACCTTGGTAACGACCGTGTCCGACAGATTTTCCGTCTTCATACAATGCCCAACGCTGGTTACCGGCATAGACGGCTTCTACGATGTGAGGTTGGGAGTCCCAGGCTTTTTGAGACGAAGTTGCTTCTCCTCCTGCAACGACTCCTAATCGCATCCGGCCTTTGCTGTCAGGGTCAAGAGTATAATCTTCATACCCGATCCAGAATCCCTTCCGTTTGTTAGTGTACTTTGCTTCGTTCTGGGAGGAGGCAAGGTCGATTAGGCGCGGGCTTCCTGCTTCCTGTTGTCCGGCTCGTAATAGCATAAAGACTTGAAATGTCTGTTCACCTGACAGAAAACCTTTGATCTTGGAAAGCGTAAGAGCGGACTGGTCAAAATGGATGGAGGTAGTATCCCCGTCCTGACGAATGGTTGGTCTGAGATTCGTGTCAGGTTGTACGAGATGGTTTCCTTTTCCACTACGGTCGAACCAAGTTGAGAGCTTTCCTTCTGTGGCTTCGTGATGATCTGCATCAAGCCATAGGACCAGACCATCGGTTGAGAAAGGAGGGGCCACTGGAAGTTCGTCTGCAAAAACCAAACCACCGGTCAAAAGCAGGGCGATGCAAAACAGAAGACGTGGCATAAGCAATCAGCGAAGGCAGGGGGGATGTACGAAGACTTCATTATACGACAGGGAATTNCTGACTTGGAGGAATTAGTGTAAATCCTCAGGCAGAAGGCTATGGTCGAGGATGGAAAAGCAGTACGTGATTCTCCAATTCATCTAGATTTTCCTGGGGTGCCGGAATCCGTGAAGATAGGTGTTCTGCCAGTTGCGCTACGCCGGAAGTAAGTCCCGTTGTTATATCTTCCTGTTTGATGTTTTGGAGTATGCTCTGGCAGATACTATCCAAGGTGTCTTGGTCTAATGCTTCTTTGCCGAGACGATCACAGAGGATCGTAGCTCTTCGTTCAGCCAAACTTATATACAACAATACCGCTCCTGCACTACGGGGAGAAGCAAGGATAGCGTCTGAGAGAATCAATTTTGCGGATCGGTGGATCTCAGCATTCACTTCACTTTTGGAAACAGCATAGGCGCGTAGAGATTTGGAGAGACTTGAGATCAGTATGCCAGCCAAAAAACCCGTCACGACCAGAATGACCTGCACCAACAGACTGAAATCTGCTTCGACACTCCACATGCCGTCGTTGTCCATGTAACGAGCTAAAAGGTTGCTACCACTAAGGGCTATGACCGCTCCAAAAATACCGAAGATAGATTCGGCTCGATCGTAACGACCAGACTCTGTCGCCACGGCGCAGACAATCTCTGCTCCGGTTTTCGTCTCGGCCTCGCGAATACAATCTTCAATGGACTTGAGTTGTTGTGTGTTTAGAGACTTTTTTGCATTGATCATAAATCTAACTCTATATGGAATTCGTGGTTACCAACTGCCGGATGCGCCGCCGCCACCGCTTGAACCACCACTGTAACCACCCCCGCTGTAGCTACTTCCTCCGCTGCTATAACTGCTGGAACTGTAACTGGAACTGGAACCGAAACTGTAATTGGAGCCTCCACCTCCACCACCACTAGGCAGAAAGCTGGCCAGGACGGCTATTCCCAGAATGATAATTCCAGGTGGGTAAATGGCCAGTAGTCCCAGAGCAATACCCAAGAGGATACACGCTTTTTTCACAAATCCATCAGACATCTGAACAGCATATACAATTGCAATAATAGCCAGAACGATCAGGATTGCTGTGACCCAAAGTGGAAATGGTAAATTACCGAGGAGTTTATTCTTGATAATCAAGTTACTCTTCCGCTTGGAGAAGGCTTTAACCTGTCCAATCGGACCCGCAATGGCCATTAGCTCTAAGTGCTGAACGCCGTCATGGATACCCTTGGTGAAATTCCCGGCTTTGAAATTTGGAATAATGGCTTTGTCCATTATCTGTTGGCAATGATGGTCAAATCGCCGTGCCCAGTCTCTTCCCAATTCGATTCTGGCTTTGCGGTCCCCAATGGAAATGAGTAACAGTATGCCGCGGTTTTTCCCATTTACTCCGAGTGTGCCAATATCCCATTTATTAAACCAATCGGCAGCGAAAGGAGCGATCTCGTCACCTTGGTAGCCAAAAGAAGCCATCCGCGTGATGACAACCACAACAATCGGTGTATCGTGTTGTTCGAAGGCTATTTGCTGCGCCTTTCCGATTGCCTTCAATTCAGGAGCATTTGGGTTAATAATGCCGGCATAGTCTTGTAAGAAGTCACCATGCCCTTCGTTGGCTGGTGCAGCTGGGATTTGCACTTGTGCATGGATTTCATTCTGAAGAGTTAAAAGCCAAATCAGAGTGAAGCAAGGAACTAGATATTTTTTTATTCTGTTCATCAGGTAATCACCAACTTCCGGTTGCTCCTCCACCACCACTTGAACCACCGCCAAATCCTCCGCCACTAAAACCGCCACCTCCTCCGCTTCCAAAGCCACCGCCACTACCAAAGCCACCGCCACTACCAAACCCACCTCCGTACGTTGAATCGGATTTGCCAAGATTTAAGAAGAAGTTGATGAAGCTATCTTTCCAATAAGTCCAGGAGAATATTCTGGATTTGAAGTCTTGCCACCAAACCTTGGGAGAACGAAACAAGGAGAAGCTCGGAACGTCATTGGTCTCACCGCCTCGTATCCATCTGTAGATGACCAGGGCAGGAATGCCTACTAAGAGGATTGGCACTACAATCATCGGGGCATAAATCAGGGCGGGTATTATTAGAATTGGGATCACACTTAGCAATGCTCCTGCGTTCTCTCGCTCATGCCAAGCTAAGGCGATGAACATGAGCACGATGAGGATTCCGAGGCCTCCGAAAACAACAACCATCGGGTTGAAGGATAATACGAATGGAGGGCCATTGAGTGGACCCGATTTTGCCATCTCCAACAATCGCTTTGTTCCTAATTCCAATCCCGATCGATAATCCTCACTTTTGAAGTAGGGAAGCATTGTGTGCTGCATGATTTTGACACAGTGTTTGTCAAAGTCAGTCCCCCAATCGCCACCCAATTCAATTCGACATAGGCGTTCCTGTCTGACGAACAGGACCAAGATACCTCTATTAAGCCCGTTCTCTCTTTGGGTACCAATTTGCCATCGATCAAACCATTGCCGAGTCATTACTTCAAAGTCGGAACGATGGTAGCCATAGGGTTTCATTGATTCGATCGTCACGACGATGATAGGAGTCTGATGATCGACAAAAGCCTTTTCTTGGTATTGCGAAATTCTCTCAAACGACTGACTATCGTGCGGAATGATAGCGGCGTAGTCTTGGATGAAATAGCCGCGACCACCCATGGCCGGTGCAGGGGGGATTGCCTGGACCATTGGCAGGTGAGGACCTATCTGCAATGCCATCAGGACAAATGACAATATCAACGTCCTGTGTTTAATCATCATAAGAATGCTTTTGAAAGAAAATGAGTGTATCAAGAATGAAAGTAAAGACTCTTTACTGATATATAGATGCTGCTACTTTCCGAGGAGGGCGCAAAATCTGAATCCAATTTGAGGGAATCTAGTCTTCAAAAGAAAGGATAATCGGTGAAATCCACTTTGAATTGAATTAGTGGAGTGAGCAAGGGCATTAAGGAGGTGTAGTTACAAGCCTTACATCTCCGATATAATGAGAGTTATCAAAACAGTCACCTTGTAAATACACGCTTATGTTATCTATCTTTGACTCCCGACAACCAATGAATCGACGAGCCATGCTTCAGGTGGGCGGTTTAGGGTTGGCTGGCGCCGCCGGAATTGATCTGTCGGATTTACTGGCAGCCAAGGCAGAGAAGAATCATTACACCACAGGAAAATCCGTGATTTTCCTGCTCCAGCATGGCGGGCCAACGCAGCATGAGACATTTGATCCCAAAATGGATGTCGACGAAGCGATTCGAACCGTAGGGGGAGTGACACAGACAAAGATTCCAGGCGTCCATTTCGGCAGTACGTTTTCACGGTTGGCCGGACTGGCCGACAAACTGGCTGTCGTTAGATCCTATGTCGGTGGCAGTAGCGGTCATGGGATTCGACCGATTATAAGTAACGAAACACTGAAGGCTAATTTGGGATCGGTCTATGCCAGGCTAGTTGGCACCAATCATTCTCAGACTGGTATTCCGACGAATATTGCCATCGACCCCACCGCTGTCGAACCGGATGACAATGGCCCGGATGTTCGCTTTGGAACGTTTGTCCAAACCGGTGAACTTGAAAAGATGTATGAGCCTTTCGTGCCAGGTGGCGGTTCGAATATGCAAAAGAATATGCGACTGGCATTACCGATTTCCCGGTTTGATGACAGAAAAGGTCTGCTGCAGTCACTCGACGGCCTCAAAAGTGAGCTGGACAGTACAGGCGTACTCGATGGTGTAGGTAAATTTCGCGAACAGGCATATGACATGCTTATTCGTGGCGTGGCCAAGGCATTCGATGTGACTAAAGAAGACCCTGCCACGATCGCCAGATATGACACATCTCAATACATCAGCGATTCGAAGTTCGCAGATAAGAAGAATGGGCAAAGTGGCCGTCACTGGTATCAAACGAATGCTCGCACGCTCGGTCGCCTTCTACTGTTAGCCCGGCGTTTGTGTGAAGCGGGTGCCGGCTTCGTAACTGTAACCACTCAATTCGTTTGGGATATGCATGCGGATGGCAATAACGTGGGAGTCGGGCGAGGGATGGATGCCGTAGGTAATCCATTCGACCATGCGGTTTCAGCATTTATTGAAGATTGCGAAGCACGTGGGCTGAGTGACGATATCATGCTCGTCACTACAGGAGAAATGGGACGCACGCCTCGAATTAACAAGAACGGTGGTCGTGACCATTGGGGCCGGATAGCTCCGCTGATGATCTATGGCGGCGGTGTCGCACATGGACAAGTCATTGGTCAGTCGTCAAAAGATGGTGGTGAACCAATTACTTCAGCCTGGAAAAACGAGAATCTGGTAGCGACCATTCTTCACAATCTATTTGATATAGGCGAGTTGCGATTAGAGTCCGGACTGCCGGTCGATCTGGTCCGCTTTGCTACAACCGGAACGCCGATCGCAGGATTAACCGCTTAGCCTGGATTGCTAGAACGCTAGATCACTAGCTCGGCGACCTTCTACTCAGATTCCTTGGATAGAGTTTCCTGTTTTTGATCCAACTCACCACAGAGTTGCAACGCTCTTAGCGGATAAAACGTCCCACTATAGGTAATGAAATGGGGACCATCGGTATTCAGTGAACGAGTCCACCAGCGTCCTGACTCCCGCTGATTCGATTTAATCCATTTGATTCCTGCCTGAATCGCCGGATGGTCAGCAGGAGTACCAGATTCACGCAATAGCATGATGGCTAATCCCGTTTGATGACCGTCACTTGCCGGAGCATCTTTGTTTGGTTCGGCGTTGAGTTTATCTTTACGGCTTCCGCCTCCCCACGTTTCCGGAGTCGCAAATGTTCGCATAGCCCAGCCTCCGTCTTTCTGCTGGTGCTTGAGGATCATTGCAATTGTTTCCTGCTGAAGCTCGTCACTGATAAGGCCTTTCCATTTTATGCCGACCTGAAGAAGTAGTAGGCGGCCATAGTCATGAGGAGGCTTCGTCTTTTGTAAGTAATTCTGCAAGACATCGATTTGCTTTTGCTGGGCTTCGCTTACCTGGCTTAGATATCCGGGAGCGGTTACTAAGGCCATCGCCGCGACGGTGGCGCCATGATACGAACTGGATTCAAAAGGAGGCCAGCAATCGAGATTGCTGTAGCTGCCATCTTCGGACTGAACCGTGAGCATCAGATCCAGAGCTTCTTTCGTTTCAGCAGATAGTTTTCCCTGAACTTCGTCATATGCAGCCAGTCCGTTGGCAACATAGGCCAATTGAGTTGGCTTCAGACCGGACCTGATAGCACTAGCCGGAGCACGTTTGAATTTAGACGACTCAAGCACGAAGAATTTACGGTGTTGCTCCACCTGTTCTTTGAACATGGGGCCAAGTGTTGGGGCTAGCTGCATGAATGTACCGTTGGTGTGACAGGAAACACAATTTCGCTTTTCCGTCCATGCCTGACTACTTTGCGCAAGATATTCTTTTGCAGCTGTGAGTGAGAACGATTCACGCATTGGTTCATCTGCTCGGGCGGCTACGATTTTGATGTCGCCGGATTCGTATTGTGGAGTCTCTGCTTCTACAACAGTGGGTAGACCAGCGAAGGTCAAAAGTAGGATGGCAGTGGCCAATTGGTTCTGGCGAATCATGGGAGAATGCTTTCACGGAAGATATTTAGAACTCTCTATAACTCATAGCATCTTAGCAAAACAAAAGTGGTAATTCGAAAAAAAACTATCCTGAGAACCTACGGATAATCGAGCTCAGGGTCATCATAGTGGTTTATGGTATGGGCCTTTCGCCGTTCTTAAACACTGTCTACAGGTCAACATGGTTTGTTTTGGTCGATTCACGAGTTGGAAGTCTATGGAAATCAGAAGTAAAACAGGATCCTCAAGGTGCCCCATCCTTGCACAATGCGGTAACTGAATTCAGAATGAATCAACTGGCTCATCAAATAAACAGAATCACCAAAGTAAACGAAAGCGAATGACTGTGAAACGCGTTGCTCTGAAAACTCTTTTTCTTATGATGTTGGCCTCCAGTATTCTGGCGGCTGAAAAACGACCTAACATCGTTTTTATCTTTACCGATGACCACGCCCCGCATGCGATAGGTGCTTACGATGGGTGGCTTAAAGAAGTTAATCCCACGCCAAACATTGATCAACTTGCCTCACACGGAATGTTGTTTCGTAACAGTTTTTGCACGAACTCAATTTGCGGCCCAAGTAGGGCAGTCATTCAAACTGGTAAGCATAGCCATAAGAATGGCTTCCGAAACAATGGCGATAAATTCAATTGGGATCAGCAAACTTTTCCTAAGCTACTGCAGGCTGCGGGTTACGAAACCGCGATCTACGGGAAGTCTCATTTGGCTGGAAAACCACAAGGTTATGACAAATGGGTCGTGTTGCCAGGTCAGGGACTTTATTACAACCCGGACTTCATCACACCAGAAGGCAAAATCACGATTGAGGGGTATTGTACCGATCTCGTGACGGATATGGGGGTGGAATACATCAAAGAAGGTCGTGATAAAGATAAGCCTTTTCTGCTAATGGTGCAGCACAAAGCCCCGCATCGTTGTTGGATGCCAGCACCGCGTCACTTGAATCTGTATGACGATATCGAGATTCCTGAACCGGCGACTCTGTTTGACGACTACAAAGACAACGCGCCGGCGGCTCGTTATCAGGAGTTGGAAATTGATCGTCACATGGATCCACATTACGACCTCTTTCTAGATTTAGTTCCTACAGAGAAACCAGAACCGATTCAACAACGACAGGATCGTAGTGCCTGGGTCAACTTGCAGCGGTTTACGCCTGAGCAGTTAAAGGTTTGGCGTGATGCTTGGGGGCCAAAGGACCAGGCGTTCCATGACGCCAATCTAAGCGGTAAAGATTTGGTTCGCTGGAAATACCAACGGTACGCCAAGAACTATCTTCGCTGTGTGAAAGGTGTGGATGAGAGTGTCGGACGCATCATGCAGACTTTGGAAGACGAAGGTCTGGCTGAAAACACAGTCGTCGTGTACTGCTCGGATCAAGGATTCTATGTGGGTGACCATGGCTGGTATGACAAACGATGGATGTACGATGAATCGATGAAGATGCCATTTGTGATTAAATGGCCTGAAGTGATCAAACCCGGTTCGATCGACGAGCACCTGATCCAGAATATTGACTATGCGGCGACCTTTTTGGATATGGCAGGAGCAGATATCCCAGCCGATATTCAGGGGGACTCTCTCATGCCATTGCTGAAAGGAGAAGACACCGATGGATGGAGATCTTCACTGTACTATCATTATTATGAATTTCCCAGTGTGCACATGGTTCCGCGTCACTATGGAATTCGTACCGAGCGATTTAAGTTAATGCACTTTTATGAGTTTGGTGAAGAATGGGAATTCTATGATCTCCAACGGGACCCAGATGAATTACATAACCTCTATGGGAAACCTCGGTACGCAAAACTAATCGCGAACCATAAGGCGCAGTTGAAAGAACTGCAGGAGCACTATCAGGACGATAGTGATATCGCTGAGAAACCGTTGGAATGGCAACTGCAGCAACGTAAAGGGTGGGTCAAAAAGTAGTGCGTAGTCTGCTTTTCCTGTTTATTGGTTTGCTGCCGCTGACGGTGTCCGCTCAGCAAACTCGCCGTACGCCTGAGGGTTTCAGTTGGGTGAACCCGGGTTCAGAGAAGTTGGTTGCATCTATTTCTAAGAAGATTCGTCATCGAACGTTTCAGAGTAAGTCGATGGGCATTCCGGTTGGCTACTATATCTACCTGCCTCCTGGTTACTATCAGCAAGAGAATAAGAATCGTCGATATCCAGTGGTCTACAACCTGCATGGAGGTCGGCCTGGTGGTGAATACAAAATGATCTCTATTCATCGTTTTGTCGACGCAGCCATTCGTGCAGAGCAAATTGACCCTGTGATTTACGTGTTTCCAAATGGCGGTCCGATGAGTTGGTACAACTATCCGGCGTTTAAACAAGGGCAGGGTGAAGATGTCTTTATCAAAGAAACCATTCCGCATATTGATAAGCAGTATCGTACGATTGCTCGCCGGGAAGCCCGAGGGTTACAAGGTTACTCACAGGGTGGCCGGGGTACGACACGTATTATGTTTAAGTATCCGGAGTTGTTTGGCTCGGTTGCTCCGGGAGGAGCAGGGTTTGCGACCGAAAAGCGAATTCAGGAAAATGACGGGGATGAATCGGACGCGATAAATTTTGGCTCGGGATATAACACTTGGGATTTAGCCAAAAAGTATTCTCAACGTAAAGATGCGCCCCCTTTGCACCCTTTGGTTTGGGTTGGAGCCGAGGAAGAAAACTATCAGTCAAATCTGGACTTTATGGACTATCTTAAGGAATTGGGAATTCCCTACGACAAGCTTGTCGCGCCGGGAATTGGCCATCACGCCGGCAAAATCTATGAAATCCGAGGCGATATCATTCTTCAATTCCATAATACTAACTTCAAACGCATTTTGGCTCCTTGATCGAATTTCGTCAAAGCCAGCATGGCATGAAATTAGTTACTCTTAGGTCCAGAAAACCACTTGCGACCCTTTGGCAGGCAGGTAGCCCTCGCTAATATAAAACATTACATTTATAAATTACATTCATCGCAATTGATGGTTTTATGTCAATGCAAGGTGGGATTCGTTGGCGATCTGGCAAACCAAATTATTTCAAAGTTTTCTGATCTGTCTCGTTATTCTGACAGGAGTGTTTGGCTATCAGTCTTTTGCGGCTTGGCAAGCAAAAGAAAGCTTAATGCAATATCACGCCGCTATTGTTCAGGAAGCACAGCAAGCAATTCACGATTCGCTGCAAAACCATGGTCTGTTCCCTATTGAAGGAATAGTACATGAGGCACCATTCATCACAAAAGCAACTAATAAAGACTCGCGGGCAANCAACGCAGATCAATGTTTTCCTGTCTACGTATATGGTCGTTTGCAATCGGATTTAGCAACGGTCAGAATTATTGATCTTCATCATTGCGGTTTGATTTCCAAGAGCGTCGAGAGTCGATCAGGTGGTCAGATCGTGCTCAAGTCTAAGATCGATGCATTTGAAGACCTGTACATTGAGTTTGATTTGCTCGGTGACGGGCAAGGTTCATTCCGTGTCAATCTTCCAGAAAAGAAGCAGAATCTTGCAGCTGTCGAGCGAGTATTCAATCAATTAGTTGCCGAGCCCAGGTTGTCCTCGCGCGAGGAATTGGACAATGTGCTGTATCAGTTGTTTACCTTTGCAAAGCTCAGTAAGGTGAGTAATCACTCCGCCCAACAATTCATGACGCTCTTGCTGAGCTCTGTTCAGTATGAGCTTTCTAGGCAGCAAATCTTTAATTAAGTAATCTCTCTGACCCTCAGGTCTTCCATTGGGAANGGAAGACTGGCTACCGGATGATTTCTTTAACGACTTCTCCGGCGACGTCAGTGAGTCGGAAGTCGCGGCCATTGAGATGGTAAGTGAGCTTTTTATGATCCAATCCACAAAGATGTAAAATNGTCGCATGTAGATCGTTCACGCTCACTCGGTTTTCGACCGCTTCATTTCCGATCTCGTCAGTCGCGCCGTAATGAACCCCGCCTTTGACTCCACCGCCAGCCATCCAATAGGTCATGGCATGAGGGTTATGGTCGCGTCCAGTCCCACCTTTTTGCACGATTGATAGTCTGCCAAATTCACCACCCCAAACCACCAGCGTACTATCCAGCAGTCCGCGTTGNTCAAGATCTTCGAGCAATCCGGCAATAGGGCGGTCTGTCTCTCCGGCAAACTGTCCATGGTTTTTAGAAATGGAATTGTGCCCATCCCAGCTTCGGGCATTTTCGTTGCCGCCGCTGTAAATCTGTACAAATCTAACTCCACGTTCGACCATTCGCCGCGCCGTCAGACACTGTTTGGCAAAGTGATCACACTCCTTAACACCGATGCCATATAAGTCGTGTACTTCTTGAGTTTCCAGATTGATGTCGAGTGCTTCCGGAGCTGCTTGTTGCATTCGATAAGCTAACTCAAAGCTGTTAATTCTCGTTTCTAAATCAGCTTCCTCTGGTCGAGTCTGCGCGTGATCTTTATTCAGAGCTTGTAAGGCATCAAGCAAAGCTCGCTGCTGATCGATGTTTTTCTTTCCCTGAAGTTTGAGGTTGGCAATTGGATCCCCTTGAGGTTTGAGCCACGTACCTTGATAGACACTAGGTAGAAACCCTGCTCCCCAATTTTGTGCGTAGCCTTTGGGAAGTCCTCGATTAAGTGGATCAGACATGGTGACGAATGACGGCAGGTTTTGGTTTTCCGTTCCCAGCCCATAAGTTACCCAAGAGCCAACGCTGGGAAATCCCATACGCTTCATGCCCGTGTTGATCATAAACAAAGCGGGACTGTGGTTGTTGGACTCGGTATAGCACGAGTGCAGAAATGCCATCTTGTCGACATGTCGGGCGATGTTTGGAAAGATTTCAGAGACCCAAGAACCGCTTTCACCGTGTTGGGAAAACTGGAACGGTGACTTCATAATCGGACCGACATTACCAGTGAAGAATCCAGTGTTTTTGTCGAATCCTTCCAGCTCCTGACCGTCGTGTTTCTCCAACTCGGGTTTATAATCCCAAGTATCGACCTGACTTGGTCCACCGTTCATAAACAGCCAGATCACACTCTTTGCTTTTGCCGGAAAGTGTTGTTCTTTGGCAGCCAAAGGACTATTCGCCGCCTCCGNTTCCTGTTCGGCAAGTAACGCATGTAACGCTAATGCTCCCATGCCACCGCCACAGGTTTGCAGTAGTTTTCGTCGTGTATAGATAGGATTCTTCATGAGGTTTTTTAATAGACGTAACAGAATTCGTTGAGGCAAAATAACAATTGAATCAGGTCAGCTGTCGCTTGTGCCTGAGCATCTGTAACTCCGCTCTGTTGATACGAAACAGTTTGGGACTGTAAAAAATCAGCCGCTTTTACCAGTTCCCTCTTTTGAGGAGGACGTGATAGCGATGATTGGTAAAGCGTATCGACTAACTGGGGATTCTCTAAGCCCAGCTTGAGAAGTTCCATAGCTCGGTCTTCACAGCATTTTCTCAGATGTGGATTATTCAAAAGCAAGAGTGCCTGGGGAGCGACGGTCGTCGTCGGACGTTGTCCCTGGCTTACTAAAGGTTCGGGAACATCAAATACCTGTAACATGGGTACGAGCTTGCTTCTTTTGACGGTGAAATAAATACTTCGTCGTCGCATGGATTCGTCCAGCGTTCCTTTGCCGAACATGGTTTGATCTAATTGGTTGGTGGCTTGAAGTATCGAGTCACGGATCGCTTCAGCTTCAAGCCGCCGAGGACTGAAACGCCAATAGAATGCATTTTCGGGATCCTTTTCCGCGTTTTGAACGTGATGTTCGGAAGTCTGTTGATAGGTATAGCTGGAGAGGATTAAGGAGTGGATGTGTTTGAGACTCCAGTTATTGGCAATCAGTTGGTTGGCAAGCCAGTCCAGTAATGCGGGATGGGTGGGAGGTTGTCCCTGGATTCCAAAGTCGTTGGTGGACGAAACGATTCCACGCCCAAAGTGATGATGCCAAAGTCGATTGACGATGACGCGAGCTAATAATTGTCCGGCACCATTCTGTGTATCAACCATCCAGTTTGCCATCGCCGTTCTTCGGAATGACGTCGTTGCCCCCTTCGGCGGTTCCTGTTGCCAGCGTGCAATGGAATCTTCCTCTGGCATGAGCACTTGTAGGAATCCCTGGGAAGCCGGTCCTACCTTTTGATTTACATCTCCACGCTTTAAGAAGTAGAATTCGTCGAAGAAATCTTTTCCTTGAGTGTGATGGCGGATGGGCTTCACCCCTTCGCTGACAATCATGACAGATTCACCGTCAAGACGAGGTGCTTCTTTCATGTGTTCAGCGGCTTTCGCCGTCAGTTCCTTCCATTTGTTATCGGATGTGCGATACCAATCAATGGCTGCTTGAGTTTCTTCCGCAGATCGCTCGCCGGCTGGTTTGGCAAGCACTAATGCAACTTCTTCTGAGATCGTATTGGAGAGTAGTGGAGCGTTTGGATCCGTGGACACAGAGAGTCGGAAGCGTCCCATGATATGTTTGGTATTTCCGTTAAACGCCACGGTGATTCGAAGGCGATGCCCAGCCGAATTTTCCAAAGGCTCTTTAAGAGTGAGAATGGCGGCGTGGTCTTTACCAAATTGAGGATCCACAGCCCAGCCAGACCCTTTATCTTCGTCGATGACAGTTCTTACATGTAAGGCTCCATCATTCTGGTTAAACGTGGCCTTAGCATCACTAAAGACGATATCCTTCAAACTATTTGCATCAGTGAGCGGAGCTGCCCCAATGTGAATATCGGTCAATTGAAAATTGCCGTTGGAGGCGAGGCCCGGGCCACCAGCCTTGAGTGTGGGATCTGCAAATGCCTCGATTCGCACAGCCTGGACGTTTGGCAAGTGAGTGTGGAATTCAAAAGTATAGGAATCCTGATTAGGAACGGTTGCCGGTTCGACTTGAAAGGAATCGTCCGCTTGCCGAGTAATCACGGAACTCTTCTCTGACTGCACATCAAAGAATTTCATGGTGTGCCAAGGTGGAAGGTCTTTCTCCGGATTGGAGGTATCCCAAATTTCAAATGCCTTGCGAAGTGTGGTTTCTTCATATTTCTTAATGGCATCAAGGTAAGGTTGATGCTCTTTATCGAACTGAACCTGTAATGCATCGACTTCGGCCTGATTGAGAATGAGCTGCTGATTTGATCGTACGGCGGTCGTAAACGTCGAAGTAAAACGGTGGTAATCTGCGGTTGGAATCGGATCGAATTTGTGATCGTGGCAGCGGGCACAGCCAATCGTCATCGCCAGCATCGCCGTTCCCGTCGTCGCGGCCATGTCATCCAACGCGTCATAACGTGAAGGCTCTACCTCATTGGCAGTAATCTGAGTGGGGAATACCCCAGCTCCCAGGAATCCAGTCGCCATCATCGCCAGGGGGTTGTCCGGAGCAATTTCATCTCCGGCCAGTTGCCACCGGGTGAATTCGTTATAGGGCAGGTCGGCGTTGAGAGCTTTGATTACAAAGTCTCGATAATGAAATGCGAACGGTCGATCATAGTCATGTTCAAACCCGTGGCTTTCCGCAAACCTTGCTACATCCAGCCAGTGACGTGCCCAACGCTCTCCGTAGTGAGGGCTTTCCAGTACGGCTCGAATGGTCGCCGGAATGACTTCGTCTTGTGGTAAGGCGCGAAGTACCTCCAACTCGTCTTGAGTTGGAGGCATCCCGATCGTGTCTAGATACATTCGGCGGATGAGTGTCGTGGCATCGGCTGCCGGTGAGAACACCAAATCTTGGTCGTTCATGGAGGCAGCGATGTAGTGATCGATTGGGTTATTTGCAGCAGGGTGCAGATCGCTACGAATTTTAACCATCCGGAGTGGCTGAAATGCCCAATAGTTCTTTTGTGCCGGATCAATTCGACGGCGAGTCCAAGCATCCTCTGGTTCGTCAGCATCGACAAGTGGACGATCGTAGGCTGCGCCTAGATTCACCCATTCCAAAATCGATACGATCAGGGTGTCACTTAGCTTTCCGCTATTCTGTGGCATTGCCGGCTCGGTGCGATGGTAAAGCATGTCGGCCAAATAGCTATCTTCGGCCTTCCCGATTTCCACCGATTCACCACTCGCGCCGCCCAAGAGGAAAGACTTTCGAGAGGTGAGATTGAACTCCCCTTCTACCTTTTCACCGCCATGGCATTTGAGACAATGCGCGGTTAACGCGTGCCGTACTGTCGACTTAAACAGTTTCTGACTTTGTGCCATGCGCGCGGCATGCTCGGGGGCGAGGTTTTCCTGCTGAGCACTTAGTGGGATGGTTACACTAAGTGCCAGCATGGAAAGAAAGAGACAAGGAATTCTCATAACGAATCTGAGTCCAACTTGGAATTCGAGCTTAACGAACTTAGCCGTATGGGTTTTTATTTACGTTTTTGCTTTGCAGCAGGCAACTGATACCCAGTGGTATTCAGACGAATGCTATAAAGCTCGGCACCGGCGGTGATGTATAGCAGATTGGAATCTTCTCCGCGACCAAATCCAACGTTAGTCGGAACAGGTGTTTCGATGAACCCCAGTTCTTTCCCTTGTGGTGAGTAGATCGCGATTCCGGGACGTTTTTCGCTTCGTTCTGCCACGACAAGATTCCCATTCGCATCCACGATCAGCCCATCGGGTCCGTCTTCTGGAGAGTAATCCACGAGTGTTTCTCTGAAAGTGGCATTTCCATTTTTGTCCAGATCATACGCCATCAGTGCCATATGACCTTTGCGTAGCGGCGCGGCAATCGCGACGGGGCCTTTCGCGTCGTCTGCTGTTCCCAGACGTTCAAATCCAGTTGCACCATTTTCGTTACTAACAACGTAAAGAGTCTTTTGGTCAGGCGAGACGCAGACGCCATTTGGTTTTCCAGCATCGGAGATGATCCGGGTAATCGAACCATCGGGATCCACTCGATAAACGCCCATGACCGGCTGGTCGATGGTCTCGTGACCAAGATAGCGAGGGTCGCTGAAGTAGAGCCGTCCCTGAAGATCGATTGTTACATCATTCGGTGAATTAAGTTTTCGGCCTTCGTAAAGTCCAGCCACGATATAACTCATACCAGTCTTCATGTCGGTGCGCGTAACTCGTCGTCCGCCGTAGTCTGCACCTTCACAGACGATCATGTCACCGTTGGCATCGAATTTGATCCCGTTGGACATGCCACTGGGTGAACGGAAAATGGAAGTCTTGCCAGAGGTCGGGTCATATCGCCAAATGTGACCGGCATGGATTTGCCCGTTGTCTAATTTGGACTGATGAGAGAAGGTAATATCACTGAAGTACACCTGTCCGTCTGGCGCGACGGCAACTCCTTCGGTCAACATAACGCCGGTGAATAGTTTCGTTAGTTTTGCGTCTTTAGGCACAATCGAGTCCTGTGCCGTCACCATAGTAGCAAAGCCAATAAGGAAGAGGATGCTGAATCTCATAAATCGGTTACTCCGTTGAATTCGTATGATCTGTCACAGTGTTGATTCTACTTCATTTGGGAATGACAATCTTGTTTTGGATTCCTGTTTAATGCATATGCAACCACATCTCGTCATACCTTAGAATGGAAGTTTGGCAGAAGTAATTTAGAAAAATAGGAATGCAACCGTCGCTATGTGGAAATTGAAAATCGTTTTCGTGTTGTTTTGGGTGGTTGCTCAACAGGTAGTAGCTGTAGCGAAAACGCGCGTTGATTATGATCGGGACATTCGTCCGATTCTGAGTGAAACCTGTTTCGCCTGCCATGGTCCGGATGAAAATACGCGACAGGCAGAATTACGGTTGGATATAGACAATGATCATTATTCAGCTCTTCTCGCGTCGGGCAATCCAGTCAACAGTGAACTCCTGCAACGGCTGACATCGGAAGACTCTGAAACCAAAATGCCACCGGCTGACTCTAAGAAACAGCTGACCAGCAAGCAGATTGAGTTGATTCAACAATGGATTAAGGAAGGTGCCCAGGTTGACGGCCATTGGGCCTGGAAAGCTCCGTCCCGTCCATCGCTTCCTCGTATTCAAAATAAACGCTGGGCAAAAAATGAAATTGACTTCTTTATTAAGGCTGGCCTGGATCATCAGAGAATGAAGCCTTCCAGTCAGGCAGACAAATTGACTTTGATACGTCGAGTCTCCTTGGACTTGCGTGGGCTGCCACCTTCAATCGAGGAAGTAAATTCTTTTCTTCAGGATGAATCTCAGCAGTCCTATAAACGTATGCTCGAACGTATGCTGAATTCAAAGCACTACGGTGAAAGGATGGCTCAGGACTGGTTGGATCTGTCACGTTATGGAGATACAAACGGGTACCACGCGGACAGCCATCGAGATATGTGGTTGTATCGGGATTACGTTATCAATGCCTACAACAACAATAAACCATTTGATCGATTCATACTCGAAAACATGGCAGGTGACTTGTTACCCGATGCGAATCAGGAAACTCGCATCGCCTCTGGTTTCAATCGTAATGTGACCTTCAATGAAGAAGGGGGGGCAGATCCGGATGAATTCTACGTTGCCTATGCTGTGGATCGAGCCAATACAACCGGTCAGGTGTTTCTCGGATTGACCGTTGGTTGTGCACAGTGTCACGATCACAAATACGACCCGATTAGCCAACGCGAGTATTATCAGCTATACGCATTTTTTAACAGTGTTCAGGATGAGATCGGAGCAGGGGGGGCATCAGGCTACCACAACAAGCCACTCCCTCCGCTGCTAAAAGTAGAAACAGAACAGTACAAGAAAGAACTTTCTGATTTAACCAGTCAGACGAAAGAGCTCGAGAGTGAACTTGCTCGGTTGTCAAATTCACTGAAGGCAGACCAGACAACGGTTCAGCAGGCCTATGCTGTTTGGTTGAAAAAATTCCAGAATGCGGAGACCACCGCGGATACCTATTCTGAAGATCTACAGCTCTGGCTCGCAGCGGACGACATCAATGGGGATGGAGTGCCCGATGCAGAGCAGGAATTCGCGCCGGCAGAAGCGGTAACCGTTTGGAAAGATCGATCCGGCCATGAACGCGAAGCAACAGCGACTGGTAGTCCGACGTTTGTCGTTGACGGACTCAATGGGAAGCCTGCTGTACGTCTCAATGGTACATCAGATTTTCTACGTACAACCGAGGGGGGAGAAAACCTTCATGATGCTTATACGATTGTAAGCGTGATCTCTTATCACAACCTTGTGGCAAACCAGATGTCTGTCATGTGGGGCACCGAATCACAGGGGAAACGACGTTCCATGTGGAAAGTCGCTGGCTCAAATATGTTGAGTTTTAATGGATACGGGGCTGATGTTGTCGGCAAGAAGCCCATCGTAATTAATGAAGCTCACATTGGAATGATTACTCAGGATACCAATAAGAAGGTCAGCATCTATATGAACGGGGAATCCGGTGGAGAGGGCACTCCAGGGATCGTTTCGATTCATGATCTGAACCCAAACCCGATCACGATCGGCGCAAACAATGCAGGGAACGAAAAAACGTACGGAGCCTTTGCAGAAGTCATGATTTTCAATCGAGTCCTTTCCGAGACCGAACGCTCGAGAGTTACTCGGTACTTATCCGGGAAATATAATATTAAATCCAATGTCACCGCTTATCCCGAGGAGCTTGTTGCTATCGGTAAGAAAGCTCAGGATCAGTGGTCGGAAGCCGAGTCACAAACGGTGTTTGATTACTTCATCGAGAGAGAATATTTGGAAACCAATCCGGAGATTAGAAAAATAAAAAGTGAAATTGCTGCAACACAGGGCAAGGCAAGTGCACTCAAATCTGCCGCACCAACGACGATGGTCATGGTGCAGAAATCTGAGCCGAATCCGGCATTTATACTGATGCGAGGAGATTTTCAGGCGCCTGGAGAACAGGTCCAACCGGATGTTCCTTCGATCTTTCCACGGATGCCGGATGCACAGCCCCGAAATCGATTGGGGCTGGCGCACTGGTTAACGGATCCCAATCATCCATTGGTTGCCCGTGTGGTGGTTAACCGTTTATGGAAACAATTGTTTGGTACAGGTCTTGTGAAAACCTTAGGAGACTTGGGGACTCAGGGAGAGAGACCAAGTCATCCGGAATTACTGGATTGGCTTGCAGTGGAATTTGTCGAGTCTGGCTGGGATGTAAAGCATGTTCAGCAGCTGATTCTCTCATCAGCGACCTATCAACAAGATTCTCAATACACGGGAATCTATGATCAACTCGACCCTGATAATCGTTTGTTGTCGCGTGCTCCCAGATTCCGATTGTCAGCAGAAGAAATTCGAGACAATGCACTCGCCATTAGTGGATTACTAACTCGGAAGTTAGGTGGCCCAAGTGTTAGGCCATATCAACCAGGTGATTATTACTCAGATAAAATTGGTCGGGGCTGGGATCAAAGTCGTGGCGAAGATTTATACCGGCGTGGAGTCTACACCTACTGGCGTCGCACGACCGTCTATCCGGCCTTTCAGATTTTTGATGCCCCGAGTCGTGAATTCTGTACTGTAAATCGCCCGCGTACCAATACACCGCTTCAGGCATTGGTACTAATGAATGACCCAACTTATGTCGAGGCGGCTCGTGTGTTTGCTGCGAAAATCATTGCCGAAGGTGGCAAGTCATTACAGGAACGATTTGACTTTGCATTCCGTACTGCCGTGACTCGGCCCCCTACAGAAGAAGAGTCTGCCGTACTTCAGCAGTTATTCGAGCAGCAGTTGAAGATTTATCAGGAAGATACTGAGGCCGCGATGAAGCTCGTTGCAGTTGGAGAGTCACCACAGGCCACAGGACTGCAGCAGTCTGAATATGCTGCCTGGACTGCGATCGCCAGCATTATTCTTAATCTCGATGAAACGGTAAGCAGGGAGTAATGACGATGGATGCTCAGACTCGAAGAAATTTTCTCAACCGGACTTCCATGGGACTCGGCGCTTTAGCTACAGCATCGATTGCCCAGGACTCGGACTTACTGGCCAGAGGACGTCAGACTAAGCCGGGAACGGGCTTGCACTTTCCAGCCAAAGCCAAGCGTGTCATTTATTTACACATGTCCGGTGGGCCTTCTCATTTGGACACTTTTGACAACAAGCCCCAAATGCAGAAGCATCATGGCGAGCCCTTACCTCAGTCGGTCATTGGAAAACAACGACTAACGACGATGACAAGGGAACAGGCCAAGTTGCTTGTTGCTGCGACTCAACAGGATTGGGGTAAATATGGCGAGAGTGGAATCGAGATGAATGCTGAGTTCAAGGAGATTTCGACTATTGCGGATGAGATGTGCCTTATCAAGAGTATTCATTCCACTCCGATTAATCATGACCCGGCGGTGACGTTTTTACAGACAGGTAGTCCGTTGTCAGGTCGACCTTGTCTTGGTTCCTGGTTGAGTTACGGACTCGGTAGCGAGAATAAGGACCTGCCGGAATTTGTGGTATTGTTGTCCAACGGAGGACAGCCGGTTCCATCCCGCTATTGGCATAACGGATTCCTTCCAAGTCGCCATCAGGGAGTTCAGTTTCAATCGAAAGGCGACCCGGTTCTCTATTTGTCCAATCCGGAAGGAATTGATGACACTAATCGTAAGAATCTGGTTGGTGGAATTAACTCACTTAATCAACTCAAACAAAAGCAAATTGGCGATCCGGAAATTGAAGCCCGGATTAATGCCTACGAACTGGCCTATCGCATGCAATCGTCTGTACCAGAGTTGATGGATATCAGTCGCGAATCGAAGGAGACACTGGAGGCATATGGCGCCAATCCCGGTGGTTCCGGATTTGCGAATAATTGCCTGCTGGCCCGTCGCTTAGCGGAAGCGGGAGTACGATTCATTCAACTTTATGATCGAGGTTGGGATCATCACTCCGACGTGACTTCCAATATTAAGAACAAGATTAAGCAGGTGGATAAGCCCTGCGCCGCTTTGGTTAAAGATCTCAAACAGCGAGGGTTACTCGAAGACACGCTGGTGATCTGGGGCGGTGAATTTGGTCGTACAAGCTATGGGCAGGACCGGGGAAAAACCTATGGACGGGATCATCATCCAAACTGTTTTAGTTTGTGGTTAGCCGGTGGTGGTATTCAGGGTGGTGTCTCGATCGGTGAAACGGATGACTTTGGTTACAACGTCGCAACGGATCAGGTTGAAATCCACGACTTACATGCAACCATGCTTCATCTGCTGGGTATTGATCATGAACAGTTGACGTACAAATTTAAGGGACGCGACTTCCGCTTAACTGATGTGGCGGGGAATGTCGTGCAGGCTGCACTTGCATAGTCTTCGAGGTGCGATAATTCGCTTTGCATTGTTACTGAGTGCGTTTCTGTGTATCACGCAAGCAGGGTATGCCGTAGACGTATCGTTCGACAAGGACGTACTGCCAATTATGCAAGCCAAGTGCTTTCGTTGCCATAACCAGCAACGTGCTGAAGGTAGCCTCAGGCTTGATCTAAAAGCTTCCGTTTTGCAAGGCGGTGATAGTGGTCCTGCGTTGATTGCCTCCAACGCTGAGGACTCTCTTATCCTTCATCGAATTCAGGCTTCGGATGCTTCGATTCGAATGCCGCTGGATGCCGCTAGGTTATCAGCTCAGGAAATTAAGACGCTACGATCATGGATTGATCTAGGGGCTCCGGGGTTACGCGATGTCGACCAGACGGATCACTGGGCATTTATAAAGATCTCGCGGCCTGCATTACCGAATGTGCAAAATCCCGATTGGGCTCGGAATGCTATCGACCGATTTGTATTGTCGATGGCTGAACGGGAAGGTGTGATGCCAGCACCGGCAGCTTCAAGACGGACTCTAATTCGCCGGCTTACGTTTGATTTGCTCGGAGTACCTCCCTCTATGGAAGAGGTATCGGCATTTGAATCCGCTGACGGAAGTAATGCCTATGAGCAACTAGTCGAGAGACTCCTGAGTGACCCTCGTTTCGGAGAACGATGGGGACGTCACTGGTTGGACTTGGCCCGTTACGCCGATAGTTCCGGTTACGAAGCCGATCGTCCTCGTAAAATCTGGCATTATCGTGATTGGGTGATTGATGCTTTGAATCAGGATCAGCCGGTGTCCGAATTTGTCATTGAACAGTTTGGTGGAGATTTACTACCACAGGCAACAGACGAAAGTCGAGTGGCCACAGGATTTCATTGCAATGCCATGCTTGATCCAGGTGTTCGTCATGAGGCAGTATTGGATCGAGTGAATGTAACCGGTTCAGTGTTTCTGGGCTTAACCTTAGGTTGCGCTCAGTGCCATGATCATAAAACGGATCCGGTAACTCAAAAGGAATATTATCAACTTTACGCCTTCTTTAACGGGGCCAGTGCATATCCCTTGGATCTGAGCTCAGAAGAATTGAAAGAACAGCGTCAAAAACTGAATGACCAAATCACCGAGATCAATCAACAAATCACTGCCATAGATCAGCAGATTAAAGACGAGCTAAATCGGTTGGTGGAACAGCAGGTTCAAGATTTGAGTGGGGTTGCCGAGGGAGTGGTGAAGCTACTGCAAATACCTGCGGATCAACGAGGCGAACCCGAAATCGCTCAGCTCGAAGCGTTTTTTCAGGGACAAAATGAGGACCGAAAGCAACTCGTGTCGCAGCAAGGTGATTTACAAAAGAGCATGCCGGAGGCGGATACTTCGCTCGTTTTTGCACAGGATAACCGTGCTACTCATCTATTTGTTCGAGGCGATCACCGACAGCCAGGGGAAAAGGTAGTTACCGCCGGCCCGGCATTTTTGCCACTTCTCGAATGGGATAGCCAAACCCATGAAAGACCTACTCGCTTGGATTTGGGACGATGGATTGTGAGTGATGAAAATCCTCTTTTTGCCCGAGTGACGGTCAATCGGATTTGGATGCGGCTGATGGGCAACGCTATTGTCGAGTCTGAAAACGACTTTGGAGTCCAAACAGCCAGACCCTCTCACTTCGCACTTCTTGATTATCTTGCCAGCACTCTTCAGGAAGAAGACAGCTTTAAACAGCTTATCCGTGAAATCGTATTGTCTGCTACCTATCAGCAGTCATCTCATTATCAGTATCTGCAAGCGGACAAAGAGGGATTATTCCTAAGTCAGAGGCGATTGCGATTGGAAGTTGAAACTTTGAGAGATAATGCTTTGAGCGTGGCGGGGTTACTGGAAAGACAGATTGGAGGCCCTAGCGTATTTCCTGCTCAACCAGATGGCATCCTCGACTTTCGGGCGACACCAGCAACGTGGGTCGAAAGTACCGGAGCCAATCGGTATCGCCGTGGAATGTACACCTATATTTGGCGTTTAACACCTCATCCGATGATGACTTTATTTGATGGGCCTGAGATGACAACCGCCTGTACGAGAAGGAATCGATCAAACATTGCTGTGCAATCGCTTGCACTATTGAATGATCCGGTCTTTGTGGAGTCGGCTCAGGCGTTAGCCAGACGGATTGTTGAATCTGCACCGACCCCACAACAACGAATTGAAGCACTCTTTCACTTCACGTTGAATCGGCAACCTAAGGAACAGGAAGTGTCCGTTATAGAGGGTTTATTGAGACATCAGACGGAGTTGTTTTCAAAGGATACTGCATTAGCTCAACTGGCTATTGGTAAATATCCGGTTACAACTGAGAATTTGATCACACATCCTGAACACGCTGCTTGGGTCGCTGTCTGTCGAACCATGATGAATCTTGATGAGTTTATAATGCGGGAATGATGAATAACCGACGATACTTTTTCCGACAGAACGCCTTAGGCGTTGCCTCTCTAGCCCTGCCGACCATGTTGGCATCCGAAGGACAATGCGCCGAAGGAACGACAGATCGTCAAACACATCATGCTCCGACGGCAAAGAATGTAATCTTCATGTGCCAGATTGGCGCCCCGAGTCAATTCGATCTCTTTGATCCGAAGCCAATACTCAACCAACGCGATGGAGAGGCCTTACCCCAATCGTATTTAGACCGTGTCGACTTTGCGCAAATTAAAGAAGCTCAGCCCAAGCTAATGGGGACACCCTATAAATTTGAGCGTCATGGAGAGAGTGGCCAATGGGTGTCTGAACTGATGCCGCATACAGCTGGGATTGTCGATCATATTTCGTTTGTACATACATGTCAGGCTGAAGACCCGAATCACATGTTTGGGGAATTGCACATGAATACCGGTTGGCGTCGGTTTGGACGTCCTAGTTTAGGCAGTTGGGTTTTGTATGGTCTTGGTAGCGAATCCAAAAATCTACCGGGTTTCATGGTGTTACGATCGGGAATGCACCCACGCAGTAAAGGAGCTAATTACGGAGCAGGATTCCTTCCGGGGACGATGCAGGGCACGCCGATCCAATCGAATGGTCCGGCGATACTGAACCTGGCATCCCCGGCGGGCTTTTCGAGGCAAAGTCAATTAGCCACTGTGGAAGCGGTAAATCAGCTCAATCGTTTGAGAGCTTCGGATAATCCAGATCCGGATATTGAGACGCGGATCGCGAACTATGAACTTGCGTTTAAGATGCAGGCCAGTGCTCCGGAGCTATTAAATCTATCCAGTGAATCTCAGGAAACGTTGGATCTCTATGGTATTACCGATCCGAATCAACCTACCTATGCTCGTAATTGTCTACTGGCACGACGATTAGTCGAGCGTGGCGTGCGATTTGTCCAGCTCTTTCATGGCGACTGGGATCACCACACCAGCATATACCAACGTTTGCCCAATGAGTGTAGAACGACCGATCAGGCGTCCGCGGCACTCATCCAGGATTTACACCGACAGGGGCTACTGGAAGATACACTTGTGATTTGGGGAGGGGAATTTGGTCGTTCCTCTGTTGCTCAAAAGAGCATGAAGCCCGGAGAACCAGTCGGCCGCGATCATCATGTGGATTCCTTTACGATGTGGTTTGCCGGCGGTGGTGTCTCACCGGGGAAATCCATTGGAGAAACCGATGAAATCGGATTTGATGCAGTGACCGATTCTTGGCACATTCATGACTTACACGCGACGATGCTCCATGCCTTGGGATTGGATCATAAACGCTTGACCTACCGGCACGAGGGACGCGACTACCGCTTGACGGATGTCCACGGCAACGTCAAAACAGAACTCTTCGAGGCCTAAGGGCTTCTGCTTCCCTTTCCTAAAGATGACTCGGATTATGAAATCACCACTTCGCTTGGGTTGCCTGCTACTCCTGGCTCTACAGTCAGGACTGTTAATGGCCAGCCAACCCAATATCGTGTTCATCATTTCAGATGATATGGGGTATTCGGATTTAGGGTGTTATGGAGGCGAAATTGAGACGCCGGTATTGGATGGTTTGGCCAGCCAGGGGCTGAGATTTACAAATTACTATGTCAATAATATGTGCTGGCCAACTCGGGCCAGCCTGATGACAAGCCTCTATCCGCTTGCCGCTTTGCCATCCGGAGGTTCTGCAACCGACGGCTTGCATCCTCAAGCAACAACGCTGCCTGAGGCATTGCGTAACGTTGGCTACTCGACCTTCATGTCAGGTAAGTGGCATCTGTCCAATTCTAAAAAACCGGATGGGCCCAATGCACCACACCATCGCGGATTCGATCAGTTCTACGGAACCATCGAAGGAGCATCCGACTTTTTCGCTCCGGCAGATTTACAACTTAATGGTAAGAGTATGACTCACGAATGGGAGGGGCGTGACGACTATTACTATACGGATGCNATAACGGATCACGCCTTGGAGTTTTTGTCTGATCGCGATGAAGGAAAACCGTTCTTCCTTTATATGGCTTACACCGCCGCCCATTGGCCATTGCATGCTAAACCAGAAGATATCGCTGCGTATCAAGGGCGTTATCACATGGGTTGGGATATGCTTCGCAAGCAACGTCACGCACGTATGAAAGAGCTTGGAGTTGTCGATCCTCAGTGGGCACTCTCTCCGCGACACGATAATGTACCTGCCTGGCCGGACGCCAAATACCCTTTGTGGCACGAACGGCGAATGGAGGTGTACGCAGCCCAGGTGACCTGTATGGACCGTAATATCGGGAGGATAAAAGATTACCTGAAGCAGGAAGAATTGTTGGACAACACGATTGTTATATACCAGCACGATAATGGTGGATGTCATGTGGAATACTTACCAACTCGCACTGGAAGTTGGACCCGGCCAAAAACCACCGATGGCAAAGAGCGGCCTATCAAGCCCGGCAATATTCCCAATTTGATGCCCGGTGGTCAGGAGACCTTTCAGTCGTATGGCTATGGCTGGGCTAATGCCTCCAATNCTCCCTTCCGACTTTTCAAGCAATTTGATCATGAAGGCGGAACAAGGTCGCCGTTGATTATCAGCTGGCCACGTGGCATCGCAAGTGAATTGTCAGGGCAATTGGTGGGTGAGGTGTGTCATGTCATAGACATCTTTCCGACACTATTGGATCTGGTTGGAGCGGAGATGGTGGAGCAACAGCCTATACCGATGGAAGGTCGATCGTTGGCTCCGGCCTTACAAGGCAAGGATGTCAAACCCCATGAGGCACTCTTTTGGGCTCATAACAAAGGCTCCGCAGTTTGGTCAGCCGGTTGGAAGTTAGTCTCACCTAATCGAGGGCAACAGTGGGAGTTGTACCACTTACCGAGCGATGGGACAGAGTTGCATGATTTGTCATTGCGGCAACCAGCCAAAGCCAGAGAATTACAACAACTACATAAAGACTGGCTTGCTCGAAACAAAGCAGCAGCAAGGAGTGGTATCAAATGAGAATGATTGCTTTAAGCGTATTGATAATCGTTTGCTTTGGGCAGAATCTATTCGCCGCCAAGCAGCCTAATTTCCTAATCATCATGGCGGATGATTGTACCTACAACGACCTGCCGCTTTATGGTGGACAGAATGCCAAGACCCCCAATATTGATCGACTTGCCAGTCAGGGGCTGACGTTTAATCGTGCTTACCTTTCTGAGGCAATGTGCCAACCTTGCCGCGCCGAACTTTATACAGGTAGGTATCCCTTGGGCAATGGCTGTGCCTGGAATCACTCCGCCAGTTTAGAGTCTATGACAGGAATGCCCCAGCATTTATCAGCATTAGGGTACCGAGTTGGCTTGGCTGGAAAAGTCCATGTTAAACCAACCTCGGCATTTCCATTTGAATCGGTAACCGGGTTTGATAAAAACTGCGTGCGTAANCCGACTCTAAATCACTCGNTAGCGGGTGTTTCTGAATTTATGGCTCGGGATAATCAACAACCGTTTTGTTTGGTGGTCGCGTTAGTCGAGCCGCATGTGCCATGGGTTATGGGAGACGCAAGTGCTTATCCCCCGGCAGAATTGAAGCTGCCTCCCAACATTGCAGATACAGAACGCACCCGGCAGGACTTTTCGAACTACCTCGCCGAGATCACTTATATGGATGGCCAGGTAGGAGAAATTCTCGAAACCCTCGATCGGTCAGGCTTGAGTGAGAATACTGTGGTACTCTTTTCTTCTGAACAAGGAGCTCAATTCCCCGGATGCAAATGGACTAATTGGGACACTGGTCTACATACAGCCCTCATTGCTCGGTGGCCCGGGAGAGTGCCTGAGGGGCAACGCACCGATGCGTTAGTTCAATATGCGGATGTTTTGCCCACGCTCATGACGCTTGCCGGAGGCCAGACTAAAAAACAAAGATATGATGGTTCTGACTTTTCAAAAGTTCTGCTTGGTCAGGCCGATGAGCATCGAGAATTTGTTTATGGGATGCATAATAACATTCCCGAAGGCCCGCGTTATCCGATCAGGACGGTGAGCAACGGAACGTATCGGTACATCGAGAACCTGCTTCCCGATGAAGTGTATATTGAAAAACACTTGATGGGTTCACGTGGTAGCGGTGAATTGAATAATCCCTACTGGGCAACTTGGGTTTGGTCATCGTTTGAAGATCAGGACGTGTATCGATTAGTACGACGGTATATCCGCAGGCCGGCCTCTCAGTTGTATCATACTGCCGAGGATCCTTATGAATTAACGAATCTTGCAGGAACTCAGAATGCCACCAGATTACAGAAAATGATGCAGGCGGAATTGCATCGCTGGATGAAGTCACAAAATGACCCGGGAGCCAAGCTGGATACGGACGAAGCAATTCGAGCTGCTCGACAGGGTAAACACTTGTATCAGGCGGACTGACTTAATCTCAATTACGAAACAGAGACGGAAATGAAAGCAATGAAAAGACTCACTTACTTACTACTCGCCACATTGATGGTTTGCAGTACAACCGCGGCGAACGGAAACGAGCAGCCGAACATTTTGTGGATTATCGTCGACGATATGTCAGCACATTTCTCGTCTTATGGCGAAGAGCTGATCGAGACTCCGCATGTCGATGCTTTAGCCAAACGCGGCGTTCAATTCAATAACGCCTATGTGACGGCTCCGGTTTGTTCGACTTGCCGGAGTGCATTTATTACAGGAATGTACCAAACCACGATCGGAGCTCACCATCATCGGAGTGGACGTGGTACTGAAAAGATCCATCTTCCAAATGGCATCCGTCCAATTCCCGAAATGTTTCAGGAAGAAGGATATTACACGACAATAACTGGCTG
>NZVD01000089.1 GCA_002701385.1 Rhodopirellula sp. | reverse complement strand
AGCCGTTATTACTGGAGAATTATATGCTTGCCATTTTTGTAACGATCAACATTCAGGAAGAATATTTGGAACAATTCATTCAGGCTAGCTTAGGGGATGCCGAAGGGTCGGTAACCGCGGAGCCAAATTGCTTCCGCTTTGACATCAATCAGGACGAAGACGTCCCAACACGCTTCTACCTATACGAGGTTTACGAAGATGAAGCCGCCTTTGAGCATCACCTCACCACACCCCATTTTTTGCAATGGAAAGCTCAGGTCGAACCTTGGTTTGCGTGTGAATTAGAAATTGTTCGCATGAAGACCAATTTCCCAAGTGACGCTGGTTGGCGAGCCCAGAAGGCCACCCTTACTGATTATTGAATGCAGTAACTGCGTTATACGGACCAATTAACGCACCGTCCAAGATTCGATTAAATATCGAGACAGCTAAACGTTTCCCATAGGCTCCGATCAGTGGTGTCGGACATTGCAACTACCAAGCACATCGTTCTAAAAGATTGTGAGAACGGCAAATCTCCCACCTTGCGGTATGAGGGAAAGAGTAAGTAGCTCGAACAGGGGTCGAACCTGCACTCCCGAAGGAACTGGATCCTAAATCCAGCGCGTCTGCCAATTCCGCCATCGAGCCATTTAGTAATTGGAACGCCTCTATTCTTTTCAAAAAGCGATTATTCGTCAAGTCGTCCTACGTCGTGAAAGGCGCTGCACGACTAATAAACTATTCGATACAATGAAAATTTTGATACCTATCTCTCTCGAATGAACACTATATGTCAATTATGAAATCAGCTCTTTTGATATGCTTGTTATTGTTGGTAGCCAATGGCTGTGATTCTAAGCCAACTACTCCCGAAAACAATGACTTCCCAACGGGTAACTTGCAGATAATCTGCCCTTGGGGCGCGGGAGGCGGTACTGATCGAATCTCACGGTACTTTGCCGAACAGCTAAAAGAACGCTTGGGCGTTAATTGTGTGGTCGTTAATCGTACTGGCGGTAGTGGAGCTGTGGGACATCGTGCAGGAGCGGAAGCTAAACCCGACGGTAATACAATCGCGATGATAACTGCCGAGTTGTCTACGATGCATCAACTTGGTATTACCGACATTACATACCGGGATTACACACCTTTAATCCAGATGAATGGAGATCCGGCTGCGATTATGGTGAATGCCGATAGTGAGTACGAAGATTTGGACGCGTTTCTGGCCGCCGTCAAGCAAACACCCGGTGAGTTGAAAATGTCAGGTACAGCGACGGGAGGCACATGGGATCTCGCACGCGTTGGCCTCTTTCAGAAAGCAGGTCTCACTAAAGACGATGTAACTTGGGTCCCGACGAAGGGTTCTGCTGAGTCGATCCAGATGCTATTAGGCGGCCATCTCGATGCGGTTTGCTGTAGTTTGCCCGAAGCTGCATTGCAATTAAATGGCGGTCAGCTGAAAGCCATCGCGGTTATGGCAAAGGATCGCGACTCTGCTTTTGACGACGTTCCAACGGCTATTGAACAGGGTGTGGAATGGTCGTCCATTGGCTGGCGCGGTTTCGCCACTCAGGTAGACACGCCTGCCGATACAGCGAACATTCTACGAACAACCTTGACCGATATTGCGAACAGTGAAGCGTTTCGAGATTTCATGAGGGTACAAGGATTTCAGATTGATGTAAAAAGCGGCGAAGAATTCACTACTTTCCTGGAGCGACAGGATAATCAGTGGAAGGAAGTGCTTGAGCACTATGTTAGTCAATAATAAATCGTCCTACATACAAACCATAGTTGCCGCGTGTTCTCAGGGGTCGGCCTCGCTATGGCTGATACCAGGGTGCGTCTTTTTTGCCGCATCTTTCCAAATTGGTACGCCCCTAATCCAATCAAAGTACGACCCCGGTCCTAGCTTCATCTCGATGCTACTCGGGGGACTTCTCCTAGTAGGAGGTGTGGGTATTTTGGTAGCTAGGTTCATGGCAAAAGGGCCTACGCGTCGCCTACGCTCCACTCCGCTTCCGATCAAAATGATTGGAATAGTTCTGGCCTACATTGCCTCAATTCCATTTATCGGATTCCAATTTTCAACGTTGGTTTTCGGGATAACCTCGATGGCTATTTTACGTGTTAGTCCCACGTTGTCCTGTGTTGCCACGGCGTTATTGATTTTTGTTGTCCATTTAGTTTTTGTCGAAATGTTTGGAATCCAGTTGCCAGAGTTCTCTCTCTTAGAATACGTGGGTTCTTAGGTATTTTCCGTGTTAGAACTATTCGAAGCTATTCCTTCACTGCTTAGTCTCCATATTCTTGTTCCGTGGCTCCTAGCAATGGTGTTTGGAGTTTTTGTAGGATCTACCCCCGGCCTTACCGCAACCATGGCTGTCGCGTTGATCGTGCCTTTTTCTTATCAACTGGACAAAGAAGCAGCATTGGCTATGGTGATTGGGGTGAGTTTCACTGCAATCTTCGCCGGCGATATTCCGGCAACATTTTTGCGTATACCTGGAACTCCCGCCTCTGCCGCTGCAACCCTTGACGCTCACGAACTTGCGAAAAACGGGCGTGGAAGGCAGGCACTATTAGTAAATCTGCTATGTTCCGCTCTCGGCGGGGTTGGCGGAGTGATTCTTTTGATCTATCTATCGCCAGCCTTGGCCAAAGTAGCGGTTGGGTTCGGAGCGTTCGATTATTTCTGGCTTTGCTTACTCGGTCTGATATTGGGTGTTTCTGTGTCAAGTGGAAGGCGTCCAAATCTGGGATTGCTGGCTGCGGCACTGGGCTTTGCATTCGCCATGATTGGTCGAGATCCGTTAACGAATCAGGAACGTTTTACATTCGGGTTCTCAGCATTAGAGGAAGGCGTGAGTTTTATCCCTGCTATGATCGGGCTGTTTGGGATGTCTGAAGTTTTTCGGGCAGTATGTAAGATTGAAGCACATCCACCCGATCGCATAACGGCAGGACCGTTTCGTCCAATCCGATCATTAGGACTCGTTCTTCGGCATTTTCCGACCTTTTTGCAATCATTATTGACAGGGACGCTCGTCGGGGCTTTGCCTGGCGCAGGAGCTGATGTGGCAGCGTGGGGCGCTTACGGTATCTCCGAAAAGACGTCTCCTAAAGAGTCCGACAACTTTGGCAAAGGTGAGTGGAAGGGAGTGATCGCTCCGACCAGTGCGAACAACGCTGCAGTCGCAGCGGCATGGATTCCAGCGTTAGTCTTTGGAATTCCTGGCGATGCTGTCACAGCTATCGTGCTGGGTGTATTTTTGGTTTATGACATCACCCCAGGTGTTGAATTATTTAGTTCGGGGCAGGGCAGTTTTATTTTTGCAATTGCACTAGTGACTCAGCTACTTCTGATACCAGCCGGCTTGCTTGGGATCCAGTTCTTTAGTCAGCTTGTTAGGCTTCCCCGAGGGATGGTATTAACAAGTGTTGTTGTATTTTCCGTAGTAGGTGCATTTGCAATGAATAACAGCATGGTTGACGTATGGGTTATGTTTGCGTTTGGACTTTTAGGCTTGAGGCTGGAGAACGCTAAGGTACCGCTGGCTCCTCTCATTCTAGGGATGATTTTAGGACCCAAAGTGGAGGTCTATCTAAGGCAGGGGCTGATAGCAGCCAACGGCGACGTGTCTGCAATTGTTGCTTCAGTCGTAAGCATGGTGATGTCTATTATGTTTATTCTGACCGTGTTACTAACCCTGTCGCGACAGTTAGTAAGGAAAAAAGATGAAGTCATTTAACGCGAATAAACTTTCATTGGCCTGGGAGACGTTGCAGCACTGGGTGGACAACAGGGAAGTCCGAGCAATCGCGGCGCAAACGGGTAATTCGGATGGTGCCTCTGAGTCATTTTATGCCGGAACCGACGACGCCGAAGGAAAAATCCCAGTCGACCATGCCAGCACGTTTCTTATTGCCTCGCCCACTAAACCATTTATCGCAACGGCAATTATGCTTTTGGTGGAAGAAGGGATCCTAAGAACCAGTGATTTGGTCTCCAAGTATATTCCTGAGTTTGGCGTAGGGGCAAAAGCGGAAATTCGTATCGCTCATTGTCTTACGCACACATCCGGCTTGCCGGATATGCTCCCTAACAATATAGAGCTACGAAAGGCAGGCGCAACTCTAGAAGAGTTCCAAGATCACGTAAATCGAGTTGACCTTGTTTATGCGCCGGGCACTCGGGTGCATTATCAAAGCACTGGTATTCTTACGCTCAGCACTATCCTAGGACTTGTTACGTCAAATTCTACGCCAGAGTTTTTAAGCGAACGGATTTTCGAACCACTAGGAATGACGCAAACTTGGCTGGGTTGTCCGACGGATGTACTCAAGAGCGTTCGTCCCCCGGTCGCGTCGATGGTAGAGTCGCAGGATGGTCATGAGACCTGGGGGTGGAATAGCGATTATTGGCGAACACTTGGAGCCCCATGGGGCGGACTGATTTCCAGCGTTGATGATCTAGGACAATTCTGCGCTCATCTCTTAAGAATATTGGAAGGTGGCGATGGGATTATCTCACGCAGTACCCTTCGCGCGATGACTAGTAATCAGTTAGAAGGGTTTCGCAAGTTACGTGCTGGAACTTCGAGTGCAATCCCCTGGGGGTTCGGTTGGCAACTAAATTGGCCCAATCATCCACGTGGGTTCGGAGCAATACTGCCGGTCGAAACGTTTGGCCATTGGGGCGCAACTGGGACATTAGTCTGGATGGATCCGATACGAGGCGTATACGGAGTTATTCTTACGAACGAACCAATGGGGTTGGAGGACCGCAGGCAAATCACCTTCGCAAATATGGTTCGTTTGGCGTGGGATTAGGTAGATAGTTCGATTGGCCTAATCGTTAAATTGTTCTTTGAAGTTCGCCTTGATAGCGTCAATGCCAAGCTTCATCGCGATCGTCTCATTACTCATCGAAATTAACTGACACCCCTTACTCCTTGCTTTTTCCGCCCACCGCGGATCCGGAGTAACGGCTCCCCAACTTTTACCATGCTTTGAACAAGCCGTGGCAACTCGATCAACGGCATCCCATAGAATGTCGGCGTGGAATTCCGGGTAGTTTCCTAGCGCTATTGAAAGGTCGGACGGCCCAATGAAAAGATGGTCCACGTTCGGCAATTCCGCAATTAATTCCACCTCTTCCAGTGAGCCCAGCGTTTCTATTTGAATTGCAACGAATACCTCCTGGTTTGCATTTTCGTAAAATTCAGCAGCACTACGAGTCGTGAACCGGCCGTCAACACCACTCATGTTCATGCCACGCACGCCTTGCGGTGGAAATTTCGCCCAGCTCGCAAACTCTGCTGCTTGCGCAGCACTGTCGATTTGGGCCGCCATGACTCCGGCCGCTCCAAGTTCAAGGTACTGAGCGACCTCGTGATATCCTGTAGGAGCCATCCGGACGAATTGATTGAGTCCAACTGCACGAGCCGTAACAAATGCAGCTCGAATTTGGTCCACCGTAGCCTGGCCGTGTTCGAGGTCGAGCCAAAAGCCATCAAATCCGCCGCGAAGTGAGTAAAGTTCGATGGATACTGGATTAACTAGGCGTGATAACGCGAAGAAATTTAGAATCTCTCCGTTTGCAAAGCGTTCCTTCAACACGGGCATGATTGCTCTCCAATTGCATGCAAGACTTAGCGGGCTGGATGTCGTAAGATAAGATTATAACCGCTTCGCACCGTAACCTGCAGGTCGAGACACATTATCCTCGTGAGAAAACTACTATGGTTGATTACAAAATACCGAGATGCCAAATCGTCCCGGAAGCAGACTCACAGACTTCCTTCACGTTAGACGGAATGGAGCTATTTCGATGGCATTACGGCGGACAATACCCACGCCCATTTTTGCATCCGGTTAATGGCCCATCCGGTGCTAACCTAGTGAGAATGGGACATCCGGGTGCACCTAATCATGACCATCATGCGGGCATATGGTTTGCGCATAATAGCATCGAGTCATTTGATTTCTGGGCAAATGGGACGGGGACTCAGATTCGTCAACGTCAGTGGCTAGATTATATCGAAGGCGATGACTACGCAGCTATGGCCGTAATCCTTGATTACTATGATGGTCACGAAGATCGCCCCCTATTGAACCAGCAAACGGTAGTCGCGTTACGGCCATTGGCAAACGGGGAGTATTTAATCGAATTCCAACTTGAATTACAGAGCACTCATGGTGTTGTAAATCTAAATCAGACAAATTATGGAATCATCGCTGTCCGTGTGGGCGCTTCGATTGCTGAGCATTTTGGTGGTGGAAGGCTCACTAATTCTGACGGTCAAGTTACCGAGGCCAACATCTTCGGAAGGCCGTCAGCATACATGGATTACAGTGGGCCGGTGAGAGCAACCAATGGCGTCCAGGTCATCAACGGCATAACATTACACGATCACAAAAGTAACCCGAGCTACCCTTCCAAGTGGCATGTACGTGAAGACGGATGGATGGGGCCGTCGATAAACCGGGATGCCTCGATTCAGCTCACGCAATCGGAAGCGCTCAGGCTGCGTTATCAGCTCCATATCCATGACAAATGGATCGACCGGAAGGAAGCTGTAAAAATACATCGGGATTTCAATCTTAGTAAACCATGGTCCATCAGTAAGTCGACGCAGAAGCATCGAAGCTGGGAAATCAATCGCGAGTTTTGAATACTCTGCTTAACCCAAATTCTTCGCGAAAAACGATTTAGTACGTTGCCACATCTCATCGCTTAGCACGTGCCCTACTGCAGGTTCTATGAAGAATGAAAAGTTGTCTTCCGCGTGCATGCTTTCATAGGCTCGCCGTATTACGGGCATTGCCTTTTTTACATATTCAATAGGACTCCCGCCGTCGAGTTCCCCGAAATTCATATGTAAAGCTCGTGGTGCAATTAGCGAGACAATATCGGGGGTGTCGGCTTCGGGATAAATGCCTGTCACGAAATTTGGGAAGCAATGTAGTATTTCATGTTCTTCGATAGCAGCGTATGTAGGTAGGCAGCAATTACAAACAGTGGCATTTAAGCGTGGCTCCCATGGTCCAAGCATGTAAGCATGTGTCGAGCCCATGGAATGTCCATAACAGCCCAGTCGTTCGGAATCAACGTCTGCCCGGCTACTTATGTAATCAACCGCACGACGCATATCTAAGACATTTTTCCAAGCCATCGTTTTACCACGGACTACATATTTAAGATAAAGCAGCCTCTCTAGCGCTCCGCCCTGCAGCTGAAAGCCTTTCGCGCGATCTTCAAATCCGAGGGCGTCAGGACACAATACGACATAACCTTCGCGCACTAATGCTACACCAGTATGATGCATCTCATTACCTGCAAGACCAGCTGGTTCAGATTTACCGAGATGCCATTGACCATTATGTTGATGCCAGATGCAAATAGCGGGTGCAGGATTATTGCCATCGACACCATCGGGTACCAAAACGACAGCCGGAATCGAGTCGTTGGGCTCGCTGTCGTAGGTAATCCACTCCAGACGATAGCCGTCCTTTTTCTCGACACGAATTGTCTTGACGTTTAGATCGCCTCCCTCTGGGAACGGGCCACCTAAACCGGCGAGTAAACGCTCTTTGAAATCAACGCTTGGCATTAGCAGACTCCATACATTCAAGTTAACTAGACAGATGCGTCTTCACAATCAAATGCTATCACGTTTTTAATGTGCGGGAGAATGATCGACTTGACACGTTCGTGTTCTGGATGGGGTAGATATATATCTCTGTTTTCCGAAGAGTCGAACGTCATAAGGAATCCGTGTGTGAAGTCTCCATTCATTCCCTCGGGACTCGAATAGGCACCGCCAGCATAGTGAAGGATTCCAGGGCAAAGGGCTTTAAGCCCCGCCAACTCTTGAAAGATATTATCAATGGTCGACGGTGTGGTCTCTTCCTTGAAGTCAAAAAGGACCATGTGTTGAATCTTCGGCATCGTGGATTTCCTGTGGAAAAAGGCAAAGTTCTATTATAGCTAATTCGAACTTGACGGATTTTGGATCATCTGTGAATATTCGACCTCATTCAGCCTATTAAGTGAGCACGACCCAATGCAAATACGTATAATTCTTCATCTCTGCCTAATTGCTTTCCTTTTGGCGTTTGTTGGTTGCGTTTCCTCAGATAAAGAAGCTGCAGGCACTGCCAATGGTGCATTAATTGGCGCCGCTGCTGGAGCCGCGATTGGCGCTAACAATGACTCGCCTCTTCGCGGCGCCCTGATCGGGGCGACAACAGGTGCGATCGCGGGAAATATAATTGGTGAGACGGCTCAACGACGCTCCGACGCGTATGAAGCAAAGTTCCAGCAGGACCAAGAGCTATTGCGCAGCTCTGCTAGTCAGCGCGTCGACGCTTCAGTGACGATCCAACAAGTAGAAAGGATGGTTCAAGCCAATGTGTCAGACGACGTAATAATCTCCCAACTGCAGGGCCGCGGAGCGGCGCAAAACCTATCAACCGACGACATTATCAATCTCACCCAAAAAGGAATTTCAGCTGAGGTGATAAAGGCGTATCAGGCTGCAGGTAGTTATGCAGCAACCGGAACACCGCCATCTACTACCATCCAACGCTCAAACGCTGGTCCGGTCGTAGTGGAGCGACATTACCACCATAGCCCACCCGCGCGAACGTACTATCAGCCTTACGCTCCTTCTCGTCGTAGTGGCATCATCTTGGGAATCGGTAACTGAAAGTGAATAATCACTATAGCTGCGTAGCCTTAAGGCACAAGGCTTGCTTCTGAGTCCGGTCTTTTAGCTATGTTTGGCAATCGCGCGCTGCAAGGCAGCACCCATGTCAGCTGGACTCTCCGCAACCTCGATTCCAGCAGCCTCTAACGCCTTTACTTTTTCTGCTGCAGTACCTTTCCCACCAGAAATGATCGCGCCGGCATGCCCCATACGTTTTCCAGGAGGCGCGGTACGTCCGGCGATAAACGCAGCAACCGGCTTGGTTACATGCTCCGCAACAAACGCTGCTGCTTCTTCTTCTGCCGTGCCCCCGATTTCGCCGATCATCATAATAGCCTCAGTACCATCGTCAGCTTCATAAAGTTTGAATAGGTCGATGAAGGAAGTACCAACAATGGGATCTCCTCCAAGTCCTACGCAGGTTGATTGTCCGAGTCCGACATTACTGGTCTGCCAGACTGCTTCATAGGTCAATGTGCCGGAGCGACTCATAATGCCAACGGTGCCAGGCGTGTGGATATATCCTGGCATAATCCCGATCTTGCATTCGCCCGGCGTGATTAATCCTGGACAGTTCGGACCAATAAGAGTTGAATCACTCGCTTGAATCGCCTCGTAAACCCGTACCATATCAAGTACAGGTACGCCTTCGGTGATCGCAGCAATAGTCTTGATACCTGCGTCAACAGCTTCAAGAATTGCATCAGCAGTAAAGGGAGCTGGCACGAATATCATCGTTGCATCAGCGCCTGTTTGGTCGACTGCTTCTTCGACCGTGTCAAAAACAGGTAACCCATCGACGTCCTGACCACCTTTGCCGGGGGTTACGCCACCAACCATATTGGTACCGTAGTCACGACATCCGCGGGTATGAAAAGTGCCAGCGCCCCCGGTAATACCCTGACAAATTACTTTTGTATCTTTATTGATGAGAATGCTCATTATCTTTTTCTCTTTTATGTTTGATCGTGTGAGGACTACGCGCCAATTGCTGCGCACACTTTAGAAGCCGCGTCAGTGAGATCTGTCGCCGTGATGATATCGACATCACTCTCTTCTAGGATTCGTCGGCCTTCTTCAACTTCAGTTCCCTCGAGACGAACGACTAATGGGACTTCAAAGCCAACTTCTTTAGATGCAGCTACGATAGCATCAGCGATTGTAGAACACCTAGCAATCCCTCCAAAAATGTTTACAAGCACAGCTTTCACGTTTGGATCAGAAAGGAGAATGCGAAACGCCTCTGTAACCTGGTCCTTGTCCGCTCCGCCACCTACATCGAGGAAATTGGCTGGTTCCCCTCCATGTAACTTGATGATATCCATTGTCGACATCGCTAATCCAGCGCCATTTACCAAGCATGCAATGTTCCCATCCAATTTGATATAGCTCAAACCTGCCTCGCCAGCACGTATTTCGGTAGGCTCTTCCTCTGAAAGATCGCGATATTCAGCGACGCCTTTTTGTCGATACATCGCATTTGAGTCGAATGACATTTTTGCGTCCAAAGCTATTAGATCCCCATCCGATGTCACTACCAAAGGATTTATCTCGGCGAGGCTACAATCAAACTCTACGTAAAGTTTACATAACGTTTGCATGAATTTAACTGCCGAACGAACACTAGCTCCGGTGATACCTAGCTTCTTACATAGTTTTCGCACTTGGTATCCCTGCAGTCCGAAATGTGGATCGAAATGCTCCTTGTAAATTAGTTCCGGAGTTTCTTCGGCCACCTTCTCGATTTCAACACCCCCTTCTGTCGAGCACATTAGCACAGGCATTTTCACCGCTCGGTCCAAAACGATACCGAGATAAAGCTCTCTGGCGATATCGCATCCCTGTTCAATCAATACCTGATTGACGACTTTACCCTCAGGGCCTGTCTGGATAGTTACGAGAGTCTTGCCAAGCAAGTTTTCAGCTACTTCCTGTGCTTCAGCAGCGCTTTTGACTAGCTGAACACCATGCTGTTCAGGGTTTTCTACGGTAGTCCCTTTACCACGACCCCCGGCGTGAATCTGAGCTTTAACAACTGCTACTGCCGTCCCCAATTCTTCGAACGCAGCAGCTGCCTCTGCAGCCGTCGTGGCCACGCGATTTTGCAATACTGCGACACCAGCATTTGCAAATAATTCCTTGGCCTGGAATTCATGTATCTTCATTTGAAATCTTTCTGAAATAGTCGAGCAGTGACAACTTGAAATATGAACCAGTTAACTAAGGTTAGCGAATTTCTAGGTGGTTTTGAAGCGGGGGGGGTGAACTTCTTAAAGCTCCAGTTTGGCAGGCCAGACTGCGTGATAAATTCTCTAACGGATGCTCTGCTTAAGTGTTTTCACCTCGAAAAAACCTCAGAACCGGAACAGCTTAACTTTTCAAAAAGAACAAGTCCACAAACCTAGGAGAGTGGTTATGAGAGCCCCAAATACATACCGATAAAAAAACAAATCGCTTCGATAATTCATGTGCCGAATGAGTTAAATAATGTCAAATAATATTAATGTGCTTGCACTGGTTAAAGGCGAGGAAAAGTACATTTTCCTTTTTAATGATGAAAATCGAAAAACGACGCTCCGACAACTTGGTAGATATGCGTCAAATCCAGATTTAAGTTTCACCTGGTATGATGCAGCTGTAATGAGCCAAAAGGTTCGTAAGTTAACTCGCATAGAGAAAGCTATGCGATCTCGCTATCGAGCGGTTTCCTCGAACGACTAGACCGATGATAGATGCAATTCGAAGATTCCTCAGGTACCTTGATTCAGAGCGAAATGCGTCTGAATTTACGATCAAGAGCTATAAGGATGACTTAGAGGCGTTCAAGTATTTCTTCGAATATGAAGATGGAACTTATCCGGAAGCCCGCGATTTTCGATCATCTGATTTACGCGAGTTTGTCAGTCAGATGGCCGAGGCAGGTTATGCCCGTTCTACAATTGCTAGACGCCTTGCGACGTTACGCAGCTTCTTTAAATTCTGCCAGCGGGAAGCCCTTATCGACGAGAATCCTGCAAAACCTCTCAGGAATCCTCGCAAACATCGACAGTTACCCCACTTCTTATCCACAGATGAAATTGGGCAACTTTTGGATGCTCCAGACCTGTCGGATCAATTAGGAATCCGTGATCGCGCTATGTTGGAAACGATTTATTCTGGTGGGCTGCGTGTCAGTGAATTGGTCGGTCTTAACTATTCCGATTTAGAACTGGATGAAGGACTAATCAGAGTGCGCGGTAAGGGTAAGAAAGAACGATTTTCACCTCTTGGAAGTTACGCTTTAGACGCGCTGAATTCTTGGCTTTCCCGAAGCAACCATACAAGGCGATCTCAGCCAGAGGCACCGGTATTCACAAATCGTTTTGGTAAGCGGATAACGACACGTAGTGTGCGACGTATGATGGAGAAATACATCAAGCTAACTGGGTTAGACCAACGAACCTCACCCCATACGTTGCGGCACAGTTTTGCAACTCATCTGCTGGATCGCGGAGCTGACATTCGTAGTGTACAGGAATTGCTGGGACATAAGAGCTTGGTCACGACTCAGATTTATACACACTTAACAACGGCTAAACTCCGCGATATCTATGAGAAGTCTCACCCTTTGGCAAGACATTAGATTAGGTTCTCTCGGACCGCCCAGACAGCGACCTGCGTCCGGTCGGAAGCATTGGTTTTCCGCAAAATGTTTTGTACATGCTCTTTGACGGTCTCAACACTTATTTGCAATGATCTCGAGATTTCGGCGTTGCTAAGCCCCAGGCCTAAATGACGTAATACTTGCACCTCACGATTTGTGAGTTTGTAAGTTGTCATGTGTTTGTCTTTACGACGGGACATCAAATGCTGAATGCGATTATAGATACTCGATTCGGGTGGAGCTTGCCCTTGAACGGCTCGGGACATCACACTGAGAAGTTCGGCGCGGCCAGCTCCTTTAAGGATGTAATCACTAGCCCCGCGTATGATACTCCTAGCAACATAGGTAGGGTTCGCGTAGGTCGATACCATGATGACGCGAGTATTGGGGCAAGCTTTCAGCAACTCTTCAAGCGTGTCGATTCCCGACTTTCCAGGCATCAGTACGTCCAGAAGCACAAGATTAGGTTGCAATTTTGTACATAATTCAATCGCAGTATCGCCGTCGTGGGCATGCCCAATAATTTCGGCGTTGGTTTCCGTCAACATGGACTGAATGCCGTTATGAATCAATTCGTGATCATCTACGATAATGACGGATATGCTCATAGGTCCGGACGAAAAATAATAAATACGTATCAAGCCCGCAGGTGGGGAGAAAGGTAATCTCATTGCGGAAACGGTGGGAGTATTTCGATTCGGGTCTGAATCAGTAGTTGCATCATATCAAAGTTGATTCGTAGTTGCCAAAACAAATTTCCGCTAAACCAATCACTCTAGATTTCTGCGATCTGAAATGTCACTTCTCTTCCGAACTCTGCTGTGGCTCGTGCAGCTAGAGCACCCAATTCGCGTTTACCTTCTCCCATTAAATGAATTACCAGGTTGCCGCAGAGCAAAGTTTCGATTTCCAAAACAATAAGCTCCGAATCGAACTTCCGTATCTCTGTCTCAATGTATTGAGAGATTTGGGAGTGATTAAAACCCGCGTCGGCGGAAGCTATTAAATATTTTTGAATAGCAAGAGAAGCGACCCCGGTCGTTTTCGGAGCATCGCCAAACGTCTTGTTGGGAAGCACTTCAGCACGTTCTACTCCGCGTGGGGTCCTAACGGCAATGGCCTTCCCATACTCCGGAGTTGGGAGATCTTTTAGTTCGAAACGGCCTATGCGTCCATCCGTACCGTAACGGGCCAAAACGAACATCGTGACTACATCTGGTTCTGAAGGCTTCAATGACAAAAATACTTCAGAACGATCAATCGTAACGGAAAAACTGGATAATGGTTTGCATGCGTTAGACAGACATTCGCCGGATTGGGGATCGAATAGCAAACCATGTCCTGGACACCGGATGAGACCATCCATATGATGCGCGCCTGAGAGATCTGCTCCCATGTGTGGACATAGTTGTCCATAAGCAAACCACTCGTTGCCTTCGATTCTTTTGATAATTACGGATTGTCCCGCATAATTGACAACCCGTTCCTCGCCGATTCCAATTTCATAGACATGTCCGATTCGCATGCGTTTCATCGAGAGACTATCCCCTGCTAAATTAGTCTTCATGTAACGGTGTATTATATAGGTTTACCCAAACGGAATAAGTTGAAGTTTAGAAATGAGCAAAGAACCACCTATACTTGACGTCTTGGTCGTAGCACCACACCCCGATGATGCCGAACTCGGCATGGGTGGCGCAATTGCAAAATTACTGCAATCTGGTAGACGTGTAGGCGTGTTAGATTTGACCAATGGCGAACCGACACCATTTGGAAACATTGAAACTCGCCAAGCAGAAACAGCCTTGGCGACGGAGTTGCTTGGATTAACATGGCGTGGCAATTTAGACCTACCGAACCGCAGCCTGCAAGCTACCCTCGAGAATCGCGAAAAACTTGCGAGCGTCTTTCGTCTTACCCAGGCGAAATGGATCTTTGCACCGTATTGGGAGGATGCACACCCGGATCACGTCGCCGCTCTCTCATTGATTGAAGATGCGAGGTTTTGGGCTAAATTATCGAAGACAGATATGCCTGGTGAACGTTACCACCCAAAAAGAATATACAACTATTATTGCGTACACCTGAAGCAGTCACTCAATCCCGCATTCGTTCTCGATATCTCCGACTTTTGGTCTATCAAGAAGCAGGCAATCGAAGCGTACCGCAGTCAATTCTTCGTTGGGCGTGAAGAAGAGCAACCGTCAATAACCGAGAGAATTGAGACGGAAGCCAAATACTGGGGCCACAAAATTGGAGTGCAATATGGCGAACCGTTCCATTGCAAAGAGCCGTTGGGATTAAGCAACCTAAATTCGCTGATCTAATAGAATCACGTGGTAAGTCCCTAGTTTTTTTTCACTTCGAAAACGCCTTTGTCTTTATCTGTATGATAATTCGCTAGGAAGTGTCCATCTTTAAAGGTTACATCGTAGTGGTACGTGCCGAGTGTGCGTCCGAGATCCTGTTTTCCCTTAAGCTTGATTACACCATCGGTGACTGAAACGACGTCGAGCGTCACAATAAACTTAAAAGGTACAATCTTAAAAAACCGTCCTGTAAATCTAGCTTCGACGCTATCTTCTCCTTTGGTCGTAAATCGAGCCTTCAATGGGCCTCGATGCTCATTGATTTCGCTGTGCCATGTCCCCGTCCACGTGCCTTGCAGATCCTTTAACTCCGCGGCTTCGCAATTCGAAAGGGAAAGGATCGCTAGGGATAATATAAGTATGGAGTGAATTAGGCGACGGACCATGGATTAGGTTCTCTCAATAACGTGACAATTAACTAGCCAACAAACGATATAATACATTAGCAGAAATGCGATTGCGATTGAACGACAGTTTCACACATTCGATGAATGGAATGGAGAGGTTATGCAACAAATTAAGATTTTCAAAAGTATTGAGAGCGAATTGTCTGCACTTGAGGAAGAGATAAATGCATGGATCACTGAAGAGCGTGCCACTGTTATAAACATATTCGGAAATATCGCGCCACAGAGTCCCTCTGGCCCAGGGATGGGTAGCTTTTCATCCTCGGATGTGCTCATTACAGTTCTTTTTGAGAAATAGTTAAAGGCAAACAATGCGTATTGATCGAATCGAACTCTTCCATGTCGCGATGCCATTGCTGTACCCGTGGAAAACTGCTTATGGCGAGGACGCGGAAATCCATAGTATCCTTTGTCGAATGGATTCGGGTTCGGTGAGTGCATGGGGTGAATCGGCACCACTAGCAGCACCTTGCTATAGTCCCGAGTGGGGAGGGGGGATATTCGACGTTACCAAAACGTGGCTAGCACCAAAACTCCTCGGCGAAGATATTGAAACCGGACAGCAACTGCAGCAGCGTCTAGCAGTATTTAAGGGAAATCCTTTTGCGAAAGCGATCCTTGACAATACTTGGTGGGCTCTTAAATCCGCGGTTTCCGGTATTCCTCTGCATACCCTTTTAGGAGCAGAACGCGACTTAATAACAGTTGGCGCAGATTTTGGCGTCATGGATTCTGTAGACGCGTTATTGGCAGCGATTGATGATGCTAGTCACCAAGGTTTTGCAAGAGTTAAATTGAAGTATCGCCCTGATTGGGATGAATCAATGTTAAGCCGCGTTCGGGCCGCTTTTCCCAACGAAACTTTCCATATTGATTGCAATGCCGGGTATCGCATCTTAGACACCGATATGTTCAAGCGCTTAGATGAGTATGATCTCGCGATGATTGAGCAACCGTTAAACCATGATGACTTACTCGATCATGCTGAATTGGCAGCAAAAATCAAAACACCAATTTGTTTAGACGAGAGTATTAATAGCGTCCAACTAGCCAAACAAGCGTTGCGTCTGAACGCTTGCGGATATGTGAATATCAAACCGGGACGAGTCGGTGGCATCACGATCGCGAAAGTAATCCATGACATCTGTGCAGAGGCCGGAATTCCATGTTGGGTTGGTGGGATGCTGGAAAGCGCCACCGGCGGTGCCATTTGTACAGCGCTTGCAACGCTCCCGAATTTCCTGTATCCGGCGGACATCTTCCCCAGCGCTCGGTATTACGAAACAGATTTAGGTGAGGTTCCCATCGAGTTGACCGCGAATAAGCTCGGGCAACCTAGCATACGCGCCTTCAATGAAATTCCCAAACCGAACCCTGACCGACTATCCCGTTGGTGTCTGCAATCGCATGTAATTAGCTGACTAAGATTCCCGAATTCGGGCTATTAAGGACGATCCTCTTGGATCTCTTTGTCATGCCGACCACTGAAAGGATATGCATCGTCCTGAAAGCCGAAGCCACTGTGTTCGCCCGGTGGCACTAGCGAGTCGACAAACTGTTCATCTTCTGGTGTGAGTACATAGTCAAGCGCCTGGATATTGTCATCGAACTGTTCCATAGTTCGTGGCCCTATGATAACAGAAGTAACAATTGGATTCGCCAGTGCCCAAGCTAGAGCGAATTGACTCGTCTTTACCCCCTTAGCTTCGCAATAGGCGTTTAGTCGTTGTCCGACTTCTATGCTCGCGTCACGAAGCTCAGCCTGCAACATTCGTTTGTCTCCCCGGGATGCTCGACTTCCTTCTGGATATGCTTGTCCCACGCTGTATTTGCCGGTGAGGATCCCTCGCGCAAGAGGACTGTAGCAAACGATCCCCAGTTCATGCTCTCGACAAAGAGGAAAGAGTTCCACTTCCACATCTCGGTTGACAATATTATATAGAGGTTGGACGCAAGCAAAACGGTTTAGATTGTATTGTTCACTTTTCCATAATGATTCACATACTCGCCAGGCTCTGAAATTCGAGCACGCGATATATCGGACCTTCCCGCTACGTACCATGTCATCCATCGCACGCAGCGTCTCTTCGATAGGAACCTTAAAGTCAGGTGTGTGGGTGTAATAGACATCTATATGTTCTACATCGAGCCGGCGAAGGCTATTGTCCAATTCCTGCATCAGATGATACCGACTCGCACCTTGCTGATTTGGGCCATCTCCCATCTTTTGACGTCCCTTAGTGGCAAGCACAATGTCATCACGATATCCCTTGATACCTTTGCCTACTACCTCCTCGGAGGCGCCAACGCTGTACATGTTTGCCGTGTCAACGAAATTAACACCGAGATCGAAGGCCTTGTGCATGATCTCGATCGAGTCTGCTTCATTTGTCTGACCGCCAAACATCATCGTACCCAAACAAACACTGGATACCTTAACGCCTGTATTTCCTAAAAATCTATATTCCATCATTTTGCCTTAACAATTAATTAGCTCTGTTTCTTTATAGCAGAGAGTACAAACTTTGGCGTCATCGCGTCGAAACGCAAACGGTCTAATTGGTAGTTTCCACGAGCAATATTGACCATCAGTATATTCACGTCACCAGTTTCCTGTCGCAGAACTTCCTGGACAGCGTGTAGATTGTCGATACTGGCCATATCTGCAACCAATCGGCCGCCGGGTTTAAGTTGCGCCAATGCATCTCTCACGATCGTGGTTAGCTGACGTCCCGTGCCACCAATGAAGATTGCATCCGGTGCAGGAAGATCAGACCAAGCCTCAGGCGCCTGGCCCAGCACTGGCGTAATATTGGCCAGACCGAAACGAGATGCATTTTCTATAATTAGTTCGAAATCGTCTGTGTCCATCTCGACCGCGTAAACATGCCCCGCAGGGCAAAGTTGTGCCGCCTCCAAAGAGACACTTCCGCTCCCCGCACCAATGTCCCATATGATACTGTTCGGACCGATGTCGAGTTCTGCCAAGGCAATCACACGAATCTCCGAGTTGGTAAGTAGTCCGCGTTTTGGTTTGGATTGTAGAAAAAGCTCGTCGGGATTGCCAAATAACCTCCGGCCCTCCATCGCGGTTGGTCGATCAGGAACGTCAGGTTTCCGGACCAGAACAAATACGTTCAACTCCCCAAATGAACCTTTTGCTATATCTGATAACTCTCCGGCTGTTACTCGTTCATCTGGGGCGCCTAGGTTTTCACAGACATACCCGGTGAAATAGTCTATTCCAGCCTGGATAAGTGAATGAGCTAAGTGGTTTGGAGGAAATTCCGGCGTGGTAAATACGCCGACGCGTTCAGCGCTACGTATCTTATTGATCACGTGATCAATACTTTGATTTGCGAGATTGGTGAGGTATGCCTCCTCCCAGCTTTCCTTCACCCGAGCAAATGCGAGTTGCATCGACGACACATGTGGGATTACCTCGAAACGATCCTTGCCCAGACGTTCACAAAGAAATCGCGCTGTGCCGTAAAATAGGGGATCACCTGGGGTCAAAATCACAATACGCTCTTCACTGTGGGAAGTTAGTCGTTCGGCAAGCGCGTCCAAAGAATTACCGGCCTCAATTATTTCTTGGCCTGGTTTGTCATGTCCTGACGTTAAATGATTGGGGCCAATCAACAGGGAAGCATTAGCAATCAGGCCTACGGCACGAGCCGACAACCCGTCCGCGCCGTCGTCTCCCACGCCGATGATATGGATCTTCTTCTGTACGCTCACGTTCGTCACCCCGAGGTTATGGTCATCGCTACACACTATTAATGAGAATAGCCTTTGGCGCAATAAAAAACACCCGCCGTGAGACGAGTGTTTGATAATTTTTTAACGCGATCGCGACTACGCCTGGAACGAGCTACCACATCCACAAGATTTAACAGCATTCGGATTTTCGAATGTGAATCCCCTGCGATCCAATCCGTCGTACCAATCGATAACGGTTCCATCCAGATAAAGAGCACTCTTTTTATCAACGATCACTCCAACACCATGATAATCGAACTTACTATCGGCGGCTTCATCGTAATCCTTTTCGAATTTAAGTGAGTAGCTAAAGCCACTACAGCCACCACCTACAACACCCACTCGCAGGCAGGTTTCATCATCCATTTTCTGCTCATCCAGGACTCGTTTAACTTCAACAGCTGCTTTTTCAGTTAATGTAATTGCCATCGTCGCTTATGCTCCAAACATTATTTCTAGTTCGACGTCAGTACTATCGTCTTCATTGTTACTATGAAACGATTAAATATTTTCTTTTTGCGTCTATTAATAGGATACAACAGTCCCGTTTTTTATAAAAGGCCTTTCACGTAGCAAATACGCTACCTGATTTACAATACAACATCCTGTTGTCTTTCGAGAGACACGATATAATTGAGCACTAATTGCAATCTTAAAAATAACACGGCTAGTTATCAGGAGGGATAATATGACTGATGCGGATGTTGAACACGTGCTCGTCGTTCCAACCGAGCTTTTTCACTCAATTGGTCATTTTCAGGGTTTCTGTGGTGATGTCGACCGCTACCTCGACACTTTGTTTTGCCCTTCTAATATCAGCTATCGCCCAAGACCGGCCATGGAGGAGGATCCAACCTTCAAGCAGTTGATCCCATATGTGATTTTTCGACATGTTGGTCCTGACGGCAAGGTTAGCGTTTATCAATATTCCCGAGGCGGCGGGTCAGGAGAAAAACGGCTTGTGGCCAAGAAATCTGTTGGTATCGGCGGACATATCTCTCAGGAAGACGGTGAAGCACAGGATTCAGATCCATATCATGATGGTATGGCGAGAGAGCTTCAAGAAGAAGTCGTGATCGATACTACATTTGAAATCAAGTTAGTCGGACTGATCAATGACGACAAAACAGAAGTTGGTAAGGTTCATTTAGGAATCGTCCATATCTGTGATGTTGCGGAACCCAACGTCAAATCTAATGAAGCGGAAATCGAAGGGAATGGATTTCAACCAATTCAAGCCCTGCTCGAAAACCTTGACGGGTTCGAGACCTGGTCCGCGATTTGTCTGAAAGCACTATTTACCTAATAACGACCATCCACGAAATTGCACGGTACAAAGTAATGGTGCTAAAACCCGTCTATATGGACAACCACGCGACAACGCGTGTTGATCCACGAGTGCTGGAGGAAATGGTGCCTCTGTTCGGTGAGTTTTACGGTAATCCGGGAAGCGTCAACCACGTGTTCGGTTGGGATGCAGCAGAGGCTGTAGAGCGGTCCCGTCGCACAATCGCCGATTTGATTGGCGCCGAAGAACGGGAGCTAATATTTACGAGCGGCGCAACTGAAAGCAATAATATCGCGATAAGAGGAGTATGTGATAGGAAAAAGCGTAGAGGCTCACACATTATCACTGCGCGAACCGAACACCATGCTGTCCTCGACCCGCTGGCCCGCCTTGGACGCTGCGGGTTTGATGTTCAATATTTACCTGTGTTTGATCAAAATCACTCAGCGACCGGTAGAATTGATTTACAACAATTATCAGACTCCATTACCGATGACACCTGTTTGGTGTCGATCATGTTGGCTAATAACGAAATCGGTGTTTTGCAAGAGCTCGCCGAGATTAATGAAATCTGCCGAACAGCCGGAGTTCCCTTGCACACTGATGCAACCCAGGCTGTCGGCCGGATTCCCATCGACGTTAAGCAACTTGGCGTCGATTTATTGAGCTTCTCGTCCCATAAATTCTATGGTCCAAAGGGAATCGGGGGACTTTATATTAGGAAGTCTCGTCCGTCAATTCGCCTTGAGCCTTTGATACTTGGCGGCGGTCAGGAAGGGGGTCTTCGTAGCGGGACTCTCAATCCTCCAGGAATTGTAGGGATGGCTAGCGCACTGAAATACTGCTACGAGGGCTTGGACGAAGAGAATGAAAGATTGCGAACGCTACGTGACCGCCTATATCACGGTTTGTTGAATAACATAGATCAGGTATTGCTTAACGGCCCCAGACTAAACGCCTCCCAATTGCGACTTACTAACAATCTAAATGTCTCGTTTTCAAACGTCGACGGAGAGGCCTTAATGATGAGTATGAGGGATTTGGCTGTTTCCAGCGGGAGTGCCTGCAGTTCGACTAACCCGGAACCAAGTCATGTACTTCGTGCCATTGGCCGCAATGATGATATGACAAGAGCAAGTCTGCGATTTGGTCTGGGACGGTTCAATACTGAAGAACAGGTCGATTTCGCGATTGACCTAGTGACGCAGAGTGTCCGTCGATTAAGAGCGCTAAAGCACTTATAGTCGTATTAAATGATGAGCATCGCGTCACCATAGCTGTAGAACCTGTATTTCATCTCGATTGCTTTGGCGTAGGCTTCTTTAATCAAGTCGTCACCACCAAATGTTCTCACTAAAACGAGTAATGATGACTTAGGGAGATGGAAGTTTGTGAGTAACGCATCGACAGCCTTAAACTGATAGCCAGGCTTGATGAAGAGATTTGTATCGCCACTCCATTCCTCGAGTCCATTCGTAGTCCCGGCTGTCTCAAGAACTCGGACTGCTGTTGTGCCTACACTTACAATACGGCCTAGATCGCAGCTATGGATAGCGTTCAATGTTTCGGCAACGGCGGCACTTAACCGCCCCCATTCACTGTGCATTTCATGATCATTTAATGACTCTACTTCGATGGGCCGAAACGTGCCTATACCAACATGCAGTGTGACATTACATATCGCCGTACCCTGTTCGGCGATTGCTCCAAGCAATTCGTTTGTAAAATGTAAACCAGCCGTCGGTGCTGCTACTGCACCAGGCTCGTTCGCATAAACGGTCTGATAGGTTGCAAGATCCTCTGCTACCATTTTTCCTCCACGTATATATGGCGGTAATGGAACTTCACCTACGAGTTCCAATGCTTCAACGAAGTTACTCTTACTGTCCGGTGTGACAATCCACAGTCCACCTTGCAACTTCGATTCAAATGTCAGAGTAAAGCGTGCAGTTCCCCAACGATCCATCAACTGGACGCGCTCGCCGCTAACAATTTTACCTCGCGTCTTGCTTAGAATCTTCCAGTGTCCAGTCTCAGCAGCTTCAACAAACAATCCCTCCCATTTTCCTCCGGTTGCTATTCTTGTACCGCGTAAGCGTGCGGGTACCACTCGGGTATCGTTAATCACCAATGCGTCGTCTGGCGAGAGCAGGGAAGGAAGGTCGGCTATCCGGGCATGGCTCAATTCGCCACTCTCACGGTTTACGACGAGTAAACGCGATTCTCCTCTTGTCGCCGTTGGATATTGCGCGATAAGTTCTTTTGGTAATCTGTAATCGTAATCGTCTAAAGAATCCATATTGGTAGCTATGATGACTGATAGACAAAGTTTTTCAAAGGACTGGCGTCTCACATTTTTGCATGAATCTTGAATTTCCAATAACTCCGCGGCTCCACGTTCCACGGCAGGATTAACCCCGTGAAGATTGTTTTCGTTATTACTGAACTCGAACCAGGCGGTGCGGAACGAAACCTTGTCAAATTGGCTTTAGGTTTTAATCGCCAAGGACACAATGTTGAAGTTATTTCGATCGCCGGTCGACCGACGAGGACTGCACTGATCGATAAGCTTGATCAGGCTGTAATACCTGTCCACTATTTGCAAATTAATCGATTATGGCTCGGCCTAATAGCAATTATTCGCCTTAGACGTCTATTGAAACGCTTACGGCCAGATATCATCCAGTCCTTTCTCTATCATGCAAATCTCCTTACCAGCCTCTCAAATCGCGAAAAGACTACTCGGCACTTTACGGGTTTTCGGGTCAGGGATCCGCGGCGACTACGTTACCGTATTCTGCAACGGTTTTCAGGCCGTTGGGCTGGAGGGATTAGTGTTTCAGACGATGTTGAAAGGCATGTCCGCCCATTAGTCGGATTGCACGCTTCAAAATCGTACATCATTCCAAATGGTGTCGATATGAGCACAATTAAAGCCGCGAAAAACGACGTTTGGCCAGAGGACATTAGTAAAACAGTCGAATCGTTGGTTTTCATCGGTCGACTTGATCGACAAAAAGGAGTCGACATCCTTTTAGACGCGGCAACGGATCTTCTGCTTGGTAACCAGGAGCGTCAATTATTGCTCATCGGTGAGGGGCCTTTACGTAGCAGACTGGAAGTTAAAATCTCAAATAGCTCGGTCGCTAGCCAAATTCATTTACTTGGTTACCGGAGTGATGCGTTGACCTTGTTGTCAAAGGCTAAAGCTTTCCTTTTTCCTAGTCGGTGGGAAGGGATGCCCAATGTGGTGATGGAGGCTATGGCGTTAGGCCTGCCTTTAATTACCACACCCGTAGACGGCGTTACCGAGTTATTAGGCGACGATAGCCAGCAGATTGCGATTCAATCTGATTGGCCTATTGCAGCCAAAAGATTGTTGGAGTTAACTGAAGAGGAATTAGCGCGAATCGGGGCGCGAAACCGCGAAATAATTCAAGCGTCATTTACGTCCCAAGTCACAACCGAGTCATATTTAGAAATATATCGAAACGCCTTGCAATGAGCAGTGAAGAAACGGTTCATATCTCGGTTATGCCGGATGAAACTATCGAAAGCCTCGCTATCAAAGCTGGCTCAACAATCCTCGACGGCACTCTGGGAGGTGGAGGACACACTTCTCTTGCCGCAAAACTGGTGGGTCCAGACGGATTAGTCATTGGACTGGACCGAGATGCTGATGCCATTACTCGATGCGAACGTAGCCTCAAGGGTCTGCCTGTTGTCTTAGCTCAGTCCAATTTCGCTGATGCGCCGGAAATTCTCCAGCAACTTAACATTACGGAGGTGGATGCCATTCTACTGGATTTAGGGCTCTCTTCTGATCAACTCGAAGACCGCGAACGAGGTTTCAGTTTCAATTCCGACGGACCGCTTGATCTCCGTTTTGATAAGCACAGCGGTGAACCTGCTTATCGTTTAGTGCAACGACTAAAACAGGAACATTTGGCCAACCTTATTTATGAATTTGGGGAGGAACGCCTTTCTAGAAAGATAGCTCGCCGCCTAATCGCAATGCGGAATCGGACTAAGCTAGTTTCCGCAAAGGATATTGCCGGCGTGATTTACGGTTGTTATCCGAATCCGAGGAAACAAAAGATTCATCCCGCCACTCGTACATTTCAGGCATTAAGAATCGCTGTTAATCAGGAGTTGAAATCACTGGAAATTGCATTGCGACGTCTGCCGGAGTCCTTGCGGGTGGGCGGCATCTTCAGCATTATTAGTTTTCATTCGCTTGAAGATCGTCGTGTGAAGCAGGCCTTTCGGGACGATACACGACTGGAAGTGTTGACGAAAAAGCCATTGACAGCCAGCGATGCTGAATTGCATCGAAACCCCAGGAGTCGTAGCGCTAAACTACGAGTCGCGAGACGACTATAAATCGTTGTCCTCTAAATGTTCGAAGCGAATGTCGCGAGTAGACTCTACCTTGTCCGCCTGTTTCGTAAGCAAACCGTAAAGCCCCGGCCTCCGAGCTCGAATCCACCGAGTTCCGGTCGCGCGTTCCTGTAGAGACAAGTCCAAATCCGCCACGACCATTTCGTCTCCGGCTGCCCATGTTTCTTTGATAATTCTACCGTATGGATCGATGATCATGGAATTGCCTGTCCGGACCTCGTCATCATCGGGACCGATTCCATTGCTAAATATGAGAAATAGACCGTTATCATGTGCTCGAGACGGAAGCCAACGCATCAACCAACCACGCCCCTTATCACCACGCAACTCTGCCTCGATAGCGTCTGGATTGGCTGCGCGATCGTCCCATAACTTGCGTGGAATAATGCCCATCGCAAAAGGGCTACCAGACTTGCAGCCGCCTGTTTGGTGAGGAGCTAACAAAACACGAGCTCCTTGTAGAGCGGTCATTCGAACGTTTTCAATAATATTATTGTCGTAACAAATTAGAACTCCGATCGGAACGTCATCCGGACCGGAAAACACGGTGAAATCGTCGCCCGAATCAATTTCAGAATTGATGAAGCAATGAATCTTGCGATGACAGGCGTAAGTACCACCCGGATTGGCAACAAAATAGCTGTTAAATAACCTACCGTTCTTGGTCATTTCTAAAAGCCCAACCCCTATCGTGAGGTTAAGGTCGTTTGCCAGTTCGCGTATTTTCACGCTATAGACGCCATCAGGAATCTGTTCTGCGAGACCTTCCAGCTGTTTACGATTCAAATGACGAAGATGCCAATAGCCAGTAAGGCAGCACTCAGGAAACGATATCAATCGCACGCCAATTTTACTAGCTGCTACTGCATATCGACGAATAATAGCAAAATTGGCAGCTAATTCATTAGCTTGATGCTGAAATTGTACAGCCGCGACTTTCATTACTTCTCCAACAAACAAACCGCTGACCGTGCATCTACCCGCTATGATGCCCGGTCAGCGGCTGTGTTCTGTTAAAAGATCGTACCAAATAGATTCGGTTACTCTCCGATAGTCAATTCTATTCCGCCATCGATAGGCAAAAATTCGTCACCGAAATCGATTTCAATTTCAGAAACATCCTGGTCAACCTCCGGCGGAGGGGTTGTTTTGCGTTTGCCGCAACCCGCTAGCATCAATGAACTAGTCAACACAATCAATATAAAAATCTTCATAACACTGTCCCTAATAATCAGTTGGGTAGAAAGATCGTCGCCAACCAAATTTCGTCGTAATTCGGCCTACAACGCAACCGGAATTCTATTCACGCTTGAAAGCGTAGTTACCATTGTCAGGATCGAAATCCCCGTCACTTAACCCGGCATTAATTTTCAAGTTGAGGTACGTGTACTCTTCAATCAGCTCAGGGCGAGCATCCTCTGATTTTGGCCAGTCGTAGGATGCGTAACGGATCGGCATGCCTAATTCGTCATCAACGAATATTTGAGCGATATGGAAGTCGTAGGGTGCTTGTTTCTTTTCGTGAGTTACTTGCAGCAAAGTGCAAACTCGACCATTAATCTTTGCACCCTTTCGGAACTGAACCTTGCAGGTACCAGCACGGCGGTCGCGTTCGCCGCGTTGCACCAGTTGGGCCATCAAGTTTTCGATGCCAACTTCCGTTACAGGATACCGTTGACCCTTCATCGCCAAAAATCCCTTAGGATCGAGCTCCAGGTTAGGCAACGCACCTTTGATGCCACCGCCCCCTTCATGGACCAACATCTTGTTTTCATTTTGACCGTGAACGTAAATAACTTCTCGGCCCTTTGCTTCAGCTGGCTTAAGAAAGTACATGTAAACCGAAAATGGAATCTGAGGCTTAGCGTTTCGCACTTTCAAATAAATATATTCATATGGCTGCAATTCACCATCTACGCGTTCTCGCTTTACTAAGGTCGCAGTGTAATCCTTAACATTTTCTTTAGAAAACTCCAGGCCCTTACTAGCCATAGTTAACGCGGGATCTAACGGATGCGCCCCTGCCCCATTTTGCGATCCCTTGGTGGTAGCTACTTTGATTGGCGATTGCTGAGCGTCAGCAGTCGGGGTTAATAAAACGAGGCTAGTTAACAGTGCCCCTAAACTAAGCGTGCGAAACATGTGAATCTCCCTTTCACCTAACACGCTCCTGCAAAAGCGTGCGAACAACTATCTTCCCTGAATCGTTCCAATACAATACACTGCTGTCACTAACAGCAGGATGGAGTATTTGCATGGTAAAAATATCGCCTTTCACTAGCCCCACAAACCACAGTTATGTCCTATACATGCACGGTTTTAATCGTTTTCACAGGCGTCATAATTACCGAAGCCTAACATCTGGCACTGCTTATCTCTTTTACGCAAATTAACAATGGGGAAGTCATGCAGTATCGAATAACGATGGATGAAAAGCGTTTTTTGGAAATTACGCGTATTGAATCAGAGATGTTCGGTCAGAACGCCTATCTTTTACGTATCAGCGATCAAAAGCACTGCGTCCTTGTGGACCCGAGTTTCGAAGTGCAACCGATATTCAGTTATTTAGACGATAATAGTTATGAACTCGATGCGATCCTAAATACTCATGGACATATTGACCATATCGTCGGCAATCAGCCCGTGAAAAAGCGATATCCCTCGGTACCATTGGTAATTGGAGAAGGTGACGTTCATAAACTATCCGATCCGGAAGCAAATTTATCGGCCGGTTATGGTATTGAAGTCATTAGTCCTCCTGCCGATCGAACCGTCGTCCACGGCGAAATAATTAGCTACGGCGGCATCGACTTGGAGACGAGAAATACGCCGGGGCACAGCCCTGGCCATGTCGTGTGGGTCTTTTACGATACTGAAGTACCGGTGGTTATTAACGGCGATGTACTTTTCGAAGGGAGTGTTGGCCGCACTGATTTTGAGGATGGGGATTTCGACACGTTGGAAAAGTCAATTCGAGAACAGCTATACACTCTGCCGGATGAATCGATCGTACTAACCGGTCATGGAAATGCGACAACTATTGGACAGGAAAAGGCAACGAATCCATTTGTCAACTCGATAGATTAACAACCCAGGCAATACTCACTGGATTTTATTCTGTTCCACAATACTGCTATCACGTAATCGCTCCATTCTTTCAGTCGGAGAAACAGACGGCCAGCGAATTAAGAAACAAGTGCCTTTTTTTCCATCAGATTCAATTTCTATGGTTCCGTTGTGTTCTCTTATTATTTTCTGGCTTACTGCCAAGCCCAATCCGGTGCCCGTCGCTCCTTTGCCGGACACAAATGCGTGAAACACCTTTTCCTGAAGCTCCGGAAGAATTCCTTGTCCGTTGTCACTGATAGAAACCTGCAACATTCGTTCATTCATGTCGTGATCTACCAGGACCGTCACTTTCCCGTTCTTTAGTTCCTTTACCGCATCTAACGCGTTACTTGCGATATTCAATAAAACGCGGTGAATGCCGTCCGGGTCAAACATATATTGGTGAATCCCAGCAAGGCCCTCGTAATACAATTGAGAACCCTCTGAGTCCGCTCGGCGACGAAGGATATCCACCACATCCTCTGTGATATTGTTCAGATTGCTGGATGACACCTCAGGCCTTCGATTCTTACTAAAAGTCAACATATCTAACACCAAATCAGATATTCGTTGTTGATTACGTTGAACAATCTGCCAACCCTTTTCCAGAGTTTTCCAATCTCGGCTCTTCTGACCTTCATCGACAAGATAGCTGCCGCCGTTGACTCCCTGGATAATATTCTTTATGTGGTGAGAAATAGCCGTGATCGTTTGGCCCATGGCAGCCAAGCGTTCTGCCTGTACCATTGATGAGTAGAATCGTGTGTCCTCGATCGCCAAGGCGGCCTGATGCCCAATCGCGACCATCATTTTAAGGTGCTCATCGTTAAATCGTGTTAAGTCCTGCTTTATAATCTCCGCTTCGTCCGTTCGTGAGGTGTCGATATAAATCACCCCAACCACCCCATATCGACCACCTAGTGGTACACAAATCGCTTCCTTAATGTTATTACCAACGATACTTCCGGCGGCTTCCCAGCGTGTATCATCCCTGGCATCAGTGGTGAGCACTCCCTCACATCGTTCCATCACATAGTCGACGATTCTCTGACTAATAATAATCCCATCTTGCTCATTAATTCCTTCCCGATATCTACTCGCCATCGGCAGCATGCTATTTGTTTTTTCGTCCAACAAAATAAAACAGCCACGATCAGCGGCGACCCATTCAAAGATCAGGTCCATTAATCGTTCCAGCAATTCGTCTATATCCAGCGTTTGACTAACTGCCATGGTAGTGCGGTACATGACTTGCAAGTGTTTTTTTACATCGTCGGATCTTTGATTTGTCACGACGTTTTGACCAGAAATATCAACCGATAGGTCCGGCGTTACAGACTTGATGATTTGGGAAACCTGCTCATCACTCCCTTGGAAACTAACATCCGAACTGATTTCAGAATTCGTCCGGACTTCGGCCCTGGTAGAGAATATTACATGAGTACTACCGAATTGTATTCTGTCCCCAGTCGAAAGTGCTTTTTTCTTGCACTCGACACCATTGACGAAGGTTCCATTGGAGCTTCCAAGGTCGTGCACGGTTGCGTCGCCATCAACCAACCGGATCTCTGCATGGTGCCTGGAAACTTCCGAGTCCCGTAGTTGCAATTGATTTGAGGAATCTCTTCCAATACGAAATACGCTGCCTTCAATATCCTCACGGACACCTTGGTCGAAACCCTGAATCACATATACAAAAGGCATGTCAAACAGCACTTATTTTGAGTATATAAATTGAAAAGAAATCTGAAGGGTGATTTTGTCGGCACATATATTCTAAACAGCATCTACTAGTAATCGAACGGTTTTATTCAACTAATAGCTTAATGACGTGAGAATCGTGGTTGTTTACCAACATCGATAGCTTGACGTTCGTCTCGGTGGGATGGAAAATTAATTGCTGTTGATTGATCTTTGGTGTCATTTTGTGTTTTGGGCTTTTTCACAATGCGTATCTCCTTCCTTTCAGTTTTTAGTCTGATTTATACGATCATTTCGGCTCATACACTAATTGCAGATGAGACCGAAAAAAATCAGGCTCTAATCGATTCCATAACGTCTCGGATTAAGTACTTAGCGTCTGATCAATTAGAAGGGCGGGGCGTAACTACCGAGGGAATTAACAAGGCAGCAGATTATATTGCCAGTCATTTCGAACAACTTGGTCTCAAGGTAGACAGCTATAGCGGAACTGCATTCCAACCATTCGAGATTTCAACAGAGGTCGAACTTGGTCCCGACGAAAACAACTTCCTGCGAATCACCGGGCCTGACTCGGGCGAGGGTGCATATAATGCCGATTTGGTTTTGGATTACGAGTTCAACCCATTGGCGATTGGAGCTACCGGGAAGTTTGATGCCGAAGTCGTGTTTGCAGGGTATGGCATCGAAGCACCAGACCTCGGATATGACGACTGGGCAAACCTCGAAGTAAAGAACAAAGTCGTAATTATTCTCCGGAAGGAACCGCAGCAAAATAACCCGGAAAGTAAATTTGATGGCGTAAAATCCTCCAGACATGCGACGTTTCAAGCCAAGGTTTCCAATGCCTACCAACGAGGTGCTGCCGCTGTGATATTGGTGAACGATGCGGCTGAGCCTGGAAAATATTTAAGCGGTTTAAAACATGCTCTGTCCCAGTATTCTGCGCAGCTAAAGGCCTTGACTTCCACTTTTGAAGAACTCGACGCGCCAACCGCCGAAGAGATTGCCAAGCACAAAAAGGCGCTTCGGGAAACCGCCAATAACATCAGTGATACGGTTAGCGAATTAGGAGGTGATGGAGATGCCATACTTGGTTTCACCGAGGCAGGAGCTGGTACGAGTCGCAAAAGCATGCCTGTCTTTTTCGCTCGGCGAGCATCTATCGAGCCAATGATCGCTTCGGCAATGGGCAGGTCACTAGCCGACATCGAATCCAAAATAGACGAATCTTTGAAACCAATCGTCGGCCCATTAGAGGGTTGGAAAATTAATGGTAGTGCCGACCTAATACAAAACCGCGCGGCTGTCAAAAACGTTATCGGTGTTCTGGAAGGCAGTGGAAAATTGAAGCATGAAACTGTTGTGATTGGTGCACATTACGACCACCTGGGATATGGGGGACAAGGCTCATTAGCTCCTTGGACAATGGAAATTCATAATGGTGCCGATGACAATAGCAGTGGCACAACGGGCATGATGGAAATTGCAACTCTCCTCGCAAAGTCAAAGGAGAAAGACCGTCGTCGTGTAGTGTTTATTGCGTTTTCGGCCGAAGAGCGAGGGCTGATAGGCAGTTCTTATTACGTAAACAACCCATTGTTTAAACTCGAAGACACCGTTGCTATGATTAACCTTGATATGATCGGTCGGCTTAGTGAAAACAAGCTAATCGTGACGGGCACCGGCACTTCACCTAGCTGGGAACCGTTTCTGGACGAGCTCGATTCGAACCACGACTTCGTTTTCACTAGACAACCAGAAGGTACCGGCCCAAGTGATCATCAGTCCTTTTACCTGAAAGGGATACCTGTAATCAACTTATTTACGGGCCTGCACGAATTCTATCACCGCCCAAGTGACGATCCAGAAATCATTAACTATGCAGGGATTGCCAAAATTGTCGAATATGGTGCTGACATCGCTAAACACATACAAACGATGCCTGTACGGCCGAGATTCAGTAAGGCTGAAAAGAAGAGAAATGTCGCCAATACCGGAGGGGTTCGCCCTTATTTTGGCAGTATTCCGGATTACGCTGACAACGCTGACGGGCTAGCATTAACTGGAGTTTCACTTAATGGGCCTGCAGAAAAAGCGGGAATCAAGCCTAAAGACATAATCGTCGGCATTGAAAAATATAAAATTGGCGGCATCGAGGATTTTGACAGCGCATTACGCAAGTTCAAAGCCGGGGATAAAGTAAAGGTCGTGGTTCTGCGTGGGAAGAAGAAACTTACACTGGAGGTTGTTCTAGGAGCCCCCAGGTAACAATTGCCGGCAATTTCTCTCATTCCGATATCCTTATCGCGAAACTGGTGTAGACGCAAACTCTGGTATTGCGCAAAATGATCCAGCATCTCAAGAGAGTGACTCAGTGAATACCTGTTTTCCCGAGTCTAAACTAAGAAATCCATAGGGATTATCTATAGATTCGGCATATTGCAGGCGATTTATTTGTTGACTAACTGGTTGCATGGATGCAGCTAGTAACCATATAGAACAATTTTATGACCAGCAAGGAGTGCTGAACGTGAAAGCCCATTTTCTATTTACGGCAATGGCCGCTGTTATACTGTCTCTGTTTTCGAATTCGGTCGAAGCACAGAACACGGCCCCTGGAACTCGCGTTGTTGTCGTTGACATCGCCGTTGTGATGGAAAACAACAACAAATTCAAGGCGAAACTCGAGGCGATCCAGTCGGAAATCGATACATTCGATGACACGCTGGACCAGAAACGCGAAGAAGTTAAGGCCAAGGTTGAAGAATTGAGAGGCTATAAGGCAGGTTCGGCTGCTTACACTTCTCTAGAACAGGAGATTGCACAAATTCAGTCAGACGTATCCGTGCAAATGCAGATTAAACGCAAAAGTGTCCTGATGAAAGAGTCTCAGGTTTTTTATGATTCATATGCCGAAGTTGTCGAACAAATACGGACGTTTAGTGAGCGCAACGGAATTGCTTTAGTCCTGAATTTCGACAGCAAACCGATTGATCCGTCGAGCCGAGAGTCTGTTCTTAAGGGCGTTAATAAAGACATCGTTTATCAACGTAGTCTTAACATTACGTCCTACATCATTAAGGCAATCAACGGTGGTAGTGCAGCCAACGTGGGGACTAACCCTACAACCACCGGTACTCGCTAACAAGGGCTTTCTCTGGAACCATTGGGCAAACGCCGATTGCCGTCCTGTAACGCACACAGGACGGCGTCGGCGAATCACATACGCTATTACAAAGCGTCAATACTGACCAAATGAATACCACCCTCAAAACACTTCGCCAACAAAACACCATTACCAAACCGGTATGCGTTTCGGGTTTTGGCTATTGGTCGGGTCAGGATATCACGATTGAATTTAGACCCGCCGATGTCGATCGGGGGATCACCTTTGTCCGGGAATCTGACGGGGCATTGCAACGAATACCAGCTCGAGTTGAATATCGAGAAGATGTGCCGCGACGGACCAATCTTCGGAGGCATTCCACTAATGTCGACATGGTCGAACACGTAGTGGCAGCCCTTGCCGGCTTACAAATCGACAACTGCGAAGTTCATTGCAATAACGTTGAAATGCCTGGGTGTGATGGTTCCAGTCATGAATTCGTCAAAGCATTAACAAACGCCGGTATTCAGGCTCAAGACGCGTCTCGGCAAGCGTTGATTGTTGAACGGGTTGTTCGGCTTGGAGATTCTGAATGCTGGATTGAAGCAAAACCTCTGTCAAACGCAGCAAACGCATCAGTGATGATCCTTGAATACCGACTTGATTACGGGCAGGCATCGGTGATCCCTAAGCAAACCTGCCGTTTAGAAGTTAATCCGAGCTCGTTTGTAGCTGAATTGTCTCAGGCTCGCACCTTTATACTCGAGCACGAAGCCGCAGCACTGCAGAAGGCTGGTCTTGGACAACGAGCCACCACAAACGATCTGATCGTATTTGGAGAAGACGGCCCTATAGATACATCCCTACGTTATTCGAACGAATGCGCGCGTCATAAGACATTAGATATGGTCGGTGATTTAGCACTGGGGGGAATCGACCTAATTGGCGAATTTACCGCTTATCGTACAGGGCACCGACTCAACTCTGAACTGGTACGTGCATTGCTCGAGGATCATAACATCAGGAGTGAATTGCTAAATTGCGCCTGAAGCACAAACAATGAGGCTAATTGGAATAGCAATTCCGAAAGCAAACAACATGTCAAACATAATTTCAAAATTCGCAGACGTTCATCCCCATGCCGTACTCGGCGAGGGTGTACGTATCGGTCCTTTTTGCAGTATCGGCGCGAATGTCAAGATAGGTGCCGGCTCGATCCTTGACAGCAATGTAACGGTAACCGGGCACGCAATCATTGGTAAAAACAATAGACTTTTTCCGGGCGTCGTGATCGGTGCAGAACCACAGGATGTAAGCTACCAGGGTAGTCCGACTCAGGTGGTAATAGGTGATGGAAATGTCTTTAGAGAGTGCGTTACTGTTAATCGTGGTACGGAGAAAGAGGATGGAATAACATCCATTGGCAGTAACGGATATTTTATGGCATGTTCACATGTAGCGCACGATTGCAAAGTCGGAGACTATGTACACGCCGCAAACAACTGCTTATTGGGTGGACACGTCCACGTAGGCGATCATGTAAATCTTTCTGGCAGTGTAGCCATCCATCATTTCTCTACCATTGGTGCCTACGCATTTGTAGGCGGCCTTAGTCGTGTCGTCCAAGATATCCCACCGTACCTTATCGCAGAAGGTAGTCCTGCTCGCCCGAGAGCTATTAATATTGTCGCATTAAAGCGTAACGGCTTTCAACCGGACGAGATTAAAGCGCTAAAGACGGCCTACAAGCTCATTTTCCGGCAAAAGGTTGAACACCAAATCGTCCGCGACACACTACTCGCTCGTCGTGAATTACTCCCGAGCGTAAACCAGATATTGAACTTCCTAGACAAAAAGTCACAAGGCCGTAATGGCCGTGCCCGTCAAAAAAGGATCGCTGCATGACTCCGTTACGTATCGCTGTGATCGGATATGGTAAACTCGGCGCTATTCACACACGCCTATTAGTTGAGTCTGATCAATTTGATTTGGTTGGCGTCGTGGATCCGTTATCGGCCAATAGGAGTCTAGCCACGGAGACGCACGGCGTAAATGGCTATGAATATGTCGACGAAATCCTCGATCTGATAGATTGCGCTGTCGTCGCAACCCCTACGGTGTTCCACCATGATGTTTGCAGTATCCTGCTAGCCGCTGATAAACATGTGTTGGTCGAGAAGCCGATTACAGCAACCGTTCCAGAAGCTCAGTCCTTAGTCGCCCTTGCAGCGTTTCACCGGGTGAAACTGCAGGTTGGCCACGTTGTGCGATTCGACCCGCATTTCCAAACTGCTCAAAATCTAATTAATGAACCACGGCTCATAGAGTGCACACGAGCCAGCGGGTATACGTTTCGCTCAATGGATGTTGGCGTAACTCTGGATTTGATGATCCATGATTTGGATCTGGTACTTGCTCTGGTTGATAGTCCTGTTAAATCCCTGCAGGCAACCGGCTGCGCTGTCATTGGCCCGCATGAAGACATTGCGCATGCCAGATTGACCTTCGAAAACGGTTCGATGGCCAACCTTACTGCATCTAGGACTAGCCACACTCAGGTACGTAGTCTACAAGCCACTGGGCAGTTTGGTCACGTATCCATTGATTTCATGAATAACGAATTTATAAACGTTGTTGGTGTCGGAGACGCTCTGAGTGCACTTGACATTGATCCAGTGACTGCTTCGGACACTGTAAAACAAGATGTCACTCAACGGTTTTTCACCGACCTTTTGCCACAGCAGTCAGTGCCGATCACACCCTGCAACGCAATCGAAGAAGAACATCGTGATTTTCACAGGTCAATTACTGATGACGTTTCGCCTATCGTTTGTGGAACAACAGGCCTAAGAGTTCTTGAAGTTGCTACGCGGATTACCGAAACAATCAAGGCGGGTACCACTAACGAACCGGTCTCGGCCAGGGGCCCCCATTTCGAGAATGCCCCATCTTCTGCCGAAACAGCTGCTCTATACAAATCCCATGTACGAGGTGTATAGACTATCTGCTCTCTAGGAAATGTTAAGCGAGGTCACGATCTTCGAACATGATCAAAGCTAGTAGCATGGCGATGAGGCTATAGATGGCGCAGTAGCTGAAAGCCCACCCCAAATAGACAAACGGAACATCGACGCCTGCGCTGATGGCAGCCTGGATATTAAACAATTCTAAGTTTGGGAATACAGTCGCGATTAACTGGGCAAAAAACCGGATAATCCCAAAGCCGGCACCTTCCATCGAACTCTCTACCACAAGCGGAGTTAAATGGCCCAATGCATATATCACCAAGCAGATTGTCATGTTTGCTAATAGCGGAAGCCGCGTGGAGATCGCCACACTCAATGCGGTAAACACTAGGGCCTCCATAAACGCCAATACCAAACCGGGGGCAAGGCGAATCATCTCCAGATAACACGTTTGCCACTCTGGCGTGCCCATGGAGGCTTCCTTCGCATCATAAATAGGCTTGTAAGCCACTGCTGCCATAAACACGATACTGAAAACTAAATAGACCAGTAATAAGGTCCAGACAATGCCCACATATTTTCCGATTACGAATGATCGTCTATTCAGCGGCTTCGATAAAACTGTCAAAGCTGTACGGCCTTCAATTTCTTCAGCGACTGAGGTGCTGGCAGACCACAATGCCAGGACTATGCTGAGGACCAGTATTAGGGTCAATCCCGTATCCTTTAGCATTTTGATGTCTTCACCAAAAGTGTTGTAGGGGATCCAAACAAAAGCAATGAGTGCACACACACCACCCGAGACCACTAAAGCAAATAGGGGCTGGGCAACTTCGGACTTAAACGTGGACAAAGCAACGGCAAACATCCTTGGTGATGCCATACGTTGGACGATATAGACCAAAAAGATCACAACAATCCCTAGGGCCGTGACGGGGATGCAAACCACCTGTGAATATTGCGGGACATATCTTACAAACACACCTACCGTGGCAGGATCGGGGCCAACGTTAGACAAGTAAATCTTAGAGATCACCGATTTTGCTGTTAAATCGCCATCTTCACCTGGAGGGATTGTCTCCAATATTCCGGGCTCGTAGGGACTTACGCGGTAAATAGAATCGCTAGTTATGTCATCTAACTTAAAGTTCTCCGGTAATTGATCAAACGGTGTAAAGGATGCTTGGATTGCCCCCGTCGTCTCAATTTCCATTCCTCCCACATCGCCGACGTGAATATCAACCGTCTCTCTTACAGGAGTATCGCCGGGCGATAGCTCAAATTGATAGGAAGTAACACCTGAATTTGGAAGTTTGAACAGTGAACCTACGATACCAGAGGTATCCGGAGCAACCACCGTACCTATCAGCCCGACCGCCGCGAGAGTACATACGATCAGGAACAGTGGCATCAGCATCCCCTCCCGAAGTATGAGCGGCAGTTCGCGTGCCGTTCGACGCCACGCTAACACTAAAAAGCTATAGGCTACAAAGAGGCACGTGAGATAAAGCCCGATCATCTTCATAAGGTGCGAGAGTATAGTGTCGTTTTCGATTCCCGAAGACGGCATAGAAACCGATCCTAACCGAAACGGAAGTATGATTGCACTAAGTACAACGGCAATTACCGCGGCAACCAATAAAGCCTTCTTTGGTCGCTCGAGCAACATGTTGATGCGGTCAACTTTGCTCAACAGCTGGCTCGATAGCCACAACAGGCTAATCAACACGAGCCCAAGCATAGCTCCGATTCCGATTAACCATAGAGGTGTAAACCAAGCCTCTAGTCCGGCTGATAGTTCCAGGCCTAGGAGTGTGAAGGATTTTAGATTTTGGATGGACAATTCGTTTACCATGCTAATACTTTGTTTTACTTAGTGCCTAAGTCTACGAGTCAACAAGTGAATTGGTTCAACTAGTAATTGACCCTAAACTCTTGAAATTCTTTACTGGCGATACCTTCTTGTATGCTCGTGGATTTAATATTCGTCGACATCCGGGTGGCAATGGCCTCCATGAATTGGTCGATTTCGCTTTGCGTGCCTTCAACTACCATATAAACCGATCCGTCCGAACGATTCTCTACCGTGCCCGACACGGCAAAGTCACGTGCAAGACGATTTGTCGTCCAACGGAACCCAACGCCTTGGACGCGCCCCTGATAAATGACATCGCGACGTATCATTGAGTTTGATTATTCCCAGGGTTCGTACTAGTGAATTCAATTTATAGTTGAAAGTGGTCTGGCAACTACATTTTCACTCGTATTTGCCTAGATGTTGCAAAACACCACATACTCCTGCATAGCTTTTCTGTTAATTGCTAATTCAATCGCCTCATATGACGAATGTAGTGATATTGACGCCAAATCCTGTCATCTCGTAATCTTCGAATATGACTGTCCGAAGCGTTTCCAAAATAAGCCCCGATTGTCGATGCTACGTGCTGAGCAGGCTCACATTGCTTGTTTTTGCAACGATATTGCTTCGTCCACCTATAACCATTGGGCAACAACCTTCCTTAACCGCGAATTTGGTGGCGGAAAATCCGAGCCTGAGGCAAGGTATTCTTCTGCTCAGAAATGGTCAGTTGCTGGGTGGACAGTACACACTTACGGGTGTCGGCTATGAGGTGCGGTTGAATGGCGGCGGTGTCATTCGATTAAGAGAAGATCAAGTTGAATTTACGAGTGACTCAATTGATGAGGTCTATCTGTTTCGGCGTGCCAGTCATGTAAACAGCAGTGCTACTGCACATTTAAAGATGGCCAGTTGGTGTCTGGCTAACCAGCTATATGAATATGCTGATAACCACTTAAAGGAAGCCATAAGAATCGATCCAAGAGAAAAGGGGATCATTCCCATCCAGTCGAGGCTTGCTATTGCTCGTAGTCCGCAAAAGGCCACCGCCCCAAAAACACAGATTCAAAAACGATCATTAGCATCCAACGAAACGATTGCTATTCGAGTGAGTGCCTTGGAGCCGTCGGTCATTCAATCGTTTGTCAGTCGAATTCAACCACTTCTTTTAAATCGGTGCGCTGTGGCAGGCTGTCATGGGGTCAACTCACACTCAGAGTTCCGCCTGCTAGATTCACGCTGGACAAAGACTACTCCGAAAACTATCAGTTATCGTAATCTTTACAATACGACGAGGTATTTAAACTTCGCCAATCCTCCTGAGAGTCGATTGTTGACGCAGGCTACGACAAAACATGGTAAATCAAGATCCGCTCCCCTGTCATTGGCGGAACCAGCAAAGATAAATTCTCTTGTCAATTGGGTGCGTCTCACTACGACTGTCAAGCAAGAGAATCATGTTAAACCGGCTAGCTTACACCGTCCGACTAACCCGGGAGCGATTATGTTTAAGAAGGAAAGCTTGGGAAGCGACGTATTGCAGGCCGTGAGAATCACAATTCCAAGTGAAACAAACAACTCAACCGGCAGTGACGATTCCGATCCAGTCCGTTCACCGAATCTCCAAGATACATCTTTGGGTGTACAAATTTTGTCTAGCGATTTGTTTCGGCCCGTTGAGTTTTCACAGGGCTTTGCTGGCTTACCGATGCACGAATCTAGTAACGATACGCTAAAGATATTCAGTCCAGAGGCCACTGAAACGAACAATTTGACGCCGGGTATAGACATCGAGTTTCCCTTGCCAAGTGACCGCGTCCTTAAATTGATACGTAAAAGCACCAAAGAATAGGTCCATTATTTCTGACGTCGCCATCAAATGCGACCTTCTAGCTGCATTGGCGAAACCGTCATTTCATATAATAATATAATCAGTGGCGATTAGCTGGCTCCGATTAGCCTTCGAGAAAATCCAAGTCTTTATTGTCGCCAATTGTTACCCCTAAAGTCCTTTGAGTACACGACATCGAATGGATAGACCGCCTACAGATCGCCCACCGCAAACTCAACGCAGTAATTCCAGGATTTGGCTTTTTCTTCTACTGTTTGTGTTTATAGTCTTATTGCTCAATTCCTCTTCAGCGCCGCCAACACGTGACTATAGCGAGTTGGAAACGTGGCTCAACACCCCTTTCAAGGCGGGTAGTACGGCAATCGACCGCGGAGACATCAAAGATATTACGATAGATCAGCAAACCAACCACGCTATCGTTGTCTTCAAGCAGACACAAAACCTTCCATTCGCTGGTGCGACGACTCGTGAATTTGATAAAGTCCAGGTTGTCATTCCAAAATCGAATGGTCCGAGCGACTTGAAAAAATTGCTTGATCTAAAATTTGATCCGATTAGCGAAAACAAGATTGAATATCGGTATAGCCCTCAAGATACCACTGCATCGGTGATACTATTTATCGCAATACTTTTGCCTATTGCGATCCTAATTTTCTTTTGGATTTCATACCGCCGTAGCCAAAGTCAATTCATGGGTGGTGGTTTTCTTTCCGGGTTCGGTAAAAGTAACGCAAAGCGTTATGACCAGGATGAGGAGCCAATTACCTTTAAGGATGTCGCTGGTCAAAAGGCTGCAAAATCAGATTTGCAGGAAATCGTTGAGTTTCTATCGAGTCCTGACAAATTCCAAAAGCTGGGCGGGCGAGTACCAAAGGGCGTCCTGCTTAACGGACCGCCCGGGACAGGTAAGACACTGCTTGCTCGAGCTGTCGCCGGTGAAGCTGGAGTCCCATTTTTCTCTATTAACGGCTCTGAGTTCATTCAGATGTTTGTTGGGGTCGGTGCAAGTCGGGTACGGGATCTCTTCCAGCAGGCCAAAGAATCATCTCCCGCCATTATCTTCATCGATGAAATCGATGCTGTTGGACGACAGCGTGGCGCTGGTGTCGGAGGTGGTCATGACGAGCGTGAACAGACACTTAATCAAATCCTCGGTGAAATGGATGGTTTTGCAACCAATGACTCTGTAATCGTTGTAGCTGCAACCAATCGTCCCGACGTCCTCGATCCCGCCTTGCTTCGGCCTGGGCGGTTTGATCGCCACGTGACGGTAGGTAAGCCAACGCAAAAAGGGAGACGCGACATCTTTAAGGTGCATGTCCGTCGGGTGCCACTTTCAAATGACGTCGACCTAGAGCGATTGGCGGCGGGCACTGTAGGATTAACCGGTGCGGATATCCGCAACATGGTGAACGAAGCTGCACTTTGGGCTGCTCGTCATGATAAAGACTGTGTCGAGATGGAAGATTTTGATTACGCTCGTGACAAAATTCTGATGGGAGCTAAACGCGAAGAACATTTGACTGCTGAAGACAAAGAAAAGACTGCTTATCACGAAGCAGGTCACACCCTAGCCTCGTGGTTTCTCAAGGGCGCCGACAGGGTGCACAAGGTTACTATTATTCCCCGCGGACGCTCACTAGGATCCACCCAGATGCTCCCCGAAGAGGATCGCGTTTCCATGTCGGAAACTCAACTAAAGGACCATTTGGTTGTTCTTCTGGCCGGTCGAGCCGCGGAAAAGTTGCTTTACAATGAAACTGCCGTTGGTGCAGAGAACGACCTAGAACGAGCCACTTCAACCGCAAGAAGGATGGTGACTCGTTGGGGAATGAGCGAAGCACTCGGTCCTGTCAGTTATAAATTGTCCGATGAAGACCCGTTCTTGGGTCGGGAGATTCATGAGCAACGACAGTTTAGTGAACACACCATGGAAGTCATTGACAGTGAAGTCGCCAACTTCCTGCACGAGGCGGAGAAACGCGCGGATGAATTGCTTGTTCAATACCGCGAAGAACTCGAAAACCTTACTGAAAAATTAGTAGAGTCCGAAGAACTCTCCGAAGAACAGATTGCGGATGTCATCGGCCCGTCCGTTCATCCAATGCCAAAAGCAAAAGAAGATCAGCAGGGACAAATCGAAACTATAGATGATCCTGAAATAGATGAAACGACCGCAGGCGATGGCGACGTGTCTGCTGTCGAGTCAGAATCTGATTGCACGCCAACCGATTCAAATGACGGTAACGCGAACAAGCAGGTTACCGAAGGCGAATCCGGCGAAACGGATACTGCTCCCCAGAGTTTTTAACCCGTGCTGAGCTGAGACTTTCATGTCAAAAAAGAAGAACATTAAGAAGCTTCGGACTCAGCTAAAAAAAGGGCATCAGGCGCGACGACGAAGGGGTGACTTTACTCGCGAGTATAACGAACACGGATTCGAGGACAAGCCAACGCTTCATCAAGAGCGACTTAATGGCAAGGGAGAACTTACCAGACATCGCACAGTGATCGGGGCAAACTCCTCCGATGCCCATGATGCGATCGATATCCAGTTGGAAATCAAGGCGGAAGAGTGCATACAGGGCAGGGTCTTGAGTGTACACGGAATCGACTGCATTGTGTCCGCTTCCGACGGTAATCGATATCACTGCGCCGTGCGTGGACTCCTTAAGAACATTCGTACCACGCAACGAAATGTCGTCGTAGCGGGAGACATTGTAAGTCTCAAACCTGAACTCTCCACTGACGCGGGAAGCCGGAATGAGGGCCTAATTGTACGCGTGGAACCTCGTTATGGTTGCATCAGTCGAACCAGTAAAGGCCAGCAACACGTTCTTGTCGCCAATGTGGACCGATTGATCATAGTTGCAAGTGTTGCTGAACCCGCGTTAAAACCAAATCTGATTGACCGTTTTCTGGTCACGGCAGAACAGGTCGGGTGTGAACCTGTGATTTGTTTCAATAAGACCGATCTTATTGACCCCATTTCATTGCAGGCTATCGCTGGCACTTATGGGCAACTCGGTTATCGCGTCATCTTCACTTCTGCGGAGAAGGGTACAGGTATTGAGCAGTTTCGATCCTTGATACGTTCGAAACAAAATGTAGTAGTTGGACAATCCGGAGTTGGCAAGTCATCGCTTTTGAATGCCGCAAATCCTACACTAGAGCTACGTACGAATTCTGTTAGTATGGACAACCAAAAAGGACGTCATACCACTACCGCAGCGACCTTAATCGAACTCGGCAACGAGGGCTATATTGTCGACACTCCTGGTATCCGGCAGTTTCAGTTATGGGATGTGGTTCCCGAAGAGGTAGCGGGTTTATTCCGGGATTTGCGGCCATATATAAATGAATGCCGCTTTCCGGATTGTTCACACGTACACGAGCAACCATGTGGTGTTAAAAGAGCGGTGGCTGAAGGACTTCTGGACCTCCGCAGGTATGAAAGCTATTGCCAAATTCGCCACGAGATATAGGGATTTAATTACATCATGAAGACAAAGCTACTGAGCATATTTTTTACAGCTATATGTCTTGCGACCTCAAACAGTAACGCGGCGGACACTCCAAATATCCTTGCAATTATGGTTGACGACCTTGGCTATGGTGACCTCTCCAGTTACGGCGCAAAAGACCTATCTACACCTGCTGTCGATGGGCTTGTCACGGAAGGCCTTAAATTCATCAACTTCTATGCAAACTGTCCGGTTTGTTCGCCAAGTCGAGCTTCCTTTATCAGTGGCCGATATCCTGAGCTGGTCGGCGTCCCGGGCGTAATTCGCACCTACCCGCAAGACAGCTGGGGTTATTTACAAAAGGATGTGATCACGATCGGTCACAAAATTAAACAAGCCGGCTATCAAACAGCATTGATCGGAAAATGGCATCTTGGACTAACTGAAGAGCATTGGCCTAACAATCGCGGATTCGATCATTTCCATGGCTGGCTGGGCGACATGATGGATGATTACTATAAGCACGAACGGCATGGCATTGGATATATGCGATTAAATGAAAAGAAGATCTTACCAACAGGCCATGCGACCGATCTCTTTACGAAGTGGACCTGTGATTATCTCCACAACGCAAAATCCTCTGAGGAACCGTTCTTCCTTTTCTTGGCATATAACGCCCCGCACACACCCATTCAACCTCCTCAGGACTGGTACGAAAAAGTTAAACAACGACATCCGGAAATGTCGGACAAACGTGCCAAACTCGTCGCTTTAATCGAGCACATGGATCATGGCATTGGACAAGTCTTAGAATGCCTTAAGGCAACCGGTTTGGAATCCAATACAGTCGTCATCTTCACTTCCGACAATGGTGGCCAAATTAATGTTGGCGCAAACAACGGCCCCTTAAGGGATGGGAAGCAAAGTATGTACGAGGGGGGCCTACGAGTCCCTACAGTCATTCGTTGGCCAAAACGGATTATCCCTGGGAGCATTACAGACCAACGTGCACTCACCATGGATCTCTACCCCACTATCTGTGAGATCGCAGGAATCGGAGTCAATCACGAGATCGATGGGATTTCATTATTACCAGTACTGGAAGGTGGTACGCTGAACAACCCGAACAGGAATCTATTTTTCCATCGACGAGAAGGCAACTTGCGTTATCAAGGTTTGATCACCAACGCCTTAATCCAAGGCGACTGGAAGCTATTACACAATAGCCCATTCGAACCTCTGGAGTTGTACAATATCAAGTCCGACCCCCAGGAACGCACGGAGCTTTCAGACGTTAACCGCGGTAAATTTAACGAATTGTCTCGCTTACTGCGGATCCAAATACAGCGAGGTGGAGCAGTCCCCTGGCAAGCTCCTGTTCGGAAAGACGTTGCTCCGCGTTAGGTGTTGACCGCAGTTGACCCACTAGCGAAAATAGAATTAGCTCATCTAATAACATTGTTTTTTACAAGTCGCATTGTGGACGATCGCGCCGAACAACCATCGAATCCGCCGAATTCCCAAGACGATTCTACGCAACTCACCCCTAAGGATCGGCTTCTGCATCAAGGGGAAAGTGAAACGGCACATTATGATGCAGTCCTGTCAGATCCGCATCCTATCCCGAGTGAAGAACAGCGAACGGTTATAACTAAACTGCCTTCCGGCCGGACATCGCTTCCTAAAGGCGAGCCATTGCCTATCGGTGAGGCACTTGAAGGAACAGTTCTTGAACATTTCACACTCGAGGAGTTTATTGGCAAAGGGGGAATGGGGGCTGTCTACCGAGCGACCGATACAAAATTAAGCCGCACTGTCGCCGTCAAAGTCCTTTCCCAAAATCGGACCGACTCCGGATCCCTCCGGCGTTTTACGAATGAGGCCCAAAGTGCGGCCCGCTTAGATCACCCAAATATCGCGAGAGTCTATTATGTAGGGGAGGATCGGGGGTGGCATTTCATTGCATTTGAATATATCAATGGCGTCAACATAAGAGACCTTGTTGAACACAAGGGCCCTCTTCCCCTAGAGGAGGCTTGGTCCTATGTACTCCAAATTGCGGATGCCCTTGTCCACGCTTCGGACCGGGATGTCGTTCACCGCGACATCAAACCTTCCAACATCCTTGTCACTAATCTGGGAACAGCAAAACTTGTCGATATGGGACTAGCAAGATTACATCATGTCGAAAACGATGACAGCGATGTAACTGCCTCAGGTATTACACTAGGAACGTTCGATTACATCTCGCCAGAACAGGCCCGTGACCCTCGCGGTACCGATGTGCGGAGCGACATCTACTCGCTGGGCTGTACTTTGTATTACATGCTAACCGGAATAGCCCCGTATCCAACCGGAACGGTTTTACAAAAGCTGTTAAGTCATAGTAGTGATCCCCCGCCCAATCCTAAAGTGTATCGCAACGATCTCGACGAAGGATCGATAAAGATATTGCACAAAATGCTAGAAAAGCGGCCTGACGATAGATACCCGAAGCCGGCAGACGTCATTAACGACATTATTCAGTTGGCAGGACAACTCGGACTTCAGGTAGATCGCGTAGGTCGCCAATGGATGGGAACTCGCACTGCGACCCCATTTAAATGGCAAACACAGCTCAGCTGGCTTGTGCCCATAATGGCTTTGCTTGTTACCACGTTTTCGATTCACCAAATCAATCGACCAGTCGCGGACTTAGTTATCGCTGCTCCAACATTTAGTACTACCCCCTACCAATCCCCAGCCGACCCGAAGGTGCCGAATATAGATGCAGGCACTCAGAAAACCGCCCCAGCTGCTGCTGATCATCTCCAAGACCAAACAGAAACATCTACTAACTCATCAGATTTCCAAACTGTAGTCGTTGGAATCCCCGAGAATACACTTCCGGATTCGATGGTGGCCGTCAACAGTCTCGAGCTTGCTGTTTCACTCCTGGCGGAAGATGAAGACATCGGTGCCATTGAAATTTGGGAGGACATCGAGATGCCAGTCGAGGGACTTACCCTGGATTTGGCCAGTAACCTAAATCACCCTTTAGTAATCCGGGGAAAAGCCGAAGAACGCCCTACATTGCGAATCACACTTAGTGAGTCTTCCCTTGAAACAACCGTCCCGGCTTTCATTGATGTTTATGGAGGCCAGATTACTTTCGAGAATTTGAATATCAACTTCACGTTGCCTGAAGAATTTCGCCAAGGCTGGAGTTTATTCCGTTTGAATGGCCTTGCGAGTTTTAATCTAATTAAGTCAATCATTACAGTTCTACCTCCGGAAGATATCGCCAACCAAAAACCGGTCAACGTTGCTGTTTTTGATTGTGTTGCTCGTACTACCGACCCTGAATCGCCAGATTCGACATCACCGAACGCCGAGCATGCTTTGGTAATTGACATTACCGATGCATTTCTTCGTGGACCGATTCAACTCCTTCGCAACCGACATCAGTTTGGTGTAACTCTTACTTGGACGAATGGCCTTTTCATTTCACCTGACTGGCTGCTTTCTGTAACTGAGTCAACCTCGAACCNTTCTTCNATCGGGCTAAATCTGACGAATNTAACCTGTTACGCGGGGGCCGGCTTGCTAAATTTCCCAGTTNCGGACACTGATGGTTTTATATTAGGAGACCTTCACTTCAACGATTGCATTTTTTCCACAGAGTTAGGGAATCCACTCTTCGTTATTTCACATCCGGTACAAGAAACCCAGAATAACGTCCCTTTGATGATGAATGGTCAGAACAACGGTTTCTACCAATCGGTCGTTATTTTGGAACAACATTTTGTAGATGATCTAGGGGAAAGCGAGCAATTCACGTTAGATCAACTAAATCTTGAATTACAAACTGACACTGCTCCGGAGTGGTACAATCTCAAAGATTCGGATGCAATTGTTCGATGGGCAACTCCGCAGGTTCCTCCGGCAGGCGTTCCAAGTCACCAGCAAACAATAGATCATTACCGTCTGGATGATTTTGTTGAACAGCAAAGAGGGTTAAATCCAGTACACCCCGGCGTTCCTGACTAATTAAGCAGCGTCTAGTACAATGATGCCTTAGATTCGATCAGATATACCATATGAATTAAGCCATTTGTAAGATATGAAGACCTCTTATCGCACTGCTCCGGAACACATTGAAAGAATGCCTTCGGGTATTCCCTACATCGTCGGTAACGAAGCTGCAGAACGTTTCAGTTTCTATGGCATGAAGTGCATTCTTATCATCTTCATGACGAAATATTTAATGGACCACACCGGTGGTAGTGATGTGATGTCCGCCGAACAGGCCAAGGTTTGGTATCACGCTTTCAATTTTTGGGTTTATCTTTTTCCACTTGCCGGTGCGTTGCTAGCCGATCTCGTTCTCGGTAAATACCGCACCATCCTATGGCTAAGCATCGTTTATTGCGCGGGCCACCTAGTGCTTGCAATGGATGAGACACGTAATGGCTTATTTTGGGGATTGGCATTGATTGCTGTTGGAAGTGGAGGAATAAAACCCTGTGTAAGTGCACATGTCGGCGATCAGTTCAGCAAATCCAACGCACAGCTATTGGAACGAGTCTTTGGCTGGTTCTATTTCTCAATCAACCTAGGTGCGTTTACTTCTACGTTACTTACTCCCTTCCTGCTTGAAAGTTACGGCCCTGCGTATGCTTTCGGGGTACCCGGTATCTTAATGGCTATAGCCACCTTGCTATTCTGGATGGGGCGAAACAAATTTGTTCATATACCCGCACGGCGCCGAGAACTGCTCGCTGAGTTACGTTCCCCGAAAGCAATCAAAGCATTGGTGCAATTATCAGTTCTGTACCTATTTGTTGCAATGTTCTGGGCGTTGTTCGATCAAACTGGATCCGCCTGGGTCCTTCAGGCCGAACGAATGGACCGCGAGTTCTTTGGAATTGTCTGGCTGATGTCACAGATACAGGCCGTCAATCCGATCATGATTCTCATTTTCATCCCGATCTTTTCATTGTGGCTATACCCAACAATCAATCGTTTTTTTCCTCTAACGCCAATACGGAAAATTTCGATCGGTCTATTTATTACCGTACCTGCATTTTTGTTACCCGCCTGGATCCAATATCGAATTGAGTCAGGCGAAATAGTTAACATTGTTTGGCAGCTAGCCTCATACGTTCTCATAACGGCGGCAGAAGTGTTTGTTAGTATTACGTGCCTTGAATTTAGCTACACTCAGGCTCCAAAACCCTTGAAATCAATCGTGATGGCACTTTTTCTCGTCAGCGTAAGCCTGGGAAACTTCTTTGTTGCAGGTGTGAACTACTTCATTCAGGAATCTGGCCCCACGGTGCAATTTTCTTCTCCAGGGGTATACCAAGTTCGCCTAGAAGCATCTGACGGATTATCGACTATCCATAAAACCTCGACACTGCAGGTCAGCGAGCAGCAAAAACCCGACGCGGAGTCGAAGTCGTCTGGTCTGACGCCCCCTACCGTAGTACTAGGAGATGATATTGCGATAAAGCCTGGGCAAAACATTAACTTATTCGCAACAACGGACGCGGGGGATAGCGATGGGGACAGTTCGCTTCAATGGAATTTGATTGAAAAACCAGATGCATCCACGGAAGCAAAGCTCCTTTTCAGTAATAAGCTCTATAACACTTTGCAAACGGACGTCGCTGGAGTCTATCGAATTGAACTTACCTTCACCGTCGGTAACGAAACGGCAACCGAGACCCTCGAAGTGCTTGCAACAAACGATAATCAACCGCCTTCTATAAGCATCAACGAGGGTAATACGGAAATTCAGTTCGCTGAAGAAGCCACAACCCTTGCCCTATTCGACGTGTACGACCCTGAGCGAAACGAATTGACTATTCGATGGTCAGTTCTAGACCAAGAAGGACGCGAACTAACCGTCAAAAACGGCCACCGGTTGAAGGCGGGCAGCATATTATCCGAGACAGATTACTATTTGTTTTTTAGTAGCATGATGCTATTAACTGCCTTAGCGTTTATCCCATTTGGGCGTCGATATCAGGGCGATACATACTTGCAAGAATAATTAGCATACAATTCCGATTTTTTGTGATAACTAACATTGCTTATATATATCACCTGCCTTGACACCGAATACTCGCTTAATTCTACTGAAACTAATGATCAAAAACGCCGATAACATCAAGATAAAACGTTCCCACATATCGCTTTTTAAGTGAATGTTAGACGAAACATATTTTTGAATTCGGAGTTTAAACAAACAGACTCAAGTTTGGTTTTTACTTTAGATTGGAGAAGACCTAATGAAAAAGCTCGCTACCGTATTAGCAGTTGCAGTCATTGCTGTAGTTGCGACTGCAGAGAAAGCACAGGCTATCCCTGCGTTTGCTAAGGCATTTACAGAACGCTATGTTAACACCAGCAAAAATGCTGATTTTGTCGCTGCTGCCAAAGAGAAGAAATGTAACCTCTGCCACTTTGGTACAAGCAAAAAGAACAAGAATGACTTCGGCAAAACATTTGCGAAGCATTTCAAGAAGGCAAATTACAGTTCAACACGAGTACGTGAAGAAGCTGATGCCGTCAAAAAAGAATTTGACGAAGGACTTAAAAAGGTTTTGGCTGAAAAGAATCCGGCCGGAAAAACTTATAAGTCACTGATCGACGCTGGTAAGCTACCAGGTACTGTTGAAGAGTAATTTTTCTGTTCCAACGCGATTAATAGAAAACGCTCAGTCTGAAAAGACTGAGCGTTTTTCACTGCGCGTCGCTAGAGTCGAGGACTATTTCCATCGCATGCGAAAATGATTCCCCTGGCCTAAGTACGATCAACCCATGTTCACCGGTATCAAACGCTAAACCGCCCGGAACTAGTGTATATGGTTCCATACAAATAGCTTCTCGATGCGGAGGCGTATATATCACACAAATTTCGCAAGCCTCGTCCCAGCTATATCTCATGGTCCTGCCCGCCGATACGTCCTCAATGGACGCCGCCGCACGACCATCGACAAATGTAATCCCGCTAAAAACATCATCGAGCTGAAGCTCACTAAATTTCGCTCCATTGGCAAAGGACTCCGTAGCTTCAAGCGGAACCACCTCTCCCGTCGCTAACATATGCTCCAGGATCCAACGTTCGGAGACAGGGCATGAAATAATCGAATCTGAACCGTTGTTTTCACCTAATACGACTCGGAAGTATGCGTGAGTACCTAGGCCACAAGGCAATTCTTTTTCATCAGGATTTATTACCTCGTATTGGGCGTTTATACCGTCAGCCACCGCTGTGTACCTACAGCGAATAATAAAGTCAGAAGGCCATTGTTTGAGTATCTCTGGCGCATCGACTGATGCCTGGAATTCCCCAACGATTGTAGATTCACTATTCTCTAGAAGACGCCATGGTCGGTCGAGAACGAAGCCATGAATGGCATTACCGTTTCCGTCGTCGCTTTCAAGATCGTACTCAACACCGCCGTATCTATAAGTTTTTCCGTTTAATCGGCCCGGGATCGGAAAGAGAATGGGGGTCCCGCTTCCAGATGCACTTGCCTCACCCGCCAAGAATCCCGCGTCGGCCCACAATAACTCAGTTCCACTTACTAGAAGCGAATACAGATTGAATCCGCGCGTCGGGCATATTTTCGCTTCGGTTTTTCCACATGCACTTTTAATCAAAATGCTCTGATTCATTCAACACTCTCCTAATGACCCTAATCCGGACTGGCTAACTGAGGACTGATGCTGCAACCATGCACGTAAACATCGTCAAATACGTTGCAACGGCACGGACTAAGTGATCTCTGCGAACTCGCTCGCATATGAGGCCGGTCCACTGTTGTAACTGTACGAACAACAAAATGATACCGATAGCAAATAGACCCGTTGCTGCCATATTTGCTCCCATCAAGTTTTCCATGCGGGCCGGCTCCATTGCGACGACGGTCCAAATACCAAAAGCGAACTGTAAGAACAGAGTTAACAAAACATTTCTTGCAGCCCAACGGCAAATTGAAATAGCTGAGTCTCTGGCAGGCCCCTCATCTTCCTGATTTGCTCTCCTGATTGAGGCAACGGCTACAAATACCATGGATGTCGCCAACATCGCTAGGGTTGCGTGTAACCATCGAGAAATCATGGTGGCGTTAAACACAATTTCATTGAATGCATCGCGACTCAATTCCATTCCTGAAAGGGTAAGGGAATCAACCACATCTGCCGGAATGGCTGTAATCACCATAAACAGCGAAGGAAAGTGATACAGTAAATTAAGGGCCGCAAGGAAAATGAGCCCACTACGAATCCAAAATGCCCGAGTGGCTCCTGGTGCTTTCGCCCATTGAAAATAGATACCGACAAAGACAAAAATACTAAAAAGCCATTCGACACCGGCCCATTTCATTTTTGTCATGACTAAATGACAGCGATGATGGAAATCTTCACTCCAGAGAACGGCCGCTAGAAACAAGCCGAAAATAGAACCCAATATTAAAGCTTGAATGGATGCCTTCATCAGACTACGAGAAAATTGCCAAATCGCGTCGCAATGACCACTATTATCGATCCGCAACATCTTCCGGTTAAGTAAAACAACCGCTAGTGGGAGGCATGCTCCGATCCCAACCAAAAATAGATGGATCGCGAGAATAAAGACTTCGACAAGTTGCATGTTCCTAGCCTTGGGCTCTTAACCGAAAATTTCCTCGTACAAATCTTGGTTAAAACCAACAACGAGAGTTTTACCAAGTACCATCGTCGGTGCTCTCAAATTTCCAGTTGGCCCCAGAAGGAATTTAGCAATCTCTTCATCGCTAACTGACTCAGACTTCAGGTTGACCTTTAATGTTTTCTTACCTTTGGCCGCGAAGAGTTTACTCGCTGAAGCTAGTAAATCACGCACCTTCTCATCCCGGTATGGCGGTTTGGATGGTTTTTCTACAACCTTAGGTTCGATTCCGGCATTGGCAAGAAACTCTTGCGCTCTCATACAGCTAGTTCAGCCGGCTCGGTGATAGTACCACTGGATATTTTTCGACATAACAATTGTCCTATGTTCAAAATTGATTATTTACCAACAAGATAATGATTTTTTGGCTCTCCGCAATGGCACCTACGTATTAAGCAGCGGAGGGGCCATTGCGATCGGTAGCTGGCAAACCCTTGATGGGTTTAGACGCATCCACGAAGAATGCTGCGATCGCAGCGATTATGAAAAAGCCACCGCAGGTGATGAACATTACATTCCAACTGTAACTTTCTTGAACCCCCGCCACCAATATCGGAGAAACAGCAGCGCCAAAATTTCCGAACATATTTCCGAATCCAAGCACGACTCCTACATAATCCCCGCCAACGTCCTGTGTAAACGCCCACATGCTCGGCAACGAAAAATCAACACTCAGCGCGACAACCGCCATAGCCCACGTAATGGCCCAAGCGTCATTCAATGCCGGGCAGACCAGAAAACACAAGGCCGCCACCAACATTGCACTGGCCCATGGAATTGAACGTCCAAATCTTAGGCCGATGCGTTTGCTCAGTCGATCGGTCGCCACACCGCCAACTAACATTCCGACAAAACCGACCATTAATGGCAGTGCAATCATTTCCGAACGCTCAGCCATTGCGACATGATGTTCTTCCATCAAATATTCGATGAACCAAGTCACAATAAATAGCCAACCGATGTTAACACAAAACTGACTTAACGCCGAAAGCCACACACTGCGACATCGCAAAATAGCCTGTACTGGCAGATTGCCAGCAGGCCTGGAAACTTCGTTAGTTCCAGTTATGTAACGCAATTCCGCCTCATTGACTCTCGGGTGTTCACTCGGATGATTTCTAAGAATTAACCATGTAATTAATGCACCAAACAGTCCTAACCCGGCGAACACGAAAATTACAGGCCTCCAACTCGCGACGTAAAGTCCCTCGACGCTAACCGGAAACACGGCTTCCAAAAGATGCCTATTCAGACGCTGACTGTCACGTACAGGCAGCAATTGCCCACTGTGAATCCGTTCAATTTGTTCAGTAGCAAAGCGATCCAGGCTACCTAACTCTTCGAACGCCTCCCTTCGGTAGAAGACCGGATCATTTATGATCTCGTTGAATGCTACCGAAAGAATACGTTTGGTGATAATATCTGCATTTTCTCTTACAGCTACCTGTTCTACATATTCGTCTATCCGAGATAGATACGGCTTGCTATCGTCTTTGAGTCCTCGATTTTCAGAAATCGTTTTTGCAACCTCCGTTGGTTGCAGAATTTGACGCGGTTCAATTTCGCACCCTTGATCTGAGGGCAAAAATGTAACAAGCAAAATGGCGCTAATAATTGGCACAATCGCACCACCGATACGTCCTCCTAACGCAACGAAACTACTTGCCTTTCCCCTTTGGGCCCTTGGGATCCACCGTCCGACGATCGCTGAGGCCGTCGGAAACGCTCCAGCCTGACCAAGGCCAAAGGCAGCTCGTGCAAGACAAAGCGTGACCAACGACCCCGCTAATCCAACAGTCGCAGCAAAGAAGCTCCAGACGAGTATGTAACTCGTCAGTAAAAGCCTGGGGCCAAAGCGATCTGAGAGCCAGCCAGCTGGCATCTGGCCAATAGCATAAAACCAAAAGAAGGCACTTAGCGCATAACTGAAATCCGTCTTGCTTAGATTCAACTCCTGTCGAATATAGGGCTGAACAATCCCAAAGGCATATCGATCGACATACAAAATGATCCCCATTAACATACAGGAGGCAATCACCCAGAACCTTACTCGTGTTGGCCTATCCATCGTAAATCTACCTTGTCTAGCATGCTTTGTAGGACCACTATTTCGGATACCATCCTAACGGATATCAGTAACCAATACTCCTATCTCTCACTCAGTCTCGCGTAACATTCTATGTATTAAGGACGCAAATACGATAGACTTGTGTTATCCCACCTTTGCATCCTTATTAGATACCCTAACAATGCGAACATTTATAATTTTGCTCGCTCTGCTTTCATGCAACGTTTCGAGCGCAGAGGACTACGACTTTTTCGAATCCAAGATTCGGCCTTTACTATCGAAACATTGCTATGAATGTCATAGCGAAACCAATATCGAGGGCAGACTGCGACTGGACATAAAGGCGGGATTACTCCGCGGAGGAAATGGTGGCCCCGCCATCGTGCCTGGATTTCCTGAAAAGAGCCTCCTAATCAAGGCCGTCCGGCACACGGACTCGAGCCTCCAGATGCCGCCGGCGGACTTCGGAGAGAAACTCACGAGTACCCAGATCAAGCTTCTCGAGCAATGGATTCTCACTGGAGCCGCAGATCCCCGGGAAGGCGAATTTGAGACAGAGATAGAACAGAATGCGAAACAGCATTGGGCGTTCTTGCCAATCGTTAAGGCTGAAGTCCCCAAAGAACGCCATCCCGTGGATTACTTATTGGAGATCAATCAACAGGAACGTGGATTGCAACCTCTTCCAACAGCGGACGCTGGCACACTAATCCGGCGTCTTTCGTACGATCTAACTGGTTTACCTCCTACCCTGGAGGAATTGGAAACTCCGTTACAAGATTACTCCAAGCTCATTGATAAGTATCTGGCATCAGAGCATTACGGGGAACGCTGGGCTAGACACTGGCTTGATGTTGCTCGATATTCCGATGCAAAGGACGGAGTGCTCATGTATGGCGATGCAAGGATCCGCCCATTTGCATACACATACCGCGACTATGTCATTAGAGCCTTCAATCAAGACATACCATATGATCAGTTTATTGCCGAGCAACTGGCTGCTGACCAACTGGACCTTCCAGAGAATTCCCCCGCCTTATCTGCGATGGGATTTCTGACGTTGGGGCGTTTATTTGACAACAATATCCATGACGTAATCGATGATCAAATCGATGTCGTCAGCCGCGGCTTGCTCGGACTCACGGTAAGCTGTGCTCGCTGCCACGATCACAAGTTCGACCCCATTCCCACGGCGGATTATTATTCGCTTTACGGCGTATTCGCAAACAGTGAGGAACCGTACGATCGACCGCGAGTCGGTGAAATTACCGAAGAAGGGAAGGCATTTGAAGACGCTTACAACAAGAAACTTCAGGAGATTGCCGATCGACAATCCAAACTCTACGGGGAAACCTTATACGCCGCCCGCTCACGAACTACCGAACACCTTGTAAGGGTTGCCACCACCGAACCGGACAACACTGAAACAACAATCTTTTTCCTGTCGTTAACCAAAGACCAATTGCGTCCTCAGATTACTTACGCGTGGCGTCAATACATTGCACAACATGCAAGAACAGGACATCGTATATTCGGTCCATGGGCCGACCTGATGCAGGGCGGTGAACTAACACCGGATCTTTGGAAAGAGCAGGGCATAGAACCTCGCGTCATTTCAGCACTTGTTAAAGACAAACCCCAGTCCCCTGAAGATATTGCAAAAGTTTATGGTGAGCTTTTGACAAACAGCTGGGGATTGCGTTCCGTAATCAGAGATAAGATCAAGAGTCTAGAATCACGGTCTGCCGAGTTGGGTAAGGGGATCATCAATCTTGCAGATCTAATGGCCGGTGGAGACGGGCTTGGAAAGGGCGAAGCCGATAAGGCAATTAATCCAGTAACAGGTGAAACCACAACGGGAAGCACTTCCAGCATTGATGCTGGAAATTTTGATACCTATCTTCCCGCAGAGAATCCTTATGTAGACGGCGTATTTATTCCCCAACAAAAATCGTCCCAGATCATATCGTCTACCGGACTTGCCATTCATGATGCACCTATAGGCAATAAAACAGCCTCCTGGGATTACATCAAATACGGGCCCTCTCAGGGCTTCACCTCCAGCTCAATCAATGGAATTGATTACGCCGCCGAACCTAATTGGATGATGGGATTGCATGCCAACAAAGGTTTCACTATTGATATTGCCGCGATCCGTGCACTTCACGATTTCGAGCAAGGGGAATTCAAGACCGTAATCGGGCATGGCGGTGCGAAAGACATGAGCACCATTGACGTGGCCATCTACTTAGACGGCGAACGTAGGTATTTTCAGCCTGCATTCAAAGCACAGCAGTCTGGGCCAGAACTATCTATTCCTCTCAGTGAGAATAGTCGCTTCCTAACGATCCTGATTACCGAAGGTACGGATGGTAATTCCCATGATCAGGGATTCTTTGGGAACCCACGCATTGAGATCGGCAAGGACGCGCAATACCAGGCTAAGATTCGCGCTCAACGCGATGCAATTCGCCGTGAAATAGAAACGCTGGAACAACAATATTCTTCAACTCCGGACCCCAGAGAGGACGAATTGGCACAAGTCCTGCTAGACAATTCTAGTCCCGTCTGGTTCCCGAAACGCCGTCTCTACTTCTATCTTGGCAGAACCGATAAGGATGCATATCGAGGCCTACTAAACTCACTTGATTCAATCGCCGTGAGTAATGCAAATGCGGCAGACCGCGCCATGGTGATGGTGGATAAATCAGATTTGACTGACCCAGCAATTTTTCAACGGGGTGATCCGACTCAACTTGGCAACACGGTTCCACGTCAATTCTTGAAAATTCTTTCCCCGGACCGCAAACCATTCGAACGCGGGGCAGGGCGTCTAGATTTAGCACACGCCATTGGTGATCGAGACAATCCGTTGACCCCACGCGTCTGGGCGAATCGCATTTGGTTGCATCACTTCGGTACACCATTGGTCGAAAATCCTAGTGATTTCGGGCTGCGTAACGAACCGCCCTTACAATTGCAGCTTTTAGATTATCTGGCGGCTTATCTAATCTCCAACGACTACCAAACTAAAGCATTGCACCGCCTCATCCTTACCAGCCAGGCCTATCAGCGCACTTCATTCATTCCAGACACTACGAAATTCCTCCGACAGAACGAAATCGACCCAAGTAATCAGTATTATTGGCGATTCAATCGCCGCCGTCTCGATCTCGAACAAATGCGTGATAGTCTTCTTCTTGCCAGTGGGTTGCTGGACCGGACTATGTATGGACGGCCTGTAGAGCTCGATCGTGAAGATAATAATCGCCGGACAATTTACGCCTTTGTCGAACGTCAGAATCTTCCCAATATGGTGCAGGTCTTTGATGCTGCCAATGCTGACAGCTCCACCGCATTGAGGCCGACCACCACAGTTCCCCAACAGGCGTTATTCGCACTAAATAGCCCGTTTATTGAAAGGGTTGCACACAATTTGGCTACAAGGATCGAAGCGAACGAACCGTCACATTCGATTGAACTTGCCTATAAACACACTCTGGGGCGAGCACCTACGGAAAATGAGATCTCACTCGGACTTAAATTCCTGGCAACCAATGAACTGGTTGACTTTGCTCAGGCGTTACTTATATCCAATGAATTCTGGTTTGTTGATTAACGCGATAAAAACAAATATAAAAGCAATTACTAACACGATCACGGCAATCATTATTAGCCGGCATTGTTTTTTACCAATCTACTTTTTACTGCGTGTCTATCAGGATTTGCCGGATTTGTTGGTATCTCACTACAACGCGAATATGGTAGCGGACGATACGATTGGGAAACTCTCTGTTGCAATCCCGGCAATACCCAACGCGGCCCGAGTAGGTTTCGGCACAAATTTCCGATCAGCGTCCTCCCTCCGACAACATCCGTCTCTTCTAAATGAGCCCATTAACAAATTCTGGCTTGTAAACGAACGTCGGAAAACCACTTTTTGGCAGTGTAATTTGTCTCATGCTAAAAATCGAAATTGCGACACCGGTACGCTTTGCATGTATAATAAAGATCAACTTAACTCTCCACGGTTCCGACGCTAAAAACACATAACTATGAAGCGGCACTAGAGCGATTAGAATCTATACAACTGTGAGTGTCCCGGCAATGTGCTTACAACTTAAATTCTGGACGAATCCATCGTCATCCGAAGGAGCGGCAAATGAAAGTTAAAATCTCACGACGCAGTGCCCTTGGAACGTTCGGAACGGGCCTCGGTCTACTCGCTCTTCCTCATTTAATTGAAGCCGGGGAGAGTCCCCTTGCGGTCAAACAGCCACATTTTCCGGCAAAAGCGAAACATATCATACACGTTTACTTGAACGGTGGACCTAGTCAGGTTGATACATGGGACTATAAACCAGCTTTAGCCAAATACGACGGTAAAAAACTTCCTGTTCACCTCCCAACTGAACGAGAAGTCGGGGTCGCATTACCTACACCCTTTAAATTCAAGCAGTATGGAGAGGGTGGCCTTTGGTGTAGTGAAATCTTTGAACGAACTGCTTCACAGCATGCAGACAAGATTTGCGTGATTAAATCCATGTATGCGAACACACCGAATCATGAGCAAAGCATGCGGCTCATGAACAGTGGAGATGAACGCCTTTCTCGGCCTAGTTACGGTGCGTGGCTCACGTATGGACTCGGCACAGAAAACCAAAACCTTCCCGGTTATGTCGCAATGTGCCCGGGCTTGCCGGTAGCGGACAGTTCGAATTGGCGTAGTTCATTTTTACCTGGCATCTACCAGGGTACGTACCTGGACACACGTAACGACACGGTTGATAAATTAATTGCCAACATCAATAATTCTCGTCTCAAACCGGCTGCCCAGCGGCGTCAGCTAGAATTTCTCTCTAAGCTGAATGCACAACATCGAGAATTGCGTCAGGAGGATGCCCAGCTCGAGGCACGCATTCAGTCATTTGAGCTTGCGTACCGGATGCAAATGGAAGCAACAGACGCTTTCGACCTCAGTCGTGAGACGCAGGCTACGCAGGAGCTTTATAAGGCCGACACAGTCCATGGGCGGCAATTATTGATAGCCCGACGATTAATTGAACGCGGTGTGCGCGTGGTCCAGTGTTTCCATGGAGACGTCCAGCCTTGGGACACTCATTCCGGATTAGCAGCCGGACTCCGAAATCTCGGAAACCAGGCAGATCCTCCTATTGCGGCCTTGCTTTCAGATTTAGAGCAACGTGGACTGTTGGATGAAACGCTGGTAATCTGCGGCGGAGAATTTGGACGAACACCCGCCATTGAGATCCCAATTGGCGGTGGGAAACCAACTGGCCGTGATCATAACCATCACGGATTTACAGTTTGGTTAGCAGGAGCTGGCGTTCGCGGCGG
>NZVD01000088.1 GCA_002701385.1 Rhodopirellula sp. | reverse complement strand
CTTCATTGACAGTACGCTCAAACATTTCTTTCACGAACGGTTCTTCTTCTCTAGCAATTTCTTGCATTTCTTTATCGTCTCCGTCTCTCCACTTGTTGATGATATTCTGCGTGATAACCAAATGTTGACTTTCATCTCTAGCAATAAGAGAGAGTATCTTAGCTGAGCCCTCCATAAGTTTATTTTCGCCAAAAGCAAACGAACATGCAAAAGAAACATAGAAACGAATACCTTCCAGAATGTTGACATTTGCGATTGCCCTATAGAGTTTACGTTTCAACTCACGGCGATCATACTGACCAGTGGTGTGTCCTTGTCTTGCAAGATCCCACATTTGCCCATTGTCGTATTCATGTGCATGGTTTAAGAAATCATCATATGATTCTGTAACAGATGCAGCACGAGACATTACATTCTCATCATCCAAGATAGTGTCAAAGACATCACCAGGATTAGAGTATACATTCTTAATGATGTAAGTATAGGAACGACTATGAATCATCTCCATAAATTCCCATACAGTCATACATGCTTCTAACTCAGGGAGTGAACAGTAAGGGATAAAAGCCATCCCAGGACCACGCCCTTGTACAGAATCCAGCATGATTTGGTACTTAAGATTGCTGGTAAAGATGTGCTTCTGCTCTTCCGATAAAGTTTGGTAATCACTGCGATCTTTTTGTAGAGAAACTTCTTCTGGTCTCCAGAAGTAACCCAGTTGTTGCTGAGTCAATTTGTCAAATACAGGATACTTGTATTCATCATACCTCTGAACTCCCAGAGGTTGCCCAAAAAACATGGGTTGTTTTTTAGAATCTACTTTGTTCTTGTTAAATACGGTCATTCCTTCCACTTCAGATTTTGCAGGACTCACAATCTTCTTCCTCCGCTTGTGATAATTGGTCTATGAGTTGATCTAATTCACTAGATTTATTCTGTTGATCATCTTCACCATCTTTCTTAGCATCATATGTATTTTGATAATATGATGTCTTCCAACCATACTTGTAAGTTGTTAGAAGATCTTTCGCCATTTCTGATACAGGGACTTCATTATCAGTATAGTTCTCTGGATTGTAACTCCAGTTGCCACTAATTGCCTGATCGAAAAACTTCTGCATTACTGCAGTTACTTTGATGTATCCATCATTGTTGTGCATATCCCAGAGTAAAGTGTAGTTACTCTTGAGTGTTGAATAAGACGGGACAATTTGCTTAAGAGGACCTTTTTTTGACTTCTTAATGGACAGGTATGCGCGAGGAGGCTCGATTCCATTGGTTGCATTTGACACAACGGAACTGCTCTCCGAAGGCATCTGTGCGGACAGAGTGCTGTGCCTGAGTCCATACTCCTTGATCCTGCCCCGTAAAAACTCCCAGTCACATAATAGGTCATTCGGTACGATTTCATCTACATCCTTCTTATATGTATCGATAGGAAGAATTCCATCTGCGTATTTTGTTTTACCAAAATAACCGCAAGGACCCTTCTCCATTGCCATACGATTAGATGCAGTCAACAGAGCATATTGGAACCTCTCAGTGAGTTTATGAACAAGGTCATGTGCCTTCTGAGAGTCATAGTTTGCACCATTCTTAGCAAGGTAATGTGCCAAACCAATGTAACCAATACCTAAGGAACGACGATTGATAGTGCTTTGTTCTGCTGCTTTCACAGGATACTGCTGATAATCAATCAAAGCATCCAGACCACGCACTGCAAGTTCACAGAGTTCATCTAGCTCATCTAGATTCTTCAGTTTACCAACATTAATAGCAGAGAGAATACACAAAGCAATCTCACCAGAACCGTCGATATGCTGAATAGGATCTGTAGGAAGAGTAATCTCCTGACAGAGATTGCTCATGTTCACTTTATCTTTAAAGGAAGAGTGTGAGTTGCAATGATCAATGTTCATAATATACAAACGACCAGTCTCTGCTCTCTCCTTCAGGAGACCGAGAATGAGTTCTTGAGCACCGATAGTCTTTCTTGGAATAGAGAGATCTGATTCATAGTCCACATAGAGACTATCAAATGAATCAGTACCAAAAGCATCATACAGACCTGGCACATCGTGAGGGCTGAAGAGGGAGATGATACCGTTGGAGATGAATCGCTCATAGAAGAGTTTACTGAACTGAATACTGTAGTCTAGTTTACGAACACGATTGTCTTCGGTTCCTTTATTATTCTTAAGAACAATAATGTCTTCTATCTCTTGGTGCCAGATAGGAAAGTGAACTGTAGCTGAGCCACCTCTGATGCCGTTTTGCGTACAACATCTGACAGTTGCTTCAAACTTTTTAAGGAAGGGGATAACGCCTGTGTGTTGAACCTCTCCGCCTCTGATTTTAGCGTTGATACCCCTGATTCGACCTGCGTTGATACCGATTCCTGCACGTTGAGCAACATAGTGACCAATAGCCATGTCGCTGCTAAAGATACTGTCGAGGGTATCATCAGCATCAACAAGAACACAGCTAGCAAATTGTCGTAGAGGCGTCCTAACTCCTGCCATGATGGGAGTTGGGATGTTGAGGCGGTGTTTGGAGATTGCGTCATAATACTTTTTGACGTATTCGAGACGATAGAACTTATCATCATCTTGGAACAGTGTCGCCGCAACCATCATATACATGAACTGAGGCGTCTCAAAGATTTCGCCCGTGCTACGATCCTGTACTAGATATTTATCCGTAACTTGACGAATGCCAGCATATGTAAACAGATAGTCGCGATCATGGTCGATGAAACTATTCAGTTTATCCCATTCCTCTGCAGTATATTTCGATAGGATACTACTGTCGTAAACCTTTTTACTAATACATTTATTAACATGCTCAAGTAAGGGAGGATGTCCATCAGGATGACCATTATACACTGCCTTCCTAAGAGCAAACAAAAGCAGACGTGCTGCTACAAATTGATAGTTAGGAGCATCCAATGAAATAAGATCATTAGCAGAACGAATCAAGATCTCTTGAATGTCAGAGGTCTTAATACCATCAAAAAATTGGAGGTTTGAGTTCATTTCTACTTGACTCTCAGACACTCCTGCAAGACCTCTACAAGCGTGCTCAACCATTGCATGAACCTTGTCTAGGTTAAGTGGAGTTCTCTCCCCATCACGCTTGATTACATGAATTTCTTTCATACCTTTTTCCATTCGCTGAGTTTAATGTGTGCTTCTAAACCTGAATAGGTGTTAAATTCTACCAGAGATTGAACGTCGTGTCCAGCTAATATCATGTCATTAAGATCTTTCTCCTTAAGACTATCTGGCCAGATTACAACATCATATCCTTTGTCAATTACTTTTGCCATTCTCTTTACGATCTCGGCATTTCTTTTTTCATTATCATAAACAAATACAGCATCTCGATCTTGAATCAAAGTCCAATCAACGTCTGCTCCTGCCATAGCAATGGCATTATCTATGAATAAACTATCAAAGGGACCCTCAGTGATGTATATGGTTTTATCAAGATTTACTCTATTCAAACCATATACTTTTATTCGAGACTCATCCAACATGATAGTTATGTATCTGAGTCTGTCTCTTGGGTCGAGGGATCTTCCTTGAAATCCGAACCAAGTACCTTCTCTATCGATGAACGGGATAACGAGTCTAGGTTGGTCAGAAATGATTTCTCCAAACTGTGATTTTGTTTTGTTAACCCAATCATAGAATCGATCTGCGAAGAATATTTCTGAAAAATATTCTTCCGGAATTTGTCTACGTTCAATATATTCTCTTGCTGGGTGCCCTTTATTTAGTTCTGCAACCGAGAGAAGATCCTCTTTCTTTTTAAATACAGGTTTTTCAAATTTTGGTTTCGGAACATATGATCCTTTACCTGTAGTGCCAGATTTATATCGTTCCATGATGTACTCATCATGAAGGTCTGGTGCATTATCCTTTAGAAAATTTGGCAAGGTTCTTCCCACCCCACAGTTATGGCACTTGAACACCATGTCCTGTTTCAGACGAAAAAAATACCCCCGTGCCTTATTCTTATGCTTCTGTGAATCGCCACAGTAAGGACATCGGAAGTTATACAGATCTGCTTTCTTACGAACAAACTTATCCAGTCTGCCGGACAAAAGACTCACATAATACGCATCAACAAATTCAGACAATTCTAGAGACGATCGGTCTCTCTATAATACTCGATTGTTTTGCTGGTGTCAAGGTATCAAGTAAACCAGGCAACAGATTCAATACTGTCACAAGGGTCGTCAATACAGCAGTAACTCCTATAACAAACTTTTGATTATGATCTACTTTAATTTGAATCTTACTGATACGATCGTGAATGACTTCTCTATCCTTTTCATTCCCATCTTTCATCTCTTCTATCATCTTGATGATAAGATTATCAGACTTCGTACTTTCATCAAGACGATTTTCATGCCTCTCTAAAATGATCGCAACCTTTTGATTGCTGTCTTGAATAGAAGACACAGCACGTTCTAACTTGTCCAACATCTCCTTAGAAAGACTCTCATAGATGTCAAGTTTTGCTTCTAATCCTTGAAGTTTTCCTAGTCCGAACGCCATTAGTTTGGTTTAATATTTCTAATATGCTTCATTCTTTTGTCATAAAATATTTCACCTGCTTGATAAGGTGATACTCTTTCAATCTTAATCTGCTTAATAAAGCGAGGATTAAATAGCATTCTAAATTTCACCATCAACTCAGTAGGTGAAGATCCATAGATGATAGTAGTGCCCATCTCAGGTACAGTTACTTTATATTGATATAAACGAGAGGGTCTATCACATGGTGCCTCACGAGCTTCAGTGAAACCGCTATAGGATGATGCATTTCTTCTACCACCAGAAGAATCAAATTTTCTATTCTTTCCAGCGCGGAGGTTATAATTTGAAGAAGATGTTCCACTTCCAGTATTTGTCGGTTTTGGTGTAGTTGTAGTTGTAGTTGTAGGTGTAGTTGTAGGTTTAGTAGTAGTAGAACTACTACTAGAACCTGTATTAAAGTAACTGTGCTTCAATGGGGGTTCGAGATTCTTATAAAAGCTTTTTTTCTGTCCCAATTCAGGACCACCTTTATCTTGAGTCTTAAATGATTTAGGATTATTTTGGATATACCGTGCTGCTCCTTTTCCAGAAGCTGTTTGCATGTCAGGATCTTGTCTAGTAACCTGCGCTGTTTTGTTAATAAGTTTATTCTGTCCCTTAGGACCCAATTGGTCCTTAGACATTAATGCGTTAAATCTATTCATCGCCTTTGTTGGGTTACCTTGAACAGGACCAACACCACCAGCACCAGGTGCTTTCCATATAGAGTTGACAGTAGACTTATTATTAATTAAAGGTTTCTGTGTTTTTTGCTGAGAAGTTAAGGGTTTGCCAAGTGCTTTGTCTGCTCTCTTGTTAACTTTATTCGTAAGACGATCTAACTTATCACTCTGAGCACCAGTAAGAGGTTTATCTCTGTTTGAAAGTCTATTAATTTTAGTCAAAGCAGCACTATTAGCAACTCTACCTACTTTATTAGACAGTGTGTTTAATTTTTTTTGCTGCTTTTTATTTAAATTATCTTTATTTCTAAGTCGAGTAATCCTTTGTAAGCTTTTATTTAATTTTTCATCGAGTCCTTGTAACTTCTCATCCAATATCTGCCTTGCACTCTCTGCCTTGATTTTATTACCAGGCATAACTAATTTATTATCCTTCACTTTCTTGCGAAACTTAATAACAGGATCATACCCCGCGTTAGGTCCAGTTGCAGCTGCACTGCCACTAAAACCTCCGGTCCCAGCTGTCATCATTTCTTCTTTCATTAGATCGACTCCAGTTTTGAATACACATAATCATCACTATCCAATTCGGGTAAGAACCCTATAGGATATTTATTCAAATAAAGAAGGAAGGTTTTTACAAGAGCCCAATATTCCCTCTCCATATAAAGAAATAGAAGAGGAGTTGCTGCTTCACCAAAAACATTATATATGATGATCAAATGATTAAGTATCAAATGCACTCTTAACTCATCATTCTTTAAATATCTTTTAAAAAGACGCTTCAAGTATTTGAAGCGCCTCATATCTTCATCAAAATCCTCTCGTGTATGACACTCAGGATTATTATAATGTTTCATGGCGAACAGAATAGCATTATTGTTATTCAGTTCATCAAATTTCATCTAGATCATGCAGTTTGTACAGTAAGCACATTAGAAATCACTTCAGCACCACCGTTGGTAGAATTGATTTTACATCTATAGTCACCAGCGTCTGCAGCTGCATATGAAGTGAAGGAAAGTGATGCGTGCGTTTGACCAGATACATTCGACCAACGTCTACCAGACTTCTTCTGCCATTGGAAGGTGAGAACAGAAGCATCACCAGGAGGTGTTGCGATAGCACTCATTGGTACAGTAGTACCAGCACCTACCGCTATAGAAACAGGGTTAGCATTCTGTGTTGGTTGCTGTGTGATAGAAATCGTAACTGCAACATCTGCTGCGATGGTGTCATCAGAGAGAGTCTCATCAGCGTTAGCCTCAGGATTAGTGAGGACCATCAGGTGCTCTGCCTTATGACGGGTGTTACCAGCACCATCAGTATAGGTGCGATATGCCCACCAACCAGGAGCAGTGATACCACGCTCCTTATTTGCTGCCAGACCTGCTTCGGTCTCATCAACAAAGACAATTGTTTCTGTTGCAGACCCTGCGCCATTACCTCTAGTCAAGCCGACTTGGGTCTGATTGGCGGTAGAGTCAACTCTTCCGTATAAAGACATTGTGCTCTCCGAATATTTTCCGTATATTTATTTATAAATCATTCACCTTCGCGTGTCACAAGTGCTGCCTTAACTGCTTCTAAAAGTTTGTCGTCAGCAGTAGTCTTAGTAAGTTTAACTGCTTTCTCAAGAACGAGAAGACAAATGTCAATCAGTTTCTCACCAAGTTCCGCATCATCGGGAATCTTAGAGACAGCATCTGCTACAACTTTTTTGGCAAGGGGAAGTAGAAAAGCTAACATAATTTTATCCTATAAGGGGTTCATTTTATATAGGCCAGGAACGTAAATTACGTTCCCAGACCACGACCTCTGTCATAGTTATCTTTGCCACCATAACGTGCCATAGTATTTACATAATCCTGAGAAGATTTAAATCCTCTTTTCTTAGCATCATCGGCAGTTTTCTTTTTACGATCTGCCATCTTCTGATACTTACCACCTTCACCTTCTTTCTTTTCACCTTTTTTCTTTTTAGATTGCTGACCTGTACCAGCAATAGCACCTTTACCATACCTCTTGGTGATATCTGCCATGACTGCTGCTACTGCACCACTAGGTGCTCCACGACCGCCACGCTTAGATTCCCTACCAGTCTTGGCACTCTTGCCAGTTTCCTTTGCATAACGAGTACGCTCATCGAGTTCGATCTCCTCTTTTGTCATTGCGGCAGACTTACCTTTCAGTTTTTCGTCTTCCGCCTTCTTTTTCTTTTCAGATTTAGTCTTTTCAGGTTTATCTAATTTGGGATCAACGGATTTAGGAGTAGGTGTAGAAACCTTATCGATAGCTTGTGATGCTGCGTCAGCGGTAGAAGAAGGATTGACCTTTACAGGACCGGCACTCAATTTACCAACTGACTGAGAAGGAGCAGACAATGATGCGAATCGCTGAGCATCTGAAGGTTTCTGCTGTTGTTGAGCTTGGGGTTGTTGTTGGGGTTTGGGTTGTACTACCTTTTTAGCACCTTTAAATATACTTCCAACTGCTTTAGCAATAGCACCAAAAATCTCATCAAGTTGCTCCTCATTCATAGAAGAAATCGAACCAAAAGATTTTAACTTTTTAGTTTCAGTGAAACCAGAGTAAGATGTTTTCTTACCAGACAGTTTATCCTTTTCTGATTTGTTTGCTCTACCCTTAGAATCAAATCCAGGACGATTTGCATTCATTGTACTTGCTGGTTTAGAATTAGAACCGCCGCCGGATTTCTTGGGACCAGATGTTGCACTAGGGGGACTACCAACCTGAGCATTGTTTGCCTTCATAGTAGCAGACCAGAAACCCTTCTTATTATCTCCACCCATCAATTTCTGACCAAGACCACTCTTGTACATCATCTTTTGTTGGAAAGCTGGCATCGGTTTGTATGCATCTTTACCAGTATACAAACCAGGACGACCTCTCGGAATCGTTCCACCAGGTCTACCACCCGTTGACGGCAGAGCAGATTTGAACGCACCAGGATTAGACTTGAAAGCTTTCTTAAAGTCTTTCTTACTATCGTAGTAACTTACATTGGTGGAACCAGGCAGTGCTTCAGTCAAGTCTGTTTCAGTTTCGTAGCTTTCTTGATAGCTTTCTTCTGAAACTTCTTCTTGACTGACATAAGCGAGTACCTCTTGGTTAATTGATTCGTTTGAAACTTCGGGAGTACCTTCCGTATGGTCGGTATCTTCCTTACGTTTTTTCTTTTCATTTTTAGTATGATCACAATGACAATCTTCACCCTTTTCAGGTTTCATTGTCTTCTCCAACATATCCTCTTTTTTAGGATTTAATTTAATTTTGGTTTTTTTTTCAGCCAAGTATTCACCGAATCCTAAGAAAGATTCTTTCTTAGTTTTCTTCTTGACTTCACCACCTTTGGAATAACCAACTTTATCACCAACTTTTACAGTAGGTGGTGCTGGTGCAGCTGCAGGAGCAGGTGTTTTTGCCCTCACTGGAGGATTGGATGGCATCCCCCCACCAAAAGTACCAGTACCGAAACCTCCAGATCTACCAGAACCTTTGTTGGCTAATGCCGGTGTAGGTGTCTTTGCTGAAGCTTCAGGAGTCTTTGGTGCATTAACACTCTTAATCGCTTTATCTACAGATGCTTGCCTTTCGGTTTGCTTCTTATTGATGCTTGCTGCGTTAGGAGAGTTTGCAATAGTGTCAGCTTTAGCTTGCTTACTGATTTTCTGAAGACGTTCTCCTCTACTCTCACGATCCTTAATGTACTTCTTCATCAAAGGATTATCAGATTTAGATGTACCTCTAGTGGCATCTCTCTTCTTCTTAGCAGCAGCAAGTTTTGGATTTGCTTTTGCCCATGCATCCATACCGACCTTTTCGGTAGCTTTAGTTGCGCCGTCTCTATCTTTCTTAGTTTTAAATGTCGATTTAGCAAGATCAGACCGCATTGCATTATACTTTGCGTTTCTAGGATCATCTTTAGCAGAACGCTTTTTAGATTTTGGAGGAGCACTGCGGTCACCACCACTGCCGCGGCCACCGCCGTCGTCAGACTTGCGTTTCTTGTCGGTTTTAGGTTTTGTTCTAGCACCTACACCTTTAAATTGAGGGTTAGATGGCATAGTTTCGCCTCTAGTGCCTTTATCTAATTTAGCAGGAGCAGGAGTTCCTGTCTTATCATATCTCTCACCCTTCTTATCTCTAGATGGAACATAACCAAATCCTGTGTTTTTGTCTCTCTCACCAGATCTTACAGTCGGTTCATTAGAACGAGACGCAGGGGGAGCAAGATAATCACCAACAGCTTTCAACCCCTTCTTGAGAGCATCGACATTTTGACGAACAGATCTGGTAGATTTGCCAGAATGTGCTTTTCTCTCAGCCGAAGAGTATGCTTCGTTAAAATTTTTAAATGATTTCATTGATCAACCCTCGTAATTGTCGCGTGCTTTGATATCAGCCATTTTGCCGAATCTTTCTCTTTCTTTCTGTCTGGAAATTGCACTAACAATCTTATCAGACTTCTTCAGTGCCTTTTCTTTCTTCTTCTTATCCTTAGCAGAAAGACCCTCTCTTGCTAAGTTACCTGCTCTGCGGTACATCTTGTTCTCTTTCTTTTTATCGATTTCCTTGTAACCTTCTTCGATTACATGTTCGATTTCTTTAATAGTAAAGAGACCAGACTCATAAAGGTGTGCAATGTCATCATAAGACTCACCTAAACGAGAAGCGAGTTTGTCACTACCACCAGCGATAGCACGAGCAGTCTTACCGACTGCCTTCTTCAAACCTTTCTTGAGGGTTCTACCAATTCTTCTGAGAAGACCAGGACCTTTTTTCTTTCCACCAGATTCACCACCACCTTCAGAAGATCCGCCACCAGAATCCCCACCTCTAATACTAGAGAGAAGATCATCTAACTTACCGCCGGTCTTATCACCNNCANCATCAGATTTTTTCTTTTCACCTTTATCTTCACCACGCTCCATAGCANCCTTCTTAGACTTCTTACGTTGCGCTTGATATTCTCCAACAGCATGACCAGCAGCACGAGCACCAGCACCAATTACTGCCTTAGCACCTTTCTTGAGACGCCTACCTGCTTCTGCTGCAGCAGACTTGAGACGATCCATGTTAGAAGGTTGTTTCTTCTTCAGTCTTTCTCTTGCCTCAGCACCAGCATCACGCTCTTCTTCTTCCATGATGACACCGCAGATATCAAGTTCTTCACAGATTGCAACGAAGTCATCATCATCTTCAGACATTTCAATAATTAAATGCTCGAAGAAATCAATCAAATCTTCATCACTAAACTGATCGAAATCACACTCTTCAATAAACAGTTCCTCCTCTTCAGAGAATGCAAGTGCTTCTTTCTTTACTTTCTTTTTCTCACCACCTTTAGAGAACCCGAGTAGTCCCTGAATGCCCGATTTCTTACCCAGTGCCTGACCAGCAAGACCACCGATGCCAGTAGTAGCACCCTTCATGAATCCGCCTTTCTTACCCATGTTCATGAGACCACCGACGATACCGCCGAGAAGTTCATTGAGTTGCTCTTCATCTAGTTGAGCAAGTTCATGAACAACTTCCTCTTTATTATACTTTTTTCCCTTTACTTCTCCCCCCTTAGAGCGACCCAATGCCTTATCAATCTGCATTTTACGATCACCCAGAGCACCGCCAACTCTGTGAACCATGCCACTACCAGTCTTATTACCAACAGGACCCTTTTTTTGTGTCTTAGCAAAGGGGTTCTTAATATCTAAATTGGGATGACCAATATATCCATCACCCTTTTTACCGCCAATGAATTCAAGAACAAGATCAAGTTCTTCTTCATTAAGAGAATCGAGGATCTCCTCAACTTCCTCTTTACGAGTCTTGATAGCAGCACCACGAACCTTACGACGGTTCAGAAGATACTTATCAGACTTATCATGATCCCCATCGTTATCAATATCTTTATCTTCTTGTCCGACAGGATCTAATTTTTTGCCCTCATATACTTGCCTGAGAGCCTCAGTCATGTCAATTGGTTTAGGATCGTACATTTTACTCAGCGGTCTTATCCTTTTTATTTATCTTCTTTCCATCCTCACCTGGTGTCAATTTTATCATATAATCTCTAAGTTCAGGTGTACCAACCTCTCCAGCGGGTGTCCAATTAAAATATTTAAGATCATTAATCTCATGAAGATCCTTCAACCATGATCTAAAAATATTATCATTCTCATCAACATAGATTACATAATTACTACCACGACTAACGACCTTTCCAATAACTCCAGTATTTACATTCTCAACTATTGCTCCAATATTAAATAAGGCATCATCGAAATATGCTTCTCTTAAACCCTGAGGATCTAACTTAGGAGCAATCTCATGCAAGTCATATGAAACTTCTGCAAAATCACTAAACTCCTCAACCTGCATAGAACCCCTAAGAGTATTATACAGTTCTTGTTTATCTTTTCTACTTAAACCTTTAGGCATACCAGCAACAAAGGTATCATAATCATCTTCTGCTGCTGCCTGCCTAAGTTTAGAGGCAGACATACCTTCAAGACCTTCAGAGTCTGGGTCTCTATTACCTGCAGATACTACATTAATCTTTTCAAAATTATATAATTTACCATTATACTTGTTTGCTAATGAGTTAAACTCGCTAACCCTGTCACCTCCCACAACCAAAGTAATGCCGCTATATCCCTCATTATCGAGAGCGGTGAGAACATCAAAAATGCTACGCATATTATCATTCGCGATAATTGCATTAGAGTGATCGGGATATGCCTTCCGCATAAATTTAATTTTAGTACCTGGATCGAGAGGATTCTTTTTAGGGTCCTGCGATCTACTGGGGTATATTCTATACTCTCCATTCTTTGCCTCTCGGGCGACTCTTTTTATTAGAGCTTCATGTCCGATAGTAGGGGGATTAAATCTTCCAAAAGTAATAGCAATCGTACCTTGATCGACCGCACCCGTGCCATCTCCAGTTTCTTCTGCTCCATTCTGTTGATCGGCAACTGCCTGAGTTTTGGGATCTAGTTGTACAAGTTTTCCGTCCTGAGACATATGGGTAACTTCGCCACGTTCGTTAGCGTATCTACCATACCCTACATGTGTCAGTCTTAATTTTTCTGCGTCCTGTGATGCGCGAGATCTTGCCGCCTCAGTTAGGAAAGCACTAAAACTTTTCATTCTGCCAATTCTTTTTAAGATTAAAGTTTGCTTTACTAAAAGTCAGTCGGTCTACGATTTTATACGGATTGTTCGAGATTATTACAAAGCCTTCGTGTGAAGATGGTTTTCCATCAATGAAACATTCAATATTCCCATTTGTAACAATCGCATCCAGTAGACGCTGTTTCAGTTGGAAGATTTTATGCCACACCATAAAGGTCTGAACATTAACCTCTTGCTTATATTTAGCATCCATAGCAGCGTACATAACTGCGGCACTTGGAATGCTACCAGCACGGATAAATTTATTGACAAAAGTCCTCAAATACAACCTAGTATACTTATCTTTAGATACCTTACACTGAGGAATCAATGCAAGAATCTCAGCAATCAATTTAGGTGCAAACCAGTTACTAACATAAGCATCGGTAGTGTCAATGAACTCAGTGCCTAGAGCAGATGTAAGTTTGACACCGATATGTGCCTCAGCATCAGGAGATATCTCAGTATAACTAGTATGAGGTGCTAGAATAATATCGCGACCAACAGAAGTAGGAAACCGATAAGTAATAGTGTTGGGAGTATATGACCTGCCGCCACCAACACCAATAAAGTCAGCTTGAAAAATACCATGAAGATGGGGAAGATGACGAAGACACAGACGAAGGATGTCAGCAACCCTACCAGTATGGTTTTGATCGATATCTTCTTGGGTGTAGTTGATCTTGACTTTGACTTTGTTGAAGACTGACTTTGTTCCCACAAAAAACTTGCCATTTTCAGGATTAGTACCAAATACAATAGCGGGAGCACCGTCCCATTTGACACTGACCTTACGGCAAAGAGATGCCTGCTTCAAAGCACCAAGTGCTGCTCGACGACCGTCGAAGATAGAATCCTCTAGGTGCTCAAGGTGTTTGTTAGGCATGTCCCTCGTGTCTATACCATTATTATAGCACGTTAGAGTCGAGTCGCACATAGGGTTATGACAGTTTAGAAACCGCTTCTGATGAGTTTCTTGAACTCTGGCGTGATACCAGCAAAGAACTGAGGCATAGCGGTAAATGATCCTTTATATCTTAACTCAATTTCAAGGACTGGGGTCTTTCCTTTATACAAAGTAAAGAAAACTTTAGCAGCATCTCTAGCAAAAGTCTTTTGTTTATCCAATTCCATTCTTGCTGGTTGTTTTGATAACGTTGCCATAGCAATCATAACACTATGAATATTAACCATATTAGCATTACCAATGCTAGGTTTTAAATTGTTATCAACAGTACCAACACCTTCTGTTAGAAAGAAACCAAACTCAGCTTGCTTCCATGTGTTTAGTTCATCTAAAAGATTTAACTTAAGAACCCTAGTCAAAAGAGCATCGGCAAGAGTATTACTAACAGCAGGTTTATTCATAATCTCAAGAAATCCAGAATACAAAGGATTCAATCGACCACCCGTACTCTTAAGTTTATCATTTACAAAATTTCTGAAACTCATTTGAGACGGTGCTGCCTGTGCTTTTTTAATCAAACCATCTCGGGATAGTTCATTCTCTCCCTTTAGATTAATGAGTGCAATTTTTTCTATCTTATTTCCCTTCTGCCTATCAACTTTCATATCCCATAATAGTTTAGCATCTTGTATATTATTGGGATTCAATTTAGCAATATCTTTTTTTGTTGAAGCAATACCCTGAAGAGGTCCACCAGGAACACATGCTTCTTTAATCACACCAGCAAAAAATTTAATTCTATGATCATTTAATTGTGATCTAACCTGTGTAAGATTAGGTCCTTCAATAAACTTAGAGAAAGCGTTGTTAATAAGAGTTGGACTCGCTGCCGTCGTCATCGGTTTTTTCTTTAGAGAAATACCGACATATGTTTTGGGTGGAAAAAACAAAATGACATCGGAAGAGTTGTAATCTGCCATGCCATATGCGTTAATCTTAAATTTCTCTACATCTTTATGCCACTTATTACCTGTCAAATATACTCTTGCAGGAATACCAGGATTAACATCTTTTCTAGTTCCTAGTACAGCAGATATTGCTGCCGCCATATCAGCATAAACCTTTTTCTTTGCTGCATCATTTGGAAGTTGAATGGCGGAAATCATTCCGTTTTTAGTTACATTACCTGCAGCATCTAAAACATTATTGCCTTGAAGGTTCTGTAATATTTTTGCATACAAAGAATCAAATACAGCAGGATCTGTTTTTGCGTTCATGAGTTCGACTGTAGGCAGGAATGCTGCTCCTGCATACAGTCCTTCAGAGGGTTCGTATGCCATACCCCGATATCCTTTTCAATTATTTATTGGAATGGTACGGTAGTCGTTCGGGGTCATCATTTACTGAAGGTGCAATGGGGTCACGGGATCGGTTCTTAATAACAATGAAGGCATCTTTGTTGTACTTACGAGTGCCTTTGACAGGTGCCCACTTAGTACCAGCACCATCAATCATATAGACTGAGGTGCCACCAATTTCAATATGAATGTCGTCGTTGGTATCCCATCCAAGTGTATGAATGGTTTTCCAAAGATCTTCTTGAGTAAATTTCATACGTCACCTTCCTTACGATTCTCGGAGAAATGAACATCAAATGCACCATCAGGATAACGAGATGCAAGTTTCTCAACATTCATCTCAATAATTTCATCGAGACAAGTTTCTAGTCCCATACATGCCTGCATGACATACCACATGATGTCACCAAGTTCACGCTTCAAATGAAACAGATTATCTTCATTGACAGGTTTGCCTTGGAAGACAATTTTCTTTACCACCTCAGTGAATTCACCTGCTTCGGCAGACATTCCTACAGCAGCAGTAAGCAGTCGCTCGGAAGGAAATCCCTGACCTTCAAGTTCTTGAAGACGATAAATGAATGCTTCGTGATCTTTACTTTGCTTCGACGTGACGGCATTGACGAATGATGCATACTTCTTGGGGTCAATCATACTTTAAATCTTGGAACGTTTTCTTTGCTGTAAATTTTTTAACAAGGTCAATTTGCTGTTCTTCGGATCCTTGACCGGAATCAACCAAATCTTTCTGAGCAGACTCCTCCACATCATACAACTTCATTTTAGATCTGTCAATACCTACACAGAATCTTTTGTTTCTACTGAGATCATTGTAGCGATTCTTCAACTGCTTAACCATGATCTGATTCATGCCCTCAAGTTCTTCTGTGCTAATAAGGGCAAACATAAGATCAGCAGTAGCAGGAAGACCAAAGGATTCACTAGTATCAGTAAGATCAACATCAGAGCTACCGTAACCTGCACGAGTGGTCTGTGTAGCAGAGATGATAGGAACATTACACTCGCAAGCAAAACCTCTAAGTTCCTCTGCGATTGCTTTGACATATGTGTAGGAGTTGACAATGCTGCCTTTATATCGTTGGGACGCACAGATATTAAGGTAATCAACAAAAATAATATCGGGTTTAATGCTCCGCTTAAGAGCAAGATCACTAACAAGAGATTTAAAGTGACCGACATGTGCAGATGCCGTAGGATATTCTTTAATTATAAGTTTACCCTGAGTCTTCTTACTCAATGTTTTGATCTTCTTATCGAACATTACCTTAGGAAGATCCGTCAGTTTTTGAATGGGTATGTTGAGAAGATTCGCGTCAATACGTTCTGCGATTTTCTCCTCCGCCATTTCCAGTGTGATATAAAGGACGTTCTTGCCCTGTAGGAGTGCCGAAGCGGCAACGTGGCACATAAACAGAGACTTGCCCACACCAGTACCAGCGAGTGCGATATTAAGAGTCTTGTTAGGGAGACCCCCCTTCGTGATTTTATTAAAAAAGTCAAGATCGAAAGGGATCTTGGCCTCTTTGCGATGGTAGAATTCATACCTTTGTTCTGCGTCTAGGACATAATCGTGACCTACATGCTGATCAAAAGAGACACCTAGTGCCTCCGAAAGAATCGAAGGAATAGCACCCTTATCCCTCTTGGTATCTTGACCGTCAGCAATCTTGACACTCTCCATAAGAGATAGGTAGATCGCACGCTCCTGACACCACTTCTCCGTAGTATCAATGAGCCAATCGTAGTCTGCGGTATCATCGGAAAGGACATTTAGAACCTCAAGAATTTCTTTGAATTGATCTTCGTTAAGATCTGTTCTCTCCTGACATTCTATAGCAATAGCATTAAGAGATGGTAAGGAATCATACTGATTCACATACTCATGGATCTCTAAGAAGATAATCTTATGAGACCTTTCTTGAAAGTAATCCATTTTAAGAAAAGGAAGAACTTTTCTTACATACTTCTCACTATTAATGAGGTTGCTAAGAATAGTAAGTTCTAAACTCATAGGTAGTGTAAGTAAGATCCAACAATGGTTTTTGGTCCTGACACTGGAGGAAGTCCAGCGTGTCGATATTGCCATGTGGGAGGGAACACTAACATTCTACCACACTTTGGGGTAACTGCATAGTCCAATCTAGGAAATGAAGTCTCACCACCCTCCTCTACATCATTAAGGTATAAAAATAAAACTAAAAATCTTTTAGCAGAATCATGATTTCCGACATCTACATGATCTTTAAATTGGTCGTAATCATTATTAGCATAGGTCTTAATACGAAACTGCTCAAATGCATATCGATCTGGAAAATCAGGTGCAACATCCAAATCATCGATGTATTTTTTTGCAGCGTCTTGAAAGGTTTGCAATAAGGTCTCGTAGAGAGAAACCCATAGAGGATCCTTTTCAAGATATCGTACAGATATATTTAGGTCCGAGAACGTAGGTCGCTGCCCTCTATCAATGTACTCTGGGTCGGACCTATCAAGACACGACAGTATGCCATCACATATAGGTTTACTAAGAACGTTATCATAGACTTTAATATAATCAGTTAGTTTAGTTACCATAACGAAACTCCTTTTGAGCAGCTTCGTCCAATGCTTGCATCACTTCTGGCGTGAAATATTTCTCAGGATTGGCAAGAATAGCAGAAGGATAAACGGAAGATTCCCCAACAACAATCCTATTCCCCCGCTTGGCGAAGACTCCATACTTCTCACCCAATTCCAGTAAGCCGTAATACTTGTCCAGTCCACGGTCGTAATAAAGACGTGTCTCAATTTCAGAATTCTCCTTTGTTAGTCTGGACTTTGCCGCTTTGCATTTAATAATATTTCCGACAACCTCCTTACCATCCTTTTCCTTCTTCTTTGATAGATATATAATTGTTGATGAAGCGTACTTGAGTCCACTTCCTCCCCCCATTTCTTTAGTTGGAATATAACTTCCGATTACATCATATGTATGATTTGTAACCAACATTGGAACATTTGCTTTACCTAATTTGAGCGTTAGCACACGGAAGGCACCCTTGATCAACTGACTCTTAGTCATGTCTCGGACTTGCTTACCCTCTCCAACGTCAGTAATTTCTTTAGTAGTAGAAAGCATACCCAAAGAATCAAGAACAAACATCATAGGTTTGCGTTCATCTTGCTCCATGTATTTGTCAAGAATGCGACAAGACTGAGTTCGGAACTCTTCAATTGTAGATACGGGCACAATCATCATACGATCAGAAGGAATACCCCTATCCTCAATCATCTGACGAGAGATAGCAGATTCAGACTCAAAGTAAATTACCCCAGCATCAGGGTCAGATTCCAGAAAATGCTGAACAATACCAAGGCAGAAGAAAGTTTTACCAGTTGACGATTCGCCTGCAATAGCTGTAATTTTGTTTGAGGGGACACCTCCGTAGATTGACCCAGAAACCAAAGCATTAAAGATGTAAGAACCAGTGTCAATATAGCCGCTTGTATCACCAGCAGATACTCCATCTGAGACCAATCCTGCATATTCATTTCCGATCTCCTTCGCAATGTCTTGTAAGAAACTCACTCTTTGACCTCCAATAATGATGTGATGTAATTAGAACGTTTCATGGCACGTTCAAACCATTGTGCTTCTTTGATATCTTTAAACACCTTTTCTTCTCGTGCAGAGAATCCAAAAGCGTTTTGATATGTAACAATATATTTTTTAGTTGTATTCATCCAAATAGAAACTCCAGTGATGCGATTTTCTCAGGTTGCCATCCAATAGTATCCATAATGACTTTAATAGGTTCAAGGAAAGATTTCTCAAATTGTAGATCATAGTCCACACATCTGTCAAGTCCAAGTTCCTTCGGAAAGGTCTGTAGATAACTCAGAACATTCTCTCCAATTTTATTAGGATTCTTAAGATAAACAAACTTAATCTTATCGCCATCACGAATTAAAGGATACTTATGGGTAAGTTTATTTTTCTTATTGTGGAAATTATATAGCAATGCACCTCTCACATGAATTGGTGTACCTTTGCCATAGATTACCGTTGGTGACGACCACTTATTTAGATTGTTACACCCTCTAGGAAATGAAATATCTTCGACTGGCAACTTACTGAACTGCTCCCTAAAGTCGGAAATATATTTTTGGGCATCCTCCTCAGTGCTACTCAAAATAACTTCAATACACTCACGAATTTTATCACGACAAACACCAGGAGTAGAAGACTTAACTGCCTCAATACCCATCATTTTTAGTTTGGGTTTTGCATAACGAACACCTTCACTATCCCAGACGTTCAAAACATATCGTTTCTTAGCAGTCCAGATTCCTTTCTCAGCAATATTCTCTCGCTTCATGAACATCTTTTGTTCATAAGCACCAACGTAGTTTGCTAGTTCTTGATATGCTTTAGAGATGAAAGGTTCGATTCGTTGTTTACATGCATCATCAAGGAAGTTGACGATCCTCTCTTTAGAAACATCTTTACCAGCAAATACTGTGCTAACGAGTAGGTCAAGACAGAGATAGATGCTGTCAGTATCGGAAGCAATAACATAGTCATGGTCCTCAGTACCTAACAAATTATTTAGATACTCATTCATTTTCCTTTCAATCCATCGGATACTTACTTGTCCAGAGAGAGTAATCGCTTCAGCATTTGCCAGATTGTAATACCTGAAGTATTGGTTTCCGATGGCACCATAGGCAGAGTTGAGTTGGATCTTTCTTGCCATTTGGATGTTGTTAAACTTTGAGATATCTTTTTGTAGTGAAGAGGTCTCTGCAGGTGTGGTGGCATGTTCAAGAGATTGCTTAGCGTTAAGCATCCTCTTCTTGTAGATGGTACGTTCATTGTAGATACTCTGCATCATTTCGGGTAGGAATCCATGAATATCCTTACGATACTGAGCACCGTTAGCACATACACAACAATCCCCATCAATATCTAGCGTTTCCTCAAGTATTCGATCAACCGTCGCTCTGGGATGTCTCTCGTCGATGAGGGTCTCTGGCGAGATATTGTACTGCATAATAAGGTGAGGGTACAGACTGTTAAGGTCAAAGCTAACAACCCAATCGTAGAGTCCTGGTTTCGGTTCCTTGACATATGCCCCCGCGTACTTAGCATCTTTCTCACGAATTTTTTTAGGAGGAACAACTACTTTCCTATCCGTAAGATAGTTATAGATCATGGTGTCCCACATACGCACCTGACTATACACATCTTCAAAGTTGGTCTTTGCGTCATAACTCATCGTGATGGCAAGTTCCAACAACTTCATCTTATCTTCCAATCTGTCAATCAGTTCAACGTCTTGGATGTTGTATTCCATAAACTTCTGCCAATCACGGGTGTAGAAGTCTTTGAAGTTTTCGTATTCAGAGTGATCAATTTTTCTCTGACCGAGTTCGACGAAAGCGATATGATCGAGTCGGTAAGACTCCTGATTTGTATATGTAAACTTACGATATAGATCGAAATAGTCAAGAATGTTGATGCCAGAGATATCATAAGCATAATTTTTACGCCCCTGTACATAGACTTCTCTTTCATTTGCACGACCCCATGGCGATAGTGATTTCATCCATTTCTCACCGAGTACACGATTCACTCGACGAGCAATATATGGTACGTCATATAGATTAATATTCCAACCCGTTAAGATATCAGGTGTATTTTGTGCCCACCATCCAAGAAAATGGTTAAGCATTTCATTCTCAGTCCAGAAAATAAACGCTTCCACACCTTCAGGTGGAGTAAACTCACGAGTTGCCCAACTGTAATACTTCTTTGTCACCATATCTTTAATGGTGATTGACAACATTTCTTCTGCTGCTTCATCAACATTGGGGAATCCATTCTCGGATTGCACCTCAATATCGAGAGCAAATATTTTCATCTGATTAATATTATAATCAATCTCACCAGGAAACTCTCTACGAATCCATTGGTATACGAATCTCTCGTAACCATGAACTTCAAATCCTTCTACACCATCATACTGTTGAATAAATTCTCGTGCTTTCTTTGCAGTTTCAAACGTCATTGGAGTGACATTCTTACCACTCAAAGTCTTGAACTCTTCTTCTTTATTTGACAAGACATACAAAGTCGGGGAGAAGTTGCAGCGAAACTGTACAGGTTCGCCGTGCTTGATTCCCCGATAGAGTATCGTGTCACCAGCAAGTTGAATGTTGGTGTAAAATACGCTCATGCTTTCTCGTAGATCTCAGCTAGTTTGGGACTTGGGTCTAGTATAGTAAAGATCGACTCAGAAGTCAAGAACAAATCACGCTGCTCCGTGAATGGAGGAAAAGGAATAATAACGTCCTCTTCCTTAATTTCATAGCAGTTTTCAATCAGCAAGCTGGGCTCCTCGTCTAGTTGAGTCACCTTTCCGATCAGGTACTCGCGTCTCTCTTTGAGTAAGATCAGTTTCACCTGACCTAGAATCATTTCTTCGTCCATTAGTTGCCTCCACTAATTCATTGTATTTTTCTAAGACAGCATCAAAAGTTTCATATGCTGTTACTACTTCATCCATTTTAATCATAACACTATCCTTAGATAACAAAGGCATCCAAGGTGTTAGTGCGATTTCAGGTTCAGAGATTTTATGGATTTCCCCATCAGTTTCAGCGTTCATACCTCCAGTCATCACAACAGAGTATGGTTGCCTGAGTTGAAGAGCAAACACTTCGTCCTTATTTTCGGGTGTTGTTACTTCATAAAGATCACAAATAACATCCTCACCGTTTCTTAGTCTTACGATTCTTACGCTCA
>NZVD01000087.1 GCA_002701385.1 Rhodopirellula sp. | reverse complement strand
CAAATAGCGATCGCCAAGATTCCAATCGCTGCAAATACGATTGGACCGGCAACTTTTCCGAGATGATGAGCCCATACATGGACGCGAGAATCCTGAGCTGAGTGATTGGCAGAAGACTGTCTGGTCATGATAAAATCTTGAAATGGGCCGTGATGTTCCTCAAGCATGTCCGAGGAACAAGAAAGATAATCCCCTTGATTATCAACTCGGTTTTTAGGTTGGACAAGCAGACCTTCAACAGTCGTAGTAACTAATGGACTCCCAGTTCAATTCAGTTGCGATTGTGACGGTTATACCGGAAAACTCATCCGTTTTCGAAACGAAAGACTATGGCTGCTACGAATTCTGAAAACTCCGGAAACACACTTAGTCGCCGCCAACTTATGGGGTGGTTAAGTGCAACAGGGATTGGGACAGCGGCATTCCACCGTGCGTTAACCGTTCAGGCAGCATCAGCGACTGAAGTGACGGTCGAGATGGTAAAGCAGGCAGAATGGGTGTCCGGGATTGAATTGACCGATGAGCAACGCGACGAGACAGCAACGGGGCTCACCCGCACGTTGCGAGATTTAGAAGCTTTGCGATCTTATGACGTCGGCTATGACACATGGCCAGCTCTTAAGATGCACTTGCTGCCAGGGGAACAGGAGGCCGAGGCACGGGAAACCACTGGTGAAGACCAATCCAACTACCGGCCTCAAGAACGTCCCGACAATGACGAAGATCTGGCCTTCCTGCCATTACGAAAGCAGCATGACCTACTACGACGCGGAGAAATCTCTGCAACCTATCTCACGGAAGTCTATCTTAAACGCCTTAAACAATTTAACCCTCTGCTTAAATTTGTCGTCAACTTCACCGAAGAAGCCGCGATGGAAAAAGCGAAGTTATTGGATGCCCCCAAGAGCCATCGTCAACGAGCATTCAATCCTCTGACTGGAATTCCCTACGGAGCCAAGGATCTCATGGCCTACCCTGGCTATCCGACAACATGGGGAGCTCCGCAGTTTAAAGACCGAGTCATTGATCACAAAGCTTATGTTCTTGAAAAGCTTGACGCTCATGATGCCATCTTAGTAGCAAAGTTGTCGCTCGGAGCCTTAGCAATGGGTGACCGCTGGTATGGCGGCCCCACCATGAACCCCTGGAATGTGGAACAGGGCGCCAGTGGCTCAAGTGCCGGTTCAGCAAGTGCGACAGCCGCTGGATGTGTCGGATTCTCTATCGGCAGTGAAACACTGGGAAGCATCGTCTCTCCATCGATAAGATGTGGCGTTACAGGATTGCGACCGACATTCGGGCGGGTCTCCAGAGACGGCTGTATGGCACTGAGCTGGAGCATGGATAAACTAGGTCCCATTTGTCGCAGTGCGGATGATTGTGGTTTTGTCTTCCAGGCGATCCAGGGCAAAGGTGGCGATGACCCCTCGGTCTCAGATAAACCATTTGACTGGCCTCAAATGGTAAGCATGAAGAGTCTCAAAGTCGGATACATCGAAGGCCAACAAACTGTCGATGAACGTGAAGAACTTCAAATCCTCAAAGAGCGAGGTGCCAAGCTGGTGCCAATTGAATTGCCTAAGTCGGTACCCACCTGGCCTCTGACGACCATCCTGTTTAGTGAAGCTGCTTCTCAGTTTGATCCACTAACAAGAGCAGGAGTCGAAGAGGGACTCAATTCCTGGCCAGCCATTTTCCGTCGCGGAGAATACGTACCTGCAGTGGAATACTTGCGGGCATTGCGAATTAGACGACGACTTCAGGAAGAGATGCGTGTCCTGATGAACAAAATTGACTTCTTCGTATCTTCCGGTGGCGATGAATTACTGATTACCAACATGACCGGACATCCATCGATCGCTATGCCCAGCGGGTTTATCGAAAAGGGCGATAACGGTGAGACCTACGAACCTCAGAGCATTCAGTTTGTCGGTCGCTTGTATGACGAAGTGACAATCTTAAATGCAGCCAGAGCCTTCCAGGAAGAAACCGAATATCACCTCCGCCGCCCTCCTCTGGTCACCAATTAACACCTCAAGCAAATTCAACCTACTGCTCAACCAACGGCATTTACAACACAGCCAACAAAGGAACTTTTCATGAGTGAAGCAACAAGCATGCAAATTGCTGGTGTTCAAATGGACATCAAAATCATGGAGCCGGAATTGAATCTGGAAAACATGGAACAGGAAATCCGTGAAACAACTTCTAACGGAGCCGAGTTGACGATTTTCCCGGAGTGCGCTGTGACTGGCTATTGCTTTAGTTCGCTAGAGGAAGCGATGCCATGGGGAGAAAGCATTCCCGGAGCCAGCACTGAATTCATGACCAGAGTTTGTGCCGAAACGAAAAGCTATGTCGTCTATGGGACTTTGGAAAAAGTAAACGATAAACTATTCAATGCCTGTGTTTTAGTTGGTCCCGACGGAGTGATTGGGAGCTATCGCAAAATTCATTTACCGTTTTTAGGAATCGACCGTTTTACAACTCCCGGTGACAGACCTTTTGAAGTCTATGATCTTGGCAAAATCAAAGTGGGTATGAACATCTGCTATGACGGAAGTTTTCCTGAATCTTCCAGAATCATGGCGTTAGACGGAGCGGATTTGGTTGTACTTCCCACGAATTGGCCTCCCGGGGCGGAAACATTCCCTAAGTACATCGTGAACACCAGAGCTGTCGAAAATAAAATCTTCTATGCGGCTGTGAATCGAGTAGGGTTAGAGCGAGGCTTCCAATTTATTGGAGGCAGTAAAATCATTTCACCCAATGGAGACGACCAGCATTTTGCTGACCACCGCGAATACGAGATCCTGTACGGCAAGGTCATTCCAGAAGATACTCGCAACAAGCGGATTGTTCGCGTACCCGATGAGCACGAAATCCATCGATTCAATGATAGGCACCCGGAATGGTACGGCCGAATCAGCACGGAAGAGTGAGAACGGGAAGGCCGGTTAAATGGAAATCGGTAATTTGCTAAAATAGATTTTTCATTAACCTTACCGAAGTGTTCCATGCGTATCTTAGCTTTAACTCTTGTTTTGACGCTACTATCAGCCGTCGAGCTTATAGCCGCTCCTGCTGTATCCTTCCGAAAAGAAGTCCTGCCAATTCTGGCTGAGAATTGCTTCCAATGTCACGGCCCCGACGAAAACACACGAGAAGCAGACCTTCGACTGGACAATTCCGAGGATGCCTTCAAGCTCCGAGGCGACTATCAGGTCATCAATCCGGGACATGTAAGTGAAAGTGAATTGATTCGCAGAATCGTCACCAAGGATGAGTCCGTCAAAATGCCACCCGCGGATTTTGACAAGCATCTGACAAACGACCAAATTGCCACTCTCAAAAACTGGATTGCCAATGGTGCTGCTTACGAACAACATTGGTCATTCACCCGAATTGAACGTCCTGGCTTACCGCAAGTAAATAAAAGAACTCAACGTTGGATGCGTAATCCGATCGACACTTTTGTAGGAAGCCGCTTGGAAGACGCTCGCGTGCCTGCTTCTCCCGAAGCGGTTGCCAGAACATTAGCGCGTCGACTCGCCATTGACATAACGGGACTTCCTCCTGCCCCTGCAGCTGTTAACAAGTTCGTGGAGCACTACGATCCCTCCAACCCAGATGACACGGCCTACCTAGAGTACGTCGATCAACTGCTAGATTCTCCGCACTATGGAGAACGCATGGCCATGTTCTGGCTTGACGCTGCTCGGTATAGCGACACCGACGGCTACCAAAGTGACTCCACTCGCAACAACTGGCCGTGGAAGGACTGGGTCATCAATGCGTTTAACAGCAATATGCCCTACGATCAATTCACGATCGAACAGTTCGCTGGCGACTTACTTCCCAATGCGACGGCAGAACAGCAACTTGCCACCTGCTTTCATCGCAACCACATGGCCAATGGTGAAGGCGGGCGTCATCCCGAGGAATCTAGAATTGAATACGTCATCGACCGAGTCAACACAACCGGCACGGTTTGGCTGGGAATCACACTTGGATGCAGCCAGTGCCATTCCCACAAGTATGACCCGATTTCACATCAGTCGTATTATCAAATGTTCAGTTTCTTCAATTCCATCGAAGAAGATGGCAAGGCGGGAGGAGGCGCGAAACCATTCCTGAATTACAAACCTTCGACGGTCGAACCACACATCGATTCCACGCAAGCATTAGTCGAGCTTCGCCTTAAAGCAGAACGCGAAGAATACGCTCGGGCAAATACCCGCTTTGAAAACTGGCTGGCAAAGACGGTTGCCGACTTGCCCGAGGATTATCAGGCATGGCGTCCTTTCACGCCCACCGATCTATCAACGGCCTATGGAACAAGATTAACGTCGAATGACGACGGGCTAATCCTAGCCGATGACAAGAATCCCCACCATGAAGACTACCAACTGACTGGCCGACCCAATCTCAACCGCATAACAGGTGTGAGGATCGAAGTACCGCCAACTGATGACCATACCAACGGTGCCTATTCCCACAGTGACTCCGGGCACTTCATCTTGACTGATGTCAAGTTACGTGTTGTTTCCACAGCAACCTCCACTGTACGAGACATCAAGTTCGCTCAAGCCATTGCCGACCATCAGGCTGATCGTGGAAAATACAACGGATACGGGCTAGTGGCTCACATTCTCGATGATGATCCTAGAAATGGCTGGGCTTCCTTTGACTCGGATATCAAGACGGCACGCACAGCCATACTCGCTTTAGAAACCCCGCTCGTACTGGCACCAGAAGAGTCTCTATATCTGGAGTTACAACAACGTTCACTCCAGGGAGCTCATAATCTGGGCGCTTTTAGAATCTCTTTGACTGACCAAGTAGGAACTGCTGTTCGCTCCCTCAATCCCGCGCCTCTACAAAAACTGGCCAACGCGGCTCCTCAATCCGCTGCCGACATCGACAATGGGTTGCGAGCGGAACTCTTACAACAATTCCTGATCGACGACATTGCTTACCAACGAGTTAAGATTCCATTGAATGAGGCTCAGGGGCAGCTCAGTGAATTCAAGAGCGCTGCTGGAGACAAACGGGTCATGGTTTTGGCAGAACGTCCGGAACCCCGGACTAGCCATATTCTCCTGCGTGGAGTTTGGGATGCCAAAGGCGACGAAGTGAATTCCGGCGTACCTCCCGTTTTAGGTGCGTTGCCGGAAGGTGTACCAAACAACCGTTTAGGATTGGCAAAATGGCTGGTCGACCGTGACAATCCACTTACAGCCCGAGTGACGGTCAATCACGTCTGGCGTCTCATCATAGGTAAAGGGTTGGTACGAACAGCAGAGGACTTCGGCATCCAAGGTGAGTTACCCACCCACCCGGAGCTGTTGGACTGGCTGGCAGTCGAGCTTATCGAAAACGACTGGAATCTTAAATCACTTATCCGACAGATCGTCCAGAGTGCCACCTATCGGCAATCTTCTAACTTAGGCGACGACCCTCGCAAGCTTCTGGAAAAAGACCCGGAAAATAGATTGCTCGCCCGAGCGGAGCGATTTCGCATGCCCGCATGGATGATCCGCGACTCTGTCTTACAGGCAAGTCAATTGTTGGACACCACCGTTGGTGGTCCTCCGGTGAGACCTTATCAACCGTCTGGTGTCTGGGCTGACATCACCATGGGCCGTTTTAAGTACAAACCCAGCCAGGGGGACGCTCAATTCAGACGAACTGTGTATACATTCTGGCGCAGAAGTGCTGCTCCTGCATTCCTGTTTGACAATGCCAAACGACGGGTTTGTCAGGTTACAACCCCGATCACGAATACCCCTCTGCACGCTTTAACCTTGATGAATGACCTCACTTATCTTGAGTCTTCCCGAGTGCTCGCTCAGAATGCCGCGACTGCGTTTACCACAAGACCTGAGCAAATCAACTACATTTACGAGCACTTACTCAGTCGGCGTCCCCACAAAGCAGAATTGGACGTAATCCTTACGCAACTCGATGCTTTGGAAGTATTCTACCGTTCCAACCCGGAACAGGCTCGACGCTACCTACGACATGGGCAACCTGAGTCCATACCAACATTTGCGAAATGGGGCACGACAACTGGTCAGCAGAACGCCACTTCACTAGCAGCATTAAGTAGTATCACCTCGATGGTTATGAACCTCGATGAAACCATCACGCGGGAATAGAAAAATGACCGATCCATTATCCACAACCAGACGTTACTTTCTAGGGCATTGCACGGGCCTTAGCCTCGGAGCGATGTCGGCCGGTGGATTACTAAACGACAACGTAAATGCGCAGGCTCCTGCTCGTAACGAAACGGGCGGACTCATAGGGCTACCGCACCACGAAGTGAAAGCCAAAAGAGTCATCTATTTAACTCAATCCGGCGGCCCCTCACAGATTGAGTTATATGACCACAAGCCAGACATGCAAAAATGGGCTGGTAAAGACTTACCGGATGAAATCCGACAGGGACAGCGATTGACGACCATGACAGCAGGCAAGGCGCAATTAGTCATGCCGTCACACGCTAAATTCCGTCAATGGGGCGAGAGCGGCGCTACGGTAAGCGAATGGCTTCCTCACATCGGTGCAGTTGCAGACGACTTATGTTTCATCAAGTCAATGCACAGCGAATACATCAACCACGCACCAGCAATGACCTTCATGATGACAGGCAGCCAGATCCCAGGGCGTCCCAGCCTTGGAGCCTGGGCAAGTTACGGCCTCGGGTCACCTAATCGTGACTTACCAGATTACGTTGTCTTAGTTTCTAAAATGCAACGTCCCAGCGACCAACCGCTTTATAACTACTACTGGGGCAACGGCTTCCTGCCTTCACGTTATCAGGGTGTCAAGTTCCGTAACGCCAGTGAACCCGTACTGTACCTTGAAGACCCCGATGGTTTACCACGCGAAATGCGTCGTAAACTAATTGATGGAATTGGCAAACTAAATAGTATCAAATCGCGCCAAAGTGGTGACCCCGAAATTGAAGCCCGTACAAAGCAATTTGAAATGGCCTATCGCATGCAGGCCAGCGTTCCTGAACTTACTGATTTGTCGGATGAACCTGAAGAAGTTTTCAACCTCTATGGACCGGATTCCCGTCGTCCGGGAAGCTATGCGGCCAATTGCATTCTGGCTCGGCGACTGGCCGAACGGGGAGTTCGATTCACTCAACTATTCCATCCGGACTGGGATCACCATAGCCGTTTGAGTACCTGGTGTGTGGCCCGCTGCAGAGACACTGACCAAGCTACGGCTGCTTTAATTATTGACCTTAAACGCCGCGGATTATTAGAAGACACGCTGGTCGTTTGGGGAGGAGAATTCGGTCGCGGAGTTGCAGGCCAAGGTAACTGGAACACTCCCAGTGCGGGACGCGACCACCACCCACGCTGTTTTACCTACTGGATGGCAGGAGGCGGTGTCAAAGCAGGTTACACGCATGGTGCGACCGACGACTTCAGTTACAACGTGGCTGAAGGCCATGTCCACGTACACGACTTGCAGGCAACCATTCTGCACATGCTTGGAATCCATCACGAACAATTAACGTATCGTTATCAGGGTCGCGACTTCAGGCTCACCGATGTCCACGGGAAGGTTGTCAACGAAATCATCAGCTAATTATTCGCTGACGTTCATGTACACCTTCAAGGCCGTTGGTTCTTCCACAAGCAATCGCATTAGCTCTTGGTAATTCTCAAATCCGTCAATTGGATTGGTCAGGATCCTCTCCAATACGCCTGGATACATAACTTCCCCCAAAGCCAGATCACGAATTCCTGATTCGAAATGCGTTTTATTCGCGTTAACGCTTCCGACCAGCAGTTTATTTCCGAGAACCCATTCGATATTGATTTTATCGGAGGAGATTTCCACAGCCCGATCCCCACCGGTAATGCTGGTCCAGACTAGGACACCGTTATGCCCCAGGTGATTCATCGCATCAAATGCAACACCACTATGTCCGGTGGCATCGACGATAAGATCCGCCTTACCGACCTGTTCAACTAGTTGTTCGATCGGAGTTTCACGAGTTGATACGTACGTGGCTTCAAGTCCTTCCACGATTTCTGAGTTCAGCGTACCTTTAGCAGACCGAGCCAAAGTATAGACATCCAAGCCTCGGTTTTTCAGTACGAGTGTACTCAACAATCCGATCTGCCCGGCACCAAGTACAAAGGCTCGTTGAGGTCGCCATACTTTCATTCGCTGTTGAGCTTCGAAGGCCTGCTGAATTGCCTTGGCGGCACAACTCATCGGTTCCATTAAAACGTGCAGGTGTTTTAAGCCCTGTGGCACTTTAACGATGTATTCCTCAGCATCCACAAAATACTCGGTCATAAACCCATGACGTAGGTTGATCCCACGTTCATAGTAGACTTCTTCACTAGTCATATCGTACGTACCGATCTGATCGTAGATCGAACCACCAGGGCGGCGTACAGTTGCCGTCACAAAGTCACCAGGTTTCACCGCCCGTACGTTTTCGCCTGTTTCCTCCACAACGCCAAACACTTCATGACCGATGGTCAGGAAGTCGTAGCCGTCCGGAGCGTTGCCATAGAGTGCATCATTGATTTCACGATCGGTAGCATCAACACCTACCTTGAGTACACGAACAAGTACGCCCGTACCGTCCTGAACGTCTGCCAGCGTCGGCTTAGGTAACTCAGTCATGTGAACACTATTCGGCGTACCGGGTTTTACGGCAATTGCTTTCATTTGATTCCTGCAGTCGCTAAGACGGAGAGAACAAGTTGGATTTCAAACATTTAAGTATAGATAGGCAGTTCTGTATCGTGTAGCCACCATAAAATCAACTTCTCCCCCTGCATCGTGTTAAGCTAAACCGAGCTGACTTCCGATTTGTCACATGGCTCACCAAAGCGTTAAAATCACATAGTAGAATTCATTGCTCTTGAACCTCTCGGAGAACCACCATGGCTACGGCTGAAATTGTAAATCGTCCCACCATTCGACAAACACAGTGCTTTATAGGAGGAGAATGGATCCCAGCTGAAAGCGGGGAGACCTTTGAAACGATTCACCCAGCCACCGGTGAAGTTATTGCTCAGGTAGCTAAAGGAGACGAGGCCGATGTGAATAAAGCCGTGGCAGCCGCTCGCAAAGCATTTGACGAAGGCCCCTGGCGTCAAATGGACGCTCGTGAACGTGGCGAGATCATGTATCGGCTGGCCGACCTGATTGAAGCCGAGATGGAGGAATTAGCAGCACTAGAAACTCTGGATAACGGTAAACCTATCAGTGATTCTCTGGCGGCGGATCTGCCGCTTACTATTGACTGTCTCAGATACTATGCCGGGTATGCCGACAAAATTCATGGTCAGACAATTCCAGTACGCGGCAATTATTTTACCTACACCAAAAAAGAGCCCGTCGGAGTGGTAGGACAAATTATCCCTTGGAACTTCCCAATGCTAATGGTGGCATGGAAATGGGGTCCCGCGTTGGCAGCAGGTTGCACGATTGTCATGAAACCTGCCGAACAAACGCCTCTTACCTGCCTCCGGATGGCTCGCCTGGCTCAAAAAGCCGGGATTCCCGATGGAGTCATCAACGTAGTTCCCGGATTTGGTCCAACAGCCGGAGCCGCAATCGTAAAACACCCGGGAATCGATAAAGTTGCCTTCACCGGAGAGTACAAAACGGCGCAGACAATCATGGCAGACGCGTCACAGACTCTCAAGCGACTCACCTTCGAACTGGGCGGCAAAAGCCCCAATGTAGTTTTCAATGATGCTGATCTGGATGCTGCGGCTGCAGGTTCTCACTTTGGCCTGTATTTCAATCAGGGCCAATGCTGCTGTGCCGGAAGTCGGCTGTTCGTTCAGGAAGACGTACACGATGAATTCGTAGCGAAACTAGTTGCTATGAATCAATCACGTGTCGTAGGCGATCCCTTCGACAAAGCGACTCAACAGGGACCGCAAGTCGACCAGGCACAATTTGACAAAATTCTGAAGTACATCGACATTGGAAAAAATGAAGGGGCTCAATGCCTGACCGGGGGCGCACGGCATGGTGAGGAAGGCTTTTTCATCGAACCCACGTTGTTCGATGGTGTCACGGATCAAATGCAAATCGCCACGGATGAGATATTCGGACCCGTGATGTCGATCCTGACATTTAAGGACACGGAAGATTTGATTGAACGGGCAAACAATACGTTTTACGGACTTGCCGCCGCTGTCTGGTCTCGTGACATCGGTAAAGCCCACCTTCTGGCTGACCGAGTAAGAGCAGGCACGGTATGGGTGAATTGCTACGATGTGTTTGATGCAGCAGCTCCGTTTGGTGGCTTCAAAATGTCTGGCATCGGCCGAGAACTTGGTGAAGAAGGACTTAAAAACTACCTTGAAACCAAAACGGTCACTGTCGCACTGGACTAACCCTTTTCTTTCTCCATTCAAGCACGACACAAAACACCTTGATTAAGAAACCTAAAAGCGGCGGCGGCTGGCAAGCTATCCGCTATGTCTTAAAAAAATCCCGAGCATCCGGAGGCTTTCTACGTATGTGGAAAGCACTTCGCAGCAGGAACACATGTAAAACCTGTGCTGTAGGTATGGGAGGGCAAGCCGGCGGCATGGTAAATGAAGCGGGGCGGTCACTTGAAATGTGTAAGAAGTCGGTACAGGCGATGGCTGCTGACCTTCAGGAAGCCGGTGCCAGCGAACACCTCACTTCCCACGCCATTTCTCAACTCAAGCTCCAAACTCCATACCAATTGGAGCATGCCGGACGGCTGACCCAACCAATGCTCTATGAAAAGGGACAGGATTTCTATCGCCCGATTTCATGGGATGATGCTTTATCAAGAATTTCGTCCGCATTGAAAGAAACCCCTGCAGAAGATTCGTTTTGGTACTTCAGTGGACGCAGCAGTAATGAAGCAGGTTTTTTACTGCAGTTGTTTGCCAGGCTGTATGGAACCAACAACGTCAACAACTGCAGCTACTACTGTCACCAGGCCAGTGGAGTGGGGCTCTCGAGTGCCGTCGGTAGTGGAACTGCCACAGTCGTTCTGGACGATGTGGAACATGCCGATTTGGTGTTTGTCATTGGCGGCAACCCACCGAGTAACCACCCTCGTCTTATGACGACCTTGATGCAGGTTAAAAACAAAAAGGGGAAAGTAGTTGTAATCAATCCAGCCGTTGAAGTTGGCCTGGTTAATTTCAAGGTTCCAAGCAACCCCTTCAGCCTGCTATTCGGAACTCGGATTGCAGATTTATACGTTCAGCCCCATATCGGCGGGGATCTGGCGTTACTTACAGGGATCGCCAAATCGATTCAGGAGCAGGAGGCTTATGACGAAGCTTTCCTACAGACTTATTGCGACGGTTCTGAGCAATGGCTCGAAGAGTTACGCAATGTGCCTTGGGAGGAAATCACAAGCAAGTCAGGGGTTTCGGAATCAGAGATTCGTGAAATGGCCGAACTGTATGCCCAAGCAAAGAATGTCATCTTTTGTTGGACCATGGGAATTACCCACCACGAACATGGCGTTCAAAACGTCCAGGCCATCGCAAATTTAGCGCTCATGCGTGCCATGGTGGGACGCCCACATGCAGGCCTGCTTCCCGTACGTGGGCATAGCAATGTCCAGGGGATTGGTTCCGTCGGTGTCACCCCTAAACTAAAGGACGCTATCTTCGATGCGTTGCAGACCCAACTACAGGTCGAGTTGCCAACAACTCCAGGGTTGGACACGCTAGGCTGCATGGAAGCGACCGATCGCGGAGAACTCAGTCTGGGGGTATGTCTCGGAGGCAACCTTTACGGCTCCAATCCAGATCTCGATTTTGCCTCGCAGGCACTGAGCAAACTAAAAACACTGGTTTACATCAATACAACATTGAACACTGGTCATGCACATGCCTTGGCCGATCAGACAATAATCCTTCCTGTACTCGCTCGAGATGAGGAACCTCAACGTACAACTCAGGAATCAATGTTCAATTTCGTAAGGATCAGCGATGGCGGTCCTCGACGTCACGAAGGACCACGCAGTGAAATTGAAGTCATCACGGATATCGCCCAGGAAGTGTTGGGGACAAAAGGCCCGGTTGACTGGCAAGCGATGAAAGAGGCTCCTAATATTCGTGCTGCGATCAGCAAGACAATTCCAGGATTTGAGAAAATCGGTGACATTGACCAAACCAATGATGAATTCCAAATCGGCGGCCGAACTTTCCACGAACCTCAATTTGCAACTCCCAATGGCAAAGCTCAAATCCACTGCCATACGTTACCTAGTTTGCGTGGCGATGAACAATCATTACGCCTGATGACAGTTCGCAGTGAAGGCCAATTCAATACTGTTGTTTACGAAGAAACAGATATCTATCGAGGCGTCGACCGACGAGATGTGATCCTTATTAACCCTGAAGATATTGCACGACTGGGGTTTCAAGACCAACAACAGGTTTCGGTACGCAGTGAGGTAGGAGAATTATCAAACATCGTCATTCATGCCTATAACGATATTCGTGCAGGAAATGTGCTGATGTACTTTCCCGAGGCAAACGTATTGGTTCCTCGTACTACAGACCCCCAGTCAAAAACGCCGGCATTTAAAGGGGCCTTAATCACTCTTCACGCGTAGAATTAGTCGTTATGGGTAGGAGATATCAATTGGCCGGCATGAAGACCTATCGGCCAGATTGCCGATATCTCCAATAAGCAGTCGTAGTAGCCACTACGACAAATCAGGCAAGGGTTGGCATTCCAAATACGGACAGCTCGAACTAAGACAGCGGGAACCGTTTTACTCTATGGTTGAAACAAATAAATCCATCTCGCGGTGGGCTGCACTGACGGTATTGTGCAGTGCGCTGTTACTGTTTCAAATTCAGCCGATGGCGAGTAAGGCAATCCTCGCATGGTTTGGCGGAGCGACAAGTGTCTGGACGACCAGCATGCTTTTCTTTCAAACCATCCTTGTGTTTGGCTATTGTTATGCCCATTGGTTAAGTCGCTGGCCTCTTCATCGTCAGATAAAGTGCCATCTCGTGGTCGTTCTGACTGCCTTCATCTTTTTACCACTTTCCTTTACAGCACCTGACGCGACGACAACCGCTGAGCAACCAGCCAGCACAATCTTATTATTACTTTTCACCACCCTTGGCCTGCCCTACTTTGTTCTATCCTCCACAGGGCCACTCATCCAAAATTGGTACGCGCTCACTCAGGGGGCTGGTACCCCTTATCGCCTCTACTCTCTCTCCAACATTGGCTCACTAACTGCACTTATTTCCTACCCTTTTCTAATGGAGGTCTATCTGGACATCCCAACTCAGGCTTGGTTGTGGTCAGCGGGATATGTAATTTTTGCGGCATCAATGTCCATTCTTGGCTGGACCTGCCTGAGGCAACAGATTGATATTAAAACTGAGTCAGAGCACCCTCAGCCTGCGATACAATCTCCTCCCACATGGAAACGCATGCTGCATTGGAGTGGCTTAGCCGCTTTGGCATCTTCACTTCTTCTTGCAGTCACAGACCAATTAACTCAGGACATTGCCGTTACTCCCTTCCTGTGGATCCTACCACTGGCGCTCTATTTGATTAGTTTCATCATCACTTTCGACAATCCTCGTTGGTATTACCGTGTAACGATGGCCGCCCTAACGTCGTCTGGCATTTTAATACTCAGCTTGTATTACATCCGAGAAACAGCGGATCAATATCTGGGAACAGCATTTTTCCAAAGTCTCGCGGAAAGCCTCATTGGTTACACCATCATGCTGACTGCTGTGTTCTTCATGATCTGCATGACATGCCACGGAGAACTATTTCGACTTCGGCCACACAAACAGCATCTGACCGTGTATTACGTCTGCATTGCAATCGGCGGAGCAGCCGGTGGTTTTTTTGTATCCATCGTGTGTCCCTTGATCTTCACACACTACCACGAGTACCACTTTGGGCTCATCGCTGGTTTTTCTTTCTCCTCACTCATTTTGGTTCGCCACGTACTCGATCAGAGCAGTCTCAAACAACTGGCCGTGGTCATTCCTTGCGGACTGGCCTTTGGTATTGTCGTACTCAGCCAATGGAAAATGACCCAAAACAATGCACTTGAAGCATCACGCAATTTCTATGGCACACTTCAGGTTGAACGAACTGAAACCAATAGCAATCTGCTGAAATTACGACATGGGCGAGTTGTGCATGGAATCCAAATTCTCGATGATTCCGGAGCCATGAAACCAACAGCCTATTACGGCACCAATTCAGGAATTGGTCAGGTATTCAAGGCACTCGAGTACCGAGCGGACCTCGACATCACTGGCGTTGGCTTAGGCGTTGGAACGCTTAGCTCTTACGCCAGACGTGGTGACGTCCTTCGTTTTTACGAAATCAACCCGGACGTCATTGCCATTTCTAACAAATACTTCCGCTTCATTGAAAAAGCCTCGACAAATGTCCAGATAACCGCGATCGACGGCCGGCTGGGAATTCAATCACTTCAGTCGAAATCGACCGATCTTATCATCCTGGATGCCTTTAGCAGCGACGCCATACCAGTTCATTTATTGACGCTTGAAGCCTTTGCCATTTACTTAGACAGGTTACGCGAAGATGGCATCATTTGCGTCCACATCAGCAATCAGCATCTTGATTTGACGCCCGTGTTGCACGCCGTTTGCAAGCACTACAACCTTGATTTGAGAATCATCAATTCCAAAGAGACAGCCGACACGTTTGATGCCCAATGGGCCGTAATCACAGCTAACTCAGACGTTTCCTCCACCATAGATCAATCAACCTCAGCGATCACCCCAACCATCACAAAACCGGTCGCCGCTTGGACAGACCATTTCAGTAATTTGCTACAGATCATCAAATGATTGCTCTACGACACCTTCGTCTCATCGCCATCTGTATTGGCATCATTAATTCAGCAGCGTGCTACACGGCATGGCAGCATTTCGGATGGCAAGGTCTACGGTCACGACCACTTGCATTAGTCTCTGGTCTGTTAGCAATCGTAGTAATCATGCTTTGCATTCTTCTCTCCGTTGAATCACAGCGCAAACTGGAAAAATATCGCTCCAGAATTTGGGAGATTTGCAAGCCGTCCAACCAATCCCCTCCAAAAACAACTACCCTCGCAAAGGTCTGTGTACTATGCGCCACGTTGGCATTCCTATTAATCACAGCCACCTTCTTATCTATTCTTAACAATGAAACCGACAGTGACCCTGCCGCCTTTCTCCGTTTTGCTCAGCAAGTGAAATTGGATGGGGGCCCATTGTCTCTCATCGCCGGACTTTATACCGGCGAGTACATACAAGCCAATCAACATCCGTTCTATATTGCGTTACTTTCCATCGCTCCCACACTGACCTTTGGAAAAACACTTAGCTTTATAGCAGCTCTACTCACGTATTTGATCGTCAGCATCCATCTGATTCGAACAAGAGGATGGCAGATGGCGGCCATCGCCACCACACTATTGTCAACCAATTATGCATTCACCTACTTTGGCGGACTGGCAACCTGTGAATCCTGGCTAACACTCTGGTTTACGTTGTGCTGGATCTTATTAGACCGAGCTGTACTGCAGGGAAGATTAGCCAGCTCTCGTAAACATTGGTTTGCCGCCGGACTATTAATGGGGCTGGTCTATCTAACCAAAGGCACCGGAACACTTTTTCTGGCAGGTCTCTGCCTGGCAGGCTTGAGTACTTACTACTGGAAGGATGACAACAACACGAATTCAACTCAGCCCACAAGAATTCAGCGAGTGCGATCTGCGGTTGCGACTTTACTCATCATCCTCACCGGCTGGGTCATCACTGCCCATCCCTTGTTGATTCGTAACACATTGGTTTACCAATCACCGACTTTCAATGTAAACACGTACTTTCTATATATGGATGAATTCCCCGACGAACCGGCGATTCAGGCGAAACTCGCAGCCTCTCACTCGCTGCCAGAAGTCATTCAAACTTATTGGGAGAAGCATACTTTTGAAGAACTCCTCAAACGTGAAGTCCATGGAATTGGTTGGGAGTCATTTGTTTTCATTCGATCCTTCGGCCCCAGTCCGATTGACGATAGCCGGGTCTTGTTTGCCATACCGCTGCTCATCTTTCTGAGCCTGATGATGCTGCACCTACCTGTCGGACTAAAAGTTTTCGTCGGATCGTTGATTGTTTTGAGCATGCTAATTCTGGCTTGGTACATACCCATTGCGGTGGGGCAACGATTCACTGCCCCGATGCTTCCAATGCTGCTGTGCTATGCCGCTGCCGGATTGAATCACGCGATTGAAAACTCAAACAAAGTTTCATCGCGTTTGGTGTGTATAGCCGGAATCAACTGGGCGACTCTTTGGACTGTTTGGACCGTCGTCTTGCTATAAGACCCACGACCGAAGATGCTTAACGCAGAGATTGCTGCCATTGCTGTAGCAGCATCAATGCTTTGAGAGGCGTAAGGTTATTTAAGTCAACCTCGCGAATGTCATCAAGAAGCGGATGCTCCTGATTTCCAAACAACGACAGTTGCGCGTCCGGTGGATTCGAAGGTGCGGAGACCACGATTTCGCCCCCTCCGTGCGTTGCTTCCAACTGAGCTAATATCTCTGTTGCTCGTTCATTGACCGACCTTGGGACACCTGCCAGTTTTGCCACATGGATTCCGTAACTCTTATCGGCTGAACCTTCGACGATTTTGTGTAGGAAAACCACGTTATCTTCCCACTCTTTTACTGACACATTGAGATTCGCCAGCCGCTCTAACGTCGACGAAAGATCCGTTAACTCATGATAGTGAGTTGCAAAAAGCGTCCTCGCCTGTAAGCGTTCATGAATAAACTCAACGATGGACCAGGCCAATGAAACTCCGTCGTATGTACTGGTTCCACGCCCAATTTCATCAAGAATGATCAGACTACGTTTAGTGGCAGTGTTTAGAATTCTCGCCGTTTCAGTCATTTCCACCATAAAGGTCGACTGTCCCCGAGACAGTTCGTCACTGGCTCCAACTCGAGCAAAAATACGATCTGCAATTCCGATCACGGCCCGACTGGCGGGAACAAAGCTTCCAACCTGTGCCATTAACGTGATTAAAGCAACCTGCCTGATATAGGTACTTTTTCCTGCCATGTTAGGCCCGGTGATCAGTAGCAGATTCTTATCTTGATGGTCTGCCACCGTATCATTCGGTACAAAAGTCCCGTCCGGTTCGGTAATATCCAAAACCGGATGTCGTCCATCACGAATCTCCAATCGCGGTTCTTCATCCATCTCGGGACGACAATAGCCTCGCAATACTGCCAATTCTGCCAGCGATACCAGAACGTCCAGCGTTGCCAATTGATCTGCTGTTCGTTTCAGACGTCCCTGAGCCTCATGGACTTCATCTCGTAATTTCAGAAACAGTTCATACTCCAAAGCCTTCGCTTTGTCATCACTGCTCAACACCTCTTCTTCATATTCCTTCAGTTCGGGTGTAATGTACCGTTCTGCATTTTTCAGTGTCTGCTTACGGATATATTCTTCTGGAGCCTTATCTTTATTGGCATTACTCAGTTCGAGATAATAGCCAAACACCTTATTGAAACCGACTTTGAGATTCGCTACTCCAATTCGTTCTGCTTCCCGTGCCTGGTACTCTGCAATCCATTGCTTACCCCCCGCAGCTAGTTTTCGCAATTCATCCAACTGCTCGTTGTATCCGTCTCTGAGGATTCCGCCATCTCGGGCGAGGAGCGGACAATCATCTACCAATGCTGCCTCGAGTGAATCACATAACTCCGGGCATAAGTCGATCGTATCGTACGCAGCCTGCACCAAAGCACTCTGTCGACCCTGAAGTTCCGCCTTGAGTGGAGGAAGTTGACGTAGTGTCTTACCGATATGAGCAAGATCTCTTGGGCTTGCCCTGCCGGTGGAAACCCGAGCCAAAAGACGTTCAATGTCGTATACATCTCTTAACTGGTCTCGCAGAATATCCCGCAGCCGGTTTTCCCGAGCAAATTCTTCGACACCGTCATGCCGCTGCTCAATCGAATTTTTGTTGCTCAGTGGATTGGACACCCAATCTGCCAGTAAGCGAGATCCCATAGCTGTTACCGTACGGTCGATCACAGACAGCAGCGAGCCTTCACGACGACCATCCCGTAAGGTTTTGGTAATTTCCAGGCTTCGCCGAGTCGCTTCATCGATTTCCAAAGAACTCCCAGTCCGATATGGAAGTAAACTCTCAAAATGGTCAAGCGAACTCTTCTGAGTTTCGGTCAGATAATCAAGCAGAGCGCCGGCCGCTCGAATCGCCGGATTATCTGCATCTGTAAACCCGAACCCATCGAGGTGTTTCGTTTCAAATTGTTTCGAAAGAGCAGTCTGAGCACTTTCCAACGCAAAGGCCCAGGCCGGCCGCCGGGTGAGCATAAATTGATCTGTTAAGTACTCCGGGACACAATCAGATTCTTCGTCGATCAGAACTTCAGCAGGACCGATACGTACGAGTTGGTCTGCCACGTCAGCCATTCGGAATACGGCAGCCTGAAACCGCCCCGTCGAGAGGTCTGCCCAGGCAAATCCCACTCGTTTATCACCAGGTTCTTCGATCAGTTTTTCACGAACCGTTCCCTGTTCAACGTCCTTTACCAGAGCCAGTAAATAATTACTCTCTCTCGGGTCCAACATCGCGTCATCGGTCAGCGTCCCGGGTGAAACAATCCGAGCGATTTCACGTTTGACCAATCCTTTGGCCTCTTTGGGGTCCTGTACCTGTTCACAGACAGCGGCACGAAATCCAGCATGTATCAGTCTGCTTAGATAGGGTTCTAATTGGTGATGAGGAAAACCGGCCATGGGGATCGGATTCTCCCCTTTATCGCGACTGGTAAGAGACAACCCTAATTCGCGGGAAGCAATACGAGCGTCTTCATGGAAGAGTTCGTAAAAGTCTCCCATTCTAAAAAGCAACAAAGCGTCGCCGGCGATCGCTTTGGCTTCATCGTATTGCTGCATCATCGGTGTCTTAGCCATAGCAGCAAATTTTACCCTTTCATGCGCAAATTTCCATCCTACGCATATGAATTCAACCGTCTGGACTTACTCGCAGATCAGGTCATCCCCACAGCGTGTCACCACTCCCCACTGTCCTTCATTCTCGTCCACCCCGACTACCAACTCCTCGAGGCAGCCAACCCCTTTATTAACTAATCGTTGTAATAACTGGGTGGCGATATAGTCCGCCAACAGTTCGGCCGTCGTATTCGCTACGGGTAGCAGGATGCAGTCATCCAATGGAAAAATCCATCGACGCTGCTCAAATGTCACCAAAACCTCTTTGTCATCTGCTGACACTTTGATTTGTTCGTGTCTCGTCGGCAGCAGTACATGATGGTCTAACGAATCCGTAATTTCCTTCAACGTATCCCGTAGAGCAATAAAGTCGATGACATATTGGTTTTCATCCAATGGTGCCTGAACTTCGGCGAATACGCGGTAATTGTGACCGTGAATCCGCTCACAAATATTGCCTGCGAAGGTGATGAAATGTGCAGCACTAAAGATCAAGTGCTCCTTTTCCAGTTTTACGCGGTAACTTTTAGCCATCCTCATTCCCTTCTGATGCGACTATGGAAGGCGGAATTAACCAGCCTTCTATTAATCCTATAAAAAGAACGACGCCAATGAAATCAGCTGTTGTCCCTGGATTCCGTCGATGCCCATCACTCCTCAGCCAAAAATCAAAATCTGTCAACGCAGCATGGTAGGCTTCGTCTCCAAGCTCGGCCTGTTGAATGACACGCGCAGCGCGATCGGCCGACTCCTGCGCCACTTCCTGGCCACACTTCCTGGCAATCAGGCTGTCCGGATAACGACTCATCAATTCAACGTGCATACGAACAATCGCTTCCACCTGACTCAGTCCTGAATCTTGAATTCGGCGAAACAACGGCACCGCCACTTCGATGACATCGCGAAAACCATTGGCATACTGGGCAGCAATGAGATCTCGCCCCTGAGCCTCAGTCATGGCATCCATCAGTGACTCCGGAGCCGATTCATGCACATCCATTTTCGAGACCGTTCCGAGCCCACCAGCACCTGCTAAGGAGATTGCCTGATATACCAATTGGGCATCACGTTCATCAAGATCCTCAAGAACTTCCTTCACTCCGTCAACGTCTATCGAGCGTGCCAAGGCAATAGGCCCCATCAATAGCACAAGTCCTAAATTGGTATTACTATCAACTACCGATCTGGTAGCTTCGATGGCTGCTAATACGAGCGGCCCAAGTCTATTTTCGGGCCGATCTTGAATCACAGGACCAATCGCAGCGGCACTTTGAATAAAATCAAAGAATGTCAGATCTTCAAAATCAGCCCCTCGATGTACATTCCCTGGCTTGGGTGCGGAGACTTCGAGCATACAAGCCAAAGTCGCCTTTTGGCCCAACGTCAAATTCTGGTAGCTCATGTCTGTAGTCCCAGGAAGTGCTGAATCCCTTGAATCACTTCATCTCTGGCATCTTCCATCACGTAATGACCGGCGTCCGATATTTCCAAACTACGGGCATCCGGAAAGTGTTGTTTAAATCGTTCCAAACAGACCGTATTAAAACACCAGTCTTTCATCCCCCAGATTAACTGCACTGGTTTGTCAGCCAACGACGCCAGACCTGACTCCACATCTTCCAATGCCTTACGTGAGCGATGATTTCTTGAAAACGGAATATCCTTTACGAAGGCGTTCACGGCAACGCGTTGAGTCCAACTGCGGTAGGGAGCGAGTAAGCCCGCCTTTGCGACGGATGACAACTTTCTTCGTGACATCGCCATTTTGATCGCAGGTCCAGCAAAAAGATTAAAGGCCCGAATACCGATTGTCCCAAGCATCGGAGCACGTAGAGCATAGATCCGCCAAGGAATATAGGGTGGTGGGAAAGCACCTGTATTCAGCAAGGTTAGGCTTTTAACTCGATCCTTAATCTTTGCTGCAGCACCGAGGCCTATCGCCCCTCCCCAATCATGCAGTACTAGGTGAATGGATGAGAGCCCCAAAGATTCGATTAGTTCCAATAGATTGTCCGTGTGTTGGGCCAGTGTATAGGCATAAGACTGAGGTTTATCACTAAGGCCACAGCCAACATGATCGACAGCTACCGCTCGGTGTGTTTCTGAAATGGCCTGAATCAGATGTCGATAGTAGAAAGACCAGGTCGGATTGCCATGTACCATCAGCACCGGTTCACCCGCTCCCTGATCTATATAGTGCATCCGATTACCATCCTGCAGTGTGTGCCAGGATGACTCAAAGGGATATTCGTCTCGCCAGTCTACCGTCGCCAAAATCCTACTCTGCCTCAACTTTCGATTGCCGATGATACCACCGTGTCAGTGCTCTGGATAGCACTCCCGGCAGAAGACGATCCAGCATTACAAGTAGTTTGCCTCCGACTGAGATTACCACTTCCCTCCGACCTCTTCTAATTGCCTTCACTGTAATGCGGGCAACACGTGCCGCAGACATCCCCTTATGACGGGAGTCGTTAGACTGAGCTCCCGCGAGAACCGAATCGAAAAACTCACTACGTGTGGTACTCGGACTTACAAGCACCACATCGATTCCCTCTGTAACCAACTCGATTCGCAGCGAATCGGAAAAACCGTGCATGGCAAATTTACTCGCACAGTACTCACTCTTAGACGGCATGCCAGTATGCCCCAGAACAGAAGCCACATTGCAGATGACCGGGTGTCGCCCTCGCCGTAAAGCCCCAAGCTGACAACGAATAAATTCAACTCCCGCGAAGAAGTTAACTTCCATGACCTTACGCAACGTATCTTCGTCGGATTCAGTAAAGGGTCCAATACTACCAACGCCTGCATTGTTAATTAACACATCCACTCTGGACTGCCAATGTTGTTCAACCCAATCCACAGTGGTTTGGCGAAATTGTAGATCCGTGATGTCTCCAGCTAAAAACTGAAGTGTTCCAGATGCATCCTTAAGTTCCTCAGCAAGTATCTCTAAACGATCCTGTCGGCGAGCCAATGCCAGTACTTGATTGCCCGCCTGCACTAATTGAATCGCAATCGCACGGCCGATACCACTTGAGGCCCCGGTTAACACAATTTGCTTATCTGACAATTGACGCCGCATCTCAGCAATTCACCTTTACTCTGACGGCTGTATAACGGATTGACTTTCAGCGATGTATTCCTGCCGAGGAACCACTGTTGCTGTCTGGCGATCAATTTGGCCCGCATATTTCTCTGGCAATCTGCAATGAATCACAACTCGGGTCTCTGTATAACGAGTGGAAAGTATCTCTCCACGAGCGGCGATGAAGGCCATCAGACGCCCATTTTCGATACCCGTTTCCACCATCAGATCTAAGAAAGACCTGCTCAGAGCATCGCTGACAGCCATGGCCAAACTCTGGAATCCCTCTCGGGTCACTGCACTGATCGAAACAGCATTAGGATACCGGTTCATAATGAGGTCAAGCTGGTGAGTATCCGCGATTTGGTCAACTTTATTGATAACCAGAAGAGCATCCTTTTCTTCGATCCCAATTTCTTCGAGAACGTCATAGACAGAACGGATTTGCTGGTAGACGGCAGGATTAGAGCCATCTGCGATATGCAAAAGCAAATCAGCCTGATGTGCTTCTTCCAGAGTGGCCTTAAAAGATGCGATTAGTCGGTGAGGGAGGTTTTTAATAAAGCCAACAGTATCACTAAGCAGGACCGGTCCCCAATTGGGAAGATGCCAGCGGCGTGTACGGGTATCGAGTGTGGCGAACAACTTGTCTTCCGCCAACACCTTGGCATCAGTAAGAGCGTTCATCAATGTGGATTTACCGGCATTGGTATAACCAACTAAGGAAACGGTCATGACATCACTTCGCGAGGCCACCAATCGCTCTTTACGACGCTCAATCACCTTGAGTTCTTTACGCAGATCACTAATACGCTTCTCTACTAAACGACGGTCAACTTCTAACTGTTTCTCTCCGGGACCGCGCATCCCCACTCCCATTTTAACTCGGTCAAGGTGAGTCCACATTCGTTTCAATCGCGGCAGCGAATACTCCAGTTGCGCCAACTCCACTGCCAGGCGGGATTCGAGCGTTTGTGCGTTGGAGGCAAAAATATCAAGAATCAACTCAGTGCGATCAATCACCTTCGCTTTAACTGCCTGTTCTAGATTTCTGGTCTGAGCGGGGCTGAGATCATTATCGAAAATAACAACATCCGCCTCATGATTCTTCACCAGGATGGCCAGCTCTTCGACCTTCCCTTTTCCGAATGCCGTCGCTGCGTGCATCGCCTGACGTCGCTGAACAATTCCGGACTTGATCACAGTGCCGGCAGTGGAAGCCAGTCGTTCACATTCCTCCAGTGGATCCTCATCCACGTCCAGAATTTCCCCCTGAGTAATCACGCGCGCAAGTACAGCCTTTTCTTTCGCCAGACTTTGCTTACGTTCTAAATCCTGCACCTTGAGGGATTACTCCTGTTTGACTTTTGGATTGCAATAACGTGATTATATCGAACCATGGCTAACTAACCTATGAGGGCAGCTAGACGAATCAACCTCAACTGCCATTAAACTGCAACCAACTCGGAAGAGATTGACGGAATTCACTCTGCCCCTCACGTTGTAATGCAACATCACCCTGCTTATCTTCTTTGAGAATTAGTTTTTTGGAGTCATCACACCAGCGAATGAATTCCTGCTCACAGAGGGGTGACGAATTGGAGTGACATTGAGCTTCAATAATGTCCGCCCAAAAATAGACCCGATCCCCCGTTTCCACTTTGGCAAACACGCTTCCAACTAAAATGCTATGACACGCTTGCAGAATGGGAATCCCGGAATCGGATTCGGCAAGTTCACAAGCCGCCAGCTTATCCCGAGTTCGACCTGAATCTCTCGCGAAATTCCAGGCAAGTTCCTGTTGATCTTGAGTCAGTAGATGAGCAGCCAGAATTCCGGATTCCTGCACCAGTCTGGTGGTGTGATGATTAGGGGCCAGCCCTGCAAGCAGAACTGGCTTTTCAGGATCGAGTGATGCCTGAGAAACCCATGTTGCCAGCAGCCCTCCACGCGCCTCTGCGCTGGAACTGGTAACCACCCAGACTTCACGGTTAAGACTTCGAAAAATGGATTCAGCTTGAACCACTAACTCGCTCATATCTGCCTTATTATTCGTTTTGCTCGGTATAATTGCCTAGTCTAACACTCGGAATTATACTTAGCTACTTGAGATACTCGTAGAGGCAACTACACTCGTTCTTGCCGCTGAAAACAGATAAGAAGTGTCACAAATCAGAATACAACCTGAGGCCCTGTAAATGCCCACCAGGTAATCAAATATCGCATAGAGGACACCGAACCATGCATAGCAACCCAACTCGTCGAGCATTTATCAAAACAGCCACTGCTGCGGCTGTTACCGCGTCGGCTCTTCCAACTTTTGCAAACGAAAAAAAGAAGAAAAAGCCTTTGTTTCGCCTGTCACTAGCTCAATGGTCACTACACCGAGCTATTCGTGGCGGCAAAATTAAGAATGAAGATTTTGCCAAAGTCACCAAACAGGAATTTGGCATAAGCAGTATCGAATATGTAAATCAGTTCTTTAAGGACAAAGCTGAAGATATGGCTTACCTGAAAGACCTCAAGAAACGAGCGGATGACCTGGGAGTAACGACTAATCTAATTATGTGTGACGGGGAAGGTCGTTTAGGCGACCCAGACAGCAATAAGCGAACGCAGGCTGTAGAAAATCACTATAAATGGGTCTTGGCATCGAAGTTTCTCGGAGGGCATAGCATTCGAGTGAACGCAGCATCGGCTGGCGAGTATAACGAGCAACTCGAGTTGGCTGCCGATGGCCTGAGTCGCATTAGTGAATTCGCCGCTAAGCACGACATGAACGTGATTGTTGAAAATCATGGCGGACTTTCATCCAATGGCGAGTGGCTAGCCTCAGTGATGAAAAAGGTCGGCATGGAGAATTGCGGTACTTTGCCGGACTTCGGAAATTTCCATGACTACGATCGCTACAAGGGCGTCGAAGAGACGATGCCATTTGCTAAAGCTGTTAGTGCCAAGAGCCACGACTTCGATGAAAACGGTAATGAAACTAGGACCGATTACATCAAAATGATGAAAATCGTTCTTAGTCACGGCTACCACGGATTCGTAGGCATCGAATATGAAGGCCGCGAAAAACCAGAAATGGAAGGGATCAAGCTAACAAAGCAGCTACTTCTCAAGGTTCGAAAAGAGCTCACCGAATCAGCCTAAGAACTGAGATTACTCTGAATAATGACCGGGCCCGAAAGAAATCGGGCCCGGTTTTTTATTTGGAAGAAGGTGAAAGCAGATTCCATACATTGGGTACTCGCTGCTGAAGTCGCTCGAGCACCTCCTGAGAGGTTGAACGATGATCCAGAGGAACGGCTCGAAAGTCGTTTTCAATCACCCCGTCTGTTCGACCGTACTTATATTCATAAGTAAAGCCACCGGCATCGGTGAGATCTTTAGGTGACGTCGCATCGCAGGGAATGGTTATGTAAAACTCACCCTGACTCGATCCGTTACGTGATTTGCGGATCCGGTTATCTTCCACCAAGCTTTGGTAAAGCTCACGGGCTGTATAAAATGCCGGATCGATCAAATGAATTTCCTCGGCCATGACATCCCGATAGATATACCGACCATTCTCCTGATAATCCCGCAACCTGCTTAATTCAGCTCGGAAGGTAGTTTCAAAAAATGGGAAATGAGTGCATCCCAAGATGACCGCACGAAGCGGCTGAGCGTTATCTGCTTGCCGAATCTGCTCCATTAAACTCACCAGATGATAGCGAATGTAGTTCTCCGGGCTGTTCAATTGGACTTGTTCAGGAATCTTCGGATCCCCCTGGATTAGAAGACCGTTCTTCTGAATATCGAAACCATAACGAGGAAGTATCCGAGCATGAATCCTCACGGTTTTATGAGTCAGTGACGGCCCCTGGTATTCATCCCGAACCGATGTGGCCTCCCGATTGACAAATTCCCCCGCACCATCGATCGATCCAGCCAATCCGAATGCCCCTTGCTGAAACACGGGTATTTCTTTATCCAATCCCACCAAATTGGCATTTCGCTGAATCGCTTTAGGGTAAGCACCGGACAGAACTGTCCCCTGTGTGGGAACCACAGCGATCGAACCGGGTTTGCCATCTCGGAATACTTCCACCGCTCCTTTGGCACCAGCATCAATGACCCCTACGACCTTAATATCCAGTCCAGCACTTTCAATTACCTGTTCAATATCCAATTGACCGTACGCGGTGGCCGTATTGCAGGCAATGACGATGGCTTTTACCGGAGCCTTTAAACGAAGAGGATTTTGATGGTTTTCTACCGTGAAATACTCACGCCCCATCAAAAAGGAAGCGTCTTTTACGATCAAGTCATCTAGGACTGCCCCCTTATCGACAACCGGATAGTTACCATATGGCATATTGGCCTGATCTGCCAGAAAAATGAAATCCTCTCGGGCAAAGTCACGGCGACCATCTCCTTTCTCCAGCAGAGCCTGACGTCGGTTATCAAATTGATCCAATTCGAGGATCTGCTCAAGCACGGTTAATCCTCCCGTACCCGAATCAAAGACCCCAATGGGGTACTGTCTAATAACGCGAGCCTTTTGGTAATCCGAAGTCAGTTCTAACCGATTAACGGCATCCCGCTTCACTTTTCCCAATCCCTCCTGCGCCGTCAGGCTGAATGGAGACTGGATGAAAAACATAAAACCGGTTAATAGTAAAACACACCGTGCACTACAGCAGAGAGATGTACTGTCAAATGATTTCGTCATCCTGTCATCCTTGGTTGATTTTCCAATGCCATAGCTTACATCCAACTACCGACCTTCCTAGTGAAAAGCATTTCATCCAGGATTCACCCCAGGTAGGTTTCTATACCTATTAAAAGGTACATATTCCCCAATATACAGGCGCCTTGAAACCACTTATTTCCCTGAAAAACGCTAGCATTTTACTCACCAACCACAAAAACAAGGACGATTTCCATACAACCAACACAAACCGGACACTTGGTATATGCGACAAAGTTACCTGCACACAAATTAAGCACGGAATGCCTACCCTAGCGCCCCTAAACCTGCCTACTAAATAGACATGCAAGCCACTTCTTTCGTAACCCCTTTAACAACAATGACTTAGAGGGTAGGCTGGACGGCCAAAAAACCATTCCATCGGGAGCAACCAGATTGTTTGGAATTATCGGACTGTACTTAAATCCAAGGCTATGAAGTAATTCATAGGGCAGTTCCGCAGCAAGCTGGAAATTTAATTCGTTACCAATGGGGGGAAACATGTCAAAAGCCGCATTCAAAGACAAACAGTTATCTAGTCAACCACTAAAGCCCAGGCCGCGTTATTACAACGAGCCACATTTGTCGCCATCAACAATTCCGAGCGATGTGACCGAATCCGGACACAGTAATAGCCCAAAGTCACAGGAATTGGTTGATTACTCCAACAATTGGTCGGCCAGCCACAACAAGACTCCTCAAATCACACTCGACGAGAGACGTGAAGCAGTAACGCAGGCTTTACGCCTTTCTGGAGCCGCGCGCGATTGGGAAGTTTTCTTTAAGCAGGTTATGGGAGTAGACGGCTTAATCTACAGCCTATTTCCAACCGCAGATCAACGGCGCCAATTTGAAACGACTTCGGAATATGTAGAAATCCAACACATTCTGGCAGAAATGCGTAGTCGCCCTCAAAAACGCAATCTCGTTAACCGCGAGAAGACGAAGATGATCACCGTAAGGTTACCCGAAAGCTTGCACGCAGCCTTAATGCAGGAAGCCAACGACCTGGACACAAGCATGAACAAGCTTTGCATTTCGAAACTACTGCAAATTATCGACAAAGATCTAGTACAGTAGACGAGCGGCCTAATCATTCACCCGATTAGCCCACTCGCCTACTGGAAGAAAGTCTGTCCAAAGCGTGCTCTATCGCTGCACGGGTAACTGATAACAAACAACTTCCTCAGAATTCCGTAAGATCAGCTTGTTATCATAGAGAGTCAAGGTGGCCCAACAACGATCTTGTAATGCCTGAACCTGATACAGCGTATCGAACCCTCGGTCAGTTGGTCTCAGGAAGTGCAATTCCCCTTCTTCCGACTGTACCAATATCAGTTCACCAACGACCAACAATTGCCCGTGGTTAAACCGACCTCGCTTCCAAATGCGTACACCAGTCTCCAGATCCGCACATTCCATTATTCCATCCGATAAGCTGTAAATTCTTCCATCGATCAGTGCTGCATTCGTATATTTCGTTCGTGCAATTGTCGGATTCTTCCATACCTCTACGCCTTGATCGCCGTCTACTCTGAATACCGTCGCACCTTGACCGTAACCCTTAGAAACAAAGATCAGATCTTCCCCAGCCAAAAACGGCTGTGAATTACTAGCACGACTCGTACTGGAGCCAGCCCAGGGGTATTTCCAAATCTGTGCTCCCGTCTTAAAGTCATGCCCTGCCACCGAACTTTCGTTAACAACGACCACCTGCTGCGTGCCATTGATCGTGTAAATCACGGGGGAAGCAAAACTAACCTGCTCAGCCCCACCTTTCCAAGCTAATTCCCCAGTCTTTCGGTGAAACGCTAACAAACTAACAAAAGGACCTTCCAAGGGCCCTCCTCCTGGCACAATCACCAAGTCACCTTCCACCAAGGGAGATGTACTTCTCCCCCACCCCACATTGGCGTTATCCTGCTTTGCCGTCGACCCAACGATCGCAAGAATATCTTTCTGCCAAAGCACTTCTCCTGTCATACCATCAAGACTAAGCAGATTTCCGGTTGGCCCCAAACTAAACACGATGCCTCGATCAATCGTTGGGGTCGCTCGCGGGCCAACACCTCCTAAAATAGTCTCATGCCGACTTGTCGTTTCATGAGCCCAGCGAATTTCTCCGGATTCAAGGTCGTAACAGCTTACAATCTCCTGTTCACCACGCTGCTCCATGGTGACGCCATAACCACCAACAGCAGCAAAGGCAGACCACCCTGCCCCTATTTCCTGTCGCCACAATTCAATTACATTGTCTGAATTTGGATCCTGACTCCACTGAGCTGCGACAAACGGATGTCTATCTTTTCCTAGAAACCCAGGGAAATCCAAGCGATTCCCCAAGGACTTTAAATCCACTTTCCCCGGCACTACTAAGTTTTGAATTCCATCCAGTGACCTGTCAGCAACCGACTCCCATCGCCATTGCCATTGCGGAATCAACCCGCCATCAACACCAGTCACGCGGACCATGCCCGCTAAAGCGACAACAATCAAAATACAGCCCCAACCAAAAACTCGCCTAATCTTCACGCCAGCCGGGCCCTTGAACACAAACCACAACCAATACACGCCCAACAAGAAGATTACCGACAAACCACTAACTGCGTTGGACATTGCCTGATCTACCGGCGTTCCCCTTTGGAACATATAAACAACACCTGCTGCCAGTATGCCTAAAACCAAAAGCCACTTAGGCAATAGAGTGGATCCGTTTCGTGGCTCTTGGTCCGGCTGGTCTGTTTTCTTTACGACTTCAGACATGAATCATTCTCAATTAGAAACATGGAGTTGGTGACGATAAAAAGAGGAAAGAGGTGGACCATAAGCCGGGTTCTGTCATCACTAAAAGCGATGAGATGGTCATTCATCTAGGATGACAATTGCTTGCCACCTCGAGCAGCCTACCCGGAAATCAACGAGAGCGAGTTACTCCCGGACGGTAAAACCATCTTCTTTCCTGCTTGGCTTTGCTTCCAATGGGGTTTGCCTAGCCACGCCAGTCACCTGACATGCTGGTGAGCTCTTACCTCACCGTTTCACCCTGACCCGCAAGCGGGCGGTTTACTTTCTGTTGCACTATCCCTGATCTTACGACCGGTCGGTGTTACCGACCATTGCACTCTATGAAGCCCGGACTTTCCTCTCGTTCAAGCTAATGAACCAGCGACCATCCTGCCCACCATCAATCCTCACTCTGTATTTTGAGGTAAACCGCCAGAATGTGAAGAAGATAAATAGCTTTTCTCTAGGTTGTCTGCCAACTTAGTTAGGGGCCGCTGAATCTTGCCAAGGCATCTCGATCCAGTTCGATCCCTAAACCGGGGCCGTTTGGAATGGTCAAAAAACCTTCTTCATCCAATTTAAATTTCTCTACAACCAGATCTTCTATATAAGCCGCGGGCGTCAGATATTCCACATACCAAGCAACGGGAAGTGATGCTGCTAACTGCAAATCAGCTGCCAAACCAATCGCCGTATTCCAACCATGGCTCACAAACCGAACATTATGGTCATAAGCATGCCAGGCGATTCGCCGAGCCTCAGTCAATCCACCACATTTCGTTGCATCGGGTTGAATAAAGTCGACAGCATGCCTTTCGATCCAGGGAATAAATGCCTGCCGACGTGTCAAAACTTCACATCCGGCTACGGGGACGGGAGAATGTTCTCGCAGTTTGATATACCCCTCAATATCATCCGGGGGCAATGGCTCCTCAAACCACTCAACACCATATTCGGCTAGCATGTGTGCCGTATTGATTGCCCATTTATAGTCATGGGGCCAAAACTGCTCACTACCTCCTGCATCGACCAACAAGGTAATATCCGGCCCAACCGTCTCTCTCGCAGTCCGTACCAACTCCTCATCAAAGCTTCGACTCACTCTTCCGAAAGGTCGCCACCCTAGTTTAATAGCCTTGAAACCACGAGCTACCGTATCCTTAAGGCGTTCGGCAAGCACGTCAGGCTGATCAAACAAGATTGAACCATAGGGTTTAATCTTGTCGCGATATACACCACCAAAAAGCTTCTTAATCGGTTGATTACAAATCTTCCCAAACAGATCCCACAGAGCGATATCAATTCCTGAAATCACATGCTCAACCGTTCCACCTCGCCCCTGCCAAAAGCTACTTTGACGCAGCAACTCGCTCACACGTTCCGGTTCGTCCGCCGGCGCTCCCTGCCAGAACGGTTTCAAGAAATCAACACCGGCCTGAGTTAATGCAGAACCTGTAAATACACTACCGATTCCTGATATTCCTGCATCAGTGTGGACCTCTACAAGTGTATGCAGGTCATCTTCCGGTTCATGGCCTTCCGGCCATCCACCATCCACCGTGGCGCCTAGTAGTTTATGACATTCAATCGAAGTTATCTTAATCATGGTTTACTCGATGCTGTGATACTGTAAATAAGTGGCTGACATTTCCTTGCGAATACGATCTCTCAAGTCCTGCGTCAGCAAATTAAAATGATCCCGGCCTTCATGCAATTCAATAACGGCGTCACTTTCCAATGACTCCATCGTTTGCTTCAGGAATTCACAGGCACCCTCTAAATAGAACGTATCTTCTGTTCCCATAAAGACATTGATTTTACCTGCCAGCTTTTCCTTTAACCCTGCATGCCAACGCCGTTTAATGAGTCGATTAATGTCATACTCCACCCAATACTTTACCGTACTGGGAATCACATCCCCTCGATCTCGAGTCCACATCAGCAAAGGACTTCCCTGGCTGTCGAGTGGACTAAAAACTGCTTCAAATGATTTCAGCTGACCGCCCCGACCAAGCCCATCATCCATATGACCAAAGTCTTCATACCAAATCATGACCTGCCCGTTACGGCGGGCTAAGGGCCGACGATCTCCATCGGGATTCGTATACAAACTCAGTGGTTTTTTGGCATATAGATCGACCTCCTGATAGTCGCGGAAATCAACCGGATCGGGGGCCGTACTCCAAACGCCACCAAACGTCTCGGGATAGTTCACCTGCAGCCAGAGACTACTCCAACCACCGCTACTATGACCGGTAACAAAGCGAGCAGTACTCGCATCCACCGTTCGATACCGCTTATCAATCTCCGGGATCAATTCCTTAATCAATGCGGCTCCGCGAGGACCATTTTTTGCGCTATCTGCATAAACATGATGTCCCCATTTGCACTGCCCATCCAGGAGCACCCGAATAAACTCAACCTCACCGGCTGCCGGTTCGGGGCCTCCATCGCCCAAGCGTAATCCCATTGTCTCGTGTAGGCCACCAAAGCCAGATACCGTATAGATTACCGGGTAACGCAGTTCCGGAGATTCAAAGTAAGAACGAGGCAGAACGACCGCAGCTTTCTGAACAATTTCTCGACCGTAAAAGGACGAAAGGCGAGGGCTGTATAGGCGAACCTGCTTGAGATATTCCGTCTGTTTAAACGGCACGCCTTCAATAACTTTACTTAATTCGAACTCCAGTACATTGTCTCCTGTCCAATCAACTTCCTGAACTTCGCTATAAAGATTGCCCTCCCCATTGGCATGATTGGAATGGTACACATCAAAGTCGAACAGGGCCTGTATACGATAAGCTCCCTCCTCGAGCTCTCCCAAGCTCCCGGGAAAGCCCTTTGTCGCACCACTCAATTCAACAAGACCGCCTCCGTTCAATGTTACATCCACCGCATAAAACGGCTCCGGAGAAAACCAATTCGGCCCGGAAACAGGAGCTCCATTACCGGTTGAAGTAAACAAATAAAGTCGTCCATCAACGGGATGTTCCAAAGCCGTCTCAGGAATCTTCACCGTGACTTTGGGAGCTGCTTGAACCCAGTGGGTCAATAAGCAAATGACAACACAAAACAACGTGTTTTTCATTCCGAGCCTCTACCTTTTCGATCGATTATCTATAAGCTGTCCAACCCCATTCCGTTCCATCCATGAGAACCGGGCACTGACAGGAATAAGATTATCCTAATAAATATTGGACGTGCGTGCCTGCTCTAGTTGCTAACGTAAATACGTTTTGAGCCAATATAAACATGCTGATCGCCCTGTAGATAGAGCCGAATCGTCTGAAAACCGGGGCTTATATTTTCGACCTTCATTTTTACCGAAACGGCTTCTGCTGCATTTACCGCTCGCTCTTCTGAATGCCACACAGCATCGTTGGCTTGGATGTATTCGTCTGTATATTTAGCCACCAGCGTGCGATCGAACTCCTGACGTTGCATCGGCACAAATCTCTGGACACCACGCTCAGCGGCCAATTCAAGAATGGCCTTTCCGGCAACTGGCGCTTGAAAACCAACTTGTATAACACTTCCGTTCTGAGCTGTTACAGGAGACGTCAATTTCACTCCACGAGGATAATTCAGTCGTAGAAGAGGATCCCCGAGCAAGTTAAACATCAAAGCATGTTCTGCACGTTCTTCCTTCAATAAATGAGGCGCCGGGCTTAAAGTACCTGCAAGATTATCCAGCAACATTCGATTCGCTGTACGGTCTGCCTGAGCAGGCACTACCAAGCTTCGCTTTGCATTGGTAATGACATTTCCAAGCAACTCTTCTCGCAAGCGGAATGATTGACGCAACATGCCATCGCCCATAACACTCATCGCATACGGCATCGACACACGACTGGCTGCGTAAACTGCAATTGGTCCCCGTTCAAGCAACATTAACTGTTCACCAATACACGGATCATTTGAATCAAAAGCGCCCACATAACAGGCCAAAAACACACAAACGGGAGGCATGCCTTGAACGTCAACGCCTTCCAGATTTTGCCGCCGAAGAATAGACACAGGCTGCTCGCCGGGAACCACGACACGATCCAATTGATCACGTAGGCCATGTCCCATATAGACCCAAAACAGCCCTCCCTGATTCAACCGATTAATCGTGTGCTTTCCGAATGCAAATGGATCTGGGCAAAACGGACTTTGCCAACTCGCTTGCGTCATGGTCACGCGAAACGAACCCGGAATTCCCTGACTTATAAACTTGCGAGTGACTGATGTCAAAACACCATCTAAAGCCGGACCAAACCCACCGACACCTGCCACAAAATGGATGTCACGTTTATCCGGAGCCGATGGATACTCCTTTTCATACTCCTGCACACGCTTAACGTAACCAGCTAATTGCTGAGCGTCCACAACAGGAATCCTGCCAACCGGAACATCAATAATGCCATCTCCATTGAGGTCTCCATATGGCAAATCTGAGGCGACTTCGGGCTCTGAACCGAACAGCACATTCACTTTCGCTTGTGAATAAAACGTTGGTATGTGCCAGTCAGTCCTCTCACCAAACTTACCTTTGGAAAAAGAAGGGGCATCACCAACGAGCACAATGGCGGCTATCTCGTGTGACTGCTGCAGCCGTTTCAACGACTCTCGAATTCCAGCAGCAGAGCCCTTCGGGCGAAGTATTTTGACGACATATCCCTGTTGATTCCGATATTTGATCCACGGCTGCCAAGCCGACTCAAATTCCTCGGCACAAACACAAAGCACGAGTTTAGCCGTAACCTGCTGCGGCAAACACCAAAGATGGACAAGCAGGCCAACCACCACAACCAACATCCGGCGTTGCCGTACCCGAGGCCTGTGATTCATTGGACCAACTCCAAGCCAACGATAGCACGTCCATGATTAGGCTCTAACGCTAGACATTTCAAATAGGATTCTTTGGCAGATGTTCGATCACTTAGTGCTCTCTGAGCCTCCGCTAATGCAAACCAAACGTGAGGGTCATCTTTTAGAATAGTAACGGCTTCACTCAATTGCTTATTCGCCGCGCGAATCTTATTGTCACGCCATTGGAGTCGCCCGCTTTCATACAAGTGATAACCACGGTACAACTCGGCTTCTGCTGTCCTGCCCTGTGTTTGGTAAAGTTCTGATAGCTTACGACAACACTCTGCATTAGCCTGTACCGTCTTGCTTGCTCGCACCAATTGCCCACGCTTCCAGGCAGCCTCTGCTCGGTCTAACTCCTCTTTATCTAAAAAGCAATCTCCGGCAATTTCCCACAAATACGCCGATTCACCATCACGAATCAACCATCGTTTCAGGTACGTTAGCGCTGTGTCAGGCTGGCCTGCTTTAAGATAAGACAAAGCAGCTTGAATGGCGTACGCTGGTCGCCATAGCGGGTCTAACAATTCAAATGACTTTTCAATTTCGACGATCGCCGTACTCGTATCGCCTACCTCCAACGCATTCGTGCTTTTAGTCAACGGGACTGCTGCTCCCATCTTATTAACCGTTTTTTCATCCCAATCCCGCGAGATGGGGTGAATCGTAATCATCTCCGACGTATGCATGGAGCGATCGAAGCAGTTCCGTGCCTCCTCCGCGTCACCTAATGCCTCGTAAGCCCATCCCTGCATTTGATGTGCACGCATTGAATTCGGACTACGTTCGATCAATCTTCCAAGAATCGCAACAGCTTCTTCGGCTCTGCCATCACGAATGAGAATCCGGGACAAGGCAAAGTCTGCAATTTCATCGCTTTCGGTCAATCGGAGAAAAATCTCCGCATTCGTTCGATCGTCTAGTCGCAAATAATCCAGGCCTATCTGCAAATTGGCGTGAGAGGCTAGTGAATGGCCTGAAGCGCCAACGGGTTTCAGAATTGCAATCGCCTTTTCCAGCTTGCCTCGCCGACTAAGACAGATCCCGAATTTGAATTGCTGTTCAAGATCCAAGTCCCCAACTTTCAGAGCTCGCCGAAAACAATATTCAGCTTCGGGCATTAAAGCAAACGTTGAGTAGATTTCCCCCAATTCCACCCAGGCTTTAACATCCGTTACGTCGTGTGAATCCTCCAATTCTCTGACGGCATCCCGAAAACCTGTCTCCAGTTTGTGTACCCGGGATACGATCGGAGCTTGCATACCACCGTTTTCCTGGTATCGCAAACCAATTTGTACAACTAATCCAAGAATAATCACGGTCAGAACCATTTGATTCCAGCGCATTAGAATTCCTCCTTGAACCATACCCGGACGGGATGATCCGGCACGACACTAAGGGGGATTCTAAACTGACCTGTGACGATATCATCTATCCCATCGCCATCCACATCACCACAATCGACTGTAATGAGCTCCACTGGCTGACGAGCTATCAGATGGTGCTTATTAAACTGATTGTCTTCGTTTTCTACCCAAATTACGCTTGGATTTTGAGGGTTAGCATAGTCGTTGGACATACTAACCAACACTACGTCTAAATCCCCATCGGCATCCACATCGGATGGAGAGGCGGCATAGGTCCCTCCTAATTTACCAATTAGCTCTGCTTCAAACGTCCAGTCACCCTTATTGCGTAACCAAACGCAGCCGTGGTAAGGCATCGGCCAACCGTGTCCAAATTCTAAGTTATCCCCCTGGCTCATCAAAAAGTCCATCTTCCCGTCTTGATCGAGATCGGCTGCAACCAAACCTCCCCCACCAACATCATAATTATCTGTCTCATAAAGAATACGCCGGCTGAAATTGCCTGAGCCGTCATTCTCTAATGCCCACACCTCTTCCTCATCCTGTGTGACAATAGCTCCAATATCCAGATCTCCATCCAGATCATAGTCATGTACCGGTACATGGATCACACCCGGCCGATCCAACAGCGACGAATCTCGAAATTCAAGATCGCCCAAATTTTCCAGAAGCCGCACGCCCCCTCGAGCGTAACCGAAGACTGCTACTGCCAAATCCAGGTCGCCGTCGCCATCAAAGTCCCCGGGCTGTACATCTGCAACCCGGCGCACGTCCGATAACAACACGTGGCGGTCGTAACCCTCTTCAGTTTTAAGAAACAACAACACTTCACCAATCAGTTCATCCGATGGCATGATATTACCTAACACAGAGACGACGACATCCAACTTGCCGTCCCCATTAATATCAACGACGGTTGCATGTGCCGGTGCGACCATTGATTCGCCAATCAAAGTCTCCTGCCACAAGTACTCCATGCCATTCGTCTCAGCAGACTTTGCCATTTGAGCCTGCAATTCCTCCACGGAAACATCCTCACCAAAGTCAGGTTCAATCGTTTTTTTACCTTCATACGTATAAGCAATGACAGTATTCTGTGACGCATTACAAACAAGCACGTCATTCATACCATCGCCATCGACATCAACTACCTGAACATTTGTTATTCGTACTTCATGTGGATCGTCAATAGCCTCTAATTCACCAGGCGTTGCACCGATTAAATCCCGTAATTGCGCAGGAATGTATTTTTTGATTTCAAGATCCACCGCGGTCCAACGGTGCCTCGGATGGGCTTGAAATACTCGAATCTCTGAAGTCAGCGACGGCGCAATCCCCATCAAACCCCACACCACTGCAAGAACTCCGGCAGCACAAACCAAAAGCACGGTCAGCATGTCCGGGCGGTGACGCCGGGACACAACGCTGTAATCAGACAAATCAGCGACCTTCGCAGCCTCAGGCGTCGGTTTGTCAGATTCTAGAGGAGAGTCACTCATACTTCTTCTGCCATAGGAGAATTCTTATTTCCTCTACAAGATAATGAAATCAGACTTTCACATAAAGGCAGATCTCGCACGCCCGCAGAGAAGTCTTTAAGCAGCCTTAAGCGTCGAGCGGGAAAAGCGAAGTTTTAACAACCAGCTGAGTGAAGCCAACAAAACAATGACTCCTAACACTGGAAATACCCAACGCAAAATCATAAACAAGCTTATTGGGAGGAAACAAACGGCCACGAATCCAACCAACCAGGTACTACGTGAGGCCACGCGGATTACCCAACTGCCTATCAATATCACCAAAATACCGCCCAGCCCAACTCCAACTCGCAGAAACGTCTCGATCAGCGAATGACTGACGTATTGGGCTGAAAAATCGTATTCTTTGGTCGCAGCAATAAACTCCAACTCAAACTGATCGAATTCGTTATTCAGACTGGCTTCATCAAACTCAAAACCTGCGATACTTGCAAAACCAGTAGCCTGAGCGTGAGACATTAGGCCCGCCTGATCACGTTTTCCATCTAGTGCTGAAACACCATCGATAAATTCGGGGGCCCTTCCGCCAGAACCGTTCTGAGCTAATTCACCTCCAAAACCTCCCATAGCAGTACCACCACCGCCCATGCCTCCTGAGGGAGCCTGGCCTCTTCGATTCATACCAGCCATTCCACCACCAACGCCGCCGGCCATATAGCCGCCTAAGTCCATGCCTCCCTCAGCCATTGGGTCTACCAGATCCGTGGCTTGTGGTTTACCAAAGAAAGAACGAATTTTATCCTCAGGATTACGGCTATCCAAGGATTGCTTTTGTTGCATCTGATACTGACGCAACTGTTGTTGCATTCGTTGTTGGCTGGATTCATTCCGATTCAAGCGTTGTTGCTGCTCGCCTCGATCCTGGCTCTGACCACCTTGCCCGGAGGATGGCTTGCTTGCGGGAGTCTTGAAGTTCTGCGTATTACCTTTGTAAAGACGCTTTGCACTACCGTCTTCTTCTTTCCGGGATTCCCGGATGAGCCCATTACCTTCAAACCACCCCTTTTTAAATTGTGACTCGGCAGCCGCTTTTTCATCCTCACTGGTGGCATTTTCAACGGGCAAATCAAAATTATTCCCCAGCTGATTAACTGCGTTATTGGTAATGTCGTTGGTCTGCTCCAGAAAACGTTGATTGAGTTGTTTACGGTTGTCGAAGAGTTGCTCTACCTCCCCCATATCTTCTTCTGGTTGTTGTACCAACTCATCCACTTGCTTATTCAACTCTTGAATTTGCTGCCCGTTCCGCGATTCAACCTCCGTTTGCGTCGAATAGTTATTCACATCCGTTTCGGACTTTAAGCTATTAAACAGACGGATTTTCTCATAGGGGTTGGAAGATTGATTTGCACGCCGTAGCTTTTCACCAATTTCCTGATTGATAACTAAGCTCTGTTTGGACTTAAGCACGGAGCTCATTTTTTCGTCCGTTCTGGCGATCAACTCACCGGCTCCATCGAATCCAAACCAACGTCGATCCTTAGGCAGATAAAGTTTTACAAATGTACTACCGTCAGCAACGATATTTTTTGTTCCTATAACAGGAAGCGTCTCTAGCTTTCCATATTGTTCGAGTTGTCCACCGACATTTCCCGCATAATGAATCTGAACGAGATAGGACAATTCCCCATCCTCTGTTTTAACCAACGGAACTTTCAAATCCCGATCCGACACTCCTTTGATTGGTTTGACAGGGTCTCCCGCCACCGAAATAGCCCATAGCTGTGCACCGTCCGGTAACGTTGCTTCAAGAAACTGCTCGGTTTGATTGTCCACAAGCAGCTCAAGTTTAGCTCGGTACGTCCCTGCGAAATCAACTGCTACATAGGTAGTGGCGAGCCTTATCTTCGCTGCATCCCGATTCAGGACTTTATTGCTCGTCACGCTGTACAGAATATCGACTGCAGTAGGATCCTGTGCAGTCACGACAAACGCTTCGCTAATTCGATCTCCCAATACCGCCGTGACATCTCGCCACTGAACAGACTGACGATTCAATCGTTCAAACCCTACAAGTTGATTGCCATCTTGATCCAAATCTTCAACACTAATCTGATCCCCTGAGCTTTCCAGAGAGACAAATTGCCCCAACACTCCCACATTTTCCCCAAGGATGACAGGAATTGGAGGCCTGGTGTTTTCGCCGGACTGACGATCCATTTGGATCAAGACTCGATATTCATTGAGAACTTCATCTTCAAGCAACAAACGGACGGTCACATAATCTGAATCCTCCGCTTCGTCTTCCCAGACCACCCGTTGCACGTATTGAGCGGAAATAATCGATTTCCCCTTCATGTACTTTGGTAATCGGAATGAAAAATTACGCTCACCGGCATTCGACACGGTGTATTCCAGCAAAATCGTCTCTTCGACAGCGCGGTCGGTTACATGCACATTGGTAAACGTACGGCAATTAACACTGACGTCGCGCGGTATTAGCTGGAATTTCGCGGCGTAATTAGGGCCGCGGAATTTCAACGCCGTTCGAGCCAAAGGACGTTGATTAGATCGCAACCACCCAAACATGGATGCCATGGCAACAGATTCACCCTGCTGAACATCTAACAACTCCACATCAAACGACGGGTCCGATAGCAATACGGTTTCACCATACTGTGACTGGACACCGAGCACAGCCAGATAAGGAACGGTCGTCGTCATATTCTCTAATTTGCGTTCCAACTTCCCTTCCAGAATCACGTTAAAACCGCCCTGTATCCCCTGCCCTAATAGCACGGTGACCAATTTTGCCTTACCAATGATGGCAGCGTATTCATCTTCTGCCCACTCGACTAAACCAGGTGCACTTAATTGTCGAATGACCAGATCTTGGGGTACTACCAATTGCACCTGATGCACCGGCCTGCGACTATCAGATACTCGGATCATCGACTCCAAAGTGATTTCCTGAGGTGATACTCGCACAAGTGACTTCAAATTGGCTGAAGACCTCGAGGCCACTTCTGTCGCGCTCAGGGTCAAAACATAAGCATTCCCTGAAAACTGGTAAGCAAGTAACGACTGAATCCCCAGTGGATTTTCTCGAGTGATTACCTGAGCTTCCGGTTGATTGTTCCCATTCACTCGATGTAAACCCGGAAATTCATCCACGTCCAAACGAGATACCCCCTCAACTGCATCTATGACAACATTCAGCATGGGACTTCGACGAATTAATATCGTGCCTTTCTGGGACACAGCATCCGGAACGGATACAACGGGAATGTTAAATTGGTCTGACTTTCCTGTAGGTAGTGCTCGATAGCGAACCAGACTAACTCGAAGCTGAGCTGTATTCTGAGCCGCTTCGAGCATTTCAATACTAATATCCTGATTTCCCGCCTCATCATTCACGACTTCCCAGCTGCGGATATTCGCCCCCTTCACCGCTTCGACTCTCATTCCTGTCGGGACTCGCAAGCGGAACAAATCTCTGGTGCTATTACGAAAGCTCAGATTTACAAACCAGTCGGCATAAACACCATCTTCCTGAACATCGATAATCAATTCGGACTGACTGGTTAGATCACGATCGGTCAGACTCTCCTGAATCACAGGCCGCCAACGAAAATCAAACGAACCGTTGATTCCTAAAGAGGAAACGACTTCTTCATTGGCCTGACTCGTTCTATATTCACTTCGCCCGAGATGATTATTCCAACGCAGTTCAGTATTTGCTTCAAGCACCATGAGATTCATCATGCCGCTCACACCGATCGGCAATTGTCCACTAGCGATTCGCCATCCACCCTGACGGGCAATCGACATGCGTAATCCCAGACGTAGTTCGTGCTGACCTTTACCAGAGATCAAGAGCTGATGAGAGGCCGCCACCGGAACCGGTGCGGGCTGAACGACCTGCTGCTGTTCGGCTTGTTGTTTAACTTGTGCTTGCGGAGCCACATTGGGGGCCAGCGGACCCTGCGGTCCTCCCACTTTCATCTGGGCCGGCTTTTCGTCCAGTGTAGCGTATTCAATTACCAAATCACCTAACGGTAACCCGATGATCAATTCCTGATCTGTGAACACATCAATTCCTATCACTCCTTCAATCAGAAGACTGTTGTCTTCATAAAGTGAGGTGGAATACTCGACGCCGTTAAAGGCGTATTTTACGGGCAAGTACTCGTGTTCCAGAGTTAAACCGGGATAGGCTCGCTTAAATAGTTCGGTATATCGCTTCAACGGAATCAACAACTGTTGATCATCACTTCTATGTACAGGCAATGCTGAAGGGTCATACGGCACAACGACCGCATCCTTAGGGACATCGACAGGTATCACACCATCTATCTGCTGTGCGTGAATACTGTTTTGCAATCCAGTCAGCAGGGGTAACAATACCAAACCTGCTCGGGCGCCCTTGCCTCCACTGAATTTAATCAGCTTACTAACCCCTGCCTCACAACACCAAGACATCCCGGGGCGTAGCATATGGAAAACAATGTACCCAACCATGAGAACGATAACCGAGGCAAACATCATTTCGGCGACCTCACGATAAGCTACAAATTGCGGTAAAGCGGAAATCACAATCGCTAAAAAGAGTACTAGGACAAGAAACCGTCGTTTGGCTTTCGCATCTTTTCGGACGATAAGAGCCCCCAAAGCTAAGATCACGAGTGCAACAACCCATCCCAAAACTATGCCGAAGCTCTTTCGCACTACTTGCCCTTCAACAGCAGCAACGCCACCAAGGTTTCCGAATTCATAGAGCAAGTAATCCGAACTCAGTTTATACGCGTCATTGGAGTCAACGCGTGAAACCAGATTAATATCCAGACTATTACGTCCCTCCAATGCCCAACCCAATTCCGACTGACGTCCGATCAATCCTTGCGATTCGCCAGCCAATTCACCATCAACCTGAATTTCCTCCTGAACCTTTTCCATATCATCCGCAAGAACCTCCGGTTGCGGTTGTTGCGGGGCATTCGCAGGTGAATCGAAGACTTCATCTGTCGGAGACGCTGCCTTGGCTCGCTCGGCCAAATCCAACTCCAATGTTTCATTATTTGCAAACGGACCTGGTGGAGCCGTGGATTTGGGTACGGATTCCGATTTCGGTTCGGCTGAGTTAATCGGTGGAGCCATTGCTCCGGTAGGTGCCTCAAACTCTGCCAATTCTTCCGTGCCATCCATTGGCATCGCATAATCTGCATCGGCCGTGTCGGGATAAGCCGACGCAATCTGACTATCGAACACGCTCGATGTTGGAGCTGATTCACCGAACTGCAGACCACCTGTTGCCAAAAACAGGCCACCGCCAAGGTAAGCCGCCTGAGGCGTTACACGGACGGGAGTATTCGTCTGCTTCATGACATCTGCATTTTTCAAACTTAATCGATAGCTTGCCGGTACCATCATTTGCCACTTCACTCGGGCCGGTTGCACGAGCGGAGCAGTATTTGAATCCTGATTACGCCCATGCTCGAACAATTGCGGAGCATTCAGACTAAAGTCGCCTGTACTTCCCTGGGATTCTTCATAGATCAAACGTAGATCCCGAAGGTTGCCAACATCCTCGCCGGCAGTAGATAAGTCCACCAAAAACCCATCATCTCGTGGGGTCTTCTGAGGTCTCACCGTAACTACATCATCAACCACAACACTCCACAGTCGAGCGTCGCCTGGCAATACGACTCGCACGTAGTCTGCCTTAGTAAGAAGTGAATATCTAGCGACCGTTTGATAAACTCCGCGTGAAGCAACATAAGTCAGCAATTCAGCTCGATTCACCAGAACAGCAGGGATGGCACGAAGTTCCGGGTATTCGACACCTACATTGATCGATGGAGACTCTCCGGTATAGCGGAAGGCTGCAACTCGATGCTTACCAACCACGTACCCGTTCACCGCCAATTCACCGGCATCCACCGGCTTGAGTCCAGGCTCATCTACAGTCAGTTCCAACTCTGGAGATGCTTCGATGGAGAATACGCCTGATTGATAACCTGCTCCAACTACTTCTGGAAATGCCGGAGTTAGTTGGGCTTCGTCATTTTCCACTTGATTGTCGTATTGAACACCGAGCGTAACATTACTAAACGCAGGCGTACTGAGCCGAATCGTCCATTTACGCAGAGGACCACCATCCTCTGAGCTATATTGCTTTACCTGAGTACCAGCTAAACCGTTGATCGTGATGTTTTCCGGTGTGGAATCAGCCGGCAACGCCAATACGACTTCCTCGATCTGAGATCGTTGTATGTTAATCGCGATCTCGTGATACGATTTGTGGACTCCTTGTTGAACATCAAAAAAGGAAGCTAGTCTCGATGCGTAAAGAGCGGGAACCTTTCGGACCATGGTCGACACGGCAAAGTCCGTCGAATCGTATTGATATGCAAGTGCCACAGGACTGGACAACGATACTCGTGTCCGATCCGAAGCCGATAAAGGAAAAGCTCCCTGCACCATATCTGCTCGAATTTCAAACACATCCTGATACTGTTCAATAGCCCTAATGCCAATCACTCCGGCACTACGGTAGGTATCTTCCACCACAAAAGCTGGTGTCTCTAAGGTATATTCGTCCCAGTTTTCCAGCCAACCATCCGGAACTCGGTCTGAAATCAATGTCACACGGTGTAACTGCCCAAACGCTCGGCGTCCCGGAAATTTCACGTGCAGTCGTCGCACACCCTGCTCGTCAATTGTCTCATGGTACTTCAACGTATTTTGATTCTCATCAACAATGGCTGTTACGTTCCAACCTTCCGGAGCCTGCACATCAAATCCAAAGAGATCATCCAAAGCCGGATACAGATAAAAATCCACCGCAGCCTGATGACGATCGCGAAGCAACGTTAATACCGTATTAGTTTGCACATTCAATTGACTCTCAGGTTGCAGTACCTTCGCAACTACCGAATAGTCTTCCTGAGGCACATAGTAAGTTGCGAGAATTTGCAGAGGGGGTGCACCAGGCTCAACGATAAAAATGGACTGCGGCAAGGCATTTTCAAGCACAGCATTATTTAGCGGGATGGCTCCCGCAGCTTGCAGAGACCCCACTGCCAAACGCCGTTCAGCAAGAATCCCAACCACTCCTGTTGATGCTTCCACATCTCTGGCCTTAATCATTGGAAAACTCCACTCTTCCCATGAAGGGGAAGTTTCTATGGCGGTTATTTTCACGGTCACAGCCGACGTTTGTGGCGATCGAAATTCCACCTTAAGTAGATTGGCTCCATCGACTTGGCTAACTGACCATCTAGCCAAGTCCGGCGTATCCACATTAGTCACTTCAAAACCAACCGGAATTTCATAGATAAATTCCGCCGCTGCTCCTTGTACGATTTCCATCGAATAAGTTGCATGAATCCTTTCTAGCGATTCATTCAACTCATCTACAATCACGCTGCGAGCAATCGTCTGACGTTCGGTTTGCAACCGTTTATTGTTGAGTGACATCGTGACCGACAAAGGGCCGGGCGTGGGCAACAGCTCAAAGGAAGTTTCATTGGCCTGGTCATCAATCGATCGTGAAACAACACTAGCACCGGATTTAATCTCTATATTGCCAGGCACGACCATACCAATGGATTCGTTCGGCGCGTGGGGCAACTCTAATGCGAACGATTGTTCGGCAGCAGAGTGTCGCACGGGCGTTGCCAATTCCATAATCACTGTCGCCTTTCCCTTCCCTTCCACCAACAGATTCACCTGCTGCGGTGAGGCGCGTACTACCGGAGCTGCCACTCCGGCGATTTGCGCACTCAAGACGGAAACGCCTACGAATCGCAACGGAAGTAATTGTAGGCCTTCTGCCAATGACTCCACCTCCAAGGTCGCTCTGATCGTGGCAAAGTCTTCGTGCAACCGAACGTCATACCGAGCTTTACCAAGCACTGTGTTTTGAGGAGGTGTATCCCCCGGCTTAATATCCGCTTTCTTCAATAGGTCCTCATATTCACTACGCGGCAAATAGATTCGCTCGATCGGCCCCGCTAAAACGGATTTCAAGTCCTTAAAGGGAACATAGATTTCCCGCGACTTCACCTGAGCTTCGAGTGAGGTGCCAAGCAGGCTGCAGACGAGTCCGACCATCCCAAGAAACAGTAACGATGTAAAACGATTAGACGAATTCATTATTCTTCATCCCCCGAATTAGCATCACTTTCATCGGAATCTGATTCATCACTACTGTCTTCCTCCGTCTGACCGACATCCGGATCCTCCGGAAGCTCCTCTAAATTAAGAGACTCTAGGTCAATTCCATCAGCTTCAGATGAATCCTGTCCTTGATCATCCTCGAGACTAAGAAATCCATCTAATTCCCCACTATCCGCTTGTTCAGCAAGTTCTGACTCCTCTAGGTCCGATTCACCGTCCAATTCAGCCTCAGAATATTCAGGCTCTGGCGTCACATCAACTTCGGCTTCTTCTTTGGACACAGACGCTTTCGTGCGATTAACGATTAGCTTCGATAGGCCGACAAACGGACGACCAATGTCCCTCACTGCCCAGACCACCACCATCATCGACATACCAACTAGAATGCCACTGATCTCAACACTACTGGACAGCACAGGTTTAATCATTGCTATCCCCAGAGATGCTGCTATTACGATCAATAGCAACGCTACCTGCTTACGTAAATTGAGGAAAATTCCAACGAATCCTACGACAGCCAACCCAATGAAGATCATCAGATTTACCTGCGACTTCTCTTTCAGTGTGAGATTTAGGACGGAATCCCCAGGATTGATGGTTGAAAAATAGATCGTCTGCTGATGGTGCGACGGATAGATATCTGATACAGGATAGCCAGCGACGACTTCATTAATCACCTGTTGTGCATCAAAGTAACGGTCATGATCAACCAGTTGCGTCTGAAGATGTTCGAGCCAGGAACCTTCCAAGTGGTCATCCCAATCGCCGCTATAGTCCAGCAGGACATAATCTTTTGGCAACTCCACACCGACAAAGATCTGATTTACAGCTTCCACTTCTGGGAATTGAGGAATTGAAATCAGATTTGAATCTTGTGAAATGTTATACACGAGTTCGATCACAAAAACTTCGCCTAACGATTGTGTCGTCAGAGGAATGAAGTAATTGCTCTGTTCACCATTAGAGACTACGCCACGATCGTTAATCTCCAGACCTACCGAAGCTCCGTTAATCCTCAGCGGGTCGTTCGTCAATTCAGCATGAGGTGGCATGGTAAGACCGATCCGCTGATCAACCGATCGCATCCTGAAGACTGCGCGAACAACCGCATTGCCTCCCTTACCAATCTGCACACGGACATATCCTAATTCGACAGCCGTCTTTTCCACTTCTTTAAGTTCAAACCGCTGAACTTTTAATCCCAATTCCCAATCATTGCCATGGAATTCCATAGCCAATGCCCCCCCGGCAGTATCGCCGGTAAGTAGAATATCGTGCTGTGGGTCGATGGGCCTCAAATTCACTGGCAAATTGCCTTGCCCGGCTTCATCTAATAAACCCGTAGGTGTAACATCCAGATTTTCGGCTTTCTTTAAGACAATCTGTCCCCAGCTACGGTCTACACCCTGAGGCATTAGCCGGCCTACCGTCACGCTATCTACAGAATTCCCAACATCTTCTCCATGTTGGTCCAACCCCTTGAGTTCCGCATTCCATGACAGATTGATCTGAACGCCTCCTAGTAACTCACGATTCGACTTCAATTCCCAAGCAACGTAACCATCTGCGATATCATCCGGAGCCGGAGCAATGACGTTTTTAGTAATGAAGTTAGACGAATCATTCCGAATCAGGTCAGCCAGTCCTTTCGGAACATCGACGCGGAAAGTATTCACTCCACTGTAGCGAATCTGATAATGCAGGCAGAGGTTAAACTTGACTTCCCCCTGGCCCACATCTGCAACGATTAGCTGTCCTGCTTCAATGTGCGGTTTTCTACGTTCCACATCAAAGACTGGGGCAAACACCTCTTCCGCATAGCGAAATCCTTGGGCGGGTCGAGCATTCTGTCGGATGGATAACGGAGCAATATGCTCGGCCTGAATTTCATTCACCGCGACACTTTGACCACCGGAAGTATCTTTAGGTGTTAATCGCAGGCCTTCCGGAGCAAGAATTAAGACGCGACCGCGAACATACTCTACCGAAGAAGGTACAACGCGAGCCAATTCTAATGTGTATTCTGTCGCTACACCTGTCGGGGTAACTAAGTTCTCGTCGTTATGTCGCTTTTCCAAGCCAAGTCGAAGACCAACCAGACCAAACGCTTTTCTGGAAAAATTCACTCGGTAAACACCGGGAGCGTTTTCCACCATGTGATGATTCTCGACGACCAAAGGCTGATAATTACCAGCCTGAACACCGCGAACTTCCCGCACGGTATATCCTTCAGGCACTTTATATTCCACCTGAAAAATTCCCGCTCGCTCTACATTGAACAAGGTCGTCACATCGACTCGCAACTGGTCCTCGAGCACATGAATATCAACATATTCTTCTGCAGAAACACGCGGTTGCAGTTTTTCGATCTTGAGTACTAACTCGTAGGGTGGAGCGGCATATCGATAAACAAAATCCCAGACACCTTGCTGATTACCGACCTGAGAAGAATCCACCTGAAGGAGTCCGGTTCGTATTGTCACGTCCGCACGCAAATCACCCTCGGTTCGAACCATGACCAACCCTTGCTGCCTTGAAACCCCCAAGGCTTCAATTTCTGGAATGGTGACTTCGACTGCTTCGTTTTGCATCCCCACTTCAAGATCAAATCGCTCCAATTCCAAGCTAATATTCTGTGTAGCGGTGGCTGGTTCGAATAACTCGACTTTGATCACCTGAGTGTTCTCTTGGATTTCAACATCCCAACGGCGAACATTCGCGTCGAAAACACCCGCAATTTTTTGTCTCGCAGGTATGCGAATCTGAAGTTCCGTCAATTCACTACGAGTAATCGCATAGGTCAGTGTCGCCTGAGTTCGTTGAGCCCCTTCGCCAATCACAACGTTTTGTCGAGTCTGTACCGTTGCAAGTGCCGTAAGTCCTGAGGCTCCTTCACTTTTAGGCGTCCAGTCAATCTGGACCTGCGGCGTTAAACCGAAAAAGGCGATGAGTACTGTTTCAGTGGGAACTTGAGGGGCAGGCGTTTCCCCGTTATCAGCATCTGCACCATCGCGTGTTTCGGTCGCCGCAACTAACGGACGGACATTTACTTTCACGCCTGGGTCTTTGATGGTAATTTTCCAGCGATTAATTGACGCTTGGGGAGCCTGAAAGCCAACTTGATTAAGCCCCGGTGATTTGACGTACGTCTTGGCGTACGTGAGATCCAACGTTAGGCTATTGGCCTCTGTTTCAGTTTCCTCTAAAAGGAGAAAATATCCCTGCCCTGGACGGAAGACAATCCGTGCATTCTCATCCCCAATCTTTGCAGAAGAAATAGCAGCATCTGCCAGCCGAAGCGGAATCTCGTGCCAGCCTTCTCCTAACAACTGGATCTTCAACTGAGCTCGAACTTGCATGACATCGCCACGAACTTCAGCTGACGATTCAATACTTGTTATTAGCGACCTTAACGGAGGCCCTTGATCCACCTCGGTGCTGGAATTCTTGCGAGCCGAATCCCAAAGTTGCTGAAATTGATCGTACGGCAGAAAAACTCCACGTGCCGGTTTTTCAAAAACCTGAGGAAGTTTTTCGTAGGGGACGTAAATGATCTGCTCTTTTAATACGTCTGCATCACTTTCTTGCTGACTTTCTGCGGCAGGAGGCCGCTCAGGTTCTGTAACCTGCTGCCCCGACACGATCTGCCCCCAAAAAACACTAAATACCAAACTAAATAAGAAATGCTTTGAATTCATTTCGAGTCTCATCGCCGTGAATAAAGAGTTTGTATTACTTCTTCCACCAAATCCGCCATGTTTCACATTACGCAACCACGGAAGGATAGGAGGAGTTTTACGGGTATTGATTTCATTGTGAATTCAAACTTGCGCAGCGCAAAGCGAAATCCACGACTTCTATAACATTAAGACGCTAGGGATTCTTTCTTTGTTCCCGAAAAAAACTACCTAATCGGAATAATCCGAACCGCGTTCCAGCCAAAAGGATGTTGCACTTGGGGAAAATCAGGTTCTACTTGATCTGATTGTAAATTGCCTGGGCCATTAGCTTAGCCCCCTCGGCATTGGGGTGCACACCATCGGGCAGTAACTCTGGGTGCGGAGCGAGGGCTTTATAGAGATCAACAATCTTCACTCCTTTGGTTCGTTTCACTGCCTTATTAATCGCTGGAATCACTTCACCTTTGACGACTTCCTCTGTGATTCCCCAACGGTTGGTTGGCACAGGAACGGGGCGACATACATAGATCTCAGGCTGCGAATCCAGATTTTGAAAATGTGAGATCATCGCTATAAGATCCGAGCCGTACTGGGATGCGAATTTCCAATTTTGAGGTTTGCTATCGTTGGTCCCAAGCTTAATGATCACAATGTCCGGCTGGAATTCCGTCGCCATCTTAAATTGGGGGCGGTTCCAGTACGGCAAATCTCCCTGCTTCAGTAAGGTCGCTCCGTTGACGCCAAAATTCCTTACTTCAAATTCGTCGCCCAACAATTGCCCCAATTGGACTGGATAGCATTGTGTCTCGCGTTCTTTGATTCCCGCTCCAAAGGTAATGCTATCCCCAACACACGCCACCTTCACAGGCTCCGCTGCATCGCCCTGATTGGTTAGCAACAATCCTACCATCAGCACCAACAACGGATTTGAAAAACGACGAAACGACATAAAAACTCTCCTTAGGGACGACTTGAAACAGAGGCTAAATTGCCGCTTCAATTTAGCACAGCCTACATGTGTAGGCTATGATGCATTAACAGACTAGCACCAACGTATCCCACCACTATGCACATCATCGCCGAAGCCAGCCTTAGCCAACTTTCGAATTTCCAGATTATCGACTGGATTATCGTGGCATGCTATCTCTCCATCTCTTTGGTGATCGGGATTCTGGTTACGCGTTATGCCACTAGCATGACGGCCTATATCGGAGCGGGTCGCAGTGTGGGCCCCTGGCTAGGTGTTGCCACAATGACCGGTACGGAAATGGGACTGATTACCGTCATGTACATGTCACAAGCAGGTTTTAAAGGCGGCTTTGCGGCCTTTCACATGGCCGTGATAGCAGGTCTTGGCACATTATTTGTCGGCCTGACAGGTTTCATTGTGGCTCCTCTACGAGCAGAGAAAGTACTTACCATCCCCGAGTACTATGAGAAACGCTTTGGCAAGGATACTCGAGTAGTCGGAGGAATCATTCTGGCTTTAGCTGGCATTCTTAACATGGGGCTCTTTCTTCAGGTCGGAGCTAAATTTATCGTTGGAGCTACTGGATTGTCGTTTGATGGCACGGCGTTAGTCATTGTAATGACCGTGCTGCTGGTTCTGGTACTCGTTTACACGGTATTAGGCGGAATGATCTCTGTGATCCTCACCGACTACACACAATTCGTTGTGCTTTCAATTGGAGTGATTGTGACCAGTTTTCTGGCGATCAAGCAAATCGGAGTTCACGAAATGCACGCTGCCGTTGCTCTTGGTATGGGGGAAGCGGGATTCAACCCGATGGCAAACGATGGCGAATTTGGAATCTCTTATGTACTGTTCCAGTTATTTGCCGCTGGCATTGTAGGCTGTGCGGTATGGCCGACAGCCGTTTCACGTGCTTTGGCCATGGAGTCCCCGAAGGCCGTCAAGCAACAATATACGGTTTCGGCTATTTCATTTACGATCCGTTTTTTGATCCCCATGTTTTGGGGAATTGCCGCGTATACATTCTTCACGAACAGCACGCCGGAGATCGCCTCGTTGTTCATCGGCGAAGATGCTATTCCAGATGCAGGGCTGTACGCGATGCCTGCCTTTTTAAGCCAAGTACTTCCCACCGGATTATTGGGACTTATCGTTGCTGCCATGATTGCTGCCTTTATGTCAACACATGACAGCTACTTATTATGCTGGTCCAGTGTCCTCACACAGGACGTGGTGGCTCCACTTAGCATAGGTGAACTCAGCAACCAGCGACGAATTTTTCTTACACGGGTCTTTATCGTGCTGATTGGAGCATTCATCTGGGGCTGGGGCCTCTTTTACAAAGGCAGTGACAGTATTTGGGACTACATGGTGATCACCGGTTCGATTTACTTCACCGGAGCAATTGTCATTCTCGTCGGCGGCCTTTATTGGAAAAGAGCAAGTCGGGCTGGTGCGATGGCTGCTCTGCTGGCCGGAGCCACTGCAATCTTAGGACTTGAGCCAGTAAGGCATGCCTGCATTGACGTCTTTGCAGGTTTCCTAACCTTCGACGCTCCCAAAATGAAACAGGAACTTACTTCCTCGGTTGTTGGTTTGTTCAGCCTGGGATTAACAACGTCACTGTTTGTTATCGTCTCCCTTTGCAAACCTGACCGATGCTCTGAACCCGAGGAGGATCAGCACTATGCCTGAAGCACCCGATCAATATACTGAGTGGTTCAATTTTTGGATGGCACTATTATATGGCGGACTCGGCGTCTTCTCGATCGTCGCCGTGGTTGTCACCATCAAGGGCTGGAAAGAAATAAAAGTCATGCTAAACAAACTCAAACAGTAGAGACTGTATTGAGGCGACGCTATCGACGGTGCTTGTTAGCTTAGGATATCGTGAGCAACTTCCCCATGCACATCGGTCAGGCGGAAATTCCGACCAGAAAAACTGTAGGTTAATTGCTTATGATCTACCCCCAAAAGATGGAGCAAGGTTGCATGTAAGTCGTGCATATGCGTTTTATTTTCGACGGCCTGATGTCCGAATTCATCAGAGCGTCCGTACTTAAATCCAGATTTAACGCCGGCACCGGCCAGCCATGTCGTAAACCCACTAGGATTATGATCACGACCTGTCCCATTGTTTTGTGAGTAAGGAGTACGCCCAAACTCTGCACCAAACCAAACTAGCGTATCTTCCAATAATCCACGTTGAGCCAAGTCTTGCAACAATCCAGCAATGGGTAGGTCAACTTTTTTGGCATGCTCTGCATGCTTGGGAAGATTCGAGTGCTGATCCCAGGCAGGGTTGGCACCACTATCTCCATAAGTCACCTGGATATAACGCACTCCGGATTCCGCCAGACGTCTGGCCATCAAGCACTGCATTCCAAAGTCTTTGGTATCCTTCTGATCGATACCATACATTTTCTGAGTTGCTTCTGTTTCTTGAGTAACATCCAGGATTTCCGGAGCGTTATTTTGAAACCGCCACGCTAGTTCGTAAGAACTGATTACTGCTTCGAGTTCTTTGTCACCCTGTGCATCAGCAGTTTGCCCGGCATTGATCGCTCGTAACAACTCAAATTGCTCAAACTGTTGTTTTGGGGTCAATGACTTATTAACCAGATTCCTGACTTTGGCTTCTTCGGCATTTCGTCCGGCACTACCCAGCGTCGTCCCCTGATGAATTGGTGGCAGGAATGCATTGCCATAGTTTCTAGCTCCGCCATTACCCGGAGAAGGTGCAATTGAAACGAAGGCCGGCAAATTATCATTTTCACTTCCCAGAGCATAGCTAATCCAGGAACCAATTGATGGTCTCACAAAGTTCGTCGCACCTGTATGGAGAAATAAGGTTGCCGGTCCGTGCGCGACGCCTTCTGTATGCATGCTATGAATCATGCACATCTTATCTACATGGTTGGCCATGTGCGGAAACAACTCAGAAACTGGTTGGCCACATTCACCATACCGACGAAACTTCCAGGGAGATTGCATCAGGGTTTGTTCGCTTCCGCGTTTCCCTGAATTGGCAATCACCCGATCATCATCAAACGGCATCTTCTCGCCGTGGCGTTTTTCAAGAATCGGTTTGTAATCAAAAGTATCAACCTGGCTTGGACCACCCTGCATAAACAGAAAAATGACTCTTTTAGCACGGGCTTGATAATGGGGACGTTTAGCAGCGAGCGGGTTCTTAACCGATGCAGCGTCAGCTGCAGCCAACATTCCGGATAGGGCCAGCGACCCAAATCCACATGATGCCAACTGCAAAGCCTGCCTTCGACTAAAAAAGATTCCATTCATGTCATTCAACCTACTTTTTGAGTCCCTACGAATCAAAGTCCATTCAAATTTCCACTTACTTAATATATCGAAAATCAACCGAAGCAAATACAGCTTGAATCACGCGTGCCCAGTTTTGCTGACGTTGTTCATCATTTTCAGCACGTTGGACATACGCCAAGGAGACGGTTCGTTCGGATTCCGTCGGATTTCTCCCCAAGATGGATCGTGTTAATAAAGTGTATCGTCTGGCATCGTCAATATCTGGAATCGCTAGAAACTCCCGAGCGGCTAGGTCTGCATATTCCATAACCTGAGGATTATTGAGAAGGAACAGTGCCTGCGGTGACGTACTGGAAACATCACGTTTCCCAACAACCACACTCGGATTCGGATAATCAAATACCTGAAATACATCCGGCAAAGAATTCCGAAACACTGGCCAATACACCGCACGGCGAAATCCCTGATGGTCATAGTTATAGTCATTCGAAGTACCCGGCCTAATTGTCGGGCCTCCCATTGTGAAGTCGATCTGACCACTTACTTGCAACATCGCATCCAGAATACTCTCAGCATCCTTACGCCTACGGTTCATATGTCCCAATAACCGATTTTCAGGATCGAGTTCCCTTTGCTTTACCGTTGGCTTCGAATCTCTTTGGTAGGTTTGAGACAGTACAATTTCTCGAATCAGTTGTTTCGTCGACCAACCGGAATCTTTAAGTGTCATGGCCAAATGATCTAACAACTCGGGGTGAGAAGGAGATTCGCCAGTAAAGCCAAAGTTATCTGGTGTTCGTACCAAGCCTATCCCCATCAACCACCCCCATACACGATTAGCATACACTCGTGCTGTAAGCGGATTGGAATCACTGGCAATCCACTGACCTAGTTCCACTCGACCACTCACCCCCTGAGTAATCTGGGGAGGCCGGCTTGAAGAAGCCACTTGTAAAAAACCGCGTGCGACCACATCTCCAAGATTATGTACGTCTCCGCGAATGTGGATCGGAGCGTCTTCAATTTGCTTCGCCTCATTCACCGTAATGTAAGTCTCTTTAGCTGGAATCTGAGCTTCCAATTCTTTTTGTTTCGACTGCAGCACTTTCACTCTGGCTGCCACGGCCTCCTTGTCTTTTTGATCTGTCGGCGCGGACTCTTGGGCCAACACCTCTTCCGATAAAAATTGGACGGCGTCAATAACAACGGCGCCGGATGCCTTGGATACATCCACGACGACCCGTGGTTTCATTCCCTTTTCAAACCGATAAGTCCCCAACGAATCGAAGTGTCCATCAACAGCAGGCAAGGTCGTTTCGTTCAAAACAGTTATTCTCGAACCGTCAGCATCCCAAACTTCGACTGGTAACGACTTGGGCCGATTACTTCCGTAAGCGTAAGCGAATCGGACTTCATACTCGCCTTCCAGTTCTGTCGGTGGCTCGAAAACAGCTCGCGTATCGGGGCTCCCGCCACTGGCATATTGATACCCGGGCCCGACATAGGTCTTGTTGGAAGTGGATGTATTCCAATTGCCTGTACGCATGGCAGCAGGATCATCAACGACGATACCAATGACATCGGAAACTTTTATAACGCCTACACTTTTGTCTTTGGTTAGTTTTGCCAATTCGCTCTTTACTAAGGCAAGCTCCTGACTCAAGGCCTTCACAGCTTCCATTTTTTCAGGGGGAACCGGTAACTCTGCCACCACCCAGCGTCCGACATTCGCATTGATGATTGACTCTGTACTACGCAAAATTCCAGCCAGTGCATAATAGTCGCTCGTTGGAATCGGATCGAATTTATGGTCGTGACATCGGGCACAACCGATGGTTTGAGCTAGCAACCCGCGACCGATTGTCTCCAACTGTTCATCCACTGCGTCCATCCGCAGTTTCTCTTTGTCCTGATCCTCGAGATTGTTATTCCCCATTGCCAGATAACCTGTGGCAATCAGGTTCTTTCGCCGTTGTTCAAACCCCTCAGCCTCAAGTAAATCCCCAGAGATTTGTTGTCGGATGAAGAAATCAAATGGGACGTCGTCATTAAAACTTTCAATAACATAATCCCGGTACCGCCAAGCTTCCTTATAGATCAATCCTCGCAACGTAACCGATTCTGCATAACGCACAACGTCCAGCCAATGTCTGCCCCAACGCTCTCCAAATCGCGGCGAGCGTAACAATTCGTCCACGAGGTCTTCATAGGCATTCTCTGAATTACTACTCACAAAATTCTCTAGCTGTTCCGGTGTTGGTGGCAACCCCCACAGGTCATAGTACAACCTACTTGCCAGCGTCTCACGATTTGCCCGCCCAACCGAAGCCAGATTTGCTTGCTGTAAAGCCTGACCTATAAAGGCATCAATCGCAGTTCCTGCATTCTCGATCATTGGAATTTCAGGTCTGACGATCGGTCGATAAGCCCAAAATTCACGGCCAGCCTCGATATCAATTTCAGAGGCGGCAACAACCTTACCTTCACGCGGGTCAATCGCTCCCATTTCGATCCACGCACGAAAATCTGCGATGACTTCTTGCGGCAATTTACCTGCCGGAGGCATTTCATAGAGATCGTAATTAAGTGAGCCCAGCAGAGTTCCCTCTTCTGGTTTCCCGGGAACCAATGCCTCGCCGCTTTCCCCCCCGGCTAAAATTCCGTCACGACTATCCAGTAACAGCCCACCTCTCAATTCATCTTTCTTGGCCGCTTCTTCGGAATGGCATTTGTAACAGTGCTTAACCAATACAGGACGAATCCTCTTTTCAAAGAAATCCAATTGCTCCCGAGTCGGCTGCGTCGAGAGTGCTGAATTCTCTCCTACTTCTTGGACTGCCTGAACTGGCTGCATGCAGAAAAGGCCGCTAAACAACGCGGCAATTGTCAAAAAGGATCTATTAACCACTTCAATTAGTCCCTTAGGCTCAAACAACAACTCATCAAATCCTTGTTATGCGACCTCTTCGATAAGGTACCAACCATTTTACCACCCTGTAAGGCTCAACATAGACCAATTCAATCTGAATAATCTGTGAGGCAGAATTCACATCTCGCAAGTCTTGGTTTCAGCCCTTCAACTACCAAATTGCCCCGTGAATCAATTAGCAATTGCGATTATAACAAATAGCTTACTTTCTCATTCCATCTCGAATTCAAATGAGTCCCTATGAGTCCTATCGTCATCCTCATTATTTCAATCGTACTGGTGGTTGCAGGCATCTTGGTCTGTAAGTTACATGCGTTTCTCGCTCTTCTGCTTGCAGCATTAGTCGCCGCCTTCCTTACGTCCGGCGAAGCTTTAGACACCTATGCTCTTGATGAAGCCGAAACGGAATTCGAAAGCCTATTTGGCCAACGCCCCGGGGATGAAGAAGCTCAAGTCGAATATGACGAGTCCAAGATTGAATTCGTTGACAAATACAAAGCCAAATTCCTCAAACGGTCTCCCATGTCGAGAGTCGCCAATGGCTTTGGTGCCACGTGTGGGAAAATCGGCATTCTCATCGCGATGGCCTCGATCATCGGAAAATGCATGCTCGACAGCGGATCTGCCGACCGAATCGTGCGAACAGTCCTGAAAAAACTCGGACAAAAGAATGCTGGTGTGGCTTTTATGGGAAGCGGATTCCTGCTTTCCATTCCGGTCTTCTTTGACACTGTCTTCTACTTGATGATTCCATTAGCCAAAGCCACCCGTATTCGTGTCGGTAAAAACTACGTCCTCTATATCATGGCCATTGTCGCCGGAGGATCCATGGCTCACTCGCTAGTACCGCCAACCCCGGGGCCACTGATCGTGGCAGAGGAATTCAATGTTTCACTCATCTCGATGATTATTGCTGGTTGTTGCGTCGGGCTCTGCTCTTCCGCAGCCGGACTCACCTTTGCAGCATGGCGTAACCGCACAATGGAAGTTCCTTTACGAGACAGCGCGGACGCCAAACTCGAGGACCTGGAAGCTCAAACGCAAAAAGCGGACAACGAATTACCGTCCTTTCTCGTATCCTTACTACCTATTATCCTGCCTGTACTCCTAATCGCCGCCGCAACTGCCACCGATACGTATTACAAAAACCTTTCTGATGGCCAGGCACCAGCCGAATGGCTTGAATCCATTAAGCCAACAGTCAAAACACTGGGCGATAAGAATATCGCATTAATCTTGGCAGGGATCATAGCAATGGCGACGCTGATAAGCCGTCCCGGCATTGACCGCAAGAAGATGGCAACCGCCATTAGTGGTGCGTTGGCGAGTGGTGGGATTATCATCCTAATCACCTCGGCCGGTGGTGGCTTCGGTGCTGCCATTAGACAAAGCGGTATTAAAGAAGTGGTTGCCGGCTCTGGTGGAGACGCAGCCACACTAGGAACACTGATCATGGCCTTCTTTCTGACGACTTTAATTCGTACAGCTCAGGGATCATCTACCGTTGCAATGATTACTGTTGCCAGTATTTTTGCCCCATTGGCTCTCGCTCCGGATCTTCTTCCATATCACCCTGTATATCTGGCATTGGCAGTCGGCTGTGGTTCCAAACCCATTGCCTGGATGGCCGATAGCGGATTCTGGGTCATCTGTAAAATGAGCGGAATGACCGAAGCGGAAGGACTCCGAACGGTCACTCCGATGAGTATCGTCATGGGACTCGTGGGCCTGCTGGCAACATTAATTGGCGCCACGTGTTTCCCTCTCGTCTAACTCCAATTTCCCCTGCCATCAGCCACCTCCTTGCTAGCCCCTGAAACCCTATGTCGACTTCCCAAATCAACACGCTGACACTTTACAAAAACATTAATAACGCTGCCGCAGGCGTGGCTGCTTTCCAGACAGCCCGACGACTCGGAGTTTTCAGTGTCTTACGAGAAGGGCAGAAAACGGCCGCGCAGATTGCCGATGCAGTCGATGCAAACCCAAGGCGGGTTGCTCTACTGTTAGATGTTCTTGTCGGATTATTAGTGGTGGAACGATATCAGGACGATTATGCCCTTAGCCAAATGATGCATTTACTCACTTCACATGATGCCGATCTGGGTGAGTCTCGATTCCAAAAACTCGATCAGTATGTCAAGAGTAACGAGCAGGTAGAAGACTTACGTGAAATCTATCGCCAACGAATGACTTCAACCCAGTGGCAGGTTTCCCCGTCGGCTATGCAGATTGCCAAGTTCCTGCATCTCAGCGAACAAAACGAGGCGCTTGACATTTTAGACATTGGGTGTGGAACGGGAGTCTGGAGTCTTTCAATTGCCCACGTTGATCCGGAAGCTCAAATCACCTTCATGGACCAAGAAGAACCATTGGCGACCGCCGTGGAAACTGCCGAATCAATCGGGATGGCCGGCCGCATTCAAACAATCATCGGAAATCCGCTTCAGGCTGATTTACCCACAAGCCAACACAATTTAGTAATCCTAGCCAACCTCCTCCATCTACTTGCCAGAGAAGAACAGCAAAGACTCATTCAGGCGGCTTCCAAATGTGTTAAGCCGGGAGGAAAGCTAGTGATCGTCGATGTCTTCCCAGGGCAGGACGCAGGAGACGTTAGTCGCGCCCTATTTGCAATTGATCTTGAATTGCATGTACCTAACGGAAAATTGGTCGACCCAATGGAGATTAAAACACTGATCGAGGAAACTGGATTAGACACCCCTCAATACTCCCATCTCAATGAAGTACCTCATATCTACGGCATCATGATTGCCCAACGACCAGCCTGACAACCACCTTTGCTCATGAGTGACGATCTGGGCGTCGCAAAGTTAATTGCGTCAGCTCCGGACGACAGCGAAGTCGTATAGGCTGAAGCCCCGAAATCCCTCGGCTGACATGCATCAAGGTCCGGCCTTTCTGGAATACACCACTGGCATAGCGAACACCATGAACGCTGGGACAGATTATTGGGCCTATTCCCGGAATTCGAATCTGACCACCATGGGCATGGCCAGCTAACAATAAATCGTAGTCCTGCTGTCTTCCCCAGCCAATCAAATCGGGGGTATGAACGACGCCAATCGCAAACTCATTCGACTTCGGTCGACACTCTGGCGCCGTGCCCACCCAAGGAAGTTCATTGCCTGCTAAAAGAATTGGCTCACCACGAAAATCAACATGCCGGTAAGTCGAACCAAGATCGACACAATTCTCAGCCACCAATGCCGCTCGCAGCTTCTCATCCTGCCCATGACGGACATCGTGATTTCCCAATACAAAATAACATTCTTTCGAGGTCGTCAAACGCTTGGCCAATCTTGAAACCCAAGGCAACTTGGATGGAACATCCAGTACATCTCCAGTCAGAAACATCAGGTCAGAGTCCAATTTAAGAATTTCATCACACAAGCGATCATAAAATATCTGAGGAATCACGCCGGTGATATGTAGATCAGAAAAATGGGTTAACGTTAGGCCTTCGAGCTTTGAAGGTAACTGGGGTAGGTACAACGTCTTCTTGTTTACTTCCAGCTGCCCTACTTGATTACCAGTAAGATTCAGTAAAAACGAGCGGTTCGCCTCTGGATAGTATTTTCCTTTAGACTCTTCGACTACCTCTTCTGCGATATGGTAAACGTTTGTTTGAGTCAACGCCCAGGCATCCGGACAACGATCGACAACCAGCTGAGCAAGACGTCGTATCACCACCACGACCAGCCACGCCGTTGCTAATGTGAAATACCCCCAATCAGCCACAAGTTGCCGTGCAACAACCTGCCAGGGAGTCACCAATTCCACACTTCGCCACATGAGAAAAAACGGTAGCACGAGTCCAAGCAAAGCCCAAAGGTAAACGCTGCGTTTGAAAATCTTCTCAAACGAATGATCAGCGACCGCCCCCTGAATCCGATTGACTGCCGCTACGCATACAGAGACGTGCCCCAAAAAACCCAGAAAGCACAGTAGGATTTCGACTACAGATGACATAGTGAATGAAACGGCCTAAGTGCGAGCCACATCGCTATGGAAATCAATCAATGTTTCACAGACGTCCACTAATTGATCCAGGCGGAAGGGCTTGTATAGAATTGCATTCGGGTGTAACCCAGCCTGTCGTGCTTTCACAATTGAGTGTCCCGGGTCATATCCAAAACCGGTCATCAATGCCAGCGGGACGGGGTCCATAATTTCCTGAAGCCGCAGCATCAATTGATGGCCACTAAAGTCAGGCAGGTGAATATCGGAGATAATAATATTGTAACTTTCACTCCCAACTGAACTCCTGACCATATAAACCGCTTCACCACCCGACTCGGCAGTTTCCACGATGCAGCCATATCGTTCCAGCAGGGCATGGGCATCATTGCGAACGCCTTCGTTGGCATCCACGACAAGTACACGCTGGCCTGACAGTTTAGGGTGATGGTCAACCGTCGCACCTGCAGGCGTGGCTTCACCGGGAGCCATATCTTTACCGATCTTATGAATCACCTGGCGAATGTCTCTGGCATTTCTCAAAATCCTCTTAACTCGATCCACCACTTCCGGTTCATGGCCAATGTACTTTTCCATCACATTGACCGCGTCGGTGAGGATCTTGTCAATCGGCAACGCCACTTCACGGTGAATCGCCTCAATACTCTTTTGTGTCGCACTGCTCTTTTCGGCGGCCAAAAGGTCGAGCGTATTCAGTGCGAAGGCGATGTTCCGGGCAAACAACTCCAGAAAATGCATATCATTTTCTGAAAAGGCCTCGGCTTCCGGGCTTTCAACGTTAAACGTACCGATCACCTGATCCTGCCACTTCAAGGGTACCGTAAGAGAACTCTGAGCTCCGGAGAAGGACTCGATAAATAACTCGTCACTGGCAACATCGTCAACCAGATAACTCTCACCGGTCGCCGCTACAAATCCAGTAATTCCATTTGATTCCCGCCCGACTTCGAGAGACCTTTCAGCAGCCTCTTTGTCGATACCTGCTGACAACAGCGGATCCAACATACCAGACCGCTGATTCACCAGACGAATCTCCACCTTTTCGTAGTTTAGAATCTCCTGAGTGTAGTGAAGGATATTGGACTTTAAGAGTTCAATACGATCTTTGACTTCCATATGGAAGACTTCTTCCGGAGTGAGGTTAGACAACTCCACCCCCGCTTCATGAATTGCATCCAATTTCTGGCGGTACAGCTGTTCTTCGGTGACATCATGAATAATGACCAATAGTTCACCGGATTCCTGCTCGCCACGTCGTACTGGCTTGGCTTCTATCCGGAAGTAAACTTCCGAGGACAACTTGTATAAAGCGGAAATACGCTGTTTCTTGACGATGGACGCATCACAAGGACAGTGATGCCCGGACTCCCACTGCCCACCTTCCAGCCAACCATAAAAAGGAAGGCCGATTACGTTTTCGCAATCGGCCCATTCATTGATTTGTTCATTTGCCCAGAGGATTTTCTTATCCTGATCGAGTATGGCGACTCCTTGGTGCAGCTTTTGGATCACCCAGAAGGAATCCGTAAAGAACTGTTTCTTGGGAGCGTCATTAGCGGTGTCACTAAAAACCCCATCGAAACACTGCTGCTTCATCAGGCGGCGAGCTTCGCTCCAGTCATCGGCGACTTCGACATCGAACAGGGAACACAGCTCTTGCGGCGCGGACATCTCGGCAGATGTAGCGGATTTCACGAACAGGATCTTGGCTTGGTCTGACACGCCAATCCCCACTTACTATGCCTCTTCGTATAAATGTGGCTGGACCAACCAAAAACATTTACACCCAATAACGAATATCGACAATTAGCGACGAGGTTATTCAGCAATTCGTGCCATCTACGGGCAACAAACTTTACCAAATCTCTGTCGCTACGTTCTTTATAATCTGAACTAATTCATCAGCCTATACCGCCCACCCAAAAAACATTCGGAAACCCTAATTCAGGTGTTTACTTAGACTTCGCTGAACCGCAGGCTCCAATGGATTTTACGTACCGAACTACCCCCCCGCCAAATATAAGATTGTTTACGAAATTCAGGCTCGTTTCGTACGCGGAATCCGCTCGATACTAAGAATAGGATTGTCGATAAAAACGGCTGTCCTATTTCCAGATTGTCAAGCAACTACTTCGGTCACGACCATGTTCCGTGCAATTATATTGGGAGTCAGTGTTTCGCTCATACTTGTTGGGCTTGAGGGCCTGGCGATAGAGAGTGTCATTATCTCACCTCCGGAAGTATTTCATGGCACAGACGCACCTACGTCACAGGTTGAGGTTACGTCTCTTGCCTCTTGGCTCGCCATTGGCTTAGGGACTAGTTTAACTCTCTACAATACCTTCAACCGACAGCTCCCCAATATTACATCTCAAAAGGGAGCATCATCCACGACGACAACACGCCCTACTTCTTCACCTTCCTCAAACGCAGCGAATCTACAAATCGCTGACCTGGACTACGACGAAGGAATAACTCAGTCTGACGAGGACTCCGATGATGAATGGGAAGAAGTCGCTACAGATGAGGACGATATTGAATTCGAAGAAGACGAAGAAGAGGCGGAAGACTACAATAACGATGATGACGACCAAGATGGCTCGGACGATCAAGACGGATACGAATTTGATCTTGATGCATTTAACGACGAATTTGATATCGACGATTTAATTAGTGAATAGAATCAGTCATGCTACCAACGCCCCACAACTGGCCTGACACGGACGTTGTCATTTATGACGGACAATGTAGCTTCTGCACAAAGCAGGTAACCAAACTACACCGCTGGGATGGAAAAAACCGCCTAAGTTTCATTTCACTACACGACGACTTTGTTGCTGAACATTACCCTGACCTCTCTCATGACGAGATGATGCAGGCCATGTACTTAGTCGACCAAAAGGGCCGACGTCATCGAGGTGCTGCCGCTTTACGAGTGATTTCCAGACGGCTTCCGCGACTATGGCCTTTGGCTATTCTGCTACACATCCCACTGACCTTACCGCTCTGGCAGTGGGGCTATCGACAAGTTGCCAGACGAAGATATCGCCTCAGCTGTGACAATGGATCTTGCGAATTGCATTTTAACTACAACCGACAACGTTCGGACAGCAACTCCGGCACTTAAGCAAAGTACTCAACAGCATTTCTGAAGATGGCAACACCATCGCCTTCCTGTTGCAGTCCCTCTCGCGTCCAACGAGGATGTTGCGTTCCATCTAAGAATCTCTCAGGGTGGGGCATCAACCCAAACACTCGGCCTGAGTCATCACAGACTCCAGCAACATTTCGCTGGGCTCCATTTGGATTCTCCGGGAAGCCATCAGCCGGCGCCCCGTCCGAATTCACATAACGTAAGGCGAGTTGCTGATTGGATTCCAACTGGTCCGCGACCTGCTGATCACGCATCACGAATTTGCCTTCTGCATGAGCGATCGGTAAGTAAACCTGTTGAATACCCCGAAGGAAGACGCACTTATCTGTCGAATTTTGAAGCGTAACCCAACGATCTTCATAGAGGCCATGGTTGTTCCAACACAGCGTCGCTGGTGGATCTCCCTGGGCATCATCTTCCAAAAGTAATCCAGACTTAATCAGAACCTGAAAACCGTTGCAAATCCCCAATATCAGCTTGTCACTGTTTTTGAATTCGTGCATCACATCGGCGAGTTGACTTCTTAGCTGATTTGCAAAAATTCGGCCGGCTGCGACATCGTCGCCATAACTAAATCCACCGGGGATACACATGATTTGGTATTGTTCTACCAAGGCTGGATTCTCCAGCACTCGATTCAAATGAACGCGATCCGCCTGACCTCCGGCTAGTTCGAAAGCATACTTGGTTTCGTGGTCACAATTAGTGCCCGGGGCACGTAATACTAGAACTTTTGGTGTCGTCATGTTTGAGTCCTGTAATGTAACACAGGCCTTTTGGGGAAATATAAATAGCTACAGTTACCAACGCAGTGGTGACTGCCAGGCTTCCTTCAATTGTCCAACGGGAGTTGAGAGCAACAACTGCCCTCCGCTTTCTACAACTAGTTGATCGTCCTCGGTTACCGAACCAATGCGTGACAGAGTAGCACCTTCCAGTCCGGACTCAAAGGCATCGCAGTTTTCCGGAGCGACTTCGATTAAGAATCTTGTATTGGATTCCGAGAACAGTTTGATCAATGTATCTTCATCGCCTTGGTAATCCGCATCGGTTGCTACCTTGGCCAGATCAAGTTTCAACCCCAAACCACCTGCAAACGCCATTTCCGCCGCTGCCACAGCCAAACCACCTTCGCTGAGATCGTGACAAGCTCGGACAAGCCCGGACTTAATCGCCTGATGAACTGCAGGAAAGGTCTTATTACAGTTTTCCGGACAGACCGTGGGCACGGCTCCACCATCAAGCTCATTCACTAAGGTCCAGTGAGATCCTCCCAACTCTCGTTTGGTCACTCCCACCAGATAAATCACATTCCCTGCTTCTTTGGCATCCATTGTGGTACAGCTCGTCACATCATCGACTTGTCCCATTGCACTGATGAGTAGCGTCGGAGGAATCGAAATGGTGACCTTTTCACCAGCATCATTTTGATAGCTAAACTCATTATTCAGACTATCTTTCCCGGAAATGAAGGGGGTTTTAAGTTCGACGGCCAAATCGTGACAGGCGAGCGCTGCTCGCACAAGTGAACCTAAGGTTTCAGGGCGATCGGTATAGCCCCAGCAGAAGTTATCCAACACTGCAATTCGAGATGGGTCTGCTCCGACCGCGACACTATTTCGCACCGCTTCGTCAATGGCGCTGGCAGCCATGTGATACGTATCATAATCGCCGTACCTTGGATTCATTCCGCAACTGACGGTAATCCCCCGATTACTTCCTAATACGGGTTTTACAACTGCTGCATCACCAGGTCCGTCGTTTTGCACTCCGACCAGAGGCTTGATAACACTTCCCGCCTGCACCTCATGGTCATATTGCCGGACAACCCATTCTTTACTAGCGACATTGAGGCTACCAAGAATGGCTACTAAATCCTGTTCAAGATTCCCAGCCTTTCCGTTTAGGTCGATCGGCTGAACTTCCGGAATTTGATAATGAGCATCCCGAATGATCGGTGGCCGCCCGTCATGCAGGAATTCCATTGTCAAATCACCTACAACTGTGTCCTGATATTTCAGGACTAATCGCCCGTGATCAACAAACTTCCCAACGATCGTGGCTTCGACTCCTTCTGATTCACAGAGTGAACGAAAGGCTTCCCAGTTTTCATCCGACACACTAAAGACCATACGTTCCTGAGCTTCGGAAATCCAAATCTCTGTATAGCTCAAACCATCGTACTTGAGTGGAGCTTTGTCAAGGTACACCTCGACACCGATCTCTTCTCCCATCTCTCCAATCGCACTTGAAAGCCCACCGGCTCCACAATCTGTCACACAACTGTAAAGTTCCTGATCACGTGCCTCGAGCATCACGTCCATGACCATTTTTTCTGTAATCGCATTACCGATTTGAACGGCACCACCTGACAGCATTTCACTGTCACTGGTCAATTCTGCTGAGCTAAAGGTTGCACCATGGATTCCATCACGACCGGTCCGGCCTCCAATAACAACCGCCCATTCTCCCGGGAGAGCTTCTTTGAACGATTTTTCTTTGGGGATCAGCCCCACATTACCGGCATAAACTAGTGGATTCCCCAGATATCGATCATCAAAATATATCGCTCCGTTAACCGTCGGAATCCCCATTCGATTGCCGTAATCACGAACCCCCGATACCACGCCTTTCATCACTCGACGCGGATGCAGTACGCCTGCTGGCAAATCACTATGTGCGATTTCAGGATTGGCAAAACAGAAAATATCCGTGTTGCAGATTGGTTTCGCCCCGAGTCCCGTCCCAAGGGTGTCACGAATCACACCTCCAATCCCTGTGTTTGCTCCACCATATGGCTCCAAGGCCGAGGGATGATTGTGAGTTTCCACCTTGAATGCCACATTAAAATCGTCATCGAACGTCACGATTCCCGCGTTATCCTTAAATACACTGACACACCAGTCTTCAGCACCTAACTCTTCACGAATTTTGACAGTCGCGGCAAAGACCGTTTCTTTCAACATATTCTCAAAGTGTCGTTCGGTTTCCCCATCTTTGTAAGCAATCCTGCCGGCTAGGGTCTTGTGGCTACAATGTTCACTCCAGGTTTGCGCAACAGATTCCAACTCGATATCCGTCGGATCGCGTTCCAATTGTTGGAAGTGCTGTTGAATGGTCTGCATTTCAATCAGCGTCAAATACAGCTGACCGTCTTTGCTAAGAAGTTCCAACCCATCGTCGTCCAGATCACGTATCGGGATCGTCTTCAGTTCAAATTCACTTGCGGCCCCCATCGCAAGTGCCTCAAGTTGTAGAGGCCCATGAACGGCCAATTCAATCGCATCGTTGGCCAGTACTTTTTCAGCCAGGCGATGCACACTTGCCTCGTCCACCCCGGTAATCCAGTACTTCCTAAACGTACGCACCTGCTCCACGCCAATCCCCAGATCCGAGATGCCCTGTTGGGCACTCATGGCAACAGGATCCATGACTCCCGGTTTATTGATCACGTGCACCAATATAGCTCCGTCGACAGGAGCTTCGTTTAACAAGGGGTCCCCCACCGGTGCGACCACTGTTTTCTCCACGATCGAATCTGCCAACAGCTTATTGGCCAGCAATGAGGCTTCATCCGCATCGATACTGCCTTCCAGCAAATAACCGTGTACGGCGGCCACTTTGATTGAAGGGGCCAGGCCCAAATCAATTGCGTCCGATGTTATTTCTTCACCTGCTCGGTCTACATGACCTTCTGCAGGATAAATGTCAATTTCCCAAAGACTCACGATTTTGCTTTCCTTGCTTCAAATATCGTAGTAACACTCGAGCATTATCATCCTCCAGTGCGTCTCGAAACTTGTGCAAATCGGCCAGAAAACGGTCGACTGCTCGAATTACTTGTTTATTGTTGTCACGCAGGATTTCAAGCCATAATGCTGGATCCGCTCCGGCAATCCGTGTCGTATCGGCCCATCCTCCTGCAGCTAATTCCAACTGCTCAGACGTTGCCTGAGACGACAGCACCGATGAGATCGTGTGAGGCAAATGACTGATGACGCTAACGGCGCGGTCATGAGCTTTACAATCCATCGTGACGACTCGCGCTCCAAGCGCTTTCCACATACGTGCCACTCGTCGACACGCATTTTCATCTGTACTTTTATCCGGAGTCACGACTACCGTTCGATTGGCAAACAAGTCGGCATCGGCATGTGCCACACCTCCCTGATCACTACCAGCCATAGGGTGCGAACCCACAAACAGTCCTTGCTCCAGCTTACGTACGCCTTCCACAATCGTTTGCTTGGTACTCCCCACGTCGGTAATCAATGTTTGGGGCCCAACGAATTGTGAAATCTGTTTCACGTGTTCGACCACCAATTGAACCGGTGTTCCCACGATCACAATATCCGCATCGGAGACCCCACGTTCGATTTGTGTCGTCGTTTCTGTAATCGCTCCCAACTGCTTTGCTTTACGCAATCTGGCAGCGTTACGACCAATGCCAATGACCCTCTCAGACAAACCGCGCTGCCGCAATGCCAGACCGATTGATCCACCAATCAGCCCGACACCCATAATTGCCACGGTACCGAGGGATTTCATCAAGTAATCCTTACCAAACGAGACTCCTGTCAGACATCAAAAGTAACAGATTTACCCCAGTTGTTCCACCACTCAGACACCAACGGATTCCATGAATTACTCAAATGATTTGATGAGATTCGGGTTTTGTTGCCCTCGAAGCTGCACACTATAATGCGTACTCCACTAAATACCCCTTAACAATCTCACTTATTACATGCCCACCGTCTCCTCAAAACGACTTGCTAACTTCTGCCGACAAATGAGCACCAGCCTCAATGCCGGACTCGATACCCGCAAAGCATTCCATACATGCCAACACCTATTGGGCAAAGGGCACACCGCCAGTCTGACTTATATCGCAAATGAATTAGAGACTGGTGGCACATTGCATGAGAGCATCAAACAATGTAAAAGCACGTTCCCACCACTCATGACCATGTTAGTACAGGTAGGGGAGATTTCCGGGAAAACGGAAGATGCCTTCAAGGGACTTGCCGATTACTATGACAACCGAGTTGCATTGGTCCGTGGGTTTATCAAAAGTGTCACCTGGCCGGTCATGCAATTCGTTATCGCGACTGGCGTATTTGGATTGATCCTGCTTATCATGTCGATCCTTCTCGGTGATGGAGGAGCAGGTGACCTGTTACCTGCCTGGATAAGTGATGGCTCCATCTTCAGTAAATATGTCGCGTTCATGATAGTCTTCTATGGATTTGCTGGAGGTGTTGGATATGCCATCTACATGCAATGGTTAAACATTGAAGTCTTTGTTGGACTGATCTCACTAATCCCAGGTATAAAACATGCTTTTTTAAACCTCGCCATGTCCCGATTATGCTGGACATTTTCGCTCGTACACAACGCCGGGGTCGATGCAGAACGGTCCGTCGCATTGGCTGTCAGAGCCAGTGGGAACCCGGTATATATCAAGACGCTTGAAGCCATTCTGGAGGCGATTCGCCAAAACGACGAATTCTATTCTGCCTTTGCCAGGACGCAGACTTACCCTGACGATTTCTTAACCATTCTTTCCACAGCTGAACAGGCCGGAACTATCTCGGAGTCACTTTCGCGAGAAGCCAGTACTTTCCGAGACAAGGCCGAAAGCCAATTGAAATGGCTTTCCAAAATATGCAGTGGCATCATTTATGGAGGTGTGGCAGCCGTCATCATTGTGATGATATTCGTCATGTACAACACTTTTATCATCAACCCGCTCAATAACGTGTTGGGCGGAGGCTAAGCGAGATTACTGGGCGGTTACCTTCATTACTTGATAACCGGTGCAAAGGGATCCTCCGTCCCTGCCTGACGGCGGATGAACTGTACACTTGGTGGCTGAGTGTGGCGTAACGCTTTGAATGTCTCGGCAACATAACGCTGAGGACGAGGATTCCCGGGGATTCGGAAGCTGTCCCCTTTTTGGAGGACCGGGCGGTATTCAGGCATGGAGCCAAAAGATCGAGAACCTGCAATTTGACAAGGATACCAATGCCCTTTCCCAGTAACATCTTCGAGATAGAACTCCGGATAGCAGTGACCAGGGATCCAAACGCTACGGGCTGGAATCCCATTATTTCTGCAGATTGCGATAAACAGGCTCGTCAATTCTTCGCAATCGCCCTGCCCACTTTCTAAAGCCGTTAGCGCACCTTTTAGCTCTTCATCAAATTGGTACTTCACATGATCACGAACCCAGTCAAAAATGATCTCCACTTTTTGCCATGCATCTTTACCATCGTCTCCCAACCCCTGGGAGACTTGAACGATTTTTGGGTTCGTCGTTTCTATAAAGGGGCTCACTCCCATGTACTTCCGCAAATCTGGTGTGATGAGCTTGGGAATATAAAGCTTGTCTGTTTGAACGGGCTTTTCGATTAACGAGCGTTCGACTTCCACAGTCACGATCGCCTTCACCGTCGCCCCTGGCTCCACACGCGCGATCGAAACCAATATCTGTTTGACATCTCCCATCACCACTCGAGGGCGAATGCGGACTCCTGGCGAAAGATCTTCCTTAACAATGGTAACCTTTTGCTCGGGCCAGTCCATAGGGATCGTCATTGTCGCTGATACCCCGGTCATCAACCCCGGTGATTTGACTTCAAATCCTATTTCCCATTGCTGCTTCTGTGGTTGTTGCAATCGAATATCGTACGGACCTGCCTGAGCAGTCCGGGTTGCCTGCGTCGTTTGAGCAAACACTGAGGCCGGGGCCCATTGCGTACCGATGGTAACGACCGTAAGACAGTAAACGAAACAGTGCAATACAAAAGAGTTCATATTTAGCCTGTAAGTTGAATCGAAGAACAATTGACGGATACAGCGTTGCAAGCGGAATTATAACGAGTCCTGCTTGAATTACGCGAACGCCTGCAGGTTAGCTTTGCACGAATTCGCGGATAAACCGAACCTGTGGTTTACTGCCACCTTTGATTTTAAGGTGCTCTGCGACATAACGTTGTGGCTCCTGCTTTTCCGGCACCTTGAAATTATCTCCCCGTAAAAGCATCGGGCGGTTATCGGACATTTCACCAAACGATCGTCTACCAGACAATTCGCAAGGGAACCAGAATCCCTGTCCGTCCGGAGACTGCAGGAAGAATTCAGCATAGTTGTGATCCGGCACCCAAACTGTACGAGCAGGGATTTTCAGATTACGACAAAAGGCGATAAACAGACTGGTGAGATCTTCCTTTTCACCAAACCCCGCTCGCAGCGTTGCTAATGCTCCCTTCCTGGAACCATTCTGATAGGTAATATTCTCTCGAACCCAGTCATACAGCAACTCAACTCTCTCCCAATCATTCTCCGCTTGGGAAGTGATTTCATTGGCCTTCTTTAACAGCAATGCATTTCGGTTCTCAATCAGAGGACTGATACCGACAAAGAAACGGACGTCCCGCGGCAGGTTGGGAGTGACTTTCAGAGCTTTTTTGTTTTGAGGCGTCTGAACCGTTTTTCTTTCCACTTCATATGTGACATGAGCCATCGCGGTATGACGAGCTGGAACCTGAGGCATGAAAACTAGCATTTGCTTCAGGCCATACAGGCCATCTCGGTATTTGTACTGGGCGACATGACGAGTGAACTGCTCGTTGGCAACCTTAACCTCCTGCTCTGCTTTCCAGTTTGCAGGGACATTTGCCGTAAAGTAGACATTGGCACAGAATCCCGTAGGAGCGGCCAGCGTCAAACCTACTTTCCAAAGTCGCTTCACCCCATCTCCGTATTGTGGAGCGAATTCCGACACGGGCTGTTGCCCAAAGGCTAAATGACTCCCCAATGCTCCGATTGCAGCTGTGGACATCAGAAATTGACGGCGTTGTAATGATTGGCGTTGCATTTTAAATACTCCCCAACTCATTCTTCGGCCAATCGTCCTAAACTTCTACATAAACGTTTTATCGAAATCCCCGCTGCATCCACGAATTGGCCCGATTAATTGCGGGAAAAAAAGCCGATATCACTTCATAGACACTTCCATGAATTCCGGAAATTCCATCACGGAATCTCATGAGTATGCCAGCGCTCAAAAATTATTGGTTTAATCACGAATCAATACGTATACTTTGAATAGGTCAGATCTGGTCCGGAACAAAAGTCATGTCACCGAAACTGCTCAAACTGCCGATTCGCCTTCTACTATTGATCGTCTTATTGCCAGTTGTAGATTCCTCATCGCTGAATGCGGATACATTTCAGCTTTCGTCTGGAAGCACTCTCAGCGGCAAGCTTCTAAACCCTGACCAAGATCCACGCATCAATTACCAAATTGAAACTCCCTTTGGCAAAGTCACTCTGGACGGCAAACAGGTCATCAAAGTCACTTCGAAGCCGCTTGTTTTACAGCAGTATGAAGCGTCGGTGGCAAGTTTGCCTGATACGGTCGAAGCTCATTTGGATATGGCAAATAAATGCAAGGCCGTCAATCTTCTTGAACAACATGACTTTCATTTACAACAAGTTCTCCGGCTGGAACCGGACCACGCCGTCGTCCGTCAAAAACTTGGGTATGTCAGAGTCGGAACAGAATGGAGACGTGAAGACGTCTTAATGCGACAGCAAGGCTACATTCGACACGGAGGACGCTGGCGTACGGTTCAAGAAGTCGCAGTGATAGAAGCCAATGAACAAATCGAAGACCAAGAAATCGAGTGGCGTACCAAGATCCTCCGCTGGGAAGGTGCCATTCTGAAGAATCGCTCGACCGCACCGGATGCCATCAAAAGCATGAGGGAAATCAAAGATTATCGGGCGACCAAAACATTGGCTGAAAGGCTAAATGAACCTCAGTTACCCCGCGAGATGAAGATCATGTATCTTGAAATTTTGTCTGAGATCGGGGGAGGCGTTCCCGTTCAAGCAATGCTCAAATGTATTACCGAAGATCCTGATGATGTGATGCAACAACGCTGCCTTGATCAGCTACGCGACTGGAAAAGCAGAACGGCCATGAACTTCTTCATTGGTTTACTGAAGTCAAATGACAACAAAACGGTAAATAGTGCCGCCAATGCCTTAGGGTCGTTAGCCATGAAGGATGCTACACTTCCGTTGATTGAGTCTTTAATCACAACTCATCAATTTCAAGTCGGTGGTGGCAACAACGTAAATGCCGGCTTCTCCGGTAACCAACCCGGTCTGGGTGGCCTTCAATTTGGCGGTAAACCAAAAATCATCGAACGCGAACTTCAAAATCGAGCCGCATTGTCAGCTTTACTGTCGCTCGTACCTGAAGGCGTCAATTACGGCTTAAACGAAGAACAATGGATGAATTGGTACATCCGCATGAATACGCCAGCGCGAGTTAATTTGCGACGTCGCGGCCTCTAAGCAATCTCTCGAACTATACCGGAATCAACTATGTACGGCAGCAAATGGATTCGTATCGGTGCCATTAGTGGAGCCCTTGGTGTTAGTATTGGTGCACTCGGTGCTCACGCAGTTAAGACTTCTTTACAGGCGAAGGTCGAAGCAACGACGCTAAAAGCCGAAGAGATGGTGACGATTTTAGACAACTGGTCTACAGCAACTGAGTACATGATGTATCACTCGATCGCAATCGTACTGGTCGGTCTGGTTTCGATTCACCTTTGCTCCAAATTCCTCACATGGGCCGGAAGCTTCTTCACTGCCGGCATCCTCGGATTTAGCTTAGGGCTACTGCTGTTCAATCTGATTCAAATCTCTAGCGGAACCAAAGTGATCATTCTGGTCGCTGCTGTCGTTCCACTCGGTGGAGTCTGTTACATTCTCGGCTGGGCCTGCCTGGCAACGGCCTTGTGGACCGGAACCTCTTGCAACTTGAATCAAGACAATTCCAATTAGTATCCCACAGGTTGCATCAACCTATACTCCGCGCGCAGCCAAACAGCACGGAACGACGACGATTTAGTACCTCAGCAGAATCCCGCTTTAGTCCTGTTAGGTACCGTCGTTTTCCCGTGCTGTTTGAAGCATGGTAGGTCACTGCAAGTGTGATGATATATGGAGGGGGATAATCCTCGCGGTGACCACCTTCGTTTTGATCGATGTTTTGTGCAAACCTGTACTTACTGAACTGCGTCAGCCGGAACTGGTACTGCTTCATCGCTAACAATCACTTCACCTTCGTAGGTTTGGCAACCATTACAGCGGAATAAACCGCCGCCTAATAAAGGACGTTGCAACAGAGGACGGCAGCAGCCAATGGTACTGAGAGTCAGAACCGCGATCAGGCCTAATGTAAATAGCCGTTTCATCGTGAATTCTCCGTGGATTCGCGTAATTAAATAAATTGAAAATTTTAGCCACACAAACGTACCTCACCCGCATCACCCACGTCGAATCTTTATCAATATTTTCATGGATTTTGCCGGTTGCCTAATCGTCATAATCAAACCTTAATAAAGCGTGTTCGACACATACCAAGTTAAATGGTCGATAAGAATAAAAACTCTGAGAGAAGTTGCGGATCACAAGCTCCACCCCATGCCACCCCTTGCCTATTACAATAACGAATTGATTGATCATAGTGATCTGACTGTCGATGTCAGAGATCTCGGGTTCATCATGGGAACAACAGTTAGCGAACGATTGCGAACTTTTGGTGGTACACTCTATAAGCTGAACGAGCATTTCAAGCGTCTTCAAGAAAGCTTAGAGTTAACGCAGCTCAAACCATCCATTTCACTCACAGAGCTAATGGATTCGGCCACAAAACTTGTGACACACAACCATCAGTTTCTACCGACAGGTAGCGACCTTGGACTCGCAGTATTGGTCACTCCGGGAATTTCCGGCGCGGACCAACCCAACGTCATGATGTATACAGACGAATTACCATTTCAACAGATGGCTCGCTGGTACGAGGTCGGCATATCACTTCAAGTTAGTGACTACCGCCAGGTCCCCGGCAATTGCTGGCCCCCTCAACTCAAATGCCGAAGCCGGATGCACTACTACCTAGCGGACCAGCAGGCATGGCAAACTCAGGCCGGTGCTCGAGCACTGATGTTGGACCAACTCGGAAATGTCGCGGAAGCATCAACAGCCAATATCCTAATCTACGAAGAGGGAACCGGCTTGGTGAGTCCACCTCTCGAATACATCCTTCCGGGAATCAGCCTTTCGGTGGTTGAACAACTCGCTGCACAGAACGAAGTCAAGTTTCAATACGACACGATTTCCATCGATCGTCTACTCAATGCAGCAGAGATATTACTTTGCAGCACCTCGCCGTGTATCTGGCCTGTGACGCAATGTAATGGAAAAGCCGTCGGTACACTTGGCCACGAAACAGTCACGGCCCTACTCCAACGGACTTGGAGCCAAAGTGTTGGTATCGACATCGTAGCGCAAGCCAGTATGCAATCAGAGTAACCAGCGATTCCACAAAAAAACTCTGACCCGAAAGGCCAGAGTTTCTTCGAAGGAAACGTGAGGAATAAATCCTCAGGGGTTTTGTTCCCAATCAGGACAGTTGTCCTGGTTTAGAGGTCATCGGCATTAATACCAGTTTGACGCTTTTCCTCTTCTTCCTGAATGATAATTCGTGGCGTCACCATCATCATCAAGCTTTCTGTATCTCGACCAATACCTACGTTTTTAAACAAGCGGCTGATATACGGTAGCTGAGCCAATATAGGCACACCACGCTCCGATCGGCCTTCTGCCAAACGCTTGATACCGCCAAGTAGAACCGTTCCACCATCAGGCACACTCACGGTTGTGGATACCGAGGTGAAATTGAAGGTCGGTAATTGAACAGTGGTACCTCGAGTTGTAGTAACAGCATTGTCACGATTAACAGGATTTCCATCCGGGTCCAGAACAGTTTCACCGGAACTAGTCGTTGTTTCACCATCGAAGGTAAATTCTTCGACTTCACCAATTCGACTGAAGAACGGCACCATCGTCAGACGAACAAATCGTTTATCATCTGAAACAACAGCCTGCACACTCATGGTCGTACCTTCACCAAGCACGACGATAATAGGCTGGTGAGCGACAGCGAAGTCACCAACAACCGGCGATAACCCGGTCACAAACGGACGCTGACTCAAGTCACTAACCGAGGCAGTTTGACCATTAAAAAGCGTCACTTTCGGGGCTGTCAGAACATTACTTCGGGTATCTCCCTGAGCAACCTCCAACAAAAAGAACACTTCAATATCACTGAGAATGGCGAACCCGAATTGAGCTGCTGTCCCCGCGTCATAGGCTCCAAACATCGGTATCGCCGAGTTATAGGCATCGTTCTGATCGAATACCATATCCAGGTCTACCGTCGGCCCCTGACTGTCCATCCCGAACATAACGGAACTTCCAGAATCATCCTGAATTTGCGCCGGGTCGACGTTGTCGTCAATTTCAAAGTCGAAGTCGACTCCAATCCGTTCGAAGAAGTTATCAGTCAATGTGATCATTCGAACTTCAATCGTGACCTGCAGATCCTGTGACTTCCTCAATTGTTCCAACAAGTCACGAATCTCTTCATGTACTTGTTGTGTTGCACTGACAACCAAACTGAGGTTACCCGGGAATGGAGTAATCGTTCCCGCACCTCCCAAATCATCCCAGGAATCTGGTTGAATCGTATCCTTAATCAACTGGATCAGGGTGTCAAAGTCGGCCATAGCGGCACCGCCCTGACCTCCGGGAGTAATTGTTGGGTTATTGCCTAGTGAACTAGCACCAGGAAGCAAATCATCCAAAGGCATTTGTGATAGAACAGAACTGTTCTGCTGCCCGGGCATCAGATCGGCCGAAGCCATCGTCAGCGGCATACTTCCACTATTGTTCATACCACCGAATCCACTCGGAGCCATCACATTGTGAGCATCTCGTATCGCAGATGGCAAGCCAACATTGAATCCTGGTACGAAATTCGGAATACCAATAACCAGGTCCGCTACATTGTAGACTTCCTGATACACATCAGTGTCACGGGCCTGCTCNCTTGTGATGAGCAGAACTTCATTTCNAATCACGTAACTTAAACGTAGTTCTTCCAGNATTAAGTTAAGAGCACTTCGCATTGAAACTGGCTGAGACAGNGTAATGGAAACGGGAGTATCACTAGTTACCCCCTCTGCGTTTAAACCGGCCCGGTCTACATGCACGTTAATTCCCGTCATGCGGGCGAGTGTGTCCAATACCGTACCGAGGGGTTGGTTATCGAAATTCACATCTACCGGTTCTGCGAGTGCACGCTCGATCTTCATTCCAGCCGGAGACAAATGAGTCCCATTGCGGTCCATCATTTTCCGACGTGAAGAAGTTAGATTATTCCAATCCTGGGCATTACCAAACTGGAAAGGACGTCGAGTGTCCATAGGGAGCTTTGAGCGATCTACATCATCAAGAGCATCGAAAGTTGCCTGTTCATACTGATTTTGGAAATTATCAATCGCGGCATGACGACGTGCAAATCGACTTTTCCACTCCATATTGAGCACAACTGGTTCATTAGGAGCTATTTCACCGGCTTGCTTAGCAACTACTTCTGCTTCCGCATAACGGCGTTCGTCCAGTAACGTATTGAACTTATCTACCAAAGTTGCAATCTGATCCCGATTCTCCTGCAGCCCCTCTTGTTCAGATTTAATCCGAGCCAAAGTTGCTTCATTTTCCTCATCGAGTTCGATATCAACGATATTTGCATCCAGATAATTCTCCAGACTGGTGATATTACGATCAACGATTGCTAACAAGCGACGCTTGTTAGACTGATCTAATTCAGCTGCTTCGACCTGACCCCGTAAGCCTAAGAGCTTCTCTAATGCTCCTTTAGGATCATTCTTGGCCATTTCATCGGCCAACTTCTGTTCTGCCATAATCTGACTGAACAATTGCTGACGTAAGAGATTTTGACGAGCATCAATTTGATTTAAAGGGTTATTTGCAGCTACTGCTGCCGCTGCCGGAACGACGGCAGCAGACACTAATCGAATCTTATCCTGAAGTTCCATCCGGAAGGCCGGATTCAGATTGGCCTGATATTTCCAAGCTTCCTGAAACTTAGCCAGAGCGGCTTGTTCGTTTTGCCGCTGCAATGCTGAAACACCTTCGTTATACAGGCGTTGAGCTTCAACACCAGCCTGCTGATTTCCAACGAATGCCGGTCCCGTCCCCGTCGTGCTAGCCACTTGCACGTTGGTATTATCTAAACCGGGATCATAGACACCTGGGGCTACATTCCCCTGACGCTGAATACGAGCAAGCTCCAGGCGATACTGCCATGGACGTGGTTCGTTCCCAACAAAGGCTGAATCCGGAACTCGCAAGGCTTCGGCCTGACCGACCAATTGAGTTGCAACGGAAAAGTCGCCACGATCCATAGCTGTCCTAGCAATACTCAGTAACTGTAACACCTGCTGCTTAGCGTTATTGTCACCCACCTGCACGGATGCTGAAGTAGTCGCGGATTTGGCCTGCTGAATCCTAGCCAATAAAGAATCCGGAGTCTGCTCAAATTGCTGGTACTGAACCTGCATTGTCGCTGCCTGACGAGTCAACTGTTCTGCAACACCAAATTCTCCGTAAGCCATCAGCCCCTGAGCCTGATCCAACAAAAAGCGAGCTAGCATACCATTAAACTTCTGTGGATCTGCCTGCAATTGCACATTCTTAGCAAAGTACTCTGCGTTCCGCACAAGCCCTTCTACTTTCTGTAAACTGTCCCCATTCGGAGAAGCGACGAAACCCTCGGTCTTCGCCTGAGCCACTAATGCAGCTGCCTGTTGCCAATTCCCCTGAGCCAGTGTCAAGCGAGCACTCTTCAGCTTATCGCCACGCTGCACGCTGGAAGCCTGAGGCTGAGTCGCTGCCGCTTCAGTTCGAGCAGTATACGGATCAGACGGAGGAAGCTGACCAACCTGTTGCCGTTGGACTGGCGTGGTCTGAGCCGACTCTGCCTTTGCAATCGCACTTCGAACCTTCTGAGGAGTATCCTCAAACCGAACAGTAAGAGCATCGTATTGTGGATTAAGCTGCTCTGCACGAACCACATAGTTCTTCGCCAAAGCGATGTTCCCATCTCCCAATGCCTGGCGTGACAGTTTAAGCCACTTCCCTGCTTCTGTTCGAGCGGTTTTGGCATCAAGCGACACCTGTGACATGATCACTTGAGACAACATAGCTCCAGGCTGTGTTGCTTGCACCATTTCACAGACAGTCGAACTCAACATGACACCTGCCGCCATTGTCGCGATCGCGAAATGTCTAACTGGATTCAAAGCTATTCTCCTGTAGCAGCACTGTAATTTTTTTCGGGGAGTTTTCTGTTTTTTCATTCCCTGAGACCTAAATAAACCTCTGATCGAATTGCCCTTCGCGGCGAGTTCTGTCGTGAGGCTTCCTAATTCGTTTCCTTAAAACCCTTTATTTCCAGACTTAATCTCCCCCCAGACGACTAAATCGGGCATGCGTTTTCTGAGAACTTTCGTGCTCTTACCAACTCATACGAGGGGTAAATAATGAACTTTGCGAACTCGGTCAACATCAGTTTTTTGAAAGTACAGAAAACTTTCCTCCAATTTGCTCCGATTCGAATAATGAAACATTGAAACGACAGCTTGTAAATTTCCCTTTTCACACCCCCGGTATTCCGTCATGATTCCAACTTCCTGTTACCGCTATCCGGCAGATTAAATTTAGCTCGGCTGTTACCATGTCCACACAACCGCAAAAAACTTCTAACGCCTGGGCGATCTCCCTGATCTTGCACGTAGGCTTGCTATTAGCAACTGCTTTCCTGTGGACTAACTATGTCCCGAGTGGCCTTAAAACGGCTGAACAGGAAAAACCCGTTGGAATCGTGATTGCCAGCACCGCCTCGAATCAGGTTGAGACAGAGTACTTTGGAGAATCCACATACACTACCTCGCAAGCGTCGACAGACACACCATCCGAACAAGCAACACCCCCGACGCTGAACCAACCGCTAACACTTCCAGATATCGCTCTCCCCGGCTTAGACCAAATCTCTGCAAACTCCGCATTACCATCCACAGGGGACGCATTAGACACTGGCCAGCTTGCAGGTGGATTCCCAAGCCCCGGCCCTTCGGCAAATCAGATAGCCCGAGAGCAGGGCAAGCTCCCTCAAGCAGTCAGCAAAGGGCCAGTCGGTGAAGTTTCTCTGTTTGGCGGGAGCCCGGCCATTGGGCATGATTTCGTGTTTGTCATCGACCGCAGTAAAAGCATGGGAGGCCAGGGCTTAAACGCACTGGTAGCTGCTCAGCAACAAATCACACACGCGCTTGAGGCGTTCAAAGACAACCACCACTTCAACATCATCGCCTATCATCACCGCCCGACCTATTTCCAAGACGGTAATGAGCTCGCCAGCGCCAATTTAGCCGGAATCAAAAAGGTCAACGACTTCTTCAATGGATTGGCTGCATTTGGTGGAACTGACCATGAAATGGGGATCATCGCAGCACTGCGTTACAAACCGGATGTCATCTTCTTCATGACAGACGGCGGGGACCCCTCATTAAATCAGTCACAACTCAGCGACTTAAAAAAATACTGTGGCGGCCGCACTTCGATTCACAGCGTGCAATTTGGCTTTGGCCCGCTACAGGAAAAACAAAACTTCATGTCTCGCCTTGCCGAAATCACTGGCGGGAATTTCCACTATGTGGACATGAGGAAATCTTCACCAAAGCAATAGGGAGTCCCCCTTATGTCACCTCTACCACTACTTGCCGTTCTGATCTCGAGCTATGCCGGAGGCAACGCCCAGCCTGTTCTAGAGGATCATGTCGATCTCATTGAAATCAATCATCACTACGATGAAAATGGCTGGCTCGTCATGGATCAGGTAATCTTCTACCAATGGTGCTCAGTGAAAAGCCGATATCGGGTACGAGATTGGCGACCGTTGAAATCATTCACTCAAGTTCCGACCAAAGATCATCCGAGTGGAAAATTCATCACCATCTGGAAGGATGGACGAAACTATCGACGAATCACAGCCGACCAGTTTCGCGAAACATGGACAGCGTTCGACCCGGAATTAGTTGATTCGCTCAAAAGCCCGAAACAATACCGTAAAACCCTCATCAAACCCAAGAAGTAGTATCTCTTATGAGTAAACACATTGTCGTCACCGGGTGCAGCCAGGGACTTGGCAAAGCCCTCATCGAAGGATTCATCGATGCTGGCCATACTGTTTCCGGTTGTGCTCGCAGTGCCGAAAAAATCCATTCACTGACAGAACACCATGGTGCGGCTCATAGCTTTTCGGCTGTCGATGTAAGTGACACTACACAGGTTTATGCATGGGCGAATAAATGCCTGGAGAACCATGGTCCCGCAGACCTGGTCATAAACAACGCTGCTATCATCAACCCGAACTCAAACATGTGGGAAGTTGACGACGAGCAATGGTCTCAATTAGTCGACATCAACATCAAAGGTGTGTTTTATGTGTGCAAAGCGTTTTTACCTGTCATGATTCAGCAAAACCACGGTGTTGTAGTCAACATTAGCAGCGGCTGGGGACGCTCGGCGTCAGCAGATGTCGCCACGTATTGCTGTAGCAAATGGGCTATTGAAGGATTAACACGCTCCCTTGCTCAAGAGCTTCCGCCTGGCGTTGCAGCCATTCCGCTAAACCCCGGGATTATCCACACCACCTTGTTAGAGAGTTGCTTTGGTGACAGTGCCAGCCAATTCCCTTCCCCGCAACAATGGGCTCGGGATGCTGTGCCCTTTTTGTTAGGACTTACGGCTGCTGATAACGGTCAGCCGCTCACTGTCCACTAACGAACGTGCTGCCGAGCTGCCGCAAATGCTTTGACTGCCTCAATCGCTCGTAACATGTTATCTCGATTTACCGAATGTACATCGACTGCCTGCCCTACGGCTTTGAGCATGGTGAGCGTCAATCGTCCACCAAGATGCTGGCGAAATTCCTCCAGGCCTCTGAATAACGTCTCCACATCCTCCAGCGTTTGATGAGTCAGCGAAAACCCTAAGTCGCATAAACACTGCATTACCTGTTGGGCAACTGCTTTATCGAGCCCAAGCTCCAATGAAGAATAGACCGTGTCAATCGCTACACCAATTGCCACGGCTTCACCATGCCGAAGAGTAAAGTCACTCATCGCTTCCATTTTATGAGCTGACCAATGCCCATAATCCAGGGGCCGGGCCTCCAGCATTTCAAATGGGTCGCCGCCTCGGGTAATGTGATCAAGATGCATTTTGGCAGACGACTTGATCACTGGTAATGCTTTGGCCATATCCCGATTGCGAATCTCCCCGGCGTCCCTACAAATCTGTTCGAAATCCGCAGGAGACTTCAACAGTGAAACTTTTACCGCCTCAGAAAATCCACTGACAAAGTCACGATTGGAAAGCGTAGTGAGCATCTCCGCATCATTCACAACACCCCAGGGCACTGCAAACGAACCAAGCCAGTTCTTTTTGGCAAATAGATTCACACTATTCTTTACGCCTATACCAGAATCGCCCTGACTCAACGTCGTCGTTGGAATTCGCACTAACCGAAGTCCACGATGGGCAATAGCAACAGCGAAGCCAATGGCATCGAGTACAGCTCCGCCTCCGATCGCCACCACATAACTACGGCGATCTAAATCAGAGACATTAAAGACTTTCAACATCCGTTCCAGAATGTGGATATCGTTTTTGATCTCTTCACCACCGGGCACGAATTGAATACTTCCAACTCGCTGAACCTCGGCAGGATGCGCATTGGCAAACTGCTTGATTCGGTTAACTAACTGAGGAGTACCGTCGGCAACATTTTGATCGACCCAAAACTGAACGCGGGCAGGTTGCTCATCTGAGGATTCCAGCAAAGCTTTTAATACCTGCTGATCTTCACCAAATACGTCCTGTGTAAATCGTAAACGGTGGACGAAAGGAACATTAAAATCAACGGTCAGGTTTTCTATGATCTCGGGCATGGATTCTCTAAAATTCGAGTTCGGTCCTTCAGAGTATTGCTACCACCTTATTTTACCCTTGCCACATTCAAGTTTTAAGTCTTTGCCGAGCGAGTTTCCGCAATCAACACGCCATCAAACCGCCCTTCTTGTAGCCAATCATTTTCGTAAAGAATGACCTCTAACCCCTCGACCAACGCCGGAAGCTCGTCATCCCCCGGGAGAAATCTTACTGGAGGCTTTTTATGCCGAGAAGCATTCGTCAGCGTAGGTTGAATCACGATCAGCCGACCTCCCGGTACCAGAGATTCCGCAAATAACGAAAATAGATTCCGATCGAAAAACAAGTTCGAGAAGATTAAGTCCCACTGTCCCGTAGGCAACCCCAAATCCAAATCATGACAAACCGTCGTTATTTGAACACCACTATTTTCAGCGCGAGCGTGTGCCTGATTCAATGCTTCTCGTGACACATCCACAAGCGTTACTTCGAGGCCACGTTGAGCCAGCCACACCGAGTGCCGCCCAGCCCCTCCGGCAATATCCAATGCCCTGCCTTGACGAGGGAAGTAGCTTTCATAGGCCTGAACGACTTTTGAAACCTCTTGATACAAGTTGGCCTCCGAGTATTTGCGGTCCCACTTTTGCTGATCTTCTTGAGTCATAACACCTACTTCAGTCTCTTCAGTCCCTGAGACTCTCGAACGTCATTAACTAATTGTGCAGCCCGCGGCTCGAGCTTTAGAAATTTAAACAATTGTGACTTCGAGCACTCTAACAATGCGGCAGCAGGCTCCAAATCCCCTTGTGACTCCAGTACCTGATCCAATGCTTCACTGAGCAAAGACGGGAAATCGTCATGCCGCGGATTAATCTGAAGCTTTCTACGAGCGCAACGCCGAGACCATAAATCCGAGCACCGAGGTTGGGCAGAACAACGTACGGCTAAAGCCAAATTTACTCGCAAGCGAAACAACGCCACTTTACGATTGGCTTCCTGAGATCGCTTTTCATTTGCCGAGCCTGTCACGGAGGTTGGTTCATGCTCATACACTACGGCTGTTTCCACTTTATTGCGATGCTGGCCTCCTGGACCGCTACGGCGTTGACGCCGACTTGAACAGTGCTTCAACAACCGTCCTTCCGGCCAGGTTGCCGGATGAGACGAAATTTCATCGCCGAAGTCAGTCATGCTGTGACCTCAACAATCCCAACGCATTCAAGACAACCAGTAAGGTAGCCCCAGTATCCGCGAGCACTGCAAGCCACAGATAAGCAAATCCAGAGAATGCAAGCCCCAGCACAGTGGCCTTTGCAGCCACTGCCAAAAAAATATTCCAGCGAATGGTGGAACGCACTTTCCGAGAAAACCTAATCAGCCAGGGGAGCTTATTTAGGTCGTTATTCATCAGAGACACATCCGCGGATTTGAGCACCACTTCTAATCCCATGGCCCCCATGGCAATGCCCACGTCTGCACGGGCCAATGCTGGAGCATCATTAACTCCGTCACCAACCATTGCTACTGAGGTCGATTCCGACAATTGATCGATCCATGCCAGTTTCTGTTCCGGCAACAGGTCGCCGCGTCCAACGTCCATCCCCGTTTCTCTCTGCACTGACTCAACGCATACGGAATCATCGCCAGAAAGAATTTGAGTCTGTCGTATGCCAGCCTGTCGCAGTGCACCTACTAACTTTTGCCCCGCTTCACGGATGGGATCCTCTAATCTCAGTGTTCCCAATATTTCTCTTTCAATACCAACCACGACGGTCGTACCAGGCAACTCGGGTTCGGTATGCTGATCACTCAAAGCTTCCAAGTCTTCCGACAATTTCCGAGCCCACCCCAAGCTTCCGATCCAACACTGGCGACCTCCGATAACCCCTCGAATCCCCTGACCGAAAACCGTTTCTATACGAGGAGCAGGCAGAGGAGCGATCCCCTGAGATTCCGCGTAGGACATAACAGCTTTGGCTAACGGATGAAGACTCTGCTGTTCCAATGTGGCAGCGATTTCTAGTAGCTCATCCCGTCGGGACTTTTCCTTACTCCACAGGGAAACGACCTGCGGATTCCCTTCTGTAAGCGTACCAGTTTTGTCGAAACAAACTGTTTTCACGTCGGCCATCACCTCGATAAACCGACTACCTCGAATTAACACTCCTTCCCGAATCCCACGCGTCAATGCAACGGTTGTTGCCACTGGTGTGGAAATCACTAACGCACAGGGACATGCTATCACCAGCACTACAAGGGCAAGATGGAACCACGGATCGAACGTCTGCCCAGCAATAGCGGGAGGAATCACCATCAAACACAAGGCGGCCAGCATTATTAGGGGTGTGTAAACCTCAGCAAAGCGTTCCACCGTGGTTTGGATTCCAGCTTTTTTTGCCTGAGCTTCCGCCACCATGGTCATGGTGCGAGTCAGCGTGGATTCATTAACTCGACAAATCGTTTCCAATTGAAGAGTACTCTCAATATTCGTACTACCTGCGTAGACAAAATCGCCTTTCTGTTTTCCAACCGCCATCGACTCACCTGTCATGACAGCTTCATTCACATAGGACTCACCTTTCACCACTCGACCGTCGAGCGGAACAATTTCACCAGCCCAAACTTCCACCAAGCTCCCCACGTCAACCTGCTCAATCGGCAACTCCACCGTCTGACCATGACCTGACTTTCTGCAGCGGGCGATCAGCGGTGACTGCTGTAAATGTCCCCGCATGGCGGACTGGACCTGCTTCATGCTCCATTGCTCTAACCAAACCGACGAGGAGAATAGAAATGTCACCATCGACGCTTCAAACCACTCGCCAAGCACTAAGGCCCCAACAACAGCAACGAATATGAGCAAATTCATATCAGCTCGCCCACGCAGAATTGCGCGAAACGCTACCGGCCCAATAAATAGAAAACCAAGTAGTATACTCAGGCCGTATAAGACTCGGGTATAAACTGTCGTTTCACTGGTAATCCAATCCACGGCACCGTCGACAGGCATAAACTGAACGGCATGAAAAACGATTCCCGCCAGAAAACTTACACCCGACATCCAAGTGGTCAGCGTTCTCAATCGCTGCGAACGCCCCTGAAAGTCTGTCATCTCACGTACATCCCGCCAGGGATGTGCCGTCATCCCAAATTCGGCAAGAAAGCGACGTACACCGTTGGGAGTTACAATAGCCGGATCATGCTGGACATTAAGTCGCTGACTAAATAAGTCAAACTCCATATCACCGACACCTGGCTTACGACTCAATTCGGATTGAATGAGTGAGACCTCGGCAGGGCAGCACATTTCTTCGATGAATAAACTTAACCACTGCATGAGGATTTCCACAAAAGCCAGCGTTCGTTGCTGAAAAGAGTGAACTTATTATTCGCCATGCGAGGGGGAAATGTCAATTATGCCCAGCGAACACTTCCGTCACCGTCAACGACATTCCCAATCACCCAACTCTTTAGCCCTGCACTCTTTAACATTCGCTGAATATTTTCCGCGTAAAACGGACTCACCACGAGCGTCAATCCACACCCTCGGTTGAAAACCCTGTCCATTTCATCATCTTCGATTTCTCCAAGCCGCTGAATCCAATCAAAGACAGGCAGCACATCCCAGGCCTGACGATCAATGACAGCGGTCGCATCTTTGGGCATGATTCGCTCCAGATTCTCCTGTAAACCTCCACCCGTGATATGAGCAATTCCGTGAACCACCTTTTTTACTTTGTAGTATGAGAGGATTTTCTGCAGAGCCCGAGCGTAGATTTTTGTTGGGGTCAATAATACCTCTCCAACCGTGCAGCCTAATTCTTCGATCGTATCGTCGACCGATAGACCAGCCATTTCAAAGACAACTTTCCGAACCAAGCTAAATCCATTGGAATGCACTCCACTCGATTCGACCCCAATTACGACATCCTCGTTGACAATAGTGGAACCATCAATCAAGTCATCCTGTTCAACAACACCGACACAAAATCCAGCCAGATCATACTCACCGTGTTGGTATAGATCCGGCATAATCGCTGTTTCGCCAGCTAGTAAGGCACAGTCCGCATCCACACACCCATCACTCACACCCTGCACGACCTGTTCCAATCGCTCCGGGTCATCATGACTCATCGCAACGTAATCGAGAAAAAACAGCGGCTCCGCACCACAGCAAATGATATCGTTCACACACATCGCGACCAAATCTATCCCTACGCTATCGTGGCGGTCGGTCATTTGGGCAACTTTAAGTTTCGTTCCGACACCATCCGTACCGGAAACAAGAACGGGATTATCGTAGGAGCGTTTGAAGAGCCCGTTGTGAAAATCGAGCTTAAACAGCCCGGCAAACCCTCCATCAAGCCTCATCACACGTGGAGAAAACGTACGCTGCATCAACTTCGGAAGTCGCGACATGGATTCCGCGTAAACTTCCAGATCCACCCCTGCATCCTTGTACGTGGCCTTTGCCATACAAGCTATCCTTCTAACGCTAGATTTCCGAGCTCTAAATCATTGGTATGTCAGTGTGACTAAACCAATATTCTACACGGAAAAAAGAGAAGCAACAGTTAGGCAAAGAGCCAATTAACCATATAACCACTCAGCTGGTTAGACTCAGTTCCACAATAACCAGAATGATGCCAAGTCAGGCTTGATCACGGTAGCTACAGCTAAATTGGGAGCTACTTGTCGAGTTGGCCCAGAATTTGATGAATATCGCTGGCTGTGTAAACTGCGACCAGAGTCTTCGGGAGAGACTCCTTTCCAGGAGAATAGAAAGCAATGATTGGTAACTGCTTCCCCTTGCCTAAGCGTTCAAGCTCTGCATCAATTTCCAATCCGGTCTTGGAGTCCATTTCAGTCCAATCAGCAACTAGCTGGACCACTTCCTTTTCCTTCAAAGCCGTTTGAACAGCATCTGTATTTAAGACGGCCTTCTCAAGTGTCTTACAGGTCAGACACCAGTCCGCTGTAAAATCCACCATCACCAAACGTTTGTCTTCGTTGAGTAACTGCTCCAAACGGCCAGCGGTATATAAGTTTTTCTCACCTTCCTTGGGGACAAAATCGCCGCCCCCACTCTTCACTGCTGCTTCCAGACTTCGTTTCTCTATAAGTGACTCGAACCGATAATCCATTTCGGTTGCTAACCATCCAAAGCAAAACCACCCTAGCAAGCTTGCAAAGACCACTGCCCCCAGACGGTTCTTCAACTTAGATCCCTTAGTCGCAGTAAACGGCACTCGCCCATACCACCAACAAGCTGCCCATAACGCGAATAGGAATCCAATGGTTGGAACTAATAACGGATAGGCTACGTAGGTCATGATAAAAACGATGGTCGCCAACAACACATATCCCATCAGCTCTTTAAATGTCTCCATCCAACCTCCCGGCTTCGGAAGGAATCTCACCAAACTGGGTTTCGCACCGATTACAAGATAAGGAAATGCCATCCCAATCCCTAAAGCGATAAATACAAGATAAACGTTGATCGCTCCCTGAGTTCCTGAGTTCTCAGCCATTTGTTTGGCACAGTATGTTAGGGCGATCCCTAATCCCGGGCCACTACAAGGAATGGCTAGCAAGGTCGTGATAATTCCCTTGATGTATGCAGCAACAGGCCCCTCTTTTTCTGCTGACTTTGCCATTTCACTAGAACCAACAAAACCTGGAATGGGAATTTCCCAAACTCCAATGAAGCTCAAGCCCATCACAAAGATGACAGAGATCATAACGATATTAAAACTGTCATATTGATTTTGCTGCCCCCATCCCAATCCTAAAGCGATGGCTAAGGTTGCAAACACCAAAAAGACGGACATTAATCCGAGGGAATACCAGAGATTCAAAGCGAAAACTCGACTCCGAGACTCTCCTGCCTGATTCACAAATGACATGACCTTTAAGCCAATGACTGGAAGTACACACGGCATAAAATTAAGAATAAAGCCACCAAGCAGGGAAAACCCAAGGACTGCAATCAACGAACGTTCTTCGTCAATCTCTTCTGGCGAGACCTCTGAGGATTCATCCCCTACAGATTCCGGAGCCGAGTCCGGAACACTTTCAGTGGCAGGCAAATTCGCAACCGGATTCGAGAGAGACTCATCCAGTGTGGCCAATACATTGACCTTTTGTGGGACGCATTGTCCCAAATCATCCGTACAAGCCAGAGCATCCACAATGACTTTAATCTCAAGTTCCGTGGAGTTTCCTGCTGGAGCCAAAATCGGGATGTCCCAATTGATCGTTCCTTTGATTTCTTCTACATCCAATCCGGGATATACATCGTAATGGTGAATCTCGGGCTCTTTATCAGCAATCACCTCTCCACTGACCTGCACTCCTTCGCCACTTACTTTCAGCCGAGTAGGCAACGGTCCACCACGGGCCTGCGTTAAGGAATAAATATGAAATCCAGACTCGACTGTCACGGTTACTCTCACTATCCCCCGACCGGTCTCCGGGTCGACATAATAAGTCGCCTTTCCCGTCATGCTCTTGTTATTCGACGCGAACCCAGGGGACTCGAACCCTCCACCTAAACTTGGTATCCCCGGTTTGGGCAGTTCAAAGCCACCACCTAAATCAAAAGGAGATTTTACTGGTTCATCGCCAACAGGCTTCTCAGTCTCCGACTCAATGGCTGGCTTTTCTTCCGCTGGCTTTTCTTCCGCTGGCTTTTCTTCCGCCGGCTTTTCTTCGGCTGGCTTTTCTTCGGCTGGCTTTTCTTCGGCTGGCTTTTCTTCATCGTCCGGAGACTCGATCTCACCTGCGTACTTCACATCCAATTCAGCTCGCTGCGGGACACAGATCCCCAAATCATCCGTACAGGCTAAACTCGACAACTTCACAACAAGCCCCGCATCTGCGGGATCCTCCAGGGCGTTCTCGAAAAGAACATCCGTCGTCCATACGATCTTACCTTTGTGCTCTTCGACATCGAGTCCTGGGTAAACATCATAGTGATGAATCTCAGGTTTCTTATCTGGGGTCCACGCTCCCAGAATGATTCCTTCCTCCGGTTTCACAACGGAGATTCTTGTCGGCAGCGGACCGCCTTTTTTCTGGGTCACCGAGTAAATATGATATTTGGAGCCAACGGTCGCAGTGACTTGAATGACCCCTTCGGTTTTAGACCCTGACTTCAATTGAAATTTGGCTGACGCGTTTACTTTAGACTCAGTACCAGATCCAAACTGAGCATGGGCTGGCCCGGCCAGAAAGGTAAGTACCAATAGAAAAATTGAAAGTCCCAAAAGGACGTCGGTTAATGTACGTTTTCTCATATTCAACCCGTTGGTCTAATTCATTAGACGGCTCATACTGCATTACTCGGTAATGAAGTAATAATTTTAAGCAAACGTTCTTCAGGCATCTATAGAAGCCTAAACAACTTGTTGTCATTCTCAGCTATTCGATTCGGAAATTCGCCGAGCAATCCTCTTTAGCCTGTTGTTGACACGAGACATATCCGAGAACACTCTCTTCTCTGGCCCTAACCAAATCAACCATTGCACCCCTGCTAATATTACGTAGGCACGGTCATAAAGTTCAATTAGTTGCCTTTGGGCCGCGGAAACAGGCCGTAACGCTTGATAATACTCTAACCCTTTACTGATTGCTGAATCCAGATGCGTCTGGTAACAGCCTAACAGTCTGGCCAGATCCAAACAGGGTGTATCCATTTTCATGGCACCAAAGTCAATCACACCGGAAACACGATCCTGCACAAAAAAAACATGATCTGACCATAGATCGGCAACGACAGGCAAAAGCGGATAGAGTTGGCTCGCGGCCATTTTCAAGGCAACTGAGAAGTTACCTAATTGCTTGGAGGCGAAGCCAAGGAACAGCTGCACTAATTCAGGGTCGATGCCTTCATAGGGATAATTGGCAAGCTTTACTAATGTGTTCTCGTGCAGTTTACCTGTTAACTCCATGCGGTACTCTAGTGAAGGCGAGAACCCCTGAGAAGAACAGACTTCACCGGCAAGGTTGTGATAACTTGCTAACCACTCCATCGCACTCTGCAACTGATTTTCAGAAACAGCCGTATCGACAACAGGGCTCCCATTGATCCATCGACTTAAGTCCCAAATTCGTCCGTCAATACGTATCAAAAGGCCTCCTTCAACGCTTTCAATCGGGCACGCTAAATCCAATCCTCGGGAGGAAATCTGAGGGAGGACAGTCGTGATTAAATCTCGTGTCTTCGCCTTAGGCATTCCTTGAGTCCATTGTTTGAGGCAGTAAAGGTCACTACCAACTTCAATTTTCCAAAGATTTGCCCCACTAAATCCACGGCCCGTGGAAATAGGTGTAACACAATCTGGCTGCCTAATTTCATACTGGCGTAAAACTCGTATAATTAAATCGGATTTCATGAGGCAACCTGAGACACTGAGGGGTAAGGTTCCCCTCCATGACGGAGACCTTAGATTCCGTCAAACGAGTCGAAATAAAAAAATGAAACTAGTCGTCGCAATTATACAACCTACGAAACTGAAAGCTGTGCGGGCAGCTCTGGAAAAATCCGGAGTGACACGTATGACCGTATGTGATTCTCTCGGATTCGCACGCCAACGAGGACAGACTCCACTCTATCGCGGAATGGAATACAAATCTCAACTCCTTCGCAAAATATCACTTGAGATCGCCGTTAATGATGACTTTGTCGAAAAGACCATCGACACGATTTGCAGTGCTGCTAAAACAGGCGCGGATGGCAATATCGGAGACGGTAAGATTTTTGTCCTGCCGATGGGTGAGGCGATTGACCTGAGCGCTGATGTGCGTGGCCCCGAAGCGGTATAGACTGGGATGGCAATCCGAATGGATGTTAACCACCTGAGAAGATTTGTAACAGATTCTGATTGAATTGTCCGTTGGTCATAACGGTTTCAATACCGGCCTCGACAGCAGCCTGTAGTTTCTCTTCCTGGACATGGGGGCCAAAAGCGAGTGTCCTCACATTCTGGCCACTAGCCTTCAACCTACTTATCACTCCAGCTGGTTCGAACAACGAACATGACAAGTCCAGAATGACTAAATCATACTGGCCTTCCCCTAATTCATCCTCAAGCTTTCCTGGTGACAACACCGTTTTCACATGACTTCCATGAAGCGATGCAGCATGAGCCACACGTGGGCCAAACATCAAATCACTGGATAGAAATAGACAATTCATCGTATTCTTTGGTGTCTCAAATTCAGGAAGGAGTTTCAGCAGGCTGGTCACTTGACTCCTTGATCAAGTCATCAAGGCCGTACTTCGTCTTATCGTCGATCACAAACACTTCGTCTAAGGGAGTGTGATCTACGAAACGACGCAGCAACAAATAGACTCCTGAAAAGCTTGCGAAAAAGAATCCAACACAAAAAGCGTCCGCCATCAAATGCCCGAACCAATGCAAGCCGTACATGATACTTGCACCAATCTGAAAGCTGCTACTTTGATTATCCAAGGTCGTTTCACCGGCTATGTAATCCTGAAGTATGGCGGCTTCGTCCGAGGCGATGCTCATTCCTGAGAAAACTACCTGCTCAGCGACGGCTGTGAAATTTTGGACGAGCATGACCGATGGTACCCAAATAGCAATGCTGACCAATGTATAGAACAAATACTGCAACGGAGCCTGAAACGTATAAGCAAAGGTACGACTGGTCGCTTCATAGACATCTCCAGCTTCTTCCGCACTAATCGTCGGCCACATCAAGGGCCAGCCAAAGAAAAATCCGGTTAGTAGCACTGTCACGCCGATACCAGCAACCAATACAACAATCCATAGGATTGACGCGAGTATGACTCCTATATCGAAATTCAAAAGCAGGCTAATGAGGACAATTGGCAGCGAGAGCACAAAACAGGACACCAATACAAACAGTGGTGACATCACATAGGAAATGTACTTCTTACGAACATCTGCCATGGCTTCTTTGAGACCAATTCTCTCACCTCGACCAATTCTTATTACGGCAATTCTTGTGATCGTGGCTCCGAAAAACCCCCACACGATTAACAGCCACGCGAAATCCACAATACAAAGGGCGTACCCGACCTTAGCATCAAGCTCTCGCTGGCCCCCAAACAATGTGTCATGGAGTTGACCGATAATCGATAAAGCTTCGCCCTGAAGCAATTGTTCAAATAGTGAATTTGATTCCTTCGGCTTGGCCGGCATGATGGCGGCAGCCAACAAGACCGGATCGCCTGATTCATCATATTCACCGGGAGGCATTTCCCCGGCACTTTCTGCCGGATCTTCGACAGTGGTTTCCAGAGATTCACTCCGAGTGAATCTCTCGCCCTCTGGAGACGCGTCTCCTCGTTCCCCAGGCTCTTCTGATATCGCTCCGGCTAGTGCAACGGCGGGAGAGTCGGGAATTAACAAGCTATCCGCCAATTGCCATCCCGAAACGGTCAAACCTGTACCAATCGCCGCCAGCACAAGTACTGGGATACTCACAGCAACTGAAAATGCACGTGTCAACGTCGTCCAGGGTAAAACTTCGCTCCAGTCAACGCCTTTGACGGTGTCGTAATGATCGGCCATAACAGCTTCATTCCTTTGTGTTGATTCAGAGTTCGCTGCTATCCTCTAGCAGCGGTTCTTCCTCGGTTGGTTCAAATGGCAGGCCATATTCTTCATTAAACCACCTGCCTAAGTCAACCTGACGACAACGACTTGAACAAAACGGCATCGCTTCGGTTACCGTCGTATCGAATTTTTTCATACAGGTTGGGCAAGCCAGCATCGCCATAACAGATTCATTCCAATGCTAAAGTCAACTTCAAGCTAAGAGCGTATTGTATCGACCACGCTCAAATAAAAACAACCAGAAGGCCGAGAACTCTGCAGTCCCAGCAAGCAACTCCCACTGGTGGCCTAACTACTGCCGCCACTTCCTTTAGAGGTATCTTTCTTCGCTGCAGGTTTCTTTTTTGAGTTGGTGCTTTTCTTCTTCGACACGGATTCGGATTGCTTGGCCTTTTTAGCATCCGCTTTATAGGAATCGCTTCTATAGTCCGTCTCGTAAAAACCAGACCCCTTAAACAACAAAGCTGCTCCTGTGCCAAACAGGCGACGCAGTTTCATTTTCTTGCATACCGGGCACTTTTTCTTATGAGGTTCGTTTATCCCCTGAAACAACTCAAACGTGTGTCCACAATGGTCACATTCATAATCATAAGTTGGCATCTGGCTTTCCTTCCGGCTTATTCTTCAGTGGCTGGTTCATCCGCATCGACCGTATCGTCGGCAGACTCGGCATCGATCGAGTCACTGTCACTCTGAGGGGAGCCGCTGGATACGATAACCTGACTTGGCCGCAGCACTCGATCGTGCAGTTCATACCCCTGACTGGCCACCATCATTATTGAATTTGCCGGATGATCTTCACTCGGCTGCATTCCAACCGCTTCGTGTAGATTCATATCAAATGCCTGTCCAACTTCCGTCGGAATAGGCTGACAGCTGTACTTCTGAAAGATCTGTACAATTCCCTGCAAAACCATATCGACTCCGTTTTTGAGTGACTCAACAGAATCCGCCGCATCGGCAGCGTCTAAAGCTCTTTGCAAATTGTCTGTCATCGACAACAGGTCGGTGATTAACGGCATGGCCGCATACTTGCGACTTTCTGATGCATCTCGCATCGCCCGTTTACGGACGTTGTCCATTTCGGCGAGCAAACGCACATTTTTATCCTGCAATTCAGCGATCTGTTGCTCGGGTGTGAGTTCGTCTACCACCTCTTGTTCATCGCTGTTGGCGGCTTCTTCCAATAATTCTTCCAACTGGGATTCATCCTGCAGAACTTCATCCAGATTTTCATTCTCTTCAGTCATTCGTCAGACCCTCCTGCTACCCTTCCTCTTCCGTTCCGCTAAAAAAATCTTTGATCGAATCTAACCAGCTCTTTCGTTCCGGAGCGACTTCCGTCTCCTCTAACTCAGCCAGTTTCCTTAGCAATTCTTCCTGTTCTGAGCTAATCCGTGATGGGATTTCCACTTTGGTTTCCACCAACAAGTCACCCTTTCGCCCCGTGTGAACATTGGACACACCGGCCCCTCGGACACGGAATATTTCGCCAGACTGTGTACCGGGGGGAATGGTGACACTCTTCATTCCCTCGAGTGTGGGAACATCTACTTCAGCTCCCAATACAAACTGAGCGTAGGTTAACGGAACTCGTACAATCAAGTGATCATCGTGACGTTCAAATACCTTGTGCTCACGGACTCGAATAAAACAGTAGCAATCTCCTGTCGCTCCGCCTTGCGGGCTGACTTCGCCCTGACCGGAAATTCGTACCCGCGTACCATCATCCACTCCGGCAGGAATATTGACTTTAATCTCAGTTTGCTCCGGTACCACGCCATCACCACGGCAATCGGTACAGGGGTTGGCAACCGTACTTCCACTTCCCTGGCATGCTGGGCACGTGGTTTGTACTCGTAAAATCCCAGCCGATTGCACTACCTGTCCGCGGCCACCACAACGTGCACAGGACTCACGTACAGCTCCGGGTGCCGCACCACTCCCATCACAACTTTTACAAAGTGCGTTTCGGGAAACCTGTACTTCTTTACTACAACCTGCGGCAGCTTCCTCGAGGTCCAACACAACATCGCATCGAATATCAGCTCCTCGCCGACTCCGTTCCTGTCGTCGTGAACCTCCACCAAACAGACTGTCGAAGATTCCTCCCCCACCGCCGCCACCGAACATTCCACCAAAGGCTTCAAAGATATCTTCTACGCTTGAAAACTGTGGACCGCCGCCACCACCTAATCCAGCGTGACCGTATTGATCGTACTTTGCTCGTTTCTCTTCATCACTGAGCACTTCATAGGCTTCAGCGGCCTCTTTAAATTTCTCCACGGCCTGCTCGTCATCCGGATTGCTGTCCGGATGATACTTAATGGCAAGCTTACGATAGGCCGACCCGATCACCCCTTTCGAGGCATCGCGTGACACACCGAGCACTTCGTAATAATCTCTTTTTTCAGCCATTATTCGCCGATGGTTTGATTATGAAAAAAGCCGCCCCCTTCCGGGAGGCGGCTTGTCTTTTTTACAGAGTCCGGAAAAAGTCCGAGGAGCCTGTTGAGGGCCTTAGTTTACACTGCCTTCAATATTTCCTCGTTCTTTGTCTTCCTTGTCATAGTTGGTTACCAGAGCTTCGGTTGTGAGCATCAGGCCCGAGATACTTCCGGCGTTAGCCAGAGCTGTACGAACCACTTTCACAGGATCAACGACGCCCGCTTTGAACATATCACCGTACTCACCAGTATTGGCGTTATATCCATAAGCAATCGAGCGATGATCACGAACATTGTCCGCGACGACACTTCCATCGATACCACCATTGTCAGCAATCTGACGGAGCGGCGCTTCCAAAGCACCAAGAATGATATCCACTCCGATCTTTTCATCGCCTTTAGCAGAGGATCGAGCATCCTGCACAGCTTCAGTACAGCGTACTAAAGCAACACCACCACCGGGGAGAATTCCTTCTTCCACAGCAGCGCGAGTCGCATGCAAAGCGTCTTCAATACGAGCTTTCTTTTGCTTCATATCCGCTTCGGTTTCAGCACCAACAGAAATCACAGCCACACCACCTGACAACTTGGCCAGACGTTCCTGAAATTTCTCTTTGTCGTATTCACTTTCGGTCTGATCCATCTGGTTATTGATTTGATCAACACGAGCGTCAATTTCTTTACGACTTCCAAGCCCTTCAACAATCGTTGTCGAACCTTTATCGGCAGACACCTTACGAGCCTGACCGAGCTGTTCCAAAGTGACGTTTTCCAGTTGAATACCAAGATCTTCACTGATCAGGGTTCCACCAGTCAGGACTGCAATGTCACCCAGCATGTTCTTACGTCGATCGCCAAAGCCAGGTGCTTTCACAGCACAGACATTGAGTACACCACGAAGTTTGTTAACAACCAGCAAAGTCAACGCTTCTGCATCCACGTCCTCTGCAATAATCATCAACGGCTTGCCAGTGTTACCGACTTTTTCAAGCACAGGAACCAAAGACTGCAAATTGCTGATCTTCTTTTCGTGAATCAGAATATATGCGTCTTCCATCACACAGTCCATTTCGGCTGGACGGTTGATGAAATAAGGTGAAACGTAACCTTTGTCAAACTGCATCCCGTCGACGAAATCGACAGTTGTTTCGGTCGTTTTACCTTCTTCGACAGTAATGACTCCATCTTTACCAACACGCTCCAACGCGTCAGCCAACAGGTTTCCGATTTCATCGTCATTGTTAGCACTGATGGCACCAACCTGAGCGACTTCTTCTTTGCTGGAAACCGGCTTAGCAATCGAAAGTAGTTTACTTTCGGCGGCGGTAACGGCCTTTTCAATTCCGCGACGGACGGACATCGGGTTACTACCGGCGACGATATTCCTCAATCCTTCGCGATAGATCGAACGTGCCAACACGGTCGCTGTCGTCGTTCCATCTCCGGCAAGATCCGAGGTTTTTTGAGCAACTTCCACCACGAGGCGGGCACCCATATTCTCAAACCGATCTTCCAGTTCGATTTCTTTAGCAACGGTAACACCGTCTTTGGTCACGGTAGGTCCGCCAAAGGATTTATCAATAATCACATTACGTCCTGTTGGACCCATCGTGACAGCAACTGCATCGGCTAGTTTACTGACACCACGCAACAGACGTGAACGAGCGTTATCTTCAAACAAAAGCTGTTTAGCCACAATTCAAACTCCTGGAGTTGAATAATTAAATATGAACAAACCGAGATTCAAGCACCTTGGTTGTTAGTCGAGTACTTTCGCCAGAATTTCTGCTTCTCGCAGAATCTTGACGTCCTCGCCATTTACTTCAATATCAGTGCCACCGAACTTACCGTAGATCACTACGTCACCCACTTCGAGTGATAGTCCGGCACGGTCACCACTTTCGAGTAACCGACCGCTACCCACGGCGACTACTGTACCTCGCTGAGGCTTTTCCTTTGCCGAATCCGGCAACACGATACCACCAGCGGTGATTTCTTCACTTTCAGCAGGGCGAATTACTACGCGATCATCCAGTGGACGAATCTTGATCTTTGCCATGATCATTTATTCCTTCATTTTTTCTTTGTTTTGAAATCTAAGTTTAGACGTAAAATCCCGAGGCAAATTACATCATGCCGGGCATGCCGCCCATACCACCCATGCCGCCCATGCCGGGCATGCCACCCATTCCGGGCATTCCGCCACCCATACCATGGTCATGATGATCATGATGGTCATCATCATCTTCTTCGACTGGAATTTCAGTCACTAGGCATTCGGTAGTTAGTAAAAGCGAAGCAACACTGGAGGAATTCTGCAGGGCGGTACGAACGACTTTTGCCGGTTCGATAATTCCCATTTCCACCATGTCACCATATTTATCTTTATCAGCGTTGTAGCCGTCTGCTTTACCCTTGAGCTTACGAACACGATTAACAATGACAGCACCGTCGAGTCCTGCATTCTTCGCGATCGCTCGCAATGGATAGTCCAGAATATTCTGAATAATTTGAGCACCCAAAGCTTCGTCACCTTCTAAACCAAGTGAACTGATTGCTTTGTCTGCCCGAATCAAGGCTACTCCACCACCAGGAACAATTCCTTCTTCCAGAGCAGCTTGCGTCGCAGCACGAGCATCCTCCAAAAGCGCTTTTCGTTCCTTCATTTCAGTTTCAGTCGTGGCTCCACAGTTAATTTGTGCAACACCACCTGCAAGTTTCGCTAAACGTTCCTGCAGTTTCTCACGATCGTACTCACTATCGGTGACTTCGATCTCGTTTCGAATCTGGTCCGCTCGACCTTCGATATCTTCCTTACTGCCAGCACCGCCAACCATGACTGTACTTTCAGAAGTGATACGAATCTTCTTGGCGGACCCCAAATCAGATAGCTTGACACTTTCCAATTCGATTCCCAAATCCTTAAAGATCGGTGTCGCATTGGTCAGAACAGCAATATCACCAAGAATCGCTTTTCGACGATCACCGTAACCAGGCGCCTTCACGGCACAGACATTCAGGATGCCTCGCATCTTGTTCACGACAAGCGTCGCCAAAGCTTCGCCTTCGATGTCTTCGGCAATAATCAACAACGGCTTCTTCGACTGACTGACAGCTTCCAATAATGGAATCAGCTTCTTGTTAGAAGAGATTTTTTCTTCAAACAATAAAATCAGGCAGTTCTCCAATTCAACGGTCACTTCCGTTTCGTTGGTAACGAAGTGTGGCGAGAGGAAGCCGCGATCAAACTGCATCCCTTCGACTACTTCAACCGTCGTTTCGCTTCCACGACCTTCTTCCACGGTGATCACGCCATCTTTGCCGACTTTAATAAAGGCGTCAGCCAATACGTTACCAATCGTGCTATCGTTGTTGCCTGCGATAGTTGCAACTTGCTGAATTTCTTTTTTGTTCTTGGAGTCGATGGCGATCGCCTGCTTGCCGATTTTATCGCAAACAGCTTCCACAGCCTGACTGATCCCGCGACCAAGTGCCATTGGGTCAGCACCGGCAGCAATCATCTTCAAACCTTCGCGGAAGATCGCCTCTGACAGTACGGTCGCTGTCGTGGTCCCATCACCTGCAACTTCATTTGTTTTACTGGCGGCTTCTTTCACCAACTGAGCACCAAGGTTTTCGAAGACATTATCTAATTCGATGTCTTCAGCAACGGTTACACCGTCCTTGGTGACTTTAGGTGAACCCCATCCTTTATCCAGGACAGCGTTCCGACCGCGAGGTCCAAGAGTACTGCGAACAGCACGAGCCAGCTTGGCAACACCAGACAACAATGACTGTCGAGCCTTGTCGTCAAATACCATTTGTTTTGCCACGTCCGGATTCTCCTTCAAAGAGTGTTCCAAAAGCGTTAAATCTAATTTTCAACGGGAATACACTTTGTATTTCCGATAATCTGTTGAATCATTTCGCCAACTGTCAGCCAACATTTGCCAGCTTCTGAATTAGCGAGTGATACAGTGGACAACGCAACATGCGTGCCAAAGTATCCAAAATATGCCAGAAACAGCTCCGAGACAAGCACACAGATGCTTATTATTCACCCCTTTTCACTTACTTTACGGCATTTCACAAACCAAAGTTGCCGAATTGCCCTGTCACCGCCTGAGAATGCTCAAATCATCAGCTCCCAGACCCAAGTGCCAATATGGCAGCGCAATGGGGACAGCTCTTTTAGATATGTCAGTTTGACAGAGAAACAACGTCAGCCAGAGCTTGGCACGTAAGGGAACCACAAACCTCAGCTACTCAAGCAGCAGCGAGAAATCGAGGGAACGATAAACGAAGCTATAAAAAGAATGACAACCTAAGCCCTGCAGATTCATTACGAAAATGAAGGAAGGTGAAAATTAGCCTTGGCCGTTTTGTCGAACGCTAGCTCACCCGAGGAGTAAAATCATCCTCTGCAGAATACCCCGCTGCGAAGCCGGCCAACAGCGACGCGGCATGATCGATGTCATCCAAAGAAATCGTCTCCACTGCACTATGCATGTATCGGTTCGGGATTGTCACTAAACCTGTCGCAACGCCGCTACGATTTAACTGCAACACGTTCGCATCATTCGATGCTCCACGCCCAATGGCTGCAAGTTGATATGGAATTTGATCCTGTGCGGCAACATCACGCAGTTTTTCGACCACCAAAGGATTACAGTTCGGACCTCGATAAACTGCTGGGCCTCCGCCCAGCTTAATATCTCCTTGCTGCTTCTTATCAATAGTCGGACAATCAGTGGCATGCGTGACATCCACAGCGATGGCAGCGGTGGGGTCAATCCCATACGCGCTGGTACGTGCTCCTCGCAATCCGATCTCTTCCTGGACCGTGGAAACAGCGTAGACACCGCAAGTTGGATAACGATCCTTGGCTCGGCGCAGTGCTTCAATCACCACCCAGACACCGGTACGGTTATCCATACAAGGTGCGTTAGCCAACCCGTTTAACATTTCCTGCATTCCCAGGCTTAAAGTCACCGGATCTCCAACCTCAATCAATGCCTCTGCATCTTCTTTACTATTGGCACCGATATCCAACCACATATCGGTAAGCTTAACTACCTGTTTTCGTTCAACATCCGTCAACAAATGAATCGGCTTACGGGAAATCACTGCATGCACCGGTCCGGTTGCGGACCAGATGACCATGCGTTGACCGATCAATTGCTGGGGATCCCAGCCACCGATAGTCTGAGCGTAAACAAACCCTTTGTCATCAATGTGGGATACCAGCATGCCAATTTGGTCACAATGGCCGGCAAACATCAGCTTGGTATCAGCATCCGGGTTAATGGCACAAATCACATTTCCATGAACATCTGTCGTGACTTCATCGGCAAATCCTGCTGCGTAGTCCCGAACCACCTGTTGAACCCGCTCTTCGTAACCTGACGGCCCCGGAGTCTCTAAGAGCTTAACCAAGAATTCTTTTGACGCCTGATCCATAGTGAATTTCCTTTTCGCAATTCAATGCAATCGGCCGAACATGCCGATCAACTGATACCATTACTTCCCTGCTACTAACACCTCAGAAACCGCTTTCAGAGGCAGCGATTTAAGGCAAATCGGCTCTCCTTGACCAATTTTTACTGTCGACCTAGTATGACCTACATATGCGGTGCCTTGAATTAAGTCACCTATGAGTTTAACGGATTCACCTCAATAAACCTATGAGGGATCAATCCCCGAGTATTCGCCTCGTTTATCTGCATTGGTAGCGGATACCAGTAGGGCCATAGGCCCTTGAGATTGATTGTCAGATTGAACAGGGAAGTAATGGAAAGAACAAAAATAGCCATCATCGGCATGGGCACAGTAGGTACGGGTGTTGCCAAATTGCTACTCGACCACGGTGACCGAACGGCTCGACACGCCGGCCGTATTCCGTGGCTGGACAAAGTAGTCGTTCGTGACATCACCAAACCACGTGATGTGGAAATTCCCGAAGGCGTACTGACAGACAATCTTGATGATGTCATCAACGATTCCGAAATCTCAGTCGTAGCCCAACTCATCGGTGGCATCGAGCCGGCTCGCTCGATCATGCTGCAACTTCTGGAATCCGGAAAAGATATAATCACAGCCAACAAAGCATTACTAGCAGTCCACGGTCCGGAGCTATTTGACAAAGCCCGACAGCTCGGGCGATGCATTGCCTTCGAAGCTTCAGTAGCCGGCGGCATTCCAATCATTACCAACATTGGGCAGTGTCTCACGGGGAACCAAATTACATCCCTGCGCGGCATTCTCAACGGCACTTGCAATTTCATTATCACGCAAATGCAGGAAACCGGCGCCAGTTACGACGACATCCTCCAAGAAGCTCAGAAACGAGGATATGCCGAAGCGGATCCCACGCTGGATGTCAACGGAGCTGACACCACACAGAAACTATCGATCCTGAGTCAACTTGCGTTTGGAGTTCGTGAGGATTGGGAACGCATTCCCTGTATGGGAATCGACACGCTGGATATTGCCGACATTCACTTTGCTGACCGACTTGGTTATCGAATCAAACTCCTTGCTGTTGCCAATCTTGTCGATGGTGAAGTGGAGATGAGCGTGAGTCCGACACTAATCAAGAAGGGTAACCCACTTGCCGAAGTACAAGATGCTTTTAACGCTGTACGAGTCCGCGGAGATGCTGTCGGCCCCGTGTTTTTTCATGGTCAGGGAGCTGGGCAAATGCCGACCGCTTCCGCAGTCGTCGCCGACATCATCGATACGGTGGTGGGCAGAAGCCAAATTACATTTAATAACCTGGAATTATGGTCTGAAAGCAATCGTCCTATCTCAATGGCTGATGCAAACCATACCGTAGACCGATATTATTTGAGGATGCAAGTTATAGATAAACCGGGCGTAATGGCCGAAATAACTGGTATCTTGGGAAACAACGGAGTTTCGATCGCTTCCATTATTCAGCATAAACGAGAAAACGGGAGTTCAAGTGAAACGGTACCGTTGGTGATTATGAGCCACGAGACCACGCACGGATCGATCATCCATTCCGTTTCAGAATTCACTCAATCGGACAACATTGAATCCCAGGCAGTCGTCTATAAAGTTCTTTAAATTACACCTTTGTACGCCCTTAGGCTAAAACCATGAAATATGCGATCATCATCCCTGATGGATGTGCCGATGAACCTCAGGAAAGTCTTGGAGGCAAGACTCCGCTGCAGGCAGCCCATATTCCGAATATGGACGCCGTTGTTCAAAGTGGCGTCATCGGGGCTGCCAATCATGTGCCTCCCCATCTCCCAGCAGGCTCCGCCGTAGCTAACATGTCTCTGCTTGGATTTGACCCTAATGAATATTTCTCAGGCCGAGCCCCCCTGGAGGCAGCAGCTCAGGGGATCGAGCTTGGCCCGAAAGACTGGGGCATTCGTTGTAATCTGGTGACTGTTCAAGATCAGGTTATGAAGGACTTCACAGCCGACCACATCACCGACCAAGAGGCTGTGGCGTTACTGGAAACCGCGCAACAGGAACTCGGCAGCGATATCCTCGAATTCATTCCCGGCGTTAGTTACCGAAATCTCCTGATTTACCGCGGTGAACAGGCTCAAGCACCATTCAGTAACGACACCCGTACGACGCCTCCTCACGACCTGACTGACAACACCGTGATTCATGATTTCCCCCGAGGGCCGGGAAGTGATCTTCTGAGTCAGTTAATGAGCAAGAGTGTCGAGCTATTCGCAGACCATCCGGTCAATCAGGCTCGCATTGCCAACGGCAAACTGCCCGCGACTAATGTCTGGCTCTGGGGACTAGGCATTACGCCAAAACTGCCAGACTTTCTGGACGTGTACGGAAAACGTGGCAAGATGATCACAGCAGTGGATCTTCTCCGAGGAATCGCCGCCCTAATCGACTGGGATCGAATCGAAGTGGAAGGTGCCACCGGTTACACCGATACGAATTATGCCGGAAAGGGACAGGCGGCCATTGACGCATTGGACTCCACCGACATTATCTGTGTGCATGTCGAAGCAACCGATGAAGCTTCTCACGAAGGAGATGCGGAAGCCAAGATTAAAGCCTTGGAAGAAATCGACACGCATATCGTGGGCCCCTTGGTGGCCGAATTAAAATCTCGTGGCGAATACCGCGTGCTTGTTTCGCCAGACCACCCGACTCCGATTCGCACCAAAACGCACAGCCACGGAATCGTCCCGTTTGCCATTACTGGCACCGATGTCTCACCAGACGACCAAACTAGTTATGACGAAGATCAGGCAAATGCCTCTGCGCTCCAGTATCCAAATGGCCATGAAGTCATGAAGTATTTCCTCGGTTAGTCAGGTCTTTCCTCACCTCTTTCCCTATTTCCTTAGTTAACACAAAACTCAACATGTCCATTATTGTTCAGAAATTTGGCGGTACGAGCGTCGCCACGACCGAGAAGATACTATCGGCTGCAAAGAAAGCCATTAAAGCACAACAGGAAGGCCATCAGGTTGTCATGGTAGTCAGCGCCATGGGAAAAAACACAGATGTGCTTGTCAGTCTGGCTCACGAACTAATGGACCGCCCGCCCGCTCGTGAAATGGATATGCTGCTTTCCACAGGTGAACAGGTAAGCGTCGCTTTGACAGCCATGGCAATTATGTCCTTAGGGCACAAAGCCGTCAGTCTCACTGGCGCCCAGATCGGAATCCGCACCGATAACGTGTTTGGGAAAGCCCGTATTATCTCGATCTCCACCGATCGCATGCAGAAATTACTCGATGACGGCAACATTGTAATCGCTGCTGGTTTTCAGGGAATCGACGAAGAGTTCAACATCACCACGCTCGGCCGTGGAGGTAGTGATACCACGGCCGTTTCTCTAGCCGCAGTCCTGGGCGCAAGTTGTGAAATCTATACCGATGTCGATGGAGTCTACACCGCCGACCCTCGAGTGGTTTCCACGGCCCGTAAGGTCACGCACACCAGCTATGATGAGATGCTGGAAATGGCCAGTTTAGGCGCCGGTGTCATGCATAGCCGCAGCATCGAATTTGCCAAAAAATTCAATGTGCCAGTTCACGTACGCAGCAGCCAGGAGGATACCACCGGAACGATCATCTCCACCGTCTCCGAAGACCCGACTCGAGGAGTCAGTGGTGCTGCAGTAACCATGGATGAAGCGCGGATTACACTCAGCGGAGTGCCTGACAAACCCGGTACCAGTAATGCGATTTTCAGCGCGATTGCCCGAGCCAACATTACCGTCGACATGATCGTGCAGGACGCCGGCGTGGGTGGAATCTCAAACATTTCCTTCACCGTTCCGTCTGCGGAACTCGCACCTACACTGGAGGCCGTGCAACCCATAGCCGAGCAACTCGGCATTCAGAATATTACTAGCCGGGATAATGTCTCCAAGATTTCCGTCGTCGGAATCGGTATGGCGGAACAATCCGGAGTCTCAGACCGCATGTTCCGAGCATTATCCGACAAGAGCATTAACATCCATATGATCACCACCAGCCAAATAAAGATATCGGTACTCGTCGACCGCGATCAGGCGTTGGAAGCTATCAATGCTGTTCATCAAACTTTCGAACTGGATGCCACTTCATCTGACGCCGTCCCTGCTGAATCACCTCAGGCTACGCCAGCCGCCGACCCTGCCGCGGCTGCCAACAAACTACAAGGGATGGAAGAACTTGCCATCACCGATATTGCACTGGATTCAACTCAGGCAAGTATCTCCATTCACGGAGTACCAGACACGCCAGGCATTGCAGCCACGATCTTTGAAACAGTGGCTCAGGAAAACATCATTGTCGACATGATCATTCAGAGTTATCTGGATGACTCTGAATTTGCAAGTCTGAGTTTTACGGTCCAACGCGAAGACCATCAACGCACACTAGACGTTCTTCAAGACATGCAATCTGAAGTTTCATTTCAGGAAGTCGCAAGTAACCCGGCAGTGGCGAAGCTCAGTGTTTCCGGGATCGGACTGCGAAGCCATACTGGCGTCGCCATCCGGATGTTCCAGAGCTTGGCAGAAGCAGGGATGAACATTGAAATGATCAACACGAGTGAAGTACGTGTCAACGTCGTGGTCGATGATAGCCAGGGCGACTCCGGCCTAAAAGCTCTGACTCAAGCCTTTGAAGATGTCATGGGGCGACAGGTTAACATTTAACCTTTCTACCCTTCTGCTGCTTCAGCCAATACATCTTCTTCAATAAAGATGGGTAGCGGAGGATCACAGGTCACGGCAACTGCGATTGCGTCAGAGGGACGCGAATCTACATCAATCACCTGCCCATCTACCTTGACACGCAGCCTCGCAAAATAGGTGTGCCCCTGCACTTCAGAGATCAGGACACTATCTAACTCACCTCCCAGGGCATCCACTACGCTACAAAGTAAATCGTGCGTCAATGGACGAGGGGCTTTAAAGTCTTTCACTCGACGTTCAATACTCGAGGCCTCGAAGATACCAATGAGAATGGGAAACGTACGTTCACCATCCACTTCCTTCAGATAGATCACCTGATGGTCATTGATATCGCTGATGATGATTCGTGAGAGCTTTAGTTCTACTAGCATTTGCCCAGCACTCCGAAAAGGAAATTCTTAACCGCACGCCTGTTTGTGGGACCCTAGTCATTATACGTTGACTGGACGGTTCTTATTGCTGGCCACGCAACACATTCAATGCTTTTTCCACGGAACTCACTTCTTCCTCAAGTTGCATCAGACCGTCGCGTTCTCGCTGAACGACTTCCTCAGGAGCCCGAGCCACAAAGTTTTCATTGGACAGCTTTTTCTGCTTCCCGAGAATCTGGCCTTTGAGTTTCTCTAACAGCTTTTCATTCCGATCGATTTCCGCATCGACATCGATAAAGTTTTTCAGATCAACAAATACTTCAATAGCTTCGATTCGAACATTGGCGCTGTTTGCGGGAGGTTGTACATCCTGCCCCCAGGCCACACTTCGAGCGTTTGCCATGGACTGAAAATATGCATCCATGGGTTTTAGTAATTCCACGATCTCATCGCTGCAGGCGATCGAAAATTCAACTTCCTGTTTCGGAGCAATATTCTGGCGGCTCCTAATTTCACGAATCGCACGTAACACATCCTGAAAAAACGAAAACTGTTGTTCGATAACTGAGTCAATTCTTTGCTTATCTACTTCTGGCCAGGCTGCAAGCATAATGGACTCCGCTGCAGGCTCGATGGCCGTCAAACCACGTTGCGGAGCAATCTGAGCGAGAAGCCCCCAGACCTCTTCCGTCACAAAGGGGATCATGGGATGCAGCAATCTCAATAACTGATCCAAAGCATAAGCAGTGACACGCTGAGCAATAGGTCGTGACTGCTCATCCTGCATTCTGGATTTGGTCATTTCAATGTAGAAGCTGCAAAATTCATCCCAGGCAAAATCATAGATCGCACGAGCAGCTTCTGCATAACCGTATCGATTCAGTTTCTCAGTGACTTCGTTGGTCACCGATGACAGTCGACTGAGTAACCACCGATCTTCGAACGCAAGTTCATCCTCTGCCACAACCGCTGCTTCAAAACCTGATAAGTTCAACAAGGTAAACCGAGAGGCATTCCATAGTTTGGTACAGAAGTTACGAGCCACTTCAAATCGTTCACTAACGACCGGACCGGAGGGAAGAGCTAGGTCTTCTTCCTTACGTGCCCACTGCGTCTTAAACTCTTTTCCACACTGTTTGCAGGTAACCCGAGGAAGTTCACGATTTTTCTTCGTCTGATCCATCAGACTTTCACAATGCGGGCATTCAAACTGCACCGGCATACGAACATCCTGAGTTTCGGTTGTCAGATAAGCCAATCCAAAACGCAATGCATCCGGCCCAAATTTATCAATCACGTCCAATGGATCGACTCCATTCCCTTTACTTTTGGACATGGTCTCACCGTACCCATCGAGTATTTTGGGATGGATAAAGACTTCACTAAACGGGATTTCTCCCATGTTATTAAGTCCCATCAGAACCATTCTCGCCACCCACAGCGTGATGATATCCCGACTGGTGATCAGAGTACTCGTAGGATAAAACTTCTCTAACTCAGCGGTTTTTTCCGGCCACCCCAGAGTACTGTGGGGCCATAATGCCGAGCTAAACCACGTATCCAGCACGTCATCTTCTCTGATGTATCCCAATTCGGCAAAGCGACTTTCCAGAGCTTCGTTTTCATCATTGATACAAACATGAATCACCGCGAAGGTATCACTGGCGTCATCCCCCACCACTCGACTCTGCTCATTCAACTCCGCCGTTAATTCCACTTGAAAAGATGCTTGTCCGGATTGCACATCCGCGTCGTCTTCCAAACGGGCAATCTGAGCATCCAGGTCTTCCTGATCCTGACAGGCATATGACCAAATCGGAATCTGGTGTCCCCACCAAAGTTGCCGGCTAACCGGCCAATCTCGTTTTTCACCGAGCCAATCCAAATAGCCTTTCCGGTAACGAGTCGGGAAAATCTGAACCCGCTCATCCGATACGGCATCCATCGCAGATTGAGCCAGTTCCTGCATTCGCACAAACCACTGGTCTGCCAAGTAGGGCTCGATGGGCGTTTTACTACGATCCGAGTGAGCCAGGTCAATTTCCCGGTCCTCAACCTGTACCATCAGACCGGCTGTTTCCAGATCTTCAACGACGCGTTTTCGCGCTTCTTTAATTGTCAGTCCCTGATAGGCTCCCGCATTGACATTGAGTGTTCCATCGGGTCTTAAGATATTAATCTTTTCCAGACCACACCGTTGCCCAACTTCGTAATCGTTGGGGTCATGTGCAGGGGTAATTTTTACACAACCACTCCCCATTTCTGGCTTAGCCCATTCATCGGCTACCAAGAGAATTTCACGTTCCGCCAGCGGTAGCAGGATTCTGCGACCGGCCAACGCCATGTCCCGAAGTTGTATTAACCCCGGCAACACCGTCTCTCTCCGCTGAGCCAAAGCCTCGAGTTGTTCCTGAAGTGATTCACTTTCCACTTCATTCGCGTCAGCCAGTTTTGACTCGAGCTCGGCTTGCACCTTATTTAATGCTCGTTCCGGATCCGGATGGACAGCCACTGCGGTATCGCCAAGCATGGTCTCGGGCCGAGTGGTAGCCACCGTCACATGAGTCGGTTCACCTGGCTGTGGATCAACCACTGGATATTGAAAATGCCAGAAGTGCCCATCCACAACTGCATGAAAGACTTCGTCATCACTCACGGCTGTCTGCAGAAATGTATCCCAGTTGACCAATCGCTTACCACGATAAATGTACTTCTTCTGAAACAGATCAAAAAACGTTGTGCGTACTGCGCGAGCACAGATGTCATCGAGTGTAAATCGGGTTCGATCCCAGTCGCAACTGGACCCCAGCTGTTTTAACTGAGACAGGATTCGCTTTTCGTATTGCCCTTTCCACTCCCAAATACGATCAACCAACGCCTCTCGTCCCAAGTCGTGCCGTGTCTTGTTTTCCTCTTCCTTGAGTCTTCGTTCAACGACAGCCTGAGTGGCAATACCGGCATGATCGGTACCGGGCATCCACAGCGTTTCATACCCCTGCATTCGCCGCATTCGCGCAAGGATATCCTGGAGCGTATTATTCAATGCGTGTCCAAGATGCAGAGCGCCGGTTACATTGGGGGGAGGAATCACGATCGAAAAGGGTGGCTTCTCAGATTCGGGATTTCCATGAAAATACCCGGCCTCCACCCAGTGATTAAAAATGCGTTCACTCGCTTGCTTAAAGTCAAAACTGGTAGGAAGCGACTCAGCCGAAAATTCAAAACCCATTAGTTCGTTGTTTTTTCTCTGTTATGTTTCAATTTCTCTGACAGGCATAGCTACAAATTCAGCCTGTTATTTCTCATCTTTGCCAAGCTTGTATTCGATCGCATCCACTAACGCCATCCAACTCGCTTCAATGATGTTTTCACTCACGCCGACAGTACCCCATACATCATGATCGTCTTTACAATCAATAAAGACTCGAATGCGGGCTGCCGTGCCGGCGTCCGAGTTTACCACACGTACTTTGTAGTCGACCAGATGCATCTTCTGCAATTCCGGGTAAGTATCGCTCAGAGCTTTCCGAATTGCCGCATCTAAGGCATTAACGGGCCCATCCCCTTCTGCCACTTCATGGCGGATTTGATCACCAACCGCCACTTTGACCGTTGCTTCATTGGTAACCGTTCCGTCACCTTGTACGCTCACTTCCACATGATATTTAATGCGATCAAAATGCGACTCATAAGTTCCTGCACACCGTTGCACCAGCAAGGCAAAGGATGCCTTCGCCGCTTCAAACTGATACCCTTCGTTTTCAAGACGTACTACTTCCGCCAGAATTTCTCGCATGAGTTGATCATCGTCCGGCAGATTGTATTCGGACGAAAGTGCCTTCACATTGCTTCGGCCGGACAATTCACTGATTAGAATCCGACGTTCATTCCCCACCAACGCGGGATCCAGGTGTTCATAGGTACTCGCCGCTTTTGCAACCGCATGAGCATGCATACCACCCTTGTGAGCAAATGCACTACGACCAACAAAAGGCTGACCATTACGCAAATTCATATTCGCCGTTTCGTAAACAAATCGTGACAGTTCGGTGAGATGTTCCAGGTTGGCCCCACCAAGTACCTGATAACCAGTCTTCTTAAACGCCAGATTAGCAATCACGGATATCAAGTCGGCATTGCCACATCGTTCGCCAATCCCATTGATGGTCCCCTGTACTTGTATGGCTCCGGCGTCCACACCGGCCAGTGAATTAGCAATGGCCAATTCACTGTCGTTGTGACAGTGAATTCCCACTGACACCTCGAATTCACTTACAGCTTCAACTGCCGCTTTGGTCAACTCTGCAATTTCTTCCGGCAAGGAGCCACCATTGGTATCACACAACGCTACCAATGTTGCGCCAGATTCAGCTGCTGCTCGAATTGTCTGACGACCATATTCCGGATTTGCCTTCCAGCCATCAAAGAAATGCTCGGCATCGTAAATAACTTCACGTCCTTCATCGACCAGAAAACGCACGCTGTCTGCGATCATCTGAAGATTTTCTTCCAGGCTCACTCGCAATACTTCGGTCACATGGAAATCCCAGGTCTTACCAACGACCGTACAAACCGGTGCCCCACTATCCCTCAATGCCAGCATACCTGGATCTTCGGCAGCCTCCACGCCGCGACGACGCGTCATACCAAACGCACAGACTTTGGCGTGCTTCAGTCCGAGCTCCTGGACCTGTTGAAAGAATTGCTCGTCCTTCTCGTTCGAAAGTGGATAACCACCCTCGATATAATCAACACCGATCTCGTCCAGACGCCGGGCAATTTGAAGTTTGTCTTCGAGCGACAAACTGACACCTTCACCCTGAGTCCCATCACGCAGCGTTGTATCGTAAATCTGAATTGTCTTCACTGTCATTGGTTTCCTGACACTAGACTGTCACTAAAAAACCCCGAGACCGTTTGCAGGTCTCAGGGCTTGTGTTGTTTTTTCTATTTTGCCCGTTGTCCTGCATTTAGGTCGAAATAATGACATCGCTGACCACTCCAACCGGAATCATCATTCCGGCCGCGATAACATTGACGATTTCAATATTGCCAATTTGGCTCATTCGGTCGCAGCTCATTCAGGCGTGGCTCAATCGGTCGCGGTATTCCCACGGGTAAAAATCGAAGCGCATTATTGCACTGAGTTTCAGATTAGGTGCAATCATCAAAACTGTCAACCAACAAGCGGTTGATTAGGACACCTTCACTTTGACCACTGCTTTGTGCACGTATTGCGTGGTAGCCAGTGGTGCATGGATGTCCTGAGGGAGAAAAACAGCAAAGCTACCTTGTGGCACTCGAACCCAGCTCTCCGGTCGATCATAGAAGAATTCCAGATCCTTTTCAGCATCATAGGCATCCTTCACCCGCTCGACAAAATCCCGCTCTAACCAGCCCATGACGTCCGTCCCGTCAATCACGTACTGGATGTCGAGGTACTTGCGATGGGCTTCAAGCATGGCACGCTCGCGTCCGACACCATCTCCACGAGCAATAATCGCATATACGTCAAGTCCTTGGATTTCGTGAACACCGTCCTCCAAAGATGCTAGATCGGTACGTCGGAGGAATTCAAATCCTTTTTGGATCAATGGGGTGACCGAGAAGTAATTGGAAGCGTTTGTCAATCTGTCAAAAATCAAAGCTGCGTTCCTTTTGAGCAGGCGGGGTACTAAGAGTCTAATTCCTCGTCGACTTCATCAGCCCAGGAATCATCGTCTTCATATTCATCCCACAAATCTTCCTCATTTGCCCCGTTGGCTGCAACCGCAGCTTTCTTTCGAGCTTTGACCAACGAAAGCGTCGGTTCTAACACTTCCTCTTCATCCTCCTGATCTTCATAGTCTTCAACTTCTTCATCCACATAGACGTACTCTACGTCTTCATTGTCTTCCAAGTCGCCATCCGTTGCTTCTTCGTATTCTTCATATTCTTCGTATTCATCTGCAGCTGGTTCTTCGGCTGATTCCTCGTCTAGGCCTTCTTCTTCCCAGTCGTCTTCATCACCCGCATCAGCCTCACCCTCTTCTTCATATTCGTACTCCGAGTCGTCGTCGGCTTCGAGATACTCTTCCTCTTCAAGAAACTCATCCTCTGCATATTCTTCGTCTGCATATTTTGTGTCGGCGGACTCTTCGTCAGCGACTGCCACGGATTGACCACCACTATGTTTAATCAGTTCCCAGTCTTCCATACTCATCAGAATTTCACGTGCACTCGATCCATTATGCTGGCCGACAATCCCATCCTCAGCCATGTAATCGATCATTCTTGCTGCTCGACCATATCCAATCCCGAGAGCGCGTTGCAGGAGCGAACAACTTCCTCGACCTTCTCGAAGAACAACTTCGATCGCACTTTCGTACAAGTCATCTCGTTTGCGAATCGCCTCCGCATCAATCTCGCCTTCCTGATCAACTTTCAAGTTGACTAATTCATGCTCAAAGTCTTGTTCAACCACAGTACACTGCTCAACAACACGTTCAATTTCAGGGTCAGACAGGAACGTTCCCTGACCACGTACGAGCGTACTGGTTCCCGGCCAGAGAAACAGCATATCTCCATTTCCGAGAAGTTTCTCTGCTCCCATCTCGTCCAATACCACTCGACTATCAGTACGACTTGCGACCTGGAACGCCAAACGGGCCGGCAGGTTTGACTTAATCAAACCGGTAATCACATCCACCGTTGGCTTTTGTGTCGCCAGTACCAAGTGAATCCCTACGGCACGACTCTTTTGCGCTAAGCGAATAATATGTTGTTCAACGTCTTTACCCGCTGTCATCATCAAGTCTGCTAATTCGTCGGCTACGATAACGATATACGGCATATGCGTGGGCACTTCGTCCATCGTGGCAATCTTCGTTCCCAATCGTTCTCGAATCGTCTCTTCACCCAACTCGTTAAAACTGGAGACATGTCGGACTCCGGTTTGAGCGAGCAAGCGATAGCGATCTTCCATTTTTTCCACTGCCCATGCCAAAATCGCTTCCGCTTTCTTCATATCAGTCACCACTGGGTGCATGAGATGCGGTAATTTCCCATAAACAGATAATTCCACCATCTTCGGATCGATCATCAACAATCTGACCTCATCCGGCCGGCGAGCCATCAAAATCGAAGACACAATCGTGTGCAAGCAGACCGATTTACCAGACCCAGTCCGCCCGGCAATGAGCAAGTGAGGCATCTTGCATAAATCTACGGCAATCGGGTTGCCCGATACATCCTTTCCAAGATAGATAGGGATTGCCATCTTCTTAGCGTTGTCATTGGAGTCCTCAATCACCTCGCGCATGCGGACCAACTGCTGTTCACCATTGGGAACTTCGATTCCTACGGAATTCTTTCCGGGGATGGGTGCCACAATTCGAACACTTGGCACACGTAACGCAATCGCAACGTCGTCACTAAGACTTGTAATTTTGCTCAATCGCAAGCCGGCTTCCAGTTCGATTTCATACTGGGCAATAACGGGTCCGGTTTCGATATCAACTACTTTGACATTGAAACCAAATTCTTTAAACGTCTTCTCCAGGATACGAGCGTTCTGTCGGACTTCCTGCTCCTGCGATTCAAAATCGATCATCGCACGACGTTCCAGTAGTTGATTACTAGGCACTTCGTACCCTGCAAATTGCTCAGTAGAATCAGACGCCGAATCCAGTGATTCAATGAGTTGTTCGCGTTCCGTTTTTTCTTCGTCCAACGGCGTAGCGGATTTACCAATCACACGGGTTGGAGTTGGCTCCACAATCGGGGGCTCCGCTGTTTTACGAGACTTGAAGTGTGGACGCGGCAATTTGCGACGTTTGCGTTTTTTCCGTACCGGCGCAGGTTCATCCGCTTCCAGTATTTCAGATTCATCTTCCAGCTCATCTTCTAATTCGTCTTTCAGCACGACCGATTCTTTCGCGACTCGACGGCCTCCAATTCGAATTTCCGGCCCCGCAACTTGTCCTTCCTGATCCTCTTCGTCAGAAACATCAATTGCCTCGAATTCCTCCAAGTCTTCCTCTTCGATAGCGACCACATCTAAAACGCGAGCTGCTTTACGCTCTGCTCTTTGCTCACGACGTGCCCACAGAAATCGAAAAGTACCGAATAGCGTCGCGTTAATGGTCTTGAGGACTAGCCGTAAGGACCGAGCCACCCAATTCACTACCATGTAGTCGGTTGCCAGCATCAAACCACCAAAGACCAAACTCAAGGCAAAAATTAAGCCGCCGGTAATCGCAAAGGAAACCTGTAGAAACGTGCTAAAGGACACGCCCAGAATCCCACCACTTCCCATAACCGGACCTGGCGTCAGTGTGGGAATGGTCAGGGCCAAGCAGGTACAAACGCCACAGAGTGAGATAAGCCACCCCGCCAGACGAATCGCCGGTGCATCCACAGAACGTCGTCGCAATAGTGCGACATCAACGACGGCTAGTGATAACAAAAAGTAATAGGCACCAAAGCCAGTCAAGCTAAAGAGAATGTCGGCTGACAGCGCACCCAGCTTTCCGCACGCATTTTGAATGTAGGTGCTTTGCGGATATTCCACCAAATCAGCCTGATACAGATGATTTAATGGCGTAATGAGTTTGTCCAGAGGATCACTGGGGTGATAGGTCAGCATTGCTGTCGCCAGAAAGACCGTTCCGGCGCACAAAGTTAACGCTAGCAAATCTCGTTTTATATCTCGTTCTAACATGGACACCACGAATAGTAGGTAACGATGGGTGTCAGCTTCCATGCCTGAGAATACTTGCCGTGTTAGTCCGTTTGTCGGCAGGTATATTTAGTTTTCTAAAGGTATAGGGATACCTAAGTCTTACCTTCGACTAAGGTGGAAGCAAATTTTGAGAAAAAAATTTGAGCTATCTTTATCGTTTTTTTTGTTACAACCTGATGAGGGCAGCCCCTTTAACTTTGACATTTCTGACGGTTATACGGAATCTCTACCTGGAAACGACCAATGTAAAGCGCTGTACGTCACGACTAAGTGCCGTGGAATCTACGACGGAAAGAAATTTTTCACCGGCTTAAAGAAGTCAGACTGTTCCACTCGGTTAAGCACTGTCAGCAGTTCACCGTCTTGAGAAATCCCTAGAACCTCCTCGGCATCCGAGTCTTGCAAACTAATTCTCCGCCCATGCATTAACTCGCCCTGCTGCTGTTCATTTAACACCAGTTGTTCATAATTTCCGAGCAATGGCACGGGATTCAACAATGAATCATTCACATCTTGAGGCGTATCAAAATCTGGTGCCACTGCCTCTGCCACAGTCCATGACCCGATCGCCGTCCGTTCCAAAGCCGTCATCACCGCGCCCGTATTCAATAATTCGCCGATATCTCGACCCAGCGAACGAATGTAGGTGCCACTGCTACATTCGACCTCCACTATCAACTCTGGATACTCATAATGGCGAACAGTAATCTGAAAAATATCTATTTCCCGTGGTGCCAATTCCACTTGCTCACCTTGCCGGGCAAGTTGATAAGCTCGCTTTCCATTCACCCGTAGGGCTGAATAAACTGGAGGGCGTTGCTGTTGCTTACCCAGGAACCCCGCGACGACTCGTTCCACAACCCTGTTCTCTGGAATGTGGTCAACTTCATGCAGCTTAACGTCACCTTCTGAATCCTCGGTATCACTCGTCTTCCCTAACTCAAACTTAGCGACATAGGTCTTGGAGACTGTATGAATGTATTCGGTGAGCCGCGTGGCTCGTCCGACCGGTACGATCAGTACACCAGTCGCTAGAGGATCTAACGTACCTGCATGTCCAGTTTTGACCGGCCGTACAATACGCTGAACTCGATTGACCACATCGCGTGACGTCCAACCTGCCGGTTTATTAATGTTTAGAAGGCCAAACATGCAAATAAATCCCGATAACCAAATATGCAAACAGACTTAAACAACGTCGAATCAGGCGAAAGATTACACCTAACTCAAACACAATAAAATCAAGTAATTAAGCCTATTTTACAATCGTAAAAAGAGGCCCTTGGGCTTAACCGCGTTCCATAATATAAGAGGGATACCAGAAGTTATGTATACCCTGACGGTAAAGCACCACCTTTAACAAAAAGTTCAACGATCATGAACGCTACCCCATCCTTTCCAACCCTTCGTTTAAGACGATTGCGTTATAACGCCGGTGTACGCAATTTAACTCGACACACACGTTTACACCCTGGTTCACTGATTCTGCCTCTCTTTGTACGCACAGGTACCAAGATCCGGCAGGAAATAAGTTCGATGCCGGGGCAATTCCAATTGTCCATTGACGAGTTAGTCGAAGAAGCAAAACAGGCACGTGATCTGGGAATCGGCGGTATTATTTTGTTTGGTATCCCCGATGAAAAGGATGACCAAGGCAGTGATGCATTGCATCAAAGTGGGATCGTACAACAGGCCGTCGCAGAAGTGAAAGCAGCCATACCGGAGATTTTAGTTTTGACAGATCTGTGTATGTGCGAGTACACCGATCACGGGCACTGCGGTATCCTCCATGAACAAGTCGGGATCACAGACGTATCCAATGATCCCACTTTGAAGTTACTCGGACAGCAGGCTGTTACTCACGCACAGCAAGGAGCAGACATCATTGCTCCAAGCGGCATGATGGACGGTATGGTCCAAGCCATCCGCTCTGCACTGGATGAAGCGGGATACAATCATATCCCGATCATGAGCTACGCCGCCAAGTACGCCAGCAGTTACTACGGACCCTTTCGCGACGCCGCAGAAAGTGCTCCTAGTTTCGGCGACCGCCGAACCTACCAAATGGATCCTTCGGCCTTAGCCGAGCAAGCTCTGCGGGAAGTGGAGCTAGATGTACAGGAAGGAGCTGATATGCTGATGGTCAAGCCAGCCCTCGCCTATCTCGACATTATCACCCGCGTCGCTCAACAACATCCGGGGATCCCGTTGGCCGCCTACAACGTATCGGGTGAGTATAGTATGGTGAAGGCTGCCGCTGCGAATGGCTGGATTGATGAAGCTCGCGTAGTCGACGAAACCATGACAGCCATACATCGAGCAGGTGCCGATATCATACTGACCTACTGGGCAAAAGACATCGCTCGACGGGTCTGCTCTTAAGGCCCAATAACACCTTAAAATCTACCTTCCATCCTTCCCTTCTTCATACACTCGACAAGCATGACGTACGATAAAAGCCAACAGATTTTTGAAACCGCTCAAACGCTGATGCCCGGTGGCGTCAATAGTCCCGCTCGTGCCTTCGGGTCAGTGGGAGGCACTCCATTGATCATCGATCGGGGTGAAGGCCCTTATATCTTTGACGTGGACGGTAATCGCCTCATCGATTACATCCAATCCTGGGGCCCCATGATTTTGGGACACAAACACCCAAACGTGATGAAGGCAGTGCAGGACGCATTAGAAAAAGGGTTTAGTTTCGGCGCTCCCACTGAAGGCGAAAATGAACTCGCGACGCTGATCATTGATGCCGTTGAATCCGTGGAGAAAGTACGCCTCGTAAATTCCGGTACCGAAGCGACGATGAGTGCCATTCGGTTGGCACGTGGATATACCCAGCGAGATGTCATTGTCAAATTTGCCGGAAATTATCATGGTCATGTCGATAGTCTGCTAGTGGCTGCCGGTAGTAGCGCCGCCACACTAGCGGTCCCGAATTCCCCTGGAGTCACGGCTGGTACAAGTCAGGATACGCTCATCCTCACCTACAATGATAGCGAGGGCGTCAAACAGGCTTTTACGGAACATGGAGATCGTATTGCCGGAGTCATCTTTGAGCCCGTGGTCGGAAACATGGGGTGTGTCATCCCCAGCTCGGAATTCCTACAAACATTGCGCGAATGCACGACCGCCAGCGGAGCGTTGCTGATTTTCGACGAGGTGATGACGGGATTTCGAGTGGCCTATGGAGGAGCTCAGTCTCTTTGGAATATCACACCGGATCTGACAACACTTGGGAAAATCGTGGGAGGCGGCATGCCGATTGGAGCCTACGGTGGCCGCGCTGACATCATGAACCACGTCTTACCTGCCGGGCAGGTCTTTCAAGCTGGCACGCTCAGTGGCAATCCGATTGCCTGTGCGGCCGGAAGTGCGACATTACGGGAATTACGAGACAACTCTCCCTATGACAAACTGGACACACTTGCCGAAACGCTTGCCTCAGGCTTGGCTTCCGCAGCACAATCTGCCGGACAAACCTGCTGTGTTCAGCGTGTTGGCAGCATGATGACGCTATTCTTCAATCCAGGCCCGGTAAACTGCTGGGAAGATGCGTCCGCCAGTGATACCGAAAAGTTTGGACAGTACTTCTGGGGACTAATTCGCAAGGGAATCTACATGCCCTGTAGCCAATACGAAGCACTGTTTGTGTCGGCTGCTCACACCGAAGACGATATTCAGAACACTATTTCTGCTGCCGAGTCGGTACTGGCTAACATTTAAGAGACTCTCAACCTCTCTGTAAGAACTCTTAAAATCAAGCACCTGAATTACTTGCCATCATGCAAGCGGTCGCCGAGAAAATTATCTAGTTCATCGATGGCATAAATCTGATTTGCCGTATCGGCTATTGGATAGGCGACTCGACGGAACTCAACGGTACGTTGTTCGTCATCCAGGACCACATAACAACTTCTTGAATCCCCATCCCGAGGTTGTCCTACGCTGCCAACATTGATCATGGCCTTTTGATCACCTAATTCGTAAAGATTGTCCAGCTGAGCTAGAGCTAAGAATTCGAAGTCCTCTGTAAATACCCCAGGTACATGGGTGTGCCCCTGAAAGCAATACTGCGGAATCAAGCTAAATACCTTTTCAATCTTCCGGCGATTATAGACGTCTTCAGGAAAGATATATTCATTGATGGGATTTCTGGCACTCCCGTGAACAAAGAGAAATTCTTCCACTTGATGAGTCCGCGGCAATTCCGCTAGAAATCTCCAGCGTTGCTTGGCTTGTTCAGAGTCAGACGAATCAAACTCAAGCTGTTTTCTAGTCCAAAAAATCGCTCGCTCGGCCGTACTAGAAAACCCTTCCGGGTCAAACAGAGCAGCTTGATCATGGTTTCCCAGAATACAGAGAGCAAACTGACGGACTTCATCGATACACTCGCGAGGACTGGGGCCGTAGCCGATCACATCCCCTAAGCAAAAGATCTCATCAATGTTTTGACTCTGAATATCTTCCAGCACTTTCTGAAGTGCGATGAGATTTCCATGAATGTCACTGACTACTGCCCGTCTCAAGTGCTTACCTGTCTGTCGTAGATATTCGTCTGTAGTTTTCTCTAACGTCCCGCTCTTAAACGGTCACCCAGAGAATTATGTAATTCGTCAACACTATAGATTTTACGAGCAGTTTCATCGTAGGGATAGCTCAGACGACGAAATTGGACAAGCTTAGTGTCAGGATCAAAAAGGACATAACTACTTCGGTTATCTTCGTCTCGGGGTTGCCCAACGCTTCCCACATTAATCAAGGCTTTATTGGCTCCAAGCTGATATTCATAATCACACTCGTCCGGAGCAATAAAATCAAAGTCGTGAGTAAACACGCCGGGAATATGCGTATGCCCTTGAAAGCAGTACTGAGTCACACGGTCGAAAATGGACTCCAGCTTGGGACGTCTATAAACATCTTCCGGAAACACATATTCGTTGGTAGGCTCACGAGCACTACCATGCACAAACATAACTTCACCTTCCACGTGCATACGTGGTAATTCACCTAAGAAATCCCAGCGGTGATTTCGCTGCACGGTATTACCAGCGGATTGCTCAAGTTGATCACGTGTCCAGTAAACAGCCTGTAAAGCAACCGGATTGAATCCATCCGGGTCGAACTGAGTCGCTTCATCGTGATTTCCGAGTATGGTAATCTCACAACGCCGCATAACAGCATCAAGGCACTCGCGAGGATTGGGGCCATAGCCCACAATATCCCCGAGGCAGAGTATACGCGTAATTCCCTGCTCCTGAATATCTGCCAGCACAACCTGAAGAGCCTCATAATTGGCATGGATATCGCTAATGATTGCGTATTTCACGGGTGCAACCTAAACAAATAAATTGAAGTCATTTTTCCTATTGTGTGGCAAACTTATAAACATATCTACCACTGATAGGCAAAGTCCTTATGATTATATGCATTCGTTTTGAATTACATGCAAAACCATCAATTTCCGCTTATTAATTCCGAGACAGAAACCTTGCGAATCCTCGCCATTGAAACAACGCAACGTCAGGGATCAATCGCTCTGCTTGACGACGAGTCCATCGAATTTCACCATACCCTTCCTGCTGACAACAGATCCGCAGCCAGCCTCGCTCCGGAAATCAAAGCTGTTTGTGCCAGGCATCAATGGGCTCTCAGCTCCATCGACTTGATTGCCGTCACGACCGGACCAGGCTCTTTTACGGGTTTACGGGTCGGCATCGTTACAGCCAAAACGCTGGGATATGCACTCGACACCCCAGTGGTGGGAATCAACACTCTCGACGCCATCGCTCTGCAAGCCTTAAGTTCTGGTAGTGTGGAAGTCGTCATGGATGCACAACGGAATTCCGTATTTCGCAGACGCTACACAGTTCAGCAAGGGCAGCTTCCTACCCCGATCGATGAAGTAACAATCATCGACGATCAACAATGGGCAGAAGAGTTACCCGACGGCATGAAGGTTTCGGGCCCCGTGCTCGCCAAACTCAAAGACAATCTGCCTGAACATATCGAATTGGAAGACGAATCCCTGTGGGCTCCCAAAGCAATCAGTGTTGCCAAACTGGCCCGACATAGCAAACCACTGGATTCTCCGTTAGAGCTCATGCCTAACTACTTTCGCAAAAGCGCCGCTGAAGAAAAACACGACGAAACGAACGCGTAACCTCATCGTCTGACAACTCAAACTGAGGCCGGTCTATTTTCCAATACAGAATGTGGAGAATATCCGATCAAGAATATCATCGGTATAGACTTCCCCAATCACCAAGCCGAGTTGATTCAGGGCTGTTCTTAATTCAGCGGCAATGAGTTCTTCCACCCACTGTTGCTCGCACAAGGCTAACGCCCGTCGCACACTTTCAGTGGCTGTTGTCAGACTATCAATACAGCGAGCCGCTGTTTGTTGAACGACGGGCCCTTCAGTCGCCTGTTGAGAAAGTACGCTCTGCAGGTGATCACGCAACGCACGAACACCGGATTTCGTATGTGACGTCTCCACATCTGCAACGGCCAAACGACGAAACTCAGGCAAGTCACTTTTGGTGCTCACCACGATCCGCAACCCGACTGGATCACGACTTAACTGTTCAGATTCCCACGGAGCAAGTCCCTGCCGACTTCCATCGATGCACAATACTTCCACATGTGACATTGCTGCCTGCTGAGAAGTCATTTCCTGTGCATGCTGGTCGATCTCTGAAAGTTGCTCCCAAGTTAACTCAACACCTGCCGTATCAATTAGCGTGCAATCCACCTCGCCAATCTTCAGCTGTCTGGCCACATAATCTCTGGTTGTACCTGCCACCTCTGATACGAGAGCTGCATCTTCATCAACTAACGCATTAAGCAGGCTACTTTTACCCACATTCGGAAGCCCACAGAGCAGAACACGAACCTGATTTCGCTGAACCAACCGACTATCCAGTTGGTTCAGAATCACTTGCAACTGCTCGGATACTGCTCCCACCTGACTAGTCAGTTGCTGCTGCGAGATAAACTCAATATCCTCTTCAACAAAGTCCAGGCCCGCTTCCAGGTGAGCCAGCAATTCGATCATCTGATCTCGCAAAGATTGCAGTTTTCTATTGAGTCCTCCTGCCAGTTGGGACAATGCTACTGACAACTCCTGCTGATCTGCTGCATCAATCACACCCAATACTGCTTCCGCCTGAGTTAAATCGAGCCTCCCAGCCAGGAATGCCCGCATGGTAAATTCGCCCGGCTCAGCAATCCGGGCCTTGGCGGCTTCCCCCTGGCATAACTGATTGAGTGTGGCCTGTAAAAGCGGTGCTGCCCCTGGCAAATGCAATTCCGCCGAAGGTTGGCGGGTGTAACTACGTGAATCCGGCCAGAAATAGAGCCGGACTGCAGAGGGTGGAAAATCGGCAATCTTAACTTTCACATCGATTACCGTCGGATCTGTAATTCCCGCAAGGGCCCCCATATCTGCGGAATCGGGGAATAAGGAAACAAGGCAGTTTGCTGCCTGCGGCCCGCTAATCCTTACGATCCCGCGTTGAGATTGACCTGCCGCCGAGGCAATCGCACATATTGTGTCTTCCGAATCAAACAAATCTAAACGACCTATACAGAGCGATTCACAAAGGCCTCGAGCAAGATACTCTTGAACAAATTTCTATCGCCGACGCCGTCCGCCACGCAAGCTATCGAGCTGCTTACGACGTTCACTATCACTGTTCGCTGCTTTGGCCTGTCCTCGTTGAGTCTCTTCGGCCATTGCCATCATACGCTGCATGAACCCAGGTTTACGTTTCTTGGAACGTCTGGCCTCTGCAAGTTGTTCCAGATAGGCATCAGGGTCCTTAATCTTGGGCAACATTTTACGCTCAAGGATTCCCCAGGTACTGGAAGCAATAAAGTAAATACACAACCCACTGGCGACTCGATAGAATAAAAACATCATCCCAATCGGCATTAACTTCAGCATGCGGTGCACCATTTTCTGATTGTCGTCCGTGGCAGGCGGCGTAAAAAGCGTCATCTGTAACAGGAACAGAACACCGGTCACTAGGGGAAGCAGGTTGAAGTAAGGCCCGAACATCCCACCACGATTGATGAACATCGCTGAGGACTCTCCAAAGTAAAACAACATATCCGGGCCCGCGAGATTAGTGCACCAATCTAATCCAGGGATTAACGCTTCACCGCGTAATTCCACATCCACCATAATACTGCGATACAAACCAAAGAAGATCGGCATCTGTATCAAAACAGGAAAACAACCACTCAAGGGGTTGTAGCCATACTTGGCAAACAATTCCTGCGTCTTCATCGTTTTCTGACGAGGGTCATCTTTGAATTTTTCATTGATCTTCTCCATTTGAGGTTTGAGGAATCCCATCATCTGGGTACCCCTTACCTGCTTACGAGTTAAAGGATGCATGCAACCACGAACCAAAATTGTCAACATAATAATGGCCACTCCGTAGTTTCCGACCAACGACTGGAAGCCATGCATGACTGCACTCAGCGTCCGCGCGATCGCTCGGGACCAGCCATATTCAATGACATTGTTCATCCCATAGGAGGCCAGCAACTCATCTCCTTTAGGCCCCACAAACACACGTAATTTCTGTTCGACTGACTGTTGAGCGCCGATTTCAATTTCTTTACTATCGACAAAAAAAGAAGTATTAGGGATGAGGATAGAATTTGCGGGCGCTTCACCTCCGTCGATTCCACCTCCGTCGATCAATTGCCCCAATTCAGTATGGAAATCATGAACCGGCAGACCAATACCAGCATTTCCATCGAAGCCAACAAATCCGGCGGCAAAGAACTGCGAGTCGGTGATTACGTAGTCAAGCGTTGGTTCCTTGTCTCCAATCCGCCACATCGATTTGGTTGGATTCTCCGGATTCTCCTCAGCCTGGTCACGAATGCTGGCTGCCCTGCTTTCGTCCTCTTCGTCATTCAGGCTCCATTTAACATCGGGAGTTTTCCCGGTTGAAGTCCACCATGTTTCATTGACAATACTATTTGGACCATGCTGCCTCACTGCCAATCGTTGAATCTGATCACTGTGATTAGAGAAACCTAAATCCAAATCCAAATGATAGGCATGATCGCCGGCTACATCGGCAAGAGTAAACGTCTTCGTGATTTCAATCGCCCCTAAAAACGGCCGGACAGTTTCCTCTTGAGACTGTTCCGAATCACCAGTTTCGTAAACGCCATTTTCTAAAGTAATCGCAAACGTCACTGATCGTTCGTCACTGGATTTCAGAGTCCAATTGCTTCTGGCAAGTGCTGGCAATTTTATCGCATTTCGATTTCGTATCGCCTGGTCATTGACCGCAATTAATTCGGTGAGCAGCGAGTTGGCTAATTCATCGTTTTCACCAACTCCATCGAAGAAATGCGGATAAGGATCGGGATCGATGACGGTCAGTGGTTTATCTTCCAATTTTGCAGTCAGTACAAGTTCTTCCCCCTGTCGTTGCACTTTCAATTCGACTTGCTGACCAGATTCCGTTAATCGCAACTCGTCTTCCAACTCCTCAATTGTTCCAATCAATTTGCCATCAAGATGGGTCAATCGGTCACCGACCTGAATCCCAGCAAGCTGAGCCGGTGTACCATCGCCCACTACGCGGACTTCCAGTCCCTCAGCACTGTCTTCGGATTCGAGCGGCGCAAGGTATCCTAGGTAACCATGGCGGAATTCGATCACAGCATATTGAAGTTCATTCGAATCATTACGTTCCACCAACTCGACACGATCCAAAGATGCCCCTTGCGAATTAAAGTAGGCAAGAAACTTTTCCTTTTTCTCTGGATCATAAGAACCGATCGTAATGACTTGCTCGTCCGCATCACCAACGAGCAGACTACCCTCAGAAACCACCTCTTCAATATGCTGCTCCTCCTGGGGTTCCACCGGTGGAACCTCAGGCCCAAATCCTAACCAACGCATCGAAAGTTGAGTTACGATCAGCATGATGCCAAAGAGCAACATGAAACGCACAAATGGATTTTGTTTTTCCACCGTCAGTCCGGTCCCTATTCAAGGTAGAGGTTGGTTAAAACACTATTCTGAACCACTTGGTCAGACCTGCAAAGAGGCAATTATTTAATAAAAAAGCCCCTGCATCTACATCTCAGTAAATACAAGGGCTTTTGTATTTCAGATAGTTCTGGCTTAATACAGGTCGTAGTCGCCACCGCTACTATCTTTATGCCCCTCTGGCTTCTCAGCCACTAGAGCATCACTGGTTAGCAACAATGTCGCAACACTCGCGGCATTTGCCAAGCCAGTACGAGTTACTTTCGTCGGGTCAATCACCCCGGCTGCAACCAGATCTTCATACTCGTCGGTTAAAGCGTTGTAACCAAAGTTCCCTTTTTCGTTGAGAACTTTTTCACAAACGATACCACCATCCTGACCAGCATTCGTCGCAATTGTGTGGAGTGGAGCTCGTACAGCTCGCAATACAATTTCGAAACCAATCTTTTCATCACTAGTCAGATCCGCGGGAACTTTAACCTTGGAGGATGCTCGCAGAACAGCAACACCGCCACCGGGCAGGATACCTTCTGAAGCTGCTGCACGGGTCGCGTGCAAAGCGTCTTCAACACGAGCTTTACGCTCTTTCATTTCACTTTCGGTTGCTGCACCAACATTTACTTTGGCGACTCCCCCAGAAAGCTTTGCTAAACGTTCTTCCAATTTTTCACGATCATAATCACTGGTAGAATTATCAATTTCACGGCGTAGTTGCTCGATACGAGCTTTGATATCGCCTTTCTTACCAGATCCTTCAATCAGGGTCGTATTGTCTTTATCGACGATGATATTCTTGGCTCGTCCCAGATCAGTTAGCTTTAGTGAATCCAATTTGATTCCAAGCGTTTCGAAGATCGCTGTACCACCTGTCAGAATCGCAATATCTTCCATCATGGCCTTACGACGGTCACCATAACCTGGAGCCTTGACTGCTACACAAGCGAAAGAACCTCGCAAGCGGTTGATAACCAAAGTAGAGAGTGCTTCCCCTTCAACATCTTCAGCAACGATCAACAGCGGCTTACCCTGCTGTGCCACTTGCTCAAGTAGAGGAACAAGATCTTTGATGTTGCTGATTTTCTTTTCGAAGACCAGCACATAGGCATCTTCCAGCACTGCTTCCATCGTGTTTGGATCGGTTACGAAGTAAGGCGAGAGATAGCCACGATCAAACTGCATCCCTTCTACCCACTCCACTTCCGTGGACAGGCTCTTACCTTCATCTACGGTGATCACACCATCTTTACCAACCTGTTCCATGGCACCAGCGAGCAAGTCACCAATCTCACGATCGTTGTTAGAAGCAATCGCAGCAACGTTTGCCATTTCAGCTCGGTCTTTGATCTTGATCGACATTTTCTGCAATTGAGCAGTAATGTCTTCGACAGCCTTCTCGATACCCTGTTTCATTTGAATCGGGTTCACACCAGCAACAACTGCTTTCAATCCTTCTGTAAAGATTGCTTCAGCCATCACGGTCGCTGTCGTCGTACCGTCACCAGCGACATCACTTGTCTTGCTGGCAACTTCTCGCACCATTCGAGCGCCCATATTTTCGTAGACGTCTTCGAGGTCAATTTCTTTCGCAACGCTCACACCGTCTTTGGTAACCGTTGGCGACCCGAAACTCTTTTGCAAAATAACGTTACGGCCTTTGGGCCCCAGCGTAACCTTTACAGCTCGAGCCAACTTAGAAACACCACGACGAATTGCTTCGCGAGCTTCCTGATCAAATGCAATGATCTTAGCCATGAGACAAACTCTCCCTTAGTTGTTTATTATCTAGTCTGAGCAGAAGCCGTCAAAGCAACCACGCCTCAGAATTGGTTTACTCTATTCGATGACAGCCAGGACGTCGGCTTCACGCATTAACAACAACTCTTGGTCGTCAACGCTGATCGCTTCGCCAGCATAGCTACTGAAAATAATACGGTCGCCAGAACTAAGCTGAAGTGGAATCTTTGATCCATCGCTGGTCATGATGCCGTCTCCAACGCTTACAACAGTACCCCTAGCAGGAGCATCTTTGGCTGAATCAGGCAGAACGATCCCTCCAGCTGTTACCTCTTCGGATTCATCACGCTTTACAACAATACGGTCACCTAATGGTTGCAATTTTGCCATCTGTGTCCCTTACCTCCGGAATCAATGCTTGTTTCTGGCAAGCACGAATCATTTTAACGATTCGCTGGTTAGTCTTATTCTTGTTAATTCCAATCAAATCAGAGTGTTACTCGACCGATTGGATTGTTTACTCATTTGCAAGTCCCGTGCCAAAACTGTGAATACACACAGATGGCCATCCAAGACATGCCATAAAGGATTAAAGATAAGTCAAAAAAGAGCGTTTATCTATGGGGGAGTATTAGTTTTTTAGATTTTTAAGCGTTCCTTCCTTTTCAGTTTTCTGCCAAATTGACAGAATCAGGTAAACTGGCTGAGCGAACCTGCCAAAATGGTAAGATTGCAGGCCACTCTATTCAAAACATCTCCCTCTCCTACATTCTTCTGATTGATTTCTTACTGTCATTTTGCACAATGTATAGTTAATAGAGCGTATTTATCGAGCCCCCTTACTCTCTGAGTCGTTTGTTCTCAAATCAGCTTATTGCAAAGGTCACTTCATGCCGATCCCGGTCTCATGCCAATGTGGTTATCAGGTAGATGCCCCCGACCATTATGCCGGTCAACAAGTCAATTGCCCGCAATGTAGCAATCCACTCACAATCCCCGCCGCCGCGCCGGCTGCTGCCAATACAGGATTGGGAGGAGCATTAGAAGGTTTGGGTATCAAAGCCGGATCTGGAGGTATCCCCTGCCCTCACTGTCTGGACGCAGAAATCCCCGTTGGTGGGATCATCTGTATTGCCTGCGGCTATAACGTCGAAACAGGCTCACTTATGGGTGGGGATGAAAAGAAACAGAAGAAAGCGTTTGGTGCGGCCACCTACACTCATCGCTCCTACGGCAATGAGCAGTTGGATCATGCAGCTCAGATGATGGAAAAAGAGCTGCTTGAGATTAACGCAGAAGGAGGACTACCTTATTGGTTTTGGCTGTTTGTTTTCTTTAACGTGATCTCTTTTGGACTGGGACTGGCCATGTTTTCACTAACGTGGTTCTCGCTTAGCGGAGAAACTCTCAAAATCGCCACAATGCGTGGAAATGGAGTGACACAATTAGCAGAAGCCGCAGAAATCAACCCTACTAAAAAGGACGATCTCTACCTGTTAGTTTCTGAAGCCGAAATTTCTGCGACGCCTTCAAAACCCAAAAAAGATGCTAACAGTTCTGCTGGCAGTACGATGACGCAGAAAGCCAAGCCCGGCACGTTCGTTTATAAGCTTGATGAACAAAATGGATTCTTCCGATTCAACCCGTTGCCAGATCAGACGAATTCCGGGCCAAGCGGATGGGTACCAAGCTCTGGAGTCGTCCACGTATCCCGAGCTCAAGTCGACTTAATCATTTTGGGCAATGCCGGTGATACGCCTAAAGAACAACGCCCGATCACTGACGAAGCCTACTACGCCTTGTACAAAGGGCTCGGTTCTTACTGCACCATTGAATTTTATATCGGCCTTGTATACTACGTGATTTGCCACATTTCGATTGCCACATGGGCCTTCAAGGACAACGACAAGACGCAAGCGTTCCTTGCCAGTGCCATTCCTGGCTACAACATGATCTGGGCCTTTATGCGTCGCAAGTATGTAGGGGGACTCGGAATCATGGCTATACTAGCATTCACCATGATCTTTGGTTCACTGATTGTAGAATCGTTTGTTCCTGAATTACTACCAACAGTAGCCGGCGCATCCGATTAAGTAACTGATCAATCAACTGGCTAAATGATTAAATGACTAATTGTCAAAAATCCCGGACCCGAAGTTCTTTTGGTCTTCGCCCGCCGGCGTTGCCTGACTTTCATGACGGTTTTCCAGATGAGGCCCGCCAGACTTAGCATTTCCCGGCGAAAAACCCTCGTCGTAGCGACTGGAATAGCCGGGTTCACGAGAGCGTTCCAATTCAGCTTTGTACTCTTCCAATACGTTCTTTTGAATCATCTCGCGACATTCCGAATTGATCGGGTGAGCAATGTCTGCGTAGAGTTTGGATCGGCCATCCTGATTTTCCCGTGCCACGTGGTGCTTAAGTTTGCTACCACACTGGTTGCAGTAGGATGCTCGGGTGTGATTCTTAGAGTGACAACGTGGACAGTGAGCTGTCATCTTACGACTCGGCATGGCAACAAAAGGGCCATTAGTCCCTTCAATGACTTTCAGATCCCGAACAACAAAGCTGTTGTCAAAAGTGATACTGCAAAATGCCTGTAGACGATCATCTGTATCTTCCACAAGCTTGACACGAACTTCTGTAATTTCCATGGCCCTTACTCCCTAAGCCAAACACAACGATAATAACACTCCTAGACGCGACACCCGCAAAACAGTCCATCCCTACCCTACGGATAGAGTTTTTCAATCTGCTAAATTGTCGTCCTAAGCTGCACAACCGAAAGGCTGTCCAATTGTGTATGTATCTATAACTGCTCCCAGCTTCATTTGGCGAAGCCTGGCAGCAAGGTTTTTAGCTTGGTTAGCATGGCGGCAAATCATAAAGAAAGTGCTACCACTGCCAGTCATTTGGAATCCAGCGACATCAAAGTCCTGAAGAAGATGCACCACTCCTTGCAACTCCGGCAAGACCGCCAGTGCAGGTTCGAGTAGTCTGTTATGTAGGGCACGACCAACACCTGATAAATCTCCGCTGGTAAATACCTGAAGCATGTCGTCGATCGATTGACGGTCCTCAAATCCAAATTCAGCCACTCTCCCAAAGACGGAAGGTGTCGACAAACCGACTGTGGGCTTCACCAACACCACCGGCAGGGACTGCGGACTGGAAACAGGAGTCACTTTTTCGCCACGCCCCTGACAACGAGCCGGAGATTGATAGAGAAAGAAGGGCACATCACTGCCCACCTGGGCTGCCATGAATGTCAGCTCCTCTAAACTCAGCAAGTTACCGTTGAGCCGATTTGCACCGACCAAGGCAGCGGCTGCATCACTTGAAGCACCACCTAAACCGGCAGCAGCAGGAATTCGCTTGACCAGATCAACTGATAGCCCAAACGACTTTCCGTGTTTTTCTTCCAAATGCTGTTGAAACAGCTCCAACGCCTGCATCACAAGATTTTCATGTGCCGGTGGAAGAGCCGGTTGTGACTCTAAGCCGAAGGCCCACCGAGAAGTCAGCGAGATTTCAGGAGATTGTTGCAGGATCAGTTTCACTGTGTCATACAGAGCGACAGGCACCATCAACATATCCAGGTCGTGAAACCCGTCGTCGCGTTTCCCAGTGACCTCCAAAAAGAGGTTAATCTTGGCCGGAGCCAATACCTCGAGTTCGGGGCCATCCTGCCGAATAAACATGATGCGTCATCTCTACGTTAAAAAAACAACACCTTGGATCTGATTCCGTGACAAGGCGTAGTCAACTGATGACGACAAAGAGGAGTGATAAGCAACGCTGAAGGAAGTAAGCAAATATACTAACGGCGGTAAAACCACCTTCTTAATTACGCTTACATCGGTCAGCGGCTCGGGATATCTAGTCCTCTTTAGCGGAGATCCTCCTCGTAAAATAAGTCAGACCACCGATCAACCGCAACAATTGACCTACTAAAAATTGTATCGCTCACCGTAATCGCGTCAAAAAAAAATATCGTAAACCCACCCGTTCATGCCGATGATTCCAAAGGACAAATAAAAGAAACCCCTCTAAAAACAGGGTTATTAACAACGCTAATACAACAGAAAAAAATTCTGCCGAAAACTTTCAATATCGAGAGCTAAAGTGTCAAAAGACGGCCATTCCGTAAAAATCAAAAAACCCGTCGACTTTCTTGTGAACGCAGGTAAAGGAGTCTTTATGGGAGTTGCTGACGTCGTTCCCGGAGTTTCGGGTGGTACGATTGCCTTAGTGATGGGAATCTATGATCAACTGATTACTACCATCACGCGATTTGACACCAGGCTTCTGACCACCATCCGTCGAGGTCAATTTACTCAGGCCGGCCGACACATTAATCTCAACTTCCTGTTGTCTCTGATCCCCGGTATTCTAGCTGGTATTCTTTGCATGTCAGCTCTAGCCTCAACGCTCCTCGATGCCCCCGTAAGCCGTCAGTTTACATTTGCAGCGTTCTTTGGCATGATCGCGATTTCTGCCTATCTGGTGATCGAGACGATCAAAACAAATTCCTCTGCGTCCAAACTACAGGTTGCCGTATTTATCGTAATCGGATTTGTTACAGCTCTTTTACTGAATCAGCTACAGGATCCCAACGGGACTCCCACAGATTCCGAGCCTGACAAACTTTATTTATTCATTTGCGCAAGTATCGCTATCTGTGCCATGATCCTTCCCGGCATTAGCGGCTCCATGATACTAATGCTTCTGGGGGTTTACGATCACGTCGTACGACTCCCAAAGGCTATTTTCAACGAACAAACGCAAACGGAGGCAATCCTTCGTTTAGCAATATTTGCCTTCGGAGCGGGAATCGGACTAATCCTGTTCAGCCGAGTCTTGAAGTGGTTCTTAACTCATTTCCGAAATCCATTACTCGCCCTGCTCACCGGAGTCATGATAGGGGCACTTCCGGTTCTTACTGATCAGGCATTCAGCCTCAAGCCATTAAACGAAACCAGTAATACGACCACTGTCGCATTGATCGGCACTGCGTTAGTCGCTGCTCTTGCAATGTTCTTTTTTACTCGTCAAGCTGCAGCACTCACGAACAAAAAGAAATAGTTGCCAAATGCGTCTCAGCTGCATTGCGACGCTATCCTGGTTCACCTAAGTTCATAAAAAAAGGCCGTCCTAAAAGGAACGGCCTTTTGTATTTTTTTATGCTACTAGCTAGTGTTTAGCTGAGGCGAGATTTCTGAGCTCGGCGTTCTGCACGTAGTCGGGCTCGTCGTTTAATATCACTTGGTTTTTCGTAGAACTTACGACGACGCATCTCTTTCTTAAGACCACTTCGCATTACCAACTTACCAAAACGACGTACAGCTTCCTGAATCGTCTCTTTGTCGCGAACGATTACTTTGACCACGGTGTTCGTGCCTACCTTCCAGCATAATTAATGAGTATTAGTTAAAGTGTGCAGGAATTGCGCCTGCGTAAACTAGGATTCTACACCGAGAATCGACACCTTGACCACCCCCAATTTAACTCATTTTGAAAGAGTTATTTTTTGGCTGCGAGGCTGGCACAGACCAGATACTTATCGCTACGGGCAAATACATGTTTGTTGGCATAGGCGGGATGACTCCAGCAGACTCCCCCCCGTTGACGCAACTGATCTTCAGTCGGGTCAATCAATTTGGCTCGGCTAATTTCAGTTAAGCCCTTTGGCGAAAGACGTCCAATCACTAACTCGCCTCGTTCATTGAACATCCAGATATTTTCACCATTCTTCACGAAGTGAATCGTACTCCAGCGAGCTCGAGGAGTGGCAGTCTGGTCTTCCCACACTCGGTCACCTGTCTTTAAGTCCAGACAACGCAACTCACCATAACTATCAACGCCATAGACGTGCTTGTCTAACACAATGGGTGTGCTGATGATCGAATGAATGCCATCAGTATGACGTTCATCCTCACCTGTTCGCTGCCAAACCTTCTTCACACCAGGTTTATCCTGAGCAAGATCCAGTAGCAAACAGCCATCATAAAAACTCGTAAGGAACAGTTGATTCCCCGACGTCACAGGCGTTGCGACGCCAATGGGCATCCGACTCGGTGGCCAAATATGTCTCCAATAAACCTCACCTGTCTGTGGTGCGAGGCCCGCGACTGAATCTCCCGTCCAAACCACCACGACTTGTTTATCTGCCTGCTTAATCAGGATCGGGGAGGCATAGCATGCTCGATCTTTCAGAGCCGTCCAGCGAGCTTTACCTGTCTCAATATCAAATCCAGCAACTGTTGCCTGCTTGCCCCCTAACTGCACAATTACCGTTTCTTCGACCACTAACGGTGACCCGGCAATTCCCCAAATGGGCATTTGAATGTCATATTCTGCATTGAGATCGTGTTGCCACAAGATATTGCCAGCTTTAGCGTCAAAGCAAAGAAAGTTCCCCATAGCTCCGAGTGCATATGCTTTCCCGTCTCGGACAGTAACAGCCGCTCGTGGACCTGCCGTGTATCCGATTTCGTAATTACATTCGTATGAGAATTCCCAAATGGTTTCTCCTGTCTGCTCATCGAAACACAATACTCGTTCGGAGGGTACTGGCTCAAGTACACGATCCGTTAAGTAAACGCGCCCAGACGCCACCGTTGGGGCACTATACCCCGACCCAACTGGAACTTTCCATTTCAGCGGAATCTCTGGAGAGTCAAATTTGGTGAGGATCCCCTGTTCATGCCAAACACCATCGCTTGTCGGCCCACGCCACTGAGGCCAATCCTCAGCCTGAGCCGATAGTAATCCAACAAAGCTAAATAGAAACAATAGAAAACAAAAACGAATAATACGCATCAGAACACCTAAACGGTTATGAACAGCAAATTACAGAGGGCTCATTGTAACAGATCCGGCCCGCCGTACCCTTGCGGAAATGTTTTCAAAAAGCAGGCGTTCATCCCTTCATTTTGAGACATTTCACTCGGTTCATATTGGAGCAAATCATCAATTTCGCTAGATTATCGTTGAGATATTTGAGTGGTACAAACAACATAAATGTCATCTCGACCAAATCACATACCTTTCGGAAAGGAATCCGAATTCAATGTCAGCCAAATCACTATCGCTAGGCGAAATTGCTGAACTTACTTCAGCCGAACTAGATGGAGATCCGGACTTCCTGATCTTCGATGCTGGAACGATTCGCGAGTGCCGGCCCAATTGGTTAACACTTGTCAGTGACGAAAAGCACTTCAAGGAATTCTGTGCTTCGGAAGTGACCGCGGCAATTGTCTACACCGACGCTCCGCCACTGAATGATTCCAAGATTACCGAAACTCCAAACGGCGTAAAAATGACGCTTCGAGTGCAAGATCCTGTCGACGCGTTTGCGAAGATTGTCCGTCTCTTCCGAAACATGATGAAGCCACCGGCTAAAGGAATTCACCCTACCGCCACGGTTAGTTCGACCGCTACCTTGGGAGAGGATATTACGATCGGAGCAGGAGTGGTGATCGGAGACAACGTCACGATAGGCGATCATACCTGCGTATTGGATAACTCCGTCGTCATGGACGGAACGACGATTGGGGAGCAGGTCATCATCTTTCCCAACGTCGTTATTTACGACAACACTCAAATTGGTAACCGATGTATCCTTCACGCCGGATGCAAACTGGGTGCCTATGGCTTTGGCTATGACTCTTCTTCCGGTAAACACTTGCTTTCCGACCAGCTTGGCTATGTTGTGCTGGAAGACGAAGTAGAGGTCGGAGCGAATGCCTGTGTGGATCGAGGAACATTTTCCAGCACTACGATCGGGCAAGGCACCAAACTCGACAATCTTGTTCAAATCGGGCACAACTGCCAGATTGGAAAACATAACCTGATCTGTGCTCAAGTTGGCATTGCCGGAAGTACCACGACGGGAGACTACGTTGTGATGGGAGGCCAGGCTGGAGTTGCGGATCACGTTCACATTGAACCTGGGACCATGGTTGCAGCTCAGAGTGGAATCATTGGCAACATCTCTAAAGGCAACTATTTTGGGACTCCGGCTCGTGATGTCAAACAGGCCATGCGTGAAGCCGCCGCACTATCGAAAGTGCCTGACATGATTAAACGACTCAAAAAACTGGAAAAGCAACTCGCTAGCCAGCAAGAGGATCAGACGACCTCTGATTCAGCTGATAAATCGACCCAACAGGATGCCGCTTAACGTGAGTGAAATTCCTGCTCTTACCTCAGAATCACGATTGAATGCCAAAGCGGTTGGGCTGATGGCAGGCTGGGGAGAATATCCGGTCATCGTGGCCAGAAGTCTTAAGCGACAAGGCTATAAGGTTATTGGCGTTGGTATCAAAGGACATGCGGATCCAGCATTAGCCCAGGAGTGCGATGCCTTTACCATGGGCCCGATTGCGAAAGTCGGAATGGCCATTCGCTTTTTCAAACAACACCAAGTGCAGCACATTACATTTGCCGGAAAGATTCACAAGGTTCAATACTTTCGGAAATTTGCCTGGTTGGATTACATTCCAGACCGCGCAACCTTGCGAATGTTTTGGGACTTTATGATCACCAAGAAAAAAGACCGCAAAGACGACACATTCCTGCTCGCCTTTGTTAATCTATTTGAGCGCCATGGAATTTCCGTATTACCCGCCACCCACTTTGCCCCGGAGTTACTCGTGCAAGAAGGCAATCTCACCGGCTCCAAGATCTCAAAATCACAACAGTTGGACATTTCATTTGGCTGGGAGCTAGCCAAACAGATGGGTGGCCTCGACGTCGGCCAAACGGTGGTCGTAAAAAATCAGGCCGTACTAGCAGTCGAAGCAGTGGAAGGAACAGACCTATGTATCCAACGCGCTGGCGAACTCTGTAAACAGGGCGGATTTACTGTCATCAAAGTGGCAAAACCACAACAGGATAGTCGGTTTGATGTACCTGCCATCGGCGTCGGTACACTGGAGTCCATTAAGGATGCTGGCGGAAGCTGCTTGGCGGTGGAAGCAGGTCACACTATTATCATCAATGAAGCAGATGTGATTGAATACGCCCGTAAAAACAAAATCACTGTAGTCGCGTTGAAAGCTGGCAAGCTTACCGCACACGCAGACCATCGCGATGCGGCATAAGTTTCTTCCGAGTTCTGACGAAAAACGGTCTCAGAAAAGTTCGTTAAGCGTTACGATTCTCTGAACTCCCTTAGGTACCGGTGCCGCTGACCCAACTTCCTCGCGGTCAATCCAGATTCCCTGCCAACCCGCTGCCAATGCGGGTTGTATATCATTGTCGAGTCGATCCCCAACGAGGACGATCTGATTCGGCTGAAGCCCTAGTCGCTTCCCGATTCCATCACAAAATCCGACTGCCGGTTTATTCCATCCCAACTGAGCAGAATGAAAAACATACTCTGCCTGCCTAAGCACTGGATCGAGATTCACAATTCGCTCCAATCGACTGTCAAAATTGGATGCAATTCCGATCTGTAGTCCCTGAGACCGAATACGAGTAAAACATTCGGCAACATCGTCATAGACTCCCCATGAACGACTATCTGCGAAATGGTCCCACAACTGCTGAAACAATGCACCTTCAGCATCCTCGAATTCAGGAAACGTGCCTTCAACCACCTGTCGCCAGGACTCTACCGTCGAGGACTCGGTAACCGGTGACTGTGCATTCTCTGCACTAAAGACTCTGGAGAACACTAATTTAAAACGTCTTAAGACTTCATCTGGATCCAAGTCCTCGATGAATCGGCTGCCAATATCCACGTAGGCATCTGCAATGGACGGTTGAGGGTAAATGACTGTCCCAACCGCATCAAACAGCACAACTTGAACTGATTCAGCCAGCATTCGAGTACCTTCCAGTCAATCCAAGGAAAAGCCGATCAAAAACCTTGAACCACAATCTTAGAACCACAATCTTAGAATGTCGTTCGAAACAATAAACAGCATGAAACCGAGAAGCAGGAACAGGAACAAGACGGAAAGCGAGCCCTGAATTCTCTCGCTGACGGGTTTGCGTGTTATTAATTCGATAGTCAGGAAGACGAAGTGCCCGCCATCCAATACTGGGATCGGCAGAAAATTAAGAATCGCAAGGTTGGCACTCAGCATCGTGAGAAATAACAACAGTCGAGTAACATCGACCGCAGCTTCGTCTTGTGCGACTTTGAGAATCATCACAGGACCACCGAGGTCTTTTACAGAGGCCGTCCCATCAGCAATCCACCCCAACGTTTGCCCGACGCGTTGCAAATCTTGTTTCGTACGAGTCCACCCCAACTGTATGGCCTCTCCCCACCCAGCAGCCTGATGCACTCGCTGAAGGGGTCTAAAGATAACTCCTCGCGATGCTCGAAAACGTCCTTCGATTTCATTCCATTCAGGTGTCACCGCGATCAGTTCGTCGTTACCCTGACGCTTAAACTTCAGCTGCATTTCCAAATCGGGGCTTTCCGATTGTGCATTGGCATGGAGGAAAAACCACGACAAATATTGCGAAAGGTTTTTCTCATTGAGCACTCGGGCCCCCACTTCCCCCGTACTGCCTTCCCGTTTGGCAAACTGCATGGCCACCAATTCGTCTCCGACTTTAACAACTGCATGCTGTGAAGCGGTAACCAGATTATTGCTCGAGTAAGCAATTCCAAGTGAAGTCAAAGCTCCCAACGCGTTGGGCGTCTGAGATGTTTCATAGGTCAATGCACTTTGATAGTCTGGAACAACGATTTCTACAGTCGTTATTGCTTCGCCGTCCTGTCTTGAAACACCAAAGGACACATCCTGACCATCGAATTGAGCAAGATATTGGGGTAACTGGACTGCTCCGACATTACTCAAATCTTCCCCGTTGATCGATTGGATCGCATCCCCCAGACGGAACCCCAAAGACTCTCCCAAACTCCCTTCTTGAAAGGCAGTAATGGGACCTATACCCAACACAAAGTCTGGAGCTTGCATCGCAACCGGTTCCACCGACAGTGAAACTTCCTGACCTGCTCGTATGACCTTGACTTCAACTGACTCAGAAGGATTTCTGGCAAATGCCTCTTTGACAATCCACCCTAGACGCTGCCTTGACTCTTCAGGACCTGCATCGTCGTAGTCAACAAGAACACCAGCGACTTCTATAACCTCATCCCCTGGTAACAGCATCAATTCACTATTTTCAGCGTTTACTGTATTAAGTAGGACCGTACTGTTGATGGCACTCGTAATTCCGATGGCACGATGATTGGACTCATTACTGACTTGAACAGGAACTACATCGCTGACTTTGTGATTACGCTGCTGATCTAATACTCGAAAACTAACCGGTTGATCGCCATCCATGCCGGCGCCGATGACCGCATATCTCAAATCCCAAGTGTAGCGATAGAAACGGCTATCCTCCTCACCATCCCCAAATCCAATCAGGTCATAACCAGGCTCCCAACCAGCTTTCCACGCCTGGGATCCGTAAGTGACTCCGCCGACCGCCGCTGGCTGAATGGGAGTTCCTATTTTGTAGGCTGCTGCTGCCATCAGAATCCCAAAAATAAGATTCATGATCACACCGGCCGAAATGATTGCCATTCGCTGCGGTACATTTTTAGCGGGGTAACTACGAGGATTGAGAACTTCCTCACCATCCTCATTAACGGTCTTAATGCGTGCGGCCTCTTCTTCGGCCATATTCGGATTATCATCCTGCCCCAGCATTTTGACATAGCCGCCGAGCGGAATAGTCCCTACTCCGTACTCTGTCTCACCCCACTGGAATTTAAAAAGAGCACTAGGAATTCTCAGCCGACCGATTCTCATGGGCACATCGAATCCGACATAAAATTTGTCACATTGAACTCCGCAAGCTTTGGCTACTAAGAAGTGCCCGAGCTCATGAACAAAAATAACAAACCCCAGCCCTGCCAGAACCTTTCCTATGTTCCAGGCACCAGCCAAAAACCCGTCAAACGAGGCGGCAATTAAGGTTTCCAACGTAATATCTCCTCTCGAGCCCACTGATCTAAAGCAATGAGTTGCTCCAGATTTGGGTTCGGGTCGTAGTCATGATGATTTAAAATATCCCGGCAAGCCGCGACGATTTCAGTGAATTTTAACCGCCCATCTAGAAATCCGGCAACCGCTGATTCGTTTGCGGCATTTAATACTGCCCCACAACTTCCGCCACGCTCGGCAACTTCGCGACCCAGTAACAATGCCGGAAACCGCTCATAATCAGGTGGATGAAACTCGCAGTGAAAGGCCTGAGTCAAATCGATTTTTTCAGCAGGACCTTCCCAACGCTCCGGATAGGACATCGCATATTGGATTGGGAGCTTCATATCCGGGGGACTCATTTGAGCCAAGATACTGCCGTCACAATACTCCACCATCGAGTGGACGATGGACTGCGGATGCACCACGACGTCGATTTTATCGATTGACAATCCAAATAACCAACGGGCTTCGATAATCTCCAATGCTTTGTTCATCATCGTCGCTGAGTCCACGGTTATCTTTGGCCCCATATCCCAGGTTGGATGTGCCAACGCATCTTCGATCGTGACATATTCCAACCGTTCTGCACTATGGTTTCGAAAAGGGCCGCCACTGGCTGTCAACACGACTCGTGAAACTTCTTTCCCACGACCGCTTTTCATCGCTTGAAAAATAGCGCTATGTTCACTGTCAACCGGCAAAATATCCACGCCGTAATCACTGGCAAGCTGCATCACCAGTGGGCCGGCTGTTACCAAGGTTTCTTTATTTGCTAGGGCAATTGTCTTGCCCGCTTCAATCGCCGCCCACGTACCTCGTAGACCGGCACTACCGACAATCGCCGACACCACCAGATCGACATCCTCTCGAGTCACGAGCTCACAAATCCCAGCCTGCCCGGAAAGCACCGTTGTCTCTGGACATCCATCAAGCTGGAAGGTGGCTGCTTTTTGCGGATCAGAAACTACGGTAACCGCGGGCTGAAATTCCTGAGCCTGTCTACTTAATAGCTCCAGATTGGCATGTCCAGTAATCCCGACAATTCGAAGCCGATCACAACACGCTCGAACAACGTCCAATGTGGAGCGTCCTATGCTTCCGGTCGAACCGAGGATGGCAATATTTTTAGGACCTGAAGTCATAAATGTAGGAACACGGGATTAAAGGAGGTAGAGACAAGCTAGGTAGCCAAGCCCCCATTTTACTCTCGCTAGGATTCACGGGGCAATACAGCTAAAAATACTAGCGAAAACATGTCCTACAATTTATTGAATTCGTTCCGTTGTGGAAGTGATGTTTGAGCACCTCGGCGAGTCACGCTGATACTCGCAGCCTGTACTGCAAGTGAGACCGCTTGCTGTAATGGCACACCCGCAGCTAACTGCGTCGCGAGGACTCCATTGAAACAATCGCCTGCCGCCGTCGTATCCACGGCATCGACTTTGGGAGCCTGTACGTGCAGACTGCTATCAGGGGAATCCACTACAACTCCGTCTGCCCCTAATGTCACGATAACAACAGGAATAGAATATTTGTCGCGAATTTCTGCTGCCGCCACTCTCGCAGACTCCACATCCTCAACTCTAACGCCTGACAATTGGGATGCTTCATGTTCGTTAGGAGTCAAAAGATCCACCTGCGCCAAAAACATCTGCTCAGCTAGTTGAGGTACAACCGGTGCTGGATTTACTACGACCATGGCTCCTCGCTGCTTGGCACGAATGACAGCCTGTTCGATTGAGTCCAGTGGCACTTCCATGGAAGCGAGCAACACCCGGGCGTCGTCAAACCAAACATCATCGAGTCGCTCTACATCCTCCGAGGTCAATTGCGCGTTGGCACCAGGAGCTACACAGATCATATTTTCAGCTTGCTGATCCACTAAGATCACGGCAACCCCCGTAGAAACTCCTGCCTTAGTTTGGATTAATTTGGTACTCAGTCTCGCCTCCTCCTCATAAGCCTGCAGGACCTGACGACCAAAATCGTCGTTACCCACAGCAGCTATGAACACCACATCGCTGTCCCCGCCACGAGCTGCAGCAACCGCTTGGTTAGCACCTTTACCGCCGTTGACCTGCGAGAACATCCCTCCCAGCACTGTTTCACCGGGAGTCGGTAGCTGTTGAGCCTCGAGGACCAGATCCAGATTGATAGAGCCAATCACCAATAAGTGACTCATAGTCGCGATTCCTTTCTTGAGGGATTTCCAATTCAGCCTACCACGTCAAACGTCGCCTGCCATTGTAGTTTTTTTATTCGCTCAAATTGAACTTGCGACAAATAGCGTGTAACCTTTATTAAATTCCCCTCTATCAATAATTAATTAATCTATATCGAGTATTCGAAGGAGTTATTCGAATGACTAAACGTCAACAACGACGTGACTTTATGAAACTTACTGCCGCGGCCAGCACAGGATTTTTTGCTGCCAGCGGAGTAGAACTCAAAGCCAGCACGTCCGCTAATGAAGTTATCCGCTGGGCATGTGTCGGTGTTGGTGGTAAAGGTACCAGCGATTCCAACGACGCGGCCCGTCACGGTGAAATCGTCGCCATCTGTGATATTGACGACGGCAACCTTAATAAAGCTGCAGACAAATGGCCTAAAGCCAAGAAGTTTCATGACTATCGTAAGATGTTCGAAGCAGCTGCTGACAGCTTTGACGGTGTAACGGTTAGCACACCTGACCATAACCATGCCCCTGCTGCCGCCCTTGCCCTCAAAGCCAAGAAGCATACTTTTACTCAAAAGCCTTTGACACACACCATCCAGGAAGCTCGCCATCTAGGTGAACTTGCCAAGGAAGCCGGCGTTCAGACTCAGATGGGTAATCAGGGTACGGCGTCGAGCAACCTTCGTCGAAGTGCTGCTCTACTGCGTGCTGGTGTGGTTGGTGCTGTCAAGGAAGTGCATGTTTGGACCAATCGTCCGGTTTGGCCTCAAGGCGGTGGACGACCAACAGATACTCCTGCGATTCCGGAACATATTCACTGGCCAGAATTCCTAGGCCCAGCAAAACATCGCCCATACCATCCTTCCTATACTCCATTCAAATGGCGTGGCTGGTGGGACTTTGGTACCGGTGCACTTGGCGATATGGCCTGCCACACTCTGAACATGCCATTTATGGGGCTAGATCTGTTTGATCCCACCAGCGTGGTAGCTGAAACCAGTGGTCACAACAAAGAGACCTATCCTGCCAAGTGCAAAATCACCTTTGAATTCCCTGCTTACAAGGGACGAGAAGCACTAACAATGTACTGGTATGACGGTGGTGAAAAACCAGACCGTTCTTTGTTCCCAAAACGAAGCCAGTTCAAGGACAAAAACGGAAAAGAAATCGTGGCTGACACCAAAGCTTATGCTCGCCTATTAAACACCGGTTCGCTCGTGGTTGGAGATAAGGGTTCCTTCTTCTCACCTGGCGACTACGGTCAGGACGCACGGCATACTGGTGTTCTGCAAGGTGATGATTTCACACTGATTGGTGATATCGATCAGGAAGTCGAATTCCCGGAATCCCCAGGACACTTCACCGAATTGGCAAATGCCATCAAAGGTGGACCTGCTCCGATTTCGAACTTCCCGAACTACGCCGGTCCTCTAACCGAGACCATTCTTCTCGGCAATCTGGCTGTCTATGCAGACGGCAAGAAGATCGAATGGGATGCGAAGAACATGGTGCCTACAAACGCACCTGAAGTCGCTCACATTGTTCGAAAAGAATACCACAACGGTTACAACATCTAAATCGTTGTTACTCGGACGTGGAAGACTTCATGTCAACGACAAGGTCGTGAATACCCGTTGGTATTCACGACCTTTTTTTTATGCCATAATTAATCGCAAGGCAGATCAGGGCGAGAGCAGCCGACTGTCAAATCAACATGGAATACACACAACATTCATTAACTACAGGTGAATCATGGCAAAAGTATTAATGCCACTGGGAGATGCCACAGAAGCACTCGACACGTTCTACCCTTTCTTCCGTCTGCAGGAAGCTGGCTACGAAGTCGTTGTTGCCGGCCCTGAAGCTCGCCTCTATCACACTGTCCTGCACGAAATCCCACCGGATTCGAGCATTCCCTGGGATATTACTCAGGAACGCCCTGCTTATTTCATCAAAGCGGATGTCGCCTTTAAGGACATGAATCCGGATGACTATGCTGGAGTCTTCATCTCGGGTGGACGAGCGCCGGAATATATTCGATACGATCAGGATTTAAATCGAGTCGTCAAGGCAATTCACGATGCCGGGAAACCTGTAGCCAGCGTTTGCCATGGTGTCGAAATCCTCACTTCGGCTGGTATTATCAACGGCCGCAATGTTACCACGGTCGCCAAATGTGCCATGGATGCTGAGCAGGGAGGCGGCGTCTACGTTAATCAGGAAACGGTCGTCGACGGAAATATCGTCTCCGCTCGCACCTGGCATGACAATGCCCCATTAATGAAAACGTTTTTGGAAATGCTCGACGCTGCCACACAGGCCGAATAGTATTTTCCCTCGCCATTTAGCAGGAGTCAAAACGATGAAGAAAATGCGATTTGTCATGATCGGCGGTTTTCTAGGCGCCGGTAAGACAACGACAATCGGTCGACTGGCTGCTATGTATCAATCTCAGGGATTGAAAGTGGGAATCGTCACCAATGACCAGGCCTCGGACCTGGTCGATACCCATACACTTCGCAATCAAGGGTTCGAAGTTGGTGAAGTAGCAGGTGCCTGTTTCTGCTGCCATTTCAACGAATTGACCGCCACCACCTCTAAGCTTAGCCAGGATCAACATCCCGATGTGATCATCGCCGAACCAGTCGGCAGTTGTACTGACCTAGTTGCCACGGTCGTCCAACCATTAAAGCATCTACATCAAAATGAATTCGAAGTGGCTCCTTACGGAGTCATTCTCAAGCCAAGTCACGGACGCCGGATCCTCAAGGGGGAAGCCAATGCTGGATTTTCCCCCAAGGCGGCTTACATTTTCGAAAAACAGCTTGAGGAAGCTGATTTCCTGATCGTCAATCGAATCGACGAACTTTCTATTGACGAAGTCAGCGAATTAGAATCTCTGTTAATGACCAAACACCCGGATATCCCAGTGGTCAAAATCTCCGCCAAAACGGGCGAAGGGATGGAACAGTTGGTATCGATGATCGATCAGCAAGGAGAATTCGGCTCCCGCATACTAGAGCTCGATTATGATATCTATGCCGAAGGCGAAGCCGAACTAGGGTGGCTCAATAGCAGTCTTCAGGTGCAGGCCGATTCGCCCTTTGACTTGGACGGATTGCTATTAGATATCATCGAACGATTACGCATTGCACTAGAAGCGATCAACGCAGAGACCGCCCATTTAAAGACGATCGGCGTAGGCGATGCAGCCCATGCCGTCGCCAATCTAATCAGCAGTGACACACCGGCCCAAATTTCACTCGCCAGCCAGCAAGAATTATGTAAAGCCGATCTGATTGTGAATGCCCGGGTCGCAATGGATCCAGAAATTCTGACAAAACTGGTGCATGAATGTGTACATGCTGCAGTAGCCCAAGTAGGCGGGAATGCGGAATTTGGTGAAACACAGAGTTTCCGGCCTGGAAGACCCGTTCCAACCCATCGCTACCAAGCCAGCTAAAGCATGGTGGAATCCATTTTGGACTCCCGTAGGTGATTTGACTTTTCACTCTTTCCCCTGCTTGATTTTTTTATCAAATCAGCCGATAACAACACAACGAGCGGCAGGTTCGCCTGCAAGCCTCACAGGATGGGTGGCCGAGTGGTCGAAGGCGGTAGTCTTGAAAACTACTGTACGTTGACGCGTACCCTGGGTTCGAATCCCAGCCCATCCGCTTCTCAAACCAAACGTCTTCTAAGTGAATTCTCGGAAGACGTTTTTTTATGCTCTGTGTCTCGAGCTACCTTGAGCGAGGTAGAACGTCAATATTATGAGCACACATATGGAGGCAGTGAAATGCTCTCCACTCTTTTATCACCCCTTGCCTGCTCGTCTATGACTATAAAAGCGTGACAAACAAGGCACATGGCAATTTGGGGGATTTGGAAGATCTGTTCCTGTAAAGAATGAAACAGTCAACGTAGAACTCCATACTTACCGAAATCCCTATTGCCTGTTGAATTATCTCAATGTCAGCCATTGCTTACCCATGGAATCATCTGAAACTATCCGAGCTCATGCCATCGACTTCTTTCTAGAGAACGGGGCGGATCCAACTGCAGGAATGCAGGAAGTCATTGTGCTAGCCGATGGCTGTTATAGCGGACGACGTTTTTTCTGTGCTGAATTACAGGTTGCCTGGAACCCACAAACGGGGATTCTGTCGCTCATTGATGACAAAGCTGAGACTACCGAAATCAGCATCAATGACGAAGATCCCACCGCTAATGCTGCCTAACGGTAGTAAGAAGCAACACTATACGTCCCGTGTTGGTTAGAATACCTAAGTCTAAGCTTTTCGAATTCGTCGTTGGTCCTTCCTTGCTCCGGGCACTTTCATGCAATATTCCTTTCGTCTTGCCGAAATTCTCGGCCACGTCCCCGACCCTCGTAAACGCCCCGGAACCGTGAAGGCGATTGTTGAATACACTGGGTTAGACCGTCATCAGGTATCCGCGTTACTAAAAAACGAAGTCAAATACATCCCTCTCAAGGCGCTTTCTCGCCTTTGTGATTATCTCGTGGAACACGGATACGCCACGGCTGATCAACTACCAGGTGCTTTATTCGCGGTGGAAGCCGAGAATTTTTGGGAAATGCTGGCCCGCCGTCAAAGGATCGAAATTTGCTGTGGTATTCGGAGATTTCAGGATGATGGTGATGGCCCAACTGGCGCTTGGCTAGTCGCCTCTGACTCACTTCTGATTGGCGAGTTACTCAACGGTATCTCTTCGCTGGGAGGCACCTCCAAAATGAACGAAGCGGCGCCGATTCCACATCCGGAATCGTTGCAGCAATCTCTTGTGTGGAGCCCCAGTGAGCAGGATCAGGCCGAAGTCTTTCGGCGTAGTGCGGAAGTGTATGATGCCTTTACCCAATTCAGTTCCGATCGTGGGCTAATCGGATTAGGCTCTGTAAAGAGTAATCCGGTTGTTGAACACATCATGGCAACGACTTTCAATTGCGAACCTTTTAAAGATCAGTCGCAAGTTGAGGCAGGTACGGCACGCGGGTGCCCGATCATGCTACGGTATCGCGATGACGATCTCAAACCGGAATCCTGCATGGCAGGCACTCGTTTATCGGCCAGTGAATTCCCCAAGACAGCTGGGATCATGTTTGAAAAGCAGGACGGTTCCTGGGATATTTGCAAATGGAATGAAAAGACGGAAGATGCCGCCATGGTTTTCTACATTCACCGTGAAGCATTAGGCCGGATGGAAATGGTTATCGGTGGGTTCTCGGGGCGAGCCACACGAATGCTTGCTAGGACATTGGCTACTCGGGGAGAGGATTTTTGGCCACCAGTCTACTCTGGACACGGTGTGCAGGTGGGGGCCTTTGTTCTTCAGTTTTCTTTCTCGGCTCCTAAGCAGCAACGTCACGACATTTTGCTCACAGAACTGGCAAGCAACGTAAAGATCACACCGTTGCACCATGACGTCATTGCCCGGCGGATGGAAAAATAACTCCTAGCCAGCCCGACTAATTTCAGCCTGAGCAATGCACTCCTGCATCCGTTCTGTAAGCAAGTCGATCAACGCTTCGTCATCCATCTCGGCAACCTGTTCCGCTGAAATCGGAGGACCATAGACGCAGCGAATACGCTCGAACTGAGGTAGTTTCCCACCTTTAGGGAGGCATTGATAAGCCCCTACAAATCCGCAGGGAACTAACGGAACTTTCGACCTCCGGGCTAAAGTAATAAACCCACTTTTCAAAGGTTGAAGTTCGCCCGTCTTCGTCCTCGTTCCCTCCGGAAACATGACCACCGCTTCACCCGCTCGAAGCTTACGAAGCGTGGCTTTAATCCCTTCGATACCCATCCCATCACGGTTCAATGGAATGGCATCCAGATTGGCGATAATAAATCCAAACAAGGGATTATTAAATAGCGTTTTGCGAGCCAGATAAATACAGTGTCGGGAAGGAGCCATACCAACTAACGGTGGGTCCAGGTGACTCTGATGGTTTGCACAAATAATCGCCCCTCCGGACCTGGGGAGGTAATGCCTTCCGATGCAGTGATATTTAAACAACAGCAGGCCGGCCAAGCGAAATAGATACCTAAAGAAGGCATAGAAGGTATATTTAACCAGAGGCTTCCGACCTGTGTTTGAGTCCGCCATAAACGTGGTACTGTTTCCTGTCTGATATTGATTTCACTGGGGATGGCTCAGCCACCGGCTCTCTGACAATGCCAGCGAGACGTAAGCTGTGAGTACTATACCATGTTACATGCGAATGCGAACTAATCGTTCCAGATGCTCGACGACTTCGAAGGGTTTCATTCCATCGGTAATGACATAGAGTGCATCTTCTGCTGCTTTGAGCCCACCGACTTCACGCGCTTCATCCTGCTCGTCTCGCACTGTCTGCTGCTCCAATACTTCTTCGAGAGACGCCTGCTTTCCATTTTGACGTAACTGTTCAACGCGACGCCGCGCTCGTTCCTCAGCGCTAGCCGACAAAAAGAATTTGCACTCGGCCTGAGGAAATGCAACGGTCCCTTGATCGCGTCCTTCGGTGACCACATTGTCTTCGGCTGCCAATTTACGCTGCAAGTCAACCATAGCTTCTCGCACCATCAGATTATCGGCCGCATAGTGAATAATGGCTGTTACTTCCGGTGTACGAATGGCCGCACTCACATCTTCACCGCCTAGCAATACGCGAGCTCCATCAAACTCTAATGGGAGACTGCGAGCAATTTCACCTAAAGCCGCTTCATCCTCCCAGTCGACATTTTGCCGACTTCCTGACAAGGCAACACATCGATACATCGCGCCGGTGTCGAGAAAATCAAATCCTAGTTTAGCGGCCAGCTTACGAGCCACAGTGCTTTTTCCAGCACCCGCCGGGCCATCGATGGTAACAATCATGGGCGAAATCAAATTTCCTTTCCAGACCAGCGGCTGTTAAAACCGAGCCTCTAAATCGACCCATTCGTTGGCTGTCAGTTCCAGAATCACACGGCCTTGGTCGAGGTTGCAATCAGCAATCTTTTCGCCGCCCAACTTGGATTGAAACGCCTGACTGACCTGACGGCAACTGGTTAAACGAACTCTGACAGGACGGCCTGCTGTTTCCATCAGGCGGGCCTTAAACCCGACACATTGCCCCTGTTCGATTAATGCTTCCCAGTGTGTCACCAGTACATTACGAGCATCGACGTGCAGTAATGAACTGGACGACTGGCCTGCAGGCGGAGCGGCCGTCTCATTGACCCAGAGTGGAGAAATGCCAAATTGCCGAGCAGCATGGACTGGCTGCGGGAGGTCCATCCCGATACCGAGTTGGAATTTCCTGGTCGCCTCCCCATGGACCACCAAGATTGAATCCAGAAATCGTCGCCCCACTCGACGGTGAAACGGTAATCCCCCTGTCAACAATGCCGTGCGTTTATCTGATTCAACTTCCAAGTACTGAGGAGCTTCCAGACGGCTTCCTGAAGCTCGCTGTCGCACATCGTTGACTGAACGATATACACTTGCTGCCTCGTTATCCCAGGCGTACCTGAGACAGTAGTAAGAATTCCATGGGTTGTTTTTTGGTTGTTCCTGAATATCCAACTCGATATCGAGGCCGACAATCCGCGAGCCTCGGTGCAGAGAAACAACCTGAGTGTAATTCGAGAGGACGTCCCCCTGCCGGCTCATAATTCGGCCCTGGACAGTAATTTCACCATAAACGGAACTGGCAGCAGTCACGTCAACAGAATCAGCTGCCATGACGGAGTAATTTGCCAGATCGTCAGGCTCCGCAGGACGCCCGGATTTCTTTCGCACTGGACGTCGATAAGCTAGTTGAAAAGAGCCACGGTTGTGACGCGGAGCATCGTAGGAATTAATCGATTGAATTCCTCCGGTGGTTTCATTGATCATGACTTCAAAGAAATCGTTCTTGAGTACGTTTTTATCGGCAATGACTGCGGCACTCTTTTCCCTCTTCTTGCCCGCCGACAACCACGTAAACCCAATCGACGGTATATCGACGACAACCTGTTTGCCAGTTCCCGCACTCGCCGCCGCATAAACGGGTTTTTCAATCAGCGGAATCTGCTCGAGCTCCACCTCGTTCAGCTGAAACCTTCGGGTCACCCCATAAGGATTAAAGACGATCGCTCCCGGCTGTGGTTCCCCGTCTCGAGGAACTGCTGCTGAGAGTTTCTCTCGCATGCCTGAAGTAAGCGAATCCACTGACGATTCAACTTGAGATAACTGCTCTTCCGTCGAGTCCTCTGTAAACGCAGCACTAATGGAAAGCAAGTTTTCCTGAGTCTGCCGGATTTGACTAGCCAACGTATCGAATTCCGCTCCCATCAACCCCAACATGAGGCTGGCCCCGTTCAATAACTCCAGACGATTATGTAGACGCCAATAACGACTGCAGCGTGAAATTGGATTGGCAACTCCTTTAATCATCACCTGTTTTAGATACGGCGCCTTATATTGATCTCCTTCGAATTTCTCATTCATCCCGGGAAGATCGGTGTCACGGAAGTACTCTTCCAAGGTGACAAAACGCCCCAAGGCATTGGTGTACTTCGATGCACGACGGATATCCTCGTACCAAGGTAATATCTGTCCTGGCCAGTGAGCCAGGCAGAGCGTAGCAACATGGTCCATATCCATCGTCTCTCCCAGACGATTAGACAGCCCCAAAAAAGTCTCATGTCGATTCGCGTTTAAGGGTACACGAGCAATGCAATCCAATTGGGTATTGTCCTGACCTTCCCAACGCGTTTTGGCCTGAGAACTTTCCGGATAACTCCCTTCCCCAAGTAGGACATGAAGTGCTGCCGCAAAGCCGAGTTGACTGAGCAACTGAGGGTGATTGGCTGTCAGGCCAAAATCTCTTCTTCCATAAACCTGAGGCGGTTTCCCAAATGCCGCTTCAAAAGATTGAACGCCTGCAAGTAGTGAGGCTCTTACCGCTTCGGCTGGCAGTAGTGCGTTAGGAATACTATCCTGCTCACAACAAAGAATGCTCAAAGACTCATTTTCCAGACGCTGGCGAATTAGCTGGGCGGATTCTGGGTGTGAGTTCATCAGTGACTGGTAGAGTGCAGGGGCCAGTAACAGATTAGTGGGGGGCGTCTCGTGCAACTCCTCTTGCAACATTCCCCCTAAGGTAGTTTCCGCCATCATGTTGATATCAACCAGATAGGCATCCACGGAATAATAGTGGTCTCGTTCGGTCGACAACAAGTCAAAGGCGGACTGAATTTTTTCGGTGGCCTGAACATGATCTCCTTCGACGGCAAATCGAGCTGCATCGCAGACAGTGTTTTCAAAGTGGATCTCATCCAAATTACTGGCGTATCGCATCTGCCTAGTTAACAGTTCGATTTGCAGATAAAAGTATCCTAGAGCCAGAAAATCATCGACTAGATCCTGCGCGATTTCAGGGACGTCATGCCCTTCCAGTGCCTGGCAGATTACTTCCTGCCGACAGGTTTGCCGACTGATGACACGAGCTCCCGCGTCTTCTGCTCGTTGCAGATAGCCGGTTTGTAAATTATCGGCGCTGGCCAAGGGTACAACGATCAACTTGTCTAAAAGCTCTTCCGGTGGATCGTCGACTCTGTGCCACTTGATAATCCCCCGCGACTCGTGAATCAGAAAAGGATGCCAGAGTCCCGTCCATCCTGCCAACAAACTCGCAGCTTCATCTCCTTCATGGTAGGTCGGAAAATCCTCCAAGCTATGACAGGAAAGTAGGATGGAAAGTTCTTTGTAGGGCATCGATAAACAACCATAACAAAAGGAGGATGAGCCACTGTGCAAGCTCGGTAATGTATGCCTTTGCTGAGAACAACGACTCGGTACCAAATTGTCGTTCACCCAACATACTTATTGCAACGTACTTTATTGCATTATTTGCTTATCTGGCCTCCTCTGCCATACGTGGCACGTTGATTTCACTTGATTTACTCACAATCACTGCCATGTGGTTTTTTTTGCAGGAGCTATATAGGGCAAAACATGAGATTCCAGAGGCTGAAAATGATTGACACTAAAACCAGTACTTCACTAGATTATTAGTAGGGAACACAGAGGTATCAGGGAACTTTTAGCGGTTGAATTCTGTCCAAAGGTATTATTGCGGAATCATTCATTTATAGACTTATCTAGCAACTGCTAAAGGCAAAGGTCTTCGCAAACCACGACAAACTCGTTGTAATCGCTATAATTACTCCATTGGGAGCTATGTGATTACACCAAGTTGTGATGGACATGACGACTGTAGGAGGTGTAGTATCCTAATAAAACTAACACCAGATTCATCCCTGTTTCTGGTCGATACAGTTGTTAAGGTAGTGCGCGCCGCCAGGAAGAAGCCTTGGTTGGTACAAACTAGTTAAATAGACATATAAATCCGAATAAATTCCAAACAGCTGATTTGCACTCTGTTTGGTTTGAAGTTTTGGAAAGGGTCCTAATGGCCACAAAAACGAATCCGGGAGTTTGGGGAGTTGATATCGGGCAATGTGCGCTCAAAGCGATGCGTTGTGAGATACAGGACGGTGAAGTCGTCGCAACACAAGTCGACTACATTGAATACCCAAAAATTCTAAGCCAACCGGATGCAGATCCAGAGGCGTTAATCGCTGATGCTCTGGAACAACTCAAAGAACGCAACGACATTAACGATGAGCGGGTTGCCGTCTCCGTTTCAGGCCAGGCAGGTCTTGCTAAATTCTTCAAGCCACCGCCAATCGAACAGAAGAAATTACGAGACATCGTTGAATTTGAGGCTCGCCAGCAAATCCCATTTGAACTCTCCGAAGTTGTCTGGGATTACCAGCAGATGGGTGGTGGTACGGAGCTTGAAGGACTAATCACGGAAGCCGAGATCGGACTGTTCGCGATGAAACGTGACCAAGTGGTCCGTGAGATGCGTCCGTTTGACAATGCTGACCTGAAGTTGGATGCGATTCAGTTAGCCCCCATGGCGATCTATAACTGCATCACTTATGACTTGCTGGATAACTGCCCCGACCCGGATGCATTTGACCCGGATTCACCTCCAGCCAGCTATATGGTCTTGTCGATCGGAACAGAAACGACCGACATGATCATTACCAATGGGTTCCGAGTTTGGCACCGCAGTATTCCCATCGGCGGTAACCACTTCACCCGGCAAATGACGCAACAACTCAAACTAACTTTTGCCAAAGCCGAACACTTAAAGCGTAATGCTCGTGAAGCTCCGGATCCAAAACGTGTCTTTCAGGCAATGCGTAGTGTTTATGACAGCCTGGGAACGGAAGTTCAACGGTCTCTGAAATTCTTTGAAGGCATCGATCGTAAAGCCACGATTAATGGTCTTGTCATTTTAGGCAATACCGCCAAACTTCCCGGACTTCGGTCTTTTGTTGGCAAGAAACTAGAATTGGAATTAGTTGATCTGGAAACATGGAATCGACTCAAAGGCTCCAGCGTCACAGCCAGTCCAACATTCCGTAACAATGTTCTTGCCTATGGCAATTGTTATGGACTCTGCCTACAAACACTCGGACTGGCACAACTGCAAACGAATTTGCTGCCTCGGGAATTGCTGTTTGATCGCCTAGTCGATTCAAAGAAACCCTGGGTGGTCGCCGCCGTATCATTGTTACTGGTTGCCTTTACTTTCAATTACTTCCTGAATTACACCCATTGGAATAGAGTGGCTCACGACAGCAGTGGTGCCACGATGGATGGACATTGGGAAGCCGAACTTGCCAATGCCAAGTCCACCAGCTCAAAATCGACCAAAAACAAACAGGACTATGAAAAGATCCAAAAGGAATACGACGATCTGCTGAACTTCGGCAAGCAGATGATCGGTAACGGTGACCGTCAGGTAATGTGGCTCGAATTAATCGGATCGATCAATTCTGTCCTGCCTGGCGAACAGACGCAGTGGCGAGATCCGGATGTTGTCGATTTCAAAGATCGACCTGACATCTACATTGAATCCGTCGACAATGCCTATTTCACCGAAGAAGACCTTGAAGCCTGGTGGGAAAAAAACAGTCCTATATATACGGCCGACAAAGAGGAAACAGATCAGGATCGACAGACCTGGCTAGACAGCATTGCCAACAACCCCAGTTTTATTCAAAACAATCAAGCTTACGTGGAATTCCTAAGAGATTATGAAGCAGATCGCATTGCTAAAGCCGCAGCGGAAGCCGCGGACAACAACGGTGGCGGTGGCGGATCCTCCGGAGGAAGTGGTGATAGTGGAAGTGATGACTTCACCCCACCGGAAGATGGTGCTTGGGTGGTTCAGCTTAAGGGCTACCACTATTTCAACAACAACAACGAAACCGGTTTCAAGAGCCACGTTCAATATGCTCTGCTCGAACGCCTAAGACATTCCGTTCTTACGATGCCCACTCCATTTGGCGTCACACCATTCAGCATGGAACAAATGGGCATCAAGTACGTCGTACTCGTTAATGCCAAAAATGAAGGCGAAGTTAAGATCGGTGCCTCAGGTAACAACAATGGCTTTGGTGGAGCCGCTGGTGGCTTCGGCGGTGACCCAGCCGGTGGTACCGGTGCCGGCACCGATCCAGCCAGCGGTTTTGGAGGCAATACGACCGAAGGTGGTAACGACGGAAATGCCGGAGGCAACGCTGCCGAAGAAGAGAAGGAATACATTGCAAATAAGTATTCCTTTACAGTCCAATTCATGTGGGAACCGAATGAAGTGAGTGAACGCTATCGTCTCAAAGCAGAAGCAGACGAGGCGGCTCGACTTGAAAGAGAAAAGCAAGCCGAGGAAGCAGCGCGACTCAATGGCGATCAAAACGGTAACCCTGACAGCCCCCCGATAGACGGTCCTGATGGGCCTCCGATAGACGGTCCTGACGGGCCCCCAGCCGGCATTTAAACCAAAACAAAAGAATAAGACAACGGAAATCACACTCCGAGAATCCAATGACCTTCCCTTTAAGGTAGTGGATTCCAGCCTAAAGAGATTTTTAACATGGCAGACGCAAAAAAATATCTGTTCTGGATTGTTTCCAGCATTGTAACAGTGACCGTCGGTGTCCTCTGGTTTCTTGCCGTAGGTCAGCTTAACGTTCAACGTACCCAACAAACCAGTAGTATCAATTCTGTGTTCAGTGATCTCGGTAAGATCAAATCGGTCAACGAGAATAATCATCCCAATGATGACTTCCAGGACGGAATGGAAGAAATCATGACTCAGGTGAAGTTCGACATCCACAGAACTTGGGAAGCTAAATACACTACTCAAAAGACTGCTTTCAACTGGCCTACTGCGGAAGGCGAACTCCCTCAGGTAACCGCAAACCAATTCATTCCTCTAACCCCAATTGAACTCAAGGTAACTGCAGGCGGAATCATCAACCCAAACAACAAAGATGTGTCTGTGGAAGTCAACCGTATTGCCAGAACCAATTACGCTGATTTCGTGAAGGACTACATGCCTAAATTGGCCTCACGCATCGATGCTGCTTGGGGAGAACCCCAAATCGAAGGCGAAGGCTTTGGTGGAGCCGTCGGTGGATTTGGTGGTGAAACAACCGGAGGAGATCCTACCGGAGGTGGCAACCCAACGGTCCAACAGGAAGTGCCTTCGCATATGGTTGTATGGGAAGAGAATAACCAAAAGGCTCTGGATGCTCGGTTTACATTTACCGAAACGCCCTCGACGCTGTCCATCCTTTATACCCAGGAAGACCTCTGGGTACTCCAACAGTGGCTGAGCATTATTGAAAACCTGAACAAAGAGGCAGAAGCTGCCTACAACGCTAAAGTCACTGAAATTATCGGCATCGACCTTGCCAAAAACGGTGACCTATTGGGTCCCAGCGGTGTCGACCTAGCCAAAGAGTCCATACTCAGTGGCGGTAAAATTGTTGCTGGTGAAGCCGGAGGCGATGATGGTGGTATCGGCGGAATGGACATGATGCAGCAAATGGGTACCATGGCTCCTGAGGGAGGTGAAAATTCCTCGGGCTCCTCTGATAACAGTGGCGGCAATGATGAAAAAGGCAATCTGGTAGCCTCTGATGATCCCGGCGATTTGCGATACGTGGATGACAAATACCAACCACTGCAAGTCACCGCTTTGCGAGACGCACTGGACCCCGAAGCCAGGACTCCCAAACCGGAACTGGCAATCGCCAAACGATACCCAACACGAATCCGCCTTAAATTGGACATGAGGTATTTGTCTCAGTTCCTAGCGGAATGTGGCAATGCAGAACTAAGTATTGAAGTACTTCAGGTGCGAATCGGTGGAGAAAGTGGGATAAACAAAGGTGGAGCTGCAGCCGGTGGCACCGGAGGCATGGAGGGCGGTGCTGGCATGGGAGGCGGCATGGGTGGAGCCATGGGTGGAGCCATGGGTGGTACCGATGGTGGCATGGGCGGCATGATGGGCGGCATGGAAGGTGGTATGGGAGGTGCGGTCGTACAAGCATCTGAGCATCCCTATCATCAGGAAGTCGAAGTATACGGGATTGTTAATATTTACAACCCACCAAATCCATTGGCGTTGGGAATCAACCCTGACGACCAACCGGCTGGTGCCGACAACGGTAGAAATGGACCAGCCCCAGGGCAAGGCGAACCTTTGGATGTCGGTGCTGAATAAGTCCGCCTATAATTTTAACGAACAAAAACTAATTTCAGTTTAATGACAAACAGACCCGAGCAAATTCGGGTGGAGAACCATAGAAATGGTATTCGGACGTAAAAAGAAAAAAGACGCTGAAGCAGAAGCAATTATGAATGCTGTTCTGGCAGCGACAGGTGAAGACGATCTCACCGCGGACCCGGATGCTCCTAAACCGGAAAAGCCGGCGAAATCCAAGAAGAGTTCGTCAGGGCGAGGACGCAAGGGTAAGCAGGTTACCGACAATCCGATCGTCCTTTACGGAGAAAAAATTGCGCTGACGCTGGCCGTATTAGCCTCCGGTTACCTAATATATTCCGGGCTCAATGCGGGAAAAGATGCGATGGGCAATAACTTCTCCAAAACCCCCGAGGAACTCCAAACTCAGATTACAGCCGCCAATAGTGCGATTAGTAATGGTGACTGGGATCAGGAAAAAGAACTCTACACAGCTGATTTAGAACAGCCGTTTGAACAGCGTGCTGCGGCAGGTGAGATCAACATTAATGCGGCCGACTACGGCATGTCCCGCCTTCTGAGTCCTCCTGTTAATCGAAACACCAAGAAACGTGAGGACCCTGAAATCTACGCTGCCACTGATTTACGGGTAAACGCACTTACAGGCCCGGTTGCTTACGTACTGCCTGAAGGTGCTGTCGATCCCACCGAAGCTGACGAACCAGCGATTCAGAAAGTCGAAGAAGAAAAACCTCGTCCAACGCGTCCTAAGCGAAACAACAATGATCCATTCGCAGGCGGCGGCATCCCGGGTATGGATGGTGGCGGCGATATGGCCGGCATGCCCGGCATGGGTGGCATGGGCGGAGAAATGGGTGGCATGATGGGTGGAATGGGCGGCGACGCCAACACCGGTGGCACGATTAGACGCCTACGAGCCGATCGAGGGCAAATCCTCGGCTATCGTCCAAACGGTGGTGGCGGTGGAGCCATGGGCGGCATGATGGGCGGCATGGGGGACATGGCCGGCGGTATGGGCGGCATGGGTGACATGGCTGGCGGCATGGGTGACATGGCTGGTATGGCCGGAGGTTCCGAAGGTGGTGGCGGAATGCCTGCTGCCGATGACGGTCCGAAAGGTACACCTGTGGCAGTAGCTCAGACGATTGTCGGCGTGACAGCATTGGTGCCATTCAAAAAACAGTTTGACGAATACGAACGAGCATTGGCCATGCGTTCAGGCTACGATGCCATGCGTGATCGCCCTGACTACATTTTCATGACCGTAGAACGAGTTGACATTACTGACGACTTGCAGCAAGCCGAAGGAGAATACAACTGGGAATACCTTCTTAGTACGCGTGAACACAATCGCGCAGCAGATCGATGGTTTGGGGCAGCGACTGAAATCGTAGATGATACGCACCTCAACGAATACATCTCACTGAGCTGCCCTCCCGTGATGCTACGGGATATTAATGACATTCTACGACACCCGGAAATTCCACTGACCGGACAAGCTCCTGCCGAAGAAGACAACGCTGCCGAAGCCAATCCGGAGGATGAGAACGAAGCACCGGTCGACAACAATATCCCAGGTAGCGGTCGTAAGCCTAAAAACAACAATGCAGCGGCCGGTAATGGAAATATGGCTGGTGGCATGGGCGGCATGGCCGGCGGTATGGGCGGCATGGGTGACATGGCCGGCGGTATGGGCGGTATGGGCGACATGGCCGGCATGATGGGCGGCATGGGCGGCATGATGGGCGGCATGGGCGGAGATATGGGGGGCATGATGTCCGCTAATATCCCTGACTACAAGATGGTCCGTTTCTTTGACTTCTCTGCAAAAATTGGTCGCACCTACCGATATCGCGTTCAACTTTGGATCGAAGACCCCAACCGTCCTAACACAAATCCTGAAGACGAATATCGTGACCACAATGCCCCATCAGATCAGGCACTAAATGCCGATGCATTAGCCCGCGTCAAAGGCCTTCGAGCGAATGATGCTAATGGTAACGTCTGGTTCCGTAAAACCGAATGGAGTACACCAAGTGAGGCAATTACGGTACCAGATCCAACTCAAATTGCAGCTGGCTCTGTTACAGCCCCGCGGGAAACACGTGCTCCAAACGGCTCCATGTATATTGATTCTGAACCTAGTGGCATCATTAAGCCAATCGTATTTGACACCAAACGTGCCGTTGATGTTCCATTTGATCGCACCGTCAATCGAGGAGCCATCTTGAACTTCACAGCAGATGCCGAATACGGACATCCAATCACCGAAGTCATTAATGCCCTGCCTCAATTTAACTTTAATGCCGACGTAATCATTGCCGACCTACGTGGTGGAGAAGAACTGTTCAAAGGTACTAACTACGAAAAGATGTTTTCTAAGGACAATGCAATTTTTGCCCCTGGTGAATTTGTACTGTTCGACAAAGACGGTAACTTCACCGTTCAAAATGAAATCGATGACACCAAATTGTGGGAACGCTATAACTACCAACCCGATGCACCAACTGAAAACAACGGTGGCGGAATGATGGGTGGCATGGATGGCGGCATGGATGGTGGCATGGGCGGTATGATGGACCCCAATGCAGGTGGCGAGGGTGGATTCCCAATGTAATCCGTCCACTGCTAACCAACGACTATCTACACAATCAAGAAAACCTCGGCACAGGACTCATCAGGGCCTGTGCCGTTCTCGTTCAGTCAACTACATATACAACTTCTACGCCGATCAGGAACCGACATGGCCAAAGCCAAGGCTCGCCGAGCAAATCAACTTCGAGAGATTAAAGTCCAAAGGCATTTCACCAATAAGGCACCTGGAAGTGTACTCTTTTCAGCCGGTGAAACCGTCGTGCTTTGTACTGCCAGCGTCGAAAACTCTGTCCCGCCATGGATGGAGGGTAAAGGCAAGGGTTGGATCACAGCCGAGTACAACATGTTGCCTTCTAGCACCAGTCCCCGGAAACGCCGAGATCGGAAAAAAGTCGACGGTCGCACAACCGAAATACAACGCCTTATTGGCAGGAGCATTCGTGCAGTGGCCGATCTGGAGGCACTAGGAGAACGGTCCATCGCCATCGATTGTGATGTGCTACAGGCCGACGGTGGGACTCGAACTGCCAGTATTACCGGAGCCTACATCGCCGTGGTCGATGCCATTCGCAGCTTTGAAGCTGAATTGCCTAACCCAAAAAAATCACCGCTTCGTGACAGCCTAGCTGCAGTGAGTGTTGGTATTGTCGAAGGCAAGGCCTATCTGGATCTGGACTACGAACTAGATTACGCGGCCGAAGTCGACATGAACGTAGTCATGACGGGAAAAGGACAATTTGTCGAGATTCAGGGAACGGGCGAAGAAAGCACATTCAGTGAAACTCAGCTCGCGGATTTACTAGGTCTGGCCAAAAAGGGAATTCGGCAGCTCACACGTATCCAAAAGGACGCTCTTAAAGCCTAGGCTTCAGACGCTCCTCAAATTAGATACTTACAACTGTTTGTCTAGCAACCAAACCAACAGCCCCTTCTGAGCATGCATTCGATTTCCAGCCTGAGCCACAACTCGACTTTGAGGACCGTCCATCACTGCGTCCGTCACTTCCTGCCCTCGCTTTGCGGGTAGACAATGTAGGAAAATCGCATGCTCTGGGGCAGCGGCCATAAGCGATTCGTTGACCTGATAATCAGCAAAGTCCTGTTCGCGTTGTTTCTGCTCTTTTTCCTGCCCCATACTGGCCCAGACATCCGTATAGATGGCGTCGGCGGAAGCCACAGCCCCTACAGCATCTTCTGTTTGCTCAAAGTTAGCGACGGCACAACCTGATTCGATCTCAGTCTTCTCTTGATCAGTAAACTGATAGGCCGCTGGTCCGGCCAGCGTAAATTTCAGACCAAGCTTGCCACAGGCGATCGCCAAAGACCGGGATACATTGTTCGCGTCGCCAACGAATACCAAATGACGATTTTCAAGCGATTCAAATTCTTCTTGGATCGTCAATACATCCGCCAGAGCCTGACAGGGATGAGAATAATCGGTTAATGCATTAATAACAGGAACGGTGGAATATTCCACCAACTGTTCGAGAGTTGAGTGTTTATAACTTCGACACGCAATCACATCCACGTACTGACTTAGCACTTCGCTAAAATCCTTGACCGACTCACGCTTTCCCCACCCCACTTCCTGGCCTAAGAATAACGCATGCCCACCTAACTGACTGATTCCGGATTCAAAACTAACCCGAGTACGGAGTGAAGGCTTTTCAAACAGCAGGGCTAAGTTGTGACTCGCTAACACTGAATGACGATTACCTTCAGCCAACTCAGCCTTGAGCTGTAATGAGTATGTAAGTATTTGTTTAATTTCGTCTGTTGTTAGATCAAATAAAGAAAGTAAATGTCTCATCTTTTAATACCTTTAGATACGCTTGCAATACAAACGCGACTACATCAGACCGGTTCTTATCAGACCGGTTATGAAATCTTGAAAGAGAAAACTAGGCTCGAAGTTCGCGGAGTACTTCGGACAAAATATCCACTCCTTGATTGGCTTGTTCCACTGATAAATTCATTGCAGGTAAGAGGCGAATCACATTGCCCTGAGTGCAGTTGACAAGGAGATTCCGATCCAGGCACTGCTGCACCACCGAAGCTCCCTCCACTTCCAATTCGACGCCAACCATCATTCCGGCAACACGCACTTCTTTGATCCACTGGCACTCCTTTTGGAGTTCGGAAAACCGCGTCTTAAAGAGATCAGCCAGCACACTCACGTTGTCCAGGAGGTTCTCTTGTTCAATCATCTGAAGTGTGGCAATTCCAGCGGCCGAAGCAATTGGGTTCCCCCCGAACGTGGCAGCATGCATACCCGGTCGCAAACTAGGGGCTATTTCAGCGGTAGTTAGCATAGCGCCACCCGCAACGCCACCACAAAGACTCTTGGCCAGCGTCATCACATCCGGATTCACATCGAAATACTGATAGCCAAACCATTTACCTGTTCGCCCACAACCTGTCTGCACTTCGTCAAAGATGAGCAGCAGATCATTTTCATCGGCGAGTTGTCTCAATCCCTGTAAAAATCCTTCTGGAGGAATACGCACTCCGCCTTCCCCCTGGATCGGCTCAATCATGATCGCACAAGTTTCGTCATCAATCAGTTCCTTTACTGCATCCAAATTACCGTAAGGTGCATAGCTAAATCCTGCGACAAGTGGTCCCAGCCCTTCATGGTATTTAGGTTGCGCGGTCGCTGTCGTGGTAGCCAAACTTCGACCATGAAACCCACCTTCGAAGGTGATTATTTTGTAACGAGAGGGTCCATGATGCAGCCTCGCTAGTTTAATAGCCGCTTCATTCGCTTCAGCTCCGGAATTGCAGAAAAAGGCCTGCCCACCAAAACTTCGATCACTCAACAATTGCGCCCATTTCCCCTGAACTTCCAGATGCCATGAATTGGGTACATGAATAAGAGTTTCCACCTGTTTTTGTACAGCTCTTACTACCGGCTCCGGACAATGCCCAAGCAGGTTGCACCCCCATCCGGGAAACAGATCGAGGTATTTATTTCCTTCGGCATCCCAAATATTGGAGCCTTCACCGCGAACGAGATTCACACTATAGCGACCGTAATTGGGCACTACATATTGTCGGAATAAATCGACTGTATCTGCTGAGCTAAGGAATGAATTATCCATGGCACAGGTCCTCTCGTTTTCTTAATAGTATCGAAGTAATTGGAAATAACTAGAAATCGGTCCGTCTGTCAGGCTCGCTTCAGCCGGAATGGGCTAAAACCGATCATTTTGTAATTTGCGTTCCAACCCCGGAACTCGTGTAAATCTCTAGTAACAGTGAATGCCGAATACGACCATCAATAATATGGACTTTCTGAACTCCGCGGTCGAGCGTTTCTAGGCAAGCTTCCACTTTGGGAATCATGCCACTATCGATCACGCCCGAAGCAATTAGCTCACGTGCTTCCGTTGCGGAAAGTGAATTAATCAGCGTTGATTCATCTTCCTTATCACGCCGAACACCATTGACATCACTAAGAAACACCAGCTTGTCCGCGCCTAGCAGTTGAGCAACGGTGGTGGCTGCTGTATCCGCATTCACATTGTATTTCTGCCCCTGATTATCAAGGCACATCGATGGAATTACCGGGATCGTACCTGCATAACAGAGATTCTCAATAACTGCTCGTTCCACTTCAGTAACGCGACCAACATATCCGAGATCCACAGACTCGCCATCGACATGTAGGTCCAGTTTTTCACCGATCAGGACGGGAGTGCTTTCAAAGTTGAGTGTCATCGCGCGGCCGCCAATCTCCTCGATTAACTCGGCCAAACGCTGGTTCACTTGACCCGCCAGGACGCTTTCAACGATTTCCAGCGTTTTTTGATCTGTCACGCGACGCCCATGAATGAAATTAGGAGCAATCCCTGCTTGGTCCATCGCAGCGCTGATAGCCGCACCTCCACCATGAACCAAAACGGGCCGCATGCCCACGGTTTCCATGAAAACGATATCCACCAAAACATGTCGTAGCGCATCTTCATCCTTCATGATGCTGCCGCCAAGTTTAATCACCGTGGTCTTTCCACGAAATTGGCGTATCCAGCCCAATGCTTCAATGAGTGTATCTGCTTTTTGAATCGCGTCTTGCATAGTTTGTATGTGACCCAAATGACTCGGTCGGGGGTCTTGTGTTCTTTTTGAGCAACCAGGCTATGGGTTGACAGGGAATAAACCCCTGTATCGAAGGCCTTCGGTACAGGGGAAACAGGCCATTCTAGACCTAGACTATTCACAGTGTCAACGAAGAGATTTTCACGTCTGAGGAGATAGCGTAATTTTTACGGGAGGCAAAACTGATAGCCCCTAGAATGAATGTTCTATTCGTGGCATGATATTGTTACACGTGGATGCCTTGAGCCCCTGACCTTTTCCTATCTCCGTCCATCCGTCCATCATGGAAGGCCAACGAGAAATACCTCGTTTAGCTATGCCCGAAACCGCTGCAAATCAAAACGCCACCGCCGTTTCCTCTGGAGAAACACTGGCAATCATATTGGCTGCAGGTCAGGGAACCAGAATGAATTCGGAGCTGCCCAAGGTACTGTTTCCTGTATGTGGAAAACCGATGGTCCGGCACGTCGTCGAGGCATTACGAAATGCTCAGGTGACCAAACTTGTGTTGGTTGTCGGGTTTAGGGAAGATTTGGTCCGTGCTGAATTCGAAGGTGAACCAGATATTGTCTTCGTCACTCAGCATCAACGCTTGGGCACCGGTCACGCCGTGCAAATGTGCCATGAAGAGTTAGCTCAGCATCAAGGCCCCGTCGTCATCGTCACAGGAGACTCACCGTTGATCCAGCCCAACTCGATTAAGGCTTTACTAGCCTATCAGCAGGAACAAGCTCTTGCATGCGTTCTAGGATCCTTACTGAGTGATGCCCCTGAAGGACTAGGACGAATTGTACGTGACCAAGCAGGACAATTCGTCGGCATTGTTGAACACAAGGATGCCACGGAAGCACAACGCCAGATCAACGAAGTCAACATGAGTACCTACGTTTTTGATTCGGATCACTTACAATGGTCTCTGAGTCAACTACAGACCAACAACACTCAAAACGAGTACTACCTTACCGATTGCCCAGCGATCTTACTAACTCGGGGGGAATCAGTGGATGCAAAAGCCGTACTTCAACCTTGTGAGGCACTTAGCGTGAATACGCAAACGCAACTGCAACTGGTGGAAGACGAGATGAGAAAGCTAGGTTACTAAATGCGCGAATTGAAGATATTTAGTGGTGGTGCCAATCCTCAATTGGCCGAGGATATTTGTGGATTTCTACACCTGCCTCTGGGGCAGATCACACTAAGTACGTTTCCCGACGGAGAACGCCACTGCAAAATCGAAGAAGATGTGCGTGGCAGGGATGTCTTTCTTATTCAACCCACCAGTCCTTCAGTAAACGACAATCTGATGGAGCTATTGATCATGATCGACAGCTGCAAACGGGCCAGTGCCTCACGAATCACTGCAGTCATTCCTTATTTTGGCTATGCTCGTTCGGATCGGAAAGACGAAGGGCGAGTTGCCATTGCAGCCAAGCTATGTGCCAACCTGATTACCCGAGCCGGCGCGGATCGTGTTCTGGCGATGGATCTACATGCAGCACAGATTCAGGGGTTCTTTGATGTGCCGGTCGATCACCTCTATGCAGCTCCTGTCCTGAACAAGTACTTTATCGACCAGGGAATTCAGGAAGACAATCTTGCCGTAGTCAGCCCGGATGAAGGAAGTATCAAGCGAGCGATTGGCCACGTGCGTCGACTAGGTGGCAAGCTGGCGATTGTCGACAAACGACGCGCCAGCGCATTGGAAACGACACAGGAAAACTTAATCGGAGGTCCCATCGAAGGCCGAGTCGCACTCATGTTCGACGATATGATCAGTACGGCGGGAAGTATTTGCGGAGCGGCCGAGCTCGTAAAGGCTGCCGGAGCAAGTGAGATCCATGTGGCTGCCACTCACGGTGTCTTCTGCGGACCAGCATTAGAACGCCTCGAAGACTCACCAATCACAAGTGTGGTAGTGACAGACACCATCCCGTTGGGGGAAGCAAGTAAGGTTAGTAAAATCAAGCAATTGACGGTCGCTCCTTTACTGGCAGAGGCCATCAAACGCGTCCATCATGACCAGTCCATTAGTGATATCTTTGCGAGCTATGAACCCTAACGATCGTTTGGCGACAATAGATGGGTGGTAGCAAAGATTTCCTACGATGCAATTAGTGTCAACTTAAAATCTTCCCTTACGCCAAAACCCTCAACCCTCTTTATTAAATTTTAGTCCCTCGGAAATCCACGAAACCTTAGAAGTACCGGAGTAGCTTGATCACGATGGCAAAACGAAAGACGTATGAAACCGTAGAACCGATCGGAGCTCGTATTTTAGTTCGCAAGGACGAGCCAAAACGTGAAACCCGTGGAGGTATCGCTCTTCCCGATGCGGCTGAAATCCCTACCATTACAGGGCGGATTGTCGCCATTTCCGCCGTCGTCGAAAACGATGATGAAATGCCGCTCAAACAATACGATAAAGTTCTTTTTCATCCCAAAGACGCCATTCCGGTAGAATTCGAGCACGACAATCAGCTTTTTGTCGTTCCCGTCGATGACATCGTGGCGGTTTTTCGCTCTAACGACTAACTATTTCCTCCGGCATACCGAAATCTCACCTGGATTTTCACTCGAGAATTCAAGCAATTTGCCTGCCGCCTAAAAGCTCATAAAAATCTTGGTTTCTGTGGGGTGCTAACATTGCATTAGGCCTTGTAATCCACAGTCTTTATGGCAAAATAATCTGTTTGACCCCTATATAAAGTCTATAGAGGGGTTGTTCCAGAGTTTTAGCCTTGGAATAGCAGCGATCTTAAGATTTCAATCTCACACCTAAAAACAGGTGTTAGGTTATTGAATTATGGATAAGTTTAAGATCCCAAACCAATCAATCACCAAATAAACATCAGTTAAAAAGAGGAAGAATTCCATGGCGGAATTGTTTCAAGCAGAAGCACGTGAATTAACCGGTTCAGCCAATACTCGTCGTTTACGTCGGGCAGGCATGGTACCTGCGATTCTGTATGGACAGGGTAAGGACGTTGTTCACCTGTCGATCCCGGAATCTCAGGTCAACTCAGCGGTTCGAAACAACCAACCCTACATTCAACTTGAAGGGGCCAGCACAGAAAGTGCTCAGATTCAGGAACTTCAGTGGGATGCCCTTGGCAGTACCGTTCTGCACGTCGATTTAACTCGGATGGATGCTAATGCCATGATTGAAGTCGACTTGACGATCTCTTTAACCGGAGATGCCGGAGCTTCCATCAATCAGGTCATTCGTACGACGACAGCTGTCGTACCAGCGATGAACATACCCAACGGCCTTGTCGCTGATATTTCCTCTCTTAACGACGGGGACAGCATCAGTTTGGGCGATATTGAACTTCCTGAAAAAGTAAGCCTCCTAAGTGACCCAAGTACAGTGGTAGTTACCTGTGGCGCAGTAGCCGCTCCTGAAACTCCTGCTGAAGAAGCTACTGTAGCTGATGATGCTGGAAGTAACGAAACAGAAGAAAGTGGTGGAGACGAGTAATCGTTTCACACCTCGTTAAGATATTACAATTTAATCACCTTGCCCAAGTGCCATGAAACTGATCGTTGGACTGGGAAATCCCGGAAAGAAATATCAGGACACCCGACACAACGTGGGTTGGCAGATTCTGGCAGAACTTGCCAGACGTCACGGGTCGAGCAAACCAAAAGCTCGATTTGAAGGGGAAGTGATTGAGACACAATTTGGTACGGAAAAGGGACTGTTACTCTGTCCTATGACGTACATGAATGCGAGCGGTCGAAGTGTTCGGCCGGCAAGCGATTTTTACAAATTGTCCCCTAGGGACATACTCGTCATCTGTGATGACATTAGCCTTCCGGTTGGCATGATGAGGTTTCGACCTCAAGGGTCTTCCGGAGGTCAAAACGGCCTCAAAGACATCATTAACAAACTGGGAACACAGGAAATCCCCAGATTGCGAATCGGCGTCGGCCAGCCACCTCCCCAGTGGGATACGGCAGACTATGTGTTAAGCAAATTCACCAAAGCGGAACTGCCTGACATAAAACAAGTCGTCGATTCTGGGTCCGGAGCCGTGGCAGATTGGGTTCAGCAGGGAATTGAATTCTGCATGAATCAATACAACCGAAAACAAAATACGAACTCGCACGAAACCTAATGACAAATTTGAAGTCCGGGCTGGCGTAAACCCGAACTCGTGTGATGTAGTACTAGGAGATTTTACATTGGCTGCAAACGTATACGAATGCATGTTCATACTCGATTCCAATCGATACGCTCGTGACCCGCACGGGGTTCAGGAGTCAATTAACAATGCGGCAAGCTCTCTTGGCGGAGAAATCCTTGTCTCAAGATTGTGGAGCGAGCAGAAACTGGCTTACCCAATCAACGGGAACCGTAAAGGAACCTATTGGTTGACTTACCTGCGTCTGGAAGGCACCAAGCTGACTGAATACGAACGAGCAAATCAGCTCAACGATAACGTCATGCGAAGCCTGACTCTGAAAATTGATCCTCGTCTGGTCGATCACCTGATCGCCCATGCGAAAGGTGAATCCACGGCAGAAGAGCCGGAACAAGAGTCATCAGAAGCAACCGAAGAAGTTGCAGCAGAATAAGCTGTAACGACCTGAGCAATCAACGTGATAATTGTCCCTGGCGGCAATCTGATAATCACTTTGATTTGCTTGCCCTTGGTGTTTTGCTCTGATAAACTGCGCCGGATTGGCATCGAGTCACCAAAACGCTGGGAATTTAACAAAGGAGTGTTGGCAAATGGCAAGCTTTAATAAAGTAATCCTGATGGGTAACCTGACGCGGGATGTCGAATTAAAGTACACAGGTAACCAAACCGCAGTCACTGAAATTACACTGGCTGTGAATGACCGCAGACGAGGCCAGGATGGTCAGTGGCAGGAAGAAACAACTTTCGTGGATGTAACCCTATGGGGACGTACTGCCGAAGTTGCCGACCAATACCTTGGAAAAGGTTCCGGAGTCATGGTGGAAGGCCGACTTCGCCTAGACCAATGGGACGACAAACAAACCGGACAACGCCGCAGTCGCCTGCGAGTCACCGGCGAAAGGATGCAGATGCTTCCTCGTGGTGGTGGAAATGGCGGCAACGGAGGTTCCAGTTCCCAAGGATCTGGAGGCTCTTACAATACAACTGGAGCACAATACGGTGGTGGAAGCAATTATGGTGGAAACACCAGCCAACAAGCACCTCCACAACAAGACAATGGACCTGGTGGGTTTTACAACGATCCCCCAGCACAACAGGGAATGCCGCCAGCAGATGACGATATCCCATTTTAACGAAACCAAACGATTACTACCTTTTTGAAGTGACATAAACTCATGCCAAGAAGCTCGGAAAAGAAACGAACTTATAAGCGACTCCCCAAGGGCCCCAACGGTGGCGTTGAACTGCTACTAATCCAGTCCGTCGATAACCTGGGGCACTCAGGCGACATCGTCGAAGTGAAGCCTGGTTTTGCAAACAACTACCTCATCCCTCAGGGACTGGCAACGGTTGCAAACGAACACCATAAACGCATGGTCGAAAAGCACCGTGCCAAAATCCGAGCACAGCAGGAAGCTCGTCTGGCCGGATTGCGTGAAATCGCTGATAAGATCAACGAAGAAAGCGTCACGATCGAATCCAAGGCTAATGAAGAAGGCGTACTCTACGGTAGTGTTGGCGTTGCCGAAATCGTGGAAGGCCTACGTGGTAAAGACATTCAGGTCAACAACGAACACGTTCTACTCGATGGCCAAATCAAAGAACACGGCTTATTCCCTGTTCAGATTCGATTGCATCAGGATATCGAACTTGCTGAACTCAAAGTTTGGGTCGTCCCACCTGCTGGGGACGAATAAACACTAGGTAGTCGACTTCGACCACCCTGCAAACACCAGTCCTGCCCGCACTCCTGCTTGAATCAAGCAACTTTGCGGGCAGGGCTTTTTTACTTAGCTACGATTCCAAAGTATTCTCCCCATTCCCTAATCAGGTACAATGGGGCATCCAATCTCATCACTACCCAACTCCTCGCAACGACCTCAAACGTTATGGCAACTGCCCCCAAGAAACGAAGCGCAGCCATTGAACAAACCTCAGATATTCTGCAACGCCAGCCGCCTTATGATCTGGATGCAGAACGAGGTGTTTTGGGGAGTATCCTGCTTAAGCCAGACATCATGGATGAAGTCTTGCTAGTTGTCCGCAAGGATGACTTCTTTGATGAAGCTAACAGCAAACTATATCAGGTCATGCTTGAAATGCATGACAATGCCAAAAAGATTGACGCGATGCTCTTAGTTGCTGAGCTAAAGTCTCAAAGCCTTTATGAATTGATCGGTGGCACCAAATATCTGGCCGAATTGGGTGCCGCCGTTCCGAATGCAGCCCATGCCGTCTACTACGGGGAAATCGTTCGCGAAAAAGCAATCTATCGCTCGCTCATCAACGTTGGTACGGAGATTCTCCGAGAAGCATACGAACAGGCCGTGGACTGCCGCGCGTTGTTAAGTCAGGCCGAGCAAAAGGTTTATAGCATCGCCGATGCCAGAGGAGGCCAAAGTGTTTCCAAGCTGGACGAAATCCTCCATAAGGCGATGGACCGGATGGAAGCTCGTATGAGCGGCGAACAAACCGAGGATGGAGTCGAAACACACTTTACCGAACTTGACCGTATGATGGGAGGCTTTCATGCCAACGAACTGCTGATTCTTGCCGCACGGCCATCGATGGGCAAAACAGCTTTGGCAATGAACATCGCCGAAAATGTCGTCCACCTCGGAAAAGCTCCTGTTCTCTTTATTAGCCTCGAAATGTCTCAATTGGAACTCTGTGACAGATTGCTCTGTAGTGCTGCCCGAGTGAATGGGCATAAGATGCGAAATGGTACTATCTCCAACGAAGATCGTGCCAAGTTAGTCGAAAAAGCTGGTGAACTGGCCAACGCCCCTCTCTATGTCGATGATTCCCCAACACGAACTGTGAGCGAAATTGCTTCCGCAGCCAGACGAATCCAACGCACGCATAATGGGCACCTCGGATTAATCGTCATCGACTACCTGCAGCTGATTGAACCAGACAATGCCCGTGACCCGCGTCAGGAACAAGTGGCTCGTATCGCTCGACGACTCAAAGGGCTGGCACGTGACCTCAAGGTGCCCGTCCTTTGCTTGGCGCAGCTGAATCGGCAGGCTGAAGGATCGGCTGACCATCGTCCAAAGCTAAGCCATTTACGTGAATCGGGTGCTATTGAACAGGATGCCGATGTGGTCATGTTTATCCACCGTGAAGAATATTATCGTCGAGGTGAAGATGCAGAGCAATTCGCTGGCCTGGCTGAAATCATCATCGCCAAACAAAGAAATGGTCCGGTAGGGGAAATTGAAGTCCTATGGCAAAAAGACTTTACACGCTTCGTGGATAAGGCCCCCGAACGACTGCAGGCCTTCGATGATTTTAATTCTGGTGCAGAATCCGGTGTTGCTGGAGGCGACCCTTTCTAAACTCGGTCGTTTTTTAAACAACTCCTCCATTTTTTTGCAGACTTCCTCCTGATTGCGGCTCAAATCTGTATTGCCGCCAACCTCTGTTTTGCGTTATTTTCGCGTAACTTCCGGCGTCTTACGTGCGCGCTGACTACGCATTTCTCTGGAAGCCAATAATCCGACTAATCACATCGAACTTTTTACGTTTCTGTCGACTATAGCACCACTTGTATGACAAATAAGCGCCATCCTCGAATGAATGAATCTTATCTGCAGCGTCTTGGAACCTGCCTGATGTGCCTGTTCCTGTGCCCCACTCTGCTGGCTCAGCAACCTCTTATTGGTAATGCTGCATTCCGCCCTGGATCGACCGGACAAGTGCAACAAGCAAGTGGAATATTCCCCAATACAGGACGCCCCCCTCGTACACAAAGCCTAAATCGACAACCAGGTACACCAGGTACTCGTGGTCCTGCTCAGGACAGTTCCCCTAAAACGGTAGACGAACTGCAAAAAGAAGAAGAGAAAAAGCACCTGCAGTATCACGGCCTTCCTGTTGCCTCTATCGAATTCAAAGGAAATCAATTCCTCACCGGCGAGCGACTTTACGGTACGATTAAGACTCGAATTGACCGATCGTTCGATGCAACCGTGATTCAGGAGGATGTGCGATCCTTATACGGCACGGGACTTATCCGCGACGTGCGTTTGCTAATCAAACAATCCAATCTCGGGCTGCACCTTACGTTTGAACTCTTTGAACGCCCCACGATTGCGACCGTTCGCTACATCGGCAATCGCATGTACTTGGACAAGAAACTAACCAAAGAGACAGACCTCAAAGCTGGAGATGCTCTGGATCTGTTCTCCATCGAAGATGCGAAACGGAAAATTGAGGAATTGTATCACGAACACGGATTCCCCAAAGCTCACGTGTCGGTACTGGAAGGACTTCAGCCTGGTGAACGAAATGTGGTGTTCTACGTAAATGAAGGCCCGAGAGAAAAGATCGCCGCTATTCAAGTGGTTGGCAATAACCCTCATCTCGCACAGGATGCCAGACTCCTGACACTATTCGAATCCAAAGCTAAATTGACCAACTGGATCATTGGCGGCGACTATATTCCAACTCGTGTGGAAAGCGATATGGAGAAACTTGTTGCCTACTACAGAAACCTAGGGTACTTCCAGGCGACCGTTGGCCGCCAGATCGACTATGACGAATCAGGGCATTGGGTCACACTCCGGTTCATCGTAAATGAAGGGCCGCGTTACCGTATCACAGCGATGCGAGTCGAAGGAAATCAGCACGTCTCCTCCGAGTCACTCAACCAACTTATCTCCACTCGGTCCGGAGACTACTTTCTACGTGGCCAGCTAAATGAAGACCTCGACGCTCTGCGGGAAATCTACGGGAAACTCGGATATATCTACTCAACCATCACTACCGACATCCGCTTTCAGGAGACGCCCGGAGAATTGGAGTTGGTCTTTTCTGTCGACGAAGGCGAACAATTCAAAGTGGGGGAAATCGCTGTCCACATTTCAGGAATTGCACCACACACTAAAAATTCAGTCGTCTTAAACAGACTCTCACTTATCCCCGGTGATCTGGCCAGTAATCAGGAAATGCGTTCAAGTGAACGGCGTTTGCGACACAGCTCTTTGTTTAACGATGGAGCCATGATGGGGTCGCCCCCAACCATCGTCGTACGCACTGAAGAAATTGAGACGAATAGTCCGGAAGATTCCGGGCTGCCACCAGCTCCTAACCCAAAGGCCGCTACCGGACCAACAACGGGTTCGATCCGAGGTCAGAGTCCGGAACGACCAAATATCCAGCAAGTCGATCGCACCTCCGCATTTCAGCTCCCGCCAAAACCTGCAACATGGATTACCAACCGATAACGCAATGACCTTTCAAATACTACGTAATTCTAAAACAATGCTTGCTCTGGTCAGCTTCACGCTTGCCGGTGTGCTAACTGGTTGTACATCCAATTTGGCGCCCAATCCAACTGCAGTTGAACAGATCTCGGGCAAACAGCGAACCCTCAAGCAACTAACCGAATCAGATGCTCAGCGTTCAGTTGTCAGCAACGCCTCGGAAGACAGACGAGAGGTATCTCAGCCTCAGACGAGTACCCCCGCAAACGAAAGCAAAACGACGAGGCAAGCTGCCGTAGAATTGCAAACAACCCCCGACGAATCCCTCATCCCACAATTTGACGACTCTGCTCTTCACACTCCGGCCCCTGATGCCACTATTATCCGGGGTCAAAGTCCCGTCACCAACGCGGACTTCGTTGAACTATCCAATCCTTCCAAAGTCTTACGTGTCGATGACCAGTTGCAATTAGCTCAAGCCGAAGAGGAACTTGCCCCAAATGACAACTCGGTAAGACCGCTTTTTGATCCTAATGCCGCCATGAATTCAATTCCCTTCGACGTTTACGTGGAAGAGGGCCGAACCGGCCGTTTCATGTTCGGCGTGGGCGTCAATTCCGATGCCGGTGTAACAGGACAAATCGTAATCGATGAACGAAACTTCGATTATCATGCTGTACCTGATAGCTGGGAAGATTTTGCAGAGGGACGGGCATTCCGAGGTGGAGGCCAAGGATTTCGCCTCGAAGCTATGCCTGGTGAATTCTGGGAAAGATACATGCTGCAATACTCGGACCCTTACTTTCGGGATACGAAGGTAAGCCTGAACACCAGCGCATTTATGTATGACCGAATTTATCGCGACTGGGATGAAAAACGAGCTGGAGGTCGATTCGGATTTGGCTATCGCTTAAACCCTGACTTAAGCGTCAATTTAAGTGCCCGTTTGGAACGAATTAAGCTCACAGATCCCTCTATCACAGGGGTTGCCGATTTGGATGATGCCCTGGGACACAACGATCTCGTTGGTCTCAAAGTCGGACTCAGTCATGACACCCGCGATACCCCATTTCTTGCGACGGAAGGGTATTACTTCAACACATCCTTCGAACAAGTTCTCGGGGATTATGTTTACCCCCGGGGAAGTATTGAATACCGCAAATATTATCTGATACGTGAACGTGCGGATGGCTCTGGACGACACACATTCTCATGGCGACTACAGTATGACATCACCGGCGAGGACACTCCGCTATATGACCACTATTTTGCCGGTGGATATTCGACAATGCGTGGGTTTGAATTCCGTGGAGCTTCCCCCGAAGAAAATGGAGTACGTGTTGGTGGACACCAACGCTTCCTAGGCACGTTGCAGTATCTGTTTCCCTTCACAGCCGACGATATGCTTAAAGGTGTAGTCTTCACAGACTTTGGAACAGTCGAGCAGGACTACAGCGTTCATGCGGAAAACTTCCGCGTAGTCGTGGGGGCAGGACTAAGAATCTCCATGCCATTTATGTCCCAAGCGCCGTTTGCCCTCGATTTTGGATTCCCAATCCACCATGCTGACACCGATGACAAGCAAGTGTTTAGTTTCTATATGGGATTCAGTCGCGGCTAAATTACAAGTTCAACATTATGATCATCGTCAATACGATCATCAGTGCACCTATCACCCACACCATAATGTTCTTGTTCTTTTTGAATTGTTCCTTTTCGTCTGATGTACGACTGAGCAACTCAATTTTATTGTTTCCATAACCTACCGTCTGAATATTTTCTTCGACTCTAATCGTAACACTCGGTTCTTCTACCTGAGATTGCGACAGAATCTCACCGGTATCAATTACCGGAGTCGGTAGACCAACAGGCTTCTGAGGCAATACGGACATTCCATCGATTGAAGGTGGTAGTAAATCACTATCCGATGGGTCGTCTAAGTCGCCTAAGAGATCTTCAGGCAGTTCCAAGTCCGGTTCGACGCCAGCAGGCGAACCGCCATTTTGCTTGTCGCGTTCATCGGGAGGTTCGGGGCTTTCCAGATCTGATTTCTCAGCAGATTCCTCGCCAATAACATCCTCTTCACTGGTGTCTGTCTGTGCACTACTAACTACACTCAGCTCAGAAGGCTCAGCTAACGTTTCAACTAAACTCTCTACGTCAACAGGAAACACAGCATTTTCAAAGCCCGCAGACTCATCCGTCAATGACGCCTCAGATTCGTCATCTAAAATATCTGCTACAAATTCGACTAGAGTATCTAATTCAGAGACTGTAGTCACATTCTCGTTAAGATTTGGATCAACTGCCTCGTTGTGATCATAGATTTCTGGCAATGTATCCATCGCGTCCGGCTGAGATTCAGATATCCCCGAAAACGGTGCTTCAGCAACGCTTGAGTCCTCGACAACAAGGGACTGCGAAACTGGCTCAGATGGAGGAACAGGGGCATTCATGTCTTCTACAGCACTGGAAGCTGGTAGCTCGTTTACTATCTCAAGCTCATCAATTCCCGGCTCCACAGCAGGGAGCACAGGTGGAGCCAGCGGAATCTCTTCAGGATCGTTTGCTTTCTGGGCTGGTTCCCTGGACTTTGTCTTCTTCCGAAATCCCGGAGGCAACAATGGAGAGAGAGTTGCATTACGTGTAACCGTCATTTCGACTTGTGATGCAGTCGTTGTTTGACTCTGCTGGGAGCCCGTTTCGTCACCAATCAATTCAATGATTTCATGGCAATGTGGGCAGGCCACCTCCGTCGCAGAATCGTCTGCTCGGAAAACACCGTCACACACCGGACATTGAAATGTAAGTAAATTCATGAATACACAATAAATCGGCTACGAGTCCTACCCTTAAGACTCTAATGATTCCCCAATAGAATAAATCTCTTCAGCATCCAAAACTTGCTCATTGCTTTCAAATAGGCTCGCTATGGCGGCTTTATGAATCTTCATTTTTGTACCGCCCACTCCAATAGCTCCATAAAGAATTTGTTGCCCATCTGCTTTCGCTTTATCCATCACATCGACACCTTCGATACCCAGAGGAGGAACTGCGTTTAAGTCAATCAACACTTTCAACTGCTCACATTGTTCCCAAACAGACTTTGAAATCAACTGAATTCCTGCAGCCCCTGCTGCAATAATCACCTCAGCGTCTTTGGCAGCAAGCAATGTTTCCTCACCCGTTGCTGTGGCGACGCCCTGGACTTCGGAACCGTCAACCTGACTTTGAATGGCAGCGGCAGCCTGTTGGGCTCGTTCCAAAGATCTCGACCCAAGTTTTACGCGAGCTCCCTGCGTTGCCAACAATCGTCCAGCTCGCAAGCCCACAGGCCCCGTTCCTGCCAACACAAGAGCTTCAACCCCATTCAGATTCATCTCTCTGGCCGCCGCCAGCACAGCCGCTGCGGCTGTGGTGTTTGCCCCGTTTGAATCCATCATTACACTGACACGCATTGGACCAAAAAAGCAATTCGTTGCCGCTTCGGCCAATGCTTCTCCAGTTGCTACATCTGAACCGCCAACAAACACCGCCGTTTGATGAAGATCCTGCGGGCCTCGGGTAAACATTGCTCCGTGTACCAGACCTTCCACATCATCCACAGAAACTTGGCTGTATTGGAATAAGTGATCGACACCGGAATCCACTGCAACCACTCCATCAAACACGCTGGCATGTTTATCACTATCTAATTGAATTAGTATTCTCTGTTTGCTCATAGGGCAACAGTTTCCTTAATTGGGATTTCTTTCAATGCTCAACTCCCATTTTATCTAATCAGCCAATTGACTGAATCGGAGACTCTGAAATTATTCCATGGAAGTTCTTTCGAATGCTACACCACCGGCCTCTATTGCGCACAAAAACACCCTGCTGAATATCAACAGGGTATTTTCGTTTGATTCATACAGATCAAGCGTTTTAAATCGCCTGAATCGTAAGTACTACTAGCATCCCTTAAACGGGTGAGCAGCGCCATCACGTCCATCGAGCATCTTCTGAACAGAAGGATCTCCGGTCATTGCATTGCGAATCGCCTGCAAAGTCGCTTCGTAGTTGTACTTATAGATCAATTCATCACTTTCAGCTGCCGGGTGGATAAAGACTCCACATACGATAACCAAATCTTCTGCTTGATCAGCAGCGATCGCGCCTTCCTTCACAGCATCTGCCACAGCTTCAGCAACAGCAGCCTGAGCTGGACCAAACATTTGAACTGCTTGCTTCATACCTTTGATTGTTACCTTAGTAATCATTACGGTACTTGGTTTTACAGCCAAATTTGGCTCTAAAACAGCAAGCAAGTTATTGTGACCTTCACTTTGACGAGCCAAAGCATTTGCAAATGCATCGCCTACAGGGCCATCTTTACTACCAATTAACAAATCAATATGTGCAATTTCGTTGCCATCGCCAACGAGTGCTTCACCGACATACATCGACATGGATGAATCTCCGTTTATTCTGAGAAAACCTAAAACTAAAGCTCTGAAGTGAAAATAGCACACTCTGGGCCAATTACAAGAACCCCTACCGAATTAAGGAATTCATAACAGTAAATTGATTCTTACCAGCTGACAAAAGGTGCTTTAATCGTCAAACTTTATTTGACAGTAACTTCAGGTCCGATACAACCAATCAGCATGACTAATATTAATATCTCTCACGTCCTGCTTGTCGGCGCCTGTGTACGTCCCGCTGCCGAATCAGCTCATGCAGCTGGCTACACGGTCACAGCAATCGATCTGTTTGGAGATTCGGATACCAGGAAGGTCGCTGAAGGGCAAACACTTTCGGATTACCCGCATGGCATCTATAACGTGGTACGTAAATACAATCCGGATGCGATTTGCTTTACAGGTGCCTTAGAGAATCACCCCAGTGTAGTCCAGAGCTTACGAACGGTGGCCCCCGTCTTCGCTCCGACTGAGGAAGCCATCGCCAATGTACGATCTCCTGAATCCTTACAACGTATCCTAGCTGAAGAAGGATTTAATACACCTGCCATCGCCATGACGTCTCCAGCAAACAATGCACTGGAAGGCAACTGGTTAGTCAAGCCATTCCTATCCGCCGCCGGACTGAATATTCAATCCTATACCTTCGGACACTCCATTCCTACCGGCTTTTATTTACAACAATTTGTTGCTGGTACCACGATGAGCGCCAGCTTTCTGGTTCGGGCTGAACAGACCACTTTGCTAGGTTTTACAGAACAATTCAATCGAGATAACTGTTTTCAGTTTTGCGGTGCAGTGACAGGTACACTGGAGGAAAATCAAGTCACATCGCTCGAACGCCTTGGGACTCTCCTCCGAAGGCTCAAATTATATGGTTTATTGGGAGTCGATTTCATCCTCACCAACGATGGAGAGATCTATATCTTAGAGGTCAATCCACGCTACACCGCTACCATGGAATTGCTCGAACCTTGCTGGCAAGCACCTCTATTGCAATATCACATCGAATCCTTCACTGGTGAGCATACCACCCTGAAACAAGTAAGTAATTCGCCAAACAGTGGGAAGCTCATCATCTATGCTCAGGAATCCTGTCATATTGATGATCACAAGCACCGCCGACTAACACGGTTAGCAGCAGATCAAGGAGTGAAGCTTTCTGACTTGCCTTTTGCAGACACCAAAATTGAAGCGGGCCATCCGGTATTAACGGTACTTGCGTCTTGCCAGTCCCCGCCCCAAATCAAAGCGGCTTTAGACGATGTCGAAGAGCAAATCCAGACGATACTTTTGAATTAAGACGTTTGGTCTTTAAGCCAGTTCTTGCCTGCCATTTCCGGTTCCCAGTCGTGTATACCAGCTAACCTGGCAATCTCCTTTAGACAATGGATCGTCACTCTCTGTAAAGTCGCCTTGTCTGTTTGACCATTGGCGAGTTTGACGACATCAATTGGTTCTCCGACAAAAAGAGAGACTCTGGCAGGAGTATAAAAAGGCTGAGCAATGACGTTGCTAAACGGTAGATTGTGTAAATAACATGGGATGACCGGTACACCCGCTCGGATGGCCACCATAATAGCTCCGGGCCTACAAGACTGCATAAATTGCTCAGTCGTATTCAATCTTCCTTCGGGAAACATACAAATCAAACGTCCTGCCTTAGCTTCCCTGATAACACGCTTGGTAGCGGCCGTATCCACACCTCGACGTCCTGCAGTAATTACATCTAATATATTCATGAGGTGACGGATCAGCGGGCCCGAGGCGAATTCTCTGGCAATCATCCAGCCAATAGGACGACGCGAAGCCATCTGCATGAAGAAGGGATCTGCGCTGCTACGGTGGTTGCTTATAAGGATTGCGCCGTCAATATCTTCCGGGATCCGTCCATGTAAACGGGAACGCCATAAAAACGCCGTAAACATTGCAGCCGGCATCCAAAGCAAGACCTGCAGGAAGTTGAGTGGTGATCGGACGGTAAAGCCAATGGCTAACCAAAGCGGTAATAAGGCCGCCAGAACTAGCACTATATCTACCAGGAGAAACGCGGAATCCTGTTGCACAAACTGTCTCTTCTTCCAGGTGTCGTTCTTATCAATTCACGCTCTACACAAGCGAGATCATGCTCTGCTCAATTATAATCACGCCAGCACAAAATTACCCTTTTTAGAATCGGCTATGCACTAAACAACATAAACTGAATCAGGAAACAGGGTTAAGAGACATCGTCGGGAGAATACAGTTCAGCCCTTGAAAATCACGAAGTTACAAAGGCTGTTTGCGGGTAATTCAGTCAGCCGCCTACTAACCAGCCAAGCGAGTAATCCGATTGACAGGTTCTTCAACCTGTTGATCCACAAATCGATGCTGCATGAGATAAGCATCTTCGACAGTATCGTCATAGAAATCACGAAGCACCGATAGTGCCAGAAAATCCTGCTGTTGGAAAAAGAGCTGGGCGTCCAGGTTCGTTTCGCGTACCTCAAGAACGATTCGATTTCGCCGTTGAGTTGAAAGCTTACTTTTTAGCTTCTCAACCATCAAATTGCCCACCCCTTCACGACGGTGTCCCGAATGGACGGCAAAGTTAAGAATATGGAGGCGTGTTTTATGGAGTTCATAGATCATAAAACCAACGATTTCATCATCCTGTTCGGCTACCATGCCGATGCAGTTGCGTTGCCGCAGGCACCGCACAAAATCTTCTTCAGTCCAAGGAAATTCAAAACTCTCAGTTTCGATATTAAGGACATCGGTCATGTCCCTTCGAATCATCCAACGAATGTGAATTCCCGTATTCTGAGTTGGCTCTGCCGCCATATTGGACTCCTTCCAGTGCCGGCAATTATTCTGCATTCCCGTTTCATCTGTCGGTAAGAGCATCCTTCCCTGGCAGCCCTTTCCCTGTCGATTACAGATTTACCTCTTCCAGATTTGATACTTCTTTTTTGACGTATCCTCTTTCTTTGAGGCAACAAAAAATTAACACATCCATCGATTCTTGCCAATACTAACTTCGACCAATCTCACTTTTGATTTGAAGGCTGTTGACGAGATTCCCGAACCCAATCGAATCGCACTTTGATAAATCGACGATCCGGTAGAATCAGTCCGGTTATTCCCATGAGTATCAAAACCAGGCCGATGACCGCGGGAGCAAGAAAAGTCCACCAAAGTACTCCTAAAAGCACTAATGGACTCATGGGTGCCTGGCTAATCCAATTGGCGAGCCAGCCCTGTTCGGTCAGGAAATAAACCACCCCACAACTCACCGCAATGGCAAAAACTACACCAAGTGGCTTCCAGATTTGACTAACCGACGAGTGCAATTCGGCGCGGACAAGCACTTGAGATAGAACTCCGGACGTATGGCCGGTTAAACGAATCCCTGGCGTCTGTAACACCTGAAAGTCACGGTAGCCAAATCCGGCTTCGGGTAATCCTGTTAATGTGAGATTCGACTCAGTTTGTGACTCCACGTCGGCCAATACCTGCAAGCGATCCTGATAAGACTGCCAATATTGCTGTTCAGCCAACAATGACTGCTCAACTTCAAAGTCGCCAGAAAGGCGATTGTTTACAAGTTCAGTAGCCCAGGCGACTTCCTGCTGAAGCAACATCTCCAACGAGCCGGCTTCAACGTTGTCGCTTGCAAATTCCAACGAGGCATAATCGGTGTCAGCAGCCTGTATCGTAATATTCGACTCACCGACTTCGTTTTCTGGGACAGGCAATTGCAGTAGGTTAGATCCCGCGGCAAGCTTTCGACCGCTGACCAGGGTAAATACGATATCGACCTGTTGTATTTGACCGTCGGACAACAAAGGAATGACAACTCGGGTATTGGATTCACTCGACGTGGACTGTAAATCACGTTGCTGGGCAACCACCGACGTGCCCTGAATAGAGGCTCCCTCGAGCACCCACATTTCCGGCCACACGAGAGAGAGGTCAGATCCACGCGTAGGCAACACGTCAAATCTAGCCAGTCCAACAATATGATTCTTGTCAATCACAGCCAATTCATAGCTTGCCACTTCGACTTGGAGCTGTGACGCGGATTGTACAAATCCACGTGAACGAATATCCGTATTTCCCATACCGAGAAATACAGCATGCGATTGCTGCTTCACCTCATCGGGGATCACTTCAGTAGACCATTGCGTAATCCGCTGAGCCCCAACACCATCCCACTCAATTTGTTGCTGCCCCTCTAACTGCAGTGGAGCAAAAAAGAAATGCTGAATATTACTTGCCTCCGATGCCACAAACGAAAACTCCGGCACGGTCAGAATTCCGTCTGACTGCTCCAGTTCAAAAACAATTTGAAACGATATCGATTCATTCTGGAGCTGCTTGGGACGCAGCGTAACCAAATAGTCCCCAGCTGCATATTGATTGAGATCGAGTAAGTAATCTCCCTGTTGGACCTCCACACTCTCGAATTGTATGTCCTTTAATAGAAGTTGCAATTCACTGACTATCCCCGCTGCCACTGAAAAGTCAGCCTGAAGCACATATCGCCACTGTCCTTCTATTTCCACCAACCCACCACTAGCTGCCCCTCGTAATTCGACTTCATTGGGCCGGACTCTAAGCGTGCTGGAGTTGGCTTCGGTCGCAGAATCGAATTCGGTTAACAATCGCCCTGCCAGACTTTCAACATATCCGCCTGTTACCACCGGTTTTGAATCTTGCCCTTCAAGCTCAACGATGACGTCCGAACGCTGAATCACCGATATTTTTTCATCAATCACAATACCGTTTTCATAGGTAATCACCGGCAACTTCACAACTTCAGTACGCAAAGGAAGTCGGCTTCTAACCTCCACCGTCACCTCACCAGTAACTCCTGCATCGGTAAATGCCGTCAAGATTCCCTTTTGGTCAAACTGAATTCTGGCAGGCAGAATGGCTCCATCCTGTTGTAGTGTGAAGGACTCGATGATGCTCCCTTCAGGTACGCGGTATCTCTGTTGAAAAGATTGGCCATCTTCGATCAGTAATTCCGCATGGTATAGCGTCAGTAATTCCCTCGAATCGACAACAACACTATTGGTCTGTGCCACCTCGGTCTTCACGACTCGTGGCAGTGTTGTAATAGGCTCTTCTAATGCCAGTAGTTCCTCGCTTACAGAGTAAATTGCCTGAGGCGGCTGATCCGGTGTACCCCACTTGGAAAACAATTCATTTCCCTCGGCCTCGACCGGCTGGAGAGAGCTGTACCAGGTCAAATCTTCTTTCACGCTTAACGCCAACCATCGTTCCCGTCGCCTTTGTACGACGGGGGTGATTTCCGGGACAGGAATATTGCCAATCCCGGATACATCCTCGAGATAGAACGACAGTTGTACTTCAAAATTGGTGGAAACTGGCCGTTGTAATGTAAAGTAAAGGGTTTTCAAATCGCCATAGCGAATGCGTGGAGCTTCCGAAATGATCTGCCCCGATCGGATCGGCAACAATCTGAGCCGTGGATCTACGTTGAGACTAAACTGTTGTGTCCTCCCGGCAACCACCTCCACCTGCAAGAGCACGTCCATTACGACTGAATGAGGAGCGATTTTTAGCCAATAATATTCACTGGACTCAAGTACGGAAACGCCGGCAATTTCAACATCTCCCATCGCCCAAACCATTCCGACTTGTTCCGTGCTCCCCAACGCTGCCGCCAGACGCTTCGTCAATGGATCTACTCGCGTCTGTCCATGAATTCCGCTAAGTAAGATCTTATGCTCGTCAGATAACGGTGACGTTTCAAGGACAGCCTCAGGAACGCCTGGGATAGTCAATTCAAATCGACCTATGCCGTCCTGAGAATCAATCACTGGCAAAACTTCTAACTTTAACTCCACGTTGCCTTCCTGATCCGTGAGGACTTGTAAGCCCCCTGCATTTGGAAGCCATTGAAAGTCAGCATCTAACTCATTCACTCGAATTGTTCTAACCGAACATTCGTCACGACTAAACGGAAGAGTAACTCTCTGCATACCTTCTCCCAACTCAATGTCATATTGAATTTGTACTGAGGGAATAACTATGTTTTCATCGTTCTCCTGAGGTTCCCAAAGAACCTGATAGTTTGCCGACGTAATCATCCAGGCTTCTGATGTTCGGTCAACATCGGCATACCATTTTCGTAATGACTGATAGAATTCATCCGCTAGATATAAATACTCTCCGACATCTTTGCCTTCTTCATTAATCGGAAGATACACCGAATGAATCAATGTCCTTTGGCGTTCGTCATCGTTGGTTGCATCCGTTGAGCTCGCTTGCTGCTCTTCCTGATTATCTGGCTGTAGAATCGCGGGCGGTTGATAGGCAGTCACATAAGATGATCCGCCAAACAGGAGTAATGTGAGGAGCAATGATGTCAAAAAATTGGGCCGTGCCTGCAGCTCAAATTCAAACTCCTGACTTACCTGACGAATCTTGAAGCTGGTCACCAAACGATCAAATACCGTATAGACAGTCGCACAAAGGGAAGCCACAAATCCCTGCGAACCAAATTCCACAAATTCTTTATTAACAAATAATGCCAAACACGCAGTGAGGGGCGGTAAAACAAATGCCAACCTCCAGTTTCGACGGCAAAGCCATAACAGTACACCAATCCACACAAGCAGGCTTGACCAGGCGGCGGAGATTAACGACGACTTGTTGTAAACCACCAACGAAACACCTTGCTGAGGCTGCTCAACACCGGAATCATAGGTCCACATTAAATCCTGCTTAAGCGTTTCGTGAAGTTGCTTGACCTCCTGTTGAGACAACAAGGACAAGACCCGACGGCCTAATACCCAATCCTCCAACGTCACAACTGACCCGCCTGCGAGTTCGTAAGTTTCAAGGACTGGACGTAACCGATCTTCAATGACAACAATCTGCCCTATAATTGTTGATTTTTCGTCAAGCCAACGATCTGATGTAAGTATCAGTCGATCTGAGTCCAGAACGAATGCCAACCCGGAGTCCCGAAGCCATTGGATCGCCGAAGTTCCCGACATCCCACTGACATCCGAATTGAGTTGGGTCAATGGATTGATCCCCACCGCCTCCAACGCAACAAAATCGACCGCGAGTTGGGTTGAATTGAGTTCCTCTGCCAGTAGCAGATCCACGTTATATAACCACTGTGCCCAACTCAATGTCCTGTTTGTATTCACTGCCTGCCCCATCGAAGCCGCTCGTTCCACTAGTGACCGGATCGTCATCTGAGCCGAGTCTTTCGCAGCGTACTGCTTAAATTGCCGAGATTCAGTTTGGTCACCCATTGATGAGTTGCGTTGTAACCATGGCCCTAAAAGACGCGCGGCAATTGAATAATCTGTCGAGTGATTCGCTAACTCAAACCCCGGTGGGACCGCCACCGACCAATAAGACTGTAGCGTCTTTGCTCTTACCTCGGGCAATGGTTTTTCAAGTAATGTTTTAAAACCAAGTGGCTGTGCACTGGATGTAAAACGTATCCTAATTTTCGAAAACCTCTGGTCTGCATCCACCGGAATGAACAGCGAATTAGGAAACTCCGAACTACGAATTGATGCAAGCTGTATACGCTGATCTCCCAGCCAGACACTCTCTAAATTGACATCGTCCGGCAGATCCACTTGTAAATCCTGTTGCCCATGCCGCTCAACCAGATACCGCACCTCGTGACTACTAAAGCCATGAATTAAATACTTGGAATGAACATGAGCGTTCCAAACAAAATGCTCCAAGGGGTCTTCCATCGAGGAAATGCTAACCTGTGGTGGCGTCCCAACCGGCACCGTATATTGGTAAGCCTTTCGATAAGAACCGGAGATAGGGACTGTACCTTGCGGCAGGATGCGTTCCATAGTGGGCTCGCGACTGATTTCCACCTCTACACTGGCCCCCCAGCCAACTTCGATCGTTGCTTCAAACGCTTTTGCGTCTGGAATTCGGTAGAGAGGAAGACGTACAAGTTGCGTAGGATTGAATTCTCTGGTCGCCACCAATTCAAATTCGGTTACCGTCGGCTCCACTAACTCAATCACCCATCGTTGCCCCCCATCCAATTCGGACGTGACAACGTTAAAGATTCCATCCGATTGAGTGGTTTCTTGCTGAGTGCCCTTTAGTGTCCACTGGACGCCAATATCTGTTAAACCAGTGCTTAGGACCTCTACTTTCCTGACCGGTGTTCCTACCGGTGTGATTTGCAGTCTAGTGGTTTCGACAACCACTTCTCCAACCTCCACCACCGTTTGGACATTCGAATCAAATGACTGAGTGGCTACTACCGAAGAAATCTGTAACCCCTGTAGGTATTGCGTGCCTTGAAACACCGTTCCGACATCACGTAACAATGCCTGCTCGAGGACTTGTTCATTGCTCGGTGGCAATTGCCCATTCCGAGCCGCATCCGCACCAGAAATAGCCAAAACTCGGGGTTGCTTCGCCGTAAGCCCCAGCAAGTGTTGTTGTAAAACCACTTGCTTCTGTTGAAGTGGAGATTCGGGTTGATTGGGAAATTTCATGCACTGCAGAGAATTTCCATTCACTTGCCCACCTGAAAGCGATCGCTCAAAACTCATTACCAAAGTGACATCGGCCTCTGGTTTTATTCCCTCTGCAAAATCAATTTGTTGCAGGACGATTCCGTTCGAAACGACCGATGACAATTTAGGAGCATATTGTTCAATACGTTGGCCTTCCCTGCCTCCACCACCGACTGTCACCGAGGTTATTCTCCAGTCATTAACCAATTCAAAGTGAAGTTGGTTAACAGCCTCGGTTGCCGCTGTTAATCGAAGTTCAGACTGTAGATTCAATTGATTGAAATCCAGTTCGTATCGCGACACCTGGGAAATGTGTAATTCGACCTCGCGATGACCAGTAACTACCACTAACTGAGGAGTCGGTTCGTACATCTCGAGGATTCGGCGTTTCCTAGTGCCGATCGTCTCTACCCGACTCTCTATCGCCCCTTGTATATCAAACCGATAGAGTTCCAGTTGATTGGAGATTTCTAACGCAACTTGCCCTTGTCTCCAAATTCCCTGATCAACTGCAATACTGGGAAGAACCTGAGGTTGCAACGGAAAGACTCTTGCGAAGGCCTCGATATCTAACTCGATCGTGCCTGTATCAGGATTTAGTCCGACCGTCCAGCGATTGACCGATTCATCTTGTCGTGAAAGTGCGAGTTCCGTTCCTTCGTGACTTACACGGATCAACTCCAACTCAGGGGCCAACGTTAACACGATCTGCTGTCGACTCTCCTCAACGGATTCCAAAGTCAATTGACTTTGAACTCCTATTCCCTCTGGATTTATGGAGTATTGAAAATTCTGACGGTAAAAAAGACCATTCTCATTTACTGAATTACCTTGATCCGAATGGACAGTCAGGATCGTTCTTGCCTGACTCCCCAACTGAACAATCCAACGTGAATGGTCTGAGGAAAGTTCAGGTAGACCGTCAACCGGTAGCTGGATATTTTCTCCTTCGGGTAACCAGACAATCCCCTGTGTCGAATGCAACAGCAACTCCGATGGTAAATCCAATACCAGATAGCTCGATTCACTTTGAGGAATTTCAAAACTAAACTTACGTTCATTCTCTACGATCGATGAACCGCTCAAACTCCAATTGAATATCAGTTCTCCGGACTCGGTAATTTTAAGCACTGGGGTGTTACGGTCTGTTGTCCCTGTAATGGCTGCTCGATTCTCTCCATTACCGTCTTCCACTGGGGTGACCCATTGAGGTGAATTGAGTGCTAGTGACAACGGCGATAACGGAATTAAGCCCACAGCATCTTGTTGGGCCTCGACGCCAAGGACGGCTTGCCCATTTACAATTTGCCCCCCCTGAAAAGCTCCGTAGTACAAAGCCTGACGGATATACCCCCCTTGTCGATAGTCCGGTAATTCTTCTAACTGCTGGCGGGCCTGACTGTTGATCGCTCCGACCATCAGATTAAACTGACTACGCAGCACCGGAATCGTACCGGCCAGCACCTCATCTAGGTCACCTTCTTCCACCTTGATCTGGCGATAGAGTAAATCTTCCGGTGTGGGTATAGGCTGCTGGCTCCAGACATTTGAATTCAGACCGGCGATGACCAGTAGAATCACTACCAAGGAGGTCAGTGAACGATTAACAATGATAACGGGAAGCCGTAGCATGATTAGGCCTGCTGCTGTTGGGAGTCGTCGAGATTTTTTTCCTTCTCAACAGTGGCCCGGGAAGAATCAAGCTTTAGCAATGCAATAGCTTCAGAATTCGTGTCCTGAGCGTAATTACCACGTTGTATAGCCGTGGTTTGGATTCGGGGACCGGAAATAATCCAGTCCAAAATGCGAGCAACAACGACTAGTGCTATCCCAAGAAAAGCTGCCTGCATGACCAACAACATTAATTCCGGCACCCAAACAGCCACCAACGCACTTACAATGCCAACTGAAAAAATCACCATCGGATGCTGCAGTACAGGTAACTTCAAAATAATCAGTCCGATACCAAGCACCATTCCAGAAATCCATAGCAATAATGTTGACCGGCTCGTGATAGAGGCCGAAAGAGTGTCCTCCTCTCCAACCGTTGAAAGCAAGTACTGATTCGTGTTTTCAGGCAAAGCCAATTGAGTCGACGCACCAACCCATTGTTCTAAGTCGGATTGACCCAATGCGGATGCTCTGAACCAATACAGACCTGACCAAGACCAGTCATACTCCGGAGTCCAGCCCCGGGGTGTGCCGAGTAAATGCTTAGAATTGGTCGTAACGATCTGCCAGTACGTTGAACCACTCATTTTGGAATTGACGACCGTTGGTAATGGCAGGCTCAATTGTTGAGAATCAAAACCACTCCTCATGTACCAAAGCTCAACTCGATAATCTGACTCCACGTTGGAGGAAGCCAATCGGATGGTTAATTCCTGCTGTGAATCCAGCACAACCAAATCCACCGGAACTCGCTGATTATTGATCGCAACAATCAAGGTCGACGGGTCCACCCCGCGCGGTGGAAATTGAATTCTTAAATCGGATTCGTTAGTCCTTATTTGAAATGCCAGTCGTTCACGGCATTGCTCATTGAGTAATGCCGTTTGCACCCAACGGCGTTGAATCAAAGTAGAAGTACGACTGATATCCCGTCGCATCCGCATCTGCACGGGTAAACTTGTCGTCGCATCAGATGCCTGCAATCTCAAACGGTCGCCACTGGATTCCTCTGAAGCAACGCCTCGAACTACCTGCCACAAATCATCCGCTGGTTCACTGACGAAGATGTCTTGGGTATTAATTGTGACGTCATTTTGGACAAGCCTTACATCCTCAACCGCTGGTGACACCAACAGAAAATTGACACGCTGAGAGGAGTCCGCCATCAATAAAGGAAGCTGTTCCTGATACTTAAGTATGATACGTAGAGCCCCTGTATATTCCGCTAACAAGTCCACGGAAATGTTTTCGATTTCCAGCGGCTCACTACCGGTGCCCGTATTCTCTGAACGAGGAATGATGCTCCATGGCAACACACTACTTCCGGCGGTATCTTCCGACTGTATGTCTGTCGCCTGAAGGAAGATACGCAAATTCTCAGGTCGGCGAATAATGCCTGGCACTGTTAGCGTCAACTGCCGCACCGGTTCGTAGGCTACTTGATAATCCAATCGCTGTTCAAACGAAGCATATTTTTCTTCCAACTGGATCTTCGTTGTTGAAGCAACCAGGACACTTCGTTTTCGAATCTTGACCGACCCTGCGATTTTGACGAGCGAGTCTTCCTCCAGATTAGGTTGAGAGAGGTAAACTAACGGCTGTTGTTGATAACTGGATAGATCCGGTAACTCTGCATCCCCAACTGCTGCAGCCAGCAGTCCGACGCTGCCTTCCAGATCCGGAATAATTTCGACGTTATCGGCGGGTTGTAACAGGACGGTCTGAGCACCGTAAGTTATTCTCGCATTCTCAGCACTGGTTACCTTCACTTGAGGAATCACAAGATCCAATAACTGCGATTCCCCTTCTTGAGAATCTGGAAGTTCTCTTCGTGCCCGAATAACAAGCTCGACTTCCCCGCGTGTCTCGGATTCGGAACTAACCAACGGAAACTGTAGATTACCGTCGACTAATTCAGTATCAACCAACTCTAAGACGCCTTCCCGGCTGCGAAATACCTGATCTAATTCCCATCCAGCCCAGTCTCCTAGAATCTGATACTGTCCTGCACCGGTATATAAACATCGTAGCCTGCTCGTCATTCGCAGCTGAGTCGGGGAAACTTCAAGCAAGTACCGAGGCACGATACGAAGCTGATTTTCTCTTTCCTGCAAAGTTCCAACGATAGTGTAAGCCGTATTGTAGAATTCGAAAGCAACCTGGCGGACGCCTGAATTCGTTGCCATAGATTCCAATTCTCTTGACGTCCGCCGAATATCGCCACTGGCTTGCCAGACCACATCCCAATTCGAAGTGGTACTGACTTTCAACGTTCCTGACTGTTTAATCGCATTGACGACTTCAAACCCCGAAAACGACTGCTCCAATTCCAAGGAATCAATCGATGCTCGAGGTATTTCTGCCTGAAGCGTCAGCACAAATTCTTTCTCTGGTCGAATTACACTAACTCGGATCCGTTGACGCTCAATCGGATCCTCTGCTTCTGCTCTGCTCACACGAGTGACACGATAGGATTGACTAGGAAGATCCAGCAACTGCATTCTCGGTGGCAAATCCACTTCAAAGTTAGATATTTCACCATTCAGTGCATTCACCGTGATCGTTGATGTCGCGCTAATATTACGATTTTGAAGAACGGTAAATGCAGTATCGACCTGCGCCTCTAATCGATTCAGAGGTTGAATCATGGCTAAGCTGGAATCACTCCAACCGAATACCAGATCACTTGTTTGAAAATCAAAGGCAAACGAAGTCGTGACATTCGATGGAGAAGTAACTTTGACATCCAATTCACCAGCCACTGGTCGAGCCTTACTCAACGGCACGATTAACTGTCGAAACTGACTACGAGCTGCAGGAAGCGAGAGCATCAACTCGGTGATCTGCCCAGACTGTCGCAATGGCCGAGTCAGATTCAGCGTAAGAACATGCTGACTATTAACAGCCCCCTTCAACCAAACTACATGCCCCAATTGCTTATCCCAGGTAACAAAGAACTCTCCGTTTCCGGAATACTTCGGCGCAGAGTTCATAACGCACTTTGATAAGCTCAAAGGAATCTTCACCCATTGATCCTGAGTGGCCTGAACCAGTTGAATCCTAAATTCTCCTGTGAAGTTAAGATGCGTTTGAGTGGCTCGCCCCGTGTAAACCGCCTGTTCGATTGCAAAGTCGGGAGGAGCATTCTGGTCCTCCACATCGTTCTGCTGGTTATAGATTCGTAAATACTCTTCCAGCGACAGGTTGGTCGCAACTTTGACCAGATTGCCATTCTTGTCCCGTAGCAGAACAATCTCCGTTGGGGCCTTTCGCACTTGTCCGATCTCGCCAGTTTCCACCGCCGGTGTCTCGGCATTTGGCTGAGCATAGATCGGCTGAGTAAAAATAAACAAAACGATCAATGCCCAAAAGCGTGGACATCGATGTGCAAGACTCGCCGGCCCGACAAGCATAACTCTTGCGCCAAACCTTAGCGCACTGTCGCTTTGAGCAATCCAATCTTGCATTGGCCGATCCGAGTAAATTGATATGAGAAAAGACCCACCGAAGATGGGTCTTTT
>NZVD01000086.1 GCA_002701385.1 Rhodopirellula sp. | reverse complement strand
GATGGCCAGATGTTGCCGGCGTCTGTGTCCGAGGGTGTCCGTTTGGCATTTACGGATGCAACCAAGGCTAAATTAAAAGGTAGCCCACGGCGATTTGTCCGACATGGCGAATGTGGCACGGAATTTTCAGATCGCTTGCCACATATCGGTAGTTGTGCGGATGATATTGCAGTCGTGCGGTCTATGCATACAGATGAGTTTAACCACCATCCAGCTCAGTTAATGATGAACTCTGGTGTGGGACGTCTTGGCAGGCCAAGTGTCGGATCGTGGGTGACATATGGCCTGGGATCCGAGACTCAAAATCTGCCTGGTTATGTGGTGTTATCAGCAGGTACCGGCGCAAGTGGTGGAACGTCTAACTGGAGTAGTGGATTTTTACCTTCTACTTACCGCGGCGTGGTTTTTCGTGGTCAGGGAGATCCGGTGCTAAATCTACGTTCGCCAGAAGGGGTGACGAAGGCGGAGCAGCAGGCAAGCCTGGAGGCGATCACGCAACTTAACGCCAAGCGACTTCAACGGACCGGTGATTCTGAGATTGCTAATCGTATTGCGTCTTATGAACTGGCGTTTCGAATGCAATCGGCTGCTCCGGATCTGTTAGATCTTTCAGGTGAGACACGGGCAACGCTCGATAGTTATGGTTTGGATCGCAAAGAGCCGGAGAACAATCGATTTCGCGGGTATACCGGTAATGCTCACGCAATGATGAGCCGTAATTGCTTGTTGGCCCGGAGGATGGTCGAACGAGGCGTTCGATTTGTCAATTTATATCATGCCTCTTGGGATCATCATGATGGTTTGGATAAGGATTTAGAATACAACTGCAGCGTGATTGACCAGCCGATCGGAGCACTGCTCAAGGATCTTAAGCAGCGAGGGCTGCTGGACGACACTTTGGTCGTGTGTACCGGAGAATTTGGGAGAACGCCGATTGCGGATACTCATGAGGGTAATGGACAGAAACCGGGGCGTGATCATCATCGTTATGCATTTAGTTTATGGATGGCTGGCGGCGGAGTGAAACCCGGCCAGGTTGTCGGTCGGACAGATGACATTGGCTGGGCACCGGTTGAAGATGGTGTACACATCAATGACTTTCATGCCACCCTGCTCCACCTGTTTGGTCTGGATCACCTGAAATTATCAAAGCGTTTTGGTGGCTTTGATCTTCGACTCACGAACGTTGGCGGCAACGTTGTGCAGAAGCTGCTTCAGACCTAGTAATAGGCCTAGCAATCTATGGCAATAATTTGTCTAATCCCGTTGGACCCTCAGACTATAATCTGCATAGCAGAGTGAAAATTTTAAGCAAACTGAAGAGCTCTATCCGGTGCACTCCAGATTATTTTTGGTGGGGCATGTGTTTCACGGATGTGAGTTTTCTTCTATATCCGTACTTGGTGTTCATGAACACGAAGGGTGATGGAGCGAGGCCTTTGTATGAAAAAATTAGTACTTGAACAAAGGAATGGATGATGACTAGACGAGCCTTCCTAAAAGGAACCGGTGTTGCCTTGTTGCTCCCGTGTATGGAGAGCCTCGGACAAGTCAGCGACTCAGATTCTCCGCGAAGATTGCTGACCATTGTTAATCATCTGAGCTTTTACCAGCCAAAGTTGATTCCGCGTGAAGACGGCATGTTAGATCAGACGCTGCCATTGCTGAGTGAATTATCAGATCACTTTAAACACCTAAAGATATTCAGTGGGCTCGACAATCCGGCCGTGCAAAATGGCTTCGGCCATACGCCGTGTGTAGGTATTCTTTCCGGCTACTTTAACAAATTGCATCGCAGGAACCGGATCTCAATTGACCAAGCTGTAGCCGATGCGATTGGAGGTAGTACGCGTTTTAAGTCACTGGTCTTCCAAGCAGGGGAAAACCTCAATTTCTCTCAGATATCATGGGACAAACATGGCCTGCCGGTTAGACAGATTGACTCGCCGCGAAAAATTTTCAACTTGCTTTTTGAAATCGATGAGAAAGAGAAACTGCAACAGCAAATACTCGCTGAGAATCGCAGTATTCTTGACGCGGTACTAGCTCAGGCCAGTTCCATGGAGAAACGTCTCAATGCTACCGACCGGTCCAAGCTAGACGAATTTCTTACCTCCGTCCGAGAAGTGGAACAGTCAGTTAAGCGTCGAGCCTATTGGGCTGATCGTCCCAAGCCGGAAGTTGATTACGACTTGGAGGGTTTTGACCGTAAGTCGGTGGATGATTATGTAGGCACACTGCTGGATCTCGCAGTTCTAGCCTTGGAAACTGATTCAACACGTGCGGTGACCGTTCAGATACCATTTTGGGAAGGATTCAAAGAGCCCGGGATTAGTGGCAACTACCACGACCTTTCACACCACGGCCAGAAGCCAGAGAAGATCAAAAAGCTACTTATGTTGGAGCACGGCATTCTTAACAGGATCAACAATACACTTAACCGTATGAAGAGTAAGACTGTAGGTAGTAGGACTCTTTTTCAACAGACGACAACTCTCTTGACGGCCTCCATGGGAAGTGCAAATTCTCATAACTTTGACGACCTGCCAGCTTTGTTGTTTGACGAACGTATAAAAACTCCCGGCCATTGGCAAAAGAAAGACGTCCCGATGAGCAACCTTTACCTTGGGTTGCTACAACTGTTCTCTCCTGAACAGGACCATTTTGGAGAAAGCACCGGGGCGTTTGAGGTGTTGTCATGACTCGGCTCATCTGCGCTTTGCTCCTGATAGGTGGGATACTGACCTCACCACTCGCTGCTGACCACCAATTGAAGGAATTCTTTGCAACCCACTGCATTCGGTGCCATGGCAAGGAAGAGCAAAATGGTGCTGTAAGGTTGGATAAGCCAGTGGACGCTCTACTCAAAGACGTTGAGTTATTGGAAAGGGTTGCCAATGTACTAGAGAGTGGCGAGATGCCACCTAAGGAAGAAGAGCAACCGCAGGCTGATTTGCTATCTGGAGTTCTCGAGACTTTACAGGTGCGACTAACTGCAATACGGCCAACCAATCCGCTAAAGCGTCTCACTCGTTCGGAGTATACCAACACTATCAGGGATCTCTTTGGCCTCGACTTTGATTTTTCCGGATTGTTGCCGCCAGACCATGTCGAGCAAGGCTTTGACAAATTCGGAGAGGCTCATCTGATGTCACCCCATCAGGTAATGTCCTATCTCACCACTGCTCGTTTTATTGCCGAACGAGTGTTGCCCGATGTTAAGCCACGAACGAGGACGTGGGAGTTCGATGTGCGTCACTTTCACGGAAGCAAGAATTTCGCAACTGGAGGTGGAGGTGATTATAGGGATGGGGACGATTACGTTCTTACAGGCTTTCGGCCCTACCGAAGTAACCTTCATTTTTCAGTTGATACGCAGAGCCATGATCAATTTACTATTCCGGAGTTCGGGCTTTATCGCCTGGAAGTGATGGCGCATTCCGAAAAATCTAAAGAAGGTGAGGTCGTTGGAATTAATCTGGGGGATGGACGACATCCGACCAGTTTTCAGTTGCTACGGCGAATCCCTATGCCCTATGGTTCGGATGGCTTTTCCACGGAGTTGACGCTCAGTGCTGGAGACCAATTGGCATTTACCTATGATAGTGCTCGAGTGCCTGGCAGAAGTCTGGCAGCAAAGCCCCACACTGGCCCTGCCATGCGTTTCACAAAGGTGAAGATAACAGGCCCATTGATAGACCAGTGGCCAACGGCGGCAATGCAAAGTATTTTACCTAAGGCTGAAATGAGGCCAGCGGAGCTTGTTGATCATCTTACGTTGTTTCTGACTCACAGGCAGATGACACCGGAGGAACGCAGAGGAATTGTTGAGATTGCTCGGGAACAACTTAAGGCAGGCACATCCATGGCCGGTACGGCGCGCATCGTATTAACCACGTTGCTGACTTCACCACACTTCATCTACAAGGCGGAATCGCCAGAGTTGACCGCTGTCGAACGAGCCTACCGCCTGTCGTATTTCCTGTGGAACTCGGCGCCAGACACAGAACTTTTTAATGCAGCGAAGTCAGGATCGCTAGTTACGGCCCCCAGAGCACAGGTGGAACGCATGCTTAATGATACAAGGAGTTCCCGTTTCATCGACGATTTCACTAGACAGTGGCTTCAACTTGAAAAAGTAGATGATTTTGGGCCGGATGTTCGTGCTTACAAGAATGTCCGTCGGATGACCGTCGATTCAATGGCGCGGGAAGGCCGTGAGCTTTTTCGGCACATGCTGGGAAATAGCTTAAGTATGGAGAACTTCATCGACTCCGAGTTCGTAATGGTCAATGATCGCCTGGCGAGATTTTATGGGTTACCCGAGGTCAAGGGTGACGGATTTGTGCCTGTTAATCTACCAGCAGGAAGCGAACGCGGTGGTTTAGTCGCTCAAGCTGGGTTCCTTAAACTAACTTCCACCGACTTTGCCACGTCACCGATCCACAGAGGGGCTTGGATTCTCAAAAATCTTTACAACGAACGTATCGCTCCTCCCGCGGACGTGTCAATCATTGAGCCGGATATCCGCGGTACAACGACGATTCGTGAAGCCATTCTAAAACATCAACAACTGGAGAGTTGTGGTCGCTGTCATTCCAAAATTGATCCACTTGGTTTTGCATTAGAATATTACGATCCAGTTGGACGGAAGCGGAGTGAGTATCGGCATGTCCAAGAGCTACCTGTTGATCCGGATGGGACATCGTTCACGAAGAAGCTTGAGTTTGAGTTGAGGCCGATCGATGCTGCCATGACGCTTGCTAATGGTCGGGAGGTTCGAGACATGCTTACCCTTAAGGCTGCGTTGATCGCCGACAGGGAGCTTATCCTCAAGGGTATTATTGGAAAACTAATTAGTTATGCCCATGGCCGCGAACTTACTAGAGCAGATCGTTCGCATGTTGATGAGATATTTGCAGCGATTGAACCGAAGGAGTTCTCTTTACGAGAGGCCGTCCATGCTATTGTGGGACATGCCGCGTTCGGCCTGAGATAAACCGTGATTTAGGCTGTGAAACCCTAGATGGTTTTCATCCATCGACAGTATCGGTTGCGTCCCGCTGCGTGGCCAAACGGTAGATTGTTCGGTCGAAAATTGCACGGGCCCGTCGTTGGAGGCAACTACTGCTTGATAGTGAAATCCTCGAAATGGAATTCAAAATCGGACTTGGAGAGTTTTCCGCACCATAAGCCCACTTGCACTTCGTCATTAAAGTGGGTGTTCAGTTCTGATGTCAATGTCCAGGACTCTCCATCCTCGCTCGAAAACGCGGTGACTGTATTCCCTTGTCGTCTTAGCCGTAGCCAAATCGATGAATGATCAAATTGCTTTAAGGGACCTTGTACAGCAAGGTCCGGATACGCCATCAGATTGTTGCTATTAAACGTCGAAGGAACGGACGAAGAAATAGAATGTGCACCATATTGAGTCGGAAAGCCTAGCTCGTCATTCCTGCTACCCTCTATCTCATGGAAATCAAAAGCAAAATCTGCCAATGGTCCTTTTCTTATTTTTGGATAAATAAAGTACTCTGGAGTGATATTCGAATACACTTCGAGTGAACGAGCATCTATGGAATTCCAGGACCACTTAAAGTAATGCCCTTCGGATTGTTGGATTAAAAGACCTGCCCCCAAGTAGGGACCTCCCTTCCAGCCTGGAGTTCCGATCTTTTCATCCACCATGATTTCGTCATGCAACTCCCAGTTAGGAACGACCTTAACACTGACGTCAAAATCTCCTTTCACCGGATTTAAGATCGATACTCCTGTACCGGCTTTTGTTGGATCGTTGGTGAATCCGTATTCTGACTCTCTTGAAGTCAAGCGTAGGCGTAGCGGATTCTCATCCTGCACAATTTCATAACAACCCCGGATGCCAGCTAGTTTACCCCAGTTCGTTTGTTGGTGTTCTAGGTTCGATGGTTCATACTGGTCCATGTCGGCAGAAGATCTGTCAATAAGTGCCACAGGCGGGCCTGTCCGCTGGATTTCAGAATCAAAATCCGTTTCGTAGAGAAATACAGAACGCAGGCTGGTTTTTCCTGCGAGTACGCCGCTAATCTCGTTGTTTACTTCAGTCCCGATTAGTCCCAAGGTGTGTAGTTTGGCGTTGTTCAGTGACGCGACACCAGCATTTGTTACCTCGGTAAAGTCCACTCGCAGCACCTCAAGCTCCGTGAGCTCAGAAACGTGTGCAAGTGTTCTATCCGTGATTTGCGTTCCAGATAATTGGAGCTGAGTTAATTCGTGAAGTTCGGCTAGTATCGGACCTGCGTCATCGGATACTTGAGTTTCGCTCAGATTCAGGTTTCGCAATTTCGGAAGAGTCTCTAGTACGAGGAGATCAGCGTCGGTAACTGACGATCGAGCTAAGAGTAACGTTTCCAGATTCGGGTGACCGGCAATAGGCCCAAGATTTCCATTGATGCTTGCGCCATTTAGAATCAATGTCTGTAACGACGGTAGTTTGGCTATATTTGCCAATATTTCTTCGGTCAGATCGATGCCTACAAGCGACAACACTTCCAGATTCTGTAGACGCGGGAGTGCCTGGTGCCAGTTGTCTGGTAAGTCAGAGAGGCTCAGATCAAGCCACATCAGTTCCTCAATATTGCAGATCGTTTTAAACTCGCTCAGAGAAATCTGTTCACCCGCAAGACTTAAACGCTTTTCATCCCAATCGTCGGGGTACCCGATGAGACGCCCGGAAATCAGTGACATGGGTGTCTTCATCCCTTCCGGTGCAGGGCGATCATCCTTTCCAATAACATAAGTGACGTCGTCATAGTAAGTCCCATTGGAGGTGGACAGATTTCGATATCCCCAACCTCGGTTGTCTTGCTCGTTTCGACCCGACGTGTAAACGACACATCCTGCCTCGAGCGGGATATACCCAACCGCCAATCCTGTGCCAAAGTCGACAGGGATTCTATCTAGATATTCCCCGTCTGAACGGTGCTTAAGGAATAAGTCCCATGAAGATTGTTCCACTATGAGTTCGTCAAGCGAATCAGGGTATCGTCGATGCTCTAGATTGAAACGCTTCAACGCGATACATAAGTTAAGGACCTCGTTTTCCTGGCGGGCTAATTCCAATCGACGCATGTATTGATTTGTGTTTGAAAGGAATAATTCATCGATTAAATACCACACAGAATGATTGGCAAGAGACTGTTCGATTGAGTCGTCGTTATGGAAGTTAAACGTACCTGAATCACTATCGAGTGCTTTGATGGCCGCACGCCGCTGAGCTTCGTCTGCAATTAACAAAACGTCCGAATACTCATCAAAATGCCGATTAATCGCACGGTATACTTCTGGCCAATCAGTAAAAGTCATGCCTAGCGTTGGAACGATGGTCTTGTCAGCTTTTTCCCATTTGTAAACCATAAGTGGCCTGGCTACGCTGGCCGGACCATTTCGTTCGAGTCCTTCGGCAATCTGCAAAACCATTAGCCGCTCAAGCACATCGAGTGGTTTTATGCCCGAAACGGGAGGAGCAGAATTTACGGCATCAGAAATAACCGATAGGTCATCCAGCGTCGTTGCTGGGTTTGAGAGGATTTCAAGCAAAACATCTGTTGCTATTCCGGAGATGGCAATGCCCACGTACACTTCGACTACAGTTCCCGAGGCGTGCATGAAATGACGTCCTAGTCGATGGATTTGTTTGGCATCGGCAATTGCGTCACCAATCCGGCCTTCGGCCAACGCGACGCGAGCGCGGAGTTTAAGTACTCTACCATATTCCCGACAGGTTGATGCCAATGGTAGCAACGCGTTAAGAAGGCTTTGCTCGTTCTCTCCGGAATAGTAATAGTTCGCGAAAACGGGACGTTCCAGAATAGGTGATAACTGATCTAAGGTGCTCTCGTGTCTTTGTAGGTACCGTCGCAGTATTGGGTCTTCATTACTCAATTGCCTGTAGGGTTCGTCCCAAAACCATTGTTTTCCGAAAGTGAGTCTTGTGCGGGGGTCTACTGCAACATGGGCACCCAATGCAGCTTCAAGTGATCTAACCTGCTCCGGATTCGGCTCAAGCGACTCAAGCGCGTAAGCAACTCCATATAGTCCGGCCACAACGTTTTCCTCGGCAGAGATACCCTCCAATTCAATTGCGTTTACTTCGTCAAGGAGATTCGCAGATTTGAGATCAATCGGTTTCACGCCCGGTGTTTTAAATTCAACCATGAAGCTAGGCGTAGCTGACGGAGAATAAACGAGAGCCAGGAATGCCACAATTATTACAGCGGATATTATGAGATTCTTTTTCATGATTCACCTACTTTGCTACACGGCCCATTGGGTGAACACGGCGTAAAAGAGTAGCGGGCTTGCCCAGATTCCAAGTCCATAATGCACAAAGAGTGGGATCGACATTTGCCGTTTAATCGATCGGTATAGAAAGCAAACACCTAGTATGACCAAGGCGAAAGTTTGACCAAAAATGAGTCCTCGAATGAAATGGATATCGGGAAGCCACGCCTCTGAAAACAGAAGTGCAATGACAACATTGGCATGCAGGATGAGAAACGTCAGGAAGCACCAGTCCCACTGTTTTTCTGTAAGCCGATAGCTACGTATCAAGGTGATTAACACAGGCACATTAAAGGTCCCGAAGACGATCCACCTCGATGACCATGATGAAGGGCCAACCTCTAACAAGCATGCCATACCGAAGAAACTTAACCCCCAGACGCCAGCAGCACGTAGTAGGCGGCCAATGAACCGGACTCCGCGGGACTTAAGGAAAGCTAGATAGTCTTCACTTTGTTTGATGCCACGAAACACAAACCAAGCACAGGGAAGTCCGATTACAAAGGGGATAATCAATAGGAGTATCAGGCCGAAGGTTCGTGACGAGTTGAACCCAATGATCTCTACACAAATAGCAAATGGGATGATGATTCCCAGATAGGTTGTCAGTAAAAAGACAAAGATGCTTAGGACCAATGCAAAAGCAAACTTTTTCTTTGATACGTCAGTACGTTTTGCGGGTGATTCGGACATATCCGTTCTTCACTAGTGAGTGTAAAGCTAGTAGGCGTTAACTGAGACTATTTAAGTTGGTACTATTCTCAGTTCTATTGAGGCGCAAAATAGCCGGAATACTTACGAGTATTAGGGAGTATTGGGGAGTATTTGCGAAATTGTTGCTAGAGCCGTCACCGGCTTAACAGTCCCATCCTAACGCATGGACGTGTCAGATCGCAAAAGATGGGGACGGTGCCAGAAAACAGGCCTCTCTCATTAAAGAGCAGCATCCTGATGCAAAGTCATAGGGCGATTGCGTCCTCGGATTTCTAAAAATAAGGGCAAAAAACCTTTTCTTGTAACGAGTTTCTGCGCCTTGATGAAGTTCGCTTGTCACCTAGCAAAAGGTAACAGGATTTAAGTAATTAGGATCGCTTATGTTTAAGAAGATTATTTGCGTACTAGCTTTCATAGGTTTATTTGATTTATATTTTTCACTCGTCTTGAGCCAGCGATGGGAATGGGCCGGCTACGAGACTTTACAGCGACTTCTTTGGTCGGAGAGTTACAATTTTTACCGGCTGTGCGCTTATGGCGGGGGCCTGCTTCTAGTATTAATGAGTATCCCTTTCTCAAAAGCAAATGCGGATGACTGGAAAAGCAGAGATTACTCAGGACAGTTCAAGCCTGAGTCAGACGATGAGAAGGAACAGTAAATTATTTGTTACTGCTCTGCCCTCTTAACCCCACCTTTTGTCGTTCCAAGCACTATGCGGTAGGATGTGCCTGGTAAGCTGGTGACAGCTTGTTGAGTATGAATGACGTTTCGTTATATAGAGTAAGATTATGGGAAGCTCAGATAGCTGGATGCCCCCGGAAACGGACTGCCCAAGACTTAAGAAGCAGAGATGGGTTCTTGTTTATGTGGTCATAGCAGCTACTTTTGCGCTTACTGTCTGGCAGAAGATTTACGATTGGTTCATCAAGTAGAGCGAGTAGCCCTGACGCAGCAATCGAAGTTGGAACTTGTGAAGTAAGACCTCAACGATTCTAACGTACGGTGGGTAATAATCTGTCATCAGAACCGCGCCTAATTTTGCTGTTGGGTACGTGCAAGGCTGATGACCTTCTTCGTTATTGCTGATGCTCGATACGAATCAATATTTCATTTCTACGAAAAAGTCCTGGTGTCCAAGGTGGATCGTATCCCGCGAATTCAGTGACTCCCGTTTCGCTGAAATCATTGTTTTCGATCCAACTTTTTAAAACGGCTGCTTTGTTGAACCGGACCTTTTCCGAGTCTCTACCTGAATACCGTATAACCGCATACAATCCTCCCGGACGATTACCAATCTCAACTTGTGAATTTAGGGGTTGGGGAACTGCCTGATTCGAAGCTTCGGTCGGAATTACGAAACTCATTGAGCCTTGCGGATCAACAGGAGTCTTAAGCATGAAGACGGGAGTCGTCATAGCAATAGTCTGATTACCTTCATTGCTTCCACTAATGTAACGAAACAATCTTCCAAAACCACCGTCATCTGAACTATGTGTGCTTACCACTTTAAGGTCAGGATAGTTCCTTATTTCAATATCGTTGTCTTTTGCAACCACAGAGTACTCAGCACTTTCATAGGCATTCCGGAAGGTCGTTTTCCAGATGCCGTAACCAAGGGCTATCACTCCAACGGAAACAATAATAAATCCCATAGTCTTTTTCGCCATACTTTAGATCACTTTATAAACCCTGGTTATCCTCGAACTCGTTGATTGGTTCTCAAATTGCTTCAAGTACGAGTTCTGCTGCAGACAGGCCACTCAAAAATGCTGCCTCGACGCGCCCCCCGAGAGTCCAGTCGCCACAACAAATAATATTTTTACTCTTGTCTAATGTATAAGTAGCGGCCTTTGACGACTCTGCGGGAATGGCATACCTCCATCGATGTGCGGTGCAATAGGACGGTTTTCTTGGTTCTATCCCTGAAACCTTCCAAAAATCTGCAAGCATTTTCTTCGTGACCTCCTCGGGTGAGGCCTCCCAGTTCTGATCAGACCAATCTGGAGTAGCATGCAAAACCAGATGTTCGGGAGATGAGTTTCTACCGGGCTTTGTGTTGTTTCTTGCTGCCCAGGACAACAGGCTGTCTTCCATAAAGGCACCAACCCATTCGTCGGTAAGCGAGTCACTGAAAGCGGCCATTGTTGCCCAACAGGGTTTCATTACTATATGTGAAAGGCTCTCAGACAGAGATGGGAAACTTTCTAGTAATGCCGAGGCTTGGGCAGCAGGGATTGAAACGATTACTTTATCAAACGTTCCCAGAGAGTCGCCGTTGTCCGCGATTAAGCTGTATCTCTCATCGATAGGAATAATACTTTTGATGCGTACCTGTTTCTTGATTGTCAGTTCCTGCGAAAGCCTTTTGCATATCTGATTCATCGCGGGAATTGCTACAAAGCGATCTTCCGTTGCCGGTTTGATTTGCAATTGGCCATTTCTTAGGACAACAATACGCTGGTCCTTCCCTAATTCAATCGCAGGCCATCTAGCAACAAGTCCTTGCTCTCGCCAATTATTTACATAATTAATGAATCGAGGATCTCTGGCTGTAAAATACTGAGCACCATGATCGAATGTGCTATTTTCTTCATTTAGCCTCCTGGTTGCCATCCTTCCGCCAACTCCTCGGCTCTTTTCGAAGACTGTTACGCCAACTCCTTGGTCATGGAGTAGCTTCCCAGATGCCAGGCCGGAAATACCGGCACCGATAATAGCAACATTTATAGATTGCTTAGTTGAAGAACGCATTTAATTACTACAGTTATCGTGACCTTCAGGTTGTCCGTGCTTTTAAACGAACAATGAAAATCGGTTTGCCTTTTGAGAGTTTACCATCTGCTGTCGTTGCTACCTGGGCGCCTTGGGCCTTCGGCACGTGGCACGGAGAAGGTGCCGAAGGCCTGCTCATGGCGACAGGAAGTAAGAACGTCCTACGTGGAAATTTTTACCGAGAGTTCCCAATTGACTACCCCTAAAATATTAAATATTGAACGATTTGTAATACAGATAATGACTTGATTCCTGGTTGGTTAATTGAGGAAAAAGCAGTAGCCAAATACCTTACTCACGGTATTAATAAACATGAACAGAGAGTTTTAGGTTTATTGGTTGAAGTAGCTCTTTGAACAATCCTGTACACAGGTCTCGGAGTTGGTTCCACGATGCAACTTTATTTGGTTTCTTGTTCTAGGCCACATGGAGGACAGATAATGTTAACTGCCGTTCAGTATAAAAGTGTGATTGCGCTCCTTAGTCCACTAGTGCTTTTGTTTGCAATTGCGGACACTTGCCGACGAATCGTAATGGGAACTCAACGCTGAGCGACTGTTCTCCAGCTCCGGCTTTGGACTTTAAATCAGGGATCAATTTCCTGCAGGAAGTGAAGATGCTTACTTTAGCAATTCCAAGTACGTCAGCACATTTTGAATTGTCTAGATGTTCATTGTATAAGTTATCTCAAATGCAATTTTCTGGAACGCTTTGTAAGCGAAAGCGTTTTTCCGGTCTTAGGTGTTTGGGGGACAGGTTGGCATGAGTGCAATTAGACTTAGTTGTCCACACTGTAAGGCTTTAATCGGTATTAAACGTGTAGATTTAGGAGTTACGTTGAGATGTGGCAGTTGTAGGCAAGCGTTTTGTTTAAATAAGCATCTAGACAGCAATTCTCGCAAATGGTTGAGCCAAATGGCAGCACGTGATTACCTGACACTTGGGGATGGCCTTTATCAGCTTGAAGGCGCCACGGTTGTCGCTTCGGCAGAAAATGAGTGAAGCGTGAACTATCTACCCATCGAGTCAATCTCTATTAAACCCGGGACAATTGTCATAATGTTTAGAACCTCAGTTTTCATATTCGTTGTTTCTGCGGCAAGTATTTTGTTTTCGTGTTGCGTTGCATCTGCCGTGCCTCCGAAGAACATAGACACTCCAACGCAGGATGACGAGGAAACTCAGCGAGCGATGAGTGGTTACCGTTTGTTGGTAGACACGCCGTTCCTGAAAAGCGATTTTAATCAAGAGGTTTTCGACGACCTGTGGAAAGTATGGCCAGCCAAGCTTAGTGAAATAGCTCGCTCTGCGACCCCAGCGGTTCGTCGGAGAATGGCTTTCCAGAGATATGGTCTTACCGCTCGCCCGGACAATCCAGACAAACCACTTCAATACGTAGTTGATGCAGCTGGTAATTGGACGATGAATTGTTTTGCATGCCATGGCGGTAAGGTTTATGGCAAACCATTCCCGGGAGCTCCGAATAACCGTTTTGCTCTCCAAACTTTGACGGAAGAGGTCCGGCAAACAAAGCTTCAAAATGGCATACCTTTAGCTCGCATGGATCTTGGATCACTCGTTATTCCCTTAGGGACCACGAATGGTACTACAAACGCAGTTGTGTTCGGTATGGGGCTAATGCACCTGAGAGATAAAGATCTAAATGTATTAGTGTCGCCGCCAAAGCGATTCGTCCACCATGACATGGATGCGCCTGCCTGGTGGTCTTTTTACAAACGACCTAGCCTATACATTGACGGTTTTGCTCAGAAAGGGCACCGCGGATTGATGCAGTTTCTGATGATCCCCGAGAATGACCGCCAGTTCTTTTTGGAGCACGAAGAAGAATTTCAAGACGTCTATTCCTATATTTCGTCGTTGCGTGCCCCCGCATATAACGGAGAGATAGATGAGCCTCTTGCGGCAAGAGGGCAGTTGCTATTTGAGTCAAAATGCAGCCAGTGCCATGGAACCTATGAGTCCCCCTCGGTGTATCCTAATATTCGCATCGATTTGAATGACATCGGTACTGATCCAGTCCGCCTCAATGCGTTAGAGGTCGAAGGGCGGGTCAAGTATTCTCAAAGTTGGTTTGCCCATGCTGGTGAGGATATGGAGCAAGAGACAGTGGTCGACCCGAAAGGCTATGTCGCGCCTCCGCTTGATGGAATTTGGGCATCAGCACCTTACTTACACAATGGGAGCATCCCCACTCTTTGGCATCTTTTAAATCCGGATAGTCGCCCCAAAGTCTGGAGACCTGTCAGTGAACGATTTGATGAGAAATTAGTTGGAATCAGTATCGAGGAGGTCTCAGAGGTTCCGGCTTCTGAATCCGATGTTGTGATCCGTAGAAGTTACTTTGATACTCGAAAGTTCGGAAAAAGCAATAAAGGACATGATTACCCGGCTGAACTATCTGATAGCGAGCGGAAAGCCGTATTGGAATACCTAAAGACTCTCTAGCAGATTGGTATTCGAAACCCCGGGCTACCGCTGCTTCTTTACATGCCGGTATCGGCGTTTTGCGGTTGGTCCACTGACAACCCATTTCCCTAGTCTAAAAGATATCGCCTATTAGAGTTGATGCAGTTTTGAAACCAGGGAGTCTTCAGACCGTGGCTCTCCTCTTATTCAAAAGCCAGCGTTCAAGATACAGTTCAAAGCCGACTTGCTTACTGACATTTTCAATGGCTTACAGAGTGCGTTACAATGGCCATTGAATAAGCATGCCGTAAGACCAACGTTTAGACAGTACAGGAATTCTATGAAAACGATCTTTGGAATCACTTTTTGTTTTGTGTTTTGTCTAGGCTCGTGTAATTCAGTCCAGGCAGAGAATTGGATGCGGTTCCGCGGTCCGACCGGCCAAGGGATTTCGACCGAGAAAGAACTACCTGTCAAATGGTCTAACACTGAGAACATCAAGTGGAAAATGGAGTTGCCCGGTAAAGGCTGGTCTTCTCCCATTGTCTTTGAAGATCACATCTTTATCACAGCTTCTACCGAAGAGGGCGTATCCTGCCAAGTCATCTGTATTAACCGCAAAGATGGTAGCATTGCTTGGCAAACAGAAGTTCATCGTCAGAAACCTGGCCCGATGAGAAAACAAAACTCATATGCCACGCCAACGCCGGTAACTGACGGCAAGCATATCTATTCCGTCTTCTACGATGGCACGGTCATTGCCGTCGACTTTGACGGAAAGATCGTTTGGAAAAACAGCGAAGTAAAATTCTTTAGTCTGCATGGTCTCGGAGCGTCGCCCATTCTAGCTAATGGTCAGGTTATTATGCCCTTCGATGGCAGTAGTCGCGAGGACACTCAAATAGGATGGAAGGTTCCATGGGAGAAAGCTGTTATCCTATCGCTAGACGCCGAAGACGGATCTGTCCGTTGGAAAGGCGAGCGAGGTAAATCTCGAGTCGGACACGTTACGCCAATACTTGTCGATAACGATAGCCAACTCATCAGTGCCGGTGGCGACCGAGTGCAAGGCTTCGATCCACACAGCGGTAAACGCATTTGGTCAATCTACAGTCAGGGCGAAGGTGTGACTCCCTCGCCGGTATTTGGTGAGGGCCTGATCTACACTTCTTCCGGATTCGAAGCCCCTACCCTGCGGGCCATTCGACTTGGCGGTAAAGGAGATGTGACCGAGTCTCATATCGCATGGGAACAAAAGAGTGGTGTCGCAGCACTCTCGTCACTGTTGTATATCAAGCCCTACCTGTACTCAATTTCCCGAGACAATATCCTCCACTGCCTTGACGCATCCTCTGGCGACATCGTGTGGCGTGAACGACTCACCGGCACCTATTCAGCGTCTCCTGTTTATGCAGATGGACGAATTTATTTTCTGTCTGCTGAGGGAGAAACATTAGTGTTACGTCCCGGTGCCAAATACGACGAGATCGCCCGTAATGATCTTGGTGATACCTGCTACGCTTCCATGGCGGTATCGCAAGGCAACTTCTATATCCGCTCAGCAAAAAGCCTGTTTTGTATTGGCAAATAAATGGCATGTGAGATCGGCAGGACGCTGCGTCCTCGCCCTTGCCCATGTGTGCCTGAGGTAACTAGATCTAATTGAATGTTCGCCACCTGGCGGGAGGCCAATAGCGGTGAGTTAAAACGCCTTTTACAGATGACACAGGTACGGCACAGTCGCGAAAAGAGCGTGAGTCCTGAGAGGTGTTAGCGTTGTCTCCGATGACAAACAGCTCACTGTCAGACATTTGTACAGGCTTATTTATCGCCCATAGATGAAATTGCTCCTCGTCAAAAACCACGCCCTTCAAATCAGATGGTACCTGATTTTCAAAAGAAGAAGACCAATGAAACAAATGCCGAGGATTAGGTTGTTCATGGTTAGGAGCTAACAAAAAATGGAAGGGGCTTGGAAGTTATGAATGCGATAAAACAACTCAATCTCTCTCTATACGGAGATAGATGCAGAATGATATAACTGTGGGCGCGGTTTTTGAGTGTTGATAGAATTTACCCTCCCTCTAAGTTCACCGTCGATGGACAAAATATGAGAGTCCTTAAGAGAATACTCTAGATTCCCGCCAGTCATTTAAAACTTCACTCGTTAGGCCTTTTATCCCCTACCGCTGTAGCTTCAAAGTCGGGCTTAAGATCCAACGAAAGCGATCTGAAGTTTTTAACGCGATGTAGTGTGATCATATTCGAGTCGTGATTGTTGTATGGCAGCTTTGCTTTGCCAGATGCTATGCCAGCATTCCACGTGTAGTTGCTATACCCATCTGCCGCTCCAATACTGCTGCGTGAGAGTACTAGTAGGTCATCGCCGTCGACTACCTGAGAAGAATAGTGAAACGATTCCAATGGATTGTGACTCATCGCTACACAGCCAGCCTGAAACCAATTAAGGCCGTCGATACTGTAATTGAGCATCAGGATTCGCCGAGTGTTTGCCGGATTTCCATGAAAGCCGCGTTCTGCCAACGGTTCGGGCGGTTGATACGTGTTGGGGACGCACGCGGTGCAGGTCCAGTAGAGGCCAGACTTTTTGTCGAACACAATATCGAATTTGTTCTGGCCGCCTGGCATGGGGTAAAACTGGACAAAGCGGTAGCTCATAGTGTCCCCATCGTCCTCCAGTTTGCACAACGAGGTCATGCCGGCTGTCAGTTGTACGTCGATGCGAGTTCTCAGTAGCACGTATAGCTCACCGCGAATCTCGACAACGTTGCCTTCAAGAAACCAGTTGCCGCCAGCATCTCGGCCGTCCTTCTTTTTCGCCGCTCTTCGTGTCAGTGAAGGTGTGTCACGCGGTGGTTCTACCTTGTTTGACATTCTCCAAGCCGCCGGGTCTAGCAGGTCCTCAGATAGATCGCCAGCCACAACGAGAGAGGCTGAACCCTGATCCATGTCTTCAAACGCTCGATAAATGAATCCGTCTTTGACATGTACGGGGGTCGCTGAGCCGTGGTAACGAGAGTCATGAAACAATGTCACTGGTTTCGACCAGGTGTTACCTTCATCGGGAGATCGTGTGATGCGAATATCACGCTTCAAGGGATCATTGCCGATCATGTATAGTGCGTCCTTCACATAGAATAATGACCCCCAAGTGATGCCATTTGTTGAAATCTGGCTCCATGTTTCACCACCGTCGTCACTGGCTTTGACTTTGCAATGATTGGGGTAGTCGATTCCACCTTCATCGCTGGAAGTCGGGCGTTTGAGCCATAACTCCATTGACGCAATCAGGCGTCCCGAAGGCAAGCGTAATATGTCGGGCGAGCCAACACAGACGGCCCTAGCCGGATGGTCTAAGTCGCGAACTTTGTGTACGACGACGTACTCTTGTGCCAGAGGTTCGACGCTGTTTGCACTCGACGTGAAGAACAATAGCAACACTAGGCAAAGGATGACGCTTAAGGTTGTAAAAAGGCAATGGCGGTAGATCATTCTATTTCCTTACTGAATCTCGTTTCACATTGTTCACGGCGATCAATTGATGCTCGTTATGGTGGCATGTAGTAACAACCGGTTCACTTTGAATAGTGTTAAACTTCTCACACACACACAATTTACGTGAATGCACATTGTTGTTCGAGTAGAATTGTGTAATGTTTCGTACTCTGATGATTTTCGTGTGGTTGCTTGGTAGTTCGGTTGTAGTTGGGCAGGAACATCGACCCTACACCTGGACAGCGGATAACAAGTCCATCGACGGCGATGAAGCTGTAACTTGGGGCGAGGATGGAGCTCCGTTATGGCACCTTCTACGCACCACCAGTTCTGAAGGGCCGGTGGCCTCTCGCAGCTGGAATCATGATGGTAAATATACACAGCTCGAACACTCAAAGGCCAGACTTTTTGGGCAGCCAATCTCAGGCGTTATCTTTCAAACAACTCCTAGTGATAAGGCACCGTTTATTGGGGCTGTCAGCGAGACCCACACCGCAGACGTGCAGTGGAATCAAGGTGACATAATGGTAACACCCGGACCGGACCACGCTGCAATTTTAGGCTGGCGAAGTCCGGCAACTCTAACCATTTCGATCACAGGCGTTGTGGACAATCGCCAACTTTGCTGTGGAGTTAATTCGCAAGTCAATTGGTACCTTGAAGCAGGTCCCGCTCCGAATTTGAAAGAAGCAAATAAGTCGATCGTCTTGGCTAAGGGGACGTCGGATGCGAATAACGCTAAACCAGCAGAATTCGATATTCAGGATGTCAAAATAGAGGAAGGGATGTTCATCTACCTGATTGTAGATTGCAAGCCCGACGGAAGCGGCTCCCCTCATCATGGAGACGGTACAGCGGTCAAGTTGAGTATTACTACTGACAGCTATACAATTCCGCCACCACCTCCTTTCGAAAAGGAAGTCCTGCCGATACTCCTATCTCGCTGTGCGGATTGTCACGGAGCGGAGACTCAGGAAGCAGATTTAGCCGTCCATCAGGTAAGTAAGATTATTTACGGTGGAGAAAACGGCTCCGCACTCGTCCCCGGTAATCCGGCGGCTAGTTATCTATGGACCATGATTGACCAAGGTGAGATGCCACCTGAAGGGGCCGAACCCCTAACTTCCAGAGAGAAGGCGATCATTTATAGATGGATACAAACAGGTGCAGCGACATCGGAAGATCTATCCAACGTAAAACACCGTACCTACATAACCGATGAAGATCGTCAATTCTGGTCATACCAGCTTCCACGAAAAGCTCCCCTGCCTGCAATCGCAAACTCGCATCTCGCAGAAACCGCTGTTGATAAATTCCTTTTGAATCGTCTTGAAGAAAAGTCACTTGCCTATTCTGAGATGGCACCGAAAGCTACCCTTATACGACGTCTCTATTTTGACCTCATTGGTCTTCCACCATCGCCAAGCCAAATTGAAGAGTTTTTAAGCGATACGTCGCCAGACGCTTACTCGCAACTTGTCGATCGCCTCCTTGCTTCTCCCCGTTACGGAGAACGGTGGGGACGCCATTGGATGGATACGGTGGGATATGTTGACGTGCGTCTTTACGACGGCGACGGCACGACCGTTTACGTGAATGAAGGAATATGGCGATACCGCGACTACATCATCCAGTCATTTAATTCAGGTAAGCCGTTTGATGAATTTATTCAGGAACAGCTCGCCGGAGATGAGTTAGTCGACTGGAAAAACACGACCGACTGGTCGCCGGAAGTCATGGAAAAGGTCGTGGCAACAGGTTACTTGCGAAGTATCGAAGACCATACCTCTGAACGGCAATACGGCATAGATAGACGTTATGAAGTTATGTATGACATGATGTCGTTGGTCTCTACTAGCTTGCTCGGCATGACGTTTGAATGTGCGAGGTGTCACAACCATAAATTTGATCCGATTACACAGCGTGACTATTACAGCCTGCTTTCGTACTTTGAGTCATCCTATAACCCGAGAAACTGGCTGAGGCCACAGGATCGATGGATCCCGGATGTAGGTCCCCAAAAGCTTGAAGAACATAAAGCCCATAATGCCGCACTAGATGCCAGGATTGCACCACTCAATCAGCAGATCCAGGCCCTGGTTAAAGAGAGCACCGAAAAGGGGAACAATGAGCACGATGCAGCCATCGCTTCCTTGAAATCTCAGGTGCAACAGTTGAATGCTCAGAAGAAGTCCCATGGCAAGATTCAGGCATTGTTCGATGTAAGCAATGTGCCAATCACTAACGTCTTCCGACGTGGTGATTGTTTCAAACGTGGTATTCCGGTGAAGCCAGAGATTCCGGAAGTCTTCCATAGTTATCGAGTAGATTCGTCAGAGAGTGCAGACAACCACCCTCCCCTGCCCAAATATACTTCCGGAAGGCGACTCGAGTTAGCTCGTTGGATTACATCACGAGAAAACCCAATGACATCGCGAGTTGTCATGAACCGTCTATGGCTTCATCATTTCGGGGAAGCGATTGTCTCCACTCCCGAAAACCTTGGCCGCAGCGGAGCACGCCCCACGCACCCGGAATTATTAGATTGGCTGGCTGTTGAGTTTCAGGACTCGGGCTGGGACATGAAGCACATGCATCGTCTCGTGCTCAATTCACGTGCATACAAACAGTCTTCAAAGAGGCCTGAGCAGGAATCCAAAGCAGAAGCTTTAGATCCAGGTAATTCACTGCTCTGGCGGCAAAATCTCAAGCGACTGGAATCCGAGTTAATTCGTGACGCAATTCTATCGGCATCGAATCAGATCAATTTACAGGCATTCGGGCCTCCTGCTGGGATTACCAAACCGGTTTCAGGATTGTCGATGGTTGAAGCGGGAGCAAGTGGTTATGAGCATCAACGCCGTAGCGTGTATGTATTTGCACGGCGTGTTTACCCGCTTAAGTTCCTGGAGATTTTTGACTCGCCAATTATGGCCGTGAATTGCAGCCGGCGTAGTAACTCAACTACCGTGCTTCAGTCCTTTGCACAGCTTAACAGTGATTTTGTAATCGGAGCGGCAGACGCCAAAGCAACGCACTTGATTACGGTTCATTCGGAGAAAGATACAGCGGCTATTATTCAGGATGCATTTGCATCAATTTTGGGCCGTAGGCCAAGTGCAGATGAATCAGCAATTTGCCTTCAACATGTCACAGAGCAATCAGCTTCATTTGAGACTGCCAATCCGGGAGCCGGCTATCGTTTGGCAGTTGCTGATCTTTGCCACATGTTGCTATGTATGAACGAGTTCCTTTATGTCGACTAGTAAAACTTAAAGTGGTATTAAACAACTGAAATGACAGAACGACTCAATAACGCCGGATTTCTATCACGCCGGCAGGCACTAACTGCCTGTAGCATGAGCTTAAGTGGGCTAGCTTTGCATGGCATGTTGCACGCTGAAACAGAGGGCGAGCAGCGAGCGTCATTTGATATGAAACCGCGTGCACCAGGCAGGCCTGCTAAGGCCAACGCCGTTATCCAACTGTTCCAGAATGGCGGTCCCTCGCAGATGGAGCTATTTGATCCTAAGCCAGCATTAAAGAAGTACGCTGGCACGCCTCATCCCGATGAACTTGAGACGTTCCAGTTGGGTAATAAAAACGTCATTTACCCCCCTCAGTTCGAAATTGCCCAGTATGGTGAGAGTGGCATGCACTTTGGTTCGCCTCTTCCGCATATGGCTGGTATGGCTGACGATTGGTGTATGATTCGCTCGATGCACACGGAGAACAATAACCATCCATTCGCCATAAGTATGTTTCAATCCGGTAAACCATTTTTCGGTTACCCTTCTCTAGGGTCGTGGATTACATATGGACTCGGCAGTGAGAATCAGGATTTACCGGGCTACATCGTTCTTCGTGATCCGGCAGGTTACAACACTTCCGGTAAGGCTGTTTGGTCGAGTGGTTGGATGCCTGCTCTTTATCAGGGGACGGAATTCAACAGCAAGGGGAACGCCGTACACCATTTACACCCAACGGCGAAGCGAGATTCAGACTCGCAGCGACGTTCGCTCAATTTGCTTTCGTCACTGAATAGTAAGCATCTGAAGGCTCATCCTCGCGAGTTCGAGCTCGAGGCGAGGATTCGCAATTTTGAGTTGGCTGCAAGAATGCAACTGGCGGCAGAGGAACTCCTGGATATTTCTCAGGAGACCCAAGAGACATTAAGTCTTTATGGCATCGATAATCCAACTACGTCGGGCTATGGGACTCGCTGCCTGATGGCTCGCAGGTTAATTGAAGCAGGCGTTCGTTATGTGCAAGTCTTCCCACCGCTACAACCTAGCTTCCAGCCGTGGGATAGCCATGGTTCACTGAAGTCCGGGATTGAAACGATTTCCGCTCGAGTCGACAAGCCTTCGGCTGCATTAGTGCAGGACCTTAAGCAGCGAGGATTATTGGATGAGACGATTGTGATGTGGAGTGGTGAGTTTGGGCGTCTGCCAATTACTGAAGGATCAAATGGTCGAGACCACAATCGCAATGCCTTTACGACTTTGCTTGCAGGTGGCGGCTTTAAGGCAGGTTTGACCTATGGAAGCACAGATGACTTTGGCTATGCGGCCATCGAGAATCGCGTCAGTGTACCCGATTTGCATGCCACGATCTTCCATCAGCTTGGCATCGATCACACCAAGCTGTCGTTTCAGCATAAAGGCCGAGATGAGCGATTGACGGATCCCGAGGTAACCGGTGCTCGAGTTCGCACCGAAGTGTTAGCGTAATCTAGACGACCAGAAGTTCAGAATTGAGTATAGCGGCGATCTGTGTCGCAAACGTTATTTTGGTTCGGAGGCTGGGACGAGTTCATTGAGTTGCCGGCTTAGGCGTTTAGCCACGTCGGCCATTTTGGGATCCCCGATGATGTTTTCTACTTCTAGCTGGCCTGGTGATTTGTCGTTGCGATGATCATATAGTTCCCGGGCGACGATCTGATTGTTGGGACCTCGCCATTCCGTGTACCGAAACTCTGTCGTGCGAATGCTTCGTCCGACACGGTTTCCACGCCTCATCTCACTGCAGGCTGCAACTCGACTGGACGGCTTGCCGTGTAGTAGACTAGCAAAGCTCTGCCCTTCAAGTTGTGCTGGTCGCGGGAGATCTGCAAGTTCGCAAAACGTAGGGTAGAGATCTAGGAATTCCACTAGGTCCACCGAAGCGTGTCCGCGTGATTGCATGTTTGGTGACGAGATCATCAAAGGCGTGCGTGTTGAGATCTCAAAGTTTGAATGCTTGTGCCCCCAAGAATTGTATTCGCCCATTTGATAACCATGGTCGCCCATGAACACGATGATGGTATTGTCGGCGTGTCCGGACTTCTCAAGGGCCGTCATCAATCGTCCAAAACAGGCATCGACGTAACTGATACATGCCAGATAGGCCTGAGTGTATTTTTGGAGAAAGGCAGTGTCGGCTTGTTCGATCGTAGGCATGTTGTAATAGTTCTTTACAATGCCCTTGTTGAAGCTCCATGGTGGAGCATTCAGTGGAGGTTTCCGAAACGCTGGTAGGCTAAGTTTGTTCGGGTTGTAGAGATCCCAATATTTCTTGGGTGCATTAAAAGGTAGGTGTGGCCGCAGGAATCCAACAGCAAGGAAGAATGGTTCTTGTTGGTCGCGTCGTGAAGCTAGATATTGCTCGACAGCTGCCGTGGTGTTGCCATCCTGCATTTCATCATCAGGGATATTGCTGTTATCCCAAGTTTCGGCGCGGGGCCAGTCGTGGGGGTGTTTGAACTCCTTGCCGGCATTCCTTGCGGACTCGATCAATTGATCGCGGAGTTTGTTTTGTTCAGGGCCCCAGACTGGGACTTCTGGCCAACGAGTAGGTTGGCTCCAGGAGAGGAGATCGTCTTCGTCACCGAGCATTGATTCGTCATAGATGTGATAGATCTTTCCGAATGCTCGTGAATCGTAACCATGATTCTTAAAGTGTTGGGGTAAGGTGACAATGTCGGGGACGACATCGCGTATCTTGACTCCGAATCCCCGTAAGCCGGTAGTGTTGGGCCGGAGTCCGCTGAGGAATGAGTTTCGCGAGGGACTGCAGACGGCACTTTGTACGTAGGCATGTTCGAATCGCAGGGCCTGTTTTGAGAATTGGTCAATGTGCGGAGATTTGACCACATCGTCGCCATAGCAGCCTAGTTGGGGACGGAGGTCATCGGCAATAACCCAGAGAATATTTGGCCGCTCGTCGGCCTGAATTGCAGAAGCTACCAAAAACGCAAAGGCGAAGGCCGTTCTAGCAAACATAAAATGATTCCAGTAGTGTTATAAACAGATGGACGTTGTCGGTCGTACTATAGATCTTGGAGATCTTAGTATAAGCGAGCTAATTATTGAAAAAGGCCAGTCGTCTATAGGAATTAGTTAAGCTATTAGATGAACTAAGGCAGAAGGGGATTAAATTCACCCATTTTCGTGTAGTAAGTAACCACGAACAATCTCCCAGGCATTAGTTGGCTGCGATATAGAGTTCCCACGATTTGCCAAGTTGATGGATATCCACAGTGGTGCAAACAGTTTCTGAAACTGGAGTGATTAAAGATATGACCGGAGTGAACGGTAAGAACTTACATTTCTGCGAAAGCGTCAGTCGGCGACAACTATTACGAGTTGGATTTGTTGGTGGAGTCTACCTGTCGTTTCTAGGTGGCCTACAATTTCAAGCTCATTCTTTTGCGTTCAGCAATAAAGTCGTGAACTCTCTTCAATTCGGCAAACCAGCCCAGGCTGTGCCGTTTAAACAAGCAGGTGTGATTACCACCTGGGAAAAATATAAAGGCGTACTCAACTTTGGTAAAAATCAAACACTCGCTCTCGTCGATGATGGATGTGACCTCTCCAAATCAGAATGGGCAAGCGATCGAAACAGTGACTATCCCAAAGTGCTCGTCACTTACGATGCCGTCGATGGTGACACCGACCCAAAACATGAAGGCCGCGGATATCACGGAACCACCATTGGTATTCCCTCAAGCATAAATCATAACGGTCTACTCGGTGTTGCTTTCAATAACCAACTCGCCGTGATCCGCTCACTCGAATGCTGCCACTGCAAAACCACCGATTCAAAGACGCTCGCCAAAGCACTCGCCTGGGTCGCTAAGAATCACCAAAAATACGATATCACTACAGTCAACCTCGCCCCAGTAGACGATCTCGCACATGACCAACCCGTACCCACAGAGATTGACTCGCAGCTAACAAAACTAAGACAACTTGGCATTTGGGTGAGCGCCCCAACAGGTAATCACAATTTCACCAACGGAATTTCATGGCCCTCCAGTCAGCCAAATTGTTTTGCCATCGGTGCTGTGAAGCCAGGTTCGGATACTGTCTATCTTGATCGCCATTCAAAAGTCGATCTGGTCGTGCCCGCCGCCGCAACCTCCTCGTCTAACGCCATCCTCTGTGGTGCAGCGATGATCCTAAGAGAAGCGATCGAAGTATCCGGTTTCCAATGGAAAGAGGTGGAGCCCAATCTACCAGTAGCCATGATGACGATTTTCCAGCAAACCGGAGTTGAAGTACAGGATCCGGCCACCAAACTAGAATTCAAAAGGCTAGACCTGCTCGCGGCCGTCGACTTTGTATTTGAGTCCTCGAGAACGCCTCGCTCTTCTCGATAGGCGGATTTCCAAAATCGTATTTGCCGGGATTGCTGGACACCGTCGATGTTGTTGCGTCCTCTGCCCTTGTTTACAATTAGCCAGTAACCATGCAATACTCGCATCAATTAAAGAAAGCTTAGGTCGGTGCCGCTTCAGAAATCTAATTATTGTCTAGAAGTGCTCAAGACCCGTATTGTGCAATCAACCACAGTTCTCCTGCTGGCATTTCTCTCTATGAAAACCGCTGGGGCAGCAGAAGAATTCACCGAGACGATCAAGCCGTTTCTTGCTAAGCACTGCGTTGAATGCCATCAGGGAGAGAGTCCGGAAGGCGATTTTACTTTAGAAAAAATCAGCAGTGATTTTCGAACAGAGGGCACATCAAGTCACTGGTTAATGATCCTGGATCAACTGGTATTCAGGAACATGCCGCCTGGAGAGCAGGAACAACCTGAGCCAGATGAGATTGCCAAGGTGACTCAGTGGATCAATCAAGAACTGATTGCTGCCGGTAAAGGTGACATTTACCGTAAGAAACTACTCGCTCCGGAATACGGCAATTGGGTAAACCATGAGCAGTTGTTTTCCGGATCAATTCAGACTCCGCCCTACTCCCCTTCTCGTCTATGGCGTTTCAGTCCCGAAATATTTCTTGGCAAGGGATTAGGGAATGCCAAGAGTCCTTATTCCTATGTGACTTCAGCTCGCGGAATTCGTGATTATGCGGCCACCTCTGCAGTGGACCAAAGCACCGTACAGATGATGTTAATGGTTGCTAATACGTTTCTGACAGAGCGTGAACGGCGCGGCGAGTTTAAGGACTTGTCCGATGAAGATTCGGTGTTAGACCTGCCGGCCCGCAAGAATCTGGTTGGACGGGAGTTTCAGCGAATCATTGGCAGGTTGCCGACGGAAACTGAGTCTGAAAGATATGTGCAATTTTTCGGGCAAAACATCGAGGCCGGCGGTGTACTCGATGGTTTCAAAACGACAGTCAAAGCAGTCTTTCTCAGCCCTGAGTCTATGTACCGCATGGAGTTTGGATTGGGTGAAGTGGATGAATTCGGGCGGCGGCATCTGTCGCCAAATGAATTAGCACACTCAATCGCTTATGCGTTAACCGATCATGTGCCCAGTCGCAGTGAGGCGATAAGGGATGCGTTGGCTGCTGGTGAATTGAATACAAAGGAAGACGTCGCCAAGGTCGTGCGTCGAATGCTAGATGAAAAGCTCACCCACGGACATTGGTGGCGGAAAGATCTACCTCGTGTCATGCGATTCTTCGATGAATACTTTGGATTCCATCGAGCCGGAACGGTCTTCAAAGACACCTCTCGCCAACGGGAGGAAAAAATACCGCAGTGGAACACCACCATGTTGGTCCACGACGCTCGGATGCTAATCGAATATACATTGGTCAGGGACGAAGACGTCATCAGTGAATTGCTTACGACGAATAAGTATTTTATTGCTCACCCAGGAGACAATGAATACGCTCGTACTTTTTATGAGGAGCGTATCAAAGAGATTACAGGCCCCGAATATGTCGAAGCTCAAGTTGAAAAACGCCGAGGCCAGATCGCTCGGGACTTTAACTTCGAGAACATGCCTGAAAAAGCAGAGCGGGCGTTGAAGGACGCCCGACGAGATGCAGAAGAGACCGTGTCGCTCTATCAGCTTGCGTTAGACAACGGAATGACTCGACATCCCAATTTTCCGTTCTCACGCGAGAGCCATGGAATTGCAGATTTGATCTACATCGAACCTTACAATCTTCCCAGTAACAACCGTCGGCAGGAGCAAGCCTGGGATTGGCCTGTCGAACAGCCGCTTGCCATGCCGGTAGAACAACGTGCCGGTTTGTTAACGCATCCGGCTTGGTTAGCAGCGTACTCCCTAAATGAAGGCAATGATCCGATCCATCGTGGCATCTGGGTGTATGAGAAGTTGCTAGCCGGAGTTCTTGGCGATGTGCCTCCGGACGTCGATGCGAATGTGCCGACCGATCCTCATAAGACTCTTAGAGAACGAATGGAACCGCTTCGGTCTGAGAGCTGCTGGAAGTGTCATCGCAAAATCAATCCATTAGGTGAACCCTTCGAGGTGTTTGATGATTGGGGGCGTTATCGAACTCAGCACTACTTCGATGAAAATGGTGAGTTATACATGCGGCGTGACGGTGATTTCGACCGAAAAATGAAAGAGGGGAAACTCACTACGCGAAATGTAGATGCTCGTGGTGCGATTTCGTTCTCAGGAGATTCGGACGTTGACGGTGAAGTCAAGGATGGAATTGAAATGATGCAGCGATTGGGGAATTCCGACAGAGCCAGGCAAACCTTTATTCGGTACCTATTCCGGTACTTTATGGGCAGGAATGAGATGCTGAGTGATTCAATGACATTAGTTGAAGCCGAGAGAGCTTACTTGGATAACGGAGGCAGCTTTAAGGCCCTCGTGGTATCATTATTAAGTTCCGACTCTTTTCTATACAGACGATAATGTTCGGAGCATGGAGCTAAAGGTTAGATGAGCAGTAATAAGGTAGTGCGTAATATGTTGAGCTATAGACGACGAGAATTTCTCCAAGGCCTTTCGTTGGGCGGCGGTGCGTTGGCCATGGCTCCTTTCCTAAGCTCGTTACGAGCTCAGGCTGCTGGTGATTCAGATGCGTTGCCGAAACGGTTCGTATTTGTTGTAAAGTCCTCCGGCGTCGATAAATATAATCTGGTTCCGGAAGGCCTGACTAACAACTTTGTTGATGAGTCGAGTGGAGCGAAACTTGGTAATCGAGGTCGCCGTGAGGGTGGACTAGTTGACGCCTCCT
>NZVD01000085.1 GCA_002701385.1 Rhodopirellula sp. | reverse complement strand
AGAGGCTTATGCCGCGATAGCGACAATCCATGCCTACCCATCAATTGTCGTCGATACTTGGTCATTAAATAAGATAGCAATAGAGAGCCCGTATAACCTGAATCGAATTATCAACACAATCAGCATAACCTGATGAATTCAGGCTCTAAGCCATTACAGATCAGGATTGCCGCTGAAGAACGAGCGCAGAGACATCATCTTGAAAGCCTGATTCTCCACACCAACTACGCAATTCCTGTTCCAGAAGTCGAAGCGTTTCCAATCCATTGGTGTTTGATTCCTGCTGAAAAAAATTAACCAGACGTTCTTCACCGTAAAGTTCACCATCCGGAGCAATTGCCTCAATGATACCATCCGAATAAATGGCAACTCCCTGCCCTACTTGTAGCTCCAGTTGGTTTTCCGTGAATTCCACTCCGAGCATGACTCCAACCGGCAGATCTGAATCCTCTTCAACTAAAGACGTTACGCTACCGGTAGTAATGGAAGTCGAGTGAGCGGCATTCACGTAGGTAAGACAATGGCTGGAACAGTCATAAATTCCATATACCATCGTGAAGAACTGATTGGACTCTTCATTGATCTGAAATCGAGCATTGAGTTCAGCCACCACAGCAGCGGGAGCGATCGTATTACCCGAGACAGGGTCGATGACGACATTTCCAGGGTTCTCCGGATTCAACAGATGTAACAAAGTCACTGCTAACAAAGCAGCTTTGACTCCATGCCCTGTTACATCCAGTTGATAGATGAGCAATTGCCCGTCTGGCAATTCATACACGCCATAGCTATCACCGGCTAGCTGGTCACAAGGGCAGTAAATCCAACCAATATTGAGACCATCAATCTCTGGAGCGGTTTCCTGCAACAACGATAGTTGAAATTTGGCAGCAGACTCCAGACTCTGAGTCATATACTTGTTGGCCGATTCTAACTCGGCATTTCTTTCTGCCAGTGACTTTTCCAGTAATCGCACACGGTCGATCGAAGCTTTCAAATGCATTTGAGTGTTTACGCGAGCCAGAGTCACTTGAAAATCGATTGGCTTGGTAACGTAATCACTGGCGCCCATTTCCAGAGCTTTAACAATGTCATCTGATTCCGTTTTTGCCGTCGCCATAATAATTGGCAATTCCGTCGCGTCATATTGCCTGCGAGCGGACTCCAGTACCTGAAATCCATCGACGTCCGGCATCATAATATCTAATAACACCAAATCATATGACTCGGCATCCAACGCCTCTAAGGCTTCACGCCCGCCGATGGCTGTATCAACGTGATAACCTTTGCGTTGTAAACGCCTAGACAGCATATCACGATTCATTTCGTTATCATCGACAACTAGAATTCGCTCACGGCTTTCGCTTGCTTCACTCATGAGTTAGCACTTTCGATTCACTGCGAATTTTTCGAGTTAGCTGAGCAGGCTCTCTATGAGCCTGGTTAGTTCTTTAAACTTGATTGGCTTGACTGAAAATCCGTCCGCTCCCGCCGCCAGAGCCTTTTCCCGATCTTCTGCCATTGAATGAGCAGTCAAGATAATGATCGGGATCTCCGCGGTCGCTTCATCGGCTTTCAATTGCCGGGTTGCTTCCAATCCATCCATACCAGGAAGGCTGACATCCATCAAAATCAGATCGGGTAATGACTCTCGAACCATTGCCACTCCCTGCTCACCATCGACCGCACATTGAACCTCAAAGTCCCTGCGGATTAACCTTCGACTAAGCATGTCACGATTGAGTTCGTTGTCTTCCACCATGACGATTCGCGTCATTTTGGCCCCTTCGTATTTTCTCTCGGGTGTTCCTAGTTCTGATTATAACACCGAATCAAATTCGATTCGATTATTACTTCAAGGCTGCCAATTCGCGTCGAAATCCTCCAGAGAGAATCGGGAATCTACACCAGGTTTTGGGATCCAGATTCTCGTCGTCGACGTGGAAGGAAGGCGCAAATCGTTCACGTTTCCACTGATTACGCGACCATAGCTGAAAAAAACGCTTAATCCACTCGATCACCCGCGGGCGGTCTGCAGTAAATTGTCCTACAACCGGATGATCAATCAATGTGTCCAGTATTTCCTGAGGCATTTGTTTATCACGAATTGCCAGGCGTTCAATCAAATCCAGGATTTCATATGGCATCAGGTCAGATTCGTCTGTCTGATTTTCCTCGGGAGGTCGCAGTTCTGCTGTCGGCTGTTGTTCATTTACTTTCAACAACGCAGGAATTGCCTCGCCTCCCACCGGCCCAACTGTTTCGACCCATTTTAACCATCGTCGCAGGAACGCCTTGTCGATACCAGCGATGGGGGAAATTCCTCCACACGTGTCGCCGTCCATTGTCGTATATCCGACGGCTGCTTCCGATCGATTACTAGTTGCTAGCAACAGCCCCCGTTTTATATTTGCCAACATCCACACACTCGGGGCTCTCCCCCGTGCCTGGATATTTTGGAGTGCCAGATCATCTTGGGCCCATGTCAATGCACGGTTTAATACACCACTGATCAACGACTTGTATTCTTCGACCACGGCATCGACATCTAATTCATAGAATTGCGCGCCAATCGACTCGGCAAGATGGCGGGCCGCCTCACGGGTGATGTCGCCGCTATTTCTGGTCGCCTGATACACGCACCACAAGAGCTCATAAACCCACTGTTGCGCGGTATCGGGAAGCTCACCATCTACACAGTGACTTAGACGTTGGCTTAGGCCATCCTGTCCAAGATCATCCAGGGCAAAACGTACCATGAGCCCAATCAGAACAGCAACGGTAGCAGAATCGGCACCTCCACTTAAGGACAATACAAACCCACGTGAATGCGACTTTCGCATGTAATCAAACAAGGCCAATGACAGAGCCCGAGCAAACTCCTCTTCCTTCAGAAATTCACTTTGTTCCCAAGCGTCCACGCCAGTTGCCAAGGATGTATCATTCCCTGTCTCTACCCTGCTTTCTTCTGATTGGCTAAATTCAAACAGGCAATCTATACATCCATCAGGAGAGGACTTCTGGACTTCAGCCACGGCAGTCGTCAAAACAACGTCCTGATAGGAAAAGCGAGAGCCCGAGGCGAGTAACTTTCCGGCTGAGCCTATCATCGTATCACCATCGTAGATCGCTCTACCTGCTTCATTACCAACCAGATTCGCATAGACGTAAACGCCTTGTATCGCTGTGGAACCTGCCAACAGCAATTGCTGGCGAATATGATGCTTACTAAAGGCAAAGTGCGACGCACTGGGGTTTAAAATGACTCCAACCTGTTGATCGGCAAAACGGAGAGCTGGGCGTTCGGCAACCCACGCATCTTCGCATATCTCAAAGCCAATCCGAACTCCTCCGGCATGAAACAACAAATCCCCAAATGGAATCTGCTCACCCGCAATCTCAACTGTCGTCTGCCGGCCCGCTTCCCAGGGTGTGAACCAACGCGGTTCGTAGTGAAGTCCATCGCCGGCTAGATTCTGTTTGGCAACCAGCCCTTTTAGCTGCCCATCGACCACCATGGCGACCACATTGTAAATATCCCCGGCAACCTCTATGGGTAATCCAATGGCAACTGCAATACCCTGTGTCTCGGGGATGATTTGAAGAAGGATTTCAAGTGCCGTTTCTCGAACACCTTTAGCTAGAAAAGCGTCTTCACAGCCATACCCTGGAATACACAATTCGGGCAAGCAGAGTACATCAGCGTGTTGCTTTCGCGCTGCTTCAATCGCAGCTACGATATTGTCGGCATTTTGTTGCCAGTCTATCGGAGTTTGATTTAACGCTGCGGCTGCAAACCTGATCCGTTTCACTATCTTCTCCTGCCGCGACACCCCTTAACCAAGGGACGCTGGACTTCATCACGCTGCTCTTAAAAACAGCGAAGACTACTCTTTTTCCCGTAGCTCTATAATCGCTTTGGGGAGTAATTTATCGACAAACCCACGGGCACCACGGCCTTCTTCGTCGATGCGAAAATTCACGTCATCGATGACAATCTGAACATCCGCTTTCCAGAATTCTTCTTTCTCTTTTAATGGCATTGAGTCCTCCAGCGGGCGGACCAAACGCATACCAACGCCTAGAGCCGGACCACTTGTAAACCACCAGGGACTCAGTGGAATATTGGGATCTTCCCCTCGCCACTCGTCATCACTGGAAGCCAGCCGTGAAGCACTACGGCAATCCTGCGGGTCCAAGTCGTAGTATCCACCACGAACAACACGTGGAAAGAGTTTTTTGGTTTTTACGAGTGCATCAGCTGTGGAAACTCGTTTTCCACCAAACCGGGCGTAGCCATCTTCAAGCATTCCATCGAGGACCCATTCACAGGCGTTACCGTACATGTCGTACAATCCCCATGGGTTCGGCTTCTTCTGCCCCACATGATGAGTCGTTTCATTCGAGTTCCCATAGTGCCAGCCATAGTCATCCAGGTCGGCCGGGTCATCTCCAAAGTGAAACGCGGTTTTGGTACCTGCCCGACAGGCATATTCCCATTCGGCCTCAGTCGGTAAACGATAAAACCGTTCGCTCATCAATGAAAGCCATTTCGTATATTGCTTTGCCGCGTATTGACTCATCGAAACAGCTGGAAGTTCAGGCTCCTCACCATTTCGGTACGTGAAGCTTGTGTCATATAGATTCGAGGGAGCCGAGATGATCAAGCTGTTTTTGTCCTCGGTAAAAGGCCGAAGTTTGTGCGTTTGAAATCCTTTGAAGATATCGTGCATTGCCATGTAGGATTTGTATTCGGCCCATGTGACTTCGTACTGTCCCATCCAAAATGGCTTAATCTCCACTTCAAACTGCGGACCTTCTGAGTCAAGTCTATCTGCTTCATCTTTCGGGCTACCTACAGTCGCAATGCCACCGGCGATCGGAATCATCTTATAAGTCACCTCCGTTCCGGGAATGACTGCTTCGTAAGGAACCATATAACCGCGTTCCGTTTTAACGAACGGACCGTCTGCCGGCTTTTCGACTACAATTCCCACGGGGAGTTCATCCGCGGCACGAGAAAGTGTGGTCAATACAAGCAGCAAGCAAAATCCAACAGAGGTACGAATGGTGGTTTTCACGTTTTACGACTTTCAACATCTTTGTAGGGTCTATACAGACTGTCTTCTTTTAAGCGAAGACAGAGTTAATTCTTCTACGTGAAGTATCGTTTGCAGGCTACTGTCTGTAAAGACAACAGGCTCAATCCGAGGAAACATTCGCTGAATCGCATCTAGAATCAACCGCCCATTTGTTCGCGTGTCTCACGGATTCAATCATGCGACAGGTTGCCTTTTTATGCTGTCTTCGGAATTTGCGCAATTCCGAACGGTTTAGGGGATCTCCCGATTCTCCAAGAATCTTCGTCCTCCATTGGACTCGGCAAAAAGCTCCTGCCTGTTGGAAATCCAATCGATCATCGCGTATTCGCCCAGCGGCCAAATCCTGTGTAATCAACTGCAGGCGTCTATCCTTCCAGGCTTGTACAATTTCCAAAGACACAAACGGATGCTCCTGAGCACCGCTTAAGGATAAGCTCAGCAAATTCCCAATTGTAGATGAAACTGTTTTGACTGGCCTTCTACTCCATCGCGTCCGCGTCTCTGGCATGTAGGGGGACTCGATACACGCTTGCCAAACGGAGAAGTCATTCAAAAACTCAAAAGCCACTGCCGGCAAACAGGGTAATTCAAACTCAGCCACGACCAATACTTCCGAGGTTTTGCTGCGGTCAAGTATGAGTACGATGACGAGACTAAATAGCAATCCCAGAAGTAGACTAATCGTTAACAATGTAGAGGCTCCTAATCGGTCTTGCCTCAAAACATTGTCTTCAGTCCACGAGAATCTGTCACGTGTTTGGCGTAAGCCTTAGCCGTATGATCCTTGCGTGGTAGTTGTTGGTGGCTTGGCAGTCTTGGTGGTAGGCATTTTTAGGACAGCCACGATACCGATCAGATACATGAATCCACAGATTCGTCCCACAGTATCGTATCGACCTTCGAATTCTGCTTTCAGAGCGAAAGAAGTGGCGATGATTAAAACACCAACTATGATACGACCAAAATTGAAACTCACTCCGCTGCCTGTCGACCTAATTCTAGTATCAAACATCTCAGGTAAACAAAGCGGTAGCCAGCCAAAGAAGAATCCGCTAAAGAAACCTAACCAACGAACCCAAAACATAAAGTCGGCATGAGTGGGATCCGGCAATGCATACAGAAACTGAGTGCAACCAAATGCCAGCACGCAAAGCAAAGCATAGCTAAGTCTTCTTCCTAAAACAAAAGCCAATGCCCCTCCCAGCAAACTGCTGATACTACCAGGCCAAGCTCGGTGAAAATTAGCTTCTGCTTTGAGATTCACCTTTGTTTTACCGGAATCAACTTGTTCTTTCTCTTCCGAGGCTTTACTAACCGTTTGCTGGTCATGTTCAGCAGCCCAATAGTTGGCCCAATTTGCTACACCCCATCCACCAAACAAGGGAACAAAAGCGAGAACAATTCCGATCAGGGTCAGCTTCCCATTTTTGCCATTAAACACTTCGCCCATGGTGACTGGGTTCACATCCCCAGCTTCTGTAGGATTGGCTTTCTGTTCAGCTAACCAAGAAGGTGACTCCGGAATACAAAACCATGTAAACAACGCAAGCAAAATAGGCGCTGAGCCAGCTTGTAACGTCCAATGCCAATCTGCAGCGTTCACATCTTTATGCATGCACCAAAGAGAAAACAACATAATTCCCACATTAGCTGACGTTCCAAGGACACCGGCCAAAATTGGCTTCGCCGTATTCGGCCAAGCTTCTTGAATTAAAGCCATCCCGTTAGGCCACATCCCACCGATTCCCATACAGGTGATGAATCTTAGTACCCAGAAAACTTCGACCGAGGGTGAAAGCGTAGAAAGGAACGAAAAAATACTGTAGCAGGCAATACTAATGGCCATTGCCTTCGATCTGCCAAATCGATCTCCAATCCAGCCGAACACATATCCACCAGCCGCAGCGCCGAAAAGGAACGCACAGACCAATAAGCCTGCCCATTTCCCAGCATCTGAGGACGATTCGGGGCCGAGCAAGTCTGCTGCTGCTGGAAAATGCACAATTCCGTTGATACTCATTTGAGTCCCGGCGAACATCCACCCGAGGAAAGCCACCACCAAGATTAGAATTCTCTGTTGGGAGCTTAAACCTTGCTGAGACTCTTGAGGCTCTACGTCACTCTGCTGCTCCAATTCCATATCCATCATTCGCTTTCCCTCTAAGTCCTATTCCTGTTCTCTTTTGCATTCCGCTGCAAGCTAAATTCTCGTCACTCAGTCGTCAAATTTCACACAACGCCATTCTTCACGATCGGCGGTGACATCAATTACATTTCCATCCGGGTCAAGTACTTTGAAGGATCTACCTGGTCCTTCCGACAGAGCGACTTCCGTTCGGTCCTTCACATCCCCTTTGGAAATCTCTGCTCCCCATTCCACCGCTCGATCCCAGATTGCCTGTAAATCATCAACGATGACTCCAAAGTGAATGTATTCATCCCCTTCTTCAAATCCAGGTCGACTCCCGTCATATGGCAACAGCGTAATATTGATACAGCCATCGGTAATGTCCATCGAATCACCCTGGGGTCGCCAGGCAAAGAACTTGAATCCAATCACGTTTGTATAAAAATCCCGCGACCGTTCCAAGTTAGAACACCGTAATGCCATATGGGCCATTCGGGTAACTGCCATGAGTGTTTCCTACCGATATAAGTGTCGTTCAGCGTAGCCCACTACGTCCGATCAGTAGTAGTGCACCGTTGTTGTTAAGGGGTCTATTGTAATGATTTGAGTGATCATACGCCAAAGCATTGCTTAGTCGTTTTCACTAAGGTGGAGTTCGAAAAACTCACGACATTGCGTCACATAATCTTTCGCATCCTGTACCGTTTCAATTCCCTGCGCCTGATGGATCGTAAAGCTTCCGCCGTAATTGATCGCATGCAGTCCCTGAAATACCTCAGTAAAGTCAACGCCACCGGGTTCCCACAGATAGAGATGGTGAAACCTGACCGGCCCTCGGCAAAACGTGTCGAGCTCTTCTGGCCCTTCGGGATCAAGACGGTGGTTTTGCACATAGACGTTCATGATGTGCGGAGCCAGACGTTGCAAAGTATCTACTCCATAACTCTGGCCATTGAGCATCAAGTTGGCGGGTTCATAGATAATCCCGAAGTTTTCCCGATTGATCTGCTCCAACACCCAGAGAATCTGATCCACTTCTTCAAAGATACTTGTCGTGTGACACTGGTGCGCAAGTCGAATTCCCCTCTTGGCCGCCAAATCAGCCGCCTGCCTGGCATACTCGATATCATCGTTCGATTTCATGCATACTCGAATCAGATCGCAATTGAATGCCTGAGCGACGTCCAGAGATGCCGAAATGTCCCGCAAGCTATTCGGACCATTGGCATTATTGAGCGGGACATCATAGTCTGCAGTCACCATCGTCACTGGCAAACCGGATCCAGCTATCTTCTGTGCCACCGCTTCAATCCGCTCGTCTGCATCGGCAACACCTGCCCCGCTTGCTCGCATACAAATCGCCTGTCCTCCTCCATCTCGAACAATATCGATGAAGTCTTCCACGGGCACATTCAATCGTGTCTTACAGGTTGCTTCCACGATACGGACAGACACAGAAAGATACATTTTCTAACTCTCAAAGAAATCAAAGTGAAAGAGTTATATTGTAGAGAATCACTGGCAAACAACGTACTAATATGGTGATCGAGCGCATAAAAATACCCACCGACCGAAGTCGATGGGTACCTGTGAGGGTGCAGGGACTTGAACCCTGGACCTACGGATTAAAAGTCCGTTGCTCTACCGACTGAGCTACACCCTCAGTAAGAAACTTAGTTGAATGAGAAATCCTCAGCTTGTCAACTAGGCTAATACTCTAACCCTTCGACAATTTCCGTTGGATTCTGTTAGTGTATCTTTCAAAAACAGTGCTATTTACTTTTCTCGAATACTGTACAAGCGTTCTGCGGTACGGATGATCAGACGGTCCCCCACCATGGAAGGTGTGGCCATCGCCATATCCTCCACGTGCAAGGCGTACTTTCCTGTCACCTCAAACGTATCTCCTGCTTTAATAACAAACGTCTCGCCATACTCATTTATGCAAAAAATATGCCCGCGATAGGCCCAAGGCGAACTGGTGAAGGCTCGGCCACCATTGAGACGCTGTTTGCCGTATATTTCCCGACCGGTCTTGGCATCAAAACAGGCAAAGAATCCCCGGTCGTACAGAACATAGATTCTTCCTTCGTACAGTAAGGTCGACGGGTTGTATGGAGCAGCCTCCTTTTGGCACCACTGAATGAAATCATTACTGGTTTCTTTATCGCCAAGTGTAATATCTCCGCTGGCCCCCGGCCTGATGGCAAACAACGGTTTTTTGGGATCCAGCACATAACCACTACTAACGTATAGCAAGTCATCCTTCGCATACGGCGTCGCAATGGTGATACTGGAATTGCCACCAAATTCGTAAAGTAACTCTCCCTCCAGACTGTAAACTCGGTTCATACCGGTACCTGGTGTGACAAGTTCTGTCCGTTGTGAATTCTCCCAAACGAAAGGAGTCGCCCAATTGCTGCCTTCCGGACGCTTCGCTCGCCAAAGTTCTTTTCCTGTGGCCTTATCCAATGCCAGCAACGTCGATTGTTCTTCATTGTCGTCGACAATAAAAAGCTTGTCCTTATAAAGGACGGGCGAAGCCGCTGTGCCCCAGTCATAGCGGGTCTTTGATGCTTTTCCACGTCGCTGCCAAATGAGTTCCCCTTTGAGATCCACACAGAAGATTCCTAAATGGCCAAAGGAGACATACAGATTCTCTCCATCTGTCACCGCCGTCTCGGAAGCAAAACTGTTTTTTACATGAATCGATCCACTGGGGATTCCGTGATGCACCTCCTTTTTCCATTCCAATTTACCGGTCGTTAAGTCACGGCAGATGATAAGCCAGTGGTGTACGCCTTTAGGAGGCGCGGCTCGATTGCCACCGAAGTAGAGTCCTTTTTTAGCCGCCTCCGTAGCCCCTTCGTTCACAACGGTGGAATAGTAGATTTTTCCATTGGTAACAATCGGCGACGACCAGCCTCGTCCCTGCGTCTCGACCTCCCACTCGATATTCGTGCGTTTCCCATAGTCCCACTTTAATGGCAAGGCATCATTGGCACTGACACCACGCGATCCTGGACCTCGGAATTGATGCCAGTTCTGCCCTTGTGATTCAACGGGGAGAAGGCAGACCCAGGTCAAACACAATAACCAAGGCAAGTGATAATTTTTCATGGGAGAGTACTCTTTTTATTAATATTCTGAACTTCTGATTAGAGATCGTCGATGTTGGCTACTGGAAAGACTATATTGCACTTATTCTAACAACTGGCAGCTAACTGAAAATATAATCGAAAGGACATTCTGATGAAGCGATCTTTAACGAAGATCTGTGGGCTTCTTGCCCTGCTGACTTTGATTGTTGCTCCTCTCCATGCCGAAGTCAAAACGGGTGACCAAGCCCCAGACTTTGCACTTCAAGGTAGCGACGGCAAAGTCCATAAGTTATCGGATTATCAAGGGAAAGTGGTCATTGTGGCTTGGTTCCCTAAAGCATTTACCGGAGGCTGAACCGCTCAATGTGATTCGCTGCGTGCCAGCGGAGTTAAAGAAGGCTTCTCTATTAAGCTTTTGGGCGACCGTAAGTTTTCAGTTTCGGCCCGAGAAAAAGGTTCAGGACTCGACAAATTTAATGTCGCATTCTTTACCGCCAGTTGTGATACTGCCGACACTAACAAACGATATGCCGAGTCACTTCAGTTGGATTACCCTATCCTGAGTGACCCTAAGAAAGATACGGCGCGAGCCTACGGAGTCGTCAACGATGAGCGACCTGTTCCTTTCCGTTGGACCTACATTATAGGAACTGATGGAAAAGTGCTTTATGTCGACAAAGAAGTAAGTGCCAAGACTCATGGCACGGATCTGGTGAAAAAACTAAAGGAGCTTGGAGTTAAGCAAAAATAACTGCTTCACTGCTGATCCACAATTCCCAAGACATCCCTTTGGCAACATATGTCAAAGGGATGTTTTTTTGAACTCCTGTTAGAGCGTGCTTCCGTTTGCTTAAGAAGCTGAATGCAGAGAGGGTCAAAACAACAGATTGCCCGGCGCGATCAACCGTTGAAAATCAGCTTCGCTTAAGATCTCGACTCCGAGATCCTGTGCTTTAGCCAATTTGCTTCCGGCTTTTTCCCCCGAGACTAGGTAATCGGTTTTCCCCGATACACTACTACTCGTTTTACCACCATGCTGAACGATCAATTCATGAATTTGATCTCGAGTGAAATCCGTAAGGGTCCCGGTCACCACAAAGGTTTTGCCAGCGAACACATCACTGATTTGTTCTTCCTCTGCCATTGCTTCAGTCATAACCACTCCGGCATTCTCTAGTTCTTGCAGAATGTCGCTTCCGGGGGACTGATGGACAAATCGATGCAGACTTGCGGCAATTACTTCACCGATCTCATTGATTTCACTCAGCTCTTCAAGTGTTGCCTTGCGGATGGCGTCGAGCGAGCCGAAGTGTTTGGCAATCGTCGCAGCGACCTGAGCCCCAACGTGTCGAATCGATAACGCATTTAAGACTTTAGCCAGCCCCCGAGTCTTACTTGCCTGAATGTTGATCACCACGTTTTTAGACGACTTATCTCCCATACGTTCTAATTCAGCCACCTGGTCAGACGACAATCGATAAAGATCGGCGTATCCGGAGACCAACTCTGCTTCCACGAGTTGTTCCACTAGCTTGTCTCCTAACCCTTCGATATCCATCGCATTACGTGTTGCATAAAAACGCAGACGTTCCCTCAATTGAGCCGGACAAAGGTAATTCGGGCAGCGAATATAAACGCCGCCTTCATCCTTCACCAGTGCCGAGTCACACTCCGGGCAGTGGGTGGGGAATGGAAATTTAGGTAGGTTACTTTTCCGTTCATGTTTTTCAACACGGACGACCCGTGGAATAATCTTGCCGGCCTTTTCGACCACAACGACATCACCAACCCGTATGTCTTTACGCTCGATTTCATCCGCATTATGTAAGCTCGACCGACTCACAGTCGTCCCTGCCAATTCCACAGGCTCCAGTTCAGCGACCGGAGTAATCGCGCCGGTTTTACCAACCTGAACCGTAATGTTGTTGAGTCGCGTAATCGCCTCATAACGTTCCCACTTGTAGGCCACAATCCAACGAGGGCTTTTCGCGGTGTTTCCAAGTGCGTCGCGTTGATTGAATTGATTTAGTTTGAGAACAATCCCATCCACTTCAAAATCGATATCCTGCACTTCCTGAGTCAGGAATTCGCAGTGAGCAATCGCGGCTTCAAAGGAATCAAAACTATCAACAAACGGCGAGGCGGGTAGTCCGTAGCTCCGTATCTCATCGAGAAACTGCATATGGGTTTCGCTATGAATCCCTTCACAATACCCAATGCCATGGCAAAACATTCTCAGACGTCGTTCCGCACAAATACGAGGATCCAACTGGCGGATACTTCCGGCCGTCGCGTTACGGGTATTCTTAAATGACGCGTCTCCACGGCTGATTTGACGTTCATTAATCTGAGCCAAATCATGGTTAGTCATATAGACTTCACCACGCACCTCCAAAACATCCGGCGGATTATCCGATAACAACCGCAAAGGAACATCGGCAATCGTACGAATGTTATGAGTGATATCGTCTCCCTGCACTCCATTGCCTCGAGTCAGTGCACGAACCAACACGCCGTTTTCATAGATAACAGAAGCCGCGACGCCATCGATTTTCAATTCAACAGCCCATTCTGACTCTCTACCGTCGAATGCATCCTTGGTACGTTGACCAAATTTTCTTAGTTCGTCGAGATTATAAGTATTATCAATCGACAACATGGGCAGACGGTGATCCACGGTAACCAAGTGATCAACCGGCTGCTCTCCGACTCGTTTAGTTGGACTCTCCGGCGAATCATATTCCGGATACAGTTGCTCTAAACGATGAAGTTCTTTCAGTAACTGGTCATATTCGAGGTCAGTAATCTCAGGCTGAGCATCGATGTAATAGAGTTTATTGTGCCGTAACAGGTCACTTCGCAGTTGCTCGATCTGTTGTTGCGTACGTTTACTCAACGGCCTGACCTCCCTCAAGCATCCGAAGACTGATGTAGTTGGTCAGTCGACACCGATGCCGTTGCGGAGTCTCCGTCAGCATCCGTTGCGTCTACTTCTCCATCATCCTGATCAGTAGACACCCGGCCTTCGACCTCTTCTGCTGCCTGTCCTGACGATGGTTTATTTGGTATCTCATGCACTTCATCATAGGCAATTGCAGCAAACGTCAGAACGCCCAACAAACCAAGCTCGGCAAGCATGAGATCAAATCCATTTTCATCCAGAAATCTGAAAAGAGGATGAAACGTCTCTGTGGGATCACTCGATTCGGTTATTTCTTCCGAAGCTTTGAGATGAGTGACGGTCATGACACCGTAGGACGTCGCAGTGATGGCGAACACAATTCCTACCCAGATGAGCAAAGTATAAAAAGGATTCTTCTGTTTTTTTGATTTGTCAGTCAAGCTAACTTGTCCGTCGGGTGGAGGTCCTAGTGTCTTGGTTCGACCTTGGTAGTCTTTCTGGATACTAACGTATCAGATGGCGTTGGAAAATCCCGCTTCAAGACTTCATTTACAATCAGAAACAGCTGGAATTCCGCCCTACAAAATTCTATCATGAGGGATTAATCGACACCCAAAGTAGTACTCTGGGTACACTCAAAAATCCCGACCGGCTTGCCGGAGTTCAAATTGACGACCAGCGATTCTCCACCAGTGGAAACGGATGCCCTTCCCGGCGAAGAACTTAGCATTCAATTGCGAGGAGTTCATGTCCACAATCTTAAAGATGTGGATTTAGACATTCCGCATAATCAGTTGGTTGCTTTTTGCGGTGTTAGTGGCAGTGGTAAAACCAGTCTGGCCTTAGATACGCTCTATGCAGAAGGACAACGCCGTTATATCGAAAGCTTCTCTGCATACACTCGGCAGTTTCTCGACCGTCTGGAAAAACCGGCTGCCGATCGTATTGACGGAATTCCGCCAGCGATCGCAGTGACAAGAGGAAACAATAGCCGCAGTAGTCGATCGACAATTGGGACTGCCACTGAAACAGCTGATTACTTGAGGTTGTTGTTTGCGAGGATCGGAGAGATCACATGCCACGGCTGTGATCGTGTTGTCCAAAAAGACTCCCCCCAGTCCGTAACCGAGGACATTTACGCTTTACCAGATAACACTAGGTTCATGGTAGGGTTTTCCACCCGTTTATCGGCGGAACATCTGGAGTGGGATCCGAAGCACGCGGATGAGCTACCTGCCGTACTGGAGAACTACCTGTCGCACTATTTAGAAGACGGATTTGTACGTGTCGTTGCCCAAGGCAGAACCTATCGACTTGAAGATGAGCGGGAGGAGTTAATCAGCGTCTGCTGCGATGCCCTAAGTAACAACAGCAGTGAAGCGGAGTTGTTATTCATTGTTGATCGTCTTTCCGTACAACGAGACGACCAATTTGACGGTCGACTGCGGGATTCATTGGAAGTCATTTTCAGCCAACCGGAATCCATTTGTATCATCACCTATGACCCGTCTGCAGATAACATCCATGAAACTTCATTGCAGACCGAAATTGATGACAGGCCGTGGCTCCAGCGGCGTTACAGTGCCGGGTATCGATGCGATCAATGCAATCTTGAGTATGCAACCCCGGAGCCTCGACTCTACAGTTTCAACAGTCCGCTGGGTGCCTGTACTGAATGCGAAGGATTTGGGAATATTATCGACAATGATATGGAACTCATTGTCCCTGATCCCAGCAAATCTATCCGGGAAGGAGCCATAGCTCCCTGGAAGACGCCCGCCTACCAACACGAGTTACAGGAATTACTAGCGCTCGCAGACGACTACGACCTGCCTGTCGATATCCCATTTAGCCAACTAACTAAAGCTCACTTAAAAATCGTTCAAGATGGAGTACCCGAGCGGGAATTTGGTGGGCTCAGCGGCTTTTTCAATTGGTTGGAACGACGTAAATACAAAATGCACTTACGTGTATTCCTTAGTCGTTGGCGGAGCTACCGGCCCTGCCCTACGTGTAACGGTTCCCGACTCAAGCCCGAGTCTCTGGCTACCAAGATCGGCGGCTTGAACATTGCGGAAATATGCCATCTGAAAATCAAAGACGCCATCGATTTCTTTCACCAGATTGAATTTACCGATTGGCAACGTCAGGTCGCTCGACACGTAATCGAGCAAATTCATTCACGACTACACTACTTAAATGCTGTGGGACTGGGATACCTTACGTTAGACCGAACCATAAGAACGTTGAGCGGAGGAGAAGCCCAACGCGTCAGCCTCACAACGGCGTTGGGGTCGAACCTCGTTAATATGCTTTACGTTTTAGACGAACCAACTGTTGGTCTACACCCCAAGGATGTACGGCATCTGTGTCAGGCCATCGTTGGCTTACGCGATCGTGGCAATACCGTTGTGGTCGTCGATCATGAAGAAGAGATGCTGCGAAATGCAGATCAGCTGATCGAAGTCGGGCCAGGAGCCGGAGACCGCGGGGGCAAGATTACGTTTCAGGGATCTCTCGATGAAATGCTGGCAACTCCGGATAATTTAACCGGCAGCTACATGACCGGTACACGCGGCGTCGTGATACCGGAGCGACGACGGCCGGCGAATCGTGGATGGCTTAAGTTAAAAGGAGCCACCGGCAATAACCTCAAAAACATCACTGTTGAATTTCCACTTGGAGTTCTCTGTCTGGTTACCGGAGTCAGTGGAGCCGGTAAAAGTACATTGGTTCAGGACACGCTGTATGGAGCAATCTGCCGGCGAAAACGAAAAGATGCGACCAAGCCTTTGCCCTACACCGATATTGTTGGTGATGGCCAGATTGACGATGTGGTTCTGGTCGACCAAAGTCCGATCGGACGTTCTCCCCGCTCCAATCCGGTCACTTATATCAAAGCTTTTGATCAAATCCGAGCGGTATTTGCTGATACCCTGGAAGCCCGCACTCATAACTACACTGCTGGTCATTTCAGCTTCAATGTAGATGGAGGTCGTTGTAGCGTCTGTAAAGGTGAGGGACAACTCGAGATAGACATGCAATTCTTGGCCGATGTTTATATGAAATGCCCTCAATGTGGCGGCACAAGATATCGAGATGAGATTCTGGATGTAACTTATCGAGGGCTCAATATTTCAGATGTATTGAGCATGACGGTACGGGAGGCCTTTTCGTTTTTCCGCGGGCAAAATAAAGTACAAGAGAAACTCAAACGTCTGATTGATGTTGGACTGGATTATCTCCAACTTGGACAACCTGCCAATACGTTATCCTCCGGAGAGGCTCAACGCCTTAAACTGGCTGCCTACATGTCGACTCACAAACGTAATCGAACCTTATTCATCCTTGATGAACCATCCACCGGTTTGCATTTCAACGATATTCTACAGCTTCAGGACTGCTTCGATACTTTATTGGCCCTGGGACATTCGCTAATTGTGGTGGAGCATAATCTTCAGCTCATGAAGGCGGCCGACTATATTATCGATATTGGCCCCGGAGCAGCAGACGAAGGCGGAACGGTGGTCGCACAGGGAACACCTGAGGAATTAACCGAAATTGAAGCTTCTCATACTGGAAGCTTTCTATGTGAAGTATTGAACAATCACTAAATTCACAGCATTTATGTCTGATCCGAAACCACCCCGAATTTTTTACACGGAGCTCAATTCCGTGCACGTTTCTGTCTATGCCGAGCTGGAAGGCGAATACGATTGGGCAGATGGGTGGCGAATTACCGGCAATGTTTACGGGCCTCATTGCAGTTTAAGTGATACGCTTCCAGCTCGGATTAAACTCAAAGACCGTGGCAATGGTCAAAGTCTGTTATCGGCGGCGATCGTGCCTGACCCCTGTCCTTGGTCGGCTGCTCTACCTGCCATTTATCGAGTCTCGACCGAGATTCTGAATGACGACCAGACTTTAGGCATTGATGAACAGCTTTTAGGATTCAAAACACTCGCTGTCAAACACTCCCATTTTGTACTCACGGATCTCAACGGATTTACCAAACGCTGGGTGCTCCGAGCTGCGGCTGGTAGTGTCTCTTTGGCCTTAAGTGATCAGGGAGAAGAATGCCGGGAATTAAGACTTTCCCGAGTTGTTACCAATCCCACACGGGACGAATGCCAACAGGCCACCGAACAAGGACTATGGCTCGTCGCTGTTTTGGATTTACCAGAAACGGAAATCCAACCGAAACTCGACGAACTCAGTCAGTGGCCCTGCGTTGCCCTATGCATCCTTTCCAGTCAGACAGACTCTTCGTTATCAATCACGGCACCGAACAACTTGCTACTGGCAGCTTACGATGTATCACCTGAGAGCTTACCAGACTGGGCTCAACTGATCGCAGCGGATGTCAGTAACGTCGAGTCGTTTAACAACCGGTACCGGAATTCCCACATTCCAGTCCTCGCTCATCACATCACCGACTACAATAATGACCGCAAAGCAAGAGAAACATGTGCTCAGCTTCAGGCATTACTTGCTCCAGAGGGTGATTACGCTGGGTATATTGTTAGCCAATCCTATCTCTTCCAGTCATAGGGAACGATTCTATTGAGTCCAACTATACCAACAGAATTAGAACGCTATGTGCGTCAAATGAGGTTCGGACCACTAGGTGAGGAAGGTCAGCAGAGAATTCGGGAAAGCCGAGTACTAATCTGTGGGTGCGGAGCCTTAGGGAGTGTCATCGCAAATACACTCGCCAGAGCAGGCGTAGGGCACCTACGAATTGTCGATCGGGACTTCCTTGAATGGAATAATCTGCAGCGGCAGGTCCTATTTACAGAAGCCGACGTCACCGCTGGAATCCCTAAAGCGGTTGCAGCGAAAAGCCATCTGGAACAAATAAACTCCGAAATCGAGATCGAAGCTCTCGTTGCCAATGTTTCTGCCCAGAACATCGGTGAATTAATCGACTCGGTCGATTGCATCGTCGATGGAACGGATAATTTTGAGACTCGATTTCTTCTCAATGATGCTGCCGTCAAAAACAACATCCCCTGGGTTTATGGCGGTTGTTTGGGAAGCGAAGGGCAAACTATGACCATTTTGCCTGATGAAACTCCTTGCCTCCACTGTCTCATGCAGGCCGGTCCTCCGCCTCCGGGGACAACTCCAACTTGTGATTCGGCAGGTATCTTATCCTCGATCATCAATGTGATTGCGTCGATTCAAGCTTTAGAGGCAATCAAAATCGTTAGTGGCAATCGCGACAAAACAAGTCGCGTCCTACAAATCTTCGACCTTTGGGACAATCAGGTACGACAAGTTAATTTGGATCAGCTTTTGGAAGGTAAACAATGCCCAACTTGTAACCATCACCAATTCGATTGGTGGACCGGAAAACAGGGTAGTCAATCGGCCATTCTATGTGGCCGCAATGCCGTACAACTTGCCTTTAGCTCTGATGCACGGATCGACCTGGAAGAATTGGGGAACAAGCTATCAAGCCTAGGCAACGTATCTGTCAATCCGTTCCTGTTAAAGGCAGAGATCGAGGAATTTGAAATCACGGTGTTTGCCGATGGTCGAGCGATCATTAAAGGGACCGAGGACGAGGTGGTTGCTCGGAATATCTACGCAAAATACATCGGTAATTAGCGTTTTTCCGCTCAACCAATCCTTCGAACTTACCTCAAAATGCACGCCTTAATCTTGCCCACAACTCGATCTCAAAATAGAATCGAGTTCTTAGGGGCTCCGGTACACCGTGCTCTATATACCCAGCTTTATATTTAGATTCCATTTAAGGGAACGCGGCATGAAACGCTTCTTTTGCTTGACTTTACTAATTCTAGCCACAGCATTGACTGGTTGTGATTCCGGTGACGGGCAGGAAACCAATACCAACAATAATACCCAAGGACCTCGTCCCACCGTCGCTTACGTAACCAATGGTGTTGCTTCCTTCTGGGATATTGCTCAAGCAGGCGCAGAACAAGCAGCTGCAGATTTAGGCGTCGAAGTCTTAGTTCAAATGCCGATCGATGGCGTGCAGGACCAAAAACGTATGCTTGAAGACCTGATTACCCGTCAGGTCGATGGTGTCGCTGTTAGCCCGATTGACTCTGACAATCAACTCGACTTACTGAATCAAGTTGCCGCCGCAACGACACTCATTACTCAGGATTCCGATGCTGCGGACTCTGACCGGGAATTGTATATCGGCATGAGCAACTATGACGCCGGGTGGATGTGTGGCAAATTGATTGAAGAAGCCACTCAAGATGTGGCAGGTGAAGTATCCATCATGATTTTTGTTGGACGACTGGAACAGGTTAATGCTCGCCAGCGTCGACAGGGTTTGATCGATTACCTGATGAAACGGGAAAAGGATGATACTCGGTATGATGAACCAGGCGCCGAAATCAAGAATGAACGATTCGTCATTCTTGGCACTCGCACGGATGACTTCGATTTCAACAAGTGTAAGTCATATGCTGAAGACACGCTGACGGCCTATCCAGACATCACCTGCATGGTTGGACTGTTTGCATACAATCCTCCGATGATCCTTGAAGCATTAGCCTCGGCCGACAAGCTCAACGAAGTGCACGTCGTCGGATTTGACGAAGATGAAAGTACATTGCAAGCCATCGTTGATGGTACCTGCTATGGTACGGTTGTTCAGAATCCTTATCAGTACGGTTACCAGTCGGTCAAAGTCCTGGCAGAAAATGCTCTTGGCACCACACCAATTTCATCACTCGATAAGTTCATCGACATTCCTGCTCGTCAGATTAAACGAGACAACGTCGAAGAATTCTGGGCTGAGCTTAAGAAATTAACTGGTAAGACAGACGAAGGGTCCGAAGACCAAAGCGAAGAAGAATTAGAAGAAGAAGAAACAGCTGAAGATTCCGCCGAATAATCCCAGCGTTTCCAATTCACGTTTACAACGAAGCGGGGGCTGACTTTCTATCCTGAAATCAGCCCCCCATTTTAGTGCTATAACACTGATGCCCGACCAGAACCTTATCCTCAATGTACGAAATCTCACCAAACGCTTCCCCGGCGTGGTGGCATTAAACAACGTACAGTTGAAGCTACACGAAGGTGAATTTCTCTCTTTGATTGGTGAAAACGGGGCCGGCAAAAGCACGTTAATGAAAATCCTGGCCGGTGTGCAATTACAGGATGAAGGTACGGTGGAAGTTTCCGGCCAGACGGTACGCATGGATAGCGTTAAGACGTCACAGGCACATGGCGTCGCGTTGATTCATCAGGAACTCAATCTAAGTGAAAACCTGAGTATTGCGGCCAACATTTTTCTGGGTAGAGAGCCTACCACTACCGGTTTCCTGAATAAACGTGTAATTCATCAGGAAGCCAGTCGCTTCTTGGGCATGGTCGGATTGGATATCGATCCTAAAACATTGGCTGGTGACCTTTCGATCGGGCAACAACAACTAGTCGAAATCGCCAAGGCATTGAGTATCGATGCGCGAATCCTGATCATGGACGAGCCGACCTCAAGTTTAAGCGCCGGTGAATCCGAAAGACTATTCGAAGTTATCGCGGATTTACGCCAACGTGGAGTGAGCATCATCTACATCTCCCACCGCCTGGCAGAGGTCAAAATGCTCTCCGACAGAGTAACCATCTTTCGGGATGGTGAATATGTCGGTGATTTAGTCGGGGACGAAATCACGCATGACGCCATGGTGAAACACATGGTCGGACGGGACATTTCTCAGTATTACTCTCATGAGCCCAATCAGACTGGCGACGCCATTCTGGAAGTGGCGAATTTACGGACGCAGGCGAATCCTGACCATGAGCTGAGTTTCAAAATAATGCAGGGTGAAATCGTTGGAATCTCAGGATTGGTAGGAGCTGGCCGAACCGAAATGCTTGATGCCCTGTTCGGCGTGGCACCAGCGATCAGTGGGACGATAAAAGTTCAGGGATGCCCTGTGACGATCACTTCACCTAAAGATGCGATCGCACTTGGGCTGGCCCTAGTTCCTGAAGATCGTAAAGGGCAAGGCCTTATCCTGCCAATGAGCGTCAAGGAAAACACCTCGCTTGCTTCCTTAAAGACGCATGCTATTTCGAGGATATTCCGTAATAGCGAGAAGGAAAGCCAGGACACCGACTTAATGATTAAGCGCCTACGAACCAAGACGCCCAACGCAGATCAAGTCGTAGGCTTCCTATCGGGCGGAAATCAACAAAAAGTCGTACTTGGAAAATGGCTAGCCACCGACCCCACTTTACTATTGTTAGATGAACCAACTCGCGGTATTGATATCGGTGCCAAACAAGAGATTTATCAACTGATGGAAGAACTGGCAGCTCAGGGAATGGCCGTGCTGTTTGTTTCGAGTGAATTGGAAGAGATCATCGGTATGTCAGATCGCACGATCGTTATGCACGAAGGTCGCATTACCGGTGAGATTTCCCGCGAGGATTTAACCGAAGAATCCATCATGCATCTGGCTACCGGTGGTGACCACCAATAACTCATAACAGAGAAATCAAAATTCAATCATAAAAGGGTTGTTCGAATGAATAAGATTATGGGAATTCTAATGCTATTGGTATTTGCCTGTATTGCAACGAATATCCTTAGCGGCGGCAACTTTGTAATCCCGTTTAATCTGCAAAACCTGATGGTGCGAACCTCAATGTTCGGCATTATTGGAATCGGCGTTGCCTTTGTCATTATCACCGGCGGCATCGACTTGTCGATCGGATCGATGATCGGGCTGATCGGATGCCTGATGACTCTTTCTCTAATGAAGTGGGAGTTTTCCATTGCAACGACTCTGTTGATTGTCCTGGTGGTTTCTGTAGGTTTAGGTGTATTGCATGGAGTCCTGATCACCAAGGCTCACCTTCAACCATTCGTCGTTACGCTCTGCGGATTGTTGATCTATCGAGGAGCAGCCCGCTGGATTACCGATGATGCGACTGGAGGATTTGGTCAGGATTACAACGAATCGTTACGTCTCCTGGCAACGGGGCGACCATTTTCCACGTCCGCCGTACTAATCGTTCTGGGCATCGCAGCCGCCTTATATTGCATCGGCAGAATTAGCAAGGCCGCCACCGATCACGAGCAAACTGGCGGAAACACAAACGGGAAATGGATCTTTGGAATTGTCATCAGTGTAGGAGTTGCATTGAGCGGTACTAGTCGCTTTTACAATTTCTCTGAGCAAACCGTTTTGAATCTGGCAAACTACACCAGTGTTGAAATCTATAACAAATTCGATTCTGAAAAATTAGACATCAAGACGCTCGATGAGAGCCATCCGGAGAAGCGACCAAGTCAGTTTATGCCCGAAATCTCACTCAATTATCTGGGATATCTCGCGTTGCCACTGGCGATCGCACTGGCAATCTTCTTTTTGCAGGTCGATAGAAAGACAGCCGGACTGGCGATTCTGCTGCTAGTCAGCGGAGCGGCGGCCACTTATTTCTCCTCCAATCAAGTCCAAAAGCTGTTTGCTAATCGACAGGACATTGGCATGGCGTCGATTTTAAAAGTCACCCTATCTCTGGGCGTCTTTATTTTGGGTCTCGATCGGTTCCTTAAGGGGGTCTACAAGGCGTTGCCCGAGCGTCGAGGATTACTTGTCATTACCTGTGTTCTGGCTATGTGCTGGTTGGTAAGTCAAACTCCTATTTGTCGGGTCTTAGTGCCAGCCCCCATGATCTTCCTGACGGTAATCGCCATCGCCGCTGCTATCTTTCTGAATCAGACTATTTATGGACGCTACTTACTGGCTCTTGGTAACAACGAAACGGCCGCAAGATTGAGTGGTATTAACACGGATCGGATGATCATTCTGGCCTATGTCATATGTGCTTTCTGCACGGCCATCAGTGGAATCCTGTTTGCTCTTGATGGAAATTCCATACAGCCGGCAGGGCACGGTAACTTTTACGAACTCTATGCAATCGCGGCGGCTGTGCTTGGTGGTTGTAGCCTGCGTGGAGGTGAAGGAAGTATTGCCGGCGTCGTCATAGGTGCAGCCGTTATGCGTGTACTTTACAACTCGATCACCCTGTTGAAAATTCCCACCACATTGGAGTTTGCCATCATTGGCGTGGTCATCATGATTGGAGTCCTAGCCGACGAAGCCGTTAAGAAATTGAACCACAAGAAACGACAGCAAGAAGAAGTACTACGCGTCAGTCTTGTTGATGAAACCAATCCGGACTAAAATTGGGACTATGGTGAGCGGAACGTATGCCGCTCATTAATAGTAATTTTCGTACGACCTTTTTACTATTCAGGAAACTAAATTATGAAAAAAGCATTTCTATTAATGCTATTTGTATTCAGCGTAACGATCGCTGGATGTGGCGATAAAAAAGCTGATATACCACCGAATCCAGATGGTGATGAAGCCATTGGCGAAATGGAAAGCCAAACCGATCCGACGGAAGATCCAGGCGAAGGTGGCGAAGGCGAAAATTCTTCTGACGGTTAATGACCGAGTCAGATAGAGCCTTTTGCTCAATCAAAAAAAAGCGTGGTTGGTGAATACTAACCACGCTTTTTTCATGCCTGTCTGAATGGTATCCGAGGCACAGTAGGATTTCGGAGAATCCGTAAAGAGTGTCCGGAAAACATACAAGGAGAACTCTTTTTAGATTGAGATGTCTGATTCGTATTCAATCTGGAAGATCGTTCATCAATTTGACAACAACTTTGATTCGTGCATTAACCCATTATCCGAATGGAATAACAATGGTATGAGAATTGCATTTGATAAGCAAAAGACTCTCAATTGCAAAGGAAACTTCTCATGAAAAACAGCTACATACTTTTAACCGTCGCATTAGTGTTGGCGTTGGGTACGGTTCTCAACGCAGATATGACTATCCGAAAATCCGGGGCACTTTTTCTAACGATTGACAGTGGTGGGAATGTAAGAGAATCCGGCCGATTGGTCGGGCGTATCGAGGCAAATGGAAATATTCGCGCTGCAGGTCGATTGGTGGGTTCGATTAGTAGTAGTGGGACTTTAAGAGAGTCTGGTTCCTATCTGGGTGAAGTTCAATCTAATGGAAATCTGCGAAAGAACGGCAAGCTTGTCGGGCAAATTTCCAATAGCGGGACCATTCGTGCACAAGGTAGATTGTGGGGCAGTGCCAGCTCTTGCTGTTCTGATTCCGAACGTCGCACCGTAGCTGCCGCCATCGTTTTCTTTGGGGAATTCTTTGACTAACGCGCTCCAGTCGTGTCGACGGGTAACTCAATCTGGCTCGGTTCATTTGTCGGGAGCTGATAGCAGGCAGCCTCTTCTGAATTTCGCACGTACAATCTGGAACCAACCAATACTGGATGGTTCCAGGTTTTGCCATTCAGCATTTGTAGAGTAGCTAGCTCCTGATGATTTTCGGAATCTGTGTCGAGAACGACCAACTCTCCTTGCTCAGATAAGACCATGATCAGATTATCTTCCGGTAGTAGCAAGCTTTGGCCTTTACCATACCTTCCGCGTTTCCATTTTCGATGCCCCGTCGCCAGATCGATACAGGTAAAAATACTGTCATCAAAACCGTATAGATGACCCTCGTGTACCAACAAGTCATTAAAGTCCGATTTCAGGTTCTTGGTGGTCCAGATCTCTCTCACACTCCAATGTTCTGATTCCACTTCTATTTCTAACAGCCGTGTTCCCGTACCCATACCAGTAGGAATAACAATTTGTTTATCTCCGACTACGCATGGCTGCAATGCCCGATATCCACTATGTGGCCACTCATGTTCCATTAGAACAACGCCTGTGATCGGATTAATGAGGGTCAGGCCTTCATCGGTGAGAATTGCCACCTGCCGATTACTACCGAAATTCATCTGTTGCGGTGAACTATAGGAATGTTCTCCTGCCGATGCCGTCCAGACCAGTTCTCCATTGGATGCTTTGTATCCGAAAACATCTTTATCACCTGATTCGCTCGCGTGAACGATGACATGTTCTCCTAACAAAAGTGGTGAGGCACAAAACCCCCACATCGGCACGCTACGATTCGCTTCTTTTGGAATATCCACTTTCCAGATTATTTCACCATTGATTGGGTCTAAACACAAAAGAATGCCCGTCGAGCCTAGTGTATAGAGACGCCCTTCGTAAAGCGTAGGCGTTGCTCTAGGGCCGGGGCCGCCCAGCGGATCATTCAAGCGGGCTTGTTCCAGATGTATCCAGATTTCCTTACCGGTTAGTGCGTTGTAGCACGTAACACATTCATTCTCGCCGCGTTGTTCCTGTGTAAAAACCAATTCGCCAGCAATGGCAAATGAAGACCATCCCGGGCCTATCTTGATACGCCATTGTTCTTTCGGTGGATGTTTTATCCAATCTGTTTCGATTTGGCTTGAGGTAGCAATTCCCTGACGTTCTCTCCCTCTAAACCCCGGCCATGATACCTGCTCGATAGATTGGATTCGACGTGCGATTGGCAGGGCGTCTTCCTCCTCGGCTCCGCGATTTAAAAGAAGTGATTCAGATGTCGGCTGCCAACGTGGGGAGAGTTTTACGGTAAAGTCACCCCACATTCCCTCATAGCGAAAAAGTAAAGAGTAGCCAAACCCAAGTATACATCCTGCGATGGCTAAACCGTTTTGCGGTAGGTGTAACCAGCGAGACAGGTAGATTCCTGTCACAAAGCCCATCATGCCAAGTGGGAAAGTGATCATCATGAGGACCGGACCATACATAGTTTCATCTAAAAGAACTGTGGTAATTGCTCCCGTACCTATGATTCCGAGCAATCCGATAATCCGTTCACGTCGTTTAACGCGACTCAGAAATGTCCACCAAACTAAAGCCAATAATGAGCACGCTACGGGGCCAAATGCAACAACCATCCACAGCCAAGACGGACCATCTTCAATTAAATCAGTAAGACGAGACGAGAGAATACCTATGATAATCAGAAGTAGAGCAGGCCAAAGACGCAGGTTCTTGTCGTTGCTAGGCTTCTCGTTCTGGCGAGTATCTGCTTCTAATTTCTCATCGTTTTGACTCAACGAATGATTCCTTGTGCAAGAAGAATATGGAATTCAGTATCCCTAATAAGCGATTTCCGCAGCTATCTGAAAGCCGTTGCCTAATTTAAAGTCAACTTCACCACTTTCCGAAAACCGACGCGCAAATTGATGTGATAAATGAATCCACCACCCCCCTCCACCATCGATTTTTTTTTCCAAGGTAAGTGCAGCCGACCAATACTTAAGTCGGATCTCAGTATCATTACCGTCAAGCGTACGGATGCCCCAGCGATTTCCACCGAAGCCAATTGAAGCATGTAACCAATGTTCACTGTATCCACCGTTTTTATCGAGACGCCAGGATATCCTTGATTCTGGAAACCTGAGATCAACTGTCATTTTAGGACTTGGATCCCAGCGAACCCCTATTCCGGGCAATAGAGCAACGTCTACCTGATTAAGATGTACGATTCCGTATGACAATGTAAGATCATGGGATTCGAGTTGTTTTGTAATAAGAGCCATTCCAAACATACCAAAGGTGTTGGCCGTGGCCTCAAAATCCCCTAAATAGCTGGGACGAACATTTATAAGTAAATTACTCTTATCAGAAAGCGGCTTTTTAAAGAATAGAGAGCAACTTAGCTCATAAAGATTACTTCGGTTAAATTCAGCCGCTGGTAATGTGAGCACATCATTTCTGAATGCGACTTCGGTCGCAAGAATGTTTTCAAAGTTTCCCAGTGGTATACCAGTTCCAATTTCTGTAGCAAACCATCGGTGCGTGCTGGAGTTTTCCCCCTCCGTCAAGTAACCGGAGGATACAGCCAGCCGTTGGATAGCCTGTTTCTTAAACCGACGTAATGGCTCTTCGTTAAGCAGAAGGCTTAACTCATCATCCTCGTGAAAAGCACTCGCAATAGTCTCCGATGGTCCCTGCCGACTTTGGGCACCAGCACTATTTACAACGAAAAGCACCAAGGTAATCAGGATCGCATTAGAGTATTGCTTAGCCAAAGGTTTTGATTACCGTATTCCGAACATGAAAAGGCTTGATTTTGTAGAAATTAATACGTTTCGTCGGTATTAGTAAAGGCTAAAACCATTGTATTTTCCTATGAATGCTTGCTAAGTTAACTTACATTCAAATCTGGAATCCAAGGAATTATATTAGCATGCCGCGACGAACCTCTTTGTTTTGCTACGTTGTCGGCCTGATGTACCTCGCTTTAGGTATGTGGTGTGCTATATCACCCGAAAAAACCTCCGCTGTAGTAGGCTTTGAGTTAATTGGCGGAGCAGGAATGTCAGAATTCCTCACCGTCTATGGGGGGCTCGAGATCGGAATGGGAATGATTTTTTTGTTACCATTTTTCGGGGAGCGTTTTCTTGAATACACGCTATTAGTTTGTGTGTTGATTCATGCCAATCTGGTTTTTTTTAGAACTTTGAGTTTCGTATTTTATAGCGATATTGGCTCCGGCACTTATAAGCTTGCCATGGGTGAATGGGTTATCTTCCTTCTTGGTATCATACTCTATCGGACAACGTTGAAGTCTTCCGCATCCAAGCGTAACAGCTAATAGGTAGCAGCATACTATTTTAACGGTGGGATTTACAATGAGTGAACAATCTAAAGATAAGAATGCCTCTGCTTTACCACGAAAGCGAATAGCAATTTGGATTGTATGTCTATTATTACTGACATCTATTGGCAAACTTGTGGCCTATGAAATCCTTGGGGCGAGTGAGCTAAGAGATCGTATAGGTCAGAGAGTTGTTTTGCCCTCTGGTTTATTAAAAGAACCGACAGGGCTTAATGGGCGTGTTTGCTACTTAAAACGCGTAAAATATCGGATGAACACTCGTTTGGGGTTCTTTGACCTGGAACTAAATTGTGAGAGCCCTCAGGAAAAAAACACTCTAGCCGATGAAATCGCTATAGGCTTATCCCCACGTGAGACACTTGACCTGTTAATTGTTACCAACAAACTTGCTGGTTTAGAACGGGAGCAATTCTTGGCCCAAAATCCGATTCCTATTGTAGCGCATCGAGGTGCTTCTAAAGATGCTCCTGAGAATACGCTTCCAGCATTTAAAAAAGCGTGGCTTCAAGGAGCAGATGCAATTGAAGGAGATTTTCATTTAACGGCTGACAATGAGATCGTCTGTGTACATGACGCTAACATTCGTCATTACACACAGAAAAACATTGAGGTAAAAAATCTTACGTTGGCTGAACTGAAGAAGCTGGATTTTGGCCGATGGCACGACAAGCAATTTACCGGAACAAAAATTCCGACTTTTAAAGAAGTTATAGCTACCATTCCAACAGGCAAACGGATTTTCATCGAGATCAAAAGTGATGCTAAATTGGTTCCCCCTCTTATCAAACAAATCCGGAATAGCTCTTTAAAACTAGATCAGATAGTTATTATTTCCTTCCGACAAGATGTGATTAAGGCTGTTGAAGATAAGTGGCCCGAACTCAAAACGTTTTGGCTGACTAGGTTTAAAGCAAACGAGAACGGTGAGCTAGAACCTCGGCCGAGGACGGTTCTTCGTACGTTGGAGAGTTTGGGAACAAATGGGCTGAGTACCCATTTTGAAGGGCTTACCAGTGAACTTGTAAAATCATTTCAAAAGGCCGGATATGAATATCACGTTTGGACGGTCGATGAGATCCCACAAGCCAAAATGCTTGTGGAAATGGGGGTTCAATCCATTACCACAAATGTACCTCAAAAAATCGGTCTAGCGATTCGAGGTTCCTCGAAATAAATTTATTCCACTAAGGGAGGATTACGAATAGCTAAGTACATCATTCGAATACTAATAGTAACTGTGGTGATTCCTAGAATTGAATAAAAAGCCCGAAAGGCTATAGCATTACTGACAGGCTCGAATGTTGCCAAAAATCCAAACAGGGAAAAAAAACTGATCATCAGAGAGATGAATGAAATTAGAAGCCGACTGTATTTTTGCATTTCTATGCCTTCTATACTTCCCTTAAAGAACGCTCAGGATAATTTCCCTTTTAATTTTTCCCAAAGACTTCTTTTGGGCTCCTCGGGACCGGTGAGAATCTGAGTTTTCGTTTTTTTAGCCAAATTGTAAATAGCAATTCCTAATGACATGCGTTGTTTTTCCGCCTCTCCCAAAGCGAGAAGATAGAAATCGTTCCAGCTTCCCATTCCACCATAGATTGAATGAATGTAATCGATAGCCTTCAGGCGTTGCCGGTTGGATTTGGAGTTACCGATTGCTTGAGCAAAGTTTGAATAGACCTGTTCCCAGTTGCTCTCATTATGCGCTCGCAGTAATGTCACCATTTCCCGAGCGAGGGATTGCAATTCTAATGTATAGCCCTGTAACAGTTCCAATTGTTCTTCCCAGTTAGAGGGTTCCGGCTGGTTGTTTGAAAACTTGTTCAACTGATTCCTTGTCTTTTATTTAACATGCGAGTATTTGTTCTTTTAACAAAAAGGGTGACCGATTTATTAAAACCGGCCACCCCCTTTTTTTAGCGACTAGAATCCCCAGAATGATGGAAAAGATTGTTGAGAGAAGTTTGATCGAAAACTTGATCGCGAGCGATATCGTTGGCTAGTGAAACTCCGATACTGATAACTTTGGCGATTTGACTGGAACTGATACCGCGGCATGCAATAAGTGCTCGGGTAATTAAAGTTCGAATACATCGGACGCCGGTGCTGATGAACGCGATTCGAGAAAGAGGAACCGTTGTAAAAACTGAATTGTCCACCCTGAGGACCGAAAATACTAAATCCGAAGTCTGCTGCTTTGGTTTCGGGTACTGACCAACTTAAAAAAGCCATCATACCTAAAACAAATAATTTCTTACTCATAAGATGTTCTCCAAATGTGATTGTGTTTAGGTCAGGCGGCCTGACCAACTGATAGATCTAACCGCAAACACCGTGCCAAAGTACGAAATGCCGTTTTTTAAGGATTAACCTTCAGTGCCATGGATAATGACGAATCAAATTGAATCATGGTGTATTCAAACTGACTAGATCTTAAAGATTGGAAGCGTAAAACCTATTTTGGATAATTTTTTCTTTTTCCTGTCCGGTCTTAGATCGGCTTACGTTTTAGATAGCGTAAGGGGCAAATGATTGAGAAAATAGTTTCAGTCACCTTTGAAATGTCCCACTCAAATAACCACTTGCCAGGAGAAAAAAGATGAAAAAGGCAATAACAATGATGGTAGCTATTTTGGTAGCACACATGAGTTTGGGAGAGGCAAAAGCACAGGACTTCGGATTTCCTTTCAATATGAACCACGGGGGATCGTCATGGAATGTGCGAAGCAACGGTATGAATCAAATGCCCTTCCAAGTCGCACCTCGAGTCGTAAGAGCTCGTAACGTTTCGAATTCGCAGGGAAGTAGTAATCAATTCCAAGATTTACTACAGCAAATTCAGCGAGCTTCTGCCGTACAGAACCGACAGGCATCACGACGAGTGATCTATCATCGTGAAATAGAACGTATGGAAATAGAAGAGCATGTTAACGAATCGAACAGCTTCAATATTGAAAATGTACTGAATCAATTCCGACAAGGTTCATCGCAACAGTATAGCAACAGAAATCGAAATCGATTCGTACAACGTTAACTAAATTTAGCTCAAAAAATGGAGGGAGTAAGGCTGCAAAGCCTTACTCCCTCCGGCTTTTTATTTTTCACGTAACATCACAAATCCCACGTCATCCATTGAGACGACACGCCATCCATTTTTCTGGAGCTTACCAAGAGTCTCGAAAAATACTCCTTCTTTCTTTGGCACGGGAGTGGCCTCAAAATCAGTGAATAATTGCATTGTAAAGTTTTCTGGATCAACGTAAATGTGTTCATACTCAACCCCTCGGTTTCGATCTTGAACAACAGCTCCACAGATACCAGCAATAAGTACGGCTGAGAGAATACCCAGAACATAGTTTTTCATAGCTTAGACTCCAATAAGTTTCGATTCTAAATTTTTTATTAAATGGTGACGATTGAAACAAACCCTCCTTGGTTCGTTCAGACTATTTGATTTAAACGCCAGCTCTCCGATAAAGCAATAAGTGTCTCTTTGTCATAATCTGCCAGGCGTCTCTCTTTATCTGCTTCCAGACAACTGCGGAGGAAATCATAAACCTCATTGTCGAGTTCAGGAAATATTACATCTTTCTCCGGCATGCTCCACTGCATTCGCTGCGTAAGCATTCCTATCAGATCATGACTGTCAAACAATGCGGCACCCGTTAACATTTCATAAATCAGACATCCCAACGCATAGTAATCGGCTTTGGGTCCCACATCCCCCCCCGTAAATTGTTCGATGGCCATGTAACGCGGGCTTCCCAGCAATTCACCTGTATGAGTTAGTGAGGGGTTGACCGAGCTTCTGGCCAGACCAAAATCCATCAGGGTAACCTGATAGCTCTCGTTAATCATTACATTCGATGGTTTGACATCTCGGTGAATAATTCCACAGTCGTGCGCATAAAGCAAGGCGTCCATTAACTGAGCTGCAACATGCTTGATAATATCGATCTCGAGATGCTCCGAGGTGTCCATCCATTTTCGAAGCGAGACACCCTCACAGTAGTCCATTACCAAAAACATCGTAGCCATGGCATGAAATGCCTGATAGGTCTTGAGAATCAAGGGGTGATCAAGGTCCCGGAGTATTTCCGATTCTTGCGTAAAACGCTGGCAGGCTTTTTGATTACAGAGAATGTCGTGCCGAAGCATTTTTAGTGCATATCTCTTCCCGTCAGAAACTCGTTCCGATAAATAGACAACTCCCATGCTCCCACGGCCAAGTCGTTTTATGATCCGGTATCCCTCGAGAGATTTATTGGTCAATATGTCAATATCATGACCGCCGATTCGTTCAGATACCTGATTTGCAATCATTGAACTGGTGGCAGGGAAATCACGATTCATCTGCTCATATAATGCCAGTGGGACTTCCAGTGCTACGGCTTCTCCAATTGCAACGGCGTCTGCACTGCGTGTGCTATTGGTGAAGATACCAATTTCTCCGATGACGTTGTTGACGCTACAGTAACCGATGACTTCGACCTCCGTCTCAGAGTGGTTCAACCGGATTTCAACTTCACCAGACTTGATAATCAGAAGAGAGTCGGAGATATCGCCTTGCCTGACTAAATACTCACCAGCATCAAAAACACGATAAATTGATTGCCCGGCAATACTCTCTTGCACATTTCGAGGTAACTCGGAAAAAGGATAAGTTTCGGATAACACACGAAGAACATCGGCAACGGGATCCGGGAATTCGTCTATCTCACTGTTTGTGGGCAACTCGTCGGATACTTCCAAATTGCCCGTATCTACTAGTTGATGCACCTCAAACATGAGAGCAATGTCAGAACGAAGATAAGGAAATCGTTTCGAAAACATTTCCAAATCAATCGGTTCCTGATGAATCTCGCGTAGATAGATTTCGTGGTAGATAAGATCAAGCAGTGAAGAAGTATCTTCTTTTAGTTCTTGAAACTGACTAACAAATTCTTCGACTGGGACATGATCTCCATTCGCCCATCGATTACTTTGTTCGGCACAAAGATATGGTAGTAAGTCATGAATTGGTTTCATGGGTATCTCTATTCCCAATCTATATTTGCTGCGATACGCTGCGTGACTCTCGCCAGGCGTTTACGTAACTGGTCGGGAGTAGCATCTAATTTCTGGGCTAACTCTTGCCAACTGCTGCCATTCGCTCGTTCTTCCAGTAACCAGCGTTCCTCTTCATTAAGTCGCGAGTAGAATTCAGCAATAACCTCTTCGCGGCTCATCATGAGGCTCGGAGTTTCACGCTTTTTATCTTCCGCAGGTGTGTTGGCAATAGAGATATTCCTACGCATATCCCTTCTCTGAGAGCGATAGAACCGGCTTTTATCCATAACACGGTTTCTTATCATCGTTGAGATTAGAGCCAGCATTTGTTCAGGGGTATCAAGGTCGAATTGCCCCGTAGCTGCCCTCATGAAAAAGTTCGCCATGACACTTTGGTAAATATCCATACTATCCTCGACTCTTCGGAGCATCGTGTCATTGAGACGTATTCTGGCAATACGTCGAATGTGATGCCCATACTGGTCGAGCAATTCCGTCGAAGCGTCGGAATCTCCATTCTCAATTCTTTTTAGTAGCTCAGTGAATGACATGCCAAATCAATCAGGATGTTGGATGGAGATGAAATAGAAATCAGGAATATTTAAGGGTTTCTTTGTCCGTTTGGTATCAGGTTTACGTTTCTAAGATTGAAGGAAAACCTGACATAAATACCAATATAAGGGATTTGAAAAATGAAACGCTACCACGCCAATCGTAATCGACTAACTTTAACAATTCTTATTTTGAGTCTTTTCGCTGGTAACTGGACTTTGAAGGCGCAACAGCCAGTCGAAAAACTGACTGTGGCTGTTTTACCAACTCAGTCCAGAATGCATTACCGTTTTCCTTATCTCTCGGACCAACTGATTCATAATCTCGTAAATTCCAATCAATATACGGTAGTCGACAGTCTTTCTTTGACTAATGGCCGCCTTAATTCACAAGTCCTGACTAAAGCGCAGGAAATGGGAGTGGACGCGATTTTACAGTTAACCGTAACGGTGATGGATCAGCGTACTGGCTCTCAGTTCAGTACGGGATTGGGCCAAATCAAACTTGGGAGGATTTATGATTTGGGAATCAATCTTTCACAGTCTATAGCCCATGCTGAAGTCGTGCTTCGTGCATTTGACCCTTATACCGGAAAGATTTTGACGAGTGTTAATGGACGAGGTACAAGTACTGGTACCGATGTAGGTTTGGACTTGGACTATGTAAGAATCGCTGGTTCCGTAGATCAGTACGATTTGGGAATGCGACGATATCAAATGTCATCGCTTGGTAAGGCTATGCAAAGGGCTATTGATAATGCTTTAGGCAAGGTTCAATTGACCGCCGTTATTCCCCAAGGAAATGAAATGGCTCCCGAAGTTCATCTCTATAAGGGACTTATAGCCGAAGTCGATGAAGAATACGTTTATCTAAACGGAGGTAGAAATGCGGGCTTAGAACCAGGCATGCGAGTTGCAGTCTCTAGCGTGAGTAAAGTAATTAGAGATCCCGCTACCGGAGAAGTTTTAGATACGATGACGGAAGTAACTGCTGTGTTGGTGATTGAAGCTGTGCGAAATCGTATCGCCATTGCGAACCGACTGCTTCCGGATGGGCAGATTGCCGACGTTGCAATAGGTGACGCGGTGGAATTGATCGACTAATTGAGTCGACGATAATTTTGTCAATGCAAACTTCTCCCGAGTTGGCATTGATCGGCCTCCAGAGAGCTTTCGCCTGAGAGCTCTCTGGCTTTTTAAATCTTAATGACGGAGGAGGTAATCAACGAACAAGAAGCAAAGATTTTTCAACCGAAATATCTTTGCTTGCTGGAAGAATCAGAATTCCTGCCCCACCCCGGGGCAGGGAACACTGCTAGTTCTTTTCACCGCGTTGAATACTGATTGACTCTATTTGCAAACTGAACTTGCCCTGTTTCTTATCACCAAGAAGTATTCCAAGCCCGGCGATCTGACTGGGATTAAGTTCTTGCTTAGGAAACACCCTGCCACGCCAGGTCGCTACAAACTGATCTACTGGCAACTTCACTTCGATCAATTTATTGGCGGTTGTTTTGAAAGACTGGCGAAATGAGTAACCCCCGAGATTTCTCTGGGCATACAAGTTCATATTGTAAGTTCTTCCATCTCCCTTGACCCGCAAAATAACCGAATCACCTTGTTTGAAATTGAAGTCCCCGGAAGGTAGGCGTATCGATGCAAATCCACCATTGTTCTCTAAAGAAAGGTAACCAAAAAACTCCAGCATATTTTTGTCAGTCAGTCGATATCTTCCAACTGATCGTCCTCCCATGACACCATCATTGACAGCTCGCCAGTTTCTGATGCTTGCCGGGCTATCAAATTCGAGTAAGACTTCACGGTTCGTGTCAGCAAACAACGTAGTTGCAACAAAAAATAGTAATAGTGGGGGCAGGCGGAATTTAGTCATTTGAGATCTCCTTATTCACCAAGGATATGCTTGCCAAAAAATGACTTTCGGAAAGGTCTTATTCGTATAAATCTAAAATTTAGGGTTAAATATCAGCGCAGAAAACACAGCGTAAGACACACATGCCGGTTTTCACCTAGCGTCTAGACGGCGGAGCAATTGAACGTGGTACGAAAACAAGTCCTTCTACTATCGAGCAGAAGGACTTGTCTTCAACAGCATCGTGTTTACTTAAAATTCAATGCTTTCTCTTTTCTCCGTCAGAAGGCATACGCCCTTTTTGGGTATCATTTAACAGCTCGGCAAAGTCAATTTGCCTTCTTTCGAGATCATTGAATTTTCTGGTGATCGTGTCATCCAACGGATCCTGGACTTTAATACCTGTAAGGAATCCGGACAGTGCAGCCTGATTACCTAAGGAATCAGGGAGATTATTTTCCTCCGGAAATGCAATATGGGTGAAAAGAGCATCGGTTTCTGTATGATGGCAACCGCTGCAGGTGAACAAAGCAAATTGATGACGTTGGTCCGAAGTCACATTGGCTGGTTTCCAGGGAACTCCAAACGGTGTCGGAGCCGAAGATCCCAAAATGGAATCTGGCAGACCATCCACGAGCTGAAGAATGGCACCTAATGTTTGACGCCCCTGTTTTGTCTCGTTGAAGAATTCGAAATCAGGAGTTCCAGCAACAGGTACTTGGGTTAACTTGGTCTGACCTGGATTGATCTTAAATTCACGAAGTTCCCAAGGACGCCCTAAAGCCACTTCATTAGTTCTAACCTGATTCAAATGGAAAGAATGATTATCAAGGCCGGTCTGCCGATCCGTGAATGAACGGGTGATTTTAGACAATTCATCGCTATAGCGCCGACTTTCTATGGGGTGAGCCTGTAGCCGTTGCCATTTTCTAACCCACTGATTCAACTCGTGAAGATTAGAGGCTGGAAGATTGTATTCAAAGATAATGTAGAACCCACGCCCAAGAGGCTTTCCTTCGGCATCCAACGTGCCAAAGACTAATCGACCTTCTCCAGCAGATCGAACCTGGTTGTCATTCACTGACCTTAAATCCATTCGATTCACAATGGCTAATAATTTGAAGGGAGCTTTATTCAGATCTAATTTCCCACCACCGCTTGCTTCCCTCCACGGATCAATGATGAGATCGTTCATCGCAGATCGGGCGATGGCGACGCCATGGCCGACAGTTTGATCTTCGAGCCATTGATTCAGCCAGTTTTCAACAAATTTTGATGGTGGGACCTTTCCACTCATCTGAGTCATTAAATGCTTGAAGGTCCAGTATGGTGTCGGGCTCTTTGGATTGGTATAGACAGGATGTTCAACTACCTTAAGGTCGGTGATCATCAGTACACGCTCAATATCAACATCATTGAATCCAACTTCGTTCAATGAACCAACTGGTGCTGCGTCCATTTCAGTAAGAGGTTTTTTAGGAGGTTTGGCTAAACCCGGCAGAACCGAAAAGGAGAAAACAAATAATACCAATACCAACATCAAACTTGCTGTCAAATGTACTTTAACTCTTATCATTTCACTCCTCCTTCAGCTTTCAAAAGCTTTCGATTTAAGTTTCCCGACAATAGCCATCGCTAGCCTGCGGGAATGCCCATGACGTAGAAAACTTGTTATGCAAGTACCGTGCCAAACGTGAAATCAAGCNAATCACACTAGGNGTGTATCAAANATATACATTCAGGNAGGCGAGTGATGCTGCGNGNGNGNATNAAAACGATACACTCGATTGGCGTTTTATGGCACTATTCTTCGTAGTCGGGTATTTTTTTTAGCATATTCGGTTCAGCAATACCTGCTTCTGCTAGCCGTTCATTTGCCAAATAGTGATGTTTAGAACCATCGCAAAACTTACCCAAACAAAGTAGGGGATAAGTAGTAAGCTAGCCGTTTTTGATTTTTTTGAAAATGTCACAAGCGTCAGTAAGATCGCGAGCCAGAGAAATAGAATTTCTACTGCCGCAGCGCCAGGATTGTTCCAGCCGAAAAACAGAACTGACCATAGGCTATTTAAGATTAGTTGGAGGCCAAACCAGGCAAATGCATTTCGAGCATTCTTCACCCCATGCTTGCGCCAAACAATCCAGGCTGCGGTTGCCATGAGAGAGAAAAGAATCGTCCAAACNGGGCCAAATANCCAATTAGGTGGCGTCCAGCTCGGTTTGGCTATCTCAGCGTACCAATTGGGAATCTGAGGAGTTGTGGCCAAACTGCCAATTGCAGCCGCTGAGAAGCATATCAGGAAGGCAATAAATAGCCCGGCAGCCGACTTGAGACTCGAAACGCTTTGCATTTAAAGGACAATCATTACTATAGACAGTGCCAGGTAATTACAGTTCATAGCGTTGTGGAAACGAGCCGGCTTCCATAGCCGTATCAATCCTGCGGAGTGCCTGTTCAATCTCTCTAACAGAATTGATTGCCATGTGGGCCCCCGCAGCCTGAAACTGCCGGCAAATTTCATTAGTCTGGTCATTTAATCCGTCAGAAGTAAGAGCTTGGATTTCAACCTCAGAGAGGCCTAGAAGGTTTCCCGTCTGTGTTATACCAATGCTCCAACACCCGGCATTAATACCAGCTTCTACGCCAAGAATGGTGTCATCTACTTTGACAATGCTTTGCATGGGAAATACGTCCAACTGTTTTGCCGCTTCGAACAATAAATATGGGGCAGGTCGTCCCCTAGGAGCATCCTCTGCACAAAGAGTTATGTCTGGTTCATAACCCTGCTCTTTTGCTTTTGTTTTGACATCGACCATTAGTTCCCTTGTGTAACCGGTTGATGAACCGACCTTCAGGCCCATTGCTCTGCAGGTATCTGCAGCCTCAGCGGCCCCATCAATTAATTGACTGTAGTTTCTTAGAGTTTCCATCTGCAGAGGCAGGAATTGCTCATACATCTGATCGATGTTACTCTCTTCGCATTCACGACCGAATTTAGCGAGCCACTGACTCTTTACTTCAGGCATTTTTGTAATTGCTGCGATATGTTCTCGTTTGGCCATGCCCATAGGTTCACGGGCCTGCGCAAACGAAATTTCGATTCCCTGACGCTTGAAGATCTCAACAAAGACGATGGCAGGTGCTCGGCTACCGTGATCGATCATGGTACCCGCCCAATCGAAGACGATCGCTTTGATATGTTTTAACTGATTCATATTATTATCTATTTTTCCAATATTTATCGGCCAGACCAAAAGACATCGTCATACCGGCACCGCCGGTACCCACAAACAATGAAACGGTTGGATTGATTTGTTCTTCGTAGACAGGAAGGTCGGGATGTTTCGCATAAATACCATGCCATTTTTCCTTCACCTTCCAATCATCTAGACGAATAACATTTTTAAGCTCTCTTATCATTAGTTCATCAATTTCTATTTTGTCAAAGGGGCTGATATCTTTTCCATATTCATGAGAATCACCCAGAATAATTTCGCCCGACTGGAATTGGGAGGCCATGACGTGAATACCGAACTTATCCAACTCCGGAGATTCCGTTTTAATCCTTTGTTTTAATAAATCTAATGAAGGGCAACCATTAAAGGATTCATAGTGTCGGAGGGTTAATCCACTTGCAATATGCGGGATGTTTTCCGACAACGGCTTCGACTGTGCTACGGATCGCAGCATCTGGAGCTTACAGAGGACCAGATCGGACTTTGCAAAGTGCTCTGGGTAGAGAGTATGCAGATCACTGCCACTGCAAATGATTATTTTCTCGGCATTCCATTTTTGTCCATTAGAAGAAAGAACCTCTTTACCGTTGATGGAAGTAATCAATGTTTCAAAGTGAAACTGGACGGAGAATTCCCGCTTTAACCATCTTCGAATTCTTTCTGCTGCCGTTCTTGGATCCACGCGGAGTTCGGTGGCAGAAAACATTCCGCCCAGCAGACCTTCCGGATTCACTAAGGCTGATCGTTGGCAGATCTCAGTGGGTGAAATCAATGCGGCAGCGTGCGTTTGCTGGTCTACAAACTCGTGCAGTACCCGCATTTCATCTTCTCTGTGTGCCAGATGAATGGAACCGCATGTCTCTACATCGAGAACGTCGGCATCCGCCAGTTCCAGCCAGAATTCCCGGGAGCGATTGGCTATTTGATAAAGCTCTCCGGCAGGCTGTCCGATAGGCCAGATCATTCCAAAGTTTCGCACCGTGGCTCCCTGAGCAATCGAAGTCTTCTCAAAGACGACTACTTTATAACCCCGCCGAGCTGCCATCCAGGCCTGAGCAAGTCCAACGATGCCTCCCCCAATGATTGCTACATCATAATCCGCTTCCATGGTCTTCTATAAACTCACCTGTTCTAAAATAATTCGGTAATAATCCAATGGTGGAGTTTTAGCTTCCGGCTCTTTTGCCAAATCATCCCAAATTCGCAATCGAATAGCATCCTGCCAGTGAGGATTTGACTTAAACTCCAATAGTTCCTGATCTGACATCGTACCACCTTGTAATTCCAGACTGGTAATTGAGGCTTCACTTAATTTAGAGTGATAAGTATTGTCGGTACTACACAAAAAACGCTTTGCCTGAACATGAAGCTTAATTGGTTCAGTAACAGCCGCCGGAAAAAGTGAAGCCAAAGAATGTACAGCGGCAGTTTCATGAAGATCATCAACACCACGATCTGGGGCATCGTCAGGCAAATCATGCAGAAGATGTCCAAAGTCGTGAAGCAGCGCGGCCACCACAAGTTCTACCGGACTGTTCTCTTTTTCGGCTAATTGTGCCGTCTGCAATGCATGCTGAAGCTGTGTCACTTCTTCACCTCCATATTCGGAATGGCCTCCTTTTTTGAAGAGGGCAAGTACTTCACTTACACTTGAGATAGTTCGCAGGCTCATGGTCTTACCATCACACGTATTGGTTTCTCCCGAAGAGCAAAGTCAATCGCTTCATTAATATCCACGAGTTTAAAAGACTTTTCGACTAGCTCTCGGAATGGAAATTGTGAGGCCGTTTCTTCAAGGAAAGAAATCGCTGCCCCAAGATCATCTGGCCGGTAGTTATGGACGCCGACGAGCTGAATCAGATTACGAACAAGAAATTCAGGGTCGAGCGAAATAGCAGGACTGGGGGCGACGGTACCTACAAGTACGAATGTTCCGTGAATGTCTAGCAACTGAACCGCAGCTTCGATGGCTGCAGAGGACCCGGAAAAGTCCAGCACGGCATCAAATTTCCCCGATAAGGACTGAATGTCCGCCGCGATTTCATCGGCACCAAATTCAAAAGCTTGTTCACGTCGTTTGTTATCGGGTTCAACCACCGTGACACAGGTCGCACCATGAGTTTTCAAGTAAGCCGTTGCGGTCAAGCCTAGCATGCCTGCTCCGATGATCAGCACCTTTTTCTCAGTAATGGCGCGAAGTTGCCTGCAAGCTGCCACTACTGTGGCCGTTGCACAGTTTGCCGGACAAAGTACTTCATCCTCCAGATCAGATTCGATTTTATAGACAGCAGTGGTTTTGGGTAGCAAAACGTATTCTGCGAATCCTCCTAGAAAACCAGAAACCGGTTCAAATTGTTCATGCCCGATCTTTTTCAGTTCACCGCATTTTTGCGGGATTGATTCCTCACATCGGTCGCAATGGCCACAACTAATACAAATCGACCAGGTAAGTCGATCTCCTTTTTTAATTTGGGTGCCCGTAAGATCAAATCGCGGTGTGGAGCCAATTGCTTCGACATCTCCAATAATTTCATGCCCCAGGATCGTGGGGGTGTCCTCTTTTCGTTTACCAGTGATTGTATGTAGATCACTTCCGCAAATAGTACACGCATTGACTCTTACTAATAGTTCATCATTAGTAATAACCGGAATGGCTTCATGGCGTATTTCAAGCGTCTGATTAGGTTCATTAAAAATAGCAACCTGGCAGGTCTCAGGCTTAGCTGATTTTGAATTCAATATCGGTGTCCTTTAACAAAAGCTCAAAAGGAGGATGTGTTTCAACGTCTCAAAGCCTCTTTATTGGAGAGCCGGTTTTGGAAATAGATGGCCGCGATGATAAGGCAAAGGATTGAAAAACCAGCCAGAGTGTAGAGTATATTTTGAAACAGGGCTAATTTATTGGTTGAAGATTCAAAGAACGGTTTAACAGATAATAGAACGACATAACCGAGGTATCCAATCGAATCGGCTAGATACATTAAAAAAACAAGATTACCTCTTAAGGGCGATGCAGAGACAATTCTTTCGAAGACGGTGGTGTGAAAGGCAACGTATGGAATGTAAAGTCCAATCCCACAAAGTACCATGTAAAACAACGGCGTAATTCCGCCGTGATTCTGGATAAACGTTGAACAGATCAAAAGCCCAAATGCCAGAGTCATGATGATAAACGTTACGCGAAGCGCGTGGAGGTTATTTCGCATATAGATGGCTACCGCGTTCAGCATCGTTACGATTACCATCACGATTGTCTCGGAACTCGCGTAAACGGACGGTTTATCACTGACCCCCAAGCCCTGCCAGATTTCTACACCAAAGTCATCCCGGAAGGTACGAATGATCGTTAACGTGACGTACACAATAAATAGTAATAAAAGCCCGGGCCAATAGGCCGCAAAAAAGTTCCAACGATCACCTTTGTTCATGGTGGAACGTTTGTTTCGGGCCTGAACGTCGAGTGTACTAGGAGGAGGAGTTTTCTGGAGAACCCAGACAGAGAAAAGTAATGGCAGCAGGAATATCAAACCGGTGACCATGGGCATTTGGAATTCACCCACATTTTTAGACTGAATTAACCATTGACCAATAGATTTAACTACACCCGAGGACATGATGAAGCTTGCACAAAGTGCGGCTGATAAAGCTTCGGTTGTGGTACGGCCTTCCAGGAACGAAAGGACAAAGCCGAAGACCATACCCAGCGGCAAACCGTTCAGAAACATGGCAAGCAATTTGTAATCATCAGGAAGAATTGCAAAGAGAACTAAGGCAAGTTCGGAAAAGACAATTAATCCAACGATCGCTAATGCGCGATATTTGCGGTTAAGCTCGGAGACGAGTCTGACCCCCACAAACTTGGAAGTCATGTAGCCAATCAGCTGAGAAATAATCAGCATCGACTTCAATTCATTGTTGAAAACCTCTTTGCCTTCAAAGGCTGCTGCTGTAAACGGTTTTCGAAACGCATACATGCAGAAGTAAACAGAGAAAGCTGCTGCCGCAGCGATCCAAAGACTTTTTCTGCTCGTACTGGATTGATCGCTCATTAATTCTGGTGGCTGTTAAGGTATCGCCTGAAACATCTGATGAATGATTAGGTCGCCGTTATTTATCTTGATTTGCAGATCGGAGAATCCGGCACCGCGAGCGAGATGGGGAAAAGTCACAGAATAATTATTGCCTTGCTTGCGAAAGCTCATTGGCTTATCCCATGCAATTTGTTCGAAGTTTTCCTGCCGGACAGCCGGTTCCACCGTATAATTTGGCTCCAGCAACATCTGCAGGATTCTCTCAGCCTCTTCCAGTGTCATCCCTTGTATTGTTCGCGTTCGATAATCTTTTTTTCCTACCTTCAGAATAGTCTCCTTGCGAATCGCCGGTTTGCCTGCCCAGAATTCACCAACTTGCAGATCATCATTTCCTGGTCCTTCGTTGGGGAGCCACCATTTCCTATAGCTAATATTCAGGATATGGCTGGTGACTTTTCGATCTTTAACTTGTTCCACACTCTGCACCTGAATGCCACGAGCGTCAGTGGGCAGAAGATAATAGGTGGAAATTTTGGCTACCTTTTTAATTCCTCGTTGAGCAGCCAAATCCAACACAATCTTTTCTTGCGATTTTGTCAGCACTGCACCAGCTACATAATCCGTCTCTACTTTATTTTTTACTGTCGCTGAGGCTGTAAATGGTGGTGAGATTCCCAGATAAATTGCACAGAATAAGTAGATTCCCAATCGTTGCTTGTTCACAGGTTTTGCCTTCCTGAATAGTGAAACCTCGCCAGTTGAATATGCTGAGGCATAACGCCATTTAGATAAACTAACACAAGAATAGCAGAGGTTATCTTTCTAGGCTTGTAAAATCACGTGCAAATAATATTGCTAATCAACAATTATTTAGGATAGATCATATTTGTTATTAGTTTGAATTAATTGGTTCGTTTAAGCGAATAGATTTCCACATCGACTCCGGTAGAAAAATGTACAAGATCCGGTGATGTATTTAGTGCCGTAAATCCATTGACTTCCAATAACTGATCCTCGAAGCCGATTAAACTTGCGCTACGGGTGGGATACGGGACATGATGGACTTGGCCACGCAATATTCTCCCCCTTAATTGAGTGAATAGTAGATATCGCTCTAAAAGGAAATATTCCAATGAGTCCGGTTGGCTTGGAGGTATTGGCTGGCCGACCTTTATTTTGATATTCGATTCGATATTGTTGCCCCGTTTCAAACTGTACTCATAGGTCATTTGTTCATTCGAAAACTCCATATGAGAGTGGAAATACGGGAGGTGCCAAATCCACCTCGCAATTTTAACGGCCGTCAATGAACTAGCATCCAGCGAAAAAAAGAATACCCCCGGTTCGTTCTTATGAAGCACGTAAGTTCTGACGTTGGTTTCTAGAAAGTTAAAGCCTAAAGCTTTAGGGCACCAAGCAGGCCTTATGTTCTTCATTTCAAAAGGGACTAATCCTACATATGCTTTGTCCTGAAAAAGGTCCGGCTGAAGCCCTTCAGGCAGCACGGCTTCTAATTCTTTCACAGGGACTTCCCAGTGAAGGAAAGCTAGGTTTCTCCAAGATTGGTATCCTTTTAATTTCTCTGCAGGACGCTGTCTTGGAAGAGTGCGGTTAATACTCATCTTAAATTCCTATTACGACATTACAAATGCATGGTATTCACGAAGAAATAAGCGGTTAGCCTAAAAGCTTCAGAACTTAGCGAAAAACTAATCGTTCTTCGCTTACATTCGAAATAACAAAGGAATTTCAGTCCCACAGGAACGTGCAATAAAACGATTACAGATTGTTTTTCCTCTGGATGATTCCCGATGTAGGAAGCGTGTGGTCAAACTGCCATAAACGTTTTGCCACAGGCTGAGTTGCGAAAACAAAGTTGTCTTATACGACGATGAAAGCAACTCTGTTAATTCAGGTTGGGACCTCGATGATGTTCTAATGCATCCCAGTCCAGACAGACCCCATGCCCGGTACGTGAGGGAGCAGTAGCAAACCCCTCCTCGATTTGAAGTGGATACTCTAAGAATCTTTCCAGGCCAAACCCATGGGCTTCCAAAAAAGATGCGTTGGGTGCGGCGGCTAACAAGTGGACATGCAGATCATGTACGCCGTGAGATGTTACAGGCAGTCCTGCCTGCTCTGCCATTTGCGCAACTTTACGCCAGATCGTGATGCCACCAACATTGGCGACATCAGGCTCCGGGTATGAAACCCCTCCGGCAGTGATTAGTTTTTCAAACTCATAAATGGTATGTAGATTTTCGCCACTGGCAATTGGTATCCCCCCTTCTACCAATACCCGTCGATGACCTTGGAAGTCCTCAGGGATGACGGGTTCCTCCAGCCAGTAAATATTGTAATCTGCAAAGGCTTTGGCCGCTTCGGTGGCCTGATTGACGGACCAACGCATATTAGCGTCCACCATTAGTGGTAAATCCGGCCCCAAAAAATCTCGCATCGCGGCGACTCGCTGAACATCCTCTTCCAGTTTGTCACGACCAACTTTCATCTTGATCGCTCTAAAGCCACGATCAAGATTGTCTTGTGTTTGTGCCTCAAGACGATCTATCGGTAACTGCAGGTCGATACCTCCCGCGTAAGCTTTGACCTGATCATCTACACCTCCGAGAAACTTCCAGAGGGGTTGGTTGGCTCGTTTGGACTTTAAATCCCACAACGCGATATCGACCGCGGAGATCGCAAACGATGCAATTCCACCACGTCCGACGTAATGCAACGCCCACCAAAGCTTGTCGAAAATACGATCGATCTCATTGGGGTCTTCGCCCAATAGCAAACGTTTGATGTCGAACTCCAGCATAGAGAGGATAGCTGCACCGCCGGTTTTACCAACAGTATAGGTGTACCCAAGCCCTTCCAGACCTTGGTTATCTCTGATGCGGACAGTCACGAGCGAGAAATGCTCCATCACACCGTGGGTAGAGTCTGTGAGGACCTCGGGCAGGGGGATATAGAACAAATCACTAGCGATGGATTGGATCTTCATGGATTCAGCATAGGAAACTTGTTGGTAAAGATAAAAAAACAACCGTGCCGAGACTGGATGAGTCATCGACACGGTTGCACCATTAATTGGACCTGATCCATCCGTTGACACGGCACCGGTCTCAGGTGGGTGGACGCCCATGCGGGCAATCCGCCGATTGGCATTAGGCGTTTCCACCTCTTAAATTCGTACAGTCGTAATGGTCCACAAATCACCTCCTTTCACAATACAGCTTCCGTTTCTGTCACCTTTGTACCAGATAACTTCTTCACGGTCGTCAGTTCATCATGTTGCGTTTACATGATCTACAAACACTATCATGTAAATTTAGAGTCAAATTTCAATAGTAATTTCGGGAGCAAGGCCTTTTTTGAAGAAAAGAAACACCGCGGCATGCAAGTGTCTACACATCTACGCAACCGACTCCTAGCTAGCCAGGTGCCACTAAGACCCGAACGCCTAGCAATAATCGTAGGGAGATTGGTGCGTATAGGCACAGTAAATTAAATCCATTGGGTGCATCACTCGGACACTCTCATCCTGAACTCGGCGTTCCCGGTCAATTTGCATCAGACATCCGGAATTTGCGGTGAGCACAATACTGGCACCGGTATCACGAATATTACCAAGCTTACGCTGACTAAGCTGATCGGCCATATCTGTTTCGGTTAGATTGTAAGTCCCCGCTGCACCACAACACATATCACTCTCTAGCAGATCAATTAACTCAACACCGGGAATCTGGCGAATTAGATTTCGGGGTTGCTGTGTCACTTTCTGAGCATGTGCCAGATGACAGGCATCATGGTACGTCACTTTGACATCCAGTGGTGCCTTAGGAGGAATAAACCCAAGTTCATCGAGAAATTCATGGACATCCTTTACTTTGGATGCAAAGCCAGATCGTGCATCGGCCGATTCCTCATCATTCCATAGATGGGCGTAATCCTTCAGCATAGAGCCACATCCGGCGACGTTGATAATAATGGCATCGATATCATCCCGGTCAAAAGCTGCTATATTCTGAGCCGCCATGGCCACTGCCGGCGCTTCACTACCGGTGTGATAGTGAATCGCACCACAACACCCCTGAGATTCGGGAATCACGACATCACAACCATTTTGTTGCAGCACATGCGCAGTGGCATAGTTAGTTTGCGCAAAAACTTCGCTCTGAACACAACCAGTAAACAATGCCACTCGAGCTCGACGTTTGCCAATGGCTGGCATGACATGTTCCAACTTACCATCGGCTTTTCGAATCTTTGGTAATAGTGTGGCCATACGTCCCAGCCGAGCTGGCAGCAATTTCCATAAGCCCGTCGCCAGCACTAATGAATCGAGTTTTAGTCGTTGGGCAATTTTTGCAAAGCTAAGTGCTTTTCGCAGCCGTTTGGGATATGGGAACAGTCCAAACAAAATGTACTTATGGAACCAATCATCCGTCTTCCGTTCCGTATCGATCTCCTTTTCCATCTCCAATCGAAATGGTTCGATCAATCGACCGTACTGCACACCAGACGGGCATGCCGTCTCGCAACTCCGACAGTCCAGACACAACTCCAAATGCCGGCGCACGTTTTGATTAAGGTCGACACGCCCATCGGTAACAGCACGCATCAGATAGATACGGCCTCTGGGAGAATCATTTTCGTTACCTGTCATTACATAAGTAGGACAGGCTTGAGTACAAAGGCCACAATGTACGCAATCCAGAAAATATTCGTAATCGATCTTCTCACCGGGATTAAATGATAAGTTCGGCAAAGAAGACTCGTTCGTATCCTGCGACACGTCTAGCATTTTTTGTTCGCTCATGAGTATACAAACCTCCCAGGATTGAGTAATCCAAGAGGGTCAAACTGTTCTCGAATTCGATTATGTAGCCACTGAGGACCTGACAATTGCCCCCACATTGTTCCCATAGTTAATTCTTCAGGGTTGCTGCAACCTAACGTTTCGACATGCCCGTGAAAATTAGAAGCGACAGGCCCTAATTCAGTAATCGCGATACCAGCGACTCCACCAGCAGGTACTTCCGCAAAACCGATTGTAACAATTCCATTGCCAGCATCTGACTGGATTGTGCAGGTGGGATCAACTTGTAAACATTTCTCGATCACGGGTAACGTACCACTGGAAACGGTTTTAACCTGTATCGTCAATTCACGCGCACCTGCAGGGAATTCCTGAATTGAGTTCCATAGACGCGTGTGCGATTCCCCATCTAATATTAGAGCTCCCGGAGCTCCTTTGCGTTTTAGATCGCCAATTAATCGCTCCCGGCTCCAGGCAACTTCAACCTCGGTACCGGCAAGCTGGATCGCCAGAATCAATTTCGATCTAGAAACCCCTGTAAGTTCTGACCAGGCCTCACCTGCTAAAAGCTCGACGGCAATCGGAACAGTCGGTGACTCAAGTAACATCGAAATACAACCGTCAGCAATATCTGAATCATCTAAGGCGACCACAACTGTTGAAGCCGATTCCGGAATCGGCTTCAACTTGACCGTTGCCTGAGTAATCACTCCCAAAGTCCCCATCGACCCGGTAAGCAATTTACAAAAGTCATATCCGGCAACGTTTTTTACGACACGTCCTCCGCCGTGAAACAGTTGCCCTTTGCCATTGACCGCTTCAATTCCAATCACATAATCTCGCACCGTCCCAAGCCCGAATCGTCGCGGGCCGTTAGTATTCGTGGCAATCACTCCCCCTAGCGTCGCCGACTCCTGCTGAGGCACATCTAAAGGAAGCATGAGCCCTTCGTTTGCAAGAGTCTGCTTTAAGAAGCCCATTGTGATACCGGTTCCAACCGTAATCGTTAGGTCTTTCACTGGAAAATCAACGATTTGGCTGACGCCCGCGGTGGAAATTCCCCAGCCTTCTGTTTGGGGTGCCAATCCATAGTGCAGCGATGTCTGGCCCCCTAGGGGATACATCGCCATCGCCTGTTCGAAACCCTGCTTCACATGAGCCGCTAATTCCTCTGCTGAGGATGGTTCCAAAGTCTGGATAATAGGTAATTGATAAATTGAATCTGACACTTTCGGTATCTCATTAAGAGGTCTTGAGCGGGCTTCTACATCGCCACCATTTTGCTGGGTGCTTTTCTTTCATGTCCACAGGCGCCGGCGGTCGGCAACATCTTATCCGGACTCAGGCGATTATTGGGATTAAAAGCAGAACGTAGTGCCGACATCACATCCAAATCATCTTCACTAAACATTTGTTTCATGAACTTTACTTTTTCAACACCGATTCCGTGCTCTCCGGTAACACTTCCGCCGGCATCCAAACAAGCCTGAAGAATTTCTCCGCCTGCCTTTAAAACGCGTTCGGTTTGAGAAGGGTCACGTTCATCAAATAGCATTACCGGATGGATATTACCATCCCCTGCGTGGAAGACATTAACGATCTGAATATCGTACTTCTTCCCAATTTCCATAATAGTCTTATACATTTGAGGAATCTGCGTCCGAGGTACGACACCATCCTGAGTCACTAAACTTGACGCCAGGCGACCAATAGCACCAAAGGCTTGCTTACGAGCTTTCCACAACTGCTGTCGATGTTTTTCGTTTTCTGCCTGCCGGACCTCCCGCGCTCCTATCTTCTGACAAATTTCAATTATCTGATCACGCTGTGCATTTAGTCCCGCTTCGATTCCATCGACTTCAATAATCAGGATTGCTTCTGCATCTAGTGGGAACCCAAACTGAAATGCCTCTTCCAGAGCGACCATGATATCGTGATCCACCATTTCCAATGCTGCTGGAATAATTCCTGCACCAATAATAGCGCTAATCGCATTGGTCGCATCATCGACACTATCGAAGACACCAAGTAAAGTACGGACACCTTCAGGGTTACGTGTTAACCGCACCCAAACACGTGTCACGACGGCCAGCGTCCCTTCACTTCCGACCATTACTCCTGCTAAATCCAATCCGCTCGGATCCGCGTTGGGTCCTCCCAAACGAAAAATTTCACCATCCGAACTGACTGCTTCGACGCCTAATACATGATTCACCGTGACGCCGTATTTCAGCGTATGAGGCCCGCCTGAATTGGTCGCCACATTACCGCCGATTGTACAGGCTCCCTGGCTCGAGGGGTCCGGCGCATAGTGGTAGCCAGTGCCCTTAAGCGCCTGGGTAAGCCGGATATTAACGACACCAGGCTGAACCACGGCGTATCGATCCCGTAAACTGATCTCTTCGATCTCTTTCATCCGGGTTAGAACCAACATCACACCGCCGCCAACCGGTAGTGTGCCGCCTGCCAGGCTAGTCCCGGCACCTCGTGGAAGAAATGGTATCTTGTGCCGGTTGCAGGCTTTTATAACATCTGCAATCTGTTCAGAAGATGTTGGAAAAACCACGACATCCGGACAATTCTTCTCGATCGTAAATCCATCGCATTCGAACACCATACGATCTGAATGCGCAGTCAGTACTCCGTCTGAACCAATGATCTGCTGGAGTTCATGAATCAGTTCAATGGGAATGTCGAAATCCACATCTGTTTGTCCGTGCATACTTTTCTCTTTTATTGATAGTCCACAAGATGTTTCGTTCATTATAGCACTGTATTTCCTAGCCACTGATAGCCAGAAGGTGGGTTATGCGAACTAGAAGCAAAAATCTATCCTTTCCAATCTCTGTGTTACCTGTCTACCTGTTCGCTAAGATGTTCAACAATCGTTTTACCAATTTTCAGAGAACTGGTTGCCGCCGGACTAGGAGCATTACAAACATTAATTACTCGCGGCGACGATAGGATTATGAAGTCATCTATTAAACTGCCGTCAGTCCCCAATAACTGGGCCCTAACCCCTGCTCGTCCCCGTATCAGATCATCTTCCGTGACACTCGGAACCAAACGCTGCAACGCCTTCACAAACGCTTTCTTACTGAAAGAACGCCACATCTCCCCCATCCCCATCTTCCAGTGACGAGAAGCCATTTTTCGAAAGCCCTTATAAGACAAAGCCTCAAACAGATCTCTGAAATTCACGTCTCGTTTACGGTATCCTTCACGAGCAAATGCCAGCACTGCGTTGGGGCCACATTCAAACCTTCCATCGATCATTCTAGTGAAGTGGACACCGAGAAACGGGAATTGCGGGTCTGGAACTGGGTAAATGAGATTATTGCAAAGGTGATACGACTCAGGCTTCAAGTCATAGTATTCCCCACGAAACGGTACGACCTTAGATTCGGGACGCTCCCCTGTCTTTTTGGCAATCCGATCACAAAATAATCCCGTACAGTTAATCATGTAACTACCGTGAAAATCACCAGCAGTGGATTGCACCACGACTTCATCCCCACTCTTCTTGATTCCCTTCACGAAGGCATCATTGATGACTCGCCCACCTCGTTGAGCAAGAATTTCAGCCAGTCGTAATGCCACATCCCGATAGCTCACGATCCCGGCATCTGGAACCCAAATCGCTTTAACTCCAGCCGTGTGCGGCTCGATTTCACACAACCGCTCGCGGTCTATCACTTCACAACGAACGCCATTTTTCTGACCGCGTTCATAGATATGCATCAAACGTTCGACTTCGCTATCATTAACAGCGACGATTACTTTGCCGCAAATATCATAGGCGATGCCTTCGTCTTTGCAGAATCGCTCCATCATCGAGCGGCCTTCTCGACAATTCAGGGCTTTGAGTGAACCGGGCTTATAGTAGATTCCCGAGTGAATCACTCCAGAGTTACTTCCCGTCTGATGGACTCCAACTTCCGCTTCCTTCTCCAGCACTGTCACCGTCATCTGAGGGTATTTATTCGCAATCTGATAAGCCGTGGCTAATCCGACGATGCCACCTCCGGCAATAACAACATCACTTTTGCTGTGAGTATTCATCGATCTGTTTTCAATCCTCTCACCCAGGACAACGGGTTGAATATTGTTCGCGTCAGGGCGTTTCTCTATAATTTCCGTCAGGGTCAACTAATCATTGTACCCTCTTGCAACAAAACCGTTGTTGCAATGCGTCAATCAAAAAAGGACCTGACTCTCATGGCATACCGCTCTCATTCAGCTCTCGGCCACACGCTACTAGTCATCGCATTTTTGTGCAACCTTCCCTTAACGGGTCAGGCTCAATCGACAACCTCCTACAGCGACACGCCTTCCATCTCGCTTCTCGAGGACGGCGATAGTACGGATACAACTGCGACGAGCGCGGACGATAAAAAGGACGAGGAACTCTACGAGCTCATCAAACTGTTCGTCGACACGTTGGATCAGATCGACCGAAATTATGTCAAAGATGTGAACCGTCGCGAGCTTGTCGACGGGGCCATTCAGGGCATGCTTGAAAAGCTCGACAAGCATTCGAATTACATCCCTCCCTCTAATGTCGACCGGTTTAAGTCCCGAGTGGAAAACGAATTCGGGGGAATCGGTATCCGCCTCAACAACCAGAGCGGTAAACCAACGATCATTACTCCGATGTATGGCAGTCCAGCCTACAACGCCGGGCTACGCCCTGGAGACGTCATCCAATCCATCGATGGCACTCCCACCGCTGGATTACCGTCGGCTGATATTGTCAAAGCTCTAAAAGGCAAGATTGGGACGACTGTCAAACTTGCAATTCGTACACCCTCCTCGAACCAGTCCAAAGTCGTTGAAGTGGAACGAAAACTAATCCGTATGAGCTCCGTATTAGGCGCCGCTCGAAATCAAGACGACAGCTGGAATTATTTCATCGACGAAGAAAACAAAATTGGATATTTGATGGTTACGAATTTTGGCCGTCATACAACCAGCGAAATTCTGGATGCCGTAAAGCTACTCAAGAGTCAGGATGTGCAGGGCCTGATCATCGACCTACGCTACAATCCAGGCGGTCTCCTTTCGGCCGCCATCCAAATCTCTGATCTGTTCATTAAAGAAGGACGGATCGTTAGTACGGAGGGACGAAGTACGCCTAAGCGAATCTGGGACGCGAAGAGCGTTGGGACGTTTGACGAATTCCCGATGGCCATTCTGATTAATCAGTTTAGTGCGAGTGCTAGTGAAATTCTTTCGGCCTGCCTTCAGGATCACGACCGAGCGGTCATTGTTGGGCAACGATCCTATGGAAAAGGAAGCGTCCAAAACATCATTGAGCTGGAAAACGGAAAGAGCGTCCTTAAACTAACGACCGCTGGATATTTCCGTCCCAGTGGAAAGAACATCGACAAGCCATCAGCCGAAGGTACGGACGAATGGGGAGTCTCTCCTAATGAAGGGTTCGAAGTGATCTTCAGTGATGAACAAACTCGTCTACTTAGGGAAGCTCGACAGGATTCAGACATCGTGCTAAACGGTGCCACTCATGACCCAAGAGAGGGTAAAGAATACTTAAAACTAGTCGATACCCAACTTATGAAAGCTCAGAACTATCTCTATAGTGAATTGCAGTTACCGGAGCTTGAAATCCCAGAGATCCCAGAAAACTCGGAAGAGAATCTGTCTAACAAATCTGAGACGAATTCGGGACAGGATAATCGCAGACCCTTTAAACGCCCCAAGAAACGCCAGTCGTCTGAATAATTCCACCAATGAAAATACTCACCATCGAATCCACCTGTGATGAAACCGCTGCCGCAGTAATTACCGATGAATTTGAAATCCTCAGTAGCGTAGTTGCCTCTCAGGAACAACTGCACCAAAAATTTAACGGAGTGGTGCCAGAGATCGCGGCCCGTGCGCACGTGGAGCGAATTCTACCGGTCATTAATGAAACTTTAGAGCGTGCCTCCATTGGTCTGACAGATCTCGATGCCGTGGCCGTGGCTAACGAACCGGGACTAGCAGGTTCTCTCCTGGTTGGCGTGGTCGCAGCCAAAGCACTTTGCCTGGCTCATGATATTCCACTCGTCGCAGTAAATCATCTGCAAGCCCACATCTTTGCCTGTCGTCTAGCGGCCGAAAAGAATGTATTTCCCTGCGTTGGTTTAATCGTCAGCGGTGGCCACTCAAATCTCTATAAGTGCAATACTGCATTGGACTTCACCCCACTCGGAGGCACGATTGATGACGCTGCGGGGGAAGCATTTGATAAAGTTGCCACGATGCTGGGACTTCCCTATCCGGGCGGTCCATCGATATCCAAAGCCGCTGTTGAGGGAGATGATAAAGCCTATTCATTCCCACGCCCATTTCTGAGAGATAAGGAGTCACTGGACTTTTCTTTTAGTGGTTTGAAAACGGCAGTTCGATACGAAATCGCGGGACAGGGACAGGTCGATTTTTCCGCCTTGCAAATCCCCGAACAAAAGATTGCTGATGTAGCCGCAAGTTTTCAGGCTGCTGTAGTCGATTGTTTGGCTGGCAAAGCAATGCTAGCACTTGAGCGTTCCGGGATGAACACACTTTGCGTCGGCGGTGGCGTGGCGGCTAATCATGTTTTGCGAGATCGCCTGCAAGCGGAATGTGAGCAGGCGGGAGTCGTACTGCATATCGCTCCGTTCAAACTTTGCACTGACAATGCAGTAATGGGAGCGATAGCCATTGAGCGGCTTCAAGCCGGGTTAGTAGAGGATCTAACATTAGACATCTCCCCTGGCCTTATGCGTATTGGGAAGAACTGAAGAGCCTATGCGTATTGACGTCACAGATAATTAAAAAAGGCCGGACTATCAAAGTCCGGCCTTTTTCAAATTTCCAACAAGTTGGGAACAATACCTGATTAGTTGTTGTTATTGCCGCCACCTTGGCCGTTTTGTCCCTGGTTATTGCCCCGATCGTTTCGGTCCTCTAAATTCTGAGCCTGACCGGTGGCGAAGTTAAATGTTCGAACATCTCCTACCCCCGTCTTAATTGGTATTGGAGGAACCGTAACACGAACATAGCGTCGGTCTGGCGATACAATCGGAGCCATTGCGGTGAAGTTAGCACCTTCAGGTAGAATCGAAATATCGGGTCGATACCCTACGGCCCCTCGGCCTGGCAGGAAAAATCGTCCATCTCGGGCTGCCAACTTTCGTGAGATGGCAAAATTCCGAGCCGCATCTGAATCTGAAAGACTATGCAATTGTTGTGCTAACAAAGCCTGCCCCACCATTTCCTGATGCTCTCGCATATTCTCCAGTTGATGAGCTCCGATGGGTTCAACTCGTCGTCCGTGTAATACGTCGAAGATCACAACGGCCCCGGTTTCATCCAACTCCAACTGCTCATGGATATGTGGATTTTCCTTGTTATCCGTATAGATATCTACTGTCACTTTACCAGCGGTAACATTTCCCCAAACCCGACGAATGAGTAGCCGATATTCTCCCTTGAATGCCTTGGGGCAAACGTAGGATTCACTGTAACCATTAACTGGCTGTTGGCCTGCAACTGAGAATTGATCCCCAAGTAACACTCCGCCAGCCGTGGTGCGCTCGTTTTGAAGTGAGCAGACTGTGCCTGTTGGCTCCTGCATAAACAAATCAATATCTGCATTCCCCGTCCAGCGTACAACGACTCGACAATCCCGATGTGTTGCACTGGAAAGATTCTCACCGAACGACTTAGCCTGTTCCATCAGTCCAGCTTGTTTAAGCTGCAACATGACAGCTTCGGCTGTGCGTTGTGCATCGAATTCAACATGACGTTGCTCATTCGTCCAAGCTTGACTCAGAACACCAACCGAGGCCCATTTGATCGCTTCCAAATCACCCAATCGTTTTGCCAGAGCGAGTCCTCGCACATAGGGCTCAGGCCGATAGGGATTCACTTCAGAAACATCTTGTAACACCTGCAATGCACGCTTATGGAGTCCCACTTCCGACATATAGATTCCAGCTGCAAGCAACGACTCCTCATCGTTACTGTAATCCACCGCCGACATCAAAGCTCGCTCCACTTCTTCGATGGGAGCGTGATTAGCCTGCATGGCCAGCCCTAGTCCTTCGTACATCCAGAATTGCGACTGTTCATTTCGAATCGCAGCCATCATGATTGAAATCGATTCATCCACCAGGGCTTTGGCTTTTTGACTGTTATCGGATTGATGCAACCGGCTGGCCTGCATCATATGAAGCTGCACGGTATAACGGACCTGACTATCATGAGCAACTTTTGCTTCCCCTTCGAGGCTTGCTTGTTCTGCGAAGTAGCGATCCCAGGCTGCATCGACGGATTCGCCGGCTCGTGGCTCCACGGTCACTTTAGTGAGCTGTTTCTTAATTGCTTCCGGAACTTCGACTTGGTCTTCAGCGACAGGCTTAGCTTCGGGAGCAGTTTCTTCTTGAGTAGTTTTGAGAGTAACAGGTTTAGCACCCAGGATGAGTTCGTCATCAACGTGCTGGAATCCACCGCCTCCCATACCCATGCCGCCGCCCATGCCCATGCCGCCGCCGCCCATGCCCATGCCGCCGCCCATGCCCATGCCGCCACCGCCCATGCCCATGCCGCCGCCCATGCCCATGCCCATGCCGCCCATGCCCATGCCGGACATAATTGGCATAACCAAGTCACCGACTTCATAGGTACGGATGATCAGTTCATTTTCAGCAGCTTCGGGTGTTGTGATTTTCAAGACTTCATCGTTAATCACATAGGTTAATCCGAGGCTATTAAGCATTAGCTTCAGCCCACTTCGAAGGGTAATACCTCGAAGATCCTGATTTACAGCCATTTGCGAATCCAACCCGGCGTCGGCTAATGCTTTTTCGTCGATAATCATTGGAATGCTGTGACGAGTCTTCACGCTGTCGACAACTTCACCAAGTGGCTGATCGAAGAACAGCATGACAGTTTCTTCGTCCAACGCATCGACGATTTTCTGTTCCGCAGGATTATTCCCCTGATCGGTAACATACTTTCGTCGTTCGACAGTAATTCGATGCCAGAATTCTGCTTCTGGATAACGAATCGGCGAATCGCCACCGGGGAACGGAATCAATGCCTCGTCGTTTTCATACATGACGTCGGCAAAGTTTTTGTGTCGCAGGTCCCGGAATTTCTCCAAACCTTTGTATTGGCGAAGGATTCGAGCTTTCCAAACGGCCGTCGTTGGCGTTCCGTCGTACGGTAATAAAACTCGAATCGGCATCGCGATTTCTGCGTCAGCTGTCAGGTACTTCTCACCTTCATCGACTCGCTTACGGTCATCTTCCAAAGCCGCTTCATCCATCAGGACATTGAATTTTTCCATCAGACTGGTGATCAATTCCTGTTTTCGAGCCGTTTCATCCGCCAGATTCTTAAGACGCTGTGCATTGGCTTCGCGGCTCTGTGCGAGCATTTTCTGTTCATCGACATCGACCTGACGAGCACCGGTTTCCCGGATAGCGTCTTCGATTTGCTTACGCAATTGCTGACGGATGTCACCAGCAACATCGGTAGCACTGTCGACCTGTTCCAAAAGCAGCTTCAGTTCCTGAATCGCTTTTTCGGGTGAACGTCCCATGAGATCCCGAGCTTGTTCGAGGCCGTTTTCAACGACCGCCTGTAATTTACCTGCCAGGACTTTTCGTTCGTTTTCAACGTTATCAAGGAAGCTTGATGGATCTTCGAGGCTGGTATCAATATCGTCCGAGCCATCTAGAACCAAGGCCCCTGGATTTGCCGGAGCTGGAGCAGCTGGTGCGGGCTGGGCATCCTGTACTAAGGCAATTTCTGTTGTGACGGGGCCACGTTCAGCAGCACCTTTGATCGCCTTGGCTTCTGTATTGGTGGGATCTTTACGAAGGACTTCATCTGCCACTTCGATTGCCCCTTTCACATCACCGGTCCTCAATGCGTGCAGGCCAACTGTATTCAACTCACCTACATTGTTCTGAACACTGCGACGGACCTCGATCAACCCTTCTGTTCCCAGTGTTGGCAAACCAACCCCCTGATGAGGAGCTGCATTATCGACCAAAGTTGGAAGGAAGTTATAGTCTTCGTTGGAACCACTTTGAGCTACATCCCAGGAAAGCTCAACTTTTTGCCCTGCAACTGTACCTGAAATACTAACTTCGATTGCACCTGCTTTTTCTAATTCTCCTACGAGAATCGTGTCACGATCCATTCGGACTGGAGGTGTCGTTTCACTTGTGTAAACCGACTTAACTCCTTCCGACGAAGTGATTTCGGTCGGCCAGAGTACAGGAGCGACAACAGCACCAGCCAAATCAAATCCACTTTTGACACTGGTTTGTTGATCTTCGTTATCCACTCGAATAACACCACCGGTACTATTACCGAGTGCTGCTAATAATTCAATGTTTCGTTGGGGACCAATAGCAAAGGAAGAGAACGAAAGTTGTTTGGATACCAATTCGCTAACGAGCTCTTTGTAGTCATTGATTTGAAGTAAATTCGCTTTACTCATGCCGTCACCGATGTAGACGACACTCTTCTGATTCTTGCTTTCCACGTTGAATTGTTTTGCTGTGGCCTTCAGCAACTCAACCATATCGGTGGAACCCAATGCTGCTCGACGATTTAGTTTCGCGATCGCAGCCTTCATTTCTTCACTATCAGCTGCGACAAAATCACGCGACATCGGTACTGCATAGAGATCCACTGCCATTAGCTTCACTCGATGGGTTCCATCCAGATTTGCCAGCATGGAATCCAGACACGACATCGCATCCTTTCGGTATTCACCAATCTGACTTGCAGATGTATCGAATAACACAAGAATATCGTGAGCACCAGCTTGTGGAAGCTGCTGGTCTGCCTTCAACGATAAAGCAAAATAAGTTTCCCCAGTTACCTTCTTATAGGTGTGCAAAACACCTTCAGAATCGGCCGCATGTGTCAACGGTGACAGAGCGAATGTTGCCAGGGTGAAAATCAGGGTAGTTAGCGCAATGCGTTTGGACATGGCCAAAAAACTCCAACGCAAGATTTGAATTTACTTCTCTGTTCTGTTGCTCTTGAAAACTTAGGGCTTCTCGAGCAACCACATTATTTTATTCAGCTGAATAGTCTCTGACCAACAAATATTTCAATTTAGAGAAATCAGGTAAGTCTTACTAATTACAGCCCAGGATCATCCTGATCCTGTGAGACACACAAATAGCACGTCTTAGTCTTAGGTTCGAATATTCCTATTGTGTCGGTATAGCGGACTCGTGCATTTCCTCGACGAAAACCGAATTTATCTACCGAATGTTCCGGTTATGACGATTGCACTAACTACAAGTTCGACCAATCACCCCCATTCAATCCATTGTTAGTCCCAACAACGTCCAAAACACCCTTTTATTGTTTACTATTTCGATGAACTTAGTTGACATTATTCCAAATCGAGGGCATTATGAAACCATCAAAACACCGATTTACAGATAGCATCGGCTGGCCAAAGGTAAATCACGTTAAAACCAACGATCAGCGATACTAAACCACCAATTCACTTTCTCTTTAGACACTTAGTTCTACCGATCAACCAATCATGGACCTATCCTGGCAAGCCTATTTCACACTCGGTGTCACCGCAGCCATCTTTATTACGCTTCAATTACAACGACGGGCGTCCACCGATATACTTTTTTTAGGAGCTCTGCTACTGGTAACCGCTGCTGGCATCCTACCTGCTGAAGAAGCATTCTCCGGGTTTTCTAATCCCGCTGTACTCACGATTGCGGGTCTATTGGCCATCACTGCAGGACTAAGAACATCAGGAGTACTGGATTGGCTCGGCCACAAATTACTCGGAAGTGCCACAACGGAGAAACAGGCACTGGTCCGCCTAACCACGGTAACCACTGCAGCCAGTGCATTTCTGCTCAACACGGCTGTGGTCGCCATGCTGATGCCCGTAGTTGTCTCCTGGTGCCGACGACGTAATATTTCTCCGTCCCGCCTGTTACTTCCGGTCAGTTATCTAGCAATTCTTGGGGGCGTCTGCACACTGATTGGCACAAGCACGACACTGGTCGTCAATGGAGAACTACAACAACGGGCTCAGGAAGGGCTAGTGACCGCGGGGACAAATCCGCTGAGCTTATTTGAACTTGCCGCGATCGGCGTCCCCTGTGCTCTGATTGGCTCCACATTCCTTCTGACACTTGGTCCCAAACTTCTACCGTTTCGCTCAGGCATCATTAAACAGCTAGATGAGCAACGCCGTGAATATCTGGTTGAAATGTCCGTTGAACTGGGCAGTTTGTTAGTAGGACAAACGGTGGAGCAAGCGGGCCTTCGTCACCTCGACGGTCTCTTCCTTATTGAAATCGATCGAGCGGGACATGTGATCACACCGGTCACTCCCAATACCATCCTCGCGGAAAATGACATTCTGGTTTTCACAGGAGCCGTGGATACCATCGTCGAATTAGAACAGATACCGGGACTGGTTCCGGCAGTCGAATCTGAATTCCATCACCATCCGGAGCGGCATTTAGTGGAAGTCGTCTTATCACGAAAATTCCCATTACTGCAAACTACAATTCGAGAAGCAAGTTTTCGACAACGTTACAACGCAGCCATCGTTGCTGTACATCGAGAAGGTGAGCGATTACAGGGGAAAGTAGGTGACATTACGTTACAGGCAGGGGACACTTTACTTTTGCAAACAGGCAATGATTTTGTCAGTACTTACCGGAACAGCAAGGATTTTTATTTGGTCTCAAGCGTAGAAGGTCTCGAGACGCGTCATCACCAAAAAGCCCGAACGGCCCTGTTCTTATTGATTTGCTTGCTGGCTTGGCTCATCCTTGGCTCCCTCTTTCAGTCCACCGACAGTCCGCTGGGGCTCAATTCCCCGGCAGTCGCATCGCTTGGCATTGCCGTACTAATGGTCCTAACTCGGTGCCTTAAACCGAGTGACGCAAGGAATTCCATCAACCTACAGGTCTTGCTGACAATCGCGGCAGCTCTGGGACTCGGAAAGGCTCTATCCGCCAGTGGAGCAGCGGAGGCTCTGGCTCACTCTCTCGTATCCACCGGAGGCACAAATCCGATTTGGCTACTCATCGCGATTTACCTGATCACGGTTGGCTTAACAGAAACAATTTCCAACAACGCCGTTGCGGCGATGTTACTTCCACTGGCAATCGAAATGGCGGAAGCGGCAGACATCAGCGCTCGACCATTGATTATCGCGATTACCCTAGCAGCATCACTATCCTTTATCACTCCCATTGGTTATCAGACCAATCTGATGGTAATGGGCCCTGGAGGCTATCGCAGCCGAGACTATCTCAAGTGCGGCATTCCATTAGCGTTGTTAATGGGAGTCAGTGCGTTGATCATCATTCCATTGGTTTGGCCATTTTCGGTTTAGCCGTCAGATCTCAGCACAAAGGTTGGAAGTGCCCCGAAACTCACTCACCGCCAAGCAGGACTTTGACGTCTTGACGTTGGCCGTCGCGAATCACTGTCACAACGACCTCATCACCTGGCTGCCTAGATTCGATCACCGTCATAAACTGATCCACATTGATTACGGCCTGCCCATCGACTGCAACGATCAAATCTGCTTGCGACTGATCCACTCGCGTTTGCTCATAGATAAACGGGCCACGCTGCGTCCGCGTCTTTACTAACTTAAACCCCTGTAAGCCAGCGCGGTCTGCGGGGCCTTCCGGAGCCACCGTGGCAATCAACAGTCCTTCTTCCGTCTTGTAGACTCGAGTAATTCCAATATCTGGTCGAATCACTCGTCCATTTTCGATCAATTGCGGAACTACGCGTTTAGCGGTATTTACCGGGATTGCAAATCCCACCCCAGAGCTTTCACCCACTTTACTAGCGATAGCGACATTAACTCCCACCATTTCTCCCTGATTGTTTAACAGAGGCCCCCCCGAATTCCCAGGGTTGATGGCTGCATCAATCTGCACGATCGATTTCATCGTACGGCGATCTGCCGTGGGCAGTTGGCGATTCAAGCTACTCACAATCCCCACTGTGTAAGTACGCTCTAATCCAAAGGGGTTCCCAATGGCATGAATTTTCTGACCCACGCGTAAAGCGGCTGAGTCTCCGAATTTGATGGGGTGCAGGAATTCCTGGGGCGCCTCAATTCGCAAGACAGCCAGATCGTTTAAGTCATCTGAACCCACAATACCTGCCGGATATTCCTCACCGTTATACAGTCGAACATAGATCTCCCTCGCACCGCGAACCACATGATTATTGGTAAGAATGTGTCCGTCACGATCCAACACCGATCCCGACCCGGCGCCCTCGGTAGGCGTCTCGAACAACAAGAAGGCCGAAGTGCGTGCACTACGTGTCGTGATGTGTACCACGCCACGGTTGGTAGAATCGTAGACATTGAAATTAACCAATTCCTCTGCCGTATATCTAGTCTCGTCGACAGTCGCAGTGTCTGACACCGTCGATAGAGCACCTGGCTCGTTCACCGAAGATTGCTCTGCAATGGCCGGAGTCACCGCTCGATCCTGAGCGACAAATACGCCAAATAGTGCTCCAAAAGCTGCTGCAAAGAAAGTAACCCAAATTGTCTGTTTCATTTTCAAAACTCCGACGATTCTGGTGATGATGAAATATCTACTATTAAAAAAACGGCTTACCAAGACCTACCGTTTAGTTACGATACGCAATGATAAGCCGTCAAGTTCGAAAGGCAAACTATTGGGTTGTCCCGGTCTATTTCTTACCTAGCCCGATAGCCAATTCCTGCGGTGTTAACTTACCGTCTTTATTCGTATCGTATTCTGGTTTAATCATCGAACTACCCTTACTTTCAGCCAGATCCAGCAGGCCGTCCTTGTTCTTGTCATATTTACCAACCATGAACATCGCATATTTCATGTTTTTGGGATCCACTCCGCCTACTGTTTCTGCGGGACCTGATTTCGCATACTGACTCGGCTGGTCAGAACTGGCTGCAACCGGTGGCTCACTAACCCCTCGTACAAAACCGGTCTTAGTAGCCGCCATCACTTCTTCCACCGTCACAAGACCGTCACGGTTTTTGTCATAGACGTAATACTCTGCCAGCGTCTTGGCACTCCATTGGCCGGAGTACTCAGACATCGCGATCTGACCATCTTTATTGCGGTCACCGTCTCGATACCACTGAGGAATCCCTTCAGGTAAACGTTCATGAGCTGTCTTGAACCGGTACGACTTCGGAGATTCACCACTACCGCCGCCAGCAGGTCCCTTATCACCACCATTCCAGGTGCTACGATCCCTGCCGCCCTGTTCTCCACCACTGGAACGTCCGCCACCGAAGCGTTCGGACATCCCTTTGATTAGTTCGTCGCGAGTGATTTTTCCGTCTTTATTGAAGTCCCATGGAGTTGGATCGGTACGGAAATTCTTCCATTCATCCTTTTCAAACACTCCACTTTTATTGGTGTCGTAACGCTGGAAAATACCATCAGCAAACTGTTTCATGCGATCACCTGAGTCTCCACCACCTCCAAAACGACTGCTTCCGCGAGATGGAGGGGCTCCCTGAGGAGGGCGACCCTGCGGCTGTGATTGGTTCGCTTGAGGATTTTGTGAATCTCGGTAGGACTTTTCGCGAGCCTGATCCTTTTGCGTATCACGGCGAATAGAATAGCGAACAGCCAATTCTGATTTGGTCAGTTTACCGTCACCGTTGCGATCCTGATTCATCGGATTGCCGTAGAGCCATTTACCATTACGAATCTCGTCCTGTTCCAAAACACCATTTCTATTCCGGTCGTAACGTTTAATTGTACGTTCTGCTTCTTCGAAGTCAGCCTGAATTACATCGACGCTGAGATATTCTGCTTTTGATCCAAATCCAACTGGAGGAATCAGATCTTCCGGGATCTCGTTAAATCCAGGAACGAGGTTTTCCATCGCAGCCTGAGCATCTTCGTCATATCGACGATCCCCGGAGTTCCGAGCGGGAGATTGCCCACGATCTCGCGAGCGACTTCGGTCACGACTTTGGTCACCGCCTCCGCCATTCTGCATCTGCTGGACTTTTCCTGCCAAGGCCTGCAATGAAATTGGACGATTGAGGTCCAATCCGCCTGTTTCACGCGCAATTCGTTCCAAGAACGGTCGAGCACGGCCTTGTTCGTCAGGATCTAACTGCCCATTCTTATTCACATCGAGTCGTGAAATGAATGACATCGGCCCCCCAGGAGGCCCCTGTGCGTGCAAAGCTCCGGTAGAAAGAATCATAATCAATCCAACAGCACTTAGCAGACGTGTTTTCAACATATTTCTTATTCCAGATTAAACTTCGGCATGCAGAGATAATAATCGAATGAAATCCCTACAAACTAAAGCCTACAGCACAACCTTCGTATTACAAATGAAGAGTTTAGAGTTCTACAGTACTTTAGCCACTAAACAGTATCGATTATAAGGTCTATGACACTAATAAACGATACTTATTGATTTAACCCCTCTAATAGCCTGTTTGTTTCGCTTCTCAGGCTCCAAAAACGGCACAATTATCCAAATCCCAATTTCGATCTAACATTCCATCTTAAATGGTTCAGTCTTCAAACCCTCCTGCTCCCGGAACCACCAGCATGGCCACTCCCTCGACTTTTATCTTCTGCAGCTGCCAATACGGCGCTCAGGCCATTCTGAAACAGGAAATCCTGAACCACTGGCCTGAATTCAAATTCGCCTTTTCCCGCCCGGGATTCGTTACTTTCAAAGTTCCAGAAGGATTCCCATTAAAATCCCTTCCAACACTCGACCTCAAATCAACCTTTACTCGGACTTCCGGAATTTGCCTCGGGAAAGTCCAGGCCCAAGACGCCGATGAGCTCCTTAAACAAGCCGCCGAGCTCGTAAGTCAAAGTAATTTAGAAAACATCAAGCATCTCCATCTATGGCAACGTGATACAAGCGTACCTGGCGAACGCCAGTTTGAACCGGGGCGAAAGCCACATACGGACGCACTCGCTAATCAACTCGCTGACCTGCTCCAACCATCGGGCGTTACCGATAAATTGACGGTGAATAAAATTGCAAGGCCAGACGAAAAGATACTCGACATCATTCTTGTCGAGGACAATCAATGGTGGATCGGCTGGCATCAGGCGACCACGACTCCACGATGCTGGCCCGGAGGCGTTTATTCCATTGTCTTACCCGAACACATTGTCAGCCGGGCTTATCTGAAAATGGAAGAAGCGATTCAATGGTCTCGCCTGCCAATGAAGTCCGGAGATTTAGTAGCCGAAATCGGTAGTAGCCCCGGTGGCTCCTGTCAGGCATTACTTAAACGCAGACTCAACGTTCTTGGCATCGATCCGGCGCAAATGCATGAATCGCTTTTGGAGATTCCAGAGTTCACTCACATTCGCAAAAAAGTAGCCGACATGAAACGCTCTGACTTCTCGGAGGTCAAATGGCTAATGTCCGACTCCAACGTGGCGCCCAACTATACGCTGGACAGTGTCGAGCACATCGTGACCAGCCCCAAAGCAAACATTCGCGGCATGTTACTGACACTCAAAATGATCAAATGGGAACTTGCTGCCGATTTGCCTGCCTACCTCGACCGAATTCGCAGTTGGGGATACCAGTACATCCGCACGCGACAGTTAGCATTTAACCGTCAGGAAATCTGTGTGGCTGTCATGAAAAGCCGAGGCAAACGAAAGGCAAAACGATAGGTCAACCGGGATCGAATCCCTTCTATGAAATAACGGCATCATCCCTTTCGCATAAGACGGTCTACAGGAAAGCGGCGTAGTTGCGGTAGCGAGTCGGGCATGGGCCAGACGACTGCAACAAGTTCGAGCCGCCAGACGGTTTCGCGAAGATGCTGCTGTTTGAGAAACTGCCTCGCCGCTAATTCCAAACGCTGACGCTGGCGGACTTTCAGCCTCCGCTGAGGTTGGGCCTCATGACGAAAACCGGCTTTCACCTCGACGATTACAATCTGAGGCTCCCGATGCCAGTGATCGATCAGCACCAAATCCATTTCACCGAATTCGTTTTGAACGCGGCGTTCGAGTATCGAGTACCCGCGGCGCATAAAAAACCGGGCGGCAAGCAATTCAGCCTGCCGCCCGAGTTGATCACTTGTGAGTGAAGGAGGCATCTGCCCACAGGCAGATCGCAGTCGTAGAATACAGCGTTGGCTGATCGCCAACACACCCAGGACTGCTCCCAGCATTAGATTCCAAACAATAAACACAATCAGGCTCGCGAATGAATCTGACGCGGCCGCCGTGCTGGAAATCCAGGCTGGTTTGCAAAAGCGTCCTAGCTTCTGCGACGTTCCTTCAGGCGGGTTGCCTTTCCGACGCGATCGCGAAGGAAGTACAGTTTCGCACGGCGTACGTGGCTGGAGCGAGTTACTTCAACCTTTGCAATGCGCGGTGAATGGATAGCGAATTTACGTTCAACACCTTCACCGGCAACAATACGACGTACTGAGAACATTTCGCGAGTTCCGCTACCGCTCATCGCAATAACCACTCCGCTAAATACCTGAATACGCTCTTTCTCACCTTCGAGAATTCGTACATGCACGTCGACGGTATCGCCGATTTCAAACTGAGGTTTATCCTCTTTCAAGCTGGATTGTTCGGCCAGGTCAAGTAGTTTTTGACTCATGGTTTGCCTTCCTTTTAAATTGACTTTTCTATCTTCACAAGTGTTTTGTTGTTTTGGATGTCAGTTGAGTGACCGGCTGATTGCCAATAACTCGCGTCGTCTTATAACAAATCCGAACGACGCTCCTGCGTACGTTCGAGGCTTTGTTGTTCCCGCCATCGGGCAATCGCCTGATGGTCACCACTTAACAGGATTTCAGGAACCTCTAAGTTCCGAAATTCCCGAGGTCGGGTGTACTGTGGAAATTCGAGCAATCTATTCCCCGAGGAAAAGGAATCTTCTTGACTGCTTTGCTCATCCCCGAGTACTCCCGGAACGAGACGAATCATGGAGTCGATCAGCACCATGGCACCGACTTCGCCTCCATTGAGGATATAATCCCCTATCGAAATTTCCATGGGCTTCAGAATATCTGAAACCCGCTGATCAAATCCTTCGTATCGACCACAAAGCAGTAGATGCCGAGGTGTTTGAACCAATTCTTCTACAAGCCGTTGATCCAGTTTACGGCCAGTGGGCGTGAGCATAATCAGGTTTCCGGGAGTATCTCCCAGTTGCTGAACAGCTTCGACACACTCAACGACAGGTTTGGCCTGCATCACCATGCCCGGGCCTCCGCCAAACGGTCGGTCATCAACACGTCCGTGTTTATCGTCCGACCACCGACGAATATCGTGTAAGGCTGTTTCGACCAGTTCGTTTTCAATTGCCTTGTGAAGTAAACTCTGCCCCAGATAACTCATAAAGATCTCGGGGAACAAAGTGAGCACATCAAACCGCATGACAATTCCCAACGACATACATAATCGCAGTTGGCACTTACGCAACTGAGCCGGCGAGATTACTCGCTGGCTTCTTCGTCCGCAGCCTCTTCAGCCGATGTTTCGGCAGCTTCTGCTTCGGCTTCCGCAGGTGCTTCGGCTTCTTCGGCTGTAGATTCAGCTTCTTCAGTAGGAGCCTCTTCTGCAGCGGCTTCTTCAGCCGGAGCTTCCGTAGCTTCTTCAGTCACAGCTTCTTCGGCTGGAGCTTCAGTGGCTTCCGCAGCTTCTTCAGTCACAGCTTCCGATTCCGGCTCATCAAATGATGGCAAGGCTTCCGGTGGTGGAGCCATTGGCTTGTTGGCTTGCAAACGAGCAAAGGCTTCTGCCTGAGCTTCCAGGTGAGTACCTTCCGGACCGTACTTATCGATAAGCACTTTCACCTTTTCGGTTGGCTTAGCACCAACACTTAGCCAGTAAGCAATACGCTCATTGTTTAGTTTTACTCGAGCATCCTTTTCAGACACCATTGGGTCGTAATACCCAAGACGCTCAATATCTTTACCATTTCGTGGGCTCCGGCTATCCATCGCACTGATGCGGTAGAAAGGTCGGTGAGTACGGCCCATTCGTTTCAGTCGAATTCGAACTGCCACGATTCCTCCTTTGAGTCTTCTTATCTAATGAAACGGTAACTTACCGTTTCAAATCTAAAATACTAATTAGTTTCGTTTTGAATATTCTTTCGAAAAGCCGCAAGTACTCGCTTACTATCGTCGCCGTCGGCGCGTCTGTTTGAGTAACTTCTCACGTTCCTTTCGATTATTTCGTTTGTCTTTCGAGGACAATCTGGTTCCCGTGGACTTTTTCGTCCGCTGGACACCTCCGAGTGGATTCGTCATGGCACTGTCATGCAAATCGCGAACTGCCTTCAGGCGTTCCCGCATACCTTTTCCAGCCATGCCTTCCATCATCGGTTTCATTTGCTCGTACTGCTTGATCAGCTGAGTAACTTCGTTACCCTGCACACCAGCCCCTTGGGCAATACGATTCCGACGGCTTCCGGAAATCACCGTGGGGTCGCGCCGTTCTTCGAGCGTCATCGAATTGATGATGCCAACAGTACGACGAATACCGCCTTCGGTTTCCTCATCTTCCAACATCTGGTTCATCTGAGCCATCGGGCCACCCAGCATACCAAGCATTCGCTTGACGAGTCCGGGCTGCGCCATGCTGGCCAGCTGATTCTTAAAGTCATCTAGAGTGAACTTCCCCTTCTGGAGTTTTTCCTCGAGTTCCGCCTGTTGCTTTTCATCAACAACCTGCCGGGCAACATCCACCAGACCAAGAATATCTCCCAGTCCCAGAATCCGCCCCGCCATCCCTTCCGGTCGGAAAGGCTCCAGCGAATCGAGGTGTTCACCCGTACCGATGAACTTAATAGGTACACCAGTGACGGATTTCACCGACAGCAACGCTCCACCACGAGCATCACCATCGAGCTTGGTCATAATCACGCCATCGAGTTCCAATGCTTCGTTAAAAGCTTTGGCACTGTTGACTGCGTCCTGCCCGGTCATCCCATCCACCACCAGGAAGACCTGATGAGGCTGAACTTTCCGGTCAATATTAACCAGCTGAGCCATTAACTCTTCGTCAATCGCCAACCGGCCGGCGGTATCAAGAATAACGACATTTGCGTCATTCTCTTTAGCCTTCTTCACTCCGTTCTGACATACCTTTACCGGATCAGTTGAATCCGCTTCCGAATAAACCGGAATACCCAACTGTTCTCCCAGCACATGCAACTGCTGCACAGCTGCCGCTCGCTGAAGGTCAGCCGCGACCAGCATCGGTTTGCCACCGGATTCTCGAATCAGTCGAGCCAGCTTCCCGGTCGTGGTGGTTTTCCCCGACCCTTGCAGACCACAAAGCATGATGACATTCACATCGTGATCTAAGGAAAGTGCTGAGTCTTCTTTTCCAAGAATTTCGACCAGCTCGTCACGTACAATCCCAATGACTTGCTCACTCGGATCCAGTGACAGTAGTACTTTTTCTCCCAAAGCCTGTTCCGTGACGTTCGCCATAAAAGACTGCACCACGTCATAGCTTACGTCCGCTTCAAGTAAAGACTGCTCTACCTGCTTCAGACCCTCTCGCATGTTGGCTTCCGTTAACCGCCCTTTGCCACTGAGTGACTTAATGGCGCCCTGAAGGCCTTCGGAAAGTCTGTCAAACATGAATAAGTCCTAAAACACTTGGAAGTAAATTCACATTCACTTCGCACACTGTTATTCGAATAAACAGCGCACCGCGTACGTCCACAGTCACTTTACTCTTCGTGATAACACTGCCGAGTCCCATGACTATAGGGGAAACTCGTATTCTACAATCGAAACTAAAACCTTGTAAATGAGCAGAATACGAAAAAAGCCGGCTTTCGCCGGCTTAAATAAGCGGTTTTTAGGTGGCCCATCATCCGAGTCTTTTCCCCCTAGGCCGCCAAGTAACATTTAATACTTCTGGCTGGCAATGATGAAGACAGTGCCGATTCGGCAAACAACCCCAACCATCCTTTAATTAGATTTGCTTATGCAATTACTATTTGTGCAAAAAACAATTTAACGAATTTACTCAGTTTCAACCGGTTCCAGCCCCTTAAAGGACATCGTTCCGACCTTTTTGGTGGCCAAATCGATCGTACGAACCAAGTGGTTATTCGTATCAGCAATATAAAGCGTATTTCCCAATTTAGTGATTCCAGAGGGCTCATCAAATTCACCAACACCTTCGTCGGAGATTCCGGGATCTCCTGAACCGGCTACAGTAAGAGTCTCACCCGTCTTTGCATCCACGACTTTGACTTTATTGTTGTAGGTATCGGTGATATAGATCTTGCCAGCATCATAGTGAACTCCAAGTACATGCTGTAACAAGACATCATCTTTCTTTCCGTCGACATCACCGAAAGTGAACAATCTTCCTCTGGGCAGATCATTGGTTCCCACCACGGTGAAGACAGACTTGGTCTTATCAAACGGAACGCCTCGGATGGAACTGCCTTCGCTATCAGCGACATAGATGTATTCTCCATCTGATGTCAAACCTGACGGCTGCGCGAAAGAACTTGCTCCCATCCCTAGTGGCTGATTAGGTAACAAGGGACCGTCGACAATATCTTCACGGGCATTACCGGCATACGGTCCAATCCGCGATTCATCCAATGGCATAATCCAAATTTGATGAGGCCCGGCCATCGCGATATATAGATTTTCTTCATGAACCCACAAAGCCCATGGGCTATTGATGGGAGTTTTCTGAGGATTCCCGAACCATGGCCCCGTCTGTTTGGTCGCCGTAACGCCAGGGAATGATTCCTGAAAACTCGCCTGCCGCCCCAGTCCGGCAATAGTACTGACCGTCTTGGTAGCTAAATCGACTTTGCGAATCATATGGTTTTCAACATCAGCTACATACAGGGTGTCACCGTTTAACGCGAGTCCCTGAGGATGATCAAAGGACGCGGACGCATAGTTTCCGTCCTCCCGCCCCACTTTCCCTGAGCCAATAATTTCCTGTACATTCCCATCAAGGTCTGATACCACAATGCGGTTATGACTACTGTCGGTAATATAGAGCAAGTTATTTTCAGTATCTGCCAGCACTTTCCCCGGATACTTCAGCGGCGTTGGCTCTTCCTCATAAATCTCCAACTCAAATTCAACTGGGGTCTTATCCAGTAATTTGGCTTTCTCGTAATAAGGAATGCAATTCTTAAAAAAGCCGTCGAGAGATTCAAAATCAATTTCACCGCGATTTATTGCTACAAAATAACCTTCCGGATCGATCACCGTCAGCGTAGGCCAACTATTCACACCGAAGAAATTCCATAGGTAATGATCATGATCGTTCACGACCGGGTGGCGAATATCGTGACGTAGAATAGCGTCGCGTATATTCTCCGTGTTTTTCTCTTCATCGAATTTCGCGGAATGAACACCGATCACCACAATTTCGTTGGGATATTTCTCTTCCAACTTCTTAAGTACTGGCAAGATGTGATGACAGTTAATGCAGCAGTAAGTCCAAAAATCGAGCACTACGAATTTACCGCGGAGTTTTTTCAATGTAAGCGGCTCTGTATTAAGCCACTCAACCTTCCCTGACTTCTTCGCAAAGGGTGCTTCCGGAATTGGGAACCTACGTTGGAACGGATTCTTTTCCTGTAAAGCCACCGTTTGCAGGGAGACTTGAGTGTCATCCACCTGGGTTGCGTCAGTAACGCCTGGCATTAAATCTTTAACCTGAGCCACAGACGACATCGATCGTTGTGGGGTCTGTGCCGATGGTGTCTCTTCACCGCACCCGGTAATCATCATGGCTACCAAACAACAGACTAAAGCACTAAGACTTCGCAAGCGCATCAATTCGATCCTCAATATTCATTCAGCTGAAAGGTTTCAGAGCCGCCGCTTCCGACACAATGACTCTGCTACAATGAATCCCTCATTGGGATTCGTTGTCCGATTATATCCCATTCTAGTGGAAACCAACAACTATCAGGCACCTACTGAAGACTGCTCGCCAGCAATTCGGTAGTTTTTTAAGTCCACCGCTGTAAACATGTTAAACTAGTAAAAATACACTGGCACTCCTAACCTCCCTTTCTGGCGAAAGGTCAGATGAATCCAAAATCTCTCAAGCTAAATTCGACCGTTTCCATGAACGGACTCAGCCTTTTCACTTTGCTGTTAGTTGCTACCAGTTCGTTACAGGCTCAAGACTGGGCTAAGAAAATGTTTGCTACTCTCGAACATGATTTCGGCACGGTGGCTAAAAATTCGAAGCAGGAATTCCGGTTTGAATTCACAAATCTCTATGAAGAGTCTCTTCATATCACAGGTGTCCGAGCTAGCTGTGGTTGTACGATTCCCACGGCCGAACAAGACACCATAAAGACGTTTGAAAAAGGTACCATCCTGGCAACCTATAACACCGAGGCGTTTGCCGGAGCCCGGGGAGCGACGGTAACCGTCACGTTCGACAAACCGTATTTTGCGGAAGTTCAACTCCAAGTTGCCGGCTTTATACGTACCGACCTCACTTTCTCACCGTCACGATTAGAATTTGGTGAATTCTCAATCTCGGACAAGCCTCGTATGGAATTCAACGTCTCACATGCAGGAGTGAGCGACTGGCAAATCACCGATGTTCGGAGCAAAAAATCATATTACGAAGTTGAAATCCTTGAAAGAACACAATTGGCCAATCAGGTCGGTTATAAACTCGGAGTACAACTGAAAGACAACATACCAGTAGGCTATCTTCAGGACCACCTGATCATCGTTACTAACGATCTCCAAAATCAGGAAATCAAACTGCCTGTTACAGGTAAAGTCTCAGCACCGGTCACGCTTAGTCCAGCTTCGCTTTTACTGGGCATTATGCAGAAGGATTCCGAAATAACCAAACGTTTGATTCTGCGAGCCGATCAGCCGTTCACCATCGATTCACTCAAGTGCGATCATCCTGGCGTCAGTTTCAAACTGACCGGAGACGAACCAAAGAAGATCCATCTCGTCCCGGTGACATTTAACTCGGGGCTATCTCCACAAAAAGTCCGAGCGACCATTACAGCGAAAGTAAACCTGAACGGTGAAATCACACTTACCTGTCCACTGAGTGCAACGATCGAGTAAACATCAATTCGTTGCACTCATTGCTTCGAGTCTGCAGGCTTCTACCCGCTGCGTTGCCGACTACGAATGTCATGCTGCAGTTCACGCATGACCGCCAGCACTCGATGTTCCTGCCACGGAAGGCTGGACACCTGAACGCCAACCGGAAGACCGACACTGTCTGTCTCGGTTTTGATCGCCCGCCGTATGGCACCATCACGATTCGCCTGACGATCCGTTTCTTCACCTTCGAGAACCGTCGACCAAGGCACCATTCCTCCAGGTCCTCCAACTAGATTCTGTAACATCGCATGGCTTCCTGCCGGCAATAGATCAATCCCGTCATCGTGGCACATAGCGGGTAAAGCAAATGCCGGACTAAGAAGGACGTCGAGACCTTGTTGCTCAAACTGCTTAGCAAATTTCCGCCGATAGCGATTCATAGCATGGATCAATAACCAATAATGACTAGCAGACAATTTCCGGCCAGCCCGAACCAGCGTGGCCTGATATTTTTGCCCGAGCAGGTTTAACAGTCCTGCTACGGTCGAACGCATCCACTCCGGAATTCTGGTGGCCATGATCAGTTTCCGAAAGGGCCCATGCAATCGACTCTTCCTAACCGCATAACGAGCCTGAAAGCCACCGTCTGCGGACATCGCACCAACGTACATGCGAAACATTTTATCAGCTTCGGGCACTTCAAAACGCTCAACTTCCGCACCTCGTGATTCTAAGAAATCTGCGGCTTCCCGGACGGCTCGCCGGATTGCAGGCGACGGCCGGAAAAAGCCATCATCCTCGATCACCCCGACTCGCATCCCCTCCACGGAGTCAGCGATGGGCTGCAACCCTACCGGAGCCTGCTCAAGCGAATTCACTGATTCCAGATCTCCGATCAGCACCCGCAGCATGCATTCCAAATCTTCAACCGAATGTCCCATCGGCCCAGGCTGTGCCAGCATTGCTTCCATTCCACGGAAGTTGCCTCTTGAGCCGCGACGTGTTAGCAAGCCATTGGTCGGTTTAAGTGAGTAGATTCCACAGAAGTGAGCTGGTACGCGCAGGCTGCCTCCTAGATCATTGCCTAGTCCAAGATAGGAGCCTCCTGCTGCAAGAATCGCCGCTTCCCCTCCTGAACTTCCCCCGGGCGTACGCGAAAGATTCCAGGGATTACTCGTTCGGCCATACACCGGATTGACGCACTCATGCCAGAGCATCATCTGAGGAATATTGGTCTTCCCTAATACGACAGCACCTGCCGCTTTCAAACGTTCGACCATGACTCCATCACGCTCAGATGGTTGCTGAGTCAAGCCATCAACTCCCAGACAACAGTCGGTATCGGCAACGTAAAAACACTCTTTGATCGTGATCGGAACACCATGTAGCGGACCGGCGTATTCGCCTCGCGCAGCCATTGTATCTAACCGAGCGGCATCCTTCAGTGCCAAATCGAACAGCGGAATAACCACCGAGTTAATGTGTGGATCGACTTTTTGGATTCGGGCGATACACTGCTGGGTTGCCTCAATTGACGACAGTTTTCCGTCGCGAATTTGCTGAGCTAACTTTAATGCATGTAGTGGTTCAGCAGGAAGGAGCTCTGAATGGGTGGTCATCTGGCAGTTGCTTTACTAACGACAGGTTCTCACTGAGGGTTCACAGCCAATGGGACGGCTGCACCGAAGATGATGACAAATTCATCCGTTCCTAAGTAGTTCTTGAGATCTTGTCTGGGGCGACGGATTAAACTGCCGAGAACCAGGCTCGAGGTATCTTCCGAAATCGGCTGAGCGATCTCCGGGGAGTAAACCAGAGGAAGTTCCAGAGCACCACCATCTAGCTCAAGCATCAATCGTTGATATCCACTTACAGATTCTTCTTCGCCGACACTGTGAGCGGTAAACAATACTCCCGAGAGGGGACTCTGTTTGGTTCGCAGACTGTTTTCAAATTCGGCATTAACCAGATCGAGTATCTCCTCTCGACCCGCCAATTCGCTAAAGAAATTAAATGCGTCCTCCACGGCTTCGAAGCTTTGATTCATATCCGGGTCTTGATAGGTTATGCCGGACGCCAGTTGCCCCAACGACAAAAACAATTCCCGCCCTTCAACTTTTCGTAAATTCTCATTGGCATCCGGCCCGAGTTCGTCCCATTGTTTCAAACTATCCTGAGCCTGAGCATACATACTATTGATTACTACGTTTTGAAAAACGATTGAAGCTCGAATGTATTCGGTAGGTGACAGTGGAGCAGGCCCGGCAGGTTTGGGCTGTGCTGCAATCTCATCAATCGTAGGCTGGGGATTTTCTTCAGGATTTTCATCAACACCAAACGGGTTCCCTAAAGGTGTTCCGGATCCCAATTCCACTTCTTCCATAGGGCCGACATTAAAGCCGGTATCCTGTTGGAGTGGATTTGTCAGCGGACGATGCACATCCTGTTCAGCTGATTCATCATCACCATTGGAACTGTCGTCACTCGAACCACTGGCATTCAGCTCAGCGGGAACAATGGAATGCAGGAATTCCAACGAATCATTCGCATAAATCGCTTCTCCCAGCCCAACTGGATCTCGTGGTTCTTCCGGGAGATGCCAAAGTACAAGCTGAGCCAAAGGCAACGCCAAGGCACCTCCAAGGAATATTTGTACGATTGTCTTCACTGGCGAACCACTGGAAGCTCCCCGGGCAGCCGCTCGCTCTACCAACGCTCTTCCCGGCGCCGCTTCTTCATCAAATGCAAAGGCAGAATTGCTAACCGCCACATCTTCGGCTGGAGCCAAATTTAGTTCGTCATTTCGATCGGTTTCAGGACTTACTGCCAGCGGATCATCCAACACAATCAATGCCGGCGGCAAAGCATTGATGATTGTGGAAAGAACATATTCAGCGCCACATAGCGGACATTGGACGGTCGCTTCCTCACTAGCTGACGGTAGTGAAACTTCCTCCTGACATTCGGGGCAATTGGCAACTGCCATTAATCCTCTCCCTGACCTTTTCGATCGTATACTTCTCTAATGATTAAGCCTAATTCTATGCCAAGGACTGAGTACAGGCCAATGAAAGATTATATTCCATACAGCGGCGACAGTTTCGATTGCAGGTGATCGATCAGGTAAGTGTGACTCAGAGGTTCACCGGTTACCTCCTGAACGAGTTCCGCCGGTGTGACATTACGGCCTCGTTGGTGGATCTTCTCTCCGGCCCATCGTTTTAATTCCAGAAATTCACCACGTCGAAACAACTCATCCAATCCGCCGAGGTCTTTATCGGCCTGCTGATAGAATTGGGCAGCATATAGATTGCCAAGCGAATAGGTTGGGAAGTATCCAACCAATCCGGCGCTCCAGTGCACATCCTGCATGACACCATCGGCATCGGTCGGTGGCTGAATACCAAGATACTGCTGATATTTCGTATTCCAGGCTTCGGGCAAATCGGCTGGTTTGATTTGTTCGTCGATCAGTGCCTGTTCCAACTCAAATCGAATGATAATATGCAGGTTATAGGTCAATTCGTCTGCTTCCACTCGAATCAAGGAAGGTTCGACGTGATTAATTGCAAAGTAAAAGTCGTCTAGCGAGACGTCTTGCAAGCTATTGAAGTGCTCTTGAGCAGCTCCATACCAGTGATCCCAAAACGGGCGGCTTCGACCGACTTGGTTTTCCCACATTCTGGATTGAGACTCATGGATTCCAAGTGACAAATAATGTCCCGGCCCCAGACCGTACTGAGATTTCCTAAGTCCCTGATCGTAGATGCCATGCCCTGCTTCGTGCAAGATTCCGAAGAACGCCATATTAAAGAAGTTCAGGTCGTACCTAGTGGTGATACGACAGTCATCGGGACCAGCTTCGGTACAGAACGGATGATGAGTGACATCCAATCGGCCTCGATCAAATTCAAAACCAATTGCTTTGGCCGCCTGGGATCCAAACGATTCCTGTTTGGACACTGGGTAGTCACGCGTGAGGATACTTCGATCTGGTGATTTCCCACTTCCCTGAATGGCCTCAAGTAGTGGAACGAGATCCGTTCGCAGTGCTTCAAGTGCTGCGCGGACGGTACTCGTTTTTTCACCGGGTTCGTAATCATCCAGCAATGCATCATAGCGGCATGATTCATACCCGATCGCATCGGCCTGTTCGCGTTTGAGTTGATAGACATTTTCCAGATAGGGCAGGAATTTGGAAAAGTCATTTTCCCGCCTTGCTTCGACCCAGGCATGTTGTCCATCGTTGGTTGCGCGGGTTAAGGCTTCGACGAGTTCTACTGGCAGCTTGGTCTGTTTATCGTAATTCCTTTGGGCTTCACGAATGATTGTGGCCGTGTCACTTTGTGGATCGGCCGTTAGGTTCGTTCCCTGAACATCGGCGAGCCAGTCTCCGATCCGTGGATCGGTTTGTTTTTGATGAACGAGTTTTGCCACATAAGCTTGTTGTTCCGTCCGGTAGGCACTGCCTTGTTCCGGAAGTTTACAGCGAGCGTCCCAATCGAGTAGCGACTCGATAGAATTCAAAAGTGCAATTTCACGGGAATGATCACAGAGCTTCTCAAAAGCATCTGACATAGTGGAGTTCCTTCTAAAACCGATTTAGCCAATGATTCCTAACTCGAAAAATGAGTCTTTTCAATGGTTTTAGTTTATCTAAGTCCAGCCGTTACGAACATCAGACTCATTGATCTAACCACCGCCGCAAACAACTTCCATCAGAAAATCAGGTCGTAGCCGATGATAAATAGTGCGGTGTCAACAATCGCATGGCTCAACCAAACGGCCATGAAATTCCCCGACCGCCCATATAGCCAGGCCCAAAACGCACCGCCCACGGCCACGCCTATCGAAAACAGGTAGGCCAGCGGTGAAGTCAGTCCAAAAAACACCACCATGATCACCACATGGTGTGCCATAAAGCCAATACTGGAAAAACAAATCGCCAAACAATCCGGAACCGATTTCGCCAATCGCTTATACACAAACCATCGCCAATAATACTCTTCCATTCCGGAATGAATGACCGAGTAAAAAATAGCAAAGGCCGCATAGGCTCCGGCACTTGCCAGTCCAAAGCCTTCCACTTTCCCCAGCACCTTCGATTTAAGGTGCATATAAGGTGCCGTTCCCTTCAGCAGGCCAAAATACAATCCCAACGCTGCTACGAGAATCAGTATGCCAAAGACCACTCCGAGTCTCATTGCCGGTTTCTTCCAAACAGGCAGCTCAATTGACTCACGACAAACCAAAAACACAAACACTGCCGGGAAGGCAAACTGAATCAATTTGAGTGAACTGAAGACAGTGTTTTGAATCCCTGTGTCGCGACCATTCATGAATATGAAATAGATCACCGTCAACACAAACGGGTACGTCATGGCAAACCACAAGGACAGAGGAATTCTCTCTGCCAACGATAACTCTTCGCCGGGCTGTCGCACCGACAATTCACAAAGCCTGGTATCTTCCGGCATTACGTAAGACTCCACCGTGCCTGGCGCAAAACAGCCTTGGAACTCCCAGCCATCTTTTCATACCAAACACTAAGCAACTCGCCATCATCAAATTCCACGGTGGTCACGTATCCCAAATCGTAATTATCTGCATTGTCACTGATGGTCATCGGCTCAGACCATGAATCACCTTCGTCTTCACTCAGGCGAGCCTGGTTTCCCATCGACCCACGGCGATATCCATAAGACATTAACAGTCGACCATCCTGTAAACGCAGTAAGTGAGACGGAAAGCCCCAAACCCCAATGGAATGTGGCACACTCCAGGTCTTCCCACCGTCGGTCGACTCCGACTGCAACGTTTCCCCTGCATTTTTCGTATTGTGATTCCGGATATGAACAATCAACTTTCCGCTCACTGCCTCTACAGCATGCAGTTCATGGTATTGAGCTGGATCATCCCCAACGCGTGTGGGAATTCGTGCCTGTCGCTGCCAGGTCCTTCCGTCATCTTCTGATAGCACCGTACCTATGTAACTATCTTCCCGCCACAGATGCTTTCCGGCGTACAGCTGATTCCCGTTGGCCAGTTGAACAGGGCCATGCGGGCTATTCAAAATGCAATCATAGGGTTTTGACCAGGTGATCCCTCCGTCGGTGGATCGGATCATCCACGTCCCCAGTGTTGCCTGCAATTCTTCCGCGGTCACTCGTTGATGAGCTAATTCCCACTGCTTCAATCGCTCGGCATCCCAGCCTCCTTCGGCTCGGGCCTTTTCCAAAATCGAGACATACGCATTCGAAGTAAAGGTCGTTGCCAGAAGCGTGCCCTGATCCGTTTCTAGAATACCTGCATCCCGATCGTCGATGGGCGTATCTAAAATCGTCTGAGGCAACAACCAGGTGTTACCTCGATCATTACTTCGATACAACTGTACCGAACCAAAGGGACACACGTGCGATTCACGGGTACCGGAAGCAACTAAAACTAATTGACCATTAGCGCGTTTAGCTAAAGTAGGCCAACCGCTATAGTGCCCAACACTCACATCGATCACCTGAGTGGATTGAATCTTGGTCTTAGCGACCAATCCGGAATGCCGTGGTAATCCAATCGATGCAAGGGATGCTACAGATGCCATCGAAAGCTGAATTGCTGAGCGTCGTTTCATTGCCTGAGTCTTTAAATGGTTGGAGTTTTCACTGGAGCTTTAAAGTTCAACAGCCTTCCATCTTAATGCAGGTAGTTTAAGAAATTTGCCTTTTTTCAAAAACAACCATTCCAATTTTTCATTTGGCTTAAAGAATTCCTCAACAGGGGACGTTTAGACACTAAATGTCCTACCCTCTTTGATTCACAGATCATTGCTTACTATTTTTAGTCGCTGTCCGGAGTCGAGAACATGAATCTCAGACACCACGGAATTAGTAACTTAAACGTCTATCGCAATCTTGCTCCGTCGGTCTTGTACGAACATGCCGTTCGGTTTGACCAGGCCGAGATTGTTGACTCCGGAGCACTCTGTAATTGCTCGCACGAAAAGACTGGACGCAGTCCACTCGACAAACGCATTGTCACCAATCCTGAATCACAGGACGACATCTGGTGGGGACCGGTTAATATCCCATTGAGCGAAAAGTCCTATCAGGCCAATCGATTGCGTGCAGTCGAGTTTCTTGAAGAGTGCGACCATCTGTATGTGATGGACGGATTTGCAGGCTGGGACCCTCAGCACCAAATCAAAGTACGAATCATCTGCGCACGTCCTTACCATGCTCTGTTCATGCACAACATGCTGATTCGACCGACTGCCGAGCAACTTGAGCAGTTTGGCAAGCCCGACTACACGATCCTTAATGCAGGCGAATGCCCGGCTGATCCTGAACTCGAGGGAAATAGCAGTACGACCAGCGTCGCTCTCAATCTGGAATCCAAAGAGTTAACCATACTGGGCACTCAGTATGCCGGTGAAATGAAGAAAGGGATTTTCACTGTCATGCATTACTTAATGCCCCAACAGTCGATCCTTTCCATGCACTGTAGCGCCAATGCCGGTGACGATGGCAGCGTCGCACTCTTTTTCGGTTTGTCTGGCACCGGTAAAACCACGTTGTCCGCTGACGCTTCAAGGTCGCTGATTGGTGACGACGAACATTGCTGGACGGACAAGGGCGTCTTTAATATTGAAGGTGGATGCTACGCCAAGGTCATTGATTTGACCGCCGCGTCTGAACCAGAGATTTACAATGCCATTCGATTTGGCACGGTTTTGGAAAACACGTATGTTGACCCGACTACTCGCGCGGTCGATTTTACGGATACACAACTCACTCAAAACACGCGTGCGGCTTATCCGATCGACTTCATCGACAATGCTGCCATTCCATGTGTCGGAGCCCATCCGAGTAACATCATATTGCTCACCTGTGATGCTTTTGGGATTCTACCGCCCGTTTCGAAGCTAACACCTGCTCAGGCCAGTTACTTTTTTCTTAACGGCTACACTGCAAAAGTCGCTGGGACAGAGATGGGAGTCACCAAACCAGAAGCCACGTTCTCTGCCTGTTTCGGAGCTGCCTTTTTAGTGCATCACCCCAATCGTTACAGCCAGCTACTCGCCGAAAAAATGCATGAACATGGGACGCATGCCTGGCTGGTCAACACCGGCTGGTCCGGCGGAGGAGTTGGCGAAGGCGAACGTATTCAACTCAAAACCACCCGTGCAATCATTAATGCCATACACGACGGACAATTGGCCGAAACTCCCACTCAAACAGAGGCTGTCTTTGGGCTAGCTATCCCTCATAAGGTGTCTGGCTGTCCCACTGAAATTCTCACTCCACGGGTCACCTGGAAAGATCCTTTAGCTTATGACAAGTCGGCCGAGCAACTAGCCCAGCTTTTCAGAGACAACTTTACGAAGTACATTGATCAAGTGGATGAGGAAGTCCTCGCGGCAGGCCCGGGGTATCCACTACGGAAGACCGGTTAAAGCACTCTTTGTCCAGGACTAGTTTTTAATTCCGGAAACTCGTTATGTCGGGCATGCCATTTCAATTGACGAAAATTCGTCAGGCAACTTCACTGGATTCAATCGAGTATTTTGAATCGACTGAATCTACAAATACGTCTGCGTTACAACGCATTAAAGCAGACTCCACTTTGGACAATGTTTTGGTTCTTACGGAACAACAGAATGCCGGACGCGGTCGGGGAAACCATCGCTGGCATGCCGATTCAGGTGCTCTGACTTTTTCACTGATAAAATACTTCCCGGAACTAAGGGGGAATGCGCTGGCCTCCCTAGGACTCGTCACCGGCATTGCGGTTGCAGAAGCACTTGAGCCATGGCTTCCGCAATCAGTCCAACTCAAATGGCCCAACGATATTTTCCTGCATCGCAAGAAACTCGGAGGCATCCTAATTGAAACGACTCAGGAAAGCCCACAAACGTTGGTCATCGGTATTGGGATTAATGTCAATAACTCGCTTGCTAACGCCCCCTTTGATGTCGCTTCCAAAAGTATTTCTATAACCGATGTAACCGATACAGATGTACCGCTAACCGACGTATTGATCGAGATACTCCAGCAACTGGAGAACTTTTACGGCCAAGTTATAGCAAATACAGCTGATATCCCGTCGCTCTGGAATCCGCGTTGTATGTTAAATGGTAGCGAGGTAGATTTCGTTCAAGGTGATATTCGGTTTCAAGGGCATTGTCACGGCGTTCAGGTAGACGGAGCTCTTTTACTGGAAATCGAGAGTGAAATCAGGCCTTTTTACTCAGGCTCGGCTGTTATTTAGCAGAACGAACTGGCAAGTCCGTTCGTATTGACTTCATGCCCCACTGTGTCTGACCCTGCACGATTTCCACATTATTCAATCGGTCTGTATGACCTGTTAGCCATGTCCGAAAATACTACTGCCTCTCCAAACTCTTCCCTCAGCAAACCAGAACTAGTTGCCCTTATTTGCTTTGTCCTATCCGGCTTCGCAGCACTGGTCTACGAAATCAGCTGGATCCGCAAAGCCAGCGTCATTGTGGGTGGAACAACCTATGCCGTCAGTACGGTATTGGCCGTCTTCTTTGGCGGCTTGGCGATTGGAAGTCACTTGTTTGGAAAGCGTACTAAAAACCTAGCCACTCCTATTAAGCTCTATGGGAAGATCGAAATCGCAGTTGGCTTGCTATGTATCGTCAGTGTCTTTCTTTTACCGTTGGTGGATTCCATCTATACCACCATCTATGACTCAATCCGAGGATCCTTGCTCGCATCACTAGCTGTGCGTGCTGTTCTGGTAAGTCTCTGCCTTCTTCCACCAACTATTTTGATGGGAGCGACACTTCCGCTGTTTTGCCGTCAATTTGTCCGTCATCAAAACGGTGTTTTGAATTCGGTAAGTTGGCTCTACGCTCTAAATACACTCGGCGCCACCATTGGCGCAGCGATCTGTGGATTCTTGTTACTACCCTCGATTGGCATTAACACATCCATCTTTCTTGCCGGCGGCATCAATCTCCTTATCGGAGCCACGGTACTGTCCCTACAACTACCATCGCCGATTACAGCCGACGACGAAGAAGCACCGGCTGCGAATGAAGAAGACTCTGAAACCGGGACTCAGAAATCCAAAGCGTTGGGATGGGTTTTTGCGTTAGCGGGATTCACCGCACTTGGAAACGAAGTAGTCTGGACTCGATTCCTCACTCTTCTGATCGACAACAATGTCTACACATACACGCTTACGTTGACCGTTATACTCTTCGGTATTGTGCTGGGAAGCCTGTTTGCCTCCAGTATCAAACCGGACTTTAAACGTAACACCTTTCAATTCGGTGCCCTGATGATTCTCAGTGGGCTGATCACATTTGCGATCATCATGGCTCCAGCTGAAATTGTCTGGATTAACTTCATGGAATCGTTCGGTACGGGGCGTTTAAGCCAACAACTAATATTGATTGGCATGATCATGCTCATACCTTCCATCATGGCCGGGATGGCCTTTCCTTTAGGTATTCGCCTGGCCAACGCCAATGCCAGCGGTATTGGCGCCGATGTCGGTCGTCTGTCGGCTCTGAACACATGCGGAGGAATCATCGGCTCCATCCTGGTTGGTTTTCTAATCTTACCTCGCCTGGGGCTTGAAAACGCCGTCGCACTGACAAGTGTCTGCAGTGTGGTGGCAGGATTCCTAGCATGGATGAAACTCGAGGACGGCCGCCTGCTTGAAAATCGAGTTGGCTGGATTCTCCTCGTCGCGCTCGCCTTTGTAGGGATTCGCATGTCGAGTAACAGTATGTTTATTCAACGAACAAGAATTCCATTCGACATGCTTAGCCAGGGCAGAACGATTCCCACTTTAGACGGAACCAACCTGGCTTTAATTGAAGGAGTCAATTCGTTCATAACCGTCGTCGAGAATAACGATCTGTATGAACTGCATATTGATAAACAATGGCAGGGAAATTCGAAACGGACACAACAATTCATGGCCGGGCACATCCCTTCTCTGGTTCACGGGAATCCGAAGAGTGTCTGTGTCGTCGGACTAGGAACGGGGCAAACGGCGCAACGATTCCTGATGCATGACATCGACGAGTTACATCTTATTGAAATCGAAGCAGAACTAGAACCATTATTGATCCGCTTTTTCAACGGTGACTGGCTTGCCGAAAGCAGTCCTGCTCGCGAAAAAACTAATATCGAATTGATTGTGGAAGATGGGCGCAACTATCTTACACATACAGAAGAAAAATATGACGTCATCTCGATCGAAGTTGGGCAGGTGTTCAGGCCAGGGGTCACAAGCTTTTACACCCATGAGTTTTATCAGGGAGCTCGCCAACGCCTTAACGAAGGCGGCGTAATCTCACAATTCGTCCCCTTGGAATTCCTTGCCGCCGCTGAATTCCAATCTGTCGTCGCAACCTTTATCGAGACTTTTCCAAATGCGCAGCTTTGGTATAACACTTCCGAGCTACTTCTGTTGGGAGTCAATGGAGACGACACCGAGACGTTCTCAAGGGACGAAATTTCGAAAACATTCGACGTGCAGGCTAATCCACTATTCATGGATGACCTAAAGTACCGACACTGGGGAGGTGCTAAGCATCAACTTGCTAATCCAGACGTCTTCCTTTCCTGCTTCCTGGCCAGCGGCCCCCAATTGAAAACTATGGTGCAGGCGACCGGTGGCTCCACAACACAATTACTCTACGATGACCACCCACGCCTGGAATACAGGACAAACGAATCGCTCGATTTTCATCGGCCTGTACTCAACATCATTCGCGATCACCTGACCCCGATCCCCACGATCATTCCAGACCTGGGCCCAGCTCTCACCGGAGCTTGCCATGTATTGCGTCAGCACAACTTGTCTCATATCGAAGCCAAGGCCTATAGTGATGCATCTAAAGTCAAATTCACATACGGCCAGTACGACGAAGCAGTCGCCTACCTCAAACATGCATTGATTCTCAATCCCAACTACGCCGAAGCGAATTACGATCTGGCCATCATGCTACAGCGAATCTTGGGAATTAAGAACAACGCCGGAGAGGTGAAGGATCAGGCGACCGTTGCCAAGTATCTCGACGATGCCCGGAAATTCATGTTCACAACGACTCAAATCGACAATGACCATTGGAAAGCTCACTCGACACTGGCAACCATTGCCTATGAAGAGCGAAATATATTGGCCGTCGTTCAGCATTTGAAACAATGTGTTCGTGTCACGATGCCAGCTCCCATCGGTGAAGACATTCTCAATGCCAATCCCGACGATATTGAATCGCTGATCTTCCTTGCCACGATTAATGCGATGTCACCTGAGCCGCAATTGCAGGATCCTGAATATGCTCTCAGGCTCGTTGAGGCAGGGCTGCAGGCGACGGATGTCTCTGTTATCCAAAAGGCGCAATTGGTTTCGAATCAGGCGGCCGCCACAGCAATGCTCGGTGACTTTGAGGCCGCTAAACGTCTGGTCGGTTCCGCAGTCAATATGATTGATCAGTTCACCAGTGAATTGGCAATCTTGCATAATATCAGTCCTTCAGAAGCTCGCCGAGGATACGAAGACTTCTTAACCGATCTGACGTTACGGTTGGCTAGATATAACGAAGGAAAGCTTCATCTCAATTCAGACATAGCATTTCCAAAGCAGGCACCGGTTAACAACAATCCACTGGATCTGAATAATCTGCAGGTCCCTGTCCTGCCCGGCGGACAAAATCTGTAACCTTTAACCAATTAACCATGTAGCAATGGTCAATTCTCAATAGTCCATTGAACAAAGGTCCAATTGTTTAATTGTCTACCTGTTTAACTTTCCCGCCTTCGCTTACCAAGGCTGGAGCATTGGGGTCATCATCGATCAGGTCGTTGTTCTTCAGTTTGGTCTCGCTAAAGCCTTCCGTGCGAATCTGAGCTGTGCCGTTATTGCCGACCAAAGAAGATTCGATGGTAACTCGGGAAGCTCCACCAACGCTGATGCCGCTACGCCCATTCCCGCGTGCGACGACTCCCAGAACCGTGGCGCCAAACACGTTGTCATGCGCATTGATACCGTCTAACTGAAAACCCTGAACGACAAATCCCTGGATCACGACATTGCGACAATTCACCAGAGTGATTCCAACCCTACGCATGTTATAGGTGAGGTCATATTCACGCGGCAATTTCGTCGATTCCGTCTTGAAATAGATTCGACGGTTAAACATACACCATTGGTGCTCCGTTAGTTCGGGAATGGAGGTCGCCGCATCTTCGACCGTGACTCTTTCAGCGGGCTTATCATCGAGGTAAAGAATTGTAAATTCGGAAGGGGCTGGAGTACTGTAGGTACTGTCTCCTAGTAATTCCCAATCGTCTTTAGGTACTTCCGTTCTCCCATCAAGTACCACTCCGTCTCCAATGATCGTGAAACTCTTGCCTACCAGACCGCTATTGTNCCCCCCCTGCACGGAGATACTCTCCCGATAAGGATCGCCTGTATTGGCAACGTGGATGGTATCTCCCTTGCCAGCCAGCCGTAAAGCACGGGAAATGGTCCTCACTGGTCCACTCTTTCCGCCGTTTCCATTGGGAGCCAATCCGTTTTGATTGTCACTCCCTCCGATGTTATCAACATACAGTTGCTTGGCCTGAGTGGGCTGACTGTAAGCCAACAGCAGACACACGAAAACTAGGAGACAGAGGGATTTTCGAATCCACATCATAAAGCCGCTATCCAATTAATAAATAGAAATGGTTATTGAGAGTGAATTGTGCCGATTTTCACTGTTTATGAAAAGAGAAAAAACATTTAACCATATGACAATGGCNAATTCTCAATAGTCCATTGAGCATTTCTCCAACTGATCAATTATCCAAATGGTTAATTGTTTATATGTCTACGTCTTTTTTGCTATTGAGATAGTACACCACGCCGATCAGAGCGTTGATGATAGTGACCAGCCGAAACCCTAACGCAACGGCCAAACCTGTCCCAGCATCAAAACCACCTTCTACATACATTTTTGAAAACATTGTTTCAAATGCTCCGATGCCTCCCGGCAATGGTACTGAAGCAGCTAGGTTCGACATCGGAGAAATAACCAAATGCTGGATGAAGGTTGGGTGGACAATCCCCAGTCCCATGGCCATGACAAACACGCTCAGGGCAAAGAGGCAATGTACCGCAGTGCTCATGGCAACTAGGCCGATGAGGAGTAATGGTTGACTACGATAAGTGTAGATGGCAAAAGTCAGTTTCTTGAAAGTCGGTCCCAGCCGAGGTATTTTTTCCACTCTTTCTTGTACAGCCGTTCCTGTCAGTGCCGGTACAAATATCAACAACAACCCAACGATCGCTCCGATGGCGGAGATGGCAAGTGAGACCTCGGAAATCTTTTGTAACGCAGCGGCTGTTTCTTCTGCGCTTTCGGCTACCTGAGTACCGGCAAATGAGGCCAATGCACAGACGACGGTCAACGCGTAGAGTCCCATGATCCGGTCCAGGACGACGGACGAAACAGCTTCGGGCTTTTTATCAGGACGCTCTCGGGAAATGAATATCGCTTTGATTGCATCCCCGCCAACAACTCCCAACGAGAGGAAGTTAGAGAAGTAGCCAATAAATCCCAAGCGGAACGCATCCTTCAGTTTGAACTCAATATCTAATGCTCGAACCAGAAAATACCATCTCACAAAGGTAACGGACAAACCGGCCAATGCGACCAGCAGGCTTGCCAGCAACAGCAGCACGCTCCAGCTAGCTCGGTCTTCCCAAACCTGGGTGAAGCTGGCTGAATCTTCCCCCGAGAGAACCTGCCAAATCAGGAATCCGACGATCCCTAATGCAACCAGATATTTGGCGATTGTGATGGCAGTTTTCTTATTCACTCTTGAATCCGAATTGGTGGTTTGGACTTGTCCGTGCGAGGTGGTTGACAGGTCAGGCAACCCTAGTTAATTTCAAATACTCATACACCTGTTTGAATGTTTCGGCATTCTACCTATGTGTAGTTTATTCAAACGGGGGATTAGCTCAGCTGGGAGAGCGTTTGGCTGGCAGCCAAAAGGTCAGGGGTTCGAGTCCCCTATCCTCCACTTTGTGAAAAGACGAGCCCGAGTTTCCAAAACCCGGGCTTTCTTTATAGCCTCACCAGTCAGCTTTACTCTGACTCGCGTCTGAATTTAGATTGTGTTGACCTTGTTAGTCAGGCTACAATCACTGCTTATTATTAATTCCTCTCAAAGTACCCCGGAGTGTAACGATGCGTAATTTTATCCTGCTCTGCATCATGATGTTTTTGCAGTTCTTCGTTTGGGGAGCCTGGTATGTGACTGCTCCTAACTTCCTGACGACCATCGGATTTGACGGCAATGATATTGGTTGGACCTATGCTGTTGGACCAATTGCAGGTATTATCGCGCCACTATTTGTCGGCATGGTTGCTGACCGATTTATGGCAGCTCAAAAAGTCCTTGGATTCATGCATCTATTAGGCGGAGGACTGATGTTTTTCGCCACAACTCAAATGACAGAGTCAGGATCTCCGGACACCATTAATATCATATTCTTCCTATACATGCTGACGTATTACCCAACGCTGGCGTTATCCAATACAGTGGCTATGAAGAACATGACGGATTCAGAAAAGGAATTCCCTAAGATCCGAGTTTTCGGGACTCTGGGATGGATCGCAGCCGGATTTGCACTTACATTCCTTGCCTTTGAAAAGAACATCAACATGTTCTATATGACATCAGCGGCGGCTGTCCTCTTGGGAATTATTAGTTTTGCGTTGCCAAACACTCCNGCNAATTCAGAATCAGAGGCAACGATTGGGCAATTGCTAGGACTTGACGCTCTGGCACTNCTCAAAGACAAAGCGTACATGATCTTTATGATCTCTTCGATCTTGATCTGTATTCCATTGGCTTTCTACTACCAGATTGCCAGTAGGGTCGTTGAGATGGTTGAGTTGCCGANNGGTNTAACCATGNCNTNTGGNCAGNNGTCTGAAGTNNTNTTCATGCTNTGCATNCCATTCTTCTTCGCNCGNCTAGGNGTCAAGAAAATGCTNGGNGTNGGAATGGCTGTTTGGGCATTACGATATGCCTTGTTTGCCATTGGTGCACCTTCACAAACAAGTTCTCTGATCATTCTTGGAGTCGTCGTTCACGGCATCTGTTACGACTTCTTCTTCGTAACTGGNCAGATTTATACNGACCAGAAAGCTCCCGANCCAATTCGTGCTCAAGCACAGGGNTTGCTAGTGATGCTTACATTGGGTGTTGGTATGTTCATTGGTGCCAAAGTCGCTGGATACATTGAAACGGCCTGCACACCGGAGGAATATACCGTACTCGAACGAGTGGCCGATATCTCCGACGAAGATTACGCAGCTGCCCAGAAGATTCATGAACTCAAGCAAATCGATTGGCAAAAGCTATGGGGAATCCCTGCTATCTTCGCAGCCGGCGTGCTAGTGTTCTTCTTTGTTGCCTTCAAGGATGATTCTGCAAGTGGGGATAGTTCCGCTACCGAACCAACAGACAATCCGTATGAAGGAGAAGCCGAGCCGGAAACTTATGCTTCTCTGGAAATGGTCCAACCCGACGGAACAGCATGTGACATAAACAGCGATGGTAGCACAGGAGACTGAGACTATTAGATAGCTTTGAGGTCTCAANGACAAAACCNAAAACGAGNGANCGAANCATNTTTCATCGCTCGTTTTTNGTTGNTNACTTACNNNGATGCGGCCACTTTTNCGCCTGGCGTTTGCNCNGGAGAGATAATAATGAANAGCTCGACCTTATCGTCGATCTTGTTCGTCTTANAGAAGGACTCACCAAGNAGTGGTAGATCCGATAATAAAGGTAGNTCTTCTTTTTCCCGAATGACCCGTTCCATGGGCATCCCATAGAGCATCAGAGATTCGCCTTCTCCCAAGTCGACTAGTAAGTCATTTTGATGAGTGCGAATTCCGGGTAACGACACGGACTCGACTCGTGTCGCATTGGCCACATCGATCTGATTGATTTTGGGTTGTACGCCCAAACGCAGCTTGCCGTTGTCCAATCTCGTCGGTAGCAAATTCATACGAACGCCCCACTGTTGCAAACGCACTCGTCCACCCTGACTACCTGAGGCAATAACCAATGGCATCTGCCCGCCCGTTTCAAATGCCGCTCGGCGGCCTTCGACAGTCGTTATCAGTGGGGTAGCAATTTTACGAAGCAATTTCTTTTCGTAGGCTGATTGCAGGAATTCTGCCACAGCACCTTTTTTTGCCAACACCTCATGCTGCATTTCACCTTTTCGACTCGCCTCCAAGGGCCACTTCAAATCATGCTGCTTTAAGTCATAGTGTGAAACTTCAAAGATCGATGCCTGCAGCTTCACTGGCTCAGGCTCAACTTCCGGTTGAATCTTCAGTTTGAGATTGTTGATGACTCGTGGAAAAAACTGACGGGCTACTGACTCGATATTCTCACGAGCGTTCTGCTCGGCGACTTCACCACTTAACATGACACTTGCAGCTACCTGCCGTACCGTGATCTTGCTCTCAGAGAATTCTTCCTTCAGGATCTTCTGCAACTCGGTAATCGGAGCGTGGATTAGGATATCATATGCTTGAGCAACCCCGTTCTCTCCCCACACATTAATTTTAGTCGACCCGGACTTTAAGGCTCGCAAACGGACTTTGCTGGGAGTCATCGGTTCGAGCTTGACCAACGTGTCGTCAGCCAGAAAAATCCGAGTGACATGGAACGGCCAGCTTAACACTCGATGTTCCGCTAGTTCCATTTCAACCTGGACGGCAGGACTAACCGACTTAACCCCTGCTTCTGGCAATGCGAATCCATCCGGTTCCTCTGATTGTTGTCCCTGAACGGCAGTTGCCACAAATAGGACCAACAACAGGGAGGCAAGGGAATTCAATTCAAGTCGTTTCATTGGATCTCGATCTCTACTTCTTTAATGCAATGCGTGCAGGGTCATCATCCACCACCTGACTGGTTTTCGTTTCCTGCTTCTCGTCGGCAATAATGACTGGTTCACTATCACGAGTCTTCCACACATAACGAACCACACCATCAGGCGTAACTACTTCCATTTCACGATAGTTTTCCACCTTTGCGGGAGTCTGAGTCACAATTGCTGCTGGAGTCACGTCCGATTGGTTGGTCTTTAGCTGGTCCATCCGATCCGTAATCCGCTGCACAACCTGATCGGTAACTTGATCAGAAACTTCCTGGCTAACCTGCGAGGATACTTGCTGAGCCATTTTCGCGGCAATTTCCTGTATTTGCTGTTGGGAGTTCAGAGTTCGGTCTTCGGATTGAACCGTCGGCATCGGTTCTGTGACGGCAGCACTTTCAGGTACTGGCACTTGAGGTGTTTCCTGTAATGCGACTTGGGCCAAAATCTTCTGCTGAATCGAATCAAGCGTTGTAATCATCCCCGAGGGAAAATCTCCTTCGTCGGCAGCACCGGTCAGACTTAGGTGCAGATCGCCTGCTTTACCGGCAAGAAGAATTGGATCTACTAATTCAGATTTCACTAAGAGTGTCACCGCGGCTTCCAGCTGCTCAACCGCTGTACTATCCTGCACCCCTAACACCTGACAATTGGAAGCCAAACGGGTCACCCCCAGCTTGCCGCTGGCTTCTGCCGGGATAACTCCCGCAACATCCACGCTACATCCTGACTCCATCAAACCTATCAACAACGGATCCAAATGACTGTTGACAGTGACCGTACTGAACCCTGGCATGATCTTTTCGATCGAAACTTGGTCCGTGGCTTGAACTACTGAAGAAGTGATTGGGTCACCCACCTGGAGCCGAGTCGCAGCATATTGCCCTTTAATCTGCTCGAGTTCCAGTACTGGTTCCTGATCCAATAGCCGCTCTTTACCAACCTCCAGTATCCGGAGTTTAGTAAAGTCAAACTTCTCACCTGCATCCATATCGATGGCAGCAGCATAAACTCGCTGAGTCTCACCCTCTTCCACCGGTTGCTCAACAGGTTTTTCCTGATTCACACCGATCGCACAGACCAACCCAATCACCAAGGCGGTTGTCAGCAAGAAGTACTTTTTTAGTCCACTTAGCAAAACTAATATCCCGATTTCAAACGTTGATTGACACAACACGCAACTGTGAAGCGCAGCCAATAGCGCTATGCCTTATCGTTTTCTTCGGAATAATCGGTAGCGTTGCGTTACGAAACTGCCTGAAAAAAAGGATTTTCCGGCACAGACTACCCAGATTAACATTTTCAAACGCCATCCACGCCCCTAGCGGGGGGATACTTATTACTAAGCCCGATCTAAACACTAAGAATTGCTGGTAGTCAGACTGCTTTAGGTCTGCCCCAGTGCTCTCTGTATTGTTTTGTTAACAGGCGATTGGCGTCCGGCTCATTGATGATTTGTTCTGCTTTGGGATCAAATTCGAATCCTCGCCCGGCTCGGACAGCAATATTGCCCAAATGGCAAAGAGAAGAGGTCAGGTGCCCTTTTTGAATATCTGCATTCGGACGATTTCCGGATCGAATACAATCAAGCCAGTTGGCAATATGCTTTCGAGTATTTTGTCCTTCGGGAGTCACCGAGACGTCACGTTTCACATTGCGTGAACCCAGCACTTCTATTTTGCCTCGACGGCTTAGATACATTTGTCCTTCGGTTCCGTAAAACTCGGCACCACTATCGGTGTGGTGCGGATAGTTGGTCGACCACAATCGTTGTTCATAAATCAGAGTTTTCTGATTTCCAAAACCGCCGTCCCCGTCATATTCGAACAGCACATGTTGTGTATCTGGAAACTGCTGGTCGTCATCGAAAAAATACTTTCCTCCCACCGCAGCAATTCGATTCGGATGTGCAGTGACGCCCAGTCCCCAGCGAGCGTAGTCTATATCATGGACGCCATCGTTCCCCATGTCGCCCGTCCCATAGGGATAGAACCAGTGCCAACCACTATTCACTCGATTTTGTTGATACGGCAACCACTCGGCAGGACCAACCCAGTTTTCATAATCGAGATTATCGGGAACTTTGCCAGGTTGCTGTTTGCCGATATTGGCACGACGTTGAACATTCCAGCACTTGGCCACTTTCACATCACCAATGATTCCACTTCGTAGCAACTCGATTGCTTCAATCATCATATCGGTACTGCGGACTTGCGTACCGTGTTGAACAACGGTCTTATTTCTCTCAGCAGCTTCGATTAGTAATCGGCCTTCGCGAACCGTATGCGAGCATGGTTTCTCCACATAGACGTGCTTCCCTGCCTCACAGGCAAGAATCGCTGCCGGAGCGTGCCAGTGGTCCGGTGTGGCAATGACGACTGCATCGACGGCGGGGTCATCTAGTACATTTCGAAAATCGCCGGTGTGCTTAACCGCCTTATCCTGTTTACGATCCTCATTGACTTCTGCAATCCAGATGATTCGCGCATCCTGACGTTGTTGCAACTCTGCCTTTAGATTGCCTGCTCGTCCACCGTTACCGATAATGCCGATGCGAATTTCTTCACCAGCATTCGACGACCCTCTCGAAACCTGCCCTGCCGAGGTAACTGTTGCAATCGCAAGTGATTGTCCGAGAAACTTTCTGCGATCCTGTCCATTCATGCTCTACTGCCTGTTTCAATCAACCTGACGAGTAAATAAACTTGTAGGAAGAACTTGTAGCCACTTCCCAGCCCAATCCTATGTCCACCGAGATCGATATGAGAAATCTCACTCTATTACTCGCCCTCATTTTCCTTCCATTGTCTCTTACGGCAAAAGAGCCCGTCAAATTGATTTTTGATACCGATATGGGTAACGATATCGATGACGCCATGGCGCTAGCGATGATTCACTCGCTCGTGTCTCGCGGAGAGTGTGAGTTACTAGCAGTTACCGTCACCAAAGATCATCCTCAGGCGGCAGCTTTTGTTGACCTGATAAATACTTTCTATGGACGTCCGGACATCCCCATCGGCGTGGTGAAGGACGGCATGGCCAAGGAACCAAGTAAATACACGGTTCTGGCTGAACACCGCCAGGGAGATGCTTTGCAATACCCTCATGATTTGTTACAGGGCACCGATGCCCCGGACGCCTTGGATCTGCTTCGTAAAACGCTGGCAGCCGCCGACGATAAGAGCGTGGTCATCGCTCAAGTTGGCTTCTCTACAAATCTATCGAGGTTAATGAATACGAAACCAGACAAGTTCAGCCCCTTAAGCGGCATGGACTTAATCAAGGCTAAGGTGCATCACCTGGAAGTCATGGCCGGTTCTTTCACTCCCATCGGAGATAACAAACGATTTCTCGAATACAACGTAAAAATCGATATCCCCAATGCCAAACGTATTTTGGAATCGTGGCCCTCAGAAGTTGTCATCAGCGGCTTTGAAATTGGAATCGCACTCCGTTATCCCGCTCGATCGATTCTGGAGGACTTCAATTATGTTGAAAAGCATCCCATCCCTGTGGCCTATCAACTCTACAATCCAACTCCGCACGAACGGCCGACTTGGGACTTAACGAGTGTCCTGCATGGCGTGCGACCTGATCGTGATTATTTTGATTTATCGCCACGGGGTGAAGTGAAAGTACACAGCGATGGGTACACTGAATTTGTTCCGACTGAAAACGGGTCGCGCCGATTCCTGATTCTTAAGCCTGACAATCAACAACGTGTCACCGATGTCCTGGTCCACCTGACCAGCCAGCCACGATAGGAATGCCATCATGGTCAATTACGACGATCTTTCTGTCCGTCCCATTATTAATGCCTGTGGTACCGTTACGCGTTTAGGTGGAGCTCCACTTCGGCAGGAAGCACTGGCTGCTTATGAGCAGGCGAGCCTGGAAGCCGTGCCCATCGAAGAATTACAAACTGCTGTTTCTCAACAGCTGGCCTCCTGGATCGGTTGTGAAGCCGGGATCGTCACCTCCGGAGCAGCAGCAGCTTTAACACTAGGGGCTGCCGCCATTCTGGCTGGGAGCGATCCAGCCAAAATGGAATGTTTGCCTCACACTGAAAAAATGCCCTGTGACTTTATCGTCTCACGGGATCATCGAAGCGGATACGACCATGCCGTCAGGGCCAGCGGCGCACGCCTAAAAGAAGTAGGTCTTAATGAAGTCGTCAGTGGAGCGGGAGTCCGGCGAACAGAAGCCTGGGAGTATGAAGCGGCCATTGACGATAACACTGCCGGAATCCTCTATGTTTACACTGGTCATTCCGCTCCGGCTCTCGACGAAATCGTTGCACTTGGGAAACGATACAACCTCCCTATCTTAGTCGATGCCGCCGGTGAATTACCTCCTCCCTCAAACCTCAAGAAACTCGTCGAATCGGGTGCCAATCTAATTGCTTTTAGTGGTGGCAAGGCGATAGGAGGTCCTCAGGCCAGCGGATTACTACTCGGCCAAAAACAGCTGGTCGGTTCTGCATTATTGCAAATGCTGGATATGGACGACCATCCTCAACTTTGGAAACCAACGCTTCTCGATGCTGAGCAATTCCGAGGCATGCCCAGGCATGGCATCGGCCGTGGCTTCAAGGTTTCGAAAGAGTCCATCATGTCTTTGATGACAGCGTTGAACTCGTTTCTCCATGAAGACAATACCGCCAAAATGGCTCTGTTTGCAGCCACGCTTTCTGACCTCCAGAATTCACTTGCAGAAGAATCGATTGAAAGCCATCTAGTTTGGACAAACCCACAAAGCCTTCCAAAACTACATGTTGCCGCAGCCAACGCATTCGAGGTGTGCCAAACGCTTCGAGATGGTACGCCACGTGTCTTTGTTGGCCATAGCCTGCTGGATCAGGGTCTACTGGTCATCAATGCCATTGCGGTCAGAAGCCACCAGCAGGAAGCTTTGGCCACCGCCTTGAAGAGTGCCCTTAAGTTCTCAGCGTCCTAAGATTGTTGTTGCCCAGAATTTATTTAGGATCCCTGTGGGCAGGCCACTTCTCAAAGATGGCCATCCGGATCTGCAAAGTATCTCGAATACCCTCCCCAATCTGCAAGCTGACTGGGTTTCACTAGCGTCGCGCCGGCTGCAATGGCTTCCTGTAAGACTTGATCCACTCGCTCATAAGGCTCGACATTGTGCGCAAGTGTCACGTCAAGGAATCGCATAGGTCCAGTACGAGTTACAGCGCCCCCTTAGCTTAGAACAGATGATGTCGCCTAGCTAGCGACGAGCCGGGAACTGAAGTCTGTCCCAATGAATTGAACGCTCAAGATCACTGACTCCTAAAGTCACCAACGTAATATAGAGTTCCAAAACCTTTTGACTTTTCATGCAAATCGTATGGGGGAGATTGATAGCCACGGTTTCCTAATCAGTTTATTCTATGTGAATATTCTAAAAGTAAGTTTTCTTCCCGAGAGAATTTCATGTCACATTACAAATGGACCCTTTGCTTGGTCATCTTCAATCTCTATCTAGCTCCAACAGCTCAGAGCGAAGATCAACGCCAGCCAAATATAGTCTTATTGTTAGCAGACGATCTTGGTTATGGCGAAGTAGGATTACCGGATTTAGGACTCGATGCCGAACCTACACGTATTCCCACACCGCACATCGATTCGATTGCCAGTGCTGGAGTGCGGTTTACCGATGGCTATGTCACGGCGGCCTACTGCAGTGCCTCACGTGCCGGTTTAATGACAGGACGCTATCAAACTCGTTTTGGCTATGAATTCAATCCAACCGGTCACCGTAATGAAGATCCCGACTTTGGATTACCTGCAAGTCAAAAGACAATTGCTGACCAACTACAGCTGGCAGGGTATACAACTGCATTGATTGGAAAATGGCATCTGGGTGGGACAGCAGCCTATCACCCATTTCGGCGGGGATTTGATGAGTTCTTCGGTTTTATGCATGAAGGCCATTACTTCGTTCCATCTCCATATCGAGGTGTAACCACAATGCTTCGTCGCAAGGTTCTTCCTGGAGGGGAGACCGGGCGATGGTTCAGTAAAAATGAACCCCTGATTTACACCGACCATATGGGATATAACGAACCGGATTATGACGCGGACAATCCGATTCTCCGTGGCGGACAGCCTGTCGAAGAACAGGAATACCTAACTGATGCGTTCACACGGGAAGCGGTGGATTTTATAAACCGCGCAAGTGATCGTCCATTCTTTCTGTACCTGGCTTACAACGCCGTGCACTCGCCGCTGCAAGGTGCCGACAAATATATGAAAAAATTCTCTCACATCGATGATGTGCATCGCCAAATCTTTGCGGCCATGCTTGCCAATTTGGACGATAGCGTTGGCGAAGTTTTAAACGCTCTGGAAGCCAACAAGTTGATGGAAAACACGATTATTGTCTTTCTGAGCGATAATGGCGGCCCGACGCGCGAGTTAACTTCCTCGAACTCACCTCTCAAAGGTGAAAAGGGAATGATGTATGAAGGAGGAATCCGCGTACCTTTCATGATGCAATGGAAAGGTACCATCCCTGCTGGTCAGATATACCGTCACCCTGTAATCTCCACCGATCTGATGGCAACCTTTACAAAGTCCGCCGGTGCACCAAAGCCATCCAAAACGCTGGATAGTGTCGACCTGATTCCCTTTGTCACCGGCGAGAACGCACAGGCCCCTCACGATTCTTTATTTTGGCGAGTGGGTGCTAAACGAGCGATACGCATGGGTGATTGGAAGGCACTATTGGAACCAACTCGTTTTGGATCGCCGGACTGGCAACTATACAACCTACGTCATGACATCGGCGAGGAAAATGATCTGGCTACGCAACAAGTCGACGTCTTAAACTCACTAAAGGAACGATGGGACTCGATCAATGCTCAGATGATTGATCCACTTTTTGATCCACGCAAGAAATAACTCCACTGAGGATAATATTATGGAATATGTGAAATTAATTGTCGCAACGATGACATTGCTATTGGTCGGTCGGGGCTCAGCTGAAGCTTCCGAACCGTATTGTCTGCAACGTGGTGATGTTATCACACACGTCAATACGTTAGATATTCATCGCATCAAGGACTTCTGGAAAGCCATTAAACACTCAGAACAAACCATGTACCTCACCGTACAAACTACCAACGGTGCTAAGAAGGTACTACACGTACAACTAAACCAGCATAAAAACGGTGCGGTCGCTCGATTCGGAGCTGATGTGGGGAGTAACCAACTACAAGGCGTAAAGGTGACTCACGTACGTCGCAATTCCCCGGCAACACGCTGTCAGGTGGCCAACTAAAACCCGGAGAGCTGAACCTGAATTGCTGGAAATCTTGCGTGTGTATCGTTGTGGGCCTTTACATACCGAATTAAACCAGCCCTCATTTGTGCAATCGTCTTTGCATATTGTGGTTTACCAAACAAATTGACGATTTCATTGGGGTCGTTTCTCACGTCGATTAACCATGGTTTATCAGTAGCTGAAATAACCAGTTTGTATTGCCCGGATACAGCTGCTAACCAGGGATTCCCCGGTGTACTACGAAGGAAAGTAAGGTCATACCAAGGTTTCTGAAGTGTTCCCTGCAGCAATCTCGTGGCGTTTCTGCCGTCGGAAGCGTAATTACCCTGCACCGACATCATCGACAAGATGGTCGGGAGAAAATCTACCGTCGTCAGAGCTTCGTCAACGACACGTCCGCCTGGAAGAATTCCCGGAGCGTAAATGATAAATGGAATTCTGGCTGAGCCTTCATAAGGTACACCTTTGTTCAGTCGTCCGTGCTCACCACATAAGTCACCATGATCCGAGGTAAAGACGATAATCGTTTTCTCCAACAGGCCTTCCTCTTTCAGCGTTTGAATCAGCTTCCCTACATTGTCATCAATGCATTTCACCATTCCATAGTAGGCCGGCATGATCCGCCGCAGCTGGGCTGCTGTCACGCTATCTGCTTTACCCCAATTCGGGATCTGATTGGGTTCACGCATGAGCGTCGAAGGAATCGGTACTTTGATATCAGCGTACATCGTGTCATACGGGGCTCGGACGCTATTCGGTCCATGCGGATCGGGCAGGCTCACGTAATAGCAAAATGGCTGTGCCTTATTGGCCTTGATAAATTCGACCGCTCGGTCACATAGAAAGTCTGTCGAAAACGATCGTTCGTCTGCTTCGGCCAAACTATAGGACGGCTGCCCTTTCTTATCTCTCGCCCCAACACGCGGCTGTGCCTGAACAATCTCAAAGTTCTTCCAATGCCCACGATTAAACATGAAGCGATTGTCGTCGAATCCGAATTTACGTTCCGGACTCCATTGCGGTTTTCCATCACCGTCAAGATGCCACTTTCCTGCGAACCCTGTTGCATATCCCTGTTGTTTTAGGAGAGAAGCAAAGGTGATCACCCCGTCATTCAACGGTATATTATTCGTCTCTACCGGAGTCTTCTGAGGGTAACGTCCTGAAACGAACGAAGCCCGGGATGGTGAGCAGACCGGTGTGACAGCATAGAAACTGGTACATAAGACTCCCTGCTCGGCCAACCAGTCGATGTTTTGGGTATCGACAATTTCTCCTCCGTAACAACCAAGCGTCCCGAAGTGATGCTCGTCAGTTTGGATAATCAGCAGATTTGGCTTTTCGAGTGCCGAGCACGAAAGCGTGAAGAGAAAGAAAAATACCAAACTGCACTGAGTCACCTGATGACTCAACCATCGTCTTAATTGCATCTCAATGTCACCATGCTCTCTCGGAGGGAAGAAACGACTTGGCCTGTAGTTCAGAGATCGGCAGGACAACAATTAGCCCAATCACCCTGTGTAATTTGCTAACCATCTCTACATTCCTTGTTTAACACAAATCAACTACGATTGATGCTTGCCTAATTTACGCCTAACGTAGTTTTTCAAAAGAAAAGTCTCTACTCCACCAAGAGTACTCCGTTCATAACCAGCCAATGCCCTGGGAAAGTACATAAATAGGGATACCTTCCAGGTTGTTCGGGCACTTGAAAATAAATAGTGAACTGCTGTTTCGGCAGGACAATATCTGTAAAGGCCAGCACATCGGTCGTGTCTGGAACATATTGTTTAATCGCGGCTTCCGGATCGGATATCAATTGATTGGCCATTTGACCAACTCGTTGCAATGTTCCCGGTTTCAGTAAGGCCCAGTTATGTGGAACGACATCAGGATTGTCGAATGTAAGGGCTAGCACTTCACCAGGTTTCGCTCGGATTAGTTTAGTCGCAAAGGACAGATTGTTAGCTGCCTGAATGGTAACGGGTCTGGCATCTGCAATCACCGAAGCAAATGGATTGGGAACGACTTTGGTTGCGAGCGCGATATCGTTAATGATCGGATGGGGGTTCAGCGGTTTGTTATCTAATGCCAATAATCCCGGTGCATCTACAAAGGACTCGGCATCCAAGTTGTGCACGGTCATAAATAGCTCACTAAATACGCCCGGTGCTGTCTGGACTCGCAAGTGAACTTGATTCGCTGGTTGGATTTCTGGGACTTCAATAAACAGAGACCGTCCATCCTCTAATACATGTGCACTTTTAACCGCAAGGTAATCATGCCCAATCATTCCTAAGTGCTTTGTGGAATATTCGGGAGAACCATATTGCGGCCCATATCTGTAATTCCAACTCATGGCAAAATGGCTTTCAGCCTGCGAGGCTAAGGCACGATCCAATGGTTCGGAAAACTTCAACAGGATTCCATTCTTGTGAACATGGAAAGTGGTTGGAACCTGCACGCTGTCGCCGGTGTATCTAACACGTTGAAAACAACCGTCTTCCGGCGTATAGGAACCCCAACCCTGCATCCCTGTTACATAGAGCTGTCCGTCTTGCGGAGAGAATTCCCCTCGATGAATTCCAGAAAGAAAATCACCTGGCAGTCTCACAACGGCACCTTGAAGCTGGCCTTCGATTTCGTCTTTCAGCACGAGAAAGTGTGTTCCTGTTCCAAACGAAAAATGAAGTAGCTTTCCACTGAGTGGTCCCCATCGGTCGCTTTCAACAGTCTTTTGGCCACCGGTTTGATTATCCAACCCACGAGGTAAATAGACCAACGGAAGACTGGGCGTCTCTCCATTCTTGGGGCCTCTGAAACCAAAGTGAGGAACGGTATTATCTGTTAGTTTCATACCACAGATCATACTGGCCGGCGTCCAGCCACCTTCTGCACACGGAATAGTCAAAACCCCATCCGGTGTCAGACCGATCCCGTCTGCATTTCGAAATCCAGTGGCAATCACTGTGGCTGTCTGGCCGTCGGGTGCAATCTTATAGACTCCGTCGGGCCCAGACACTGTGTAGAAATTCCCATCTGCATCACGTTCCAACCCACAGATGTAATCGTGTCCGCCAGTCGACGTTTCAAACTTGTCTGAAAAACATTCATAGAAATCCGCATCTCCGTCATCATCCAAGTCCCACAAGCGAACGAGTTGATCGCGGCATTGCACAAAAATCCCATCTTCGTCGACATGCACTCCAAGAGGTTGATGGAGTCCGGTGGCAAAACGTGTCCAGCGAGCTTCCTTAGACGGGTACGCAAGATTTTCAACCTTCCAAACGTCTCCATGCATGGTGGCGAGCAATGCACTACCATCGCCCAGCATTGCCAAGCCACTTCCCATCACTGGGACGTGCCAGGGATTACTTAAAGGTAGTTCCACTGTATCAATAGCGTATGGTGCGCCGTCACCATGGGTGATTTTCGTAACAAACACCTCAGGATCCGATTCTCCAACACCTTCAAACAATTCAGCAGGCAACGGATCGTCTCGCAACTGTACTTCCCGGATAAACTTTCCATCTTTAACCCACGGGGAATCGAGATAGGTTTTTCCATTGAGCGTATATTTGAAGTAGATCCGCTTTCCACTGCGATACAATCCATGGAATTGAGCACTGCCTGTCAGCTTCGTTCCTTCTACCGTCAGACCTTTGTCCGCAAATTCAACGGCCGTGCCATCCATGGGAATCCCAACCAAAAATCCATGCCGGATATCCGAGAATTTGATAAAGCCATCTTTCCACACCATCTCATAGGACAGCGACGCAGGGTTAAAGACACAGGCTAGTTCCTGATTTTCGCCGATCCGAACAGCGATCCCTCGGGCAGCCGTCACGCCTCCTCCTCGGAAAACTCCGGCGAGCATATTGCCTAAGTCCACCTGATTCCAGGCATCGCGTTTCCAGGTTTCTTCATCCTGATTTCCCCAATGCCCCTGCTCGCCTCCATCCAGTCCTTTGAAAGACATCAAAACCGGAGGAACTCGTTCACCTTCGAGCAACATCTGACGAAAGAACTCAGATTCTTTTGCATAGAAGTCGTACTCACGATCACGATTAACTGGATGGTCTGAATGCGTGTGCTTCGAAGCTGGTAACGGTGATTTATCGTAGGCAAATTCTGCTGCCCCGTGGACATGAGCCGTTGCATGCTCCAAAACTGTCTCCACTTCAGCTAATGGAATTTCCTCTGACTTCCCTAAGTCCAACAGAAAACTAACCAGATCGTACACCTGACCATAGGACATTGCTCCTACTAGGTTTTCTGGCATTAATGTGCCTACTTCCCGTTCTGCCTCTAGGTCATCCAACAAAATTTCCATCTTATGCTCAGGCCCTTTAGCAGGGTCGCGGAACAGAATTCGTTCCGCATTACGATCAAGAACATACCCACTTAGCGTATCTCCATCGGCCGTGATGATAGCATGCGCTTTGTATTTAGCATCGATTTTCCTCTTGGGCCACAACAGCGATTCAACGATTTCGTGTGGCTTTCGTTCGACAGCAAGTTTCGTGAGATTGGGCCCGACCGTTCCGCCGATCTTGCCCACCTGATGACAATTGATACAAGCCGTTTTACTGTTTGCAAATGCCACCATCCCCTGTCCGGCATTCCCCAGCTCGTTCACATGACGAAGAATCTGATCCACCAACTCTTCGGAGTACTCAGGGGTCATCCCAATCATGTCCGGTTTCGATTCGACTTTATTCACATCCGTTGCCAACCATCGCAAAATGGTGGGGCCTGCTTTCGGCGGAAGCGCATGTTGACTCCAGGGCAAGCTAGGACCTCGCAGAATTCTGACCCAATCAACCGGCCCTGAACTACCAATTTGTCCTGATACTAGTCTTCCAATCCCGAGCTTACCGGGGACCCCTTCTCCAGGCTTCATTTCCACAGGCTGATTGGCTACTAATTGGCCATCCACATAGAGACGAATTAGTTTCTCTTCATAGATCATTCCCACGGTGTGGGGTTTCCCGTCGGCGATCAATGCATCTGTGTGCACATGATCTGGAATCATCCCAGGTGCATACAACGTAAATGTACCTTTGCCATTGAGCGAGAACAGCTCCCAGTGCCTGATCGAACGTTTTTCATCACTGGCCACAATGATGTTGTAATTCTCTTTATCCGGAAACGTAACACGAGCTTCTACTGTGATGGCCGGTACACGATTCCGCTCGTTATTTTCCACCAAGACACCGGCAGGCTTCACTCGCAAGGCAGCTCCCTGCTCTGGTGACCAAGTCACTGGCCTTGGCTTTGGCCCCGCTGGTTTACCCTCAAGCTGTGGACGCAACCATTCGAGCCCATTGAGGTTATCCTTCAAACGTAGTTCAACATCATCCTGAGTATGCCCAATGATTCCGACGGGACCATCGTATCCAGATTTTTTAATAATCTGAAGAAGCCTTACGTCTAACTCTCCTTCTCCCAATGGAAGAATCTTCATTCCTTTTTTGTCACCGTCTTTCGTTGTACCGTTGAGGTTCAGACACAGCAAATGAGGCAACATAGACTGGAGGTCTGCTTCGAACATCTCCAATCGTGGATGGCAATGGTGCTGGTTGTAAACGATTCCAACGTTATCGACTTGATGATGCTTCTTCAGATATTCGCATACAGCCACCATATTGGGAGGATCCCCTGACCAACCGCCATGGTTGTAGAGTCCCACCTGACTACCCATCTTCTTTGCTCGTTCAATGACAGGTAGGCAAGCTTCGGACGCCTGCTTGACTCGTTGTTCCTGCGTCCCGTCTTCTTGCTGAGGAATCATGTACCAAATCTGAGGCGATAGCTTATGTTTTTCGAAAAGCTTGAAAGCTTCTTCATGAACGTACCAAAAGGCAAAATACTCCAGACCGTTCTTTTTGTATTCCAGAATTTCCTGTTCAAATGTGGCCACATGCTCCTGCCGCCAATCATACGCCACCTTTTTGAGTCCCAATTTGGCACACATCGCAGCACGCTCGGCAGGCCCTCGTTTCTTTCCGTCGAACGGCACGATACACCATGCCACCAGATTGTCCCGAGCGAATATATCTTTATCCTGAGCAGCCACAGGATTAGTTGACAAGCCCGTCCAGAGAGCAAGCGAACACAAAAATAGTTGAAATGGTTTCATTATTGAATCTGATTCCTATCCGGATGCAATTCGATCTGTTTAGTAACGACGCTTTGAGATTATCTATAAGTGTTTTTCAACAAAGGCCCACGCCGACGCATCATCGAATTCGTGACCACCGTCAAAAATCACATGTTCGAATCGGTCTACCCTGTTAAGTTTCTTATAAAACGCTGCTGCCCGAGGAGCAATCTCAGCTCCTTTAGCACGATGCGAATCATTGTCCTTAGCGCCAGCCTGAATTTGATGTGCTCTAGGTGCGATCAACGCAACCTTATCAGCGTCATCAAACAAAGTGAAACGACTTGGGAACCGGAAATCGGTCGGAACAGAAAGCTCATCTCGTTCATAACGATATTCCTGTACACCAAAGTAACAGCTTGAAACCGATACTTTGATACGTGTATCAATGGCAGGGGTCACCTGAGCATAGAATCCTCCGTACGACAGGCCCACCATTCCAATTCGTGAGGCATCCACTTCGGGACGTTTGATCAAAGCATCAATCGCGTACGTGATTTTTGCAATCTCCACTGCAGTGATCGACGTGCCAATCAATCGCATTCGATCATCAATCCGTCGCCGAATATCATTCGGATATTCCTCCGCTCGGAATAAATGCTGCGGAGCGTAGACGATGTATCCTCGCTTTGCTCCTCCACGCACCATGTCATTATAATTTGACCCACCATTAAACAACGCCACTTCCGGACTGCCTCCACCACCGTGCATGGCAATCATCAAAGGAGCTTTTCCCTTTACCGATTTCGGTACGATATAAATCCCTTCAGAGTGGACTCCCGGCAAAATGGGAATCATAGCACGATAGTAATTGGCAATCGAATCTTCGCCAATCTGCTTCAAGGCAGGCTCGAGCGTTGGTCGTTTTCCCGGCGGTGGATAGCCGATCGAGTCACAAAAGGACTGTCGATACGACTCTACGGACTTTTCAAAAGCAGATTCACTGGAATAGTCCGGATTTAATAATGCTCGCAATTGACTACGATCTGCTGCGATCGTCTTGATGTATTCATCCAATTCCCGGGCTTGTTCAGTACGCAATGGGTTCGATTCTGCTACAGGGCGATTAAACAGCGAAGACTTGTCCTGAGCCTGAGAAATCGACTGTATTAACAGCAAACAGAGTATCACTCGAATTTTCATTTAGATCCCTTTTTACCGACTTTCTTTGAAGTCTTCTTTTTACTTTTAGGTTTTTGTGTTGTAGTTTCTTTCGACGTCTCTGACTCGCCCGCAGTCGATGACGTCGGAACAGCTTGCCCGCGTTCAATCGTTTCAAGCATATCAACGCTCGCTAACTGAGACACAATTTTCATTTGAATTTTATTAATCAGGTCTCCACACTGTGTTATGAAGATAGAAAATCTTAGATCACTGCGGATTTCATGGTCAGTAAACTGTTTCAGCGCTCTTAGGCGAATCGTAGTAATCCGGAACAGACTGTCTCGTAATAGGCCGACTTCGTACGAACCACTCTGCCCTTCCTCCACTTTGTAAGTCGCTTCCATGAATCGATCGAGTATGACGCGTTGTTTCTCCAATCTCGCTTCGGCTTCCCGAGCCATCAGTTTTCGCCAATAAGTCCAGAATAAATAGCACAGAGCAATCGTGGCTAGGATCAATTCCTTTAAAGCGTTGAGTGAGCCAATGACCTGAGTGATCATGCCAATGTTATCCGCCGGATAGAAATAAGCCAGAGCGGCAGGGTGCATACTACTGGAAACCCACTCGGTCACCTCCTCACGACGTAATACACCAGGAAAACTTACTCGCAAATTCTCTTCATGAACGGACTTGATCACCGCCTGAACTAATTCATCCGGAGTATCCTCTCTGGTGATTACGAAAGCGGTCGTCGCCAAAACATTGATCTTCTCTGGAGGTACATTACCGCTCAAACCAAACAAACCTTGGGGGATTTGCATCACTTTGAGAAACGGGCTTTTCAATTCAATCGCTTCAGCATCTTCAATGGGTAATAACGCAAAATCACCAGTATCTAGAATACGCTTCAAATCCTGATTATCGATTCCAGTCGTAACGATCGCGCCTTGTAACTCTTTATTCTCAAGTAATCGATCGAAATACTCTTCTGTCCTAGATAATCCATCAATCGCCACCCCGTAGTGTTCCATCAGCTTGGTCGCCGACTGACGCATTCCAGAGCCTTGTGGCCCTAGAGCGACCGCCTTTCCACTCAATTCACGAATATTGGAGATACCGCTTTCCTTGCGAACGATAACGAACATGATGTCCGGGTAAAGCGGAGTGACAATCGAATACTGACTAAAGTCCACCGTACCCTGAACAATCCCAAATTCCGCCTCGCCTTGATTAAGAGCATCCACGTTCGCTAACGAACCGTTGGTGACGACGACCTTCACCGGTATGTTAACTCGATCCTCAATCGAAGTTGCCAACTTGGATGCGGTTCTATAGTACAAACCAGTCTTTATCCCGCTATTAATTCGAATTTCATCCGGTAAACGCTCTAGCGTGAAGAAGTAAATCACAAGTGATGAAACGAACAGCGTCACCATCAAACGACCAATCCAGGTACGGATTGTTGTCGAGTCGACGTCTTGAAGCTTCTGTACAGGTATTTTCATCGATGTAATTTCTAGAGGCAGGAGTTGCTCTTATTATCTAACAGGCGACTGTGCAATTCAAACCTAGATAATGAATCGATTCGCGGATTCGATTATCATTAGTTTCCTCCCTTCAACCGATCGAGTCACTATTAGGCCTCATTACCACCATGTTCTCTGTGATACGCACACTGTTTACCATACTTTGCTTCGTAGCTCTTGTTGCCATCCATAGCACCCCAATCGAGGCTATCGAAAAGGATACCACCGTGCGTGTCTTTATATTCGGTGGTCAGTCCAACATGGTCGGTTCCGATTCGAAAGTGCCTGACATCCAACGTTTCCCTCCCTATCGCGGATTGGAAATGCCACAAGACGATGTTCGCTTCTCGTACTGCCTCGGAAGGGAGAACAAAACTCAATCCGATGGCTGGGTTCCTCTCCAACCAGTTAACAACATCGTCGGCCCAGAACTCAGTTTTGCTAGGTTAGTCAAAAGCAAATCGAATGCTCCCATCGCCATTATTAAGGTCGCCGCCGGGGGTACTCATTTGGGTGGTGACTGGAATCCAGATGAGCCCAGCGGATTCAAAATGTATCCACTGGCCCTGAAGACAATTCGTGACTCTCTTGAACAACTCGATTCAGAGGGTGTGCCTTATCGAATCGAGGGCTTCATGTGGCATCAAGGCGAGAATGACATGTTTAATCCGGAGTACATGGAGAATTACGGCAAGAATCTGAAGAACTTTCTACAACGATGGAGGGACGACTTAAAGGTGCCAAACCTTCGATTCTACATCGGGGAATTGTGTACTAAGACAATCTGGGGAATGGATTTGCGCCCCCGCATGTACGCGATTAGTCTCGGACAAAAAGAAGTCACCGCTGCCGATGAACATGCTGAATACGTACCCACATCTCACATTGGTGCTGAAATTGGGAATCCGGTAGGGCTTCATTACCACTATGGAACTTTGGGACAACTTGAACATGGTGAAAACTATGCACAGGCGTATCTTAAAAACATCGGATTCACACCTACTGAATCAAAATCACTTAAGAAGCTTCCCTACTCTGCCAAGAAGCCGATCAAGCTCTTCATTCTTGCTGGACACCGGAATATGGAAGGGGAACGAGCATTCAATAGCGAACTGTCTCAAATAGCAGGCGGTGAGGCGTTGCTAGAACCTCAATCCAAAATTGCTTACCGATATAGTTTGGGAGGAGGTGTCAAAACGTCGAACGACTGGGAAGCACTCCGACCAGCAGGCTACTATTCCACCTTTGGTCCGGAAGTCAGCTTTGGTTCAACTTTGACACAAGCCATGAAGGGTCAAATTGCCATCGCGAAGTTCACACACAGCGGCAGTCAAATCATCGATTGGACGCCGGAAGGCAGCATGGCTAAAACCCGTCATCTTTATCCAGCCTTCATCGAGTTCATCCGCCAAAGCAAACAAAGTCTCACAGAAAAGGGATACGATGTTCAAATTGCTGGCGTTTTTTATCATCTCGGCGAAAACGACATGTCCTTTTACCCTTACAGGAAAGAGGCTGCTCAGCGATTACAAACCATCGTGCAACAAAGTCGCAAAGACTTAGAGATAAGCGAACTCCCTTGGTTTATAAGTCAACAAAAACCGACTGATCATGAAAGTGTCAACCAAGTCGATGTCGTTTCGATGGTGGCTGAAGTCGCCGACGCGGATTCCCATATCGTTCATATCAAAGCCTTTGACCTACCTCCTCAGGAAAAGAGATTGGTCATTACAACCGAAGGAATTGTTCGCCTTGGAGAACTGTTGGCGAACCAATTTCTCAAGTCGCAACAATGACACGGTCACGTTTACAAAAAACGGGATGGCATTAGATCGCCATCCCGTTTTTTGAAATTGTTAATAAAGCCGGTGAGCTAACCCTTATTTTTGGTGGGACGATACCAATGGGCCCAATTCAGGAATGGATTGACATTCCGCGTCTGCACCCAAACTTTCCCCTGTCCACTAAACTTACAGACCAATCCTTCACCGCCGAAAAAGAAGCTCTTAACTTTTCCACCACGACTCAGGCCAGGCAAAACCGTTACGCTGTAATTAAGCGTATCCTCAAACGCGACAACATATCCGGTATCAACGTAATAGTCGTCTGCAACTTCTACTTCGATGATGGCACCAAAGGAATTGAAGAATACATCTCCTGTTCCTGAAGCCTTTAGAAGTACCAGTCCTTCACCGCTAAAGAACCCTTTTGCCCCTTCCCACTTTCCTGTGACTTCAACTCCATCACTATGGGCGACAAAGGCCCCACGCTGCAGCATGATGCTACTGCCATCCAGACCGTAATGTAGTAAATCTCCCGGAGGGCCTGGTGCAAAGGTAACCTCACCACTTCCGTTTTGGGCAGTAAAAGTGTTTACGATCATACTTTCACCGCCAAGTCCTCGCATCAACGATTTACCGAGCCCCCCTTTTAGCCCGGCTTTAAGTTTGATATTGCCATCCATAGTTGCCATGGCGGATGTTTCTGCAAAAATCTGCTGCCCATCCTCCAGCTGAACCCTCAGCATCCCAAAATCAGGACTTTGGAAAATCTCAAAATCTAATGTACTGGTCATTTCTTTAATACTCCTGAATTCAAGTTAGCGTGGTTTCAATTTTGGCCCTAAGACAGAACCAAAACTTGGTGGGTTATGGCTTTGACAATATAGTTTTCCTTGGCCGGAAAACTTACATACAAAGCCCTCACCTCCCAACAAACTGCCGAGCAAGCTCTTATTCGACTTACCAACCTTAAATTGCAATGTGTCGTCATAGGCAACGATATGTCCAGTATCCACGGTATATTCACCATCAACGTCGACTTCATAAACAGCCCCAAAACTGTTCATCAATAAATCACCATTGCCTGAACACTTCACCCAAAAGATCCCCTCGCCACTTAAGAGCGCATTTCCCAGACCTTGAAACGTCGTGTCGACCTCAACCCCGTTACTCGAAGCCAACCAGCTCCCCCCCTGGACGATTAAGCTTCCACCGCTAAGCGTATAATGTACGATGTCACCCAATGACTGAGGGCTGATCAACAAAGTTTCATCTGCCTGATTGGCAGTGAAGTGATTAAGAAAGAAATTCTCACCAGAAAACATTCGCTTCAGGCCTTTAAGAACCCCACCCTTTCCACTGCCACGGGATCGTGTCGTAGTTTCAACACTGATCCCGGAACTCATGCCAATCATAGCTCCAACTTCACACGTAACAGACTCACCGGCTCCCAATGTAATTCGGGCAGCCGACGCAGCAGGGCGTGCTAAAATATCAAATTGCATTTTCACGTTCTCCTAAAAAACTCGCCTTACCGTAAATGGGAATTGGTCCACGAAGCCAATCCATCCAAAGACCTGGATTGTAAGTAGATTCTGCCAGGACCTTTTACTTTGGTCACCAAACCTTCTCCGCTAAAGAAGCTGGAAAACAAACCGCCTGCCATTCCCATTTTGATACTTACGCTTGGCTCGTATGCCACAAGATGACCTGTATCCACAACGTAGTCCCCTTCGATCTCTTTGGCAAAGATACCTCCGTAGGCTCCAAACCAAACCCGACCAGTTCCAGTAACTTTAAGACGAAAGAGACCTTCACGCCCAACAAAACTGGCCAAACCGGCCCAGCCCAGACCCAATTCCACACCCGGTTCACATGCTAAGAATGCTCCAGGCTGCAAATACATTGTGGTGTCTTTTAGCTCAATGCATTCAATATCTCCGGGAAATGCCTGCGTTAGAATCAACTCCCCTTCTCCCTCTGAAGTGAATTCATTAATGAACAGACTCTCATTACCGAAGAAACGCTTGGCGATTGCCTTAAAAAAACCACCGTTCAACTTCGTGTTGATATTCACCGAACTACTCATACTGGCCATGGCTCCCGCTTCGGCCAATAGAGTATCGCCTGTCTTTAAGCCAACTTTAATATTGGCAAAAGAAGGACGGTTTCTAATCTCAGTTTCCATTCTTCCAAACCTCTTGAAATAACTTACCTGTTAACTCGTTTAACGATCTCATCCCAGTCAAGATGCAACGGTTCAAATCCAGCCGTTGTCTCCTCCTGAAAACTATTTTGTATTTCTCTTATGCGATCCTCGTGATCGGGATGAGTACTGATCCATGCAATCGCGGCGGGAACATCACCATGCTCATGTTGCATGATTTCAAAAAACTCCTCCAATCCACTAGGATCTATTTTTGCGGCGACCAACATACGTACCCCTTCCAGGTCCGCTTCAGTTTCGTGAGTTCGACTGTATTTATTAATAGTGGAAAACGCCAATAACTCTGTTAACACAGCGAGTCCACCTAAGTCCCCCGCCAATAAAGTCGCTAAACCACTGATACCCAGAGTTTGACCAATTCTCTGCAAACCGTGACGTTTTGTGACATGAGCCATCTCATGTGCTAAAACTCCTGCCACTTGTTCTGGGCGATTTGCCTCCTTAATTAATCCGGTATAAATAACGATCTTCCCTCCGGGCAAAGCAAAAGCATTGAGAATATCTGCATCGACAACGGTTACATCAAATTCAAATCCGCTGACGCTCGCATGGGGTGCCAGACGAGCCACCATGGATTGAATCGCGTCAGTCACAACTGGATCTTCGAGCACACCGCCCTGAAGATCCATGGACGACATGGCGACTTCACCAATTTGCTGGTCTATGCTGATAGGCAACGAATTGACCGCAGCTCGAGCTCCGTATAGCACGACTTCGTAAATTCCCCAACAGGCAAGAGCGAGTAGTACCAAACCAGTAAGGACATTTCGCCTTGATTTTCGGCCTCGCTTTCTATTGGTTTTTAAGCACTCGGCAACTTTTTGCTCGATCAACATACTGCCAGCAGCAGAAAGTGAGTGTATAAACCGTTTGTCTTCAGTAAAAATCGTCAGTGTCTTATCCTCATTACGACAAAACACCATCTTCCCTGAAGCGCCACCAATCTCTAATTCCACAGCTTCGAAGCTCAGATCAAAGCGAGTTCCATCGGCTAATATTGCACTGATTCCTTGCGGACCAATCCCAATCTCAGCACCAGCACGTCCCCCTTCAATAGAATCATTAAACACGCCACCCGAAATTATTGAATTTGTTGACTTCATATAATTGCCCCAATACAAGATTTGTATTAATCAAACGCCGTGTTCGCGTTACCCCATCTTGTAATGTACCGGAAGTAGTGACCGCTATTTGGATCATACACCTCAAACCCACTCTTATACTGATGCGAAGGCACTAATTTCAAGGGCGCTAATACTCTAAGAAGATTTGAAAAAACGGTCGACTTACATCCAGCCAACATTTATTTAGTTAAGAAGACATCGCTAGTTACGACGAGTTTAATGAGATCCTGAAGGTGATTGCCGGACTTGTCCAACGTCTCGACAATCGCATCGATATCGCCTCGATCCACCGGTTCCAGCACACGACCACTGGCATAGGCCAACAACTTGCGCGTTAATCCGCGAGCCACCTGAGATTCATTTTCAGCCAACTTGGCTTTGAGAGCCACGATATCGCTAACCTCGTCTCCATTGGATAGCGTTGTCGAAGGGTCAATTTCGCCACCTACTCGATAGCGGTCACGCCATCTTCCGATCGGATCAAAGTTTTCAAAGGCAAATCCAAGTGGATCGATTTTTCGATGGCATCGGTTACAAGTTACCTGTTCACGATGAATCTGTAACTGTTCACGAATCGTCTTGGCTTGCGTCAAGTCGGGCGATAGAGGTTCCACATCTGGTGGTGGAGCGGCTGGAGGCGTTCCTAAAATATTCTCCAAAACCCACACCCCCCGTACAACCGGAGAAGTATCCACTCCGTTGGCGGTAGACGTCATGACACTGGGCATTGTCAAAACTCCGCCTCGCCGTGGATCTTCGGTGGCAACGCGTCTTAAATAATCACCTTTCACATCGTCCCGATTGTAAAAGACCAGGGCAATCTGCTCATTCATAAACGTGTAGTCGGACTCGATCAACAAACGAATTGGACCGTTGCTCTGTAACAAATCACCGAAGTAAGTACTTGTCTGCTCCAGAATCTGAGGCTCCATTCGTCGGTCCCAATAAACCCTAAAAGGACCGTTAAGCTCCGGAGGGCTTTCTGAAATCTTATCCAGTCGCAGCCAGCGTTCTGTGAAATGCTGCACAAATGCCGTTGCTTTAGAATCAGCCAGCATGCGATCAACTTCAGCTCGTAGGACTTTAGGTTGATGCAGTTTACCTGCGGCTGCCAGACTGAGAAGTTGTTGGTCCGGCATCGAAGACCAAAGGAAGTAACTCAAGCGACTGGCCACTTCGTGATCCGTCAATTTCTCTTTGACTTCTTTCAAGTACAGAAAATCGGGCGAGCACAGTATCGCGGTATACCCCATTTGCATGGCTTTAATTCCTGCCAGAGTATCCTGATCCAGCGTGGCCGGAGCGTTACTTTCATTGCCGACAGCAAGTGGTGCATCCACGAACCCCGGCCCGCTCCAAAACGCTCGCAGGCTATTAGGTTGGCCATAGGCAAAGTACTCAACTCGTATCTTACGTTTGCCTTTGGTTAACTGAGTTATCCCTGTTTTGGTCGAGGCTCCATGCAAACCGTCATGATCAATGACTCGCTTGTCATCAATAATTAACCGCCCACCATCATCGGATGCGATTTTAAAGGTGTACTCAGAATCTACCTTTACATCGAGAACACCCTCAAAAACAACGCCGTAGTAATCCGGTTTACCGGCAACACGGATATCGATTAATCCCTCGGCCAGCTGCCCCAACTTTACAGGCTTTAGTTCATCGTAGACCGGCAACTTGGTCCATTTACCGTCATAGACTCGGTAAATCAGGTCCTGGATACCGCCGGCAGGAACCTCTGGCTTGGTATGCAGCTGTGATTTAACCAAGTCGATATAGGGTTGGATCTCAGCAATCGTCACCGGTCGTCGAAAGGCTCGTTCAGCAAATCGATGCAGCAAGCTTTCGACTTCCTGGTCACTGAAAGACTCATCTCCATATAGTTCGGTATGACTCCGCGGAGGCCATTGATCCAGTATCGGCTCCAGTTTCAATCCATGAATTTGAACTGTTGGTCCTTGATATTGCTTTATCACACCTTGATGTATCGCTAACTGCCACGCTTTATTCGCTTCGTCAAACTGCTTTTTGTCAGTCAGCACGGTTTTATCCGGAGGTGTCCCATAGACTTCCGGTAAATACGTTTTGGCTAACAAGTCGGCCCGGGCTTCCCGGTCCGATGGGCCATTTTCCCAAATCAACTGCGGCATCCAATCTTTGTCGATCCAGGTTTCCACCGTGACGGTCTTGCTGCGTCCGTCTCCAGGCAGTTGAATCATCTCCAATGGAATATGATCATTTCGAGTCCCACGCTTAAACAACCGGAGATTGACCATCATCGGCTGAGTTTGATCCGTAGGAAGCAGTTCTCCCCAGGGATGCGATTGGTTATGTGCCGAGACTTCCACAGTGATTCGGTATTTTGCAGACGTTCTTACACCACCACGGAGTTCATCAGGGGTGATCGCTTCACGGAAGAATACTGTATCGACGTTCGGGTAGATTTCACTGGCCAGGCGAGGCAAATCTTTTCGGTGAGTTCGCAGCAGCAAACCTTTATAGTCTCGTGTTTCAATCTTGGGCTTCTCTTGGGTATACGTCGCCAGAGCCAGGCTTTCTTCGGCTGCATCAAACATCAAACGCAGAAAAAAGTCTGACATGACCAAACGATTTCCAATGTTATCAAAACCCTCTTCGACTTCATCTCCTGGGAAGGAGCGGAACGGATCGGTACTAGTATTCTCAACCCGGCCATTTCCGTTGTTATCCACTAACCGTGGTTTGTTCCCGATTCGCAATTCCGGATCATTGATATACAGCAAATCTCTCACGGTGTTACGCAATTCAAAGCGATTTAAACGCCGAGTCACCGTTTGTGCTCCCGTGCTTTTATGTTGAGCGTAGGCATCTCGGAGAACGGGAGTCAAGCGGTCGATTACATCCGCGATTTCATCTCCGGAAGGTTGCAGTGAATCTTTGGGAGGCATGTCACCAAGGTTTAACTGATCGACAATTCCCTGCCATAGCTGCAGTGTAGTAAAGTCCTTCAAATCCGTTTTTAGATTATCGAAGCGTTTACTGTTTTCCTGCACTTCTGCACCATGACATTCAGTACAGTACTTCTTCAAAAACGGGCGGACATCATCCAGCGACTTACCCGCTGCTGCTGCCGTATCCACGAATAAAAAGAAGAAGACAATAGCCGGTAGTGATAAAACCACTTGGACACGACTCATTAAGATTGTCTCCAGTCAAAGTCAGTTAGAGTACCGGAACTAGTACCAAACCGCTCCACTTCAACACCATGGTTTTGAAGAATAGAAAGCAACAGATTCGCCGCTGGGACGCGATGAGCCGATTCCGAATCTGGATAGACTTTATGTTCTCCATGATGGAAGCCTCCACCAGCTACGACCAAAGGCAGATTCTTTGTCGAATGTGGGCCGGTCGCCATTCCACAACCAAACATG
>NZVD01000084.1 GCA_002701385.1 Rhodopirellula sp. | reverse complement strand
CATGCCGCGACATTCCGCTTCGACGATGGTCGTATTTTGCTGGGAAGCTACCACCCAAGCCAGCAAAATACGTTTACCGGAAAACTTACAGAACCCATGTTCAACCGCGTCTTTCGCAAAGCTCGCTCTCTACTAAAAACCGCGTAATTGCCACCAATCGGCTATAATCCATCATTCGAACTCCCTTTCATTCTTTCGAGTATCCTATGGCCTCTATTCAATTTCGGCTTTTCCTGCTACCTACCGCGTTACTCGCATACTCTGTTCTGTTCGCTGCCGATATCCGTCAGGCATTGGCAGAAGAAAGCGCCGACGCCAAGTCGGTGGAACAACTAACCACTGAATTAAAGCCGTCTCTGGTGACTATTTCCACGAAGGGCCGAGACGGAAAATATCAGGGCGTCGGAACCGGTTTTGTCATCGACGCCGATGGTTTGATCGTCACCAATCTCCACGTGATTGGGGACTCTAGAGAGTTTCGCATTGAGGATTCTGAGGGAGGTGAGTTAAAGGTGACAGGTATTCACGCTTCTGACCGAACAATGGACCTGGCAATTATCCAAGTCCAGGCAGACGCTCTCAAGCCACTTCCACTTGGTGATATCAACTCGCTGGCACAAGGCGCGCCAATTATCGTCATGGGCAATCCTCACGGACTACGCAATAGTGTCGTGGCCGGAGTGAATTCTGGAATCCGCGAAATTGATGGACGTAAGATGATGCAATTAGCAATTCCCATCGAACCCGGGAATTCCGGAGGACCAGTGCTCGATATGTACGGCCGCGTCCATGGGATTGTGACGATGAAGTCCCTCGTAACCGCCAATCTCGGTTTTGCTGTCGACATTGCTCCTCTCAAAGCATTGCTGGATTCTCCGAACCCTGTATCGATCGACAAGTGGCTAACCATTGGTTCACTAGATCCGAGGGATTGGAAGCCGGTTTTTGGAGCACAGTGGAAACAGCGAGGAGGCCGTATTTTGGTAGGCGGCGCTGGGGCTGGGTTTGCCGGCCGGTCGCTTTGCCTCTACCAAGGTGACGTTCCTGAAATCCCCTATGAGATTCAGGTTCGCGTCAAACTTGATGACGAAAAGGGCGCGGCAGGCCTCGTCTTCTTCTCCGATGGTCGTAATAAGCACTACGGCTTCTACCCTACGAACAACAAAGTCCGTTTTACACTCTTTGAAGGGTCGTCCGTATTTACTTGGACTGTGCTGTATGACCAGCCCTTCGACGGCTATCAGGCAGGCGAATTCAATACATTGAAGGCCAGGATCGAGGAAGATCGCTTCAAACTTTACGTCAATGGTCAATTGGTTCTCGAATCGACTAATCGTAACTTGACTGGCGGTACACCAGGACTGGCAAAATTCAGGGAAACCGCAGCAGATTTCCGGAACTTCCAGGTTGCCAAGAAAATCGATGCTGCGACCCTTTCTGAAGCTGAACGTAACGAATTATCCGAAGCTATTACCGCCATTCCACCTCTGGCAGACTTGCAACCCGATGCATTGTCTCCGTTCCTAGATTCCCCAATCGAATCCCGCGCAATCCTCCATGCCGAGGCAAAAAGACTTGAACAAAAACTAGCTGAATTAAAAAAGTTGGATGCCGACGTCCATACTGCGGCGGTTGCCCAGGAGATGAAACGGCATTTCGGTGCATATGAGAAACAACTAAGTGAACAAGAGGACAAGCAAGCAGTCTCGCTTGACCTCATTAATGCGGCTCTCATCATCGCATCGGTCGATGAACAGGACATCAATATCGAAGCATATCTGCGGCAGGTGGAACGAATGGTGGGTGATATCCGCTCTCAATTGGCCGACAATGCTTCTCCGGACGAGGTTCGTAAAGCGCTTAATCACTATCTCTTCGAAGACAATGGCTTCCATGGAGCTCGTTTCGATTACTACCACCGCGCCAACAGCTATATGAATCGACTCCTTGACGATCGTGAAGGCTTGCCCATCACGTTATCTGTCCTGTATATGGAGCTGGGAAAAAGGCTCGGACTACAGATCGACGGAGTTGGAATACCGGGTCACTTTATCGTCCGTCAGCGAATTGACGACGAAATGCTCTATATTGATCCTTTCGATGAGGGAAAGGAGCTGAGCATGGACGAGGTCAAAAATTTGGCCACAGGCGATCGGCCTGACAGATTCGATGAGCGTTTTCTCGAGACGGCTTCACCAAAGAATATCTTAATGCGAATGCTCAATAACCTCTTGGGACTCGCTCAGGACGAAGAAGACAAAGAAGGTATGTTGCGTTATCTCGAAGTACTCATGGCGTTAGATGAAACTCACGTCCAGAATCGAGGAATGCGAGCCATCGTTCGATTTGAAACAGGGAGAAAGCAAGCAGCCATTAATGACCTGGATTATTTTCTCGACACTCGCCCCCCGGAATTAGATCTCAATCAAATCCAGCAAATGCGAGATTACTTTAGTCAATAAAAAAACGGCTTTCCGCCTCTAAACGAAACGGAAAGCCGGTCTAATTTTCGTCGATATCGAAAATGAAGCAGCGTTACTTCTTTTCGACTGCGATCGCGAAATCACCTCGCATATCACGCCATAGGCAGTGGATATGACTGGCCGGGTTCCCAGCCGCATCGGGTTGCGTATTCACGAATTCGATAATGAAGGTTGGGCCTTGAACTTTGTAATAGTGTCCAATTCCCGGCTTTGTGGCACCAGCCCAGGCAAACTTGATTTTCCCCCATCCAGCTTCCTTGATTTCCTCTAGACGCTTAGCAGCGATCTCAGGAGCCATGGTTCGCGTATAAGTAAGAATCAGTTTACGCAAAGTCGCTTTCTGCTCATCTTCGAGTGTGCGTAGCAAAATACCTTCCGCAGCGGTTTGCGGTGGTTGTGCCTCTCCGGCGTTGCGTACTTCACGTGGGGCCTCTTCAGCGATCAGACCAGTTTTCTTTTGTTCGTCGGTGAGCGAATTCACGAGATCAAAGGCTAACGTCTCTTCGTTATCGAGGACACGAGCCCCCTTTTCAAACCCTGCCAGATCAGCTGGAACGATCGTTGGATTCGAACACATTACCTGCGGAGTTGAAGAAATCACACTTCCATCTTCAATGACGAAGTTTAGTGACATGTGGTGTCCTTCGATACTGACCCCCCACTTGCCTTCTTTAGCGGGCTTGCCGAAGATCGTGTAGTAATAAAGTTCTGTGTCCCGAGGGAAACGTCCTGGGTTTTCTTTTTCCAGTTCGTGTAGCACACCTTCAAGTTTCATAATGTCTGTGAATTTCTTGTAACCCAAGAAACTCAGGCCTGCTCTCAAAATCTGAGAGGCCGCACGACGCTGCTTCATGTTCATATCTTTGACAACGAGTCCCTTTCGCGCGTCCTTCGGGATGAAATGCCAAGCCACACGCTCTGGGGTGTCATAGTCCATGACCGCCAGCTTCGCTTCTTCTTCATTAAGCGTTTCCAGAAAACCGTTCGCTGCGGTCAGGAATGCCTCGCCTGCTGGCGGACGTTCTTTCTGAAATCCTAAAGTCGCAAGTGCAGTTGTCAGCACCAACGCAGTCAAAATAGTTACCTTTCCGGCCTTCATGAAGTCTTCCTCATTGAAATAAAATGGACTATAGATATCGTTACCTCTATAGTCTAAGCCCTCTAAGTTATCATTGCTATATACGCCCACAGATATCTCACTGCCTTTCGCTTGCTATGTTATCAACATATTTTCAACTCGTTTGCCCCGGATGCTCGAACCAAAAGGTACTCAGCGTCACTGAGATGCATTCGGCACTCATTGCTTTAGGCAAGTTGAAGCGACAACAGGCACCTGATCTAGAGATACTGCTGGAGGTATTCCGTACGACGCCCGACACGGCGGCTTGCCCTGACTGTGGACTTTCTCCTAGAGAGATTTCAGCCGTCACAGACGATTTTGATGACCTGGCACAACGAAAGTGCGAGCATTGCAGTGTTATTATTCCCGCCGAACGCCTCGAGGTCTTTCCTGATATAACTACATGTACTCAGTGCGCAAGCCAACCCAACAATCTAGCAACTAAAATGTCTGCTTCTGACTTCTGCCCCCGTTGTGGTGACCTAATGATGACTGCCCAGACACATCGTGGTGGAATCTCCCGATATGTTTTTAAATGTTCCGGATGTGGTCATGAAAATTAATCTACTATTCCCAACTCTGTTGATCGCCTTTTCCGTAATCGGATGCTCCGAAGAGAAGCCATCTGCCCCGCCTGTGGTTCAATTAACGCCCGCCGCGGATGTCATTCGTGAAGCCTTGCTTCGTGAGGATGCTACAACGATCCACATCGATCAATTACCCGTCACCGATGACGACCTGAGTGCCCTCCAGGGCAATCTCACCATTACGAATCTCCTGCTCGACGAGAGCGAAGTCACCGATGAAGGTATTGCCGTCATCGCGTCCATGCCGAATCTGATCCACTTACGCGTTCGCAGTAACTTAACCGATGCCTGTATAGATCACCTACTAAAACTTGAGAAGCTTCAATTCCTCAATCTGCCGTACGCAGATTTTACGGATGAAGGAATGCAACAACTCGCCACCCACCCGCGGATCCAGCTACTACGTTTGAGAAGCCCAAAGTTAACCGACGCCTGTATGCCAGCCATCGCCTCGATGAACAATTTGGCATTTCTACACCTCATCGAAATACCCATCACGGACAAAGGACTTGTAGCTCTCCATGACAATTCAGCACTACAATCACTCTACCTGGACGATTCCCAGGCAACGCAAGCCGGGTTAAGTAAGCTAATCGAACGCCAACCGATGCTTCATCTGCATATCAATCAGGCACACCTGGACAACGATCCTCGCAAAGATGATCACGAACACTAATAAGTGACTTTTAACACGTCATAAAGCTCTGACATCGCCGCAATCGACTGAGGACAACCCTGCATCGAGTAGATATGGATCAGATTAGCAAGAACGCGAGCGACCCATTGGCGATTGGTTGCGGTAGGCAAAGCCTCTAACTCGACCACCTCGCGTTGCCCCGTCGTCATAGCCACACGATCCGCAACCTGCTCTTTATCAAGTATGTGGCCTCCAAAAAATGGATCCACAATCATTTGGTCATCACCAACATGCAGTCTTGCCAGAAAGTGTCCAGGTGTACTAATACCATCAACTTGGAGACCAATCTGCTCCGCGACGAGTTTGTAAATGATGGTCAGCGTAATTGGCAATCCCTGCTTCGTCTCAAGTACGTGAGGAAGAAAACTATTGCGGGGGTTAAAGAAGTTATTGGTGTCGCCGTGGAACCCGAGTTCTTCGAAGAGCACATGATGTAGGTGGGCCGAAAGTGCTCGGGGGTAGCCGCTTGAAACTCGAGATGATACTCGTTCGGCAATCTCATCGATATTAAGCTGAACCGTTCGCAACTCCGTATTGGGAAGAAAATGCATTGAAACGGCGACTACTGCATTAAGTAGAGCCTGACTGGATTCCAATCCCTCTATCTCATTGCAAAAGGTCCAGTAGGCTTCAGATCGGCAATGAATGGGAGTGTCCATAGATCTACTCGTCGTTAGCGTTGCAACTTTTCACCTTCCCCCACAGGGTTGGTATGATTTTGAAAATAACGGAAACTGATCAAGGAAGTCAAATTTTTAGAATATTTTTTACTCCCCACCCTGCTTCCCGCACCTATCAACATCCCCGCCCTATCACGGACTCCAATATTTAGGACTATAATGAAAATTCAATTTCAACGTTCCCACTGGGCTTAAAAGACCTCCATGCCGAGCAAGTACTTTGTCAACTGGATTTAACGACGACGCAAAAGAACAAATCCGCCAAATGGTGGATATCGTTGACTTGATTGGGCAATCAATCAACCTTGAGCGTAGAGGCAAACTTTTTCTTGGCCTTTGTCCCTGGCATACCGACAACCGTCCAAGCATGCAGGTTGACCCTCATCGACAGACATGGAAGTGCTGGCCATGTAATATCGGGGGCGACATCTTCAGTTTCATCATGCAACGCGAAGGCGTCGATTTCCGTGAGGCACTTGAACTGCTCGCCGACATGGCTGGTGTTGAGCTAAAGAAATCAAATCGCCCCAAAGCTGAACCAGGCAGTCCTGATGACAAACGAACTTTGTTTAAGGCTGCCTCGTGGGCAACCGACGTCTTTCACCAGCACTTGGTCCGTTCACCGAATGCTGCCGGGGCTCGGGATTATTTACAGAGTCGCGGCATCACTGAAGAAAGCGTTCGCAAATTCAAGATTGGCTTTGCGCCCAATGACTGGGAGTTTTTACTCAAAGAGTCGGACAGAACAGAGTTTTCTGCCCAAGTTCTCCACGCTGTGGCTTTACTCGGCTTTAGTCAGCCTCGGAAAAAGTACTATGACTTCTTTCGGGGACGCATCATGTTTCCGATTCATGACACCAGAGATCGAACGGTGGCTTTCGGGGGCAGAATCCTCCCGGAGCTTGCGGATGACAAGAACGCGAAGTACGTTAATTCACCGGAAACGAAAATCTTCTCCAAAAGCGACAACTTATACGGTATCGATGTGGCAATTGATGCCATCCGCAAGGGAGGTAAAGTGCTGGTGATGGAAGGTTATACCGATGTCATCATGGCCAGCCAGTATGGAGTTTCCAATGTCGTCGCCGTCCTTGGGACGGCGATCAATGAAGTTCATGTCCGTAACCTCAAGCGGCTCGCAGATGTTGTCACATTGGTGTTAGATGGAGATGATGCCGGAAAGAAACGAGCGAACGAAGTACTCGAATATTTTGTCAAAGGACAACTCGACCTGCGAGTACTAACTTTGCCCGAATCACTAGACCCTTGTGACTATCTCCAAACACACGGCACGCAAGCCTTTCTTGAACTCACAGAAACGGCCACCGATGCATTGCAACATAAACTAAACGTGGAACTTGAAGGCGTTGACCCTCTGCGAGATATTCACGCGGCGAATGCTGCACTGCAAGGTGTTCTTGAAACAATGGCCTTGGTTTCCAGTGAAAAGGTGGCGACTGACGTGGCGGCTCGACAACGAGAACAACTCATTCTCGGTCGCCTTGCTCGCACTTTCTCTCTGGAACACGATGAATTACATAACCAACTCAATGCGTTAAGAAGCCAACGCCGAAATAACGGGCCATCATTGCCAGTGCTTGACTCTGTTCCTCAACATCCCACACCAAGGGCTCGAGTACGGCTGACTCCTATGGAAACCGAATTACTGGAGCTCTTAATTGAACGCCCAGACCTCGCCCCGGGCGCCGCTCGCGGAATTTATGTCGACGACCTAGCCTCCGAGGCAATGCAATGTATTTATCGAGTCTATACTGACCGAGTTCTCGAAGGGCTGTCCACAAATTTTGATGAGATATTATTGGAAATTGATGATCCACAACTCAAATTCGTATTGGTCGACACAGCAGAAAACGCTAAAACCAAAGCCAGCAAAACACAACTTTCCCCTGAACAACGTCTGGACAGTCTGATTCAGTCTATTTCTAAACGTATTCGGGACGGTGAACGTCGGGAATTATTTCGACAGTTGGAAAACAACGAAGTTTCGCCTGATGAGGAAGCTGAAATTTTACAGCGACTCCTCGATCAGGAACGTGAAGATCAGGGGTTAACGTAATTTCCCAGGGATGGGACCATTGATTCGAGGGTTGGGTAATACCATTTTCTCGGAGTGTCAGATGGAGCGTATGACGCGCAGGAGGGTATGACACGTGGAGTTTTTCGAAGAAGAACTTGAAGTATTATTTGTTAAAGGTAAGTCTCAGGGCTACCTAACGTTTGATGAACTCAACGAGCTCTTGCCAGAGGATGAGTTCTCACCAGAGAAAATCGACGAATTGTTGATACAACTGGAAGACAAGGGAATTAAGGTCGTTGATGAGCCGCCGACCGAGGCTCCAGCGAAAAAACCCGCGTCGCCGACGGTTGAGGTAAAGGCAATCAAACACGCCACACAAGACCTCCCAACCATCCCAACCGCCGACTTGCCTAAACTCAGTGACGACCCCATTCGGCTGTATCTGGCTCAAATGTCTGAGATTCCGCTGCTCACACGAGACGAAGAGATTAATCTTGCCAAGAAAATTGAACGCGCCCGACGTAAGTTCCGACGCAGTGTTCTCTGCTGTGACTACGCCCTGCAAACAACCTTTGCGACTCTCAACCGAGTCCATGCCGGCGAACTTCCCTTCGACCGGACGATCAAGATCTCTCTAACAGAACGCCTCAGTAAGGAACAAATCCAGGCTCGGATGCCAGGTAATCTGACGACGCTCGAACACATTATTGAGAAGAACAGAGTGGCTTTCCGCACACTCATTTCAAAATCCGCCAGCAAGGCAGAGAAGACAGAAGCCCGAATTGAATTCCTTCGTGGTAGACAAAAAGCCGTTTCCCTAGTCGAAGAACTCAGCTTACGAACCCGACGTATCCTCCCGTTAATGGACCAACTCAACGGGTTTGCCGATCGTATGGAATTCCTTCAACAGGAACTGCAGGAACTTAAACCGCAGCGTAGTCGTGCTGCTCAACATCAAAGGGCGAACCTTAAACGAGAGTTACGCGACCTGATGCTAATGACTCAGGAAACTCCAAGCAGTATGCGACGCCGCTGTAAGGACATTAAGCAACGATTTGAATACTACGATGAAGTGAAGCAACAGCTTTCTAGCGGAAACCTGCGACTGGTAGTTTCGATTGCTAAGAAATATCGTAATCGCGGCCTCAGCTTTCTCGATCTTATCCAGGAAGGCAATACGGGACTCATGCGAGCGGTTGACAAATACGAATACCGTCGGGGCTTCAAATTCTCCACTTATGCGACCTGGTGGATTCGGCAGGCCATTACACGTGCTATCGCTGATCAGGGACGTACAATTCGAATTCCAGTCCACATGATCGACATTCTTTCCAAACTTCGTAATCTCCAAAAACAAATGCTGCAGGAGTTAGGCCGCCACCCATCATTCGATGAAATGGCCAAACGGTCCGAACTGGATGTCGACGAAGTACGCCGAATTATGGATATTGGGCGGCACCCTGTCTCACTCGACAAACCCGTAGGGGACGGAGAAGACAATAGCTTCGGCGAATTTGTCGAAGACGAAGGTAGTGACAATCCTGTCCGCGCAGCCAGCAATGTACTCCTAAGTGACAAGATTGAAAGACTCCTTAAAACGCTAACCTACCGCGAGAGGGAAATCATCCGCCTGCGATACGGACTCGGCGACGGATACACCTACACGCTTGAAGAGGTTGGAAGAATTTTCAAGGTCACGAGAGAACGTGTTCGACAGATTGAAGCCAAAGCCGTTCGGAAATTACAGAATCCGGTTCGTAGCGGACAACTGGAAGGCTTTCTATCGGAATCAGCAAGTTAATAACTTCACAAACACCTTCGTCGGCCGAAACATCGCTGCCTAAAAGGTCGCTAGCTTGAAACCAACTCAATTCAACTTAACCGTTGCCCAACCCGGCAACGGTTTTTTTGGTATTATTGACTGCACCTCATCATTCCTAATCATGGCTTGAACGTAAATGGAGTTCGTAACTATGCCAGCCGTCCTTAATGTTCTGCGGGATCTTCACCGTATTCATCAGCAGCTTACCGATCTCCGCGAAAGGCTCGAACGTTGCCCACGACTGTTGAAAGCCGCCAAAAAACAAGTGGATGACGCCCATCAACTGCTCACGGACCAAAAGGCTGAAATCCAAACATTCCATCTTGCAGCCAAAGAACAGGAACTCGTACTGGAAGAACGAGCCGCGAAGATCTTGGACCGCCAAGCTCGACTGAAGGAGTGTGCCTCGAATAAAGAGTATCAAATGCTCAAGGATGAAATCCAATCAGACGAATCGGCGAACAGTAAACTCTCTGACAAGATCCTATTGGCCTATGAAGCCATCGATCAACAACAGGAACAAGCACAAAGCCTAGCCGAGGAAGTAGCGAGGGTCGAACAAGAGCAGCAGAAAACAGCGGAGCAAGTTGCCGAGCGTGAAGCTGCACTCAACACCGATCTAGAACGAATTCAAGCAGAATTACAAAATGCCGAGGCGGAACTTCCCAGCGAATTTGTGGGTGAATATCGACGCATCTCCGCAGCCAAGGGCGAAGATGCATTCGGGCAAGTCTCGGATAATTACTGTGGTACTTGTTCTAGACAAATCACCGCTCAAATGAACAACGATGTACTCACTGGGAAACTGACGATCTGCGGTAGCTGTGGGGCGATTTTATACCCCAAGGAATAACTTGAGCCGGCTACTCTCTTTACACTCGTAACATTATTAATCAAAATAAGAAGTATTGCAGATTACGCAGTACGACTCCCGCCCAAAGCTGGGGTCGTTTTTGCTTAAATATAGATTCCAATACAAAACGAGGTGCACCATGGGTGGCAGTATCCCAATGACACGTGAAGCCTATCAGCGGAAACGTGATGAAGTGGAACACATGGAGAAGGTCCAAATGCCCGAAATCGCGGAAAAGATTGCTGCGGCACGGGAAGAAGGTGACCTGAAGGAAAATGCGGAATACCACGCCCAACGTGAGGCGCAGGGTATGCTACAAGCGAAAATCAATCAGATCAAAGGAGACCTATCACGAGCTCAAATCATTGATATGTCCAATGTGCCTAAGGATGAGGTCGCCTTTGGAGCGACGGTGAAAGTCCTGGACCTTGACTTTGATGATGAAGAAGAAATGACCCTCGTGGGTTCCGGTGACGAAGATTACGACGCTGGCAAGTATTTAATCACAAGTCCCATCGGACAAGGATTACTCGGAAAAAAGGTCGGCGAAGAAGTGGAAATTGAAGTGCCCAGTGGCACCTTAAAATTCAAGGTCCTTGAAATTCGTTACGAATAATTACTACGCCGAAAAAGAAGTTCTTACAAACTCCTCGTCCCGCACCGACTGAGGAGTTTTTTTCATACTTTCGGAACATGTCAAGAGGGCGTCATGAGCTTACATCAGGAACTCGCCATACTTCTGACGAATTCGGAGAAGGTCATAATCTTCACCGGCGCGGGAATGAGTACCGACAGCGGGATCCCTGACTTCCGATCTCCTGGTGGTAAATGGTCCAAAGTAACACCAGTGATGTTCAATGACTTTATGAACAATTATGATTCTCGCTTTGAGTATTGGAGACAAAAAAGCGAGGGCTTTGCCGAATTTGGTGATGCAAGTCCCAACACAGGACATCGGCTATTGGCAGACTGGGAACAACACGGCCTCGTCGACGGAATCGTTACACAGAACATAGACGGCCTCCACCAAGACGCCGGTAGCAAATTGGTTATCGAAATCCATGGTACTGCCAGAGAAATCCAGTGTATGCATTGCGATTTTCGAGACACTGCTGACGAATACTGTAAGACCTTTCTGGAATCACAGACGATCCCACCCTGCCCTGCGTGTGAAACGGGACTTCTAAAACATGCCACCATTTCATTCGGACAGCAACTGAACGACAACGTGCTTCTCGCAGCTACCACGATGGCCAAGTCTGCTGACCTTTTTATCGTTATGGGCTCGTCTCTGGTGGTTGAACCGGCAGCCTCCCTTCCTGTCATCGCCAAACAACACGGAGCATGCCTGGCCATTATCAATCGAGACTCAACCCAATTGGACTCCCTTGCTGACATCTTGATCAAGGACAACATCGCCAACTCCTTAGATGACATTAATAAGCTCTTGAATACCTGATGCATACATGATGATAGATTTACAAATAACGGCTAACAGGTAGTACTCTCTCGCCAGCCTACGGAACTGTAAAACCTAAAACCTTGTCTTGAGCATCAGTGCCATTTACCGTACTATTGCGAGGTACAAAATCCACCTCCCCATACCGCATACGTTCATGAATAACGACGAACAAGCAGTTGAGATACGTGAAGCGACGATGGACGACCTTATAAGCGTTCAGAGTTTACTTGCCCCTTTTGTTGAAAACAGATTATTACTTCCTAGAACTCCAGGCGACTTGGCCGTTTTAATGCAACACGCGTTTGTGGCAATCGCGGGCGACCAGATCGTGGGATTCTCTGCAATAGAAATCTACTCTCAAAAGCTCGCTGAAATACAATGCTTGGCCGTCCGTACTCAATTGCATGGACAAGGGATTGGAAAGCAGCTCGTGCTACGCTGTGTGGCTCGTGCCAAAGAAAATAACGTGTTAGAAGTCATGGCTATCTCTGCTTCTGATGATTTCTTGAAACAATGCGGCTTCGACTACTCCTTACCTGACCAAAAGCGTGCTTTGTTTTATCGGACGGACCGACCTTAGCGTACCTTGGTGCACACTAACAAATTGTTAACTTTGAGTCACAATCTCCTATAATGGCATTCATGATTCTCTGGCCTAATCAAAGGAGACAAGCTCATGGAACGCCGCACCTTTATACAACGCTCAGCCTCTAGTGCATTCATTGCTGGCACTGCCACCACACTTTATGAGCGCGGCCTCGAAGCACGTTCCACAGGGCCTAACGACCGTATTCGAATTGGGATGGTAGGAACCCACGGACGTGCAGGAGCATTAATGCGTGTCTTTGCAGGCCAGAGGGATGTCGACGTCGTGGCACTCGCTGATGTCGATACGCGTTACCACGCCGCCGCTGTTGCTACCGTTAAGGGTATCGCTGGCAATACTCCAAAAGTCTTCACTGATTTCCGTCACATCATTGATGATCCCAGTATCGATGCCGTCGTCGTCGGCACACCAGATCACTGGCATGCCATCCCCACCATCATGGCGTGTCAGGCAGGCAAAGATGTCTATGTGGAAAAGCCCGACGGGCACAACATCCTCGAGGGGCAAACCATGGTTCAGGCCATGCGAAAGCATAAATGTGTCGTCCAGATGGGAACGCAGGCACGAACCAGCCAACACTTTCAACAGGCAATCGATTGGGTCGCAGAAGGACATCTTGGAACTGTCCTTGTCGCTAAAGCCTGGGAATCGGCAAGACAAGGCAATATTGGTAAACCAGCAGATAGTGTCCCTCCCGACGGTGTCGACTATGACCTCTGGCTCGGTCCGGCACCTAAACGCGCCTTCAATCCAAGACGATTTCACGGTCACTGGAGATGGTTTTTTGATTATGGCACAGGTGACTTAGGAAACGATGGCGTCCATCGAATTGACATCGCTCGCTGGGCATTGGACACGGCTGGAAAGGCTCAGGGGATGGAACCACTCTACATGCCTACTCGGATTAGTGCTTTGGGTGGAAAGTGGTATTTCGACGATATTCAGGAGTGGCCCGATTCCTTGCAGGTCACCTATGAATTTGGTAACCGCACGTCCACCAAGCCAGGCCGCTTACTCTCGTACGAAATGAGAATCTGGGCGCCTTATGGTTACAACGACGAATCCGAGGGTGTGATTTTGTACGGTGACAAGGGGTTTATCATCATTGGAAATCGCCGATGGCGTGCCTACAGCCCTGATAAGAAGCTGATAGCTCAGGGAGCAGGTGAAAACGGGGGCGCCAGTCATATGCGAAACTTCCTCGACTGCATGCGATCTCGCAAACGACCCAATGCGGACTTAGAGACGATTGGCCACCCTTCTTCGATACTCTGTCATTCGGCAAACGTCTCTTGGCGAGTCGGCCGGCAGGTAACGCTCGATCCGAACACAGAGCTATTTATCGATGATCCACAGGCAAATGCTCTACGCACACGTCCGGAATACCGGAAACCTTGGGAGCTCCCGACCGTATAGCTCATTTGGATAGGTGCAGTCCGAGGTTTATTCGCCTGACGAGAGGAAGGCTTTGATACGGTTCGCTATTTGATCACGGATATCCCGGAAACAGTGAAGAATCTCATCTTCGCTACCAGTGGCATCGGCCGGGTCTTCGAAGGGCCAATGGGCAACGGGCGTATCCCCTGGGAACACGGGACAACTCTCCGCAGCATTATCGCAAACCGTCACGACGAGATCGAACGCTTGGTCTGAATATTGATCAACGTGTTCACTCTTACCGTCAGACAGATCCACCCCTAATTCTGCCATCACTTCAATCGCTTTAGGGTGAACGTATCCGGATGGATTGGAACCAGCAGACACACCTTCCCACAATCCATCTGACAATAGTGGGAATAGACGTTCAGCCATTTGGCTACGGCAGGAATTTCCGGTGCATAGCACCAGTACACGTTTGGGCATGGCCAATAGTTCTTTCTATGAAATGCTAGGACGCGTTACGTCTGGCTATAAACTGTGAATAAGTACGCTTCATCGATGCCAACACACGCATCAACTGGGGCGCCGATAAAAACACTCGTGTAGTCACGATCGATTTGGGATACAGATTAGCGATAAAATCCAGTTTGAATTCCGACGCGGAATGGCCAATCATCAACGCATTCGCGTACACCCCAGCCTCTACATCCAATTCCAAGCGAATGTCGTCATAAATATCCTGAGCATTTGGCTCGGCAGATTCCGTAGTACCGGCAGAGGCAATCTGACCAATGCCCACAAGTTGCTCGCTCGTCAAACCTTCAGGACCAATTCCCTGTCCCTGAACTTGCTCCTGATCTTGTGCCTGATCCTGAGTATCCCTTGGATTATCCGGCCCCCCCGCTTCGGAAGCGACTTCACCAATGCCATCAGGAATTGGACCGAAACGATCCTCGTATCCTTCCACATTCCGTTCAATCGCATCAATGATTCTGGCCATCGCACCGTGAGGAATGATCACCCGTGACACGACAGAGGTTGGAGAGCCTAGATTCTGGACGAAGTCGACGATAAATTCGGTGCCACCGGTCAACAGGACGACGCCCGTGCTAAAGACGCCACGACTCGCGGATTCGGAAACACGTGCAGCAACCGGTTGGACTTGTACGGAACCGGATGGAGGTGGCGGCGAGCCAGACCCGTCGTCTGTCATGTGATTATCTTCTCAATAATAAGCGTGAACGCGGAAACTCTATGCGTCGATTTGTGTAAGTCGCCCGCTACTATCACCGATAGATTTAACCCCAGCATCCATTCGATCGAGCATCGACAGAAATAGATTGTTAAGAGGAGTTTCATTTTCTAGGACGATGTGATTACCTGTCTGAATGGTCCCGCCTGCTTTCCCAGCCAATACGATCGGAAGATCATGGTGGCTATGACGATTTCCATCGCTGAGTCCTGAACCGTAGACAATCATCGAGTTATCCAACAAATTCCCTTCACCTTCAGGCATGGATTTCAGAGTCTTAAGAAAATACGCAAAGCCCTTAGCTAGATAACCATCGATTTTACGAATCTTCTCCATCAGAGCGTCATCATTACGATGATGTGACAACTGATGATGCCCTTCATTGACTCCGACCATCTTATAACTTCGATTGCTACCAGCATTACCAAGCATAAAGGTTGCGATCCGAGTTGAATCGGTTTGGAACGCCAACGCCATGATGTCATACATCAGGTGCATATGTTCTTCGAAACTACTTGGAACGTTTTGAGGTAATTCTAATTCCGGCCGCTCGATTTTGGACAATTCGTCCGCACGCTGCACTCGCAATTCCAATTCGCGAACACTCTGGAAATACTCATCGAGTTTCAACCGGTCTGTTTTTCCGAGTTGACGAGCTAAAGCTTCTGCATCCTGACGAACGAGATCCAGGACACTTTTGCGATAAAAGTCCCGCTTCTGACGTTCTTGGTCAACCTTTTCACCTGTCCCGAATATTCGTTCGAAAGCCAGACGCGGGTTGATCTCCTTGGCCATCGGCACACTCTCCGTTTTCCAGGAGACGTTATTCGAATAAGCACAACTGTAACCTGAGTCACAGCCACCAGCGTTACGTCCCTGACGTAGTCCCAGTTCGAGCGAGGACAAGCGAGTACGATGACCGATCTGTTGAGATGCTGCTTGATCAACGGACACCCCGACCTTGATATCGGATCCGGACGTTTTATATGGATGAGCGCCGGTTAGGTAAGTTGAGGCACAGCGAGCGTGATCTCCGGCCCCATCACCATGTGCTCGACCCATATCCTGTGCCAAGCCCGTGATCACATTAAAGTCACTACGATAGGCTTCAATTTCCTTCAACGTACGTGGAAGCACATAGGCATCACCACCGTCGGTTGGCTTCCAGGCGTCCATGATGGCACCATTTGGAAAGAAGATGAATGCCATTCGATTTGGCGCACTCTGAGGAGCTGCCGCAAACACGGACGTGTCCGAGTTCATCGCATCCAATAATGGCAATCCGAGGCTCAATCCAGCCCCTCTCAAAAAAGTTCTTCTATCTAAACTTTTCATCATTCCTCTCCATCTATCCGCCGTTTTAAGAATGGATCGCTAAACACGATCTGTTTGACCAGTGACTGGAACCGATAATTATCTCGACCTATCTCTTCCACTATTTTATCAATTGCACACCGATCATAGTATTCCAATCCCCTGCCAAGTGCAAAAGTAAGTAGGCGAGTCGTCAATGCCCGAGCAAATGCCTCTTCCCTCTTACTGAGAATCTGGACCAATTCCTTCGTGCCTTTGAATTGCTCGCCCGTCGGCAAAATTCCGGATGCATCTACATTAAACGCTCCGTCCTTTGTTCTAAATCGTCCAATTGCATCATAATTCTCAAACCCAAATCCCAATGGATCCATATGGTTATGGCAACTAGCACAGATAGCATTTTCGCGATGAACCTCTAACTGTTTGCGAAAGCTAACCTCTCCGGACTTCGCCTTCTCTTCGTCAATTTCAGGCACGTCCTCTGGTGGGTCGGGCGGTACAGTTCCCAGAATATTCTCCATGATCCACTTCCCTCGCATTACAGGCGAGGTGCGATTGGGCTGCGAAGTAATTGTTAGGATACTTCCGTGGGTCAAAACACCATATCGCGGTCGATCTACGAGACTGACCTGTTGAAATTCCTCACCTTGCACGCCTGAAATGCCGTAATGACTTGCCAATTCTTCATTAACAAACGTGAATCTTCCATCGAGAAAATCCATGATCGATCGGTTTTTACGCATCACATCACCGAAAAACATCTTGGTCTCTATCTTCATGGATTGTCGTAACGAATCCGAAAATTTAAATTCCGGTGCGGGAGTAACCTCATCCAAATTGCGTAAATTGAGCCATTGTGTCGCGAAGCCTTCGGTCAACCCGTCAGCCCGCTCATCAATTAGCATTCGTTCAATTTCCGATTCCAGAACTCGCGGCTTTGAAAGCTCGCCACTGAATGCCAACGCCAGAAGTCGATCGTCGGGCGTACTACTCCACAAAAAGTATGACAAACGGGACGCCAACTCAAACTGATCTATGTCTCGCACCTCAGTGTTGGCATTACGATTGCCTTCCACTCGGAACAAGAATCGGGGAGAGACTAATACAGAACTCAAGCTAACTTGCATGCCACGTGCAAANCTTTCGCCTTGCTCCATCACCACGTTAACCAGGTTCGCATACGCGTTTACATGAGCAGGTTCTACCGTCCGACGAAACGCACGATTTATCATTGGCCCGAGAATACGAGAGGCTGCCTTGGTGGCCTCTACGCCGGCACTCACTTCAACAGCGAGAACCTCACGTTGAAGTTTTGACAAAGACGCAAGCGGAAGTTCTTCCGGCCCTACGAGAGTTGCCGCATAAAAAAACAAATTGCGGTCCCGTCGGTTAGGATCTTTCGCGTCCGGATTATAAAAGTCGTTTGTAAATCCAAGCTTTAGCCTATGCTTACCAGCCGAAAGTTGCATCTCGAAGTCGTAATCTCGCGGGGAATCTCGCATCGCGGAAACTGACATCGTTTTAAGCGGTTGGTTGTCGAGCTGATAGGACATTTTGGCAAGTTCACTGCCTGCCTGATCCGCCCCTACATTGATCCGTAGTGTATAACGACCATTGAAAGGGACTTCAAAGACGCCTTCGCTATCACCGGTCGTTGAAAAATGCAAAGCACCATCACGTTTGGCTCCACGACGCACCGAGAAGGTATCGAGGTCAATTTTCTTTTCCGGCTGATTGTCGACACCTTGCACCAAAATGACACTGCTCGCTACCTGTTCGGCNGCATTTAAGTACTTCTCCATCAACAACGGAGAAAGGGTTAAGACATCCCCAATATTATCAAAGCCTTCACCGACATCATCCGATGGAAAATCATCGGCCGGACGAAACTGTATTCCAAAGAGATCACGAATGGTGTTGTTGTATTCCAAACGGTTGAGGCGACGTATTGTCACTGCCCCGGGGTTCTTAACTTTTTCGCAATCAACACTATTTAATTGCTTATCGAGCCAGAATGTTACAAGATCTCGTTCAGCATCCCCCGGTTGTTCGGCCTCCTCGGGGGGCATCGCCTTAAACCGCATCATGTCATAGACTTTGAGCCAATTTTTACGGTTATCAATAAATCCATTTTCCAGATCACTGTGGTCAGTTTGAATCCCAGCTTCTAAGGCCTCGGCACTATGGCACCCGTTACAGTATTTCTCGAAAAATGGCTTCACTTCTTTGGCATAGTCAACCACAGGATCCTGCTGACCTTGCGCAATTGCCGGCAGCAGCAGGATACTCAGAAAAAAACCAAAGCTTATTCGATTGCTTATCATCAATAAAGCAGACTTGAGGCGATCGTATGGGGCGAGGCCGGGTGAATATCGCCTGTATTACCGGCCCCAGCGAGGTAGGACTTACCCTTATTATAAGACAGACGGCGCAAACCTGTCAGGGCCAAACGTATAGACCACCAGGCTGCAACAAAACCTAGAGAATATACCNACTTAAATCTTCATCTGCAGCGACTTCCTTGAGGCGACTATTTACAAATCCCTCGTTGATTTCAACTGTACACGAACTCATTTCAGCCGACTCGAAGCTCAGTTCCTCTAACAACCGTTCTAGGATAGTGTGCAGTCGACGCGCACCTATATTTTGAGTGGTTTGATTGACCTTAAACGCATAATCAGCCAACGCAGTAATTGCATCTGGCTGAAACTCGATAGTAATCCCTTCGGTATGCAATAGTGCCTGATATTGTTTGGTTAGCGAGTTGTCCGGCTCGACCAGAATTCGTTCAAAATCCTCCGCAGTAAGATTCTCTAGCTCGACTCGAATAGGAAACCTACCTTGCAGCTCCGGCATCAAGTCACTCGGCTGTGAATTATGAAACGCACCGGCTGCCACAAACAGAATGTGGTCTGTTTTCACATAACCATAGCGTGTTTTGACGGAAGTCCCTTCAACGATTGGTAGCAAGTCTCGCTGCACGCCGGCCCGAGAAACATCTGCGCTCTTGCCTTCGGTAGCGGTGACTTTGTCAATTTCATCAAGAAATACAATGCCTAGATTCTCGGCAAGCTCTATAGCCTGGCTATGAACCTTGTCGTCATCCAGTAACACTTCACACTCTTCTTCAAGCAGGACTCGCCGCGCGTCCTGTACGGAAAGCTCTCTCTTTTTGCTTGTCGACGGCATGATTTTTTCGAACATCCCCTGGAGATCCATATCCATGCCCTCCATCCCCATGCCTCCCATTACCATTGGGCTGGCCTTGTGCTGAGTGGTAATTTCGACCTTTCTCGAATCCAATTCACCCGAAACAAGCATCGCCCGCATCTTTTCGCGGGTCCGTTGATACTGATCTTCCGGATTCTCGCTAACCTCCGAAGGCGTGCTAATGGTAATCGGCGGCGGGGCTAGTAAATCCAATAGTCTTTCATCGACGCGTTTCTGAGCTTTAGGGATCACAGAATCCCGCTCACGATCTTTAACTAATTGAATCGCGTTCTCTATCAAATCACGAACAATACTCTCTACGTCACGCCCGTAATAACCAACTTCTGTATATTTCGTTGCCTCAATTTTAATAAACGGTGCGCCCGTTAACTTTGCTAGCCGTCTTGCGATTTCCGTCTTGCCTACTCCAGTCGGACCAATCATCAAAATATTCTTCGGAGAGACTTCCTGACGCATCTCGTCCGCTAATTGCTGGCGACGCCATCGATTACGAATTGCGATGGCAACAGCACGCTTCGCGTCCCCCTGCCCGACAATAAACTGATCTAATCGCTCTACAATCTGACGTGGCGTGAAATCACAATTCATAAAACTTAACCCTATCTATCTCGAATTCAGCTTGCTGGTGAAGCTCGGTTGTGTAGCTTAAGCGTCGGCTTCTAAAGATTCGGTAACAATACTGTCATTTGTGTAAATATCAATGCTGGCGGCCACCTGCATCGCCTCGGCGGCTATCTCAGCCGCCGATAAATTGGAGTGTTTTACCAAAGCTCTTGCAGCGGACAAGGCGAAGTTGCCTCCCGAGCCAATGGCCACCACGCCGTCGGTCGGACTGATAACATCCCCAGTTCCACTGAGAAGTAGAGTGTGTTGTCGGTCGGCCACGATCATCATCGCCTCTAAGCGTCGTAACGCTCGGTCCAACCGCCATTCCTTGGCGAGCTCCGTTGCCGCTCGGGGCATATTGGCCGGATAGTCTAGCAACTTGGCTTCGAACCGCTCCAATAATGCGAAAGCATCAGCACTACTACCGGCAAACCCACAAAGCACTTTACCGTCGCACAACTTACGGATTTTCATTGCATCCGCCTTCATGATCGCCGAGCCAAGAGTTACTTGTCCGTCACCCGCAAGAGCAACCTGCCCACCGTGTCGAACCGACACAATCGTCGTTGCATGGAAAGTGTTTGCTGAATTCGAACTGCTCATCTATCTGCCTCCGGCATTATCTTCGTACTTTAGCCCTAACCCTTTTCTTCTACCAGTATTTTGAACTATCGCAAAGGGTGGCAAAAGGGGCCGCTATGACAGTACAATGTCGTTTCGACGATAAACTCACGGAGTTTCACATGGCTACCCCACCTCGCAGTTCTGAACTGATGACCCCTGAAGATACCGGTTTACTAGTTGTCGACCTTCAAGAAAAATTAGTCCCTGTCATCACCGACCACACAACAATCACCTGGAATGTCAGCCGCTTATTGCGAGCAGCACATGCATTGGACGTCCCTACTGCTGCCACAGAACAATACCCACAAGGATTGGGCGACACGGTGGACATGGGCGAATATCAGCCAAAAGACGTAGTAGAAAAATTAATGTTCAGTTGTCGCGAAGCGGATGACATTTTTCGTGATTGGGCTGAAGGCTCAATTCGTAAGATCCTAATTTGCGGTATTGAAACCCATGTATGTATTCAGCAAACAGTGTTGGATCTTCTGAGTGAAGGATTCCGTGTCTACCTTGCTGTGGATGCAATCGGAGCTCGTCATGCTCTGGATCATCAGATCGCATTGCGACGCATGGAGTCTTCCGGCGCCGTACTCACTACGACCGAGGCAGCCATGTTTGAGTGGTGTGAATCGGCTGCCAATCCTAAATTCAAGACCATAAGTCATTTGGTGCGAGAAGCCCGGCCGACTGACGCTGAATAGTTTGCTATCATAGAGCTAACACTAGCCGTTTCAGCAGCTCAATAAATCACGAATTCACCTAAAGGTATTGCTCAAGTGTCAGATTGCTACCCTTCCCTGAATCCTCCCACCCGTATTTTGATGGGACCAGGCCCCAGCGACATCCATCCCCGCGTACTTAATGCCATCGGTCGCGGCACGGTAGGTCATCTGGACCCCTACTACCTGGAAACGATGAATAATCTTCAGGAAATGCTACGCAAGGTCTTCAAGACTGAAAATGAATTGACCATGGCGATCAGCGCAACCGGTTCCGCTGGCATGGAAACTACCGTTGTCAATGTAATCGAACCCGGTGATAAGATGCTGGTCTGCATCAACGGCGTCTTCGGAATGCGAATGGCTGATGTCGCAGAACGAGCCGGCGCAGAAGTTTTAACCGTGGAAAAACCATGGGGTGAAGTATTTACAGTCGAAGACTTGCAACCGATTATCGAAGCAGAACAACCCAAAGTTGTCGGTATCGTCATGGCTGAGACCTCAACCGGAGCCTGTCAGCCTTTGGAAGAGATCTCTCAGCTGGTTCACGCCAATCAGGGACTACTACTGGTCGATGCGGTAACCTCTTTAGGCGGTATGAACGTTGAAGTCGATAAATGGGGTATTGATATTATTTATTCCGGATCGCAAAAATGCCTCAGTTGCCCTCCCGGTCTGGCACCTGTATCGTTTAGCCCGGCGGCGGTTGAGGTGCTGAATAATCGCAAGACGAAAGTGCGAAGCTGGTATCTGGATCTCTCCATGCTAGCTAACTACTGGAGCGAAGACCGAGTTTACCACCATACAGCTCCCATCAATATGACATACGCTCTTTATGAAGCACTTCGTGTGATTCTCGAGGAAGGCCTAGATAACTGCTTTGCCAGACATAAACGTAATCATTTAGCTCTACAAGCTGGACTCAATGCGTTAGGATTCGAATACACCGCGGATCCCAATAATCAACTTCCAATGCTCAATGCCGTCAAAATCCCCGAAGGCGTCGATGATGCTACGATTCGTAGCGGCCTGTTGAATCGCTTTGGAATCGAAATTGGTGGAGGTTTAGGGGCCTTTAAGGGGCAAGTGTGGCGAATTGGGATCATGGGTCATGCTGCACGCCAAAGTAACGTGTTAACGTTTCTGGCTGCTTTAGAGCAACTGCTAGCAGAAAATGGTTATGAATTTTCCGCTGGATGCAGTATAGCGGCGGCTAACTCGGCCTTCGCTCATAACGAATAAACATTAGTTTATATATCCTATTTCCTAGCGGTGGTTGCAAACCCTTGTGCACTCTGGTAGGTTCTAGGTAATGGATATTAGATTTTCTTATTCAAGACGTGATGGAACATGTTAGTTTTAAGCCGAAAGGTCGGCGACCGCATTCACATTGGGCCTGATGTTGCTATCACCATTGTGAAATTATCTGGCGGTACTGTGCGAATTGGGGTGGAAGCTCCTCCGCATATGGCAATTGTGCGCGATGAACTCAAAGAAGACATCGAACGCGAAATGAATGCTGCCAGCCAACCGGTCAATCAAATCAGTAGCTAATACGCAAAACGGCCTCTTAGTTACACTGCAACTCTACTAGACTCGCTGAGTTATTCAACGGAGTTTTCTTTCACTTTGATCAGTGGAGTCACTTCGATGCGTGCTTCTGGCCGCAGGTCTATTTCCAGGGGTTCTGTTCCGACAACCAGCGTCTCATTTTCTAGATAGAATTCCACGAGTCGCGATAATTTGTCAGGGGCTGCAAGTTCGTCCGGAGATTCGTCCCCTGGCAGACTTCCCCACAGTATTCGAAAACCTGGCACGTCTTTCATCAGAATATACAGGACACTCTCATTACTTTCCGGGCTTTGGGTTAATTCAAGGTTGTATAACCCCATTTCCTGCCATGGTGCCTTGGATAACATCCCTGCAATCTGAGCTACCTTCACGAGCTTTTCGTCACCCCAACCATCACCGACCTGCCCAGCCGGTGGTACGTAATCGTGAGTTATTCTCAAATATCCTCCCACGTCGTCGGCGCTAAATTCCCTCGGCGGCAACACGACAGCCTGATTGTCAACTGGATACAACCAGGTCCTGTTGTCCAGCTTAACGACAACCATTGCCACCGGTGTACGATATTCCAAAGTGATATCGACTCCGTCCGGCTTCTTAGCCACTCGCGTTACAGCGGAAATACAAGGATGCAATAGAAAGGCATCTCTCAGCTGAGAGGCAATTTTCCGATCTGTTAGATAGTGTTCTTCCAGTTTCTGGTCGGCAAACACTGTTGCTAAAACATCCCCCTTAATCCAATCAGGCTGCTCTGGAGAGAGATTTAATATTTCTGGTTTAAGCTGGTACTGTTGCTGCTGAAGAATGTTGTCTTTGTAGACATACCAACCGATCGCCATGGCGATGAAAAAGATAACAATCACAGCAAGGACTGATATAGTCGACTTACCGCTTTGCATGTGCCGTTTGTAAATAAACATCTTGCTGCAACGTCCTCCCGACTCCCAGCAAATACCTGCGTACGCGATTGGCTTTTACCAGACTTCGACCTGACGCACTAACTCAATTCCGGCATGAGCCGCAACTTCCGCCTGAACATGATTCAGCAATGCTATCGCATTTTCGGTAGATCCACCCTGATGCAATTCCAGAAAATTCGGACAACTATCGTTAAGACTTGCTGACCCCATTGCCGTCCCTTTAAGTCCGGCTGCCTCGATTAAACTTTCTGCTGTGACACCGCCATGGTCCCGAAACATGCAGATCGTTCCTGCTGCTCCTCGTGGTTGTTGTCCCTTCGACAAAATCCACTGCGTTTGCGTACGTTTGGTAACCTCAACCGCATCCATTGGCCGCAATTCAAAGGTCCCTTCGAGGATCACCAATTCATTCAAGGACGATTCTCGATAGGCAAACCGCAATTCATCACCTTGCCTGACTGCCACTTCGCCCTCTCGCGTAAGCACTTTCACGGATTTCGTCCATTGTCCGATGTCATCATTATGAGTGCCGGCATTTGTCTTTAACGCACCAGCCACTGTTCCCGGAATACCTGCCAGTGATTCCAAGCCACTTAGGCCCTCACGTGCCGCCGTACTTAGCAATTGAACTAACTTGGCTCCGCCCTTGGCCGTAATCAGATTGCCTTCTGCAGCGATCTCGCTAAACGCCGCCGCAGAGAGATGGATGACCATCGCATCCACTTCATCGGAGGCAACCAAAACGTTGGATCCTCCTCCTAGCAATTTAACAGCAACGCCCTGCTCACGACATTGCCCAACCAGAATCGACAATTCATCTTGCGTGGTGGGTTCTGCGAAATATTTGGCAACACCTTCAGTCCAGAGCCATCCATACTGCGCTAGAGGCTCCTGCTCGCGAACGATATGTTCCAATCCGTTAAATTCTGCCATGGCCTATTACTTAAAATCCAATATTTATTCAGTTGTACCTCGGATAATAGGCAAACCGCGTCCCAGTGTCAACTTAAGCGAAGCACTACATACCACTACAAAGCATGACGGTTTCCACCCATTCACGCCAACGATACAAGTCCACGCTTTCCATTTCATCTCTCCGGATGACCGGTACACTAATCTGCTGTGGATTGTTCGGCAGCGAAGCCAATACGGACAGTCGCCCATCCGCATCATAACGAAAAAACAACGTCAACTCTGTCTTGACTGGCAGGTTGGCGGGCAAACCTTCTACTCGGCAAACTCCGACATCAACACAATCAAGCGGGTCCTTGCCTTCTCCCTCTAAAAGCTGCAAAATCAATGACTTTTGATTTTCTTCGTGAGTGGGAAATACTTTCTTGGCCCGCACCGGTCGTGGAGTCCCCTTCGGAACAATAACGAAATTCACCTTAGTGCCGGATTTCATATCCGTCCCCTGAATCCCCAATCCTCTTGCTGTAACCGCTTCAACTTTAATCGCAGGCTTTTGACCACTGTTGGTCGCCTGACGAATCGAAGCATAAATGGCTGCTCCCTCTGCCACGCAACCAGCGTCCATTAGGGTGTATTCTGCGTTCGGGAACTCCCCTTTCACCAACTCTTGAATCATCGGCATTTTGCAACTACCGCCAGCCAGCAATACACGCCCTATCTCCTGTGCGTCGATGCCGCTTTCATCAATTGCTGCGACAATATACGATTTAATTTTTCTAAGAAGCCCAGCCGCGACTTCCTCCAACTTATTACGGCCCACGGACACTTTGGTGATTTGGCCTGGCACCTGCACTTTGATTGCCACTATTTCCTTTTCCGACAATCGTTCTTTGGCCCACTGACATCCTTTCATCAGTTGCATGGCCTGACGCATGTCTTCCCGGGGGTCATACTGATAGGCACCAACTAAGCCATCGCTAACCAGATCAGCCAGTAATTCATCGAAATCCGCTCCTCCGAGCCTGGCATCGCCTCCTGTGCTCTTAACTCGTAAAGTTCCCTCATCAAACTCAACCACGGCTAAATCGAGTTTACCTGCCCCGAGATCGATGATGACCGAATTCTCATTGAGACGAGCATCTGCGGATACATAAAAGGACAGCGCCGTTGCAAGGGATTCATCGACCAATCCGGTGACTTCCAATCCGGCAATTTCGGCCATATGCTGAACTGTTTCTCGATGCACTTCTCCATAGAATCCCGGAACGGCAATCGCAACTTCCTTGCACTGCCCCACCACTCGCTGAGCGTCGCCGGCCATCTTAGCTAAAACCAATGCCCCGAGCACTTCGGGAGGATACTTTTCACCGCCTAGATCTGCCGGGAAAAACGGCCTACCGATAAAGCGTTTACTTTCTAATGCTATCGATTCGACATTCTCAATCGACCTTTGAATCGCCTTTTTCCCAATCGCCGTATTCATGGCATCAACAACTACAACTGCACTCGGCGTTTCAGCATCACCGTCATCGTCCATGATGGTTTGCAACGCACCTTGAGTATTCATCCACGCCATTCGACTCGATGAACTACCAAAATCAACGCCTATCGGAAAACCCTGCACATTTTGCGCACGACGCAATTCCGTAAGTAAGCTGGAACTTTCGTCATCGTCAGAGCGATTAGCAAAGGCGTCCTGCAGGTCCTGGCGAAACTCTCCAAGGTTGTCATAACGATCTTCCGGCTTCTTCGCGACTAATTTCGCAAAGATATCATCCAACCAAATTGGTATCTCATCATTTTGCGCACACATCGAAGGGATATTCGAATTCGCATGTGCCATTAACGTCTGGATCATATCGCCGGAGTAAACCGACTTGCCAATCAGCATGTAATACAACGTACAACCCAGACTATAGATATCACTACGATGGTCGACACTATGCGGGTCCTTCGCTTGCTCTGGGGACATATAGTTTACCGTCCCCATGATCACACCACTCTTCGTCAGATTCTCGTCCTGCTCCTGCCCATAGCGTGCTGTGCCCATATCCAGTAACTTGACGACACCATCGACATCAAGCATGAGATTACTCGGTTTGATATCCCGATGAACCATGCCGCGGTCGTGAGCGGACTGCAAACCGGTAGCCGCTTGCAGAATATAGTCAACTGCTTTTTCAACGTTAAACGGGCCATGCTCTTTAATCAGCCTGGAAAGTGGCTGCCCGTCAACATATTCCATGACTAGGAAATGAACCCCCGAGTCTTCTCCTGCATCGAAGGCAGTCACAATATTCGGATGGAACAGTTGTGCAGCCGCTTTTACCTCCTGATGAAAACGATCAACCGCTTCGGGGTGTTTCATCATATTACGCGGTAACACTTTCAAAGCAACGATACGGTCCATTCGTACGTGCCGCGCCTTAAACACCATCCCCATACCGCCGGCACCGATTTTACCGAGTAACACATAGTCGCCCAAAACCGGCAACTTTGGCTTCCCAGATTCCGGTTCGTCCGCTGCAGCGACCCCACCGACCGCCGTCTCATCCGGATCTCCAGCCGTCACATCATCAGTCGAAGCCTGATGAAACCGCGTTTCATCTTGTTCGTCTGTTGCTTCAGATTTTCCAGGGTTGTCGTTCAATGATCTAAATCCATTTCATTTAGTAGCATAGGCTTTAACCTAACGAAACTCGCCTCAAACGTAAACTATTTAGGACAACCAGCATACTTGAAGTGGCCATAATTGTTGCCGCAATAATGGGATTCATCACAATCCCCAGTCCAGTCAAGGCCCCGGCTGCAATAGGAATTGCAAGCAAATTATAAAGAAATGCCCAGATAAGATTCTGGCGTATCACTTTACTAGTCGCCCGCGACAATCGTATTAAGTCTCCCAGCACATTCAACCCCATTTTCGTAAGGACAATATCCGCGCTTTGCGATGCAATGTCGGCCCCACCATAGGCTGCGATACCCACATCTGCACCTGCTAGGGCCACAGCATCGTTAATTCCGTCGCCCACTAACGCTACAACTTTACCCTCAGCCTGATACGCTTTTACTAAATCTTCCTTTGTCTCTGGTGTCATTTCGCTGAACACCTCTGAAATGCCAACTTCACCTGCAGTCTCAACACAAGCAGCGTGCCGATCACCGCTTGCCATCACCACTCCCTGCTCGCCCTCACACCATTGCTTGAGATCAGCGACGGCCTTCGAGGCACCAGGCACGCTCACTGCATTCAAGACAAAACAACCGACCACGTTTTGGTTAATAACACACCACACATGTGTACCCGGTTCCTCCGCATCCACCACTGCATTAAAATCATTCTCTGCGGCTCTGTCATTTAACAACGACACTTTATACCCATCGACCAGGCCCGAAATTCCCTTACCAATTTGCGTATCCACGTCTAAAACATCTAACGGAGTTGATGCTCCACCCTCTTCATCTTCACAATAGGCAACAATAGCATGTGCCACTGGATGGGTCGAATGCTGCTCCAATGCATGAAATAGACGCAATGCCAATTCGATGCTGACTAAGTCTGAACTATGTTCATAACGATCCACGTGTAAACGTGCTGACGTCAATGTCCCTGTTTTGTCTAACACAAATTGATTCACTTGACTCAAAACTTCCATCGCAGTCGGTTTGACAACCAAAGCTCCCAACGAAAGTGCCCGTGTGCCGCTAATCAATGTCGCGACAGGCGTTGCCAAGCCCAATGCACAAGGGCAGGCAATCACTAAGACCGAAACCGTATACTTCCAAGCCAGCTCTACTTCACTCTGAAAAGCGAAGGCCCAAAATGCAAAGGTCAGCGCGGCGATCGAGACGAGTATCGGGACGAACACCGACACCACTCGGTCTGCGATTTGTTGGACTGCAGGACGTTGCCCCAGACTCTGCTCGAGTCGGTCCATGATCTGATCGAATCTGGTTTCGCCCGATTCTGCGGACACTTGCAATTTGAAACTGCCCCCTTCGTTTACACTTCCTGCATAGACCATATCGCCGCCCGCCACATCCTGAGGCTCAACCTCTCCGGTCAACCAGGCGCGACTGACTAAAGCAGTTTCAAGTGCCTTGCCATCCAAATGCACCTTCTCCCCTGTCCGCACGACCATTATCTGGCCAAGCACCACCATCTCAACTGGAACTTCGGATACCCCACCGTTTGCATCCTCAATTAGCACCCGGCCGTCACGCTGTTCGGCGTTTGCCAATTGAGTCACAGCACGATTAATTGCCAGGCTTTCGAGCCACTTTCCAAATCCGACAACTCCCAAAATCATCGGGCTCTCCATAAGCTTGTGGTAATCATTATGATCACCAAAGGTCACGGCTCCGACATAGGCCGCTGTCGTCCCCAAGGCGACGAGCGTATCCATATTGGTTTGACCATGCCGCAACAACCGGAACGCACTAACCACATAGGGCAAGCCGCAAACGACCTGGACTGCCGTGGCGAGCGTGAGAACAATCACCCACCACATCGAATACTCTGGCTGAAGCAGCAAGGAAAACACTAGCAGCATTACACAAGCAAAAGCAAGCACCCACCGCTTAAACAGCGTCTTCTCATTTCGACGATGCGTGTCACAAATCGACTGAAACAGCGTCGACCGAGCTTTGACCATTTCCGCCTGATATCCGGCCTGCTGCACCGTCTGGCAAAGGGACTGAGGATCCAAGTGACTTCCAACAATGGTCGCTCGGCCTGTGACCAACTCTGCTTTAACGGATTCAACTCCAGCAACTTTCCCTAGCACGTTCTCAAGTGCATTTTCACAACCCGCGCAATGCATTCCCTGAATCCGTAAACGAACCATCGATGGAGATGCAGAAACGTTTTCGCCACTTTCGTCACTCGACTTCGGATTAGCTTCTTCATTTCGTGATGATTCAATGGTCTCACCAACTAACTCCGCCAAGGTTATGGACTCGCGATCACAGTAAACCAGAATCTGTCCTGTGATTTCCATGATGGCCACATTAGATACACCCTCGACCACTCGCATTCTCGACGCAATCGCTTCAAGCGATTGATCTCCAAGACTCTCGATAGGTACCTCAATGATCTTCATGAATTCGATTATACTTGCTGTTAACAATGTCCCTACCCGCAAAAACCAATTACGAGTATTACCCCATGCCACAACTCCAGGCCGAAATCATATCAATTGGCGACGAATTAACAAGCGGCCAACGTCTGGACACGAACAGCCAATGGATCAGTCAGCAACTTGGTGCAATCGGTGTGCGGGTGATGTATCACTCAACCGTCGCTGACGACTTAGAAGCCAACATTGACGTTTTTCGCCAGGCCATCGACCGAGCCGATCTAGTCATCTCAACCGGTGGCTTAGGCCCAACAGCAGACGACCTAACAAGACAGTCGCTTGCTTCTGCAATCGGTGTGGAATTATATGAAGATGCGGACGCACTGGCGTACATCCAACAGTTATTTTCTTCACGAGGCCGTGAAATGCCGCCCAAGAACGTGGTGCAGGCACAGTTTCCTGTCGGCAGTCAGGTCGTCCACAATCCTGAAGGCACAGCCCCGGGAATCGATTTGGCGGTCAAGCTTGACGAACACGAATGTCGTGTATTCTGCCTCCCTGGCGTACCCGCGGAAATGAAACAGATGTGGGATCGAACTGTCGAACCGGCAATCGTCTCGATGAATCCTGACACCAAGAGCCTCATCCAACATTTTGTGATCAAAACCTTCGGCATGGGCGAAAGCGACATGGAACGCACGCTACCTGATTTAATTCGCCGGGGACGGAAGCCGACCGTCGGAATCACCGCCAGCTATGCTACGATCACACTTCGAATAACCACTGAGGGAGATTCTCCAGAAGAATGTGAACAACAAGCAACAGAAACAATTAACACGATTAAGTCTTGTCTAGGAGACCTAATCTATGCCCATCACGAATGTGAAATTCAGGATGTCGTTTCATCTATGCTCGAGACACGTGGGGAGTCGGTCGCAGTGTTAGAGTCCGGAACCCAAGGATTAGTCTCACATCACTTCCATAACACCGGAAACGCTGGTACGGTTGTTGGCCCGTGCCGCCTGGAAACGAACTTAGTATCACTCGGCCATGCCGAACAGCATGATTTAAAGACTGCCGCGGCTGAATTCCATGCCAGCCACAACTCTGACTACAGCATTGTCGTCGGCGACATTCTAACGGGCGGTCCAAACGAAGTGGATTCTCTTCCAGTGGTCATTGCAACCAATCAAGGAACAGAACAACACTCATTCCCTTTTACTGGGCACTCGGACATCCGTGTACCTAAAGCGGCCAAGCAGGCAATCAACTGCCTGAGGCTGCACCTACTCAAAGAAGCTTAGAGATACTCGAAATACTAGAAATACTTGGAATACTAGTGGCGTGGAGTAGGTTGAGGTAGAACCTTAAAAAGAAGAACGTTTTTGCTGTTCAAACTTCCTGCCGGACAACTTCCCGATCAGGTTTACCTGTTCTTCGTCTAACACGTCCTGCAGCAGCTTTACCTGCATTTACTGCCGATTTTTCTGGAGCTTCTCGTTGAGCTCTTCCTGAGCTGCCTGACTTTTTGATGCCAGCTCCTCCCGTTGCTCGTCTGTGCACCCCAGAGCTTTCGCTACCGCAAGATCGAATCGTACAACGCCACCGACGGAGAATTAACTGGTGCGTCCTGTGCGGACACTAAAGCACCAGCACTAACAAATACGGATAAGCCGACAATCCAGAATTGGAAATCTTCATTTCTCCAGGGATTATTACTCAGCCAAACAACTCAGATTACAAATCCAAGCTGCTTCTTGTTTAAGATGTTTCGTCACTCTTTGATTAGTGTCGAAAAGCTAATTCTATTCGCCTTCGCCTTCAGCTACTGCACCTTCCGGCTGCGGGGCATCGAATGTTGCTAGGGATTGACCGTCATCTGCCTTCCAGAACCGAACGGTCGAATCCTGTCCCCCAGCTATCACTGTCTTACCATCTGCACTTACTGCAACGCTGTACACGAAGTCCGTTGCTCCACTTAATGCGCGAACATTGCCACCGTTGTCGGCTCGCTTAATATGAACGTTTTTATCGCCACATGAGCTCACGACGTTGGTTGAATCCCCGACGTAACTGATCGAAGTAACTTCCTTACTGAATCCGCTAATCGTTCGCTTCTGATCTCCAGTTCGGAAGTCCCAGATCTTCACAACCATGTCGGCGCCACTACTGGCAAGCTCCCGTCCGTCAGCACTCCAGGCAACACCTAATACGTGATGCGTATGACCTTCGAAGGATCGTACGAACGAGCCATCATTCACTTGGAACACCTTGATAAAGCGGTCTGACCCGCAGGAAGCGATGTATTGACCGTCCCGAGAGAAATCGACTGCGAATACGGTATCGGAGTGTGGTTCGTCAAGTTCCATTGCCAAAGAACCATCTTCGACATTGAATATCTTGATCTCGCCACTTCGCGAGGGCTCACCACCAGCGGCGGCTAGCAACTGTCCGTCTGCACTGAAGTCCAATGCTGTGACTCGATCGACAAATACGTCAGCCGAATCTGGATTGCCAATCGTTTGAATTAAGTCCCAGGTGGACCCAGTGTTCCAGAGGGCAACTGACTTATTTTCTGAGACGGAAACAATCTGGTTTCCTACGGCAGCAATCGCTTTGATCGGACTGCCGGTTGCCGCAAATCCATCAATCGCAGCCCCGTTTTCACCACTAAACGTCCAGATCCTTTGATCCACACTGCCGACAGCGATATTGCCGTCTGCGGTAAACGCGACTGAAGAGTAAGATTGTTCGGTCGCAGCAAGGTCCGCATTCGCTTTGTCCGCAATTTCCTTGGCTTTCACTGCAGCGGCTTCTTCTGCTTTATGAGTTGCGTCAAATCCAACAATCGAATCTGCCGCTTTTTGCACAGAGGTCTCAGCTCGCTCAACACTACGTTTGGCTGCTGCCTGAGCTCGTTCCGACGCTGTCTTCTCGTCATTGGCTTTCTGAGCCGCAGCCGCAGCTGCCTTCTGAGCATCATCAGTTTTCTTCTGCTCGGCATTCGCCGTATTCACAGCAGTGTCAGCAGCCTTTTTACCATCGGTTGCCGTTTTCTGGTTAGCCGTAGCATCAGTCACTCCCTTTTGAGCGGCATCTACTTTCAGTTGAGCGGCGTCTTTCTTTGCCTGATCGTCACCTGCTCCGACCAATTCTACCTGAGCGGCTTTGAGGGCTTCCTGAGCGACCTTCAAAGCTACGGCTGCATCATCGACGGCCTTTTGAGCGTTGGTTTGATCTGCGACTGCCTTTTCCTGTGCTGCGGTCGCTGCCTTCAATGCTTCGTCCGCCGCTTTCAAATCTGCATTTGGCTTAACAGCCGCCTCTGTCTTCGCTTTAAGATCTTCGTCTGCCTTGGTTAAAGCTTCTTTCACTTTGGTCAGATTATCATCTTCTGATTTCTTTCGAGCGTTGGCATCGTCCAAGTCTTTCTTAGCGTTATCACGCACTTTGTTTGCCAAGGCCGAAGCTCGCTGTAAGCTAGCAACATTTTCCTGTGCCTGATAATCACCCTTAAACTCACCTAACTGCTTTCCATCGGCAGCATTCCACAGCTTTCCTGTTTTGTTATCGCTAACGGAAACCACTTTAGTCCCGTCTGCATTCACCGCCACTGCGGTAACAGGACCACCATGGTTTAATGACCGGACTTGATTGCCACCTTCAGCATTCCATAGTCTGGCAGTGTTGTCCTTAGCACCTGTTGCCAATAATTCCTGTCGTGCGCCATAGGCCTGAACACTTGTGACTGGACCACCATGACCATTCAATTCTTTCACGGGTGCTTCGGTTTCGCCTTCTGGTACTTCGGGAGCCGCTACCGGCCAGGTTCTTAACTTATTGTCTTCATTGGCCGTGACTACCAGAGTCCCTTCAACCGCAAAGGCCACATCGTTGATAGCTGCCGGTGTCGTCACGACACGCAATTCGGCACCATCTGCGACGTTGAATACCTTGGCTGTTTTGTCCGCAGACCCTGTAGCCAATTTGGTTCCATCTGTACTAAAAGCCAATCCGTTTACCGGACCACCATGTCCGCCTACAGAACTAACGACCTTTTGAGTGGCGACATCGATAATTTGAGCCGAACCGTTCGCAAGGCCAATCGCAACCAATTTCCCATCTGCACTGGCAACGGCACTTACGGGTACGTCAGCGGTTGCCGGGAGATCTCCGGCTTTAGAATTTGCATTTCGCTGCCATACCTTTACCGTGCGGTAACCACCAGCAGCCACTCGGTTTCCATCCGGACTAAACGCAACGGATTGCACAATATCTAAAAAGGCAACGCCAGGATTTTCGTAAATCCCTGATTCCAGAATCGACGGATCTGACAAACGCCCGATTTCAGTGCGACTGGGCACGTGGTAGAGAAATACTTGATTTGCACGTCCGGCAGCAGCATAAAACCCATTTTGTGAGATATCCACGGCATAAATTGGATTCACACCGGCAGGCAACGGTTGCCACGATACGGGACCGCCAGTACCTGAAACTTCACCTTCTGCCCCCTGATCGATCCAAAGTTTAATCAGACCGAGTTCCTTTGGTGTTAACTGCTTCGCACCGACATCATTGTCATCCGGTGGCATAAACGATTCACGAGCTCGCGACGCCAACTGAATAATCAGACTTTCCTTACCATTACCAGCTTCCACTGCAGGCCCTTCAAAACCACCCGTCTTAAGTGTGGCCGGAGTCTCCATCACCAAATCACTCTCAGCATCGGTGGAGTTGTGGCAAGCCAAACAGTTACGCCGGAAGATTGGCAGGATTTCCTTTTCGAAATCAACTTTATCTTCACGCTTAATCTCTTCGATTGCGATGACGCCTTCTTCTTGTCCTGCAACAGGATTCGATCCAAAAGGCATTAGGCTTAGCGCCATTACAAAAGCAAAAACTTTTTTCGCAAGTTTCATATAACTGACTTTCAGTTAAAAAAGGTTCTCTATTTAAACAGGCGTTACTGAGCGGCGGCAGCTGCTGCAACGTTTAATTTCAAAGTACTTTGTGCTGTCACTGGAACGTTATTGAACTTCCCAGCTCCATTTAGTTCGATTGCATGATCACCGACAGTCGCATTGGCGGCTGCAGTAACTTCCAACATCCCTTCGGATGCATCCTTGGCAATCTGCAGTTTGGCTGTGGTCACGCCGGCTACGCCTCCGGGTAACTTGATCGTCAGATCAACCGGATCTACGAACCCGTATTTACGTTCAATCACAACCTTCAGCATCACCTTTTCTCCGGCTTTAACCGCTCCAGAAACTTCCTGAACTGTAAAGGGAGAGTTGACAACGTTGATCTGAATCGGAGTCGTCACCACTGCGATGTTGATATCTTTAGGCGCTTGTGCCTTCTGAGCGTCTGCCAGTGCCTTGTCAGCTGCGGCTTTTGCATCATCGGTACGTTTCTTTTTATCCTGAGCTGCCTTCAACGCTTCTTCAGCCGCAGCTTTTGCGTCCTCGCCGGCGGCATCGCGTGCCTTCGTCTTCGCATCTACATCAGCATTGGCTGCTTCTTGGAGTTTTGCGATGTGTGCAACTCGAGCTTCCGCACGGGTGACCACTGCTGGATTAGGGGCTCGCTTCACTTTGCCATCGGCTTTGAGGTAGAAGGTATAGAGTCCTGGTTTCGCATTGGCGTTTGTCAATTTGAAGGCTAATGTTTGTTCGTTTTCGGCCGCCTTGATTGTGACATCCGCAGGCTTAATTTCATTAGGGACGTTCGTAGCGACGAATTTCAAGTCTCCTTCAATGCCTGTCCCCCGAGTGATCTTCACTGGAACATCGAGTGAACCTCCGCGAGAAGTTTCCAAGACGTTTCCGTCACCGACCGTTACGAATGCCGCCCCGTCGTCCGCATCAATAACCGACAAATTGAACTCATTGAGCGAGCGATAATAGGCGGGAACCTGGGTCTTATTAGCCGTCCCCCAACTAACGGCACCGTATTTGGCTGGCACGGTAACGACCTGACCATCCAATTCGATCGAACCACTAATCTTTATGACACCTTCCCAAGGCTTAACGTCCGCAGTCGATTCAAAAATCAGACTGGCAATCGTTTGATTCGCTCCGATAACAGCTGGCTTACAGGTGACGCCCGCAGGCACTCCTTCGGCCTTCACGGTTACTTCACCGGCGAATCCTTCCAAACGCTCGACGCGAACATTCACCAACAAGGCATCCGACTTACGCAATACCGGTGAAAAGATCTTGATTTCGTTGGCATTAGCTGTCTTCACCTGACGCAACTCGGCGGTCAACCGAATACCAGGCATCTCGGGACGGATTCGCAATTCGTATTGCATTCGTGGATCGCTACGACTCACGCCAAAGTTATCCAATACACGTACACGATATTTACCATCGCCAGGACTCGTGAATTTATAGGATGGATCGTCGGTTGAATCGTCATAATCTTGCCCGATACGACCATTCCGATCTCCAGGATCGTCTACACTTGCGACTACCGATACTGTTTCTTCACCTGCATCGTTGACCGTCACTCGCTGAACCATAATCGCCGGATCGGTTGGCAAACCGAGTTGATGGCTAACAACATCGATCCATAAGACAGTCCCTTGAGCCGCTTCAAATTCGTACCAGTCGACATCTCGTGCTGGATAGAACTGGCCAGATACATTCACGGGAACCTGAATTTTAGTCGCGGTTGCAGCACTGTTATTGTCGCCCGATTCGATTACCACAGGCAGATCTGATACGTTCATCACTACGGGCACTCCGGCAGCCATAGCAGCCGCTCGTTCGACGCGAGCAGTTACCATTTTCTGAACGCCTACTCCGTGAACTCCAGTGTCAGCAGGGATCGCAATATTGGACTGAATCGATTGGAGTTGAGCACCGTTGAGTGTGACACCTTCGAGTGACTTGCCGCCTGGGAGATTTCGCCCAACGATCGTGTACGAACCGTTACTACCAGCTTTCCCAGCCGATGGGACAATGTAATCGATAACCGCTGCGCTACTAATATTTAGACGATAGCTATGATCGCCACCACCGGCATAAACGAAGTCATAAACTCCGATGATAAAGTCGCCTTCAGCAGGGGCAGTGAAATCAAGTAACGGGTCGTAACCATGATGATCATGATTCACGCCGATTTGTCCGCCGCTGGCATCCAGCATTACCAAAGAGATGTTTGCTCGAGATTCCAAACGGCTGGCCCAACACTCTGCAACGATTCGCTGACCTGCTGTTAGGTGGACCTTGTAATAGTCAATATTGCTGGCTTCAGTCGTCCCTGAAACAACGCTACCTACAGCTACTTCCTGAGCGGTAGCCACGGAACGGTTAGCATTATTGTCCCGCACTTCCTCGCCAGTACTCACCTGGAATGGACGAGAATTTGATACACCATAGCGTCCCACGATTCGCACTTCATAGGTACCGGCTGGAACTTCCGGTGCAATCTTTACTAGAAACGTGCCATTAACTGGAACGGGTGCCGGGTCAAATTCCCCAGCAGGATTAACCTTTTGCTCCGCGGTAATGCCGGGATGATTAAACACCATTCGGGTGAGGTCATCATTAAACGCACCGCCGACGGTCAATTCCAATTCCGAACCCTGTTTAGCACCATTGGGTACTACGCGATGTAGTTCTGTGATTTGCAACTGAGCGTGAAGACTGGTGGTGGTCAAAAAACCAGTAATAACGAGCAATGAAAAAACAATGCGTTTCATATCTAAACCTATATCGATTTAACGAGTGGTGAGTATATCAAAATTGGCTTATATCTATCCGATACGCTTATACGTACCGTCAATTCGTAGGCGGGGGCTCATATTTGAGGGCGATCCATGCCTATCGAGCATAACGAATTACAGCCCATTTAGTTTACCTAATCTAAACAGACTCTTCAAACGTCCTAGGCATCGAATTAATGATTCAGACCTCGCGAAGCCGGAAGCCCCTAGAACTGGTGCATAACAGCTACGACTCGCTTAAAATCCCCCTTCGTTGATTTGCTCATATTCCGATGCAAAGCTTTCTGAATACCCTTCTCTCACTTGTGGATTTGTACCAACGTCCGGGGACGGTTTGAGAAGCAGCGGAAGTAGGGTTAACCCAAACAGCAACATCAATACGGCATCATGTGCGTACCAATAGGCCTCCGACAATGGGCTATCCCAAACAGACTCCGGCAACAAATCAAAACGAGGATACACCCAGGAATGCCATAGAATCAGATAAGCTGCCAAAGGAATGAGAAATGCAGAAAACCGTTCCTTGCGTTCCACCATTTTATAGAACACAACAATAACGAACCCGCCTAACGCGACACACATTACACCGTAAAACAGATAGTAGGTATCCATAGCCTGCACCTTACTTTATTGAGTCTTTGACCAGCCTAAATTCCTCATTCCGGATATGTTCTTTCTATCCGATCCAATGATCGACGTGNAATTCAATCTGCTGTTTTCGGTACGCTCAAGGGCGACGCCCATCTATGTAGCGTTTTCCATACAATTCTCCCTAGTGTGTAGCAATTCTGTGGATTGTCTCAACGCGTCCGCCTTTGATAAGGTTTATTTGCAAGGCGAAAGTACGGGGAGAAACAAATGGATCTCAATAAAGTAGCAAACGATATTGAAGGCCTCTTCCAGTGTATCGGGGTCCTCGTTGGCATAGTCATATTGGCCGCGATTATCGCTGCCATAGTTTTCGGAGGCACCATCACCACCTTTTTCGGTTCCATGATGGGAGCGGCACTCAATCGTACAATCGCAGAGCGAGAATACCTTGAGCAAGCCGACAAGCAGGGACAACCTGTATCCGCATACCATTCGGAAGAAGATAACGCCAAGTTTGAGCAATCAACTGCAAGAGGATGCTCCTTCCAAATTATGGCCGCACTGGTCGGTGGTGCGATGCTGTGGATCATGTTCTCTGTCTTTATGGAACGCAACTTTGGGGAAGAGGATTTTTGGGCCTGTGTTGCGATCTCTGGCTTTACCGCCTTCGTTGTTTACTCAATACGCCAATCGAGGCGCGAGCTACTACTGCCGGAAGAATTGGCAAGCCAGGGTCGCGTTCCGCTGTATCTAACATGGCTGTACATCTGTATGTTCATCTATGTCGTGCTTGCCGGAGTGTTTGGCGTATGGGGTTTAAGCGTCCCTACCCTAATAGCGATTGCCGCTCTCATTCATCATTCCAGACACAAGGACGCCTCCACCGACACCGTCTCCGAATCGGCGTATGGGCTCGAGGGCGATGAGCCGGAATAGGTCGAAACGGGAGAATCCCAAACGGCAGACTACCACTGCCGATTGCTCAGCATCGAATCTCAGATGAGACCGGCTGACTCCATCTCCACTTGCAATCGCCGAAGATCATGGTCTGCCATCGGCTGACTAGGCTGACGAGGCCTCATACCTTCAAAACCCATTAGGGTCAGACAGGTCTTAATTCCGGTGGCCAAATAGGGCAGCATTATTTCATCAATCCGACGAATCTGCTCCTGAACAGCTTCCACCTCTGCATAGTTTCCTGCCATACCTTGCTCAAGCAAATTCTGCAATGCATCGGGCCAAATGTTCGAAAAGGCAGTAGTCGTGCCGTTACAACCAATGAGCGTCCCAGACAGAATCATGCTGCCGTTGCAAATCCAAAACCGTTTATCTTTCGGCACAAACCTGCGAACTCGCGCTTCGAATCGCATATCATGATCGGTCACATAACCGAACACACCATCCATTGACGCGACGTCTCCCAACAATTCGGGCGGCCCGGCAGGCTTTGCAGCGACGCCAAAACTTGCAGGACTACTTTGGTGCATCAGAAGTACCGGCACAGGACAGCGTGGAATCACCTGTTCAAAGTATGGCAACACCTCGGACTCAATTCGCGGGAAGCGAATTCTAACAAGTTCTGCCCCAGCCTCGGCATAACGTTCTGCCTGCCGCAGCGTCTCGACGACTGAAGGCGCGTCAATGCCACCCGCGGTCACTCGATCACCTTCCAAGGCTCCGGTTACACAATGTAATAGCTCAACTCGCTCGGGCTCACTCATCATGAATTCTTCGCCGGATTGGGAGCCTACGATAAACACACGGTTAGCCGTTTGGCACCAACGCTCAACATTACGCTGGGCTGCATCAAAATCAATCTGATCTGATGCATCGAATGGAGTGACCATCGGGACAGCAACCATCGGGGCATTAGCGGGAATGGGCATCAATTACAGCCTTTACTTTCACAAGGACGGATGTCTGAGTTTTGACGAGATTCAAATATACATCCATTGAGCACCTTAGTGCTAGTTCCTGTAGACACCTGCCTTCAATCCAGAACACTGTCTTGAGATACAATTTGCTCGTGGGTTAAGCACGTCCCTTTTGTTTGAACGCTAGGTAGAACAAACCTGGGATTACGAGGGCCAGCACTTTTCCACTGATTCCCCCGTCTGGAGAGGCCATAAAGCAAAAGGACGCTATGGCAATAATTGCAATCGCCTTATGCAGTTTCACATGACGTAGTGTTCGCTCTCGATATTTGCGTTTAAGGTCAAACAACAATTCTTGGCCCAAACCAAGAGTCAAAAAGATTGGAGCCAGGATCCTTAACATTACAATCCATCCCTCCATCTTGCCTCTCGAACCTCCTATCAATAATTAAAAAATAAAGCATTTGCCAAGGATGTTGGCGTATACTGACCGCAAGCTCCTGCAAACCAAATCCTAGACGAAAATGGATGACGATGGATCAAGATTCTAAAGAATTGGATGTCCCTTGGTTGAAAATCATGCATGCAGGGTTCAACGTTGGCTTCCGCTGGGCGCTCGCTAGTGTTGTATTAGGAATTCTGGGATTCCTAATGAGCAACGGCGTCGAGGATTCGATACGAGTGATTCTTTGGAGTCCGATTGCGATGATCGCGATGGGAATTCTGTTTGCCTTCCTGGGTACTCTTTACATCTGCACTTGCTGTTTTAAATGGGCAAGATGGTTGGCCTGCCTCTTTTGGTTTCTCCTCGGCTTTGTACACCTGGCCCCGTTTGTCTTATTCCCCCATTTTTGCCTGATCACATATCTCATCGCGTGTTATTTCTCTGGGGCTGGAGCTTTTTCGCAAATCGACATTTTCTGGATCACTCTATTCTCCGTCAGCACACTGTGGTGGACCTGGAAATTAGCGAAAGCGAAATGGATTAGAAGTCTATGGGCGAAATGCCTGTCGTATGTTAACGATACCGAGACGGCCCACAAGAAACTAGCCAAAGCAATTCCAGAACTAAGCAAGAAACAACCCCTATTGCCAAAGTTCCTTTCCAAGAGGAATTCATAGCTGCGGACTAGCGTGAATTCAAAAACATTCCTTGTTCTCACATTGCTTCGTTATAGCAAACAAAAACCACTAGAGGTTGGTGATTTTGGCAACACTAATTCTGTAGAGTACAGAATCACTTTCGATAAACACTAGCAATCTAGCTAGTAAACGATATGGCAACCCGGTAACGATAACTTTAACGCTTCGACTCGGTGTTTTGGTATTTTTGTCTTGGTAATATCAAGCGAGCGAAAGCAAGGCGATCTACGCTCTAAATATCCGAGAATTCCCTCTAGAACTTCTCCGTCTTCAGGATCCTTGTTCGCTAACGTGGCAAGCCCCCTCAACTCTCTTAAAGCTGCTTCATTAATTTGGCCATCAACACGAACTTGCTTTCCCAGTTTCCGCAACAAGCTAAAATGTTGATAAGCTAACGATAACAACTGCGAATCTTCTGAAAACTCTGCTTTTGCTTTACCTGAAGAACTTGTCCGGTCATCTAATTCCTGACCTGAAATAATTCCCAATCCTTTGCACAGTGCTAAAGCATTCGGAACCGACAGATCTAGTCTGTTTAAGTTTGTCCAACTAGCCAGCCTTTGCATTTCGCTACCATTAAGGTCACAACCAGACAGACGAACCGTGTAAAAGCCGTCCGCACGCGTCAGCGTTTCCCAGATGTCGTCATTTATTTGTGAACGAGACAGATCCAAAGATTCGATTTCTATATCGACTAATTTCGATACTCCAGCAGAAGTTACAGCGGTTTCTGCGAGACTTAGAAAAGTACAAGACTTTAAATGAGAAAGATGATTGAGCCCTTCATCGGATATCTTAGTGTTATAAAGATCGATAAGATAAGGATTTTCCGATAATCGCAGATAGCTTAAACCCAAACCAGTAACATCAGTACCTCTTAGGTAGATCTGCCGGAGTCCATCTAAAGGAGACAAACACAAAAGGTCGGTGTCACTGAGTTCCACGTTACTCAGAACTAATTTTTTTAAATTGCCGAGTTCACAGATACGTCGCAATCCCACCTCCGTGATCTTCGTATCGCCCAGACGTAACTCCTCAATATCTAAACCTCCCGTAAAATAGGACGTATGTAGATCAGTAAACAGGCTACCGTCCGCTACATATTCGGGGCCAGAGAAATCGCCAACTTTTTCTAGCTGATATCGCCTATAGCTTTCACTCGGAAGAATCACGAGGAAAACAATGATGGTCATGAAGACCGCTATGAGCATACCCACTACTATCAACCGTCGCTTCATTCGTGCCCTCCTTTTCGACAGATTCTGGTACTACTATTGTTGGTGCGATACAAGGCCTCCTTAGGCGTACTTTTTATGATGAACTACAAGTTATTTTGATTGCGGGTGCCAAATCCCGTTCACTTTTGATTGTCTTTGCAAACGTTTGTTAAACCACGAAAAAAGCGTTTCACCCTGCAAAACAAGGGAAACGCTTTTATTAAAGGTTCAAACGCCGATTAACGATTGAAAATGTTATGAAGGTGTTGAACTAGTGGTTAAACAGGAATTCTTTCGTGTTAATCAATGCCCAGACAATGTCTTCGTAAGCGATCTTTGCTTGTTCTGATTTCTCGATATGAGCCTGAGCAATCTGAATCTCTTCAGCAGTTGGCACTCGAGAGAAGGCAAGCAAGTATAGTTCACGAATTTTAACTTGATTGTCGCGGCCACTATCGGCAGATAGCTTGGCGGCTCGTCCGGCACCGTTGGTCAACTTACCCTGAATCTCACCGGAATTTAACAGGTGAAGACTTTGAGCCAAGTTAGCCTCAGAACTTCGTTCACATTCACATGCAGAGCTAGATTCTGGCCGACCGAAGACAGTCAGGAAGTATGAGTTGAAACCGTTGTCAGGGAGCTGAGTCGCCCGAGTTCCAACTGGTACACCAGCAAAACTAGTCGTTGTACCAGTGACCTGGTCAATCGAGTCGAGAAGTACTTCTGCGTTCAATCGTTTTGGATAGTATCGCGAGAAGTTCTGCTTGTCGTCTTTATTCCAGTCGTTAGGTTCGCTACTCAACTGATAAGTCGTGCTACCAGCGATTGTTTTCACCAAGCGTTTCAGATCGTAACCGTTGTCGATGAAATCTTGAGCCAGAGTATTCAGCAGTTCCGGATTCGACGCAGGATTGGTCACTCGCATGTCGTCTTCCGGATCAACCAAACCACGACCAAAGAAGTGTTTCCAATAACGATTAACCAATGCTTTGGCAAAGAATTCATTGTCAGGACGTCCAAGCCAATCAGCTAAGTACTGACGTGGGTCGTCTTCTTCAGCAATATCAAATGGCTCTCCACCAAGACCGGTTGGCAATACAGCCTGACTCGTCTTCGGATTATTAGCCGATGCTTTTCCACGATTGTGGAATACTCGGTCCATACCTGGCATGTCAGCTTTCTTACGGCCGATACGGCTAAAGAAGGCGGCAAAACCGTAGTAGTCCTGCTGGCTCCACTTTTCAAATGGGTGATGGTGGCAGCGAGCACACTGAATACGAAGTCCAAGGAACAGCTGAGCGGTATCTTCAACCTGAGCAGCCTGGTCTTTAACTTCACGAAACCAAGTCACAGCTGGGTTGTTAGCTGGACTACCCGTGGCAGTCACAATTTCACCTACAAACTGATCGTATGGTTTGTTCTCGTGTAGACTGTTGCGAATCCACTGATAGAACGAATAAGTAGAAATCTTATCATTATCATTTCGACGCTTGTTTCTAAGGATCGCACTCCACTTGTTCGCGAAGTAATCTGCGTAATCGGTACTAGCGAGCAACTTATCAATCCACTTGCTTCGCTTTTCCGGATCTTCACTTTGCAGGAATGCTTCCGATTCTTCCAGAGTTGGCAGGCGACCGGCCACGTCAATTGTTACGCGACGCAGGAAGGAAGCATCATTACTAATACCAGAAGCTGGTAAGCCAAGACGCTGTAGTTTGTCAAACACTAAGTCGTCAACGAAGTTGTTCGACTTCGGTAGATTTTCTACTTCAACACCAAGTGGTACAGTCGCGCGGAAGACGCCAACGTGACCCTGGAATCGAGCCATGACAGCGACACTACCTGTTAACTTGCTTGTCGTCACCAAGCCGTTAGGAGTCACTTCTGCCATTTCAGTATCGTTGGAATCAAACGAAGTTGTTCGAGTTACATCTTCGCTGGAACCGTCTGAGTAATAAGCAACAACATTGATCTGCTGATCAGCTTCACGCCCCATCAGTCGTTCTTCCGGGAAGACTTTGATGTGAGTTACCACTGGATCATCTGCGTTACCGTAAGGCATTCCCTGTTCGATCCAACGATAGAGTAATCGATACGGTGCGGATTCCGGATCTAACCGAGCACCACCACCATGGGGCAGGGTTCCTGCACCTTTTTGTAATAAGAGGCTACGATCAGGAGCAGCAGGGAAGAGGCGACGTCCCTTGGCTTCCTTCACGAGGAATTCAAAATCCTCTGCAGGTTCAAATCCCAACAAGGACAAACGGAATCCATTCTGTCCACCACTCTTACCATGACAACCACCTCCGTTACAGCCAAATTTGGTGAACACAGGTGTTACTTGGTTAGGGAAATTAACTGGCAGGTCGACAACGATATTCGTCACGGTCACTTGCACACTGGCATCCTGACCGGTCGATGTCTTTACATGAATCGTTGCATCGCCTTCTGCGACAGGTGATACATAACCAGTTTCATCAATGCTGATGATGCCTTCGGGAGTTATCGTGATCTGAGCGTCACGGGTGAGATCCCGAGTTTGGCCCGATGTGTACTCTCCATTGATCATCAACTGCTGTCCGGCGTCACGTCCGGAGATGAGTACTTTACCGTCCACTGTTCGACCAGTGTCGATATTGATTTTGACAAGATCGCCCGGATCGCCAAGTCCCGGGGCTACCAATTCCGCGTCTGCCGATAGCAGAGGTTGAACTGAGAATGCTACTAATAGTAAAGCGCTTGTTAAAAGCTTTTTCATCTTAGTGTCCTTACAAAAACATCATGAGCGAACAGGGAAGCCCGCTGCGTAAGATGTAGGAGGGAAACAAATTCCGTCGCATCGAAATGTTGTTATACGTTTTATCAACGAAGCCACGGTCGTCCGACGACCATTACTTCGCTTCTAATAATATAACACCATTACCTATTATTTGCCAAATTCTAACATTTTGAACAACGCCAAAATTTGTCAAAAGGGGGCAGGAACCGCAAAAACCATACTTACGAGGGGGCTGAGCGTTAGCTTACTCTGCTACTTCTACCTCAATACTGGTCACCTGAATAGGCTCCAATGGACGGTCGCCGGGCGCGGTTGCACAATTCCCAATGCTAGACACTACATCCATGCCGTCAATCACTTTGCCAAACACAGGATGTTTACTTGGCCCCGGAGAAAACCAATCTAAATAATGATTGTGTACGGTATTAATAAAGAACTGGCATCCACCACTGTTGGGCTGGCCTGTATTGGCCATCGAGAGTGTACCCGGCTCATTCGAAAATTGAGCATCTTCCGGATGCTCGTCCTGGATCCGACCGTGGGGACTCTGCCCTGTTCCTGCTGCAGGATGACTTGGGTCCTTACTGTGCGGACAACCAAACTGAATCATGAAGTCCTTGATCACCCGGTGGAAGTGCAACCCGTTATAGAATCCTTCTTCGGCTAGTCGGATAAAATTGCCTGCCGTGATCGGCATCTTTTCTGTAAACAACTCCACGGTGATGTCACCAACGGAGGTATGAATAATGGCTGTTGAGTTCACAAGCCAACTCCCTCTAAAAATTTTTTCTTTATATTGCTTTCGTTTCAGCTTTACAACGCTAACGGGAAATCTGAAACATCCTGTTGTATTCACACTGCGGGTCCATGTTCAGAAAGGTCACGTCGACCAATTCCCTCTGCAGGTAACCCCAGCAGTAATTTAACGATTACCACGATTTAGCCTAGCTAGCAATCACCCCAAATTCCACAGGCGACTCAAGGCCAGCTCGAAGGACCTCAAGATAGGCTTCCCGCTCTATGAATTCTGCCCCCAATGATTCACAGTGTCCTGTCATCTGCTGAATATCCATGAGCTCAAATCCCTGTGCTTCAAGATGGCCAAGTAACGTACACAGCCCAACCTTGGACGCATCGCTCACTCGATGAAACATCGATTCACCCGCGAAGACTCTTCCAACGGACACTCCATAGATTCCTCCTACCAGAAGCTCGCCTTCCCACACTTCGACGCTGTGCACTTTACCAGCCATGTTCAATTCGCGGTAAACCTGCATCATCTCAGAAGTGATCCAGGTCCCGTCTTCAGATTGTCCCTCAATAGTCCGAGGTCCAGCACAGGCTTGAATCACAGCATCAAAGGCTTGATTGCTAGTCACAGTAAATCGACCGCTGCGAATCTTTCGGCCGAGCCGCCGTGGCACGTGCACTCGTTCCCAGCTGAACACCGCACGAGGATCAGGGCTACACCACGCGGTTATCATCTCTCCTTGGAAATCCACAGGCCATGGGAAGATCCCCTGTTGATAGGCTGAATAGACCCATGAGCAATTCAATAGTCCGCCGGCCGCGACAACTCCATCGCTATTGGCTGTGCAAGGGTTAGGAAACTCAAAATACTCAAATTCCATAGCGAAACTAGACTCGGTTATACCTCTAATAGATTGGCGAAAGAAAGACTACCTACTTTTTCCATTCGTCGCGGCGTGTAGCTAAAGCTATAATAACAAAAGCCCTTTGGGCATCTAACCTAAGTCGCCATCATTCCATAAACGCGTCATGGATCAAGAACAAAACGAGTATTCTCCTGATCAGCCAGCACCTCGCTCTCTCGAGCTGGGCACCCGGACTGAGTCCTCCTCTGGACAGGGGCGAAGCACCACATCCGGCGACATGGCCATGGCCGCCATAAAATATCGTTTTGCACGACTGGTAATTACCACGGCAACACTACTCCTGTTTGTTTTTGGGACTCCATATTTAGTCCAGCAAATTCAGTACTCGCTAGAATACGGAAAAATCAAAGCGAGGTATGATGCGGCAAGTGTGCAGCTTTCCTCCGGAATCAATGATTCGGTTTCCCATCGCTCCGAATTGGTTTCCAACATAGTGACGCCCAGCGTCGTGCACATCCATACAGCCGCCTTCGATGTGCAGGCACGAAACAATCAGCGGATCCTTCCAGAATCAAACCTATTCCCGTCCCGGGGACAGGGCTCAGGCATCGTGATTTCTCAGGATGGTTACATCCTTACCAATCGACACGTCATCGAAGATTCCAGTCTCGTCTATGTCCATCTAGCCGACCAGTCGCGTCATACAGCCGAGATCATTGGCGTCGACAAACTCACCGACCTGGCTCTCATCAAGATTGACCAAACTGACCTCATCCCCATTGAATGGGCACCTCGGGACGCCGTTCAGGTTGGAACGATGGTTTGGGCAATGGGAAGTCCCTTCGGCCTAGAGCAATCCATCACCTTCGGAATCATTAGTGCCACCCACCGCACTGCCAAAGTTGGGACGCTATACCAGGACTTCCTTCAGACAGATGCTGCGGTGAATCCGGGCAATTCCGGCGGCCCTCTAGTAAATGAAAACGGCCAACTGGTCGGAGTCAATACGGCGATCGTTGGAGATGCTTATCAGGGAATCAGCTTTGCAGTGCCAGGATACGTAGCCAAATCGATTGTCGAGCGTCTCGAGCGTGACGGGCGAGTCTCCCGCGGATGGCTCGGACTCTCATTGTCCAATCCAACCGAAGACAAACTTTCCGCTCACGAAATCGAAATCCCCGAAGGGAAAAGTTCCGTCGGCGCCGAGGTATCCGGATTTGCTCCAAGTTATTCCCCAGGTTATCTCGCCGGTGTCCAACTGAACGACATCATCACAAAGTTCAACGACACGCCCGTTGAGTCAACCACTCAGTTAATCCAAACCATCGGCGAGACACCCGGCGGCCAGAAGGCGGTACTCGAAATACACCGAATCGAAGATGGCCAATCCGTGACAAAACAGATTACTCTATCACTGGGCGAACGTCCGGCGGAATAAAACCCGACTTGGTTAGGCGTCCACCCACTCAACCGGTTGAGGTTGTAATTCTTCGTCCGGGCGGCCACCAGCATCAGCTCGACCGCTTCCTTCTAGGCGACTGATCACATTCACTGTCATGTCTTGCTGACACAACACCTGACAACTCAAACGCACACCACTCAATTCTCGCGCTGTTAGCGTTTCTTTTTCTGCAGCTGTCATTTGCGATGGCGCTCCGTCGGTAATTTCCACGCGGCAGGTCGTACACCGCCCCTGGCCACCACAGGCATGTAACTGATCCACCTGTGCCGTATCGGTCAGAGCCAGCACTAACCGAGTGCCTTCTTCAACTTCGAACTCACCCACACCTTCTACATTTAACTTTGGCATCTATCTGCTCCTTTTCTAATTTTCACTGATTTCACGATTCAATCGGTGGTGCCAATAGGCACTCCCGATCCATGGTGCCGTAACACCTGTTGTTTTCTTAATAGCCCGATCTCCCCCTCTACATCGCGACCTTCATAGAACGAGATCCAGCCTTGAATGATCTGGCTCTCACCCGGCTCCAAGTCATCAAATTGAGGATCGCTGTGCAAACAGGGGCAATGAATATTCCCCCAGGCTCGCGTAACCTTTTCCCACGAGTATATCACCCACTTGTCCTCCGCTTCATTGCCGCACGCTGTGAAGAACTCAGTCGTTCGCCGGTGATCCAGTGACTGCGATTTAAATCCGGACATTTTTGCCAGCATAATACAGTTCTGCGTGTAGAGTCCGGTCAGCCGGGACTGTGAATTGTTGATTAGTTCCATTTCCAATCCAACCGAGTCCTTCCGAGGAAAGACCCGAGTCTGTATGACCACCCGATTAGGCAATTCAATGGTCGATTCATACCCACCACGAATTCTCTGCCATTCGGACTCTAGCACGCGTTTGCCAAGGCGGTCCCACATCGTCGGAACATCTTCATGCGCGAGGTACAGCAACTCCCTTCCCTGATCTGTTACATTCCAAATCGCTTCCGGAATATCAACGACCAAATAGTCTTCGCTATCCCAGGGACTAAAGACACTCACCTTCGTCTCCCGCCTTGGACGATATTCACCATCTCGAAAACCCAAACGAGGGTGCCGACCACCGGGATACGGTAAAACTTCAATGGATTTCCCCACAGGCTTTATTGTTCGCGCGCGTGCCAGCGCTCTCTCCATGGTATTAAAGTCCAAACCCGTAACCATTCTCGATTCGGCTACCGTGTAACCATGGCGTTTCATAATAGATGCCCAGGCCCCAAGGTCGCGGCGATCCTTTGGCCCCCTGAATTCATCACGTGACCTGCCAGCTGCCATTAACTGCTGGCGATCGGAAATGATTTCATCTGCATTGACTGGCAACAACCCGCCGCTCAGATACTTTGATAAATCACGCATGGCGATCACTTGGTAACCATTGGATTTCAGATAATGCATATACGAACGAAATTTGGCTTCGGTCGTGCTGACCCAATCATGAGCTCCATCAGGCACACCGTGAAACTGCAGGATCGCAATACGCCCGAACTCAGCCTGCTTTGCGCCCTGCACAAATTCCTCAATCCCCCAATCCGGACGCGCATCTGCCGCTGTCGGCAGTAGCAAAGGATGGTCAAACCCCGGTTCCACTGCGACTCCTCTACCTTCGTCATAATCAAACTCCGGAGTTCCTCCACGACGCGCAAACTGGATCCCCATGTCTTTCAACCAAGGAATCATCTCCGCCGAAAATTTATTTCCCGGGAAAGCGAAACTAGTAGGCTTCGGGATACCATATTCTTCACAGCGATCATTTATCGCCTGAAGTTGCTCTTTATAATTTGCCTCCGTAATGGCCACGTGGTCCCGTGTGTGGTTACCAATTTCAAAGCCAGCCTGATCGAGTTCAGCAATCTGCTCCCAGGTCATGTAATTCTCTTTGTCGGTTTGAAACTCGAATCCTTCGGTAATAAAGAACGTGGCTCCAAACCCAAACTCTTTCAAGATGGGGCGTACAATCGTGTAGTGGCTTCGGACTGAATCATCAAATGTCAGGACTACCAATTTGTCGGGCACTGGCTGCTGAGCCCTAAGGTCTACAACGAGTCCCAGTAGCAAAATCAAATTAATACCTATCGACGACTTCATGCTATGGTTCCCCGTAGTGTAACACGTGTGCCTTCTCCACGTACTGAATCGATGACAAGCTCAAATCCCATCATCCGTGCACGTTCGACGGCAGTGCAAAGTCCATATGAATCGTCCGGGACCTGCTCCGGATCAAAGCCCTTACCCAGATCTCGTACTTCGATGACCCATGTCCGTTCGTTCTCTTGTGAAGTCACCGTCACGCCATCTGCCTGGCTGTGTTTACGTGCATTCCAAATCAGTTCGCGAACGACCCGTACCACGGCGTCCCACAATTCTATTGAAACTCCGGTAATCTTCGAAGGACCGTAGAGCCACACCCGGAAAGCAGGTTCCGTAAATTCCTGACAAAGGGTATCCAATCCCAAAGTATCCTGAACAGCTGGTTGTTGATTCGACTGTAAAATGCTCCGCACTTGTGAAACGGCAAGTGCAAGCGATTGATCCAATTCCTCAAATTGATCGGATAGATCAGGCGTTAAATCCGGCTTGCTCAACAATGCCTGCATCTGCATCCTTGCGGCAATCACACGCTGCAGTGGACCATCATGTAACTCATGCTCAATCGTACTAATTCGTTCTTCCAACGATGCCAGCTCTTGTTGCAAAGCTACGATCAATCGATCTTGATCAGCGTTTTCGTCCTGCATCTACCCGGCCTCCAAGTGAGCAAACAAGTCTTTTCGAACAGCCGGATTACTTATCTTCCAAATGGCTCCGTCCACAAAGAAGTGATGTAGATTGATGGACACTACCAACATCTCAACGAAGGAGTGATAAGCAACGGCCGTTTCCACCTTCATACCCACCACTCCTGGCAGTTCCAGCACCAGGTAACCCGTCGCAAGCAAGATGGTGTAAACCAAAAGCGAAAATAAGACGCCGGATGTTCCACGTTTCGCAGTAGCCACATTGGCCTCCACTCGAGTCGTCACAACCAAATACTGTAAAGCATGCGCTAGCTGTACAAACACCATCACTCCGACGACATCGTGATAACTCAGGATCACGAAATACCACATGTAGATTGCCACGAAGGGCACAACAGCATTCACCGGGATTTGCTTACCGGTCCTTTGAGCTGTTCGATAAAAACCGAGTCCGCCCATAATAAAAAACGGAAAGACGATTACCGGAACGTAAGGCGTTACACTGACACAAAATGAAACAAACCCGGGGCTATATTCCATCAGCGGAGAGGAAGCCAGATAAAGCAAGCCATGGACGCCGACCAACACCAACGCCCCGCCCTTGATCATCCATTTCTCCTGACGATCGACCCGGATGCCCCCAAGAAACAAATAAGTTGCAATGATCCCCCAAGCCTGTAGGTTGTAATGCCACCCGAGATAGAGAATTAAGCCAATCGACATAACTAAATACAACGCGCTACCGAGCGACCAACCAGCGGTGCCGTCCGGCGTACGTCCAGTACTCGTGGATAGCATGACCACGATACTCAACATGGCCAGAATAATAGGCACTCTCATGGACGACCACTTATAGGTCTGGATTTGTTCCCGCGACCGGTATAGCAATCGGTACGATGCCATAAAGTGCGGGTGATTAATGATGATCGTCAACAGCCAGAACAGTGTGAGCGAATCGAATCGCCCGCCATGCGGCCCTTGCAGTCCGCTTTCTACGGCCAGTGCACGCGAGAATTGCTCCCACCACTGATGACTCGGCGGCAAAAACACTAAGGCCCCAACGGCCACAATGACAGAAAGCCCTCCAAGGCCAAGGTAGTCGATTACCGGACTCCAGATAGCTTTGTGTTGATTCTTATTGCGGGTTACTTCAGTCATTTACCCATCATTCCAATTCCATTGAATCGTTTTCCACTGCGAAAGCATAGCAAAAACAGGCCGATCGCCGCCTCCCCGAAACGCAACTGATTGTTAATTAGTCTCGAATTCGACGGTTACTTATCTACCCAAATGTAACCGATCCAAATCGCAAGGAGAGATGACCATGGAGTTAAAAGAAAAATTTGAAATCTGGCGTGACGTATTTGCTTTACAGGTGGACTTCCTCCGAGAGCTCGGAGCCTACAAACTTAATGCGGCCAAAAGTGATCTCGTCGCTGCTGTTGCCTCTAACCAACTCGCAGTCGCTCGCATGAAAGCACATATCGCCCAGGAATTACAAGGAGCTCTTCGCCGTCTCCATCAAATGGAGGGACGTACTGCCACCAAAGCCAAACGCCTAATGTCCATGGCTCGAAACGCTGCATACATACAGAATGGCGACGACATGACTCGCTCTCGAATGCAAATGATGTGGGCTGCCTATAAGGTCTTCGAACGCATGGTGCCAATTGATCAACTAGATCAGATCATGCAACAGGATCTGCATCCAGGAGCACGCAAAGGTACTCAATATGTCAACAAAGAGGAACCGTCGGAACACTGCCATGACATCCCAGATCACATTGACAACGCGCACATGTTAATCGGCTACATCAAGCGTCGCCATTACTTACCTCTCCGGGGTAGCCAAGCCCATCGGCACGTAATGAAAGTATTTGCCGCCATTGCTGACGTCGCTGCCTCTCAACTCAGTAAGATGCAGGAAGCGATTGAGGACATGCGCAACAACACGTATCAAGTATGGAACCCGCTAATCATCGCAGGGTTACCTGACACAATGGACGTCAAAAAGATCCTCTACAACGGGATGAAGGAGCTATAGCTCGCTTCGCACTATATGACGTCCAGCTGTTTCAACGTCGAGACTAATGCAATAAACAGGAAGAATATACCGAAAAATGACAACGCAATCCAAACGGACTTGCGTGGTTGCAATTTCTTCGGAAGTAAACTTCTGTTGACGTAAACAGTATGCAGGCAACTAATTCCCAACGCATAGTTGTAAATTGTTGTGGCAATCTTCAACAACGTATCGGGTTTGAAGAAACCAAGCATGATGAACCCAAATGTTGCATAGCAAGCAAGCACTCCAAAATAGACCATACGAATGGCATCCGGCGGCATACTGCGAAGCCGGTCACTCGTTGTCCAGAACAAGTCGACCCAACGACGGATAATACCATCGGCCGAAGTGGACATACTCGGAGCCAACACTAAGAATCCACAGAAAATAGTCAGGAACCAGAATGTCTTACCCAGTCCCGCATCTTTAGCCTGTTCCACTTGGTCCTTGAGCGCCTGCTGCTCTTCTGCTGACAGATGAGAAATGTTATCCGGAATTTCGATCCCTGCAACGGAACTGGCTACGCCGTCTGCTGTCATCGTTGCGGCTACCCACTTGTCTGGAACAGTCACCCCTCGGTCAAGGAACTCAACGCTTAACATACTGGGCAGAGCTAGCCCAATGAAACAGGCGGGCATCCAAACGACTAATTGGTCTCGCATCACGTGCTTAAACCAACGCTTCCAACGCGGCATGGCACCAGGTGCGTCTGGGTTAAAGACAGTCCCTTGGTGTGAAAGTGAAATCTCCAGTCCGCCAACCACGGAGGGAATTGCACCTACGTGGTGTCCCATTCCCCATCCCTCGTCGCGCGTGTAATTACTAATCGGTGTATTCGATAAACCACCCGAACCAGAAATAGCTACTAGAGCTGACAGCGATGCAATCAGAGCCCAGTCGATATCTGGAAAACCTTTACCGCTGAGGAGGTCACTTATAATGTTAGTGACACTTGCACCATCACGTTCGTTATCTCCGTCGACATCAATATATCCGTTACCGTCATTATCAAATCGGACGAAATATTCGCCTGGTGCCAACCCACCCGCCGATTCACTCACCTTAATCTTCTCAAGGTATTCTCCGTTATCATCACGAATAGCAATGCCGTTTAGCACCGAGGCCTGTATGTCGTCATGCGGATTTACATCCACTGTAATACTAGCCATCTGCGCCCCATCCTCAGCAACAAACTTCGGTTCTACGACGTCGAGAACACCGTCGCCATCCCAGTCTTCACCCGCATCGAGTACGCCGTTTCCATTGCTATCATCAATACGCTCAATTGGAACAGTCCCGACCTTCACAAACCCACTGAAGATCTCCGTCCAGGTCCCAGCGCTACTCCAACCAATCGCAAGAATCAGCAAGAACCCCATCACCGTGACAATTTTAAATCCCATGACCCATTTCAGAGCGACGTGAATCTTTCCGCCGATAATCAGAGGAATCAACGCGACTGCAAAAATGGACAATCCGAATGTTTTGACAGTGGCGGCATGTGACAACTCCATCCCGAACAACTCAATTGCCGCCTCACCGTCTTCAGGCGTCGGAACAATCCCGAATAACGCCGCGAACAATGGAATCGCTGCAGTCATCGCCAAGTAGGGAAAGATCGATCCAGCATCCAGAATCAGATAGCATAGGGTCCAAAAATTCTTACCGGGCTTGGTACGAAACTTACCAGTAAAAATAGGTTCACCCGAATAAAGGGTATATCGGCTGATCTCAAGGTTATAAATGACCTGACCAATAATGCTAAGCGTAGCAAGCCAGAGCAACGCACCGCCATATTGAGCGGTAACCTGAGGTCCAACCAGCCATTCACCACCGCCAATTGCTGCACCGCCAAGAATCAGCCCAGGCCCCAACATCCCGATCCACTTCTTGAATGTAAATTTGGGTGCGTCAATCAGTCCCCCAGTATCCCATTGAGGCATCGACTTATCGCCGGGATATGGTGCCTGGAAGTCGGCGCCATTATCTGTCAATTCTGTATCTACTTCTTGAGAGGAAATGTCGTCCGCCATAGATCACTTACCTGAGTTCGATATTTTTAATTATTTAGTTCTGTTCCGGCAAAACATCGCCGGAGACCTTCAATCTATTAGTTGCTGTCACCGCTGACAACGCCAGTTTCTTTGAGATAGTCCTTCTCAGGCAATCCCTCAATCCACTTTCGAATCAATTCGATGGACGGTTGATCATGGATATTCGAAGCAATATGCGGCATTTTCCCCAAACCCTTTAAGGTCATGCGATGGTAAATTAGCGATCGCTCCGGCTCCCCGGGAACTATTAATGCAGGGCTTTTAAGATTAAATGCGCCCTGCCCAGGCGGTACGCCAATCACTGCCGCATCCTCGAGGGTTTTATTGGCCAGCAACGAAAACTCAGCGTTCCCTCCCCCCCACCGCCGGTGGCAATGAGAACAATTACTCATGAGATAGCTTCGCGCCCGCAGGTGATCAGGTTGCGTGTCATCTCGATGGTCGACGAGTTTCGGAAGCTCTTTGGCTGGCTTCTCCAGCGGCTCTGTAAACAAGCCGATGCGATTGAATGTATCTATCTGGTTCGCCAGCACACCACCGTAATCGTGTTCTTTATTCATTTGCAATGTATTGATCCCCAGCACGTATCGAGATGCCATGGTGTGACAAAGCGTGCATTCAGAGCGACTCGGGAAATGCCACCGCTGAGTATATTGGCCTCCTGGAGCGGATTTATCTTTGACGACAAACTCTACATCGCCACCGTCCTTGCCAAGCAACACAGCATCGGTCTGTTCGGCATTCCAAACGTAGGTGTACCCTCGCCAGACCTGAGCTCCATAGCCGTTATCATCACCGTCCATTTTCTTGTGATGAAGAATTCGTGTCTCTAGTCGCTTCAAACTGTCCGGATTACCCTTTTCAAGTTCCACGGCGAACGTTTTCACAGCCACAGTACCGTCTGGGAATCGCCACCCAGGTGGTGCTGCCGGTGGCGTTTCCGGATACAGTACATCGTCAAAATCGATCGTGCCTTTCCCGGGAATTGCTAAGTGCCGAAACTTCGTGGCATGATCCGACCAAAGAGGAGAATTGACAGAGTAACTTAGCACACCGTCTTCGGGTAGCAATTTCGCGGTGTCCCTAAACAGTCCTGTTTCACTTAATAACGTAGGAAAATCATTTACTTCAGTCACAGGTGGGGCTTTGACAAGTTCATGCAACAGCCCACTGGCGTAGTCAACTAGCAGAATTTCCCCATCCGATTGTTCTAAAAAGGACACAAGCCGAATCGAAGTGTCCGCTAGTTCCGACCACGAGTGTACTTTGCCGCTGTCATACTTAAATGACCAAATCTTCCCGGTATCGAAGTCGCCGTAAATATAGTGTCCTTCCAACTCCTTCAGCCGATCTCCGTAATAAACATAGCCTCCGGTTATGGAGCGGAAATCATTGTGGTTATGTTCCACAATTGGCTTCTCAATCAGTTTGGCATGTCGTTCTCGTTCCGGCCGAAATGGATGACTTCCTTCCATCACAGACCAACCGTAGTTCCCGCCTTTTTTGATGGTGTAAACCATTTCCCACAGATCCTGGCCGACCTCGCCTCCCCACATCAATCCAGTCTGCCGATCATGGGAAAACTTCCAAATCTGACGATGGCCGAAGCTATAAATCTCCTGCCTGGCATCCTGGCTATCAGCAAACGGGTTGTCAGCCGGAATCGCATAATTCTTACCATCACTCTTTGCATCAACATCCACTCGCATGATGCAGCCAAGCAAATCCGTTACGTCCTGCCCGGTATGCAATTCATCAGCGATCCCACTTCCATCTCCCGCAGAGATGTAGAGGAATCCGTCCTCTCCAAACCCCAAGCAACCTCCGTTGTGACCGCCTGTTGGCCATTCAATAATTACCATTTCAGACTCTGCAGAGGCCACTCCCTCTTTCACCTCATAGCGTGACACGCGTGACCCGACCTCGGTTTCTCGGTCCTGACTTATCGACATCACAAACAGGTAGCCGTTTTGCCGAAACTCCGGATGGACGGCGACACCATAAACTTTAGTTCCAACATCAATTACCAACTTCTTGTCACTGGCTTTCCGATCTTCGTCTAATAACCAGATCTTGCCAGCCACTTCTGCTACAACAAGTTTCCCTAACCCGGGTATCGTTTTTCCATCAACAGGATTTTCGAATTGAACGTCCGGATAAGCGACACGAACCACATATGGACTAGGAGGTTCCGGCGAGCCTTTAACCTGCGACTTTGTCCATTCCACACGTTCAGTCAAACCGATCGGCTCGGCAGCCTGCAGGCCACTTACCGAAACCAGATTTAATAGGATTACACTCACCAGACCTAACAAGGCACAACTGACTTTATTTTTCATTTCCTTACACCTTCAACATGATGCTGAACTACATATTTCCTGCCATTGCCTACGGCCGAGGATGAATCAATACAACGTGATTTGGCAGTTCATTAATATCGTCTTCGCGATAGGGCACCTCTTGCTTGAGTCGAGATGCTGCAAGCTCAACGCCTTCCACGATCGCCTGAGAAACACTCCCCTCGCCCATTAATCGTCCCACACGAGATTGCACATCGTTAATCATCGGCGAGCATTTATCCCCGCAAGCTGCCTTAATTCGATCGTCAACCATAACAGCGACTCGACACTCTGCCAGCGACACATAAATCAAAACAGCGCCTCCCTGACGCTCTGACGACAAGACTTGTTCAAGGAATACGAGCCGAGCCCCTTTGGAGACTTCTTCCACCACCTCATCATCGGTGCCTAGCAGCATCCGCAGGCGACTATCGTAGGATGCGGCGATCATCCCGCAACAATAACCCGCGACGACAATTGCCAATTGCCAGTAAATCGGTATGCCATCTAGAAATGATCCATCCTCAGCATTGCCGAAAGTAGCCCATCCCAAATTAGCTAGTACTAATACCAAGACGGCGACGACAACTCCAAAATGACATTCTCCACGGTCATAACGACCGGATTCCGTAGCTACAGCAACAACAATTTCCGCCGAAGTATTCTCTTCAGCACTGACGATACTTGTCTCGATATCAATTAATTCAGTTTCACTAAACAACTTTTCAGCGTTCACCATGGGTAGCCTGATTCTCTTGCGAACTATAAATTGACAACAAAGCTTGTTACCACAGAGCTGGTAACATCACTGAATGTGGCATCTATCGATTAAGATTAACGCATTCAACACCAAATTGCTATTTTCTATGGCGCTAGCCTTTGGTTTGCTTTCACCTTTGCGTCCGTCCCCCAAACAAAATTAATATAGTCCTGACATGAAGATCTACCACAATCCCCGATGTAGCAAAAGCCGCCAATCCCTTGCACTCATTCAAGAGGCAGGGATCGATGTCGAGGTCATTGAATACCTTAAAACTCCCCCCACCGTTGCCGAGTTAACCGAAGTGATTTCCCTGCTTGGAGTTCCTGCCGAGTCAATCGTGCGTAAAAAGGAAGCACTATGTCAGGAATTGGGGCTATCGGAACAGACACTGTCTGAACAGCAATGGATTGAAACACTATGCGAAAACCCAAAGCTCATTGAGCGTCCTATCGTCGTTTCCGACAAACAGGCGGTAATTGGCCGTCCGCCGGAACGAATTGAAACGTTGCTCGAACGGTAGGGTCGCCATCCTCCCCTCGCGTGTAATCGGCGGGACGATTGGCCAAGTTAATTGCCTGCCTGAAGACTGACTTGCCGCAGGCGTTATTTAGTCTTTGGTACCATTGCCACAGCTCGACACCACCCGGCACTGGCCTCGGCAATCTTGACGGGCAGACAACTGACATAGAAGCCCGTAGGGAATGGGAGCTGGTCGAGATTAGCCAACTTCTCAATCTGGCAATACTCTTTGGTAATCCCAGCAAAATGCGCCGGCCAAATCACTCTTCCATCTCCGGATTCTTGAAAATCGTGTTTCATGCTGTGAAAGGGGCGATCGATCGTATAAGCGTCGATCCCGATAACTCTTATCCCCTGTTCGACTAACCACAATGTACCGGCGCGCCCCAACCCTGGTTGCTGGAAATAGTCCTCGGTTTCCAGACGCTTATCTGCATCGGTCCGCAATAACACAATTTCCCCAGGTGCTAGCTGATGTCCAATGGCCGCTAACGCCTCTCGCAGAACCTCGACCGTGATTTCATCTCCGTCGCTTAAATGAGTCACATCCAGACAAACGCCGGGAGCAAAGCACCACTCTAACGGTACGTCATCTATCTTTCGTGCCGGCTTGCCATCGGAAGCAGGGCCATAGTGATAGGGTGCATCGACATGGGTACCAGTGTGGGTGATCGCGTTAATCTTCTCGATTGCCCAGCCACCTCCGTCCGAAAACTCGAGTTGCTCTTTATCGATTCCGAAGAGCGAAGTCATCTGTTTTCCACCTTGCTCGTGGTCCAAGTATTCAATTTCCGCCGGAAAGGGCTCGCTTTTAGATTGATGGCTCAGCGGTACGCTGAGGTCGACAAGACGGATATTTTCAAACATGCATGGAATCCAAACGAAAAAGAGGCGGCCAGACCTGCTGACCGCCTCTTTCGGTTGTCTAAAACAACAGTATCTATGAAGTCTTAGTTATAAGCCTTCATACCGTGTTCCGACACATCAAGTCCAACTTCTTCTTCCTCGGGATCGACGCGGATACCAACCGTATTCTTGAGAGCAAGCCCAACAATGGCAGTGAAGATTACAACATAAACCCCAACGGCAAGAACGCCCTTAAGCTGAGTAATAAACTGCTCACCACTGGCCAACTCACCAAAAACACCGCAGGCAAGAGTTCCCCATATACCGCATACCAAGTGAACGCTAATCGCCCCCACTGGATCGTCTATCTTCTTGTCAACCGTTACAACACTAAAATAAACAAGCACACCGGAAACGGCTCCGATGACAACTGATTCCCAGATCGCCATTTGGTCGGCACCTGCAGTAATACCAACCAGGCCTGCCAGGATACCATTCAATGCCATCGATACATCAGGCTTCTTATCCATTAACCATGAGGTGAGCCCTGCGGCTAACCCACCCGCAGCGGCAGCCATGGAAGTGGTTACAAGCACAAGTGAAACGCTTACAGCATTTGCAGAAAGAACCGAGCCACCATTAAAGCCAAACCACCCAAACCACAACAGGAAGACACCCACTGCAACCAGCGGCATATTACTACCTGGGATCGCGTTGGAAGTACCATCCGCGTTGTATTTTCCAATACGGGGGCCGAGTATTAGAGCCATCACCAAAGCCGCCCAACCACCAACTGAATGAACTAGTGTAGACCCAGCAAAGTCATAGAAACCATCTTGATGAAGCCAGCCACCTCCCCATTTCCAGGCACCAGTTACTGGATAGCAAAATACTAAAAGCAAGGTACTGAAGACTAGGAATGAACTTAGTTTAATACGACCGGCGACTGCTCCAGATACAATTGTTGCACAGGTGGCAGCAAACATCGCCTGAAAGAAAAAGTCCGTGTACCACGTATAACCTGCGTTATATTCCGGAGACAAACTTGCCACATCCGTAGTCGTGATAAAGCTTGGAATGGCAGACAATTTCAAGAAGCCTTCACCCGCTTCCACGTCGAATCCAGGGTACATCAGATTGAAACCAACCAAAGCGTAGGTCAACAATCCGATAGAAATGATCATCGTATTTTTAAAAAGAATATTGATCGTATTCTTTTGGCGTGTCAAACCACATTCCAGACTTGCAAAACCAAGGTGCATTATAAAAACCAGACACCCTGCCAGCATGATCCAGAGATTGTTAAGCGTCCACGCAATCTCATCCTTTTCATAAGCTCCCCAGTAATCAGCAGCATTTGCACTTTCTTCCGGCTCCACTTCTGGAGCAGCAGCTTCGCTTATAACATCTTCCGACACGGAGACTCCTGCCGGTTCTTCTTCGGTGGCACCACCTTCTGCTGCGACTTGTTCCGTTGCCGGTTCGGCTGCCGCTTCGCCGCCTTCTTCCTGTGACCAAACCGCCGGCACAGCAAACATTGCCAACAGCATGGCTGTCAACATTCCAAATTGAAATAGACGTTTCATGTCCATCTCCTTCTCGATCGAATAGATAAAAACAATTTGCCAGCAAGGCCCGAGAAAGCTGTCAATCAGAAGGTCGCGTTTAAAACACGACATACCTCAACAACACAAACACATTCCTATTTTTGAAATATGCTGTCAGGAGGGACATTATATTTTCCGCTCCGAAACTACAAACGCACCGCCATGCGTTTTATCTAAAAAGGTTTAGATGAGTTGATCCGGGAGAGGAATCTTTAAGTAGTTAAACCTCTTTGAATATAGCCTTTCCGGCAGGTTCTTTTCAATCCCCCGCTACCATTAACGCCATATTCTTGGCAAAATATAGCTATTAATTCAATACCGGCGGATTCCGTCGAATTACCAAGAACCGTCAGGCAACCATGTCCCACGCAGCACCAAGCCGACTCCCTCGACCGATCAACTTCCTGTTTGAAAATTCGATCTTTTTAATCGCGGGCACAATCCTTGCCCTGTTCTGGGCCAATCTCGACAACGACTCCTACCACAACTTCGTCGAATATTCGATTGTCGGCGCCGCGACTCATCACGACGATGGACATGCAGAGCATGGCGAACATGAGCACGAGCACGACGACGGCAACCAACATACCCACGATCACGACCATGAGAATGCCGCGGCAGCAACGGCAGACACCGAGGGCAACACTGACGCCGATCGTGGCATCTTTGCCGAACTTTATCATCGCATCATTGAACGTCCGGATGCCTCGGGACACAACCATGGAATTACCCTCCACTTCCTCATCAATGACATTTTCATGGCTCTGTTTTTCGCCACCGCGGCTGGAGAAGTCTGGGAAGCGTTATTGCCGGGGGGCTCTCTCTCAAATCCGAAAAAGGCTGCAACGCCACTACTGGCAACTGTCGGAGGGATTGCCGGACCAGCCCTCTTGTATTTGGGACTGGCGGTTATACTTGGCGAAACAGCTGCCTATGGCGACGGCTGGGCAATTCCCTGCGCAACCGACATCGCCTTTACCTATATGGTCGCTCGCCTGATCTTTGGGCCATCACACCCCGCAATCGCATTTCTACTGCTGCTAGCGATCGCCGATGATGCCGCTGGGTTGGCTATCCTCGCCGTGTTCTATCCTAGTAAGCCTATCGAACCCCAATGGTTTATTCTCACGGCGACGGCTATGGCAATGTGCTGGGGATTGCGGAAAGCGAAGATTCAGAATTTCTGGCCGTATTTACTCATACCCGGAGTACTCTGTTGGGTCTCCTTCGACTTAGCCGGAATCCATCCCGCCTTAGGACTTGTCCCGATCATTCCCTGCCTACCTCATGCCCATACTGATCTGGGAATCTTTGCTCGCGAGGAACTCAATCGCAAAGATACGCTGAATGAACTCATGCAATGGTGGAAAAACCCCATTGAAATTGTCCTCGGGCTCTTTGGACTCGCCAATGCTGGCGTCGTTTTCAATTCACTGGGCACGGGTACCTATTTAGTCTTATTTGGGCTGCTGGTTGGCAAGCCCGTTGGGATTTGCCTCTTTACGATTCTCGCCAAATCAGTATTCCGGCTGGAAATACCAGCCGGAATGACAATGCGGCATATTCTTCTGATTGGAATTATTTCTTCGATCGGGTTTACAGTCGCGTTGTTTGTCTCGACAGCAGCGTTTCCTGCTGCAGGCGAGGTATTAGACGGAGCAAAAATGGGAGCATTACTAAGCTTTGTAGGTGCGCCACTAGCCTTTATCGCCGCCAAATTTCTCAAAATCCGTCCTGATAGTGCCGCGTCAATTGCAGAATAAGAATGGTGAAACCAACCTGTTGGTAGTATCGGCTGATCGCATTCGAACTAACTACGAGATCGGTCGGTGTGATCAACATCAAACAACAACATCCCTCAAGCCGCCCGTCAAAGCGTTAATAGACCGTTGAATGCCCCTACACAGCCCCGCCTAATCGTCGGACTCGGTGAACTCCTGTTTGACATCATCGACGACCAGCCGATACTTGGGGGAGCTCCGGTCAACTTTGCTGTCCAGGCTCATCAGGTCCTTGCATCACATGGCTTTCGTGGTGTTCCCGCAGTCCGACTGGGAAACGACTCGCTAGCCACAGAAGCGGTTAACCAATTAAGTCAATTCGGTCTAAACACTGACTATATTCAATTCGATGACAAATTGCCGACAGGCCGAGCCCTCGTACACAGGGAAGCCAGCGGGCACCGATTTGAAATTGTCGAAGGAGTCTGCTGGGACCATTACACTTGGACTGAAACGCTTGCAAACCTGAGTAAATCTACTGCTGTGGTTTGCTTTGGAACACTCGGGCAAAGAAGCCCTACGAGCCAAGCTACGATTCAGCGGTTTATTGAGAACGCCTCACAGGCTCTCCGTATCTTCGACGTTAATTTGCGACAACATTACCACTCTCGTGAAATTCTACGTCACGGCTGTAATCATGCAGACGTCCTAAAACTCAATCAAGAAGAACTGGATATTGTTCTTTCAGCACTCGACATCGCTCCCACTCAATCAGCCATTGAGTCTTGCCGGCAAATCCTCCATCACACCCCGATACAGTATGTCGTTTACACCCAAGGACCGCTCGGAACAACAATCATAACTCATAGTGACGTTTTCTATGGCAAGCCGCCCACGCTTACAATTTCGCAAGACTCCGAACCCGCCGACTCAGTTGGTGCCGGCGATGCCTGTACAGCCGGTATTGTTGCAGGCTTGCTACTATCGAAACCTTTACAGGAAACGGTGGAACTGGCGAATCGTCTCGGAGCTTATGTTGCATCAAAACCTGGCGCGACACCAACGCTACCTGCCACGCTCATGCAGCAGTAACCAGTCACAACCAACCACGGCAGTTATCAATGCCAAAGCTCCGACCGGCTTCAGAATCTTTTCTGGTTGCCAATCGGCATCGGAATATCGGCGAAATCTTGCTAGAATAAAGCTATGTTTATTCAGCGATCTAACCCCAGCTTCAGATACCTATTGGCCGTCACGCTACTAGGTTTAACTTTTGTTCTTGCCCCGACTTTGGTTGGGCAGGACACGCCAGAAGAACCGGCATTCACTGCCGAACAATTAGAGGCATTTGAAACCAACATTCGCCCTCTTTTGGTAAGGCACTGTTACGAATGTCACAGTAGCGACTCGAAAGTCGTTAAGGGCGGACTATTACTGGATAGTCGCCAGGCTTTGCTCAAAGGGGGAGACTCGGGGGCTTCAATTATTCCCGGCAAACCGGATGAAAGCCTACTCATTTCCTCGGTAAAGTACCAAAGCTACGAAATGCCGCCAGCCGGCAAACTAACGGAAAAAGAAGTCGAGCTACTCTCTCAATGGATTGCCAATGGTGCTCCATGGCCTGCCTCGGACACCCCACTGGCTAATACCGGTGGAGAAGGAGTTAACTGGCAAAATGCCAAGCAAGATCACTGGGCTTTCCGAGATGTCCAGCGTCCGGATCTACCCGCGGTCGGTCAACAGCAATGGCCTGATTCAGCTATTGACTATTTCGTATTGGCCGAATTGGAAGCCAATCAACTTGCGCCATCGCCTGAAGCCGATCGCCGAACACTGATCCGTAGGCTCTACACCAATTTGCTGGGACTCCAGCCTTCTCAAGAGCAAGTTGACCAATTCCTCGCTTCGGATTCCCCAACTGCCTATGCCGAACTTGTGGATCAGCTCCTAAGTTCGCCTAAGTACGGAGAAAAATGGGGACGTCACTGGTTAGACGTTGCCAGGTACAACGAAGGTTTCGGCGGTTTCACCGATAATGGGCCTAATGCACATGCATGGCGTTACCGAGATTGGGTCATCCGCAAACTCAATGCTGACATGCCATACGATGACTTTGTCCGCCAACAAATTGCCGGAGATATCGACGGCGACGTTGAATCGTCAATTGGCACTGGCTTTCTGGCATTAGGACCAACATTTCGGACAGACGGTGGCGATCCAGACAGTGCCGCCGCCGCGAAATCTGAAACCCTGGACGACCGCGTTGATACTATTACTCGCGGCTTCCTTGGGCTTACAGTTGCCTGTGCCCGCTGTCATGACCATAAGTTCGACCCAATACCCACGTTGGATTACTACTCGTTGGCCGGCATTTTCAACAATTCGACCTCTGTAGTCACACCTATCGCTCCCCAACCCATTGTGGATGCTTTCAATCAAGCACAAAACGAAGTAAACCGGCTAAACGGAGAACTCAAAAAAGCTAACGACGCCATCAACAAGGCTGGCGATCAGGCGACGGAACAGCAAAAGTCTCAGCGCGATAACATTCAGCGTCAGCGTGACGAAGCTCAAAAACGAGTGCCTCCACGATTCGACGAAGCACATACGCTACGTGATACCGGAAGCAACAATATGCATGTGGCACTACGAGGTGACATCCGAAAGCGAGGGCCAGAGGCGCCACGGCGATTCCTACGTATCGTGGAAGGCCCAACGCCCGCACTCTACGACATGGGCAGTGGTCGCAAGCAACTTGCCGATTCGATTGCCCACCCAGATAATCCACTGACTACTCGAGTGATGGTCAACCGTCTTTGGATGCATCACTTCGGTCGTCCGCTCGTTACGTCCCCGAGTAATTTCGGGACACTCGGCAATGAACCCAGTCACCCGTTATTGCTTGACTGGCTTGCCAGCGAACTTGTGCAATCCAATTGGTCACTAAAACGTCTACATCGGGCCATATTGCTTTCATCCACTTTCAAACAGAGCAGTCGTTACAACGACGAGCATTATAGGATTGATGGTGACAACAAATACCTTTGGCGATATTCCCCTCGACGAATGGACGTAGAAGTCTGGCGAGACACGATCATGCAGGCCACCGGGGAACTCGACTTACGTTTCACCGGTCCGCCGCAAGGTGACATTTTACGAAGCAATCGCCGCACGGTTTATGCTTCCACGAGTCGCAACGGGGATCAATTTGCATCAGACCGTTTCCTGAAACTCTTCGATTTTGCAGCCCCACGGGCGTCGATTGCAAAACGGTCCACAACAACCGTACCACAACAATTTCTATTCCTCTTAAATAGTTCGTTCATGGTCGACCGAGCCCGGGTTTTCCAGGCTCGCCTATCAAGAATATCAGAAGACCCTGTGGCCAGAATCCAATACGCTTATCAGTTGCTTTACAATCGAGAGCCATCACCCCAGGAACTTGAATTGGGACTAAACTTCACAACCAATACCGATCCGGCTGAACCGGGTGATAAACTAGATCGGTGGAGCCAATACTGCCAGGCATTGCTTAGTTCTAATGAACTGATGTTCATAAGGTAAACTGATTAACAGCCTTTTCTGCCTCTACCTGCCAACCAAACAAAGTGACGAGCGAAATCATGCGAAACAAAAAGATCCCTACATTAGATCCATCCATCCTTGGTATTTCACGTCGGGAAATGCTCAGTCGTTTCGGAGCTGGGTTTGGCACGCTTGGCCTGCAGCAAATGCTTTCGCAAACGGCCTCGGCAGATGCTCCTTCACCCTCTTCGCCACTATTCCCGAAAGCTCCCCACTTCGCTCCCAAAGCCAAACGCATTATCCAACTATTTATGCCGGGCGGGCCAAGTCAGGTCGATACATTTGATCACAAACCTCTCATCGAAAAATATTCAGGACAGCGTCCCGAATTGGTTGATCGTAAATCCTTACGGAATACTAAAAACGGCCTTATGAAATCGCCTTTCGGTTTCAAACAATATGGTGAAAGTGGAAAATGGGTGAGTGACATCTTCCCTAAGGTAGCAGAAAAAGTGGATGACCTTTGCTTCATTCACTCGATGCACACTGACATCCCAGAACATGCCGGAGCGATTCTAATGTTCAATCTGGGGCACATTCAGGCTGTGCGCCCAAGCCTCGGTTCCTGGCTGGTATATGGTCTGGGTGCTGAAACCGATAACCTCCCCGGTTTCGTTGCCATGTCACCTCACGCACAGGCGCGGGGCAAGACAGCAAATTACAGCAACAGCTTTCTACCAGGGGCCTATTCCGGTTGTTATGTGAACATTAACTCGATGCACCCGGATCGCATCGTAAGCGACTTAAAAAACCAATATCTCTCCCGAGGCTCTCAACGCGAGCAAGCCGATTTATTAGCTCAACTCAATCAGATCGACTTACGAAATCAGGAGCAAGACGCTGCTCTTGAGTCCAGCATTCAGGCAATGGAAATGGCCTTCCGTATGCAATTCGCTGTGCCTGAGGCATTTGACGTCACTCGAGAAACTCAGAAAACACTCGACCTTTACGGACCTACCCAATATGCCAAAGGCTGTTTGTTAGCACGCCGTCTTGTGGAACGTGGGGTCCGTATGGTCCAACTGTCATTAACGATCGATGGATATGACATTGCCTGGGATACCGGCCATGGAGATATCGTGGGTGGCCACAAACGTCTGGCCGACGCCTGCGACCAGGGCATTGCCGCTTTGCTAGAGGATCTCAAACAACGAGGGATGCTCGAAGACACATTAGTCATGTGGGGCGGGGAATTTGGACGAGCTCCAACTTCAGAAGGTCAAAAGGGCCGAGACCATGACCATTACGGATTCACTGTCTGGATGGCTGGCGGAGGCGTTAAGCCCGGATTCTCCTATGGAGCCACTGATGAATTTGGACTGACTGCGGTCGAAAACCGAGTTCACGTTCATGACCTCCATGCCACGCTATTGCATATCATGGGGCTCGATCATGAAAAGCTCACCTATCGATACAGTGGCCGTGATTTCCGCCTGACAGATGTCCACGGCAAAGTCATCACAGACATCCTGGCATAACTCCCAAATTGTCTAACTGGAATCCCGGTTACTTGGCAATCTTTTCATACGCTTTCTGAGCAGCGTCAGGCTGGTAACTTTTGGGCGAATCGTGCGAGTGTATCATGACACCGTAGCGAAAGCGTTTGGAATCCCCAAGCTGAAGAGTTTGGCTGGGAGCAGTGTTTAGCGGGCCCAATGGATTGGCCGTAAGTAAGCCGTAATCCCGTGCGTGCCAGTGGTACAGTTTTTCGTTGTCCGGGTGGGTCATCAGAGTCACACCAACCCACTGCCCCTGTTTCTTTCCTGAGTTGTCTACCCATCGAGCCTGCTTACCCCAGATATCGCGGCCGCCATTTCGCCCCTGATCGTCTACCATGGTTGCACCGGCCTCGACACGCAAATCACTCGACATTCGCACGGCCAGTCCACCTTCTTCCTTTGACCCCAATACAACGTTGTTGGCTTCAGCCGTAATGGTTGCATCGACAACAATCAGCAGACCGAGTTCAGAAATTACGAATTGATAGGCAATCACTTCTTTTAATAGTGGCGTTTTTTGATCGGTAGCCAAATAGACACTCTCGGCAATGAACCCTAGTGGCTTGCCCTTCGAGTTGGGTGCATGGGTCATTTGGCGGTGCTTGGTAATACCTTTCATATGCCAATAATCAATCCCGTTGACCTGCGAGAATGTGTGAAATATTCCCTGATGATGAGGGTGGTCCTGCTGATCCTTCTTGGTGACCGGGTAATTCCGAGTCACCTGAATCCCATCCAGGGTCTTAACATTACTAATGAAAGGGCGACCGAGAGGCTCTTCCGTATGCACATATTCAGCAACCAGACGGTTGCCCACAAGTACATCCACGCCATCAGCATGCTTCGCAAAGGAAACAACCTCTTCTGCTTGAAGCGAAACTGACATACAGAGGCTACATATGCATGCCAGGACTACTAAATTTCGCATCGTCTTCGTTACTCCAATAACAGTTTTCATAATCGCGCGCGGTTAAACGCCACCGGTTCCCGACTCATATTGTAAACTCTAAATAGGATAATTGTCTTGTAACTCGAGGGAGTAAATACTCATGGCGATAGCCACATTTGGAGCTGGTTGTTTTTGGTGCGTTGAAGCAGTATTCCTGCGATTGACAGGAGTTAACGCGGTAAGGCCGGGCTATAGCAACGGTCAAATGAAAGATCCTACGTACAAAGATGTCTGCACAGGTGGAACGGGGCATGCCGAAGTAATCCAGATCGACTTTGACGAAACGATCATTCCCTTTGAAGTCCTTGTTGAAGTGATGCTGCATGTGCATGACCCAACCACTCTTAATCGTCAGGGAGCAGATATCGGCACTCAATATCGCTCCGGAATTTACTACCACAACGAATCCCAGAAAGAAGGCGCGCAGCGTGTTCTCACTCAAATTGACGAATCCTCATTGTGGCCAAACCCGATCGTTACTGAAATAGTAGCGGCAGAGGAGTTCTACCCTGCCGAAGACTATCATCACAATTACTTCGCGAAAAACCCAGGAAACCCCTACTGTATTGCATCGGTCGGCCCAAAGCTGGCCAAGCTCACCAACAAATTCCCTCACCTGTTAGTAGGGTAATTATGCTCATCCGACCAGCCTTGCACCTTGGTAGCTTACTCCTAATGCTTAGCGGATGCGCATTACCATCCTTTGAAAACCCTGCATCATCTCCTAAGACTTCCATTCACGACGCCGACCTCTATGGGCAATGGGTTGCTCTTACGACAAAGGAAGACGGCACGACCGAACGGGAAACGGAGACATTACTGATCGGACGACACCCCAAACGAAATGGCTGGATGCGAGCAGGTGGTCAGTACCTAAACAACGACAACGAGTTACAAAACGAAATCCGCAACTTCCTGGCAACGCAGATCGGTGAAGACCACTTCATTTCCTTACCTCTCACCAAGAAAGACAGGAGCAACGACGCTGGAAATTTTATGCTTGCGCGGTATCAATTCGACAAAAAGGCGAGGCAACTCCGACTCTGGTGGGTCGACCCTCGAAAACTAAAGGACGTCGTTGAAAAGGGTCTCTTGCTGGGCACGATTACGGAAACGCCAGTTCAAGTCGACGGCAAAGAGCAGCTACAGCTTAAAGCCGTCCGCGTTGAATCTACGACAGACCAGATTCGAGCGTTTCTTAAACAACATCCGGAAATGATTTTCCAATCCAAGCATCAGACATTGGAAAAACTTCCGACTAAAAGCTAAAGGTTGAAGTCAGATCTAAATCATCTCCCAATTCTTCCTGAAGCTTGAGCAATTCTGCAAATAGCTTCTTTTGAATCGAGGTGGTTGTTTTGTCTCCGGCCAGATCGTATTGTTCTTCGGGATCCGATTCTAAGTTGTAAAGGCGAACTTTCTTAATCGTCGGATACAGAATCATCTTGTAACCAAAAGCTCGTACACTCCGCTGATTCTGAAGATACGCTCCGTAAACAGCAGGATAATTGGATTCTTTCTGCTCACCGCGAAGTAACGGCAGCAAGCTATTAAACTCTACATGCCCCGGCTTCTCGACCCCTGCCAGTTCCAAAGTCGTAGGCATGACATCCTGGAGATAGATATTTGCATCATTTTTCACATTTTTGGCAACATCCGGACCGACGACGATGAACGGAACACGAACGCTGTGCTCATACAGATTCTGCTTACCCATCAGGCCATGATGTCCGACAGCTAATCCGTGGTCTGCTGTGAAAATGATATAGGTATCCCGATCCTGCTTGGTCTTCTCTAGGTGCTCTAAAATTCTTCCAATTTGATAATCCATGTGCGTAATGATCGCGTAATATTCCTGTCGATTTACCTTCACCGCATATTCCGTTCGTGGGAACGGAGCCAGCATCTCGTCCCGGAGTTCCCGTCCGGTTGCGGCCGCTTCGTTATATGGATACTCCTCTAGAAAGTTCACTGGTAAATCAACATCTTCCAGAGGATACTTATCCACATATTCCTTGGGAGACTGTCGAGGGTCATGCGGTGCATTGAAAGCGATGTACATAAAGAAAGGATCTTCGTCATCCTTCGCTTTGTTCAAAAAGTCGATAGCGTCATCGGCCACCACTTCACTCCAGTGCTTACCCCCTTTCCAGAATCCTTCCCATTGCGGGTCATAAGGCAACCATTTTTTGTCGTTACGACTTAATGGGCGGTTATAACCTTCGGGGACCTGATTGGGCATTCCGCCTCGAATGTGTGCGGTCGTTTGAAATGCTTTCGCGGCATCAGCACGGACATGCCACTTTCCAGTCATGTAGGTATGATAACCAGCAGATGCCATATGCTTGGACCAAAATCGTCCCGCCTGCATCTCCTTAGCAGTGTCACGATAAATCGCATTCGCCCGCCAGATGAATCTACCTGTATTGAGCATGCAGCGACTGGCGACACACACCGCTCCACTCCAACTCCCCATATTGAAGGCATGAGTAAAGGTCGTTCCCTGCCGAGTCAATCGATCGAGATTGGGGGTCTGGATAACGGGGTGACCAGACGAAGCCAACGTTTCGAAGCATTGATCATCGGCAAACACGAAAAGAACGTTCGGCTTTTGCTTTTCAGCCGCGGTCACGTATTGAGCCAACAACAGGAAACAAATAGCAAGTAGGTTCTTGGTACGCATTATGTCCACTTTCGTAGAAATCGTTATTCAACAATTTATTTAAATTCAATCGCATTCGGGTTCCCGCGACTCTTTAGAAACGCGAGCAAGTCCAGGACTTCCTCTCGATTAAGAGTATTGAGCAATTTTTCTGGCATCAACGACTGCTTCGAAGGGAACATTTCGTCGATATCATCCTTTGCTAGAGTCACTAGCTTCGTTGCGTCAACAGGATCCGTCAACACGGTGATTTCATCCCCCGACTCACTCGTCACCCGACCATTAAGAACCTGCCCATTGACTGTTACGATGTTCATCGCTCGATATTGATCAGAAATCACTTTACTCGGATGGATGATTGCTTCCGCGAGATCCTTATTGCTGAAGCGACCTGCTACGTTACTTAGATCCGGCCCGGTAGATCCACCAGCTCCATCAAATCGATGGCACGATTGACACTTCGCGGCGGCAAACATCTTTTGTCCGTTCTCAAAGTTTCGGCCCGACAGGCCATCTCCAGCCAAAGACAATACTTCTTCCAAGCTCCAGGCTTTACCGGGACCAGCAGCCTTCGGAAGATCTTCTTCTTTCGGAGGCGTGAAGACCACTTCGCCTGCCAGCAATTTACGTTCGTCGTCAGACATATTCGCTAACGCTTCACTTTGGATATTCTTTAAGAATCCCGTATAGCTAGCTCCACCAGAGCGTTCGTTGGCTCCAACAAACCACTGCAAGTATTCTTTCCTCTGTTCCAGTGTCCAACCGTAGCGCAAATTGCGTAATGCATACGCGTAATGGATCTTTTGAATTTCCGGACGATTGCTTAGCATCTTGGCAATGGTGCCCCCATAACCACGATTACGAGTCAACAAATCAGTGATCTCTTCGCCATCGGTTACTTCATCGGCGGCCATCAGCTTCAGCGTCTTCCCTGCCACTGTTGGTGAATTCAAGTAGACCAAAACCGTTACCAGTTCTCGATTGAGGAACATATCTTTCGCAGGGAACTTGTCATCCAACTGTGCAAGCACATCGGACGCGGCTTCTACGCCTGGAGCTCCGAGTCGTACAAAGACAAGCGAATAGGCTCGCAGTAGATCCAACTTTCCTTGTTGATCCAGTTTTTCATAATCAACCGTAAGCAAAGCATTTACCGCTTTGACTTGCAGTGATTCTGAACCTTGCCGAGCCAGAGCCATCACCCCATTGATAAGAGCAGTTGGGTCAGCCAAAGACAGTACTTCGTTTTCCCATTCATTGATCGGTTGAAATTCAAGTGCAACACGTGCGGCATAACGAATATGGCGGTCGGGATGCCCCAGGTTCGCTAGGCTCAGTGCAACTGCCCCCGTTGCAGATTCACCATGAAAGGCTTCCAGCGAACGCCGCAAGTCACGTAATTTGGCAAACTTCCTGTCCCGAGCATCCACAGCATCGGTCGACTCGTCTCCCACATAAGTCACGCGATAAAGTGCAGACTGCGTACCACGCCCTCCCACACTAAATATCATCGATCCATCTGGACCAATCGCAGCATCCGTCAGAGGCAATGCTGACCGTGACAGAAATTCCTTTCTCACTGCTTTGTAGCTGGCACCCGAGGCCTCTGTATGCACGACGTACATCGTCCCAAACGTCCAATCCAGGCAGTAAAATCCCTTTTGGAATTTCGCAGGGAATTTTGCTCCATACCCAAAGCACGCTCCAACAGGTGAACCGGGCCCAATATCGACTGCCTGCGGAAGGCTATCACCATAGTAGGCTGGCCATTTCCCAGTTCCACTTCTCCAGCCAAACTCACTTCCGCTGGTTGCATGGACGACTCGTGTAGGCCTATACCAAGGCGTTCCCATATCCCATTCCATATCAGCGTCATAGGCAAAAATCTCACCGTCCGCGTTGAAATCAAAGTCATAGGGATTTCGGTAACCTATTGAGAACATCTCCCAATCCTTACCTTGTTCATCCGTTCTCGCGATCCAACCACCGGGGGCCAATTTTCCGGCAGCGTGTCCACGCGCGTCCCACTGCCGTGGTAACAAATGATCTTCCGACCAGTTCGTCGGGATTGTACTGCGACTAAAGCCTGTCGGAGGATCGGTGTGGTTTCCTGCGATCACATAGATGGATTTCCCATCAGGACCGAGCCGTACCGAGTGGGGACCATGTTCTCCGCCACCTCTGAATTCGGCAACCTTTTCCATCTTGTCGAATTGATCGTCCCCGGTCGTATCCTGCAGGCGATAAAAACCACTTCCCGGACCACCATTAACTGATACGTATAAGGAGTCGAATGCGTAAAGCATCCCCTGTGCACTCGACAATCCAATATTAAGTTTTTCAACCCGCGTAACCTCATCCGATCCAATGGCGGGAAGCGTCACTCGATAGAGACCTTTGCCACCTTGGTCTGATGCAATTAACCGGCCTTTATCATCAAACGCAATGGATACCCAGGACCCCTGTTCCCCCTTGGGAACCGTATAGAGTTCCTCCACTTGAAATCCATCAGGGACTTGAAATACACCGTTGGGCACGACGCTTTGCAAAGCAACGTCCCCGCCAGCTTGTCCATCAAGCACATTACCCCAGGGACCACGTCCAAGAGGCCCGAGAACCACCGCTTTGGTAAACTCCTTAGGACTGTCCTTTCTGGCAATCATCCAACTATCATCACTCACGGCATAGGACACTTTTCCATCTTTGGCCTTGAATCCCAACTTAACCACTAAGCCTGCTACAGAACCTTCATTATTGCACTCAAACTTAAACTCATTGGCACCTGATTTTAGATACTTCTGAATATTGAGATGCGATGCGGACTCCCACGAGCTATCCGAGTGAACCTTTTTACCGTTGATCACAATATCCATAGAGTTATCACAGGATGCTGACAACGATGCGGCTACTGATTCTACGTTGATCGTTTTCGTTACGATAATCTGGTCGTTATTAAAAGACTTTTCCGACTTCCAGATCCACTGCGGCTTAGGCCCGGCTTTCATATCGATCGCACTTTCCGGCTTTTCCGGTATGTCGACCTTAATTTTCCCGTCGGGGCCACGAACGACAGACTCAACCACAATGGGCTTCTGGATGTAGGAATCTCCGTCCTGCTCGGCAGCAACTCCATTAGCGTTTACCGCCAAGATCAATGCGATAACAACCAGTACTCTATTCATTTCTAAACCTTTATAAGTGGATTTTTCTTTAACCTGTCAGTTGAAGCCAAGCCTCTGGAACCTGGCGATTCACTGACAGGTACTATTTGTCTCAATATAGAAAACAAGGAATTTATTTACGGTCAGTTACGGGTAACCACCCTTTGTTTTTTGTCCGGATACTATACAGGGAACCGCCCGCCGTCACGAACAATGTTTTCATATCCTCGCCGCCAAAAGTGCAGTTCGTGACCTCATCCTTCGGTACAGCTATGAAATCGATGTACTTTCCTTTGGAATTAAAAACGTAAATACCACCTTTGAAACGATTGGTTTCATGTGCAGCGTCGTCTTTGTTCAAACCACCAGCGACATAAACATTGCCTTTTGAATCCTGGACCATACCATCGGGTCCACGACCGTCCTCCCAGTCAAAAATCATTTCTTTGGTATCAGCTAAAATACCACCACAGCAGCTCATCAGTTCGAAACGAAACAGTTTCCGCTCGCCACCCTCATTATTATTGTTATTCCCTGCAACCCAAATGTGCTTTTGATCTTTCGATACCAAAACTCCGTTGGGCCGATCTACATCATGCATAAGTTGGATAGTTACGTAGCCGTCGGTGTCAATCATGTAAACGCCCTCCACCGGATTCCCATCAAAATCCTTTTGAGGCAGGTTCTCATAAGGACCATATTTCGGGTCTGAGAAAAAGATACGCCCTTTATTATCCACCGTGATGTCATTGGGTTGGTTATAGGGTGCATCGTTGTATTTGTCAGTCAGCACGGTTTGAGAGCCGTCCTTTTCAATTCTTATGACTCGCTGCTTGCTCGGCTGACAGCACAGCAAACGTCCTTGAGCGTCCCATAGCAGACCATTGGTTCCCAAATCCTTAATGTAGATTTGAGGTTCACCTCGTTGTGGATTCTCCACGTCATGCAAATAAACACTACCAAAGCTGGAAACCAACCCAACAGCAGGATTCCAAGCAGGCCCCTCGCCTGCTCCTTTTTCACTAACCAGCTGTAGAACGGCTCCTTTTTCCCAAACGCTCTTCTGGGCTACCGCGGTGTCCGCAAAGATGGCTATACATGTGAGCAGTAAAGCGGATGACGTCACATTGGTCCAATGTTTACGAAGCATAAAAACAACCCTATTCTCGACCGTTGAGTTACGTAAAAAAACCGCAGCGAGCCGATCACTCACTGCGGTAACTATTTTACCAAATTCCTAGCCGACGATTTCCTTAATCGGCGTCCCACCATTGGAAATATTGAAAGGGCGACCTGTTGGAGAGAAGATTTCTTCTTCAAACGGAAGGTCAATCGCTTTAGCGATGGTGGCGTTAAAATCTTGCACGGATACTGACTGATCCTCGACATAAAAGGCATCGCCATCCGTTTGACCATAGACCTGGCCTCCTTTAACTCCGGCCCCAGCCAAGACGGTGGAAAACGCTGCCGGGTGATGGTCACGCCCTACATTCACATTGATATTTGGCTTACGTCCAAACTCCGTCCCGATCACGACGAGCGTATTCTTCAGCATGCCACTCTGTTTCAAGTCCTGCAAAAGTGCACCAACCGCACTATCCAGCTCTGGGCCTTTCGTCGCCATGGAGTCAAACACCCCGCGGTGCATGTCCCATCCACCAGAAATAACCTCCACAAACCGAACACCGCTCTCAATCAGACGCCGAGCCAGCAAACAGCCCTGACCTAGTCGGTTTCTACCGTATTTATCTCGCACCGAATCTTCTTCCTGATTCAAATCGAAGGCATTTAATCCTTCACTTTTCATCAGCCCTACGGCTTCGTTGTAAAGATCATCATATCCATTGACGTGTTGGTTATTCTTAGCCTGCGAGCGAAAATTCTTATCGAACGTGGCAGACAAGGACAAACGCCGATTGAAATGGGGCTCTTTTAGATAGGACGGCATTTTTACATTCTGTAATCCCCGATTCGGATCACCTATGGGAACAGGAGCAAATTTGGCTCCTAAGTATCCTGGACTTCCCCCTTTACCACCGATGGTTACGGAAGCCGGAAGCTGACGACTGATTCGACCATCTAGCCGCTGTACCCATGATGCTAATCCCGGGTGCGAAGTCGTGGCGATTTCTTTATAGCTGGTCCGCATCAGATACTGCCCGGGACCGTGAGCACCAGTTTCCTGACTCATACCACGCAAGACGGCCAGGTCATTACTGAATCCGGCCAGCTTCTGCATGTGCTCGCCAAATTTAATCCCCGGGGTCCTGGTGTTAATAACTTTGGTATCTCCCTGAACCTTACTTCCCGGCTTGGGATCAAACGTATCTACATGACTCATCGCTCCAGTCATGAATAGATAAATTACCTGCTTCTTCGAGCCCGCCACTCGATCTCCGGCATCCAGGGCATCAGCTGCCAAAGGCGCCGCGGTAACGCCGAGTAAAGAACTGGCCACATGGCCCATAAATCGACGACGATCCACTTCGTTCATTTTTAATGTTGAGCTTTTATCAAACATCTATGGAATTCTCTTTATTTACGGGAGTAATTGGTTATTGGACAAACAGAAATTCACGTGTATTAAGTAACGCCCAGATGACATTCCCCATCCCGGCGGCCTCGTTTTCTTGAATCTCCCGAAAACAAGCGACGCGTTCTTCATCCGTGGGCATTCGGCCAAGGATACTCAGAAATACGACCGTCAACCGATCGTTGGGCCGAGCCCCCATGACTTCGCGATGCACTACCGATCCGGCTTCCAACATAATATGAGTGATTGGCCCATTAAATAAAGCAAGTAGTTGTGGTACGGTTCCTTCGGTAGATCCATCCGCTATGATTTCACGATCACTTTGGCCAAACTGTCTCAGGAAGTGACCCGCTGGTAGCGGTTGTGGCAATTCGGATGCCCGCCGCAGAACTAAGCCCCGATAGGTGTGGCGGCGATTATGATCGCGTTTACTCTTTTCGGCACTATCATATTCGTCCACCTTTGCCTTCAACTGCTGGACACTCAGACCGGGCTCTGCCTGTACGGCTGCAATAAAGGGGTTGTCGTTAGGCCGGAGATATTTATCCGTGCTATTAACGGTTAACACCAGAATACTATCCCAAACCTGTTCAGCCGACATACGTCTGAGCACTGGCCCCTGAAAATGATACGGCTTGCTGAGATCAATATCATGATAGGTCACTGATCGTTGGTAGGCATCCGTGTTGTAGACGATTCGCATGAATTCCTTCAGATCATAATTCAGCCTTTTCATCTCTGAAATCAGAAATGTCTCGAGCTCGGGATTGGAGGCCTTCGTGTAGTCTGTCATGTCATCAACAGGTTCGAACATTCCCACACCAAAGGCACGTTTCCACATGCGATTTACAATGGCTCTGGTGAAGCGTGGATTTTGTCTGGAGGTCATCCAATGCGCATACACCTGCCGACGAGAAGCATTTTCCGGCACTGCAGGTCGCTTTCCAAACAGGATTTCGGGCAACACAATTTCATTAGGCTTCGCATCATCATAGCCATAGTCGTGTGGGAACTTCAGTTTCGCGGCAGTCTCTACTACACCGTAGCGATTCCAACGCTCAATTTGACGCATTCGATTTGCTTCCCGACTTCGCTCTCCCACATCGGCAGTCGCCTTTTTCAGGTTAGGTTGAGCATACTCGGGTCGTGGTAATTGAGTTCGCAACCCTCCCTCAAATGCAGCCAACTGATAGAACTCCTTCTGAGTCCATTTATCAAAGGGGTGGTCATGGCACTGTGCACAACCAATCCGAGTACCCAGGAATACCCGCACTGTGTTATTCAGATGATCAAGCGGCATCCCCACGTCACGAAGCCGATATCCGACAGCCGGATTGTCAAAGATTTGTCCATCGGCCGTTAACATCTCCCGCACCATTAAATCGTACGGCTTGTTTTGACGTAAACTTTTCTTTACCCAGTCTGCCCAAGGGCGGATGTAAGTGTTGTTCGACGATTTGTCAACAATCCGCCAATTGTCTGCGAGGTAATTAAACATATGGCTCGAGTAACCAATCGAATTAAGTAAATAGTCGATTAGTACTTCACGTTTGTTCGACAAGTTAGACCGGACAAATAAGTACGCTTCGCGACCGGTCGGGATTTGGCCGGTAATATCCAGGTATGCTCGCCGAACAAAGCGCGCGTCATCAATTTCAGAATTAGGGTCGATACCTTCGGAAGCAAGTTTGGCATTGATGAACTGATCGATCTTCGCCGCGCTTTCCCGCACTTTAGCAATCTGCTCTGCCTTGACTGGCTTCACCGGAAGATTGACATTTGGGACGCTATTAAATGCCGCCGGTAATTTCGACTTAATCTCACTCGGCTTCGCCTTTTTCTTCACGACCCCATTGGGTGCCTTATTCTGTGCCTTCACTGTGGACTCCCCCCCCACAAGAGCAAGGAGACACGTAAATCCTAACGTCAAAATCCGAAACATACCCTATTGCCTTTTCCTGTAATACCAGATGTATGATAAGCCGAAAGTCTTCTGGTCCTTGGTTAATTATAGAGGCCTCTCCCCAAATATAAACAGCAATTTATTTGTGAGTTCTAGAAGGCTGATGCCAACACCTCTGCAACGCCTTGTTCAGTCACGTCAACAGGATTAGTGAGACTACAGTGGTCGGCGACAGCAAGCGGCTCAATCCCCACTAAATCTTCGCGTTCAACGCCCATGGATGACAGGCTAGCCGGCAAGTTCAATGCCTCACTATATTGGCTAAAGGCACTGGCCAATCCCTCTGCACCACCAGATAGTCCTAGCATGTCATTGATCTTCTCAACGGCTAATCTGCACTCTGGTTCATTGAATCTAAGAACATGTGGCATCAACACCGAATTCANTGTCCCGTGGTGCAGCTTTCTGTCCTGCAATGCGCCAAGTGGATGGCTAATCGAATGCACCATGCCCAGCCCTTTCTGAAATGACAGAGCCCCCTGCATCGCCGACATCATCATTTCTGTACGGGCAGCAATGTCAAACGGATTTCCAAATGCAATTCGCAGGTTTTCCCATCCGCGTTTCAGGCCATCAAGTGCAATCGCCTCTGCCACCGGATTATAAACGCGACTAATCGCTGTCTCGACACAGTGACTCAATGCATCCATCCCGGTTGCAGCAGTCAAAAAAGAGGGTAAGCCAAGTGTCAATTCCGGATCGACAATGGACCAATTGGGAATGATATGTGGACTAATAATCGCAAGTTTTTGTCCGCTAGCCATCGTGACCAAAGACCCACGCCCCACTTCCGTACCTGTCCCTGCTGTCGTTGGAATTGCTATCAGCGGAGGCATATTCGATGTAATACGGTCCACGCCACCGCGTATAAATGCCGCATCTTCAAGTTTCATGTCATGGGTCAGCAGAATTCCCATCGCCTTGGCAGCATCGATGGGCGACCCGCCACCAAGCCCGATAAATCCATCGCAATCAAACTCACGATAGCGAACCAAACCAGCCAATACGGATGCCTCGGTTGGGTTTGATTGCACATCGGCGAACACCACAGGATCCTGCAGACCAAGCTTTTCAACAAACCCTAATTCAACCAAGGGTTGATCCGTGACAATTAATGGCCGAGAAATACCAACCGTCTGCATAACTTCTGGCAGATCCACCAAGGCACCGGCGCCGAACTGAACTTTTGTTAGATAACTAATTGTTGGGGATTGCATGGGCACTTCCTGTCAGGTACTAATCTAAACTGTTATTAATATTCTTACATATAGAACGGGTGTTGAGAGCAGGATGGACCTAGAAACATTACGGACTCGTCAGGAGCCACTAAAGCAACAATATCGTGAGTCGCCAGAAACCGGAGTTTACACCATGACTGTCACCGGGAGCCTTGATCAAGCCAATCTTGCCGTCAACGTCCCAACCCATACCGGGATAGCCCAGGCAGGTTTACATGCTGCTGCCGGGGGTGACGGCACCATGGCCTGCTCCGGCGACATGTTACTCGAAGCACTCGTCGGCTGTGCCGGGGTGACCTTAGGCGCAGTTTCGCTCTCAATGGGAATACAAGTCCACCAAGGCACAATCACAGCCGAAGGAGATTTGGACTTCAAGGGGACACTTGGTGTCGACCGCGAGGCGCCAGTAGGTTTTAAGCAAATCCGTCTCCTCTTCAACCTCAATACCGATGCGGACGAAGAGACTGAAGCCAAACTCATTTCGCTGACGGAGCGATATTGTGTTATCTACCAGACTCTAGCCAACGCAAATGAAATCCAAACCACACGAAGNTAACAACGGCTACTGCAAAATAACGGATACATTTTTAGTCTCTAGGTAGGCATCCATTCCTTCAATTCCATTTTCTCTGCCCATCCCTGACTCCTTCAGTCCGCCAAACGGCGCCTGAGGTACCGCCGGTACAGGATCGTTAATGCCGATCGTACCGAATTCCAATCCATCTGCCATTTTGAACGCTGCGGTTAGATCATTTGTTAACACGTAAGCGGCCAATCCGTATTCCGTATCATTGGCCTTCGCGATGACCTCATCGATATTATCAAAGTCCAGGATCGGCATAATCGGACCGAATGGTTCCTCAGTCATGATCGCCATATCAGGCGTAACGTCGGTCAGCACGGTGGGTTCGTAGAAGAACCCACGTTCAAACTGCGAAGGACGTTTTCCACCAAGCAGACACTTTGCGCCTTTGCTGGTCGCGTCATCAACAATACGTTCGGTCTTCTCAACACCTCGCATTTCAAACATTGGTCCTATCTGAACGCCCTCTTCCATGCCATTGCCCATGACAAGCTTCTTTGTTTCTTCAACAACTGCTTCTATAAAGTCTGATTGAACACTCTTCTGAGCATAAAATCGTGTTGGGCAAATACAAACTTGCCCGTTGTTTCGAAACTTGCCGATCACACTAGCCTTTGCCACGGCCTCGATATCAACATCAGGGAAAATGATGACCGGTGCGTGACCACCCAATTCAAGACTGAGACGTTTCACTTGATCCGCCGATCGTCGAATCAGTTCTTTCCCTACTTCTGTAGAGCCAGTAAATGAAATCTTGCGACAAATCCGATTCTCCATGAACTCGTCCATTAGCTCGGCCGGAGGTCCCATGAGAAGATTTACAACCCCCGGTGGAAACCCACACTCCTCCATCAATTCAAACAATCGCACAAGACTTAGCGGAGTCTGGCTGGCAGGGCGTGACACTGTCGTACATCCAACGGCTAATGCAGGCCCCAATTTACGAGCCTGCAGGACAATTGGAAAGTTCCAAGGGGACACTGCAGCCACAACGCCTACCGGATGTCTTACGGTAAAGATTCGTTTATTCGGAGCACTCGGTGGTATGGTACGTCCATAGGCCCGCTTGGCTTCCTCAGCGAACCATTCGAATGTCGCCGCCGATGCCATGATCTCTCCACGCGATTCCCCCAAAGGCTTACCCTGTTCGAGTGTCAAGGCGATGGCCAGATAGTCACAACGTTCCCGCATTAAGTCGGCAAGCTGCTTCAGCTTTGCAGCCCGGTCATACACTGTTAGACTTTGCCAGGCCGGCATCGCTGCCTGAGCCGCCTCCAACGCCGATCGAGCATCGTCACGCGTTCCATAAGCAATCGTTGCCAACTTGTCTTCGGTAGCCGGGTTAATAACGTCATAGGTATTAGAGGTCGAGCCTTCTACCCACTGNCCGTTTATAAACAGTTGATTGTTTTTCATTTCTAATTGAGACGTTGCGTTAGTCATCATTAACTCTCTTAATTGATCAGCTCGTACATTTTTTTGATACCCTGTCAGAAAACACGNCATTCTGACTCGTGTCTATTGCGTGTTAACTTACAATACAACTAANTCAGCAACAACTCACCTACCCCCAGNCCCGGGCCGTCAGGCGTGTGCGTCATCGGTCCTTCAATCCTGACCTGCTGACTCACTACCCTTTCGCTATAGTAACTAGGCCCTAGCACGTCACCGGGGAATTCTTCCACCTTCATATTGGGATGAGCGACAACCAAATGGGCCATCGCGCTGATCGCAATATCCCATTCGAGATTAGAGCCGATCGAACAGGAAATCCCATGTTCCTGCGCGTAGTCCAGTATCTCAATACTTCGTGAGATCCCACCATTCTTCCCCGGATACACGCTAATTGCGTCACACGCCTGGTGCTCGATCAACTCTTTGGCATGAATCAAGTCAAAACAGATATCGTCCGCCAATACCTTAACTCCGGTTTCTCGCCTGAACCGCGCAAGCCCGCGGTAGTCGCCATCAGGAGTGGGTTGCTCTACCAGATCCAAGCGACACGCCTCGAGCTGCTTGACACATTCGATCGCCGTATTTACATCCCAACCACAGTTTGCATCAATTACAAGATCTCGTTCAAAACCGATCACATCCCGGACTGCGCGAACTCGCGCCACATCCTCTGCCGGATCCGTTCCAACTTTGACCTTGATGGTGTCAAAACCCCATGCCACCAATTCCTCCGCCCTTTGCTCGGCGTGCGGAACCGTGTATGCCCCCATCGAAAAACGATTTGCGAAATTAAGTGGTCTGACAGGCCCGCCTAAAAGTTCGTAGACTGGCACATTCCGGTCTTTACCCAACGCGTCCCAGCACGCCATCTCAATCGCACTCTTGGCAAACCAATTACGGCTACAGACTGTATCCATACGTTTGTTGAGCGTCTGAAAGTCGCCCACTTCCAGCCCAACTATTTCCGGTTGAAGAATTTCATTAAGAACCTGCTCGCAGCCGGCCGGAACTTCTCCACTCCACCGAACAGTAATCGATGCCTCGCCCAGTCCATCTATCCCCACATCCGTGTGCAGCTTCAAAACCACGAATTCATTACCGTGATTTACCCCTAATGCCGAACGCATCTTGTGGGAATCCTTAAGCTCGATGTACTTGCGACAAGTTGTAAGACCGGTGATCTTCATCTGCTGACTATCTCTCACGCTTGCATTTATCTAGAAAGAAATGTAACTACCGCCATAATATAAGGGATAATTTAATATCTCGTGAACGACCTAAAGAGATTGAAGGCCTGCCCTCCAAATGGCAAGCTAATCAACACCGCTTTACGAACTGATCAAACACCCTATTAGCGACCGACTATCTAGATGAAATAGGTTAGNCCTAGCGTTTGCCGTCCACCGCTCCTGCCATGCCTCAACCCACACCACCCCCTGTTCCTGAATTACTTGCTCCAGCAGGCAACTTTGAATGTATGCGAGCAGCCGTCGAAAATGGTGCTGATGCGGTGTATTTCGGTCTCGACACGGGGTTTAATGCACGCAAACGCGCTACCAATATCAATGTTGCTGAACTGCAACGTTGCATGGACTATCTCCACAGTGCCCAAGTCAAAGGATACGTCACCTTAAACACGCTCGTTTTTCCTGGGGAACTGGCGGAGGTTGAGGCTTTGGTCCGCATTCTCAACGACGCCCACGTCGACGCCGTTCTAATACAGGACCTCGGATTGCTAGCCATGGTTCGTGAAATTTGCCCGGACCTAGCGATCCACGCCTCCACCCAAATGACGATGACTAGTGCGCAGACCATTAGCCCCCTGCTTGAATGGGGAGTAGAACGCGTCGTGGTCGGGCGCGAATTAACCATTGATGAGATAGCTGACACACATGCAAAAACGGAGATGCCATTGGAGGCTTTCGTGCACGGTGCACTCTGCGTCGCCTACAGTGGACAGTGCCTAACCAGTGAATCTCTTGGAGGCCGAAGTGCCAATCGCGGGCAATGTGCACAAGCATGCCGGCTACCTTACGAAATTCTCTGCGACGGAGAATTNGTAGATTTGGAGCAGCAAAAATACCTTTTGAGNCCNCAGGATCTAGCGGCATTCGATTTGATACCCCAGTTAATCAATGCAGGTGTCGTATCGTTAAAAATCGAGGGACGCCTCAAAACGCCGGAATATGTTGCCAACATCACGCGAAATTATCGTAAAGCAATTGACCAGGCAATCGCTATTCAACATAGCAACCTTTCCGNACAGGAGATTCGCGAGATGGAACTTTCCTTTTCACGCGGCTTTTCTCATGGCTGGCTTGCCGGAATCGATCACAAAGAACTGGTACCCGGGTTAAGCTCCTCTAAACGCGGTGTCCTGGCTGGGCACGCAAAGAGAGTATTCCGAGACAGCATTCTGGTCGAAACTACCATTCCACTCAAAGCAGGCGATGGAATCGTTTTCGACGGCGATCGCGCCTCGAACGCGGAACAGGGAGGCCGAATCTTTGCTATTGAACGACGCGGCAAAGCAATCCGAGGCGAAACCGCTCCTGGAACGTACGAATTGACATTTCTCAAAGGCGCCATCGATTTCACGACGCTTTCGACTGGATTGAAGTTTTGGAAAACAGACGACCCACAGCTGAACAAATCCCTCCAGCAATCCTATACGGGAAAACACCCTCAACGACAACTTCCTGTCACACTCTCCGTCACAATCCAAACGGGACGCCCAATAACCGTAACCGCCTCCCTTCCCAACTTGCCTCCACTCACCCTCAAGTCCGACCATATCCCCGAGGAGGCCCACAAACACCTCGTCACTGAGCAAGTCATAGAAAAGCAATTTGGGAGACTCGGAAATACTCGATACAAACTCGATCGTTGTGTCACAACCATACAAGGTAATCCGATGGTTCCCTTGAGTGTTCTCGGAAAACTACGAAAAGCACTTATCTCCCAACTGGGCAAACAGGTTATGGCACGCCCTCCACGCCGAAACCAAGCAATAAATTTTCTAACGGATTGGCAACCATCACACGACCCCGCCCCTGACGACGTCGATAACACAGACAAACGCACCAAACTTCACGTCCTCGTTCGGTCATTGCACCAACTCGAATATCTTACAGAATACGATCTAGCTTCCGTTTATTGTGATTTTCAAGACATTCGCGAATACAAGCAAGCCGTCGCTATTGGGCGCAAAAATGGACTGAAGACGTTTCTGGCGACTCCTCGAATCCAGAAGCCATCCGAAATAGGACTTTTTCACGCTATTGCTAAACACGATCCGGAGGGGGTACTCGTTCGCAACCTCAGTGGTTTGGAATACTTTCGGGAGAAGTGCGAAATCATCAGCGATTTTTCTCTTAATGCAACGAATCAAATTACCGTCGACGTTCTGTTGAAAATGGGCTCTAGACAGGTCACACCATCCTACGATCTCAATCGTGATCAGCTGATGACCTTGGCCCACCACTGCAGGCCCACAGACCTACAGATAGTCATCCACCAACATATGCCAATGTTCCATATGGAACATTGTGTCTTTTGCAGTGTTCTCTCGCCGGGCACGGACAAAACAAATTGTGGCCGTCCGTGTGATTATCATCAGGTGGAACTGCGAGACCGGGTAGGAGCGGCGCACCCACTAACAGCCGACGTTGGTTGCCGCAACACGTTGTTCAATGCGCAGGCGCAGAGTGGCGCTGAAATAGTAGCAGATTTGGTTAATGTTGGCGTACTAGATTTCCGTGTGGAATTGTTGCGTGAGGAGACTCCCGAGCAGGTAGCGAATATCCTACAGCAGTATCAAGGACTATTAACGGGGACGACTTCCGGGACGCAGGTTTGGAGAACGCTTCAGGCCATGAATCGTGTAGGCGTCACAAGAGGGACTTTGGAGCACGAGCGTGACCCGCTCGCCATACTCTGATTATAACCTTTATGTTCCGTGTTTCAGGACAACAGAGTTTGCATCTGCGGAAGAATCGCTTTAACCGCGACGGCACGGTGACTTAGTTGATCGACGGCAAAGCCAGGCATTTCCGCCAGTGTACAGCCAGACTTTTGTTCAAAGAATACAAAGTCATAAGTAAACCCACCTTCTCCAACTGGACTTTCCAAAATCGTACCCGGCAAAACTCCGCTTGACTCCAGAACAACTTCCCCCTGCGGATTAGCCAACGCAAGTGCACAATGAAATGTCGCCCGCCGGTCTACTACGTCTTTCATATCCAACAACAATTTTTGAACATTCTCGGAACCTGTGGCCTGTTGGCCGGCATACCTTGCCGAATAAACACCTGGGGCACCATTTAATGCATCGACCTCCAAACCAGTATCATCGCTCAGCACCCACGCACCAGTTGCCTTGGCAAATGCGCGTGCCTTAAGAATTGCGTTGTCTCGGTACGTAGCACCCGTTTCCGCCACGTCCAGATGACAATTTACTTCGGCTAAGGAAGCGATGCTGATTCCCTTCAGCACTCGGGTAAATTCAGCAACCTTGTGCTCGTTGGAGGTTCCTAATACTAGCACCAGTCACCACCCCTTACGAGTGGGCGTTTGTGCGACTGGCACCCCTGACGATCCGACCTGGCCTCCCACTCGTGGCTGAACAGGATAACCTCTAGGCGATATCCCAGGACCAGAGTTTGCAGGACGGTGTAGTTTTAGAGCCCCCAGTGCCTTAAACAACAAACGTAGGTACATTCCGATCCATACAAGAGAAATCAGTCCGGCTAACAACCACATCCCAGTCGAAGAGCCTGGCATGTCCACTTCGCGCCAACCATCAAGTCGCATTAATAATCCCAAACCTGAAATGACCAACAAAAAACTCAGGCCACAAAGCCCTACGGTTGGGAACCCCGCAGAACAGACTTCAGGCGAGTTCAGGTATTTAGCGACGTCGCTCAACGCCCAGACAAAAAATGCATGACTAGCCCAAACAATAATTAACAGAAGGCTCAAATACCCCATAAACCCCCAGCCGGAATTCAAAAACACGTCCCCTAGATCATCATAGAAGAAGATGCCCAACCACAGAAGGATTGCCGCACCGCCACAAACAACACTGCCTACAATCTTGGATTTTGCGCCGGTGATGTCGGGGGTACTAAAACCTAAACACCCGCCGATAAGGTTAATCGGTGCCGTGACGATAAAGAATATCCAAGAACAGCAACCCGCCAGCACGGCACCTGCGCCTCCTCCAATGGTGCCCCCAAACTCAGCACCCTCGTTTCCTGCCACCGCCTCACCAAGTGAGGAGCCAGCCTGCATGAAGAGGAAAACCAGGTACATCATTACCAGCACCATCGAGATATGAATAAAGTGGGTGCTGATGATCAGGACTAATCCTGTACGCAATATTTGATACTGAGTTAAATCATCCTGCTGTACAGCATGATCTGTAGCATCAGTGACTCCAACGTTGTATGGATTCGAAGAATCTGCCACCGATGGTTTCTGTAAACTTGCGGGAACGGGCTGCGCCGGCACAGGTCTGGCTTGCGGGAACTGTGACGAATCCCCCGTGTACTGATGCTCATTGTCCGCCATTGACTACCTCATCAACCACTAGCTGCCTAACAATATAAAAAGCAGGACTATCGTAAGGACTGCAAAAGCAGATCCGGAACAAATGGCTGTTCCAAACGCGCCGTTGAGCATGCAAATAACAGTCATAACGCCCAATGGCAGTCCAACCAAGGCGTAGCCACCAAACGCAAGACCATAAAACCATCCAGCATCTGAGGCTCCGGGAACTTCATTTGCGAGTCCACAAGAGGGACAATTGACTTGCCCTCCTTTTTTCGATTTAGGAACCTCCCAAACCGTCTGACACTGTTTGCATGTGATAGAGAGCATTTCCATTGTCTATCTTTGACGACCTTCGATTGCACATACCAATGAGGCGGCTGCAATACCTAAACGCCTGTCCAGTAAACCGTTGACATCCGGACCGTAATCGAGAGTGATTTTCTGAACAAATGGATTGCGATTTTGGTTGAATTGAAATACAGGAACGTCCCCGATATATCCATTAAACTGCTGCGGAGCGACAATCTGCACCAAGGCCCCTCCAATGAATCTTCGCAGAAGGGCAAGCGCACCACTCTCTTCCTGCATTGTCCCTATTTCCTGATCGTTGACATCCAGAATCACCCAACTGTCTCGAAAAAGCGACTTCAACCCCTTGCGTTTGAGTGAACCAACCACCTGTTGTGTTGTAGAATCAATTACATCGTAGGTCATCCCCAAATCGATGACCCCTCGAGCTCTGATACAGAGCAATTCACTTGTCATGGCCTGATCTCCGTAAATACGGATATCTTCCTTAAGCTTGAATGCTTTTTGCTTGGAGTAAAACGCGAGATTCCCTGCCATGTCATAGATATGAAAAGCCGCTCCAAAAATCTTCAATACTTTGCGTCTAATCACATATTGATTCTGATGATACACCGGTGACGAATAATCTACCGTCGTGGCTGGAACCTGCACTTGAGCGGTTGCCGGCTGTTCATAGGGGTTATTTTCATGTGTTGGAATTTGCCCTTCACTCATCTATCTTCCTTCTCGCTTTTAATTTTGATCGTTCCGCGGTGTAAAACCTCAGCCCCCATTTTAGCGAATTGCATCTGAGGCACCAAACTAATTTGTTCACGTCGGCCCCCAGAACATTACTTTCGGCAGTCCGCGATTGTTAACCTCGCTTGTATCGGCAAATACCCGTCGACCGTTCGATGCTTTCATCTTCTAGAAGAAGGGTGCCATCACCGTCGACCATGCCGACCGCGCCAATCACAACCTCAGCCATTACCGCGTCTACTTTGCTGGCGAATCATCATCCGATTCTGATTTGTCCATCTCGTCAATCGTCCTCTGAAACCATGGCACCCAGCGAAAATACAAGGGAATCAGCATGACTGCTGCAACACCTGCGCATAAGAGATAGGTGCGAGGAGCCGCGTGCTCCCCAAATGAGTTGCTACCAAACTTAAACAGGTAATTACCAGTAACAAAACCGACCATGGTCAACATCGCAGAAAGACCAATAAATCGCCCGCGATTTTCATCTGTCGTAAGGATTTGAATAAGCGACTGAAGTGGAATCATATAGAGGCCGGCGAAGAATCCCGAAAGCGAAAGAACGGCTACAACAAGCCAGTAATTCCTTGGCAGGAATCCAAGGACACTGAATCCGAACATCATGCCGATTCCACCTATCAGAATAAAGTTCGGACGCACGCGTTGTTTACTTTTAAGTCCCACAAACACTCCCCCGAGTCCGATCGCGACCGACAGGAAAGCACCTTGCGCTGAGGCAAGAGTATCTGAGACACCTAAGTATTTGCCATACTCAGATATGTTTAAGAGGGCGATCCCCGCAATGATGAAGAATGCCGAGAATGCGCCAGTGACTGCCAATAGGGGCTTACCAGCATTGAGTTTTAACTGCTCCCAATACACGCCGAAAAACCCCTTAAATGTATAGTCAATTCTCAACTCAGGATTTTTGGGCGGTAGGTGCGGCAATTGGAATGAACAGTATAAACCGATGAGAGCCAAGCATAAGATCACAACCCCCGGAATGAACAACCACAACGAAGAATCGACCAACTGCACGCCATCTAAAATGGATGCCTGTAAATCTGGCGGTGTGTCTTCGGCTAATTTACCAGTCCCCAGGAACGCAGGTTTGTATTTATCACTGAACACTCCCGCAATCGCAGTCCCCAGAATGATCGCGATATTGCTAACCATTCCAAGCGTTCCGTTGGCATTGGTAATCTGCTTATATTCCACCAATTCCGGAATGATGCCAAGCTTGACTGGTGAGAACAATGTACTTTGGACCCCAAGCAGGACGACGCAAACCAATGCCAGTGTAAAGTTCCCCAAAGCAAGTCCGACGATACACATCAACGCCAGCATGACTTCCCAGACTTTGACGATAATCACGACAGTCCGCTTGCTGTATTTATCAGAGAACTGTCCAGCGAACCCGCCGAATAGTATGAATGGCAACGAGAACAACAAAGAAATCGTGGCTTGTCCACCTGTGCCAAGATGGGCACTCCAAATGCCCCCACTGGCCACACCAAGCATGATCAGCTGCTTGAAGAGGTTATCATTAGCAGCGCCAAAGGCCTGCAGGATATTAAGGTTTACAAACCCTTTGTTTTTACCAAGTCCATCTGCCATCAATGCTGCCTCTCAAAGTGTTATCGCTCAAATTCGCAATACCTATCCTAGCGAATAGTGAGGCACAATTCCGTAGCTCTTTTACGACCCCAAGGTGCGACGGAGCGGTATCTTGTGGTTTAACGCACCACAGATTTCGCACCACTCAACGCCTTGCAATAGAGCAAGGTTGTGGCGACAAGGCAGGCTATGCCAGCGAGATTTGTGATAATCATCCTTGCCTTCACGCTACCTGCACTAGAAGCTGAACGCACATCGGTAGGGGCTACCAAGACAATCAAAACTACCAAGATTATGAAGGAGGCTGGTCCTACGATACACGACACGATGCTGGTTCTTGCACCGTCTGGCGACCCATACGCACTGCAACATTTATAAAGTGAAATATGATGAACGACCCACCAACCCATGAAAGTGAGTAGTAAAAGGAAAAACCATAGCCCCAACGCCCGAACTGCTGTCGTAGCACCTAACGAACTCATCGCCCCAAAATCTGTGGATAGAAATATTGCCAAAACAAACATTAAATAACCTGCTGATGACGTAATCGCTGCCGCCATTGCAAGTCCCTTACCAGCTCGCTTAGGAATCGCCATAAACATCCACTGACCTGTGATAGACCCTAAGGGTGCTAGGAACATAATAATCCCCGCTACAACAGTAAAGACTTGTGCCATCTTGCCTAAAAAGCCCACAGAACCGCTTGTAGCAATACGCGGCCCCGCACTAGTATCGAGCATCAATAGTCCGATCAAACTAAGGAACGAAGTGATCGTCAGCACGCCCCCTAGGGTTGCTGCAGAAATCACTGCGGTAAACAGCCCCCCGCGTGCAATCCCAGGATTACCATTGCCTGAAGCTTGTCGGTGAGGCTGGCCCATGGCTGCCGGACCGGCGTAGGGATTACCACCTGCAGGCATTTGCCCTGGCATTCCGCCCATCGGCATCTGGCCTGGCATACCGCCCATTGGCATCTGCCCTGGTTGCTGTGGCATACCGCCCATCGGCATCTGCCCCGGTTGTTGTGGCATACCGCCCATCTGCATCTGCCCCGGTTGTTGTGGCATACCGCCCATCGGCAATTGCCCCGGTTGCTGAGGCATACCGCCCATCGGCATCTGTCCTGGTTGGCCTGGCATACCCGGCTGCTGAGGCATTCCCGACTGTTGGGGAGGAGCTCCTCCCATCGGAGTCAATGGCTGATGAGGACTGCCGCCGGCCGGCGCTTGCGGAGCGGGTTGTGGGGCTGGAGCAGGCAGCGGAACTTGTGGTTGTGGAGGTTGGGGAGCGGGTCGCTGCGCGTGCGTCTGTGGCGGAGGTGCACCTGCATTGGCTGCTGGCACTAGGAACACTGCTCCACATGCGCATTTCCCCTTCTTGCCGGCTAATTCATTACCGACTTCATAAGCTTTGCCGCAGCTACTGCACTTAAATGAAATTGTCATCTATGTGTCCCATTTTTCTTACCGCTTGGATCCTTCGATAACGGTACCGTTTTGGTTCTTACCATAGTACGTTTTACCGTCGGCGCTCAAGGTCACTTCATCAATCCACGCGCCATTAGGCGCTTGGGGATCCAGCCAACGCATCCTGAGTTTCTTACCCTGCCTATTCCAAAAGGACTTACCGGCCGTCCCGGAAATCTCTCCAGACGCTTCTAAAAAGATATTGTAGGTGTCTTTTCCGTCCACCACATGAGTCCATGCGCCGACCAAAGGGGAAAGGCGTTCCTTATTTCTGTCTTCAGCTAACGGATCCTTTAAAGGGCTTTTCACTTTGAGCCAACCATCCCGAGTCCAGGTGACAGGCCGTACTTGTAGGATCCTGCCCTTTTTAACTTCTTCACCGTCATAAACGTGGTGAACTAAGTAGTCACCTTTGTCCGTCTGAAGAAAACTATTATGCCCCGGGCCACGCCACCTCGCATCGCTTGCCAGAATGACTTCCCCACCGCCCTTATCCATCGTGCGTTGTTGCATGTCGACGAACGGGCCTAAGGGACTTTGACTCCGTCCAACCACGACCTTGTATGTGCTATCTTCTCCAGCACAACAAAAATCCCACGACGCCATTAAATAATAACTCTCCCGATGCTTCACCATAAACGGCGCTTCGATATTAGTCGGAATTCCAGTGGCGGTGCGTTGCGCTAATGCAACGTATTCGAATTTACCGTCAAATGGTTTTCCCGTTTGTGGATCGATTTCAATGCCTTTGATCCCCGTCCAATACGATCCCCAATACAAGTACGCCTTGCCATTCGAGTCAGAGAAGACAGCCGGATCGATTGCATTGAAGTCATTCTTCTCGGCGAAAGACTCGATTACGACTCCTTGATCCTCCCAACCATAATCTGGGCTCTTCGGATTAACGGACTTGCTTGTAGCTAATCCAATCACACTACGTTGGCTACCGAACGTTGAGACACTGTAGTACAGATAATACTGGCCGTTAAAATAACGAATATCTGGTGCCCATATTCCGTCGCAACCAGGCACCGCCTTTTCCGCCCATTCCGGCACGTGCCTATCAAAGACCCGCCCTACCTCTTTCCATGACAGTAGATCCGCACTGTGGAAAACCTTGACACCGTGACCTGTCGCAAAAACGTAGTACCCCGAGCCATCATGTGATTCTACAATCGCAGGGTCCGGCATTCCGGAACGTAATGCCTCTAGAGAGGTCGCATCATACTCGTCGCCATTCAATGAACCGGTTAAGGCAAGCAATAGACCGGCTACAAACCACTTATGTCGATACAAACGAATCGTCTCCCAATTTTATTCCACAAACAACACTCTGCCCTCTGGCGTGACACCTGTAGTATACTACCAACTACACAATCACCCTAAACAGTCCCCTTCGGCCACCACTCTCACATGACTTCCCATCCACGCATCGAGCCCCGGACCACCCTGTATCTTTCCGTCCTGCTTGCAATCTGCCTGAGCACATTCACTACCCCTTCGGCATTCGCTCAGAGTAATCAACAACTCCGAGAGGCGATCTCTAAGGAGCTTCAGCAACGAGGAATCAAGCAAGCCCCTGCTAACAAGGCGGTCACAACAACAGATCAAGTCATGATGCATGAGAACGTCGTCTACCATCAAATAGGCGATCGCAAACTACACATGGATGTCTTTGTGCCTGAAAACGCAAAAGCGGCCCCCGCCATCATGGTGATTCATGGAGGCGGTTGGTCCGGTGGAGACAAGGAACGCTTTCGCCCACTCACTCGATATCTCGCGCAGTATGGATTCGTCACCGCTGCTGTCGAGTACCGGCTTGCCGGCGAAGCGCTCTTCCCTGCCGGAATCCAGGATTGCAACACCGCCGTCCGTTTCTTACGTAAGGAAGCATCAAAGTACAGTCTGGATCCGAGGCGTATTGGCGCAATAGGAGGCTCCGCAGGCGGTCACCTTGTCGCCTTAATGGCAACATCCAATGGGAACCAGGAATTGCTCGGCAAAACATACTCAAACTATTCATCAAACCTCCAATCAACGATCGTCCTGGCTGGGCCGTTGGATCTTCTTACCGGATCTGTTGCTGAAAAAAGTCGTGAGATGCCCGAGAACTCAAATGCCAATCGCTGGCTGGGAAAGACCGTCGATCAGGCACCCGACCTATACCGACTCGCATCCCCCCTCTACCGAATCAATGAATCAACACCCGCCATTCATTTTCTACTGGGGGAACATGATGATCCTGCTCGAAATCAACCTGCCCGTTCCAAATTGGCTAAACTCAATCAAGGCTCCACGCTTCAGGTCTATCGTTTCGGACTCCATGGCTGTTGGAACACGACACCCTGGTTTCAACCACTTGCTGATGATGCTGCTCGACTCTTCGCGGCTGATTTAAAACAAACACTAGCGCCTCGTAATCTCAGGCACGGTGAACAACTCACAAACATCATTAATCACCATGACCACTTGATTCTCACAGGAGTTAATGCCAGTAACGGCAAAGTAGAAATCCCTCGCTACCACGCTCGAATCGGTAAAACCTATCTAAAGAACGACCCAAACAAGACGCCACTCAAAGTGACACCGGAAATTGAGACGTGGATTATCTCCACGCCCCCCAATACTCCCACCTCAGCTGAAATCGTCATGGAACTGCTCGACCCCGCCGTTCTCGGGGCTCTGCCAAGTGTGGTCGCCCAACAGGGAAGTGATGATATTCTGCTCAATGCACACTTTGCTGAAACCTATGGTGAAAAACTCCGGTTTGAGCCACAGCCTCATAAAAACACCATCGGTTATTGGGTAAATCCGTCTGACTGGTGCCGCTGGCGGATTTATGTAGAAACGCCCGGCGTATACGACCTAACGATCCACCAGGGTTGCGGCAAGGGGCACGGGGGTAGTGAAGTGGCTATTAAGTCAAATGCTCAAACCATTGAGTTCGTGGTGGAAGACACTGGTCATTTCCAGAACTTCAAACCACGCAAAATTGGTCACTTCAATTTCGAAACGCCAGGCATGTACAACATAGACATTCGCCCGATCAAAAAAGCAAAAGTCGCGATCATGGATGTGAGGTTAATGGAGTTGAGGCTACGCAAGTAAATCGTCAATCGGTGTACCGACGACTAGCGAGTGTGGTCGTTGACTACTATCGTAAATCCGTGTTTCTGGATTCACGCCTAATAGATGATAAAGCGTGGCGGCCATATCCGCCGGATCTCGCGGATTTTCCAACGGGTAAGCTGCTGATTTATCAGATTTACCGAATACCGCCCCGCCCTGTACGCCAGCGCCAGCAAGGGCTAGTGAGTAGACAAAAGGCCAATGATCACGCCCTTGGTTTTTGTTAATCTTCGGCGTCCTACCAAACTCTGCGTTAATCACCACCAGCGTTTCTTCGAGCATCCCGCGCTGTTCAAGATCGGTCAGTAATGCACTGGCAGACTCATCCAATGTCGGAGCCAGGCTCTCTTTCATTTTTTTGGCATTTTGTGAATGGGTATCCCAGGACCCTGAGGGAGTATGGCAATAACTAATATTCACCATCGGCACACCGGCTTCGGCTAACCGTCGAGCCAACAGACATCGTTGTCCGAATTCCGTCTTACCGTATGCCTCACGCATCGCGTCCGGTTCCTGGGACAGGTCGAAGGCTGCTTTCGTTTTCTTGCTTGCCAACAAAGATACAGCACGTTCAAAGTACGGATCTAACCGTTGTGCGTCACCTTGATTCTCCAATTCTCTGGCGAAGGAATTGAATTGTTTCCTCAGGTTTGCCCGGTCAGTCAGACGTAAACCATCCAGTCCCGCTGGATTCTTCAATGCTTCAATTTCTACCTTCTCATCCAGAAGCGATTGGTCTACCGCAAAACTCGAGTGTCCTGCTCCTAGAAACCCCGGTGTCTGACCATGCAAGGTTGTCCCATTGCTACGACGCATCAGCGGGCCAATCCGTACCCACGAAGGCAAACTAGTTGAAGAGCCACGGAGGTGATCCACGACGGCGCCCACCGGAGGGAAGTCCGTATCACTCGGCGGGAAGTCGCCACGACTGCGTAAATCGGAAGGGTGCTTATGCCCAGTTTGCGCTGGCAAACACGCCTGCACATGGTTCGTATTCCCATGGGTCATACTTCGGACGATTGCTAACTTATTTGCGTGAGACGACAACTTTGGCAGGAGTTCGCAGAACTGAGTTCCAGGAACGTTGGTCGAAATAGCACCAAAGGGTCCCCGAACATCGCTCGGACCATCTGGCTTTGGATCAAAGGTCTCCTGCTGTGGATGGCCACCATGCAGAAACATCATGATTACCTGCTTCGCTTTTCCAAACGCACCAGCCGAAGCGTCTGCCTGTCGGGACAGTACGTCGGACAGAGAAAGCCCTATGCCCATCAGGCCACCAACGCGGAGCACATCCCGACGTTGTAGTCGGTGTTGAAATTGTCTGGACTTTTTCGACATACAAAAACTCTGACGCTTTAATCCTTAATCAGTAGCCGTTACACGGTATAGCAATAATAGATCAAATCACGGTGTTGAGTAAAGAAATCATCCACTAAAAACACGTTGTAACCAGCGATCACGCCCCTCAGGCGTCATCACGTGCAATTCACGTGATTCGTTGACTTTATATATAGAGGCGGCATAAGACAGCGTTTCGACCAAGTCATCCCGAGACAGATCTTCGGCCTGCATATTCTTACCGGCAATGACCCAGACGGGTCTCGGAGCAACCAAAGACAATAAATTGCCAATATCTCCCAAAGTTGCCAGCATCCCCGGCAGGATAGCGCCAAGCTGGCCGGGACCATAGGCTCGCTCACTTACCAACGTCAGTGGAGCATCCAATGCAACTAGTTGTTTCACTCGTGTTTGCAGACCTGCCGCTATCACGCCTGGAACGATAGCAGCGCCACGAGTCACGAGCGTCACGCCCGGAACTTGCTCATAGGCCGCAACAACCCATCCAATCGCAACCTGCAAGTCCTCCACCCATTGCCCCGCCAATGGCCGACCAATCCAGGCGGACCATTGGGCAACATTGTGATCCAACGCAGCACCAATGCGATTACTTTTCGGAGCATAAGGACCTGTCGCACGTAAGGTCACTTCCAACAAACCAATACCATGTTCTACACACCATTGCCTCTCCGCATCAGATAACGCAGGACCATCCAGAGCGGTAGCAATCACGAGCTCCTCCCTCCGTCCTTTAGTCCACCGCAACCCAAAACGCACTCCGGTTTCCGGGGATATCTCAAAGGAGACACTCTCTCCGGGCTCAACTGCATCCAGCGCTACGCCGTCGTGAATTTCCAAGTTATTCGCGTGCCGCCCAACATAACGGCGAATCATTCCGAGTTTCGCTACGCGATCTGCATCCCAATGCTCTCGATGAATAGGCTTGACCTGACGCTTTACCATTTCTTTTGCGAAGCGACTCGCAAGCTTCGGCAGGGTCAGATAATCATTCGGTCGTTCGCCTTCCTGATAACAACGCAGTAATTCACGGTCGACAGTTTCAATTTCCGGTTCTTCAATTGGGCTACCGTCCCCCTCGTTCTTCAAATGCAATGTCACCCACCCATACATCGCTTCCCGCATAGGTTTGTTGTAGTCGTGACCTGAGTCAACGATAACATGTCGCACATGCTCCGACACGCCCATCTGATCGTACACAACTTTGGCCCCGGACAAACTTTTCTTTGCTTCCGCCACCGAGAATTGTATTCCGTCGCGAGTGGCATTAATCACCATCAGTCCTCTAGGCGCAACGAGACCAAGTACTCCCCATTCTTCGGTAAAACTCAACGCACCGGGTACCAACTCACACATACAGCAAGCTACGCCCAAATATGCTTGGTAGTTACCTACACTACAGACTGGAATCACCGCTTTGAATCGTTCCTCCAAGGCGCCTGCATACATCGTTTGATTACCACCACCACTAGTTCCGGTAATCGCTAGTTTCGCTCCATCCACATCCGGGCGACTTTGTAAGTAATCCGCACACCGCATGTTTTCATAAACCTGAACACCGGCTAACTGACGTCCAGTGGCATACAAAGTGGCGGCAGTCATCTCGCCGTGATACTCACCTAACGCTTGCTCGATTCCCCTTTCACCTGCACCAAAGGCATCGACCGCCATCGCGACAAATCCTAGTTTCGCCAGGCCGATACAACGAGCCTGCACGGTGGGATCCTGTTTCGCACCCTTCCAGTGCCCATGGACACAAAGCACTGCTGGAAATGGACCATCTCCGGATGGCCTATACAAATTGACCATCATTCGAACGCCTGGGAGCGTCTGCAAAACGACCTTTTCCACAGTGTAGTCGGCAAATTCCATGCGGCCGACGGTCTGTGGAGCTAGGTCACAACGTGTCTTGGGGAATCCGCCTAAGGACTTTATTAGCTTCCGACGAATCTCTTGACGTTTCTCTAGCCACTCTTGCCGAGACGCAGGAATTCGATGCTGCTTCGCCAATTCCTGAGCCTGATTTCGGATGAATGTTACAAATGGCTCAGATTCAATCTGTGGACCCATTGTCTGATTCCTTTTATATGCCAACGAAAAACTTGTTAGCATTATAAGACACCCGTGAATCCGTTTCACTTTCTCTCAGGACGAACTGACCGAATGAAGATTTTAGCCACCGCCCCTATCGATAAAACTGCCACGGACATTCTTTCATCCTACGGAGAGATCATTACTGCGCCGGACGATCACGAAGCAACACTCATCGCATTAGCCAAGGACGCGGAAGTCATCGTCGTTAGAGGTGTTGCTCAGATCACAGAATCGGTGATTGATTCCGCTACCAAACTAAAAGTCATTGGGCGGACCGGTGTCGGGATTAATAATATCGACATTGACGCTGCGACCGCCCGTGGCATTCCGGTGGTGTATACGCCGGGAGCGAACTCCAGAGCGGTGGCTGAGGCAGCCATGGCATTCATTCTTGCCCTCTCCAAACGGATCGTCTATTGGGATCAACAAACAAAAACAGACCAGTGGAATACGCGATACGATTCGATGAATGATGATCTGGAGGGAGCCACTCTGGGAATCGTTGGATTTGGAAATATCGGACAACAACTCGCGAGATTGGCAACCCCATTTGACATGCGGATATTGGCCTATGACCCTTATATCACACAGGAAACAGCCGAGACGTTGGGAGTCGAATTAGCAAGTCTGGAAGAGCTGTTTGCTTCTGCCAAATACATCAGCCTCCACACAACGTTGACTCCAGAAACAGAGGGGATGATTAATGACAAGCTACTTCAAAAGCTGACTCCTGGCAGCTATCTGGTTAATCTCAGCCGTGGAGAAGCAATAGACAGTCTGGATTCGTTGCTCTCTGCACTCAATGATGGCCGCTTAGCGGGTGTAGGGTTGGACGTGTTTGCGCCAGAACCCGCCGACTTATCTCATCCAATTTTTAACCATCCAGCGTTCTTAACCGCCCCCCACGTGGCATCACTTACCACCAATGCAGTTGACACGATACACCTTTGGATGGCAAAGGACATTGCGGCTGTACTGGACGGTTCTTCCCCTCAGCGACTCGTCAATCCTGAAGTTCTTAACTCCCCCAAGTGACATAGCAACCAAGCTGGCTTTCTCTTAAAATAAGCGGCTATATACAAGTACTAATCGACTGGTACTTGCCCTAGTCCATAATTTGACCAACAACCACTCACCCCCTGCGGGTAGACAACACATAAACAATAGGTAGATCCGTGATCTTACGAATTATATCTCTTCTCACTGTCCTTTTCGCCTCTGTGCCCATTCAGGCTCAGGATGAAGAAAAGCCCTCGCAATTGACCGCAGAACAGGTAAAGTTCTACATCGATAAAGTTCAACCGATTCTGTTGAACAACTGCTATGCCTGTCATGGCCCTGGCTCAAGCGTAAAGGGAAATCTATTTCTGGGTAATCGCAAAGATATCCTGTCCGGCGGAGATTCGGGTGCAGCAGCAATTCCCGGCAACGCGGAGGAAAGTCTAATTATCCAGGCTCTGAATTTTGATGGTTTTGAAATGCCTCCCAAGGGAAAGCTACCTCAGGACCAAATTGATACGATCGCTAAATGGATTAACGATGGCCTGCCCATCCCTCCAGATCAGGAGCAAGCTCGCCCTGAGCAGCATGCCAGCCCGTACAAAACAGAAGTAAATGAAGAGACAAAGGGCTTTTGGCATCACCAACAGGTACAGGCTCCCAAAATCCCAAACGTCAAAAACAAAAAATGGATTACCAATCCAATCGACAACTTCATTCTTTCCGAATTGGAGTCAGCCGGAATTACGCCCGCCTCACCTGCAGATAAAGCACACTTGGTACGACGCGCCTATTACGACCTCACTGGTCTTCCGCCTACGCTGCCACAAGTTGAAGCATTTGTAAACGACAAAGACCCTAAAGCCTACGAACGGCTTCTCGATACACTTTTGGCCTCGCCGCAATATGGTGAAAAGTGGGGACGCCATTGGCTCGACTTAGTCCGCTATGCCGAAACGAACAGTTATGAACGTGATGGCACCAAACCATTTGCATGGCGTTTTCGCGATTACGTCATTAAGAGTTTCAACGAAGACAAACCATACGACCAATTCATTAAAGAGCAATTAGCCGGTGATGAATTCGCTCAATTGACTGAAGATTCGATCACGGCCACTGGTTATTACCGTCTAGGCATTTGGGATGATGAACCGGTCAGTCAAAAACAGGCGCTTTATGATGACCTAGATGACATCATTGCCACCACCTCACAGGTCTTCCTAGGCCTCACCATGAATTGTGCTCGTTGCCATGATCACAAACTCGATCCCATCCCGCAAAAGGATTATTACCGCTTCCTCGCGTTCTTCTCTGGCTTCCGGCGATATGGCGTGCGGGGGCACGACACTGTAGAATCCGCTTCCGTTGGCCCAATCGCAGTGAATGCAGATGCTGCCACTCAGGCCGAGATGCGGCGTCAAATGGATTTGGAACTACGAGGTCTAGACGGCCGCATTAACAATGTAAACAACCGCCTTCAGGGTTTGATGACCCCGCCTGAAAAAGAAGACTTCAAAGCGATCGAAGTGCGAGTGGACATTGCAAAGAAGTATATCGGAAAGGGACTCAGCCAACAGCTCGTCAAAGAGTACGAAGAGGCTGTCAATCGCCGTAAAGTGATCCTCGACACGCGTCCCGATGAAATCGCTAAGACACTTGTGATTAAAGAAGTCGGTACGCAGGCTCGAGAGACTTTTGTCCTAATCCGAGGCAATGCAAATGCGGAAAGTGACAAGGTTGAACCTGGCTTCCCATCCGTCCTCTCTCCACCGGAACCTGAGATTGCTCCTTCCCCACATGGAAATAGTAGTGGCCGACGAACCGCATTGGCAAACTGGATTGCCAGTCCTGAGAATCCGTTAACGGCGCGCGTTATGGCTAACCGGTTGTGGCAACACCACTTTGGCGTCGGTATTGTTGAAACCTCAAACAACTTTGGCGCAGGTGGCCTCGATCCTACGCACCCCGAGTTATTGGATTACCTCGCCACCGAATTGGTAGACGGAGGCTGGAAACTTAAACGCATGCACAAACTACTCATGCTTTCCTCCACGTACCGACTAAGCTCAAGCACCAACAAATCTGGACTCGAAAAAGATCCCGCAAACCGCCTGGTTTGGCATTTCAATCCACGGCGATTATCCAGCGAAGAACTTCGGGACTCGATTCTTGCTGCTAATGGCTCATTAAATTTACGGATGGGTGGCCCCAGTTTCTATCCGATCATTCCCGCTGAGATTTTACACGGACAATCCCGTCCGGGTGCCGGTTGGGGTAATTCCTCGGATGAGGATCGCGCTCGACGAGCTATTTACATTTTTGTGAAACGCTCATTGGTAGAACCACTCATGGCCGATTTCGACTTTGCTGATGTCGACTCCTCCTGCCCGGTGAGGTTTACCACGACTCAGCCAACCCAGTCGCTCAATTTGATGAATAGTGAGTTTACGAATCGGCAAGCAGCGAATTTCGCTAAATTCCTAAAGCAACAGTCACCCGATGACCTCGCTGCTCAAGTCAAGCTTGGCCTGGCACAAACCACTCAGAGGGAACCTTCCGAGGCGGACATTCAGCGAGGAATCAACCTAATCAAAGAACTCAAAGGAATGGGAGTGTCAGATGAGCATGCATTGAAGTATTTCTGTCTCGTCACATACAACCTCAACGAATTCCTTTATATCGACTAACAATACAAAACCATCCCTTCTGGACAAGAAGTTTTAAATACGGACACAAACACTATGACTAAGAATTTTTGCGGACGCACTCGACGAGAATTCATTTGGCAAAGCGGCGCAGGCTTCGCTGGTACCGCTTTGGCGGGGCTATTGAGCGACGAAGGTTTTTTCGAGAACCAAACCGTTGCAGCAGATGGTGCCACCAAATGGGAAAACCCATTAGCTCCTAAAGATCCCCACTTTGCACCGAAAGCAAAGTCTGTAATCTTTTTATACATGTATGGTGGTCCAAGCCATATCGACACGTTTGATTACAAGCCAAATATGAAGGGGATGGACAACAAGACCGTTGATGTAAAGACGTTTGGCCGAGGTGGTCATCGTAATCAAGGTCGTATTGTCGAACCTCGCTGGAACTTTAAGCAATACGGCGAATGCGGAAAATGGGTCTCGGACCTCTTCCCGCATGTCGGAAGCTGTGTTGATGACATTGCGTTTATCCATTCCATGACAGCCGATTCACCTATCCACGGTTCTGCCATGTTGATGATGAATAGTGGCCGGATCCTCAGCGGAGCTCCTTGCCTGGGGTCCTGGGTTAATTACGGCTTGGGTAGTGAAAACCAAAACTTGCCCGGATTCGTCGTTATGCTCGATCCACGTGGAGGCCCAATTTCCGGTGCCAAAAACTGGTCCTGCGGTTATATGCCGGCCAGCTATCAGGCGACGATCATGCGGAGCGAAGGCAGCCCCATATTGAATCTCAATCCTCCTGCGGGCATGACACGTGAAGTCCAACAAAAGTTGCTCGCGACGTTAAAGGACTATAACGAAGAGCATCAGAAGGAACGAGTTGAAAATACTCAGCTCGCAGCTCGAATTGCCAACTATGAACTCGCCTTCCGTATGCAAACCGCGGCCCCGGAGGCAACCAACATTGATGATGAAACCGAGGAAACTCACAATCTATATGGATTGAACGAAGACCGTTCCTCAAAATTCGGTCGCCAATGCTTGATGGCTCGACGATTGGTGGAGCGAGGTGTGAGATTTGTTCAAATCTATTCTGGTGGAAATCATAACGATGCAAACTGGGACGCCCATGGTGACCTCAAGTACAACCACGATCTACATGCCGGGGAAACCGACAAGCCGATCGCAGGACTAATTAAGGACCTGAAGCGACGGGATATGCTCAAAGACACCCTCATCGTCTGGGGCGGTGAGTTTGGCCGTCAACCAACGGCGGAATATGCCAAAGGTACCGGACGTGACCATAACAGCTACGGTTTCACCATGTGGATGGCCGGTGGTGGTATCAAAGGAGGCGTCAGTGTTGGTACAACAGATGAACTCGGTAGCCGAGCAGTCGACGACCGCTTCCACGTAAAACACCTGCATGCCACTATTCTTCACCAACTTGGATTCGATCCAAACAAGCTCTCGTATTTCTACGATGGCCTGGATCAACGGCTGGTTGGCGTCGAAGGTGCTCAACCGATTCAACCGGTTATCGCATAACCCCCCCGTTTGGATATACCATACCCCCGACACTCAGTAGGCAATCCGTCCATTTCGATGGGATTCCTATTTCCTCCAAACCACAACTGGACGATATAATAGAATAGTACAATTATCCACCATTCAGGAAGACTGTCATGTTGAGCATCGGAAGTAACAAAGCACAATTATGTAGCGGGGTTTCTCGTCGTGAATTCCTTCGTGTAGGCGCTTTGGGAATGGGTGGCCTCACCCTTCCGCAACTATTACAAGCCGAAGCTCAAGCGGGTATCACTAGTTCCAACAAAGCGATCATTATGATCTATATGGTTGGTGCTCCACCTCATCAGGACATGTACGACCTGAAACCAGATGCACCCGCGGAAATCCGCGGGGAATTTGAACCCATCAACACAAATGTTCCAGGCATTCAGATTTCTGAACACATGCCGTACATGGCTAAAATCATGGACAAGTGTGTCCCTCTGAGAGCAGTCTACGGTTCACCAAACGGATCACATGACTCCTACATTTGTTACACCGGTCGCCAGAAGCCGGGCGAACCCACTGGCGGTTGGCCATCCGTGGGTGCTTGTGTTTCAAAACTACGCGGCCCGACCTCTCCCGATGTGCCTCCCTTTATCGGACTGGCACCGGATGCAGGCCATCCTCCATACGGCTCACCTGGACTTCCCGGATTCCTGGGGATCGCTAATGCCGCATTCCGTCCATCCGGCCCTGCCAAGAAAGACATGGTTCTCAACGGTGGTAATCAGAGCCGCTTAGATAGTCGAACTAATCTGCTGCAACAATTTGACTCGTTCCGCAAACAAGTGGACGGCGATCGAATTTACGATCAGGTCGATGACATTACAGCTCAGGCACTCGGCATCCTTACTTCCAGCCGCCTCGCAGAGGCAATGGATCTCAGTAAAGAAGACCCTGCTACTCTCGAACGCTACGGAACCGGTCACGAAGCTCGTTACGGTGATGGCGCCCCTCGGGACAACAAGCAGTTTCTACTTGCTCGTCGGCTAGTTGAAGCCGGAGCTCGAGTCGTGACACTTAACTTTGGGCGTTGGGACTTCCACAGCAATAATTTTTCTGAAGCAAAGAATACTCACTTACCCTATTTCGATCAGGCCCTCTCAGCTCTGATCGAGGACATTTACCAGCGTGGGTTAGCAGACGATGTCTCAGTTGTCGCCTGGGGTGAATTTGGCCGAACGCCACGGATCAACAAGAACGCAGGACGCGATCACTGGCCTGCCGTAGGTGGTGGTCTTATCGCTGGCGGCGGTATGCGTACGGGACAGGTGATTGGTGCGACCGACAAGCACGCTGCGTATCCCATTGAACGTCGAACTCATTTTGGTGAGGTAATTGCCACGCTCTATCACCAAATGGGTATCAACCCCAATACAGTTACCGTGCCCGATCTAACCGGCCGACCTCAGTATTTGTCTGACCACGAACCGATGCGGGAATTAATCTAAGCCTATTTGGTTATACATACCGGCTTGGCATTCCCTATCAGCACGCTTTAATTAACGTTGATGCCAGTTGATCGTTAGAGGCTTCGCTCCGTTCAATTCTCCGTAACCAGCGCCCGTCGTGCCTGGTGGATCATCGCCTAAATACCGCGGGTCAACCGGGTCCGCCTCAGGCTGCCACCGAACATCACTCGACAAACGAATCCGCCCTTCCTGACTACAGTTATCCAGACTGCCGTGCAGTAGAGTCATCGAAAAGACGATCAAATCACCCGCCCGAAAATCAGCGGTTTTTAGCTTCACACCACGCTGACGAGCCAACTCTGCTGGATCCTGCATGAGTTGTACCAAAGGAGTCTCGTTGGATTCGTAGTCTACGGCTTGAGTTGCAGTTACCAAATCATCAAATCGATGGGATTGGTCTACCACCAGCAGAGGTCCTTCATTTACAGGAATATCTCCGTAGGCTGTCCATGCCGTCACAATCTGACTACTACCTCTGGCAAAAAAAGGATGATCGTAATGGAGGTGAGTAGACCGCCCCGGAACGGCAGGCCTTAAAAACATGTAGTCATGGGCAACTGCCGGAACACCAAGAATCCGCTCTAACAGATCTTTGGCTACCGCTCCGTGACTCACATCCCTCAGGGCTTGCCCACTGGAGACACTTCGCCAAAATTGCCCTAGTCCTTCTTTAACCGATTCTCTGTGACTCACCCCGGTGAAGATTCCGTCGGCAGCCGGAGCTTCAACCTCTCCGACAGAAAGTAATCGACCGAAGACTTCTTCCCGGACCGCTTCAATCGCTTGACGATCAAATACCTGGCGAAAAAACAAATATTGTTCATCGGCAAACCGAGTTTGTAAAACAGCGTCAGACTCATCAATCAGACTTTCACTCAAATCGCCAAGCAGTTCCGGCGCGAGCAATCTCCCCTGCATCAAACACTGTTCCGTCGAATACTTTGGCACACCGCTTCTTTGGCTATCTCATGTAAAAACCTGTAGAATACATCCCTACGTATTCTAGCTTGATTTCTCGCTTTACCGCAGGCCCTAACAAATGAAACACCAACGATCACTATTTGCCTTATTGCTTACTGTTTCCTTCGCATTAACAGCACAGGCTGAGAATTGGCCCGGTTGGCGTGGACCTCGTGGCGATGGTTCAAGCAACTCCACGACGCCACCTCTGAAATGGAACGGCGAAACCGGAGAGGGTATCCTTTGGAAGGCAGAAATCCCAGGCGTTGGACATGCTTCTCCTATCATCTGGGAAGACCGAGCCTTTGTCGTGACATGCAACCTTGACAAAGAAGTTCGACAGCTGATTGCTCTCAATTCAAATACGGGCGAAATCGTCTGGAGTCGGGACGTCATCAAAGCCAAGCTCGAGAAAAAACATGCGTTGAACAGTTTTGCTTCCGGCACTCCCGCCACCGATGGAGAGTTGATTTACGTGACATTTTTTGAGGCCGGAGACAAGGAAATTGTGGCACCGAATGTCGGTTCGGAACGCAAGATCTTCCCTGGAAAAATGGTGGTCGCCGCCTATGACTTTGATGGAAATCAACAATGGCTCGTTAAACCTGGCGAATTCATCAG
>NZVD01000083.1 GCA_002701385.1 Rhodopirellula sp. | reverse complement strand
TCAAAAACTTTTTCATAATTAAAATTTTAAAAATTATCTCGCATTAACTTCACCTTATTAATTTATAGGATTTAATAAAAAAAACTTGTGTTGAATATTTAATATAAAATTTATAAATTTAATAAAAAAGACACTTAATAAACTAACTCAAAGTAAAATTTCTATTCAACTTTAAAAATATTTTCCTTATTTTTAATAAGAGATTATTTTAATTTTATATTGATAAGTCCTAAATCTTCTAGCCTTTTTTTATATCTTTTGCCACAATTAATCGCAGAAAAGTACCTCTGATATTTTAAACTAATTTCTTTATCTGGTAATCCCTCATTAATCCTTTTATAAACAACTTTTTTAAGGATTTTTGCAGCTGAATCAATATCAGGCTCTGCCCAAAACTGCCCTTGCCAATATGGGTATTCCAAAGGTTTGAGGGGGATTAAACTATAAGGAACTGGATAATACAAATCACCTTTACAAAAATCTTTATTACCACTCCAATCTGTAGCTATTAAATCTAATCCTAATTGCAATGCCTCGGCTAAACATCGACCGTATCCTTCTGCCCTATGTAGCGAAAGAAATATATCACAACAACCATAAAAATTTAATAATTCGTTTCTAGACATATTTTTTTCAAGAATCTCAACCCTAGGATCATATTTTGAAATTTCTTTCAAAAATTGCCATTCCCAAGGTACATTTTTATGAGGATAGGTTTTTATTATTAACCTAACATTATTGTTGATTGTATTTGAAGGATATGGAGGAAAGGCCAGTTGAAAAGACCTAATTGCATCTAATGGGTTTTTTCTATCAATATATGAATTTTGGTCAAAACTGAAGCAAATATAAGTTGCGTTTAAATTTAAATTAAATTTTTTTCTATTTATTATCCTCTCTTCATGAGTCTGTTGAAAAATTTTATATCCTTCTTGATCTACGCATAGAGGCATTACTTTAACAGGTTTATCAGTTTCCTTAACTACAGATTCTTTTATATGATTACTTGAAACCCATATCTCATTTATAAAATCAAAGGCCCATATCCAACTTTTAGGCCAATTAGGGAGTTCCCATGGCCAATAACCAATCACATATTTATCTTTAAGATTAGTTATACCTTCATTCATAACATATCTAATGGTTTCCTCAGCTGTCATGCATACAATGGTAGTTTTATATAAATGTTCTTTTTGTATTCTATTTTCTAAAGTATTTTCTTCTCTACTTTTATCGAGACCAGGTTGAAAGTTGATAATAGCTGTATTTAATTCCATGCTATTAAGAGCATATACTGTACTTCTTAAATCTTCTCCAATGCCTAAAGCATGTTTAGCATAACCAATTAAATTTACTCCTCGATTAGATGTTCTTAAACCTTTACTCTTTAATTTAAAAAGTCTTCTAATTGACAAATTATATTGCTTATTAAATTTTGGTAACTTTAAAGGCAAAAATATCCAAAATAAATTTATTAAAAAATTAAAAAATTTGATAGAGTTTTTTGTCCTAAATAGAGTTTGAAATATTTTATTTGAGTCCCATATCGCTCTATTAATACGAGAGATATAATCTTGATCATTTTTACTTTTAAGCCAATCAATTATTTCTTTGCTATCAGAAGTATTTAATAAATTTGGATACTCTTTAAAACCATGCTTTAATAACCAACAACAAAACTGTCTTTCAAATTTATCTAAATGGAAATAATAATTTTTTAAATCAGGCCTAGTATTTAAAATTATTTGTAGCTGTTTAGGTTTACCGCATTCAATTTCATAATTTTGTAATTCAATCTTATCTGCATCAATTTTACTAAATAATAATTGAATTTTTTCTTTTGTTGGGATTGATATTTGACTATTAGAAACTTCTTTTAAAATGTTAAGGTAGTTTTCTTTATATATTAATTGTAAAAATTTTTTTTCTATATATTTTGTATTTGTATTATTTATTTGATTATAGATATCTAAGAACTCTATAGCTTTTTTGTAGTCATTTAAACCATCTATTTCCGAAAATCCATTAAGCTTTATGTAAGATAAAAAACTTGAATCATACCTGACATATTTATTTGTGTAAAAATGTTCTTTATTATATTTCAAACATCTATTTATATATTCAAACATAAAATGATATTTTAATTTAATATCAAAAAAACCAATTTCTTTAAAAATATCAGTTCTTAATAAAACTGATGCATTTAAAATTGGTTTTAGATAAGTATTAGGTTCAAAAAACTTTTCTAAATTATCTGCGGGATAATAACTTAAAAAAGTGTCTGATTTATTAGTAAAAATCGAATTTGTATATATGATTTTTGTAGATCTATCCTCTTCTAAGACAGTAAGCAAATTTGAAAGAACTGCATCATCTAAATAATCCCCTTCATTTAATACTAAACCATAAGATGAATTTGATTTACTAAAACAATAATTGATTCCCTCAACAATATTCAAAGACGAATTTATTTCTATTTTTTTTAAGAAAATAGATTTATTTTTATTGATTAAATCTTGAATAATTTTTATTGATGGAGAATTACATATGATATGAAGTTCATTTATATAGTCAATTTTATTTAGTCCAATTAGCGTCTTCTTAATTAACTCAAGATTAGAATTGAAAATTAATATAATACAAAGACTTTTATCCATTAATTTCAAACTGCTTATTATAAAATACCTTTTTAGGGATTTATTTTTGAGATCAAAACGATAAAATTATCTAATTTAAATAGATTGAAATGATTAATAGTCTATAAAAATAATTCAGCTAAATGGAAATATAAGGTAAATAAATTATTCTGATGCTTCTAATAAATTCTTTAATTCATTATCAGATAAATTTTTCTCTTTTACAAATAATGAGTTCATTTCAAATCTATTAGGATTTTAGAAGCTTAAATAATTTTTTGTTTTTTACTTTTCAGTTTCTTAAATACGTCTCTAATGATTTTTTAATTAATAATAAAAATAATACAAAAATTGATATTGATTTTTCCTTTTTCACTAAATCTTTTGACCATCCACTTTTCAAATTAATTTACAAATATATTTTCTTAATCAAATTAGATAATTAATTTGAATTTATGAATTAGTAGGATTTAGTAAAATTAAATTAGATTTAATAACTAATTGGGTAATGAAAATAGAAAGAGTTTAATTTGTAAAATTAATAACTATCCTATAAAATTAAAACTCTTATTTATTTAAGTATTGATGTCAATAAATATTAATGAATATAAATCTAATCTTAAAAATCCCTACCGGCCAGAGATTGATGGCTTACGGGCATTTGCAGTATTCGCTGTAATAGTAAATCACTTCAATAAAGCAATATTGCCAAATGGATACCTTGGAGTTGATATTTTTTTTGTTATTTCAGGATTCGTTATAACATCATCTCTTGATAAAAGACCAAGTAAAAACTTCAAAGATTTCATTAGTGGATTTTATGAACGTCGATTAAAAAGATTAGTTCCAGCACTCTCAGTTTTTGTCATAATAACAAGTATTTCAATCTGCTTATTCAGTCCAGAACCAAGCACGTCTTTAAAAACAGGTCTGACTTCTTTATTTGGATTATCAAATCTTTACCTACTAAAAGAATCAACGGACTATTTTGCACAAGCCACAGAATTCAATATTTTTGCGCACACATGGTCTCTTGGTGTTGAAGAGCAATTCTATATCNTTTTCCCTTTAATAATATGGTTCTCTGGATTTGGACGTCTAACCAAGAATGGGGCTCGTAATTTATTTTTGACAATTGGATCACTAGCAATTACATCTTTGATTGGATTTCTATACCTCTATCAAGCAAACCAATCAGCAGCATATTTTCTAATGCCAACTAGATTTTGGGAAATGGCAGCAGGATGTTTGATATTTATTGGCCTTCAGAAAAGGAAATCTATTGAAAAGTCTCTGGAAAAGGTATCAACAATTTTAGTTCTGGCATTAATGATTGGGATAATGTATTTACCAATGTCTTGGGCAACATTATCGACGATTGCTATTGTTTTTCTGTCAGCAGTAATGATTGCCTCTTTGAAAAAAGGAACAAACGCATACACATTTTTCACCAATCCCAGAATCGTTTATTTTGGTTTAATCTCTTATTCACTCTATCTATGGCACTGGGGAGTCCTTTCAATAAGTCGATGGACCATTGGAATTCATTGGTGGTCAGTTCCTTTCCAGGTTGCGCTCACGCTTGGTTTATCAATTGCTTCATATAGATATATCGAAACGCCACTTCGTAAGGGCAAATGGTTTGAAAAACGCTGGAAGTCCTTGCTTATTTTGGGAGGTTTCTTGGTTACTCTTGCTAGCGGTCTATTTGCCCTCGATAACCCGATGCAGGGTCAACTATTTCTAGGAGGGAAACGCTCCAAACCCCAACCTAATCAAACAAAATGTATACAAGAAATATCTGACTTTATAGACTGCGGATATGTTAATACAGGTAGCAACAAAACTCTTTGGGTTCTTGGAGATAGTCATGCAGGCGTCCTTTACAATGCATCAGTGAAAGTTGCTAGGTCAAAGAATATGAATTTAGAACTTTATATGGGAGGTGGAACGCCTTTCCCACCGATTGGTCATTATAGAAAAGTTCAAAAGAAAGAAGATCTCCAGAAATTAGAGGATTTCAGAATTATAGAAAAAACACTACACAAGCAATTATCTAGTGGTGATGTTGTACTTTTATCAATGAGGCTTCCATATCATTTTGGAGGGACATATTATGAATTTCCATCCTCGGATTTTATTTTCCTAAGAGAAGATGGTTCCCTTGGTTCTCAAGAAGAATATTTCAATGACTGGATAAATTCAGTCAAAAATCTTGCCTCAATAGCAAAGGAAAGTAATGCAATAGTAATAATTCAAACCCCAACTCCAGAGTGGGAAAGTGAGATCATAAAAAAGTGCACTACAGTAAATAAATATTGGTTTAACTCACTTTCCAGAAAGAAATGTACAATACCAAGCAGTTTTTTCAAAGATGAGGCAAGAGGTAAATATAATCACTTATTTAAAGAACTAAACCAACTTGCGATTTCAAGACAAAATATTCGACTACTGGATACATACTCAATTGTATGCCCAGAAAAAATTTGTAGGTTCGATGATGGGATAAGCGATATATACATGGACGATGACCACATCGATGTTAATTGGGCAAGCAAATATATTTCGCCTAAAATTATAGAATTAATAGAGAACTGATTAGAAATTATTACTATTATCTACACTTTCTCGGGATCTCTTCATTATGATCTTTTTTATCTTCGTGAGTAATCCACTTTCACAGCGCGTTACCTTTATTTGATAAAATCCATGCTGCTTTATCAAAACTTATATCATTAGCAACCAACGCTAATACATTAAATATCGATCTGATTATAAACTTTCATTTCACTTGCGGATCAACCAAAATGCTGCTTATNTTGTAAAGCTTTTTTATAATTTTTTCCCAGATATACTTTGGTATATGATCAGGGAGCTGCGTTTTAAATCCTTTGGGCTCAATTTGGTTTTTTGAGTATAACAATGGATTGACCTATATCATCTTGAGCTTCAATAAATTTTTCTAAAATAAAACCACATTTACATGCAAATGTTCTAACCTGATTTCGATCTAAAAACATATTTAAGTGTGGATAAGGTCTTGAGTACTCTTTATGATCATTATAGGTTTTTTCGAAAGTCTCCCAATGATGTTCTAATTCCAAAAAAGAATATAAGAATGTACCTCCGGGCTTTAATAAATTAAAAATTTGCTCACTATAAATCATTATCTCCGCTTGAAATAAGTGAGTAAATATGCTGAAACCAACTACGAAGTCAAATTGAGAACCACTTAAAGGAATAGACAATGAATTATTTAATATAAACTTATAATTATTTGGACATTTCTTTTCCGCATATGTCAAAAATTCCTGAATAATATCTACACCAACGTAAGAATTAAGATCAATATCCTTAGACAACGCATAGGCTAGGCGACCATTTCCACATCCAAAATCAAGCAAATCCATCCCAGATTTAACTCCTTGAGATTGGACAAACTTTGATAATTTATCCCCCATTTCTTTCCAATCTCCCCCAACTGCAAGGCTCATAGCAGTTTCAAAATCATTCTCTTTAATTAATTTGCCAACAACAGTTCTATAGTCCTCAGTAAAATGAAATTCTGACATGCGTTTTTTATAAACTCTAACATTTAAATTAATAGTAATAGCATGTCTGTTATCTTTTACTCCTCAGGAAGTGAAAGATGACAAAATTAGTACACAGCTCTATTTAAAATACTCTCCCTTCATTAAATCCAAATTTCACATAATGCTGGGTAGCTAATTCTTGATTTTCGCCAATATAATTTCTTAGATCCTCATAATTATTTAAATAAGATTGAGCGTCAAATGAGTTTGTTATTTTGCCTTGTGAATATCCAAAAGAAATATAATTCTTTACTGCCTCTGTAGTGTCACCTCCTAGAGGCTCTATTAACTCATTATTACTTGCAAGATATCCCCACTCATCAAAATTATCTAATGCACGACCTTCTGCTTTTCCATGAATTTCATAATGAGATTTTGCAGATTCTATATCATCATCATCAGTACCAAAATAGTTAAGTAAATCTACATGAGAGGCTATATAGTTTAGNGCTTCAAAATCAGTGAGATCAGATGAACTTCCTGAGTCAGAACCTGAATCTAAAAGAGTATCGGTTCTACCTTCTGCATATCCGTGCAAAATATAATGCTTGAGGGCTAAAGTTTGATCATCACCTATAAAAGGCGAAAGATCACTATATTTTGCTAAATAATTAGAAGCACTGAATAAGGATACACTTCTACCTTCAGCTATTCCAAAATTTAGATGGTGAGATATAGCCCCTGAAGTATCTATACCAAAATAGTTAATCAAATCTCCATAAGAAGCAATATAGTTTAAAGCTTCAAAGTCAGATGCTGTAGTAAAACCAAGGGTTGTTTTATCATTTATTCCTGCGTAAGAATTACTGGAGGAATCATCAAATGCAGTTGCATCAATCTGCACATAATAAGAAGTTGATTCTTCAAAAACATTTGTAGGGTTAATTGTATAACTTGACTTTGATTCAAGATTTGTAAATGTGGCGGCATATGATCCGCTCACATCTGTATCGGGAGTAAATTCTGCGTTAGTAGATAAGTATATCCATGTTGAATCATTAGTACTAATGCTTTCATTACTGGTGGCTTCAATAGAATCTACAAATAAATAATCAGTTCCATTAATAGTCATTTTCCAATTATTTTTTAATTCCTGGTACCATTCAAGATTGGTTTTAGAGTCTTCGGAAACACCTAAGTGGGATGAGATTTCAGGTAAAATNNTATTTCTTNNAANNGCAATTCTNTTGNNNGAATAGTCAGCTAATATATAAATCTGTTACTGCAACTTTATTTAAAGAAGTTACATCAATAGTCTCTACAACAGAATCATCACTTGCTTTATAGATAACGATATTTCCACTTTCTACATCAACAGCTTCTGAGAAGTTAAGAAAAATATTACTGCTTGTCCAAACTACAGAGTTATCTGCATTAAATGAAGATATTGTGGGAGCTGTCTCCTCAACGTTTTCAACAGAAATATTTATTATTTGATCTGCAGTGTTATTCACTGAGTCAGTTGCTCGAATCGTAACTGAATATTCATTATCACGATTACTATCATTTGGGTTCTCATAATCGGGAGCGGAAAGAAAACTCAATGCTCCACTATTTGAATTTATAGTGAATTGTTGTTGATCATCGCCTCCAAATGTAGACCAAGTAACAATCTCATCTGCATTGAAAGTATAAACAGCAATGGAATTTTCATTTATGGAGATTGTACTATTAGTACCTGTTGATCCTGATGGTCCATAAATAGTTGGTTGAGTATTATTATCGTTGATTTGAATAGACTTTGTTAATCCTAGTTGTATAGATCTATTTGAATCCCTGAATAACTTAATTTCCAGATTTTCTGTACCTTCATTATTACCATCGGCTATAAATGTTTGGCTAAAGCTAAAATCACCATTATCACTTAACTCACTCATTCCTTCTAGATCACCAGAAGTCAAGTCTGAAGAATCTATACCAGTCCCGGTTAAGGACCAATATATATTTGTGCCAGCAGGTAAATTTGTTGTTTGTACTGTTGTATTGAGGGTATTACCTTCAATAAGGTTAGTGCTTGAAGGTTTTATTAAGTAAAGAGTAATTATTTCATCTGTAAAAATATTATTTAGCGCTGCAATTCCATTAGAAAGTTGATCTCCAGATTTAGTACCGTTTAATGTCCAGTCAGGNCCCATTACTACGGTTGAATCACCACCATAATCATTTCGGCCCCATGTGACTACACTTCCGTCACTTTTAAGTGCTGCCCATGCATCAGACTGACCATTATGAACTACATCAACCACACCATTAGAAAGTTGATCTTTTACACTTTCCCAACTAGTGGTCACCGAACCCNAANCTGATATTGGTTCGTAATCCCCCCAGGAAATAACAGAGCCATCATCTTTTAGTGCAGCGAATACATCTCCACCTCCATATATTTTTTGGACTCCAGAAGATAAATCATCACTTACCAGACTAGAATCTCCTCCTCTTTCGTTTTCCCCCCATGTGACTACACTTCCGTCACTTTTTAAAGCGGCAAATGCATAACCAGTAGTGCTGATACTAATAACATCACTACTAATTTGTGAGATAACACTACTACTATCTCCTCCATAGATTTTCTCCCCCCATGTGACTACACTTCCGTCACTTTTAAGCGCTGCAGCAGCTGTATTTGTCGAAAAAATATTAACGACGCCACTAGATAGCTGATCACTAATATCAATAAAAGGTATTACATCCGAATCTTCAGTTTCCAACCAAACACCTGGAGCCCCCCATCCCCATACAACTACTGACCCGTCTGTTTTGATAGCAGCAAAGTAACCATCACTCATTGTGCAGACTTTACTTACATCACTTTCTAAAATATTTGAATTACCATTTTCACCGTTAGAAGTCCAAGGTCCCCATAAATAATCAATTTGTCCAGCTTTTTTATCAAACCCCCAAGTAACAACAGATCCATCATTCTTTAGAGCTGCAAAAGAATAATTAGTTGAATAAATCTTATTTACACCAGAAGATAGTTGATCGGAAACTGCTGAGCTATCACCACCATCTCTATCTAATCCCCAAGTAACAACAGAACCATCATTCTTTAAGGCTGCAAAAGCTCCATATGTTGAAACTATCTCTATGACACCACCATTTAATGAAGATGAAACTGAACTACTATCCTCACCCAAATTTTCACCTATAGAAGCTCCCCCCCAAGTAACAACAGAACCATCATGTTTTAAAGCTGCAAATGCTTCCCTTGTTGTATATATTTTACTTACATCTCCCAAATCATTTGGCATCTCAACATCAAAATAATGCTGCCCCCAACTAACAACAGAATCATCATATTTAAGCCCTGCATAACCCCACATATGACTATATAGTTTAACGATTCCACTAATCGGGAATCCACTGTTATCATTTGGTAAATTGGCTGAATGCCCCCAACTAACAACGGTTCCATCAAATCTTAGTCCCGCTAGATTGTTAATATTTGCAAATTCCCCCTGAGACCAACCATAATATTCATAATTTTCGCTTGAAGATATAGATCGCACAAAAGTAGTCATAATTTTCTAATTACTTTTATCCACTAAAATAAAAAA
>NZVD01000082.1 GCA_002701385.1 Rhodopirellula sp. | reverse complement strand
CTTACGTTCTTCCTGATCCATAAATCGTACCGTCGCTGTGCGTTTGGGCCCTTTACCGGTGATAGCTAATATAACACCTTCTCCGTACTCCGCATGCTCGACCAGCATACCCGTTTGATAACTGGCCGGAGAGAATTTACTTTGGGTGGCTCCAGCAAGTTGAGATGCTGTTTGGATTTTCGCTGAGATATCCGATAGTCCTGCCGGCAAATCCTGTGAGGGCTCTTCGTCGATATAATGTTGATTCTGTGATTGATCTTCGACAAAGTCCGCAGGGGAGTCGTCGTGGAAATCTGCCTCTAATTCATATTCGCTTCCGAGACCGGCGATTCCAATGGCGGATAGCCCTCCGGTGGGAATATGACATTCCATCTCGTCTCGTGGCAGTTCATAAAGAAACTGGCTGGGTGAGGCAATTCGAGTCTGCCCTCGAAATGTACGCCGCTGGCAATAACTGAGTTGTAGCTGTTGTTCTGCCCGTGTAATCCCAACAAACAGCAATCGTCTCTCCTCTTCTTCCGCAGCTGGATCCTCCAGACTACGCTCGTGCGGAAGAATACCGTGTTCAACACCAACAATGAACACACTCGGAAACTCTAACCCTTTGGCCGCATGCATGGTCATGAGGGTCACTCGGTCAGGATTGGCATCCATCCCGTCGGCATCACTGACTAAGGCAACATGTTCGAGAAATGACTCCAGTGTGGATTCTTCCATCTCACTTTCAAACTCTCGCGCTGCATTAATTAATTCATCAACATTACCGCGTCGGTCTTCATCCGCTTTGGCATCCTGGACATCAACGTAATCTCCGTAACCAGATTCATCGACTACCTGTACCAGCAATTCAGAAATCGGTTCATGAATGGAGGCTGTCAACACATCGATCAGAGTGACAAACTTGTTAATGGCCGTCGCAGCTCGTTTGGACAAGGCTTCAATCAGGCCTGCCTCACGACAAGCTTCCAACATCGTCAATTGGTATCGCTGAGCATGATTGATGACATGCTCTAGTGACTTTTTACCAATGCCTCGTGCCGGGAGATTCACAACCCGATAAAAGGCCACGTCATTGGATGGATTGTTGATTAATTGCAAGTAGGACAAAAGGTCCTTGACTTCTTTACGTTGGAAAAACTCAAGTCCCCGCACAACCTGATAGGGAATCCCCTGTTTCATTAAGGCATGTTCCAGCGGTCTGGAGAATGCATTAACGCGATAGAATATGGCGTAGTCTCGCAAGCGGCGTTGTCCTCGCTGCACTTCGCTGGCCATCCGTGCTGCGATGGCATCGGCTTCATCATTGGGATGAGGAAAGCAAACCAGTTTCACTGGCTCCCCGTCGTCGTTTTCTGTAAATAGCTCTTTTTGTTTTCGCTGCTTGTTGTTTTCTATCAGTAGTTCCGCGGCCTGCAGGATCCGCTTCGTACTTCGATAATTCTGTTCCAAGCGTACGACTTTGGCATTGGGGTAATCTTTTTCAAATTCCAGAATGTTGGAGATACTCGCTCCTCGCCAGGCGTAAATGGATTGGTCAGGATCCCCCGTGACAGATAGGTTTTGATTTGACAACGACAAGGCGCGAACAATGGCATACTGAGCCAGGTTGGTATCCTGATATTCATCCACCATGATGTACTTATAACGCTGATCCAGGTCATGACGCAGATCCGGGTTGTCCCGCAACATGCAGGCAACATGTAGTAGCAGATCGTCAAAATCTACCGAATTGGCCCTTAGTAAAAACCGCTCGTAAACAGGGTAAACCTGCCGAGTGATCTCAGAGACACCACTGAACTTGCTTCCGCTCTCACGCTCGTATTCTTCGGAAGTTCGAAGGTTGCTCTTGGCATTACTGATTTCCCACAGAATCGTGTCCAACGAGGCATGCGACAAATCCACTCGGGCTTCATCAATCGCTGTTTGGAGTGCTTTTTTGGAATCTTTAGTGTCAAGAATCGAGAAGTTATCAGCCAGTCCAACCAGATTGCCGTATTGTCTGAGTAGGCGTGCACAGAAGCTGTGAAATGTCCCCATCCACAATCTCTGTCCGGGAACAAGACGGTCAATCCGTAGCTTCATCTCGTCGGCTGCTTTGTTGGTAAACGTCAGCGCCAATATATTTCGGGACTGTACGCCCTGATTCAACATATAGGCAACCCGGTGGGTAACCACACGAGTTTTACCACTGCCAGGACCGGCCAGCATCAATAGAGGACCGTCGATGTGGGTCGCCGCTTCCCGTTGAGCATCAGTCAGCGAGCCCAGAATATCTACTTGCATTGATTAACCGCTTCTCATCCATGAAGGCACTGATCACAACAATTGGGAATATTATAAAGGTATCACTGCTGTTGTTCGAGTCGTCTCTTAGGCATTGGGGTAAACCAAGATGCTAGCGGATTAAAAAGTTTTTCAAAAATTAATTGGATATTGAGGTGTTCTTTCGAGTATATTTTGTTTTCCCATTACGCGGTTGGATTGGCCGCTGGGAAAAATCATAATTAAAAGCTGGTGATAGCCAAGGATGGTTATCAGTGTCACAACAGGGAGGTTTCAATGACTCGTATACCGCTTAGTGCTGCCGACGAACAACGTCGCTTAATGAAACAACGGCTGGAACTTAGTACAGCCGAAATTGGTTTAACAGTACGTACAACCAATTGCTTGGAAGAAAAAGGAATCTTCACGGTGCGTGATCTTCTTCACGCAACCCCTGCTGACCTGCTCAGTATTTCTAACTTCGGTGGCAAGACGCTTGAAGAAGTATATGCCGCATTAGAGGCGATCGGATTTTTCCGAACGGCCGCGAAAAAACAACCTGCTCCGGCTGTTGCTTCGGTCGGTTAACAACGACACACTGAATCGCCAGGTAACTCTCAAACGCGGCCATGAATGTCTATACGTCATGGCCGTTTTTTGTTGGTTGTGCTGTCATGCGTTACACTGGAGAAAGTCAATTATCAGGGAGACGAATTTCAGTATGCGAATTACAGTACTCGCTTTATTACTCTGCGGCTCGCTTCAATTACAAGCAGGCGACTGGCCACAGGGGCTAGGCCCTAATCGTACAGGGATTGCCGTCAACGAACCCACTCTCGATGCCTGGGGGGAATCCGGTCCTAAGTCACAATGGACTCACGAATTAGGAATGGGATATGCCGGACCGGTGGTAGCCGGAGATACCGTCGTGATCTTCCATCGAGTGGATCGTGTTGAACGCCTGGAGGCCTTGAATCGCAATACCGGTGAATTGGTTTGGAAGCAGGATTTCAAGGCCTTTTACAGTGGGGGATACAACGCTGATCAGGGCCCAAGAAGTACTCCGGTCATTGCTAACGGGAAAGTCTTTGCCTATGGTGCGGCCGGTGACTTACACTGTGTCGATCTTGCAACCGGTAAGACAATATGGAGTCGTGCTCTTAACGACGACTATCAGGCTCCAGACGGATACTTCGGTGCCGGTAGTAGCCCGATCGTGATCGGTGAACACCTGCTGATTAATGTTGGTGCGGATGAGGCTGGCATTGTGGCAGTAAACATCAAGACGGGAAAAACTGTCTGGAAGGCTACCAATGAAAAGGCAAGTTATTCCTCACCAGCTGTGATCCAATTAAACGGGAAGCCCAAAGCGCTATTCATCACTCGTATGAAAGCTCTGGCCATTGATCCAATCTCTGGCGACGTGTTATTCGAGACTCCGTTTGGCAAACAAGGCCCGACCGTCAACGGAGCGACGCCACTTGCATTTCAGAACAAACTTTTCCTTTCCGCCAGTTATGGAATCGGTGCCCGACTCATGGAAATTTCAGCGGATGGGAAAACCCTCCAGAGTCAATGGGATGGCGACGATATCATGTCCAGCCAATACTCCACTTGCCTACTCCATCAAAACGCGTTGTTTGGTACCCATGGGAGGGAGGACATCGGCATCGCTGCATTACGAAGCATTTCGGTCGACAGTGGAAAAGTCTATTGGGAAGAACCTGGGTTTGGTGTCGCACACTGTATTCTCATTAACGACAAAATCCTGGCGCTTAACAATGAAGGTGAATTAGTGCTCGTTCGTGCTAGTACCAAAGCTTATGAAGAGCTAGCTCGTGCAACCGTCTCTAAAGGGACAACGCGTTCCTTTCCCGCTTACTCTCAAGGCCAGCTATTCTTTCGCAGCAATCAGGGTCGCTCGGGTATTCTGACTGCGTTAGATTTACGATAGCCTGAAGTAACCTTTTTTCTAACAGGACACTCTTTCGTTTTGGCTCGTCCCTTAATCCGCTTAATTGGAAAAAAACGTGGAAGTCACCACAGTGTTTCCCATCGAGTGGGAATGTGGGGCGACGTTGCCTTTAGCCTGACGTTACTTATCTTCGGAATCCTTGCCGGCATCGCCCTGGTTTCCAAAGCTCTTCGCTCTGCTCCCAACATCACCGTGGATATCTGGGTCATCGGCACGGTTGTACTGACATTTATTATTTTCGGAGCTCAGGGACTGATTCGCTCGATTTTACGTAGCCGAATGGGTGAAGGCATTCGGTTTTCACTTCAGCAAAATGTCACCAAGCTGGATTTATCTCAACGAGTTCGCGGTCGTACGAAACTGCCAAACGTGCCTCAATTCGACACCATTCTCACAAGCCGTGGTACGCTACAACCATGGCGGCTTCCGATGACGACTGGTGAGCCCGTTAAAACGATGGCAGTGATTATCTTTTTCTCCATCTGGGTCTGTATTTCACTCATCCTGATCTATTACTCGATCGATCAGTATCTGGGACAGGATGATCATGTTCACTTCAGTTGGTGGTTACCACTGCTTTCACTTCCACCTTCGATCGGATTGTCGATCTGGGCAGGTCGATTTCTGAAGGCGCAATTACAGGGCCGGATTACTATCGACCCACTGAAACTGGAAATCTCCGCCCAACCGCTGTACCCAGGGCAATCTTACAAAGTTAGCGCCATTCAGAGCGGAATCCTGCATGTGCGATCATTACGCATATTTCTGGTATGCGAAGAAATCACCAATTACCATCAGGGAACGGATGTTCGCACTGAAACCCATGAAGTAATTCGGGAACGAGTATTTCAAGAGCGACGTTTTGAAATAACACCCAACTCACCCCTGAAAGAAACTTTCGACATACAAATTCCTGCCAATGCCATGCATAGCTTTCAGGGGCATTACAACAGTCTGCAATGGAAGCTCGTTTCCATCGGGCGATATCGAGATTTACCGGAGATCCAACGAACGTTCGCACTGCTGGTGCATCCCCCCATACCAGCCGACCTAGCCGACCAAGCGATCATCACACCAGAGGACTCCAGCGGAGGCGAACAATGAAGTTTGACCCTCTAATCAGCATCAAGCTAAATCACAGCAGCCGAGTATATCGCCCGGGCGATATACTGGAATGTGAATATCAGATTGATGCCATTGAACGGGAGGAGTTGAAAAGTGTCGAAGTCTCTACACTTTGGTATACCACCGGCAAAGGAGATGAAGAGGAGTCGATTCATTTTTACGAACGTCGTACTGCCAAATCCTCTCACGACGACTCAGATTTGCGTCAACTTGCTCACTTCTCCACTCCGCTTCCACCTAGTCCTCTATCCTATTCCGGCACAAATTTGAATATCGTCTGGTGTGTTCGTATACGAATCATTGTCGAATACTCTGACAAGGGACCTAAAGAATTCAAACACTCCCAGCCATTCCAATTACATGCCCACTAATCAAGCTAGCACCACCCCGAACGTCAATCCGTTTGAAACACGATGGATCCGGCCGGACAGCGTCGATTTTCTTTGTTCGGGAGAAACCCAATTACCTGAACTTCTCGAGTGTATGCTGAACGCAACTCAGCCCTGCGAACTGATTGGTGACCACGGCATTGGTAAAACGACTCTGGCTTACAGCTTACTCCAACAGGCTCGAAACCTCGAAATCGAAAGCCAACTCATTCGCTGTGGTAAAGATGGAGGAAGCGTTGATTGGCGAGAACAGTTTCGGAGAAATCGCTTACTGATTCTGGACGAATTTGAACAACTTTCAACTTGGCAACGCAGAAAAGTAAAACAGCTGGCACGAAAAACCAATACGGCAACGCTCATTATCGCTCACCAAACGCAAGGACTGCCGGCCTTACTATCCACATCCACTACACAATCCCTGCTTTCAAACCTAACGGCACTGAAATCCCTTGTCCGCCAATTACAAATTCAATCTCAACAACCACAGTTAATTCTCGATCAGGACGTAGAAAATCTATTTAATAAATTACGAGGTAATAGCCGGGACGTACTGTTCACTTGCTACGATCTCTTTGAGCAACGGCGCATTAAAAAACCGGTCGCGAATGGCTAGTTCGCTACCGGTTAACGCGAATCCTCGTCAATCTGATTGAGATGATTGACAGAGAGATGTTCTATTTGACGGGAGTCCAACCTTCATCATCTAAAACGATGATGCGAGGACGTCGAGTCACCGAGGCCGGAACCACATAGCGGTCACCAATGATCGGTGCTTGACTGCCTGCCGTTTTGTCCAGTGGATTGATTAATTTGGGAGTCGCTCCAGCTTCTCCAGACTTGTCTGCATTCTCTTGGGCATCAGGATCCGGAATGGGAGCGTTTGGGTCTTGCACTGGTGCTTTCGTTGCTGGCTCAGCCTCTTCATCTTCTTGTTCAACAGGATTGACAATCGGCTTCTTCAGGACAGACTCATCATCTTCTGTAGTCTTCGGAGTTTCTACTTTCTGCACTTCCGTACGCTCACCTTCCCCGTTCTCCGGCTGATTCAGATCTTCAGGATTCAGTTGGGGTCGGGTATCAGCAGGCTCGATGTTTTCCAGCGTCTCGTCTGACGGTTTGGCTTTAGGTTTGTCATAGTATTTTTCGTCATTCGCGGATGATTCCACAGCAACAGGTTGCGGACACCGTGGCAGAATAGGTTCCAGCAAATCGCCTAAGCGAGGAACGTATACTCGTGACATTAAATTCTTGTCGGAGTTTTCCAAGACAGGTCGGTAGCTCTCCACCGGCACCTGGCGTAGTTGCCATGTGTAGGTTTCCACAGGTTTCAGTAACACTGACTGTCCGGGTTGAGCTCCCAGATCAAGCGAAGGACGATACAAGGTGGTAGGCACCTTAACCCATTTCGTTTCGTATCGAGTTTCTTTTTGATAGTCGACAACAACCTGTCGAGGATTTAACAGATTTAGAGGATTGATCACTTCGGATCCCACGGAATGCGGTTTACGCACCTCGACCCGTTCCTCCGATTCTTCCGGAGTGTGTACTTTAAGAATTGGCTTCTTGCCAGTTAGATAATCCAAAACCTGAGCATCAGCCGGGCGAGTCGCCAAAGTTGCCAATGCGATGGCGCAAACCATCATTGTTTTCTGAATAGACATATTACTACTTCTCTCTCTCTTCGCGTTGAGCTTCAATCTGGCACCTCTCACAGTGCCGCCCTATTAATTAGTGTGACTAACGGCCCTCACCATAAGCAAGAAGCAAATTTAGGAAGCTTGTCATTTCACGGAATGTTACGTTTGTAACGATTATTCCGTCACTAATTTTTTGCTGATCTGTACTCTCACATACTTATCAGCTCTCGTGGCGTGAGGCCTTGAAAACCAACTCCCGCGTCGGTTTTTCAAGGGTCAAACTCAGTTGCCGTTACTGTGCTCTCTCACGTTATGTAAAAAGTAGGTTACTGTTTTCGACCAGTGCGGGATAAAACATTTTATTTTTCGTAATTTCTCATTCCAGTGTTTTCCTGCCACTAGTCTAATCCAGTGGTAACCTCAAATTGCTATATTATGGGCATTGAACGAAGCAGAGCATTGATGCTCAAACCGGAAAGGATGCAATGGAAAACGGACAGATATCAGCACAAATCACCAAACTGGCAGACCTGCTGGAATTCCAGGGAGCCAATTCCTTTAAGATTCGCGCATACCGTCGTGGGGCTCGTGTTATCAAGGACTCTACCGAGTCCTTTTCCACGATGGCTCAGTCCGATCCGTCGGTGTTGCTGGAGATTGATGGCATCGGCAAAGGCGTGGCCGAGAAAATCACACAATTGATTCAGGAAGGTGAAATCTCTGAAATCAACGAGATCCTGGAAACCGTGCCGGCGACCGTTCTAGATATTTTACGAATTCCGGGACTGGGTCCCAAGAAAGCTGCGGCCCTGTATCAGGAATTAGGAATTCAAACGTTAGAGCAATTACAGGCAGCCTGTGAAGCCGGCGAAGTTCAAAAGCTAAAAGGATTTGCTGCCAAGACTGAACAAAGCATTCTGGAAGGCATGGCGATTGCAACGGCAGCCAATGAACGAATTTATTGGTCTGAAGCAGATCAGCTTGCCAGTTCTTTGGCTAGCCATCTGAATCAATGCGAATCGATCGGACAATTAGAATTTGCCGGGAGCTACCGTCGCGGACGTGAAACCGTTGGTGACCTCGACATTTTGGTCGTCTCACAGGACCCTGCTTCCGTCATGGCTCATTTTGGTAACTACCCCGATTTAGAACAGATCATTGTTCAGGGGGACACTAAGATGTCGATTCGAGTCGGCAACAGTTTTCAAGTCGACCTGCGAGTCGTTGAAGCTGATGCCTTCGGAGCTGCTCTCCAGTACTTCACCGGCTCAAAAGATCACAACGTCGAAGTCCGCGGTCGTGCCAAACAATTGGGCATGAAAATCAATGAGTACGGCGTCTTTCAAGTAGATGGCGATTCCGAAACGTATATTGCCGGGGCAACCGAATCCGAGGTCTACGAGGCACTAGGTATGCCCTGCTTTGCTCCTGAATTACGTGAAGCAAGAACTGAATTTGACTGGGCAGCTCAGAATGCGTTGCCGGATTTGATTGAGCTCGCCCAAATCCAAGGCGACCTTCACATGCATACCACAGCAACGGATGGGAAAGCCTCTATCGAAGAGATGGCTGACGCAGCGCAGGCTCGAGGACTAAAGTACATCGCAATCACCGATCACTCTCAGCGTGTTTCCGTGGCCAATGGACTGGACGCTGAACGGTTGCTTGCCCAATGGAAAGAGATCGACGCGATCAATGCCGCCAGGGATGACAACTTTCTAATACTTAAAGGAATCGAGTGCGACATTCTGGAATCAGGACCGATGGATTTGCCCGACGAAGTTTTAGCTCAGGCTGACTGGGTGATCGCTTCCGTTCACTTCGGCCAAAAACAGCCCCGTCAACAAATCACTGATCGGATAACCAACGCCCTGGAAAATCCACATGTGGATATAATCGCTCACCCGACAGGCCGGCTCATCAATCGCCGTGAAGCGTATGAAGTGGATATAGAGGCTGTGTTTCAGGCCGCTAAGGAAAATGGGAAATTACTGGAACTCAATGCGAACCCAGTTCGCTTAGATTTACACGACGTGCATTGTGCCATGGCCCGCGAACGCGGAATACCTATTGTCATCAATAGTGATGCCCATAAGATCTCCGGACTGGATGTCCTACCCTACGGCATTAAACAAGCTCGACGAGGAGGTTTAACCGCTGCCCACGTTGCCAACACACTAAGTTGGCCTGAACTCCAAAAGCTGCTTTCCAACTCCTGATCGATTAAACTAAACAAGCGTTAACGTCCTCATCCCCCTAAGAGTAAAACCTGAACCATGTCGCACTTACGCCCACTGAAGTCACTCGTATCATCCATGCAACGCCGACAGTTTCTCACTCGTTCCTCTGCACTGATCGGTGCAGCAGGTCTGACGGGCATCGCCCATGCCATCGACCCTATCCAACGTAACGGCACTGCCAAATTCAAGTATTCCTTAGCCGCCTACAGTTACCGCAAACTATTGCAAGGTGACCCAACCGAGCTAACGCTTCATGATTTCATTGATGATTGTGCTGGCTTTGGACTGGAAGGTACGGAACTAACATCCTATTACTTTCCAAAGGAGGTAACGTCGGAGTACCTGCTTGGTCTCAAAGAGCATTGCTTTCGTTTGGGGCTATCGATTTCAGGGACAGCGGTAGGAAATGACTTTGGATACCCAGTAGGCGACTCTAAACGCCAGGAACAGATCGACTATGTGAAAACCTGGATTGACCATGCCGCCGTCATGGGAGCTCCGGTCATTCGCATATTTGCCGGGCATATTAAAAAGGGACAAACGCCAGAAGCATCACACAAACTCATGGTTTCGGCGATCGAAGAGTGTTGTGATTACGCCGGTCAAAAAGGAGTCGTCTTGGCATTGGAGAACCATGGGGGACCAACAGCAACTGCGAAAGGACTGTTGCAATTTGTGCATGATGTAAAAAGTCCCTGGTTTGCTGTCAATCTAGACACCGGTAACTTTTCAAGTGACGATGTTTATGCAGAACTGGAAGAGGTGGCACCTTACGCCATGAACGTACAGGTCAAAGTCGTCACCCGAAATGCTCAACGTGAAACGACTCCCACCGACTTCAAACGTCTTGGAGAAATTCTCAAAGGAAGTAACTACCGCGGTTTTGTCGTTCTTGAATATGAAGAAGCGGGAGATCCTCGCAAAGAGTCCGGACATTATTTGGACATCTTGCGTGAAGCATTGGCATAATCAGGAACGGTCAATCCTGTCCTGTGCCCCATCCGAGTTACCATAAAAAAAGACGCTGTGCCTGAATTCAGACACAGCGTCTCTTGGGTCCGTTGGAATAAGCCGGGTTACTTCTTGACTTTCCCAATCATTTTTTTAGTGCGTTCGCGAAGTTTTGAAACTGTTTCCTTCGCTTTCTTTGCGCCATCCTGAACAACAGCACCTGCCTTGCCAGTTATTTGCTGAGCGCTTTCCGCAGCTTTACCTGCTAGCTTCTTGGCCTTGTTACAAACAGGGCAATCTTCTTTCCCTGTGCATTCAGCTTTCTTACTGATCAGCCCTTTGGCTCGATCCAGTAATTTACTTTTTGCTGAACAACAGGCTTCCTTCTCGTCACAGCATTCCTTTTTGTCTTCACAGGATTCAGCTTTTTTTAAGTTGATTTTAGGTAATGACAAATCGACTAGTTTCTTTGATTCCTTATCAGCTTGCACTGTACCAGTGACGACAAGCGTCACGATCATCAGCAAAGCTAATCCGCTTACGCCAAAACGCTTCATTTTAGGATCCTCGCCTAACAAATATGTGGGGTGGTTTCTTCTGCGCGCATCACCCTCTAGGGAGACGATGCACCATTATCATCGTCGACATCTGGGGCGATTCGTCTTTACAGATTTACGCATTTTTTCCAAACTATGCCACACCTACTATTATGTTGCAATTCATTGGAAAGAGAAATTCCATGCGAATGTCGAAGTTGATGACGAATTACTCCTGTCTACTTGGCCTCCTTGTTTTTTGCCTAGGATGTTCCGACAGCTCGGAATCCACCGAGTCCTCTATGGAGTCCAAGAATTTACAAGCACCCCAGGTAACGCTTACCACGGACCTTCCGACAGATCCCAATTCACAACAGACCGATATATCGGCACAAGACGCTGAACCAACTCAGCCTGCAACCCCACAGTTCGTTGTACAGAATTTTCTTGCCGCTTTGCAGTCCGGTGCAGACGATGAGATTTCCAATTTACTAACCACACGCGCCAAGCAAGAAACTGAAAAGCACGATTTGGTCGTCCGCAGCCCGGGGTCTCCGGATGCCACATTTGAAGTCGGCGGAGTCGAAATGGTTTCCGGTGGCGCCTACGTGACCAGCCTCTGGAAAGAACCTGGCAAAGATGGGCTCACACATCAATTCGACATTATCTGGATCCTGCGTGAGCAGACAGACGGATGGCGAATCGCCGGAATGGCAACCCGCGTCGCCGCTCATGAAGCCCCGACCTATCTCAACTTTGAAGAACCTGAAGAAATGATTAGGATCTGGCAGGAAGCCGATCGCCGATTGGCAACGCAACAGGACGAAGGCGGCGTAGTGGGACAACTGAACAGGTAATCAGTTAGCCAGTGCCCCAGTTGGACAGTTAAACAATTAGACACTCGTCAATTTTTACAATTGGTTAATTGTTGACTTATTCGTCATTGGCACGTAACTGCGCCAAAACCGTATAGTCTTCCAACGTCGTGGTATCTCCCACGGCTTCATTACCTTCGGCAATATCTCGCAAAAGCCGACGCATGATTTTTCCACTTCGCGTCTTAGGCAAAGCACTGGTAAATCGAATGTCGTCCGGCTGAGCCAAAGCACCGATTTCCTTACGAACATGAAGCTTCAATTCCTGCTTCATCTCATCACTGGCTTCGGCATCAACGAGCGTCACGAACACAGCAACGGCCTGACCTTTGATCTCATCTTTGCGACCCACAGCGGCTGCTTCCGCAACATTAGGGTGACTCACCAAGGCGCTCTCCACTTCAATCGTACTTAGACGATGACCGGAAACATTGATCACATCATCGATCCGGCCCATGATCCAGTAGTAACCGTCTTCATCACAGCGAGCATTATCACCAGCGAGATAGTTCCCCGGGAATTTCGACCAGTATTGATCCTGATATCGATCGTTATCTCCCCAGATACCTCGCAACATGCCCGGCCAGGGGTGTGTCATCACTAACATCCCCCCCTGATTTTCACCAACAGCTTCTCCCGTTTCATCCAGAATGGCCGGTAAGATGCCTGGGAGTGGTTTGGTACAACTTCCTGGTTTAGTTGGTACGGCACCCGGCAGTGGGCTCATCATGATCCCCCCTGTTTCGGTTTGCCACCAGGTATCGACGATCGGACAACGTTCGCCACCAATCTTCTCGTGATACCACATCCAGGCTTCTGGATTGATACCTTCTCCTACAGTCCCCAACAATCGCAGGCTGCTGAGGTCATGTTTCTCGACATGCTCATCACCCCATTTAATGAATGCCCGGATAGCAGTTGGAGCGGTATAGAGAATCGTGATTTTGTGCTTTTCCACCAAATCCCAGAATCGATCTTCCGCGGGATAATTAGGGGCACCTTCGAACATTACACAAGTGGCACCTGCACTTAATGGGCCATACACAATGTAACTATGGCCAGTGATCCAGCCACAGTCTGCAGTACACCAATAGATGTCATCCTGGCGAATGTCAAAAACCCACTCAAACGTTTTCTTCGCATAGAGGTTGTACCCTGCAGTCGTATGCTTGATCCCTTTCGGCTTACCAGTTGAGCCACTGGTGTAGAGGATAAACAACGGAGATTCCGAATCCAGAGGCGTGGCCGGACAGTCATCATCGACCGAATCTAATAATTCATGCCACCAAATGTCCCGACCTTCTTTCATCGAGACTTCTGTATCCGTCCTATTGAGCACAATACAGGTTTCAATCGTTGGCGATTTTTCCAACGCTTCATCTACGATATCTTTGAGTGCGAGTACTTTGCCACGTCGATAACCACCGTCAGCTGTAAGTTGTACTTTGGCACTGGCATCATTGTTACGATCCGCAATCGACTCAGCGGAAAACCCCGCGAAAATCACACTGTGAACTGCGCCAATCCGAGCACAGGCCAACATAGCAAAAGCGAGTTCCGGAACCATCGGCATGTAAATTGAAACGACATCTCCCTGCTCCACACCGGCTTTTTTAAACGCATTGGCCAACCGACTCACTTCACTATGAAGTTCTCTGTAAGTAAACGTACGTACATCGCCCGGCTCACCTTCCCAGATAATGGCTGTCTTGTCCGCATTTTCTGCCAGATTCCGATCAAGGCAATTGTAAGAGACATTCGTCTTTCCACCGACGAACCACTCCGCATACGGCTCTTTCCAATCCAGTGTTTTTTCAAATGCTTCGAACCAATGAAGATCCTCCTTGGCCAGGTCACCCCAGAACTGAACTGGATCAGCCGCCGCCTTGTCATATAGCTCCTGATAGGCGGCCATGGAATTAATCTCACAACCTTCCAAAAACTGGTCGGAAGGGGGAAACAACCGGCTTTCCTGCATTACATTATCAATTGATCCGCCAGTGTTTTCAGACATATTATCTACCTCATAAAGAGATGCATTGTTTGGGTTTAGAAACAAATTCTAGATTGCGTCGGGAGGGGATGCAATCGTCCGACTTGAATGCTTGCTTATTTCGAGCTGGCATTCGGAGGAGTGACAAAATCACGGCTGAACTTGTCGACGTCAGCGACCGACATTTCACCGTATTGCAGCCAAATCCGATAGTTCAACTGCAGTGGTTTCTCTTCCGTCACCGTGGTTTCAAAGTACGAACCAAATCTTCCGTAATTACGCTCGCTAAATCGTGACTCCTTAGGGTTCTCCGGGTGATCCAGATAACAACAGGTAAGACGTTTGCCACCTAAGACGAAACATAGTGCATTCCATTTCAGGTTTACATGCTCTTTGTTGCCGGGCCAATTCCGAAATGCTCCGGGCTGTCCTTTCCCATCCGGACGGACATAGTATGTTTGTGCTGCCGTTTTATCCGGGATTTCCTGCGAACCCCGAAATTGGAATCCTGCATGTTGTGGATCTCCTGCCAGTTTAATCTCACCGACCTGAGACGAAAGTTTGGAAGCAAATTCAATCAGCACGCCTCCTTCCACGTTGTAAGCTGTCAGCTCTCTCAATTCTGTAGCAAACGGCTTTCCATCACGACCTTTCCATTCAAGCTTTAAAAGATGCCTACCCAGCACAGGGCCACCAACCTGAGAACAGACTTCTACATGAGCCTGAGATTCCCCATTTCGACAGTGCCAAATATCAGCTGACATCGACTGCCCATCGACGGTATAGGAGATCTTGTTAAAGCCATAGAAAAGACCCCGATGATGAGGAAATAAACCGCCTGGGCCTTTGGTGACAAATCGCTCTCCGGTTGGGTCATAGACATGGTGATAGACTTTATATGTTTCGCCAATGCGTTCCGGAGACGATGTGTCCAAAGCTTCATACATATATCGCATCACCGGGCGATCCTCGTACAACACATCCGTGTAGAGTCCTTCTTTGTCCTGAAACTGAAAACCACTCGCGTCTTTGTTCGGTGACAATGCAAAAGAGACCGTTGCCTCTAGCTTGGTCTCCGCCGGCCATTTGGGAACAATAAAGTGCAGTTCACGTTGGTTCGTAGGATCAGCTTCTTTTCCCAGCTCCCGCAATGACTCAAGCCCTAGTTCTGTAAGCTGCCCTTGAATCTGCTGGCCATTGAAAGTGACCTCCGCCAAATTGGCCACGATGGCTTCCTGCGAATCCAGAATCACTTTAACCGGAGTATTTTCACGAGCGTGATCCCCTGTTTCGACCTGGATGGAAACCTGAGCATTGACTGGAATCGCCAGTAGCAGCGAAAAACAAAAAGAGAGACAAGCCTCTGCGAAATACTTCATTTCGACACTTTCGATAAGATTTTGAACACGGAAGAGATGTCCGGTCCGTCGTGTGACGTTAAGCACACCCGGATACCGGCTGAACTCCCATTTTAGCTCAAAATCATCGAAGTCGCAGCCAGTTACGGACGCCGAACTTAAACATCATCCAGAGTGAATGGATGGCTTCAGCGCGATTGAGTTTCGATTGGCCATATTCGCGATCTACGAACACGATCGGTACTTCCACAATTCGTGCTCCAACTCGTTTTAGCCGCCACAGGAATTCTTCAAAGAACGAGTAGCCGGTAGACTGTATCTCTGAAAAATCGAGTTGTTCAAGAATCTCTGTTCTGCAGCAACGATACGCTCCAGAACAATCCCGGGGAAACAGGCCCATCAAAACACGAGCGTATAAATTCACACAGCGACTCATGACACGTCGTTTCCAAGGCCAACCATCCACTCCTCCACCTGGGCAGTACCGAGAGCCAATCACAACATCAGCCTCGGGAGTCTTCCGATCACCAATGGCAGCAATCATTGCGGGTAAGCGTTCGGGTGGATGACTAAAATCTGCGTCCATGCCAATCCACAAATCGTATCCTTGCTCGACCGCATACTGCATCCCGCAGAGCGTAGCTGACCCCAGACCCTGTTTACTTCCTCGCTGTATATAGTGAAACCAATCTTGCTCATCACCAAATAGCTCGCACCACTGCCCTGTACCATCCGGGCTACCATCATCAATCACCAGGACGTGGATGTCAGAGACACTTTCACGCACAGCCGCCACTAAACGCTCAATGTTCTCACGTTCGTTATAGGTCGCAATGGAGACTAGTATTTTCCACGGCATCATAAGGAACGACTCCGAAAGAAATCCACCGTTCTCTTGAGCCCCTCTTCAATGGAGACAAGCGGTTGATATTCCAACAGCTCTCGCGCCTTGGAGATATTTGCACAACTATGGAGGATGTCACCAGCCCGAGCCGCTTCAAAGACTGGTTCAACTGATTCTGCTGTATACTCACTTAACAAAACAACTAACTGCCGAAGTGAAATACTCCGACCGTTGGCAATGTTGATGCTATGGCCAGAGAGTTGATGAGCGCGGGCGGCAAGGAGGTTAGCTTGGACTACATTCTCGACGAATGTAAAGTCTCGTGACTGCTGACCATCGCCGAAAATCGTCGGCGATTGACCGGCAAGTATCAGCGAGATGAACTTAGGAATAACAGCCGAGTAGGGACTGTCCGGATCCTGCCCTGGCCCAAAGACATTGAAATATCGGAGCACCACTGTTTCTAACTCTGTTTCGGTTGCAAACCGTTGGCAATGGACTTCACCCTGATACTTGGATTCTCCATAAGGCGATATCGGAGCAATCGGATCTGATTCTGTCTGTATGTCTCTGGTAACATCACCATAGCAGCTACTCGAACCAGCATAAATAACTCGCCGACACCCAGTGGCTACTGCCGCTTCAAGAACGTTCAGAGTTCCCGTGCCGTTAATCTGCTGAGTACGCTCTGGGTTCGCCATGGAAAAAGGGACAGAAACCTGTGCGGCGTGATGAAACACAACATCCGACCCGGCCAGCACCTGTCTCAACGAAGTAGGTTCCAAAATTGAGCCTTCCGTGAGATCAATCTGCTCAAGCAAGCCCTGCAAGTTAGATAGACGTCCTGTTGAAAAATCGTCCAGGACACTAACTCGATAACCATTGGCAAGTAGAGCGCGAACCAGACGCGAGCCAATAAAGCCAGCTCCTCCGGTAACGGTTGCTTTCGGTTCCATAGAAAACCTTATGGATTAATCGGACAACAATCCGAATTCAATGCTACTGGTGGCACTTGTAGGATTCGTAGCGGCCTGCTCCAGTTGCTCAGGCGACTTTGGTTCAGGGAGTTGTTGCAGATCAGCCCACGCTAATTCAATTTCGTAGGCATCGAGCATCGATTTCTCAAACTTCATGCCCATTAACATCGCACGGTCTACCAACTGCACAACAGTTCTTGGTACCCCTTCGGAGTACTCATAGATTTTGCGCAATGCATCCCGAGTAAACAACTCCGCCACCTTACCACCGGCACGCTCCAGACAATCGCCAACTAAAGCCCGCGTCTCCAATCCAGAGAGTGTAGACAAATAACATCGATGAACCACACGTTGATTGAGTGAATCCAATGAAGGATGTGACAGTGAATCTTCTAGCTTCAATAATCCAGATAGTACAAGATGTACTCGCGGGGCACCGCTATAAACCAGATTTGATAACTGGCGGCACTCTTCCAATACGTCCGGTGTTAGCTGATGTGCATCATCGATGACAAGCAGCAAAGAACGTGGATGTTCATCCAGATTGAACAGATGGTTCCGAATGGCTGTTCGATTCTGTGCTTCCGAATTGCGACTATTGCTTAGCCCCAGGGCTAGGAGCACGGCTTCCAAAAAGGAATGGCGACTGGAGAACAGAGCATGTTGAAAATATACAACCTGATGGCTGAATTGAAAGTGTTCAACCAACAACTGGCAAACCGAGGACTTACCTGTTCCCGTAGGACCGGCGACCAGAGAAAGCCCTTCACCTCGTGTCACAATTCTCACAATTTGTGATAACGACTCTCGAACGTGCTCCGCCGCAAAGAAACACTCGGTGTTCGGAGCGTGATTAAATGGGCGTTCGGACAACTGGTAATATGCTTCATACATGGCTTGTGGCTTCCTGCCGACGGATTAATCTAAAGAGGTCAAAGAGCGAATACAAAAGAACCTATTCTTATTTTTCGGTCATCTGTAAGAGGCAGCTGAAAAGTGATAATTCCCAGTTTGCAAGTCTCGCTATTTCCTCCATCTTCAATCGCGCCACGTTAAAATATGAGGATTCGCGAAGAGTTAACGACAGGCAGTCCCCTAAAAAACAAATCATGAACGGCTTATTTCAAACCAAAGTATGCGGGATTACCTCGGTCGCAGATGCCCAACTCTGCGTGAATGCAGGTATCGATGCGATCGGATTGAATTTCTACTCTCCCAGCCCAAGAAGCATCTCTCCAGAACTAGCCAATGAGATTGCCGAAGCTGTACGAGATGAAATCCAGATAGTGGGATTGTTCGTCAACCATACAAAGGAAGCCATTGAGGAAATTCACGACAAGGTACAGTTCGACTTCCTGCAGTTACATGGTGACGAGGATCCTTTCTTTCTTAAGCAACTGCGAGCACTCGAATCATTAGCCAATGTCCGGTTGATCAAAGCCTTCCGCTGCAAAGACTCAGACCCTTCGTTCCTGGTTGATTATCTAGCTGCCTGTACTACTCTGAATGTAACGCTTCAGGCTATTCTCTTGGATGCCTACCAACCAGGTGCATACGGGGGCACGGGCCACCGCCTCGACTGGAATGCACTCAATCCACAAAATACCCACTTTGGGGGGTTCGATGTAGTCTTAGCCGGCGGGATCACCCCAGTGAATGTGGAAGAAGCTATCTCGACCGCCCAACCAAATGCAGTGGACACTGCAAGCGGAGTCGAGTCTTCGCCGGGAAGAAAAGACGGCCAGTTAATTCAAACGTTTAGCAGCAATGCACTAAAGGCATTCGAGCGTATAGGTTGAGTCGGACGACAGTAATCACGCGGCCCCTAATTACTCAAGACTATTAATAACCAGACCGCTCAACAGTTTGGGGTAGAAGTAAGTACTCTTGGCTGGCATCCGCTCACCGTTTTTGCTGATGGTACGAATATGATCAAGCGTTGCCGGCATCACTAGCGCGGCCAGCCCAAACGCTTCTCCGTCATCATCAGCACCCAGGTTGAGACTGTCCACAACTTCCTGTACAAGATGAACATACTTTGGCTTTGGAAGTGACTCATGCCCTAGGCAAGTTTGGACGAGGAGGCGATGCAAAATCGATACTCCCAATCCCTGCCAATCATCCGTACGGTCACTAGCAACAGCAGCCAACTGTTCGAGTCCATCAGTATTAAGCGTGGCTAGCACCCAGGTATCATCGACGGGGCAATACAAGCCGACGGTATCTTGCGCGTCGTCGACTTCAATTTGTTCCCAAACAGACTCAGCCAATTCACTGCCAGTTCCAATCACCTGACAATCGAACGCAGAGTCGATCTTAGAGATCAACGTGGCCGAGTCGTATTGTGGTAGGCCTTTAAACAAGCGATGCGTTGGCAGAACGATCATACCATCATCATTCATACTGACGCACATCGTCATCACACAGTTGGCTGGGTGGACATCAGTTAACTCTCCGGATTCTTTCAACTGCTGTTGATAGTTACAGGCTGTCTCATAACGATGGTGACCATCGGCAATGAACATTGCCTTATCACCCATACTGGCCTGCAGATCTCCTATCGTTTGCAGGTCGTCGACCACCCAAAGACGATGCACTACTCCGAGATGATCTGTTGCTTCCAACGGCGTCTTACCCAGGATAGCCTGTTCAAGAATCTTCTGAGCTTGATTTTCTTCGTCTGGATAGATGCCGAAAATCTGGCTTAGGTTAGCGCGGGTTGCATTGAATAATTTGAGACGATCCACCTTGGCTGCCGAGTGCGTTTCTTCGTGGGGATAGACGTTGCCTTCACCAAGTTTCTCCAACTGCATTCGGCACATGAATCCTTTACGGATGAAGGTAGTACCCGCATAGGAAAATTCCTGATGGTACACGTAGATGGCTGCATGTGATTCTTCAGACAGCACACCTTCCCGCCGCCACTGTTTTAAATACCGAGCGGCTCGTTCATATTTTTCATCGCCGGTTTCATCACCGGGTTCATCTCGATTGAGAATCAGCCGTATGACGTTCGTGGGATGCACTTCGTAAAGTTGATTTTGAAACTCCGGATCGATGACATCATACGGAGGAGCAATCACATCACTAAGCGACCCTACATGAGCCAGGTCATATCGCAATCCCTGAAAGGCTTCAATCTGAACCATTTTGGTTCCCCATTAATTGGACTGACACTACAGTCACCATTTGGCTAACGTGGTGTTTCACGTGAAACATCACTCATCATATCGCGAACTAATTCACACGCGGTCGGTGGAAAATGTTCCACGTGAAACACCGTCTTCTCGACAGCAATCAATATCGGTAGTGTTCAGGTTTGAACGGTCCTGCCACAGGTACACCGATGTAGTCAGCCTGTTCCTGAGTCAACACAGTCAACTTCGCACCTAACTGATCCAAATGTAATCTTGCTACTTCCTCATCCAGTTCCTTAGGAAGGAAGTGGACACCGATGTCGTATTTTTCCGATTCTGTCCACAATGCCAACTGGGCGAGCACCTGATTACAAAACGAGTTGGACATTACAAACGAAGGATGACCGGTGGCACACCCTAGGTTAACCAATCGACCTTCCGCAAGAAGGATTATCGAATGTCCATCATCAAATGTATATCGATCTACCTGCGGTTTGATTTCTTCTTTGCTCAATGACGAATTGCCATTAAGCCACGCAACGTCGATCTCGGTATCGAAGTGACCAATATTACAAACGATTGCATCATTGGGCATGACTTCCATATGCTCACCACGGATCACATCTTTGTTGCCAGTCGTAGTTACAAAGATATTCCCGATCGGTGCGGCATCTTCCATCGTCATTACCTGGAAGCCTTCCATACACGCTTGCAGAGCATTGATCGGATCGATCTCTGTCACGATCACTCGCGCCCCATAACGCTGCAGTGAATGAGCACATCCTTTACCAACATCCCCGTAGCCACAAACAACCGCAGTCTTGCCGGCAACCATGACGTCAGTCGCTCGCTTGATCCCATCAACCAACGACTCACGACATCCATAAAGGTTGTCAAATTTACTTTTGGTTACGGAGTCATTAACGTTGATCGAAGGTACTTTCAATTCACCATTGGCGAACATCTGACAGAGACGATGGACTCCCGTTGTTGTTTCTTCCGAGATACCTCGAATGTCCGTCAGATACTCCGGGAATCGATCATGAACCATCGCGGTCAAATCTCCGCCATCGTCCAGAATCAGGTTGAGCGGTTTACCGTCGGGAAAGACGAGAGTCTGTTCGATACACCAATCGAATTCTTCTTCGCTCATTCCTTTCCAGGCATAAACCGGAATTCCTGCCTCGGCAATCGCAGCCGCAGCATGATCCTGAGTAGAGAAGATATTACAGCTTGACCAGGTTACGTCCGCACCTAAATCCACCAAGGTTTCAATCAGCACGGCTGTCTGAATTGTCATATGCAGACAACCGGCGATCCGAGCACCGGCCAACGGTTTAGATTCACCGTACTTCTTACGTAACGCCATTAATCCCGGCATTTCGTTTTCAGCTATGATGATTTCGCGGCGGCCCCACGCTGCCAATGAGAGGTCTTTTACTTTGTAGGGTAGTCGTTCTACCTGAGACACGTCCTGCACTCCTTGGTTACATCACTAATAAATTCGACCGGACGATTTGCCGGTACCTGACTTGCTATCATGCCCTTCATTGTAGAGATGCTATCAATTACGGAAAGTGGGCAAGACGACTCAATCTACTTAATTATCAAATCCTCCGACTTCGTCCTCCTTCGCTGGACTACGACGGACAAGCTCATTGGATCCATGACAATGCCTCTACTGTTAAGCACTGCGTTCTACTTCTTCCTTAAGACGGTTTTTACCCACTGAAGTCTGAAAGACGAAAGTGGAACGGGAAGACCTTACCTCTCTGCAAGTCAGGCTTGCCAATTGTCTAATTGTTTAACTGTCTAACTTGCCTTGATATTCATTGACTTTCATTGACTTTCATTGATCCTCCTTAAATCCACCCGTAGCCACGATTGCTCAGCGTTTCACGTGAAACACCTTTAACCTGATACCAGTTGCACCATCAACTCGCCAGCAAACTGAGCGGTCTGGAGCATGTTCCACGTGAAACACTAATTCAACTATCTTTACCAGAGATCCCGCGTACCCCTGGGTCAATCTGCTATTCTCTTAAACCTACTGATAGGATTAAAATTTCTCTATACATTCGATCGACTATAAAGCTTGCTTATAAAGAAGGACCCTTCCGGTGACCCGCATACTATGCGTTGCCAACCAGAAAGGAGGCGTGGGTAAAACCACGACTTCTATTAATCTAGCCGCTGGGCTGGGGCAGGCAGGTTGCGCCACGCTGTTGATTGACCTCGATCCACAATGTAATGCCACCACGGGATTAGGCCAACCACCGTCTGATCGACACCCTCTGGTGAATGATCACCCCCTGCGTCAATCGATTCAGTCCACCCACTATGAGAATCTTGACTTACTACCGGGAAGTCGCAGCTTTCAGGATGTCTCTGTGCTGGCGGATGGCGAATACATTGAAACCAACAAACTTCAACAGCATATCCGTACCGGGACAGTACCGTATGAATATGTAATCATCGATTGCCCTCCGAGTGTAGGACCGTTAACCCAGGCAGCTTTAGGAGCCTCTACCGAAGTCTTCATGCCGATCCAATGCGAATACTTTGCAATGGAAGGACTCACTCAGATGATTCACGTCATTCGGGATGTGATGCATCAGGAAGACAGTCAATTGGAATTTGGGGGAATCGTACTTACCATGTATGACCCTCAACTAGAACTGACTAAAGAGATAGACAAAGAGGTCCGTGAGTTCTTTGGAGACATTGTCTTCGATACGGTCATCCCCCGGGATTCCCTGCTAGCGGAATCTCCTAGTTATAACAAACCCATCCTTGAGTATGCACCTCGGAGCCGAGGTGCACGAGCATACACCGAATTGTGTATGGAGGTATTAGAGCGTGAGTAAAAATCGACGATTGGGAAAAGGTCTGGCGGATCTGTTGGGACAACCTCAACCTCCCACTAAAACCGACTCAAAAAAACCGGCGAACAAAGCAACACCTAAGCCCGCTAAATCGAGCCTAGCTGCTACCGGATTTTCATCGATCGAAATCGATAGCATCGACGAAAATCCGTACCAACCTCGACAGCATTTCGATCCTACCGAACTCAATGCTTTAGCTGCTAGTCTCCAGCAGCACGACCTACTTCAGCCCATCGTGGTGAGACAGGTTGGCAATCGCTACCAACTCATCTCTGGTGAGCGTCGTCTTAAAGCAGCCACCCAAGCAGGCTGGAAATCGATCCCCGCCAGGATTCGCCAGGCAACCGATCGTGAAGCCGCAGAGCTGGCAATCATCGAAAACCTACAACGTAAAGATCTGGGACCACTCGAAAAGGCGACTTCCTTTAAGCAGTATCTCAAACAACACAAATGCACTCAGGCTGAACTTGCAAAACGACTCAACGTTGATCGCTCAACGATTTCCAATTTAATCCGGCTACTAGAGTTACCAGAACAGGTTCAGGACTCACTCCGCAATCAACTCATTACTGCCGGTCATGCACGAGCGCTGCTACCGCTCGAACCACTCGAACAAATTCAGTTGTGTGAACGGATCGTTCGCGAGTCACTAAGCGTTCGCAATATTGAACAATACGTCCATCGCAAACTAATGGATGACCAAGGTGGACAGAGTACCAAATCAAAGACAAATACCAAAAATAAAACCAGTGATGCTCAGATTGAAATGCTGGAAAAGCAACTCAAGCGAGCACTCGGAACTCGTGTCAAAATCGTCGAACGTGAAAAGGGTACGGGCAAAATCGTTGTCGACTTCAGTAGCTCAAACGAGTTTTCCAGACTCCTCAGTTTGCTAACTGGTAGCTCGGCACAAAAAGACCGAGCAGCCTAAAAATCATCGCCTTACAGGGGTTGTCGAACGGATAGCCGCTAGGTAAATTAAATCTCACATTTACGGGGCGTAGCGCAGCCTGGTTAGCGCGTCTGGTTTGGGACCAGAAGGTCGTGAGTTCGAATCCCACCGCCCCGACTCAATAAAAAACGTGACCCAATCTTTGGTCACGTTTTTTTAGATAATGCTAGATAGTGAACATGTGTACACTACACCTTTAGTAGCTCGATACTCGTCAGCTTTTTTGTATGCACTCGATTCTCAGAACGCAGATCGCCAATACCCAATTCAAGCTTTAGCCCCTTACGAATTACACCCATTTCGATCAAGGACAACGCTCCCTGCTGCCGGCCCAGAGTGGCCCCTAGCAGGATTACCGAACGAGGCGAACCAAATTCACTGCCATCGCGGCTAATCCGTACAACAGCCGCGCCCTGTTCGGGATCAATGATTTTCAATTCGATTACTTGAGTTTCCGTTCGTAGGCGTATTTCCGCATTAGGAGCCAGGAAATGGAAATCAACTTGCTGGATTTCAGGTTCGCTACCTAGTGCCACGAATGCACCCAATAGGAATGCAGCCAAACACAGGGCGAACCGAGTCATACTTCGGTTCAACATCTTACTTCTCACGCCTCTCTCAAAGGCGAACTTGAATTAGTTTCTCTCTCACCAAAACAATAGGTTTCCCTGAAGCACATTGCGAAACCAATTTAAAAGAATTCCACATCTTTTTACACTCCGCCAACGTGAATCAGGCATAGGGAATCGTTAGGATTAGACTATTAACATTCCCTGAACCCCATTGCCACTTCGAGACCTTCGATGATTCGCCTGTTACTGATTGCTGTACTCACGTTACTGCCTTGGACCACCGCTCAGACCAAAGGCCAAGCTCCCATTCAGGAAGCATCCAATTCCTGGACCGAGGTAGACATTCCATCCGACTGGACTCGGCCTAGAAACGGAGCGAGTGAAAATGGCTTCCGTTGGTATCGATGTGTTATCAAGCCACCAACCCAATGGGCAGGAAAGAACCTGGAACTTTATGTTGAACCGGTAGATGATGCTCGCGAAGTCTATTTAAACGGCGTCAAAATCGCCAGCGTGGGTGCCATGCCACCAAAATTCCGCAGTGGACTTGGAGAGGATGAAAAGTACACCGTGTCTGCAAAACACTTTATTGCCGGCGAGGAGAATGTGTTAGCAATCCGAGTCTATCGCAAATACCCACGCGGAGGCTTTAATGTAGCCGCTCCAATTTTCACGGACGGAAACAAGGCGATCAGCACAAAGGGAAAATGGCAACATATCATTGGTGACAATCAGGACTATGCCCAATGGAAAACTGAAGACCGCGAAGCATTTCGCTATGACCAACTTGCTGACGCGAAACAGATCTTAGAATCCTTCAAACAACTTGCCAACGATCGCGGACCACAAACTCCCTCCGATGCACTAGCTCAGTTTGAAACCACGGACGGACTTACCATCGACGCTGTCCTTACCGACCCTGATATTGCTCAACCTCTGTCATTTAAATTTGACGAGCGAGGCCGCCTATGGGTTATGGAATACAAACAGTATCCCAATCCCGCAGGCCTTACCGCCGTCAGTCGTGACAAATACCTCAGGACTGTCTATGACAAAATGCCCTTGCCTCCTCCCCATGGTGACAAAGGCCAGGACCAGATTTCAATCCATGAAGATACCAATGGGGATGGGGCTTTTGACAAACATTCAGTTTTTGTCGACGGACTTAGCATCGCGACTTCATTTGCCATGGGGGATGGTGGGGTCTATGTCATGAACCCTCCATACCTCCTGTTCTACGAAGACAAAGACAAAGACGATCGAGCTGATGGCGATCCGAAAGTAATCTTAGAAGGCTTTGGAATAGAAGATTCTCATTCCTGCGCCAATAACCTGCGATGGGGACCGGATGGCTGGCTTTATGCAGCTCAGGGCTCTACCGTCTCGGGTAACATCAAACACTATGGAACTGACGAGAAGCCGATCCGCTCGATGGGACAGTGTATTTGGAGGTATCATCCGCAACTCAAAAAATATGAAGTTTTCGCGGAAGGAGGTGGCAATACGTTTGGTGTGGAATTCGACTCCCATGGCCGAGTCTATTCCGGTTACAACGGCGGCAATACCCGCGGTTTCCATTACATCCAGGGCGGCTACTATCTAAAGGGATTTTCAAAGCACGGTCAACTATCCAACCCCTATGCCTTTGGTTACTTTCCTGCCATGACGCATAGTCAGGTACCACGCTTTACGCACACCTTTGTGATTTACGAAGACCCCACACTTCCCAAAGGTTATCAAAACAAGCTCTTTGGTATCGAGCCGTTACAAGGGCGAGTTGTTTACAGTGATGTCCAGGGGGAAGGCTCAACCTTCAAGACCGAAGACTTAGGATTCCCCTTAAAGACAACGGACACCTGGTTTCGCCCGGTCGACATCCAAGTAGGCCCGGATGGCGCAATCTACGTGGCAGATCTTTACGAACAACGAATCGATCACGCTTCGCACTACCAGGGACGCGTCGATAAAACAAACGGGCGTATTTACCGATTGCGACCGTCTGAAGGTTGGAAACCCTCGAGCTTCGACGTGACGGGTTGGAGTAATCAGGAGTTATTTGGGCTATTTAAATCCGACATCCGGTTACATCGACAGATCGCCATCCGTCTATTGAAAAACCGCCGACTCTCCAAAGACGATCTCCATCAACTACACCAACTGTTCCACTCAGACAATGCTCTGGTAGCACTCAATGCACTTTGGACGTATCAGGTCACCGGTCATTACAACTTAAAAGTGGCATTATCTGCTCTCAAAAGCCCGCATGACACCGTCCGTAGCTGGTCCATTCGTCTGGCCGCGGATCACCTGGAACTAGACGAACCCTACCAAGCAGCACTTGTTCGCACTGCCACGTCAGAACCAAGCGTTCACGTTCGAAGCCAACTTGCCGCAACAGCTCGCCGAGTGCCGAGCCATCTCTTTGCAGAACTAACCAAAGCCTTACTCTATCACGGTGAGGATCTGGACGATAAACACGTTCCACTCATGCTGTGGTGGGCGGTAGAAGCGAATGCCCATCAATACGACGCATTAAAATCCCTGTTTGAAGATGCCAGTATCTGGAATCAAGAACTCACTCAGGATTACATCATCGAACGACTGGCTAAACGATATGCCATGTCTGGTAAGCGTCAAGAATACGACATGCTTACCTGGCTGTTTGAACAGGCCCCGGACGATGATTCCCGCAGCCTCTTGCTAAAGGGGTTTGAGGAATCCTTCGAAGGACGGTCTCTCGGGTCATTGCCTGAGGAATTATTATCCAGCATCCGACGCGCCGGTGGAGGCTCCCCGGTATTACGCGTTCGCCTTGGACAACCGGAGGCGATTACGCAGGCTCTCACCGAGATTACAAATGCCGACCTGGATGCTAGTGCCCGAGCGGCACTCATCGGAGTCTTTGGGCAAATCAAACACCAAGCTGCGGTGCCCACACTTCTAAATCTCGTCAAGCATGACGACTCAGATCAAGTCGTCCAAGCCTCGCTTCTGGCATTACAGTCGTTTGAATCGAATACGATTGCTCTTACCGTTCTGGAAGCCTATTCAACCTTTAACGAAGAGACGCAGATAGCTGCCCAGTCTTTATTGGTTAGCCGTGAACCTTGGCTTGCAATGTTGCTCGACATGATCGAAATGGAAATCATTGACGCCGATTCCATCAGTCAGGAATCTGTTCTGAAAATCGTGCTCTTTGATAACAAAGAGCTGCAGGCCAAAGCAGAAAAACACTTTGGAAAAGTAACAGCTGCATCTGCAGGAGAACTTCAACGTCGTATTAACGATCTTGTAGGAGTGATTGGAGAAGCCTCAGGGAATCCATATGACGGCAAGCAACTCTATCTAAAACACTGTGGTAAATGCCATCAACTCTTTACCGATGGTGGTAACATCGGCCCGAACCTAACCACCTACAAACGAGACGATTTACAGACGATGCTGCTGAATGTAGTGAATCCAAGCCTCGCGATTCGTGAAGGCTTTGAAAACTATGCCATCTTCACCCTGGACGGTCGTACATTATCCGGCTTCATTGATGACCAGGATAACCGGGTCGTCGTTTTGCGTAGTAACGACGGCCAGAGAACCGTGATTAATCGTGACGACATTGACGAGATGCAGGCGATTCCTCGTTCCATCATGCCGGAAGGTATCCTTAAGACGCTCAAGCCTCAGGAAATCCGCGACCTGTTTGCCTATCTGCGAGCCTCCCAGCCCCTGCCATAAGCTTATTTCAAACAGGCTTTTATTTGACGTACGCCCTGACGAAGACGGTTTTCGTTTTCAACCAAGGCCATACGCAAGTAGCCTTCTCCGGTAGTACCAAATCCCGTCCCCGGACTAACGGCCACGTTTCCTTCTTCCAGTAGCTTCATGGCAAAGTCCATGGTGGACATTTGATCCTGCCACTCCTGAGGAAATCGCGCCCAGACAAACATCCCAGCCTTCGGCACTTCGAAATCCCAACCTAACCGGCTGAGGCCTTCACACAGTACGTTTCGACGGCTCTCATAAATCCTCGATTGCTCCAACACTGCGTCTTCGGTTTCACGCAATGCCATGATGGCCGCAACCTGAACCGCTTGAAACATTCCGTAGTCGTAATAGCCTTTGATCGTTGCCAACGCTTTGATCATTTCGCGATTGCCCGAGCAGAACCCAATGCGCCAACCAGCCATGTTGTAGCCTTTGCTCATGGTGGTGAATTCCACACCAACGTCCGACGCGCCTGGTGATGAGAGAAAACTAGGAGGTTGATATCCGTCAAATGCCACATCGGCATAGGCAAAATCGCTGATCACCATAAACCCGTAACGTTTTGCGAGTTTTACGACTTCATCATAGAATCCCTGCTCGACAGTGACGGTTGAGGGGTTATGTGGGTAGTTAATAATCAGTAGTTTCGGCTTGGGATAAAGATGCTGACACGTGTAAGCAACATTCTGCAGAAATTTCTCGCTGTCGTTCACTTCCAGTGAAATCACATTTCCCCCAGCCAGTGCCACGGCGTAGGTATGCACCGGGAAATAAGGAGCTGGCACGATGGCCGTATCCCCGGGGCCCATCAAGGCCAGACACATATGACTAAAGCCTTCTTTGCTTCCCAGGCACACGATTACTTCTTCATCCGGATCAAGCGTGACACCATACTTGCGGGAATACTTCGTCGCGACTTCACGACGTAGATTCTGAATACCGTTTGATTTACTATATCCGTGAACTCGGGGATTGGCAGCTGCTTCGGCTAGCTTATCTACCACTAATTGCTGAGGTGGATCGGAGGGGTTTCCCATCCCCATATCAATCACGTCTTCACCGGCTCGACGCTTTTGGTAAAGCAAATTATTAATCCGGCCAAACATGTAAGGGGGAAGCCGCTTAACACGTTGAGCAGTATCTACCTTAAATTCAACTGGCTCTGTAGTCGGCTCGGTGTGATCAGGCACATCATCGGCCAGAGGCATACTATCCGCCGATGAAACATCTGCATCCGCCGCCGCGTTCTGATCCTGCGGAGGTTGCAGTTGAGCGTCGTCGTCCGAAGGAATGTCAGTTTCGTGAGCCATGATTCGAAATTCAGTAGATTGCAGTAGATTGATAGAACAGTTTCAAAGGTGTACATCCACTCGGATGCCGTTCTATCAACAATAACCCGACTGGCAGGTTTTGAAAACGCTAGAACCAGTCAGAAGACTGGAGAACAGGACTGAAACGCCGAGAGTTGGGCCACAAAACCCGCAAAGATTCCCCTCCGGGACTTTCACTCTACGAATAAGATTTCGCAGAATAAGAAATCGCAGCAATCGGGACGAAAAGGCTTATTTGACAAACAGTCCGACGGCCAAGCCAAGTCCACATAGCATTCCCGAGATCAACTTCACGACAAACGGAGCCTGATGATTGCGTAGTGCCGTGGTCAAGAAATTGGCGAGCAGACCGCAAAGCCCTGTGATCGCTCCGACCATAATGAACCACTGAGGTAGCATATGGAGCATATCAACTGCTGCTTCTTCTGTCGTTTCTCTAGCCGCATCGACAATCGAAAAAAGCAATGCTCCCAGCAACGATACCAGCGTACCTAATGTGCTAAGCACCCACATTACTGTAACGGCCTCGGCCGCACGGGTTTCGGGCCCCAGCATCAACCCGGGATCACGTTCTTCGTCGGAATCCGACTTTACACGTTGCTTCGGCTGAACTCTGTTTTGAAACGCCTCTCGCGTACTACCCGGACGCAGTTTTTTCTTTCCACGTTTCCCGTTGGACTTGCTGCTCATAAGGAATACTCAGCGAGTTGACACAGCCTTATCTAGCTGTTCTTCGAGGCAGCGATACTATCGTAAAACTGCTGAAAGAGATACCGGCTGTCGTGTGGACCGGATGACGATTCCGGATGGTATTGGACACCAAAAGCGTTGTGCTCTTTATGGCGAACACCTGCGATTGTATCGTCATTAAGGTTTCGATGGGTAACCTCAAGATGATCCGGAAGTGATTCTTCCTCCACAGCGAAGCCATGGTTCTGAGCGGTAATCTCCACTGTTCCAGCATCCAGGTTCTGAACTGGTTGATTTGCTCCTCGATGACCGAACTTCAACTTGAAGGTCTTGGCTCCACAAGCAAGTGACAAAAGCTGGTGTCCGAGACAGATACCAAATACTGGAACCTGAGGAACCAAAGCAGCAATCGTACTGATCGCGTAATCCAGAGGTTCAGGGTCACCAGGACCATTAGATAAAAAGACTCCGTCCGGATTCAACGCCATCACTTCGTCGGCTGTCGAAGTCCCAGGAAGAATGGTTACCTGACATCCCAGGTCTTTTAGGTGCCGAGCGATATTCCATTTCATGCCAAAGTCCAAAGCAACGATATGGTAAGCTTGATCGCCACCAGCCAGAGATTCGCCAGGAAGCTTCGCCCACTCACTCAGTGTCTCTTCCCACTGGCAGCTATCTTCCGGAATAACTTCCTTCACCAGATCGCGTCCAACCAGCCCTTCGGAATTCCTAGCCTTCTCAACCAGGCTGGAGTCATCCAGATCTTCCGTTGAAATAACACCTTTAAGTGCACCGACAGTCCGGATCCGACGAACTAACGCCCGGGTATCAATTCCTTCCAGGGCAATAATATTGTTTTCTTTCAGGTAATCTTCCAGCGAACCTTCGCTTCGAAAGTTACTGGCGACTCGGCTGTTTTCCCGGACGATAAACCCAGCAAGATGAGGCTTACCACTTTCCACATCTTCTCGATTGACTCCGTAGTTACCAATCTCCGGATAAGTCATCGTGACGATCTGGCCACAATAACTTGGGTCGGTCAGGATTTCCTGATAACCGGTCATGGAAGTATTAAATACGACTTCACCATCAACTTCACCGGATGCTCCAAAAGCTTCACCAGTGAATACCGTTCCATCTTCGAGGGCAAGTTTTGCAATCTGTGTCATTACTTCATTCAGTTTCGTAAATAAAACAAACGTGAAAACAGTTTCTATTCGGTTCAGGTGCGTTTGCACGCTAAAGCCTGAACACAGGTTTCCCGATATTGATTTTGTGGCTGTGGGTCTATCGTGCACGGCAGGAGGCCAGCACTTTATCAGCCTAAAATCTGTGGGTTCTTGTTTCGGCGAACAAGAGCCCACTTTTTATTTCCACTACTAGTCGGGACGCCGTAGTGTTCACATACTGAACGCCGATTATACCGACTTCCAATTTAAACTGGTAGTATCCACCCAGCGATTAAAATTCTGCACTCCCTGGTGTTCGCGGGAATGGGATCACATCTCGAATGTTTTGCATTCCGGTCACGAATTGCACGGCTCGCTCTAACCCTAAGCCAAAACCGGCATGTGGCACGGTCCCATAGCGACGCAAGTCGACATACCACCAGTATTCTTCTGGCTCTAGCCCCTGCTCCCGCATACGACTTTCTAGCACATCCAGCCGATCCTCTCTTTGGCTACCTCCGATGATTTCTCCCACCTTAGGAACAAGTACATCCATCGCTCGCACCGTTTTCTCGTCATCATTGACGTACATGTAAAACGGCTTAATCGTACGTGGATAGTCGTACAGAATCACGGGACCATCGAAATGCTGTTCCGTTAGGAATCGCTCGTGTTCACTCTGTAAATCACATCCCCATTCAACGGGAAATTGAAATTCGTGCTCACTGGCGAGCAAAATATCAATCGCTTCGGTATACGGCAGACGAACGAATTCTGAATCGACAATCTTCTGAAGCGTTTCGATTACTGTGTTATCAATCCGTAGATTAAAGAACTCCATGTCCTCCGGACATTTCGACAAGGCATCGCTAAAGATCCTCTTAAGAAACGCCTCAGCCAGATCCATATTGTCCGAAAGATCGTTGAACGCAACTTCCGGTTCAATCATCCAGAATTCAGCCAGATGGCGAGAGGTATTGGAATTTTCAGCCCGAAATGTTGGCCCAAACGTATAGACCTTACCTAACGCCGTCGCGTAAATCTCCGCCTCTAATTGCCCACTGACAGTGAGGTAACTTGGGCGATCGAAAAAATCCTGCGAGTAATCCACTCGCCCGGCATCATCCTTAGGAGGGTTATCCGGATCCAATGTGGATACACGAAACATTTCCCCAGCTCCCTCACAATCACTTGCCGTAATGACAGGCGTATGAACGTAAAGAAATCCCAACTCCTGGTAGAAGTCATGAATCGACTGGCAAATACAATTACGGACTCGTGCAACGGCACCAAAGGTGTTGGTACGAGGACGTAAGTGAGCCCACTCCCGTAGCTTTTCAAACGAGTGCCGTTTTTTCTGCAATGGGTACTCTTCGGGATCAGCCCAGCCGTGGACTGTAATCTTCGAGGCAAAAATCTCGGTATCCTGTTTACCGCCTGATTCCTTGACTTCTCCTTCGATGCTAATACTACAGCCTGCGGTCAATCGCTTGACTTCAGATTCATAGTTGGCAAGCGAGTCATCGGCAACAATCTGAAGGTTGCCCATGCACGATCCATCGTTGACTTCGATAAAACTAAAGCCACCTTTACTATCGCGACGAGTACGAACCCAGCCCTGAACGAGAGCGTTCATACCGATCGAATCGGATTGACGAGCGTCACTAATCGTTAGCTTATCCAAGGTTCCCTCCTTGACGGCCATGGCAGGCCCATTAATTCCAAACAGTCATCTCTGCTTAGGAAGCTGTGTCCGCGGCATCGGCAGGTTCACTTGTCGCAACCGTTTCAACCGCAAGCGGAGCTGGCTTCTTTTTGATAAAGCCAATGATGACTGCGATGACGAACACAACTACCAAGCCTAGGATATAGTCTCCACCTTTGCCCTGAATCTTACCAAGGATTGTGAAAATCACGGCGGTGAATACACAAACACATGAAATACCCATCAATACATTCCAAAGCACACGGCTGCGACCTTCTGGACGTTCTTCCCCCATGATCCTCTTGTTATTCATCATCATAAAGAATGTAGAATAAGCGATCGGAAGAAGAATAAACCCAAAGCTAGAAACAAATATTGCCAACCAGAATTGTGCATCTCCTCCCCAAACGAATGGCCAAATTGCTCCGCAGACTCCCGAGACTAGACAGCCGATCATATGCATACGGCTTCCCTGTTCTACATTAAACATCTCGCAGAAAGCATAGCCATTGATCAGCATCAGGATGATGATAGTTGAGAACCCCATTCCCAGCACGCCAATGCCGAAGATAAGACTGGCCCAACTTTGGCCCTCCTCGCCTTCTCCAAAGACAGGAGCAAGGGAACTGGAAAGTTCAAATGCATTCTTCTTGACAACGGATGAGGCTAGTTTCTTTTCTGCAATCGACATCGATGCGATCTGAAGTTCAACCGCTTCTAACTGCTGACCTTCCAATTCATTAAATGGGGTCTTGAGTTCTAATCGTTCGGATAAAATGGGAGCGACCTTTTCATACGAAGGACTCACCTTCATCACTTCAATATCGAAGCTAGCCAGCTTGGAATTGTCAAAACCTTCCCCTCCGGCATGAAACATGGTTGCCGAAGCAATCACAACGCAAGTAGTAACAAGCAAGTATGGAATTACCATTCCGGTTGAGAGATCGAACTTTGCCATTCCACGGAATGGTTTATCCCAACCACGAGCTAACATCGAATACGGTAAGAGGAAGGTCATGTTAATTCCAACTGCCGTTGCAGCAGCTGAGATAATGACATTTTGTTGAGCTTCTACAACCCGTTGAGTCCAAAACTCCTGCAAAGGCTTTTCCAACCCATCAATTAGGATGGCTAACTCACCGACCGGCTTAGACAACTGGGACAGGTCTGGTATGAACCCACCAAACACAGCCCCCCATTCGACCTTTCCTTCAATAGCCATCACCATCACCGCAGCAAAAAATGATAGAACGACAATCGCGACCATCACTTTAAGAATAATGTCAAAAGCCTTAGCGGCGCGACCCTGTTTATTGTTTAGATACAGTACGAAAACCGCCGCCGTTAACAAAACAACCGACACTATATACTTGCCATTGTCAGAACCATCAAACATAGTTGGAGCGAGATTCTTACTTAGTGCATCATAGCTCAAACTAAATTGCGGCATGCACCAAATCATATTTGCCAAACAAGTCGCAATAAGCCATCCCCAACCAAGCACAGGGTTAATATCCTGATTGATCGCCTGAAATGGTTTTTTACCTGTCGACAGAGTCACATGACTAATTGCAGACAACATGATCACACCCATGATGATCGCGAAGAGCTGAACCCAAAGCAAATTAGTCCCAGTCAAGATACCAAGGAATAAAGCTGAAGCTAATGATCCTCCGCCGAGGGTAATTGCACTTTGAAGCCAACCTGGCCCCGACAACTTGGTGTATGCCAAAAGTGTTGACCCCAGGCCCTCTTGCTGGGCCTTCACGATCATTTCTCTGTTCTTAGCGACTTGGTCACTCATTATGTTCACTCCGAAGTAGGATATTCAAAACCGAGCGGGTCGATTTTTCTTGCTAACTTACTGCTGCTTATAGTCCCTGACTTGCCAAATATCGTTCGGCGTCCAGCGCCGCCTGACATCCTGTGCCTGCAGCCGTAATGGCTTGTCGATAGTAATCGTCCGCCACGTCACCCGCTGCAAACACTCCCTCGACACTTGTATTAGTACGATGTGATTTGGTCCACACGATGTAGCCCTTGTCATTCATTTCCAGTACACCGTTTAAGAATGTAGTATTCGGCGTGTGACCGATGGCAACGAAGAACCCCGTTGCTTCCACTTCCTGCACGGAATCATCCACGGTGCTTTGTAAGCGAGCACCTGTGACACCCGTTTCGTCATCTCCCAAAACTTCCACACACTGTGAGTTCCAGATAATGTCGATCTTCGGATTATCAATGGCTCGCTGGGCCATAATTTTTGAAGCTCGCAACTCATCACGCCGGTGAACCAACATCACCTTCGACGCAAACTTTGCCAGATAATCAGCTTCTTCCACCGCCGAGTCACCACCGCCAATGACGATGACAGGTTTTTCACGGAAACGAGGAAGAGCACCGTCACAGACTGCACAAGCACTGACTCCACGATTCTTATAATTGTCTTCTGATTCCAGACCCAGATAATTGGCTCGAGCTCCGGTAGCAATGATGACCGTATGTGCTTCGACAACATCGCCACTGCGAGCTGTCAGCTTGAACGGTCGAACATCAAAGTCAACTTCGACTATGTCGTCCGTGATAACACGCGTGCCAAAATTGAGAGCCTGTTGACGCATTAACTCCATCAATTCAGGGCCGCTAACTCCCTCTTTCATATGGGGAGCCATATACTGGCGTCGGGATTTCTCAATCGAGTTATCAAGATATCCTTCCAAGTCACCGGAAGGAAATCCGGGATAGTTCTCGACTTCCGTGGTAAGTGCTAATTGCCCCAGCGGTAATGTACCTTGTTGTCGGTTTTCCTCTGTTACCGCCCCTTCAAAAACCAAGGGGTTCAGGCTGGCGCGAGATGTGTAAATTGCAGATGTCCATCCGGCTGGACCACTTCCAATAATGACAACGTGTTCTGCCAATGTAAGAATCCTTCTTTAGGCTGACGCAACCGGCTCAAAACTGACTCGGTATTTAGTCGTAACAATGATCTAAAAATCAAACAGCTCATTATAAGAGTTTTGCAGGCGTTGAGTGAAGTATCTCAAGGGCATAGAACTTTATATTCTGTTAAAATGCCACATCCTTAGCCAATAGGTCATGAGGATCCCAAACTGGGATTCGTGCATCCAAATCCTCTTATTCACAACGTTGAGTTAACTACTTATGGAAACTCTACTTATCGCAGTCGGTTCCTTCGTCGGATTTATTGTTGCCTACCATACATATGGTAAATGGCTTGCTCACAAGATTTTTGGCCTCGATCCCAATGCCAAAGTTCCGTCGGCCGAACTCGAAGACGGTGTCGACTTTGTCCCCACCAAGAAAGAAGTCATTTTTGGACACCATTTCACTTCGATTGCCGGGACAGGCCCGATTGTGGGTCCTGCGATCGCCGTTTTCTGGGGGTGGTTACCGGCGCTGATCTGGGTCGTATTTGGCTCTATTTTCATTGGTGCCGTTCACGATTTTGGAGCACTTGTCATCTCCTTGAGAAACCGCGGACAAACCGTTGGTGAAGTGGCCGGCCGACTGATTAGTCCTCGAGCCAGATTACTGTTCCTGCTAATCTTATTTGCTGCCCTCACAGTCGTTCTCGCCATTTTCGGATTGGTCATCGCGACGATCTTTGCACAGTATCCAGAATCCGTTCTTTCAGTATGGATTGAAATCCCCATTGCTGTTTTGATTGGATATCACGTCTACAAAAGAGGCGGGGGATTACTGATTCCCTCCCTAGTTGCGTTGGGCGTGCTGTATCTTTGTATTTACATTGGCGTTTACCATTTTGAAATCAAGCCATTCGGTGAAAATGCCATCGTAGTCTGGACGCTGATCCTGATGGCCTATTGCTTCATTGCCTCAATTCTTCCGGTCTGGACGCTTTTGCAGCCACGTGACTATATCAACAGCCATCAGTTAATGGTTGCTTTAGCTCTATTGGTCGGGGGCCTGTTGGTTGCCTGTGTTTCTGGTAAAGCAGATCTTTTCGCCAGCGCTCCACCTGTCGCTGAAAACCTGCCTGCTGGAGCTCCACCTGTCTGGCCCTTCCTTTTCATTACGATTGCCTGCGGAGCCATCAGTGGATTCCACTGTCTGGTCAGCAGCGGGACTTCCAGCAAACAGTTGGAATCGGAAGTAGATGCCCAGTACGTCGGTTATGGAGCTATGTTGTTGGAAGGCGCATTAGCTGTGATAGTCATCCTTGCCTGCTGTGCTGGCGTGGGAATGGGAGTCACTGACGGCGGAGCTGAATTAACCGGGATCGAAGCCTGGCACACGAAGTATGATCCTAATGGGAGTTGGGCAGGATTTGGTTTAACTCAAAAAGTGGCAGCCTTTGTCGATGGGGGAGCCAATTTCATTGAAACTCTGGGAATCCCACTCGAGATGGCAGTCGGGATTGTGGCTGTCTTGGTTGCCAGCTTCGCGGCCACTACCTTGGACACTGCCACTCGTTTACAGCGATATGTCGTCCAGGAAATCGGCAGTACGATCAAGATTAAACCGCTTACCGATAAATATGCTGCGACCGCGTTTGCTGTAATACTGGGAGCTTCGATGGCAATGGTTCCCGGTCCCAAAGGAGCATTAGGCACAGGCGGTTTGCTACTGTGGCCCTTGTTTGGGGCAACCAACCAGCTACTTGCTGGACTCGCATTCATGGTAATCGTGTTCTACCTATGGCGTCGTAATAAGCCTATCTGGTTTGCCGCTATTCCCATGGCGATCATGCTCATTATGCCAGCCTGGGCTCTATCATGGCAGTTATTCAATGAGAATACCGGCTGGCTTGTCGCCGACGACAATAAGAACTATCTGCTTGGGTCTATCGGTATTGGGACACTCTGTCTCCAAATCTGGGTTGTGATTGAAGGCGTGCTATTACTCCCGCGCAGTCGTGGAGTACTCGAAGAAATGCTTCCGCCTCTGGAAACAGCAAGCTAGAATTCCCGATCGGCCTGAATAGCCAGAACATTATTCAACGATTTGAAATGCCTTCCTACCGTCCTGAGCTCCAAGCTTGACCTTTAACTGGTCACCGTTGGAAACATTCAGCGTCAGCGGTGTTTCGATCGAGTGGCCTGTAGCTAGCACGTCACCGACTTCGAGTTTGGATAATTCGACATCATCGGTTACTAATTCCACCACGGCATCATACTGAGGTTCCAGCGGGAGTTCACCGTAGTGATGCTGAACTAGCTTCTTAGCCCAGGCCAAGACAAAACTAACCGGTAAACAGAGGCCCATCTGTGACTGATGTTCTCCTACCGACAGTCTCCATTTAATGCACACCATTTCGACGTCGAGGATTTCCTCTAGGTCGGATTCGATTTCCGGCAAGTCGTGATACCACTGAAACAATGTCAAATCAAGTTCCGTAACCGGACGCCAAATTTCACTCAGCGTTGAAGAGATCTCATCGATAACCGGAAGAATCAACTCAGATTCAATCGCATTCAGCGAGCGATTAAGTGGTTTCCAATCAACCCGCTGGGAACCTAGCAATAAGTCGAGTAGGACTGAAGCGGACGAGGCATGTACCACTAGCCACCAGTTGGTATGATCCACGCGGTTTCGCAATTGCGCCAGATTAAATGGCGGCTGTTGAGAGTAGGCAAACTGTCGAAACGAACGGACTGCCCCAATCTCAAGCCCGAGATCAACCTTCAAAAAAAATTGTTCGCTCCACTTCGCAGAGAGTGCCTCTGACGTATCAGCAAACAGACGATTGAGTCCACCCAGGACTTCGTAATCGACTCTGACACTTCGCTCTTTCTTCGCATCCTGCATGTGATTACCATCCGTTAGCTTTTGGCGTGATCAGCCCCTAATTTGACCGTTGCCTGTCACAATATACTTATAACTGGTGAGCTCTTCTAAACCGCAAGGGCCTCGAGCATGGAATTTATCCGTACTAATACCGATTTCAGCTCCTAACCCAAATTCACCGCCATCATTAAACCTGGTGCTGGCATTAATCATGACAGCCGAACTGTCGATCGCGGCGACAAACCGCCGTGCTGTAACAATATTGGAAGTCACGATTGCTTCGGTATGGTGAGAACTATAACGATTTATGTGTTCAATTGCACTATCAACATCATCCACGACTTTGACTGAAATTCCGGGGCCTAAATACTCTGTTCCAAAGTCTTCCTCGGTTGCTGGCACTGCACTTTCAATCAACTGACAGGTCAATTCGTCGCCATGGATAGTGATTCCCTGTTCAATTAATGCTCCGACGACCTGTGGAATTGCTTCAGCGGCAATCTCACGATGGACGACCAGAGATTCACAGGCATTACAAACGCCCATTCGCTGGCATTTTGAATTAACGACAATCTGTGTTGCCATTTCAAGACAGGCTTCTTGATCGATATAGACGTGACAATTACCGTCGAAATGCTTGATAACGGGCATGGTTGCTTCTGCCGAAACCCGGCGAATCAACCCTTCGCCCCCTCGCGGAATCGCCACATCGATATAGTCGTCTTGAGTAAGGAAATGCCCTACTGCAGCCCGATCGGTAGTACTGACCAACTGAACTGCATTTTCAGGAATGCCGACAGCAGTCGCGACCTTCATAAGGATATCGACAATCGCTCGGCTGGAATGAGCTGCTTCTTTGCCTCCTCTGAGGATAACCGCGTTACCACTTTTCAGACAAATAGCGGCAGCATCGGCCGTTACATTGGGACGTGATTCATAGATAAAGAAGACAACTCCCAATGGCACTCTTACTTTGTTGATTTCCAATCCATTGGGTCGCACCGAGCCTTCAATCGTCTGTCCGATTGGATCGGGCAGCATGGATATTTGCTCCAAGGCGGTGGCGATTCCATCAATACGTTCTTCATTGAGGACCAGACGATCGATTTGTGCGTCAGTGAGCCCATAGCCAGGCGCAGCCTCAATATCATTGGCATTGGCTGCTAGAATCGCAGGCACTCCTGCACGCAGTGCCTGTGCACTTTCGTTGAGCCAACGATTCTTCAATTCGCCCGAAACTAGCTGCAATTTAGCTGATGCTTTGTGAGCGTTTTCTGCAACTGTCCGGCAATATTGAGCCAAATCCTGATCGGGGGCGGACATAGTCTTGTACCTTTTACATAGGTAGTTAAATCAATAGGAGCTACACATCGCAGCTGTTAACTAGGTCAGGTGAATCGCAATCTACCTGGATGGGAGACAACATTCCTTCTCTTCGAATTCTCATTCAAAACAAATGGAGCGTCAACGGCTCAATTTTCCATCGGGAAAAGTCTGCTGATAGAGAATCAAGGCGCGATGCAATTCCACCACATCATGTACGCGAATTACCTGTACTCCCTGTGAAGCAAGTCCCAGCGCGGCGCCAACCGTCCCTGACATTCGTTCACATTCACGATCATCCAACACGTGGGCGATAAAACCTTTTCTTGAATGGCCTACCAACAGCGGGCAGCCCAAGTCATGGAAATCCCGACAGGATTTCAACAGTTGCAAATTGTGTTCATGTGTTTTCCCAAATCCGATTCCCGGATCCAGACAGATTTTCTCAGAGTCCAATCCAGCCTCAATCAAGGCATCCCGTCGGCATTTGAGATATCCGAATATCTCAGCTACCACATCCTGATAGGTCGGATTATCTTGCATGGTTTGAGGAGTACCCTGCATATGCATAGCACATACTCCGGCACCGGTCTCGCGAGCTACTTGCAACATGCCTGGATCCCCTTCCAGCCCAGTCACATCATTAATTATCTGAGCTCCGGCTGCGACGGCGGCAGCGGCTACAGCTGCCTTAGAAGTATCAATCGAAATCGGGACGTCCGTCTGAAGGCTTAACTGCTCAACAACAGGTATCACTCGATCAAGCTCTTCCTGTACTCCGACCGGATCCGAATAGGGTCGAGTGCTTTCCCCACCGATATCCAAAATACCGGCTCCGTCGGCGACTAACTGCAAGGCATGCCTCACGGCAACTTGAGGATCGTGAAACTGCCCTCCATCGGAAAAACTATCCGGCGTCACATTAACGATGCCCATGATGGTGGGGAGCGAGCCGAACTCGAGTGTCTGCGTTCGAAGTGCCCAGCGTTGGCTTGGTGAAGAGTGAGTCATACGGATTATTATGACCAGAGATACTACGGACTCAATGGGAACTTTAGGGAATGCCTTACCAGGGCAATTCCATTTGAGCAACAATTTGGGAAGCAAGCTTCTGAATGACTTCCTGTTGAGCGGTGACCAGAGACTGCCCACCTTCCGGGACAAAAGACGCAGACTGCGTAATGTAAATCCCTTCATCCAGAGGAATTTCAGTCCGCTGAATGAGCTGTTGCCCCTGGCGATCGAGCCACGAGACTTCCAGGATCATCAAGGTTTCAATGTCCCGCGCCTCATCAAATTGGTTTTCGGCAATGACACGTTTATGTTCATCAACAAGCCGAGCCTGAAAAATACTGTCCGCGTTACTGGCATCCACCACTTTATACGGCGTACGTAGTTCGATTTCCTTCACGATGGCTTCGGTAAGCCGTTCCCCTAAGCCACGTCGAAAGCTCTCTGATTGCACGATCGGCACGTGAACAGTGCGGATGTCAGGACGAAACAGAGTTTGATTCCCCAATTGATAACCGGTACATCCGACCAAAGTTAGGATGATCAACCCGAGTGTCAATTTGATTCCTGCTTTGATCATATTTCTATACCGAAAGCCCCACGGGAACGCCGACTAACGAATCGCTCCACCTGATTCATTGGCAATCAGTGGTTTGACAGGGTCATTTTCAGGGAACAAGTCAACCAACCATTGAGCCGGGGAATCCGGTTTGGCGGGCAAGTTTTTCAAATCGTTATATCGAGTAAAGGCTCGACTAGCGAAGGGAGTATCAGGATATTGTTGGGCAACTTTTTGGTAGTAATAACGCGCCGCTCCAATCTCGTCTTTGCCTTCATAGAACTTAGCGATCCACCACTGTCGTTCCGCCTGCATATAACGGAATTGACGAGCCCACTTTGAAATCTGAGCATCATACTGCTGTGATTGCTGCGGGAATTGTCGACGAATATCCTTAATCTGCTTTTCACCTTCATCGAGATAGATTCCGGAATACTCTGGGCCTCGATAGAGCAGAAACTTACACTGCACCATCATGTAGTTAGCAATGAACTGATGTTCACTTTCCGGAAAAACGGTTACCAGATCCTTTAACGTCTCATGGGCTCGATCATATTTTTCATTCTTAAAATACGATTCGGCAACTAACATAGTGGCGTCATCAGCCATTTGACTGGTCGGATCATCATGGCGGATCTTGTCCAGAATAGCGATTGCTTCGGTGAAGCGAGAGTTGAATGGCATCGACTTATCAACAAAATTGAAGTCAAAGAATCCCTGTTTATCTTTGAAGTCTTCATCCAGCCAGTAACGAGCAATCTGGAATCGCTTGGCCTGAATTTTGTCTAAGTGGCGAGTATTGGGATACTCTTTGAGCATCTCTTTATAGATCTGGTTGGCGTGTTTGTAGTAATCGATATAGAAATAGCATTCGGCAGCCATGAACGAAGCATCTTCCTGCAACGCCGACTCAGGCCAATACCCACCTGCTTCTTCGTACCGACGACCGGCTTGCATAAATAGCTCTGCAGCCTTTTTTAATTGGGCATGACTGCCGTTCGCAGACTGTCTCATTCTCACCGCGTCGTTATAGATACTTTCTGCTTCTGAGAAGTACTGCTTCGCCTTATTGATTTTTGGATCCGAGCTTAGCACTTTATCCAAAAACGCTTCTTCAACTGTCTTGCGTTTTTCTGAAGGTGTCGAGGCCACGAGTTTGGGCTTAACGTGTTTTACCTTTTCGTACTCACCCTGACTGTCCATCCATTTTGCGCCATACCGCTGGCCTGGACCGAGCAATTCGTCACCGGTTACCTGAGCATTGGTTTTACAGCCGGCAACCATCATCGTGGCCAGCAGTATTCCTGCTACAGACCAACAGGTGGAATGGTTAACTCTCTTGGGAAATCTCTGCTTCATCAAGGACGTCCTTGTCCGTATTCTCTTGCGTTGATTCGTCGGTTCGTGGAATCTGCATGGCGTCTGCTTTTCTATGCAGACTCAACGCATCATCCCGCACGGTACTGGGCCGACCTAACATGCTTAACATTGGCTGCATACGTGGTCGACGGCCCATTAGGTTTGCCATGTAGTTGTTCAATACTCCACGAAGTTCACCAAGCACCATCGGGTCAACCGACGGTAAAGCGTGATTGCCTTGTGAAAACAACTTCATCGCTTCCAGAACCCCCCAGGAAATACTGATCACACGGGACTGCCCCACTCGGCATTGACGACATAAAACGCCACCTGATAGCTGCCCAAAAGCAACGCGAGGTTGCTGTGGTACGCTACTTCCGCAAATCGTGCAGTTTTCAAATGACGGTTTTTGACCGATCATACGTAGCAGGTTTAACTCAAAGCGAGCAATCAGACTTAACGGATCCTGTAATTCATCTAACTGAATTATCGTATCCTGAGTTAACTCAAAAAGGTCTGGATGAGGGTCTCCGGTATGTGTCAGAGCATCCAGTAATTCCGCGATGTAGTAACCTGCATACAAGTGAGGCAAACTACGAGTTGCCGCTCGAAAACGACGCTGTAGTTTTGCTTCCGTAAGTAAATCCAGGGAGTCCGAGGATTTGTGAATGAAGACTATTCGAGATACGGTTAACAGGTCAATAGCAGACTCAAACGGGCTTTTCGGCCGTCTGGCCCCTTTCACCATGGCACCGATTTTCCCGAAATCTCTGGTGAACATGGTGGCGATACAGCTCGATTCGCTGAACTCAACGATGCGTATCATAATCGCATCTGTCTTTTCACTCGCCATCGTCTAAATCACACATTCTTGAAGCCATCAGTTTAGGGTTCGCCAATCAATGACAAATCTACCCGCTCAATTCGCCGCTTGGTAGCCTGAATGACTTTAATACAGATTCCAGCCACTTCTATTTGCTCCCCGACTTCAGGGATATAACCCAAATGGTGAATCACCAGCCCCGCGACAGTATCAACTTCATCACTCTCGGGCAACTGCATTCCCAACATCCCGTTGATGGAATCGATATGAGCTTTCCCTAAGGCTTCAATTCGCTGGTCAGGCAGGACAAATACCTCTTCCGGCAAGTCGTCATCTTCATCGATGATTTCGCCTACGATTTCTTCGAGTGCGTCCTCAATCGTAACCAACCCGACGACGGCATTAAACTCATCCACCACGAGTGCCAAATGAATGCGGTCCTTTTGGAATCCACGCAGGAGTTGATCGACTGCTTTGGAAGCGGGCACAAATTCCGCGGGCCTCAGCAACTCTTCCACGGTGGTTATCTCCGCCGCTCCGGGCTTGGCAAATACGGTAAGCAGATCTTTGACATAGAGGATTCCCACACAGTTATCCAGTGTCTGGTCGTAGACCGGAATCCTTGTTCGCCGCACTCGTTCGAACAGTTCCAGCACATCAGACCATTGTGAATTCAGTGGCAACGCATCTATTTCATTTCTGGGTGTCATAATATCGCGAACATCGACGTCGTCGAGTTCCATCACCCCTTCAATCATGTCCCATTCATCCTCCTCCACCAGACCATCCCTCATACCGGCAGTAACGATGGAACGAATTTCGTCCTCCAACGCTTCTTCGCCATCTTCCTCATGACGCTCACGCCCAGACAACCTCCATATGACACTTGCTACCAGCCGTACTCCTAAGGTGAACGGAGTCATTAACCAGGTCAGACCAACCCAAAAGTGCCAGGTGTGATAAATGATCTGAGAAGACCAGACGGTTACCAAGGCACGGGGTATCCAGACACCGAGCAAGAGCAGGCTCAGACCAATCGTGAGGACTGATGTCCAGATCTGTGTGGATTGTAACTGGCCCAGTTCATCTGCCGCCGGAACACGCAGCAAGCGCTCTAAAGCTCCTGCTTCACCACCAGTCATTCCATTTTCCGGATTCGCAATCACGGCCAATGCCAGAGAGACCACAGCAACACTGGCTGCAATGGCCACAAGAGTCTCGGAAGCTAAAGAGATGTTTTGATACCGGTCACGGACCAGATTAAAGAATTCGACTCTACCTTTTTGACGACAATACCGTTTCAAGGCGGACCTGGAATAGTCATCGAAAATCTTCGAACCGATCGCACCGATGGCGACTAACGCACTGGCCACCCAGGACAACAGAATCAAGGTGCTTACCGTTAGCACGGTGGGAGCTACCTCCTAAAACAAGTGAACAGTCGGAAACAGAATCGCTGTCATTATAGGAAAGTTAGCCCCTCTAAATCATGAAACTCTGCTATTTATTCGGAGGCTCGACTCGGTGTTCAATTCCAAATCGCTCTAAGTGACGACGCTCAGCCTCCTGCATTAGCACCTTGGCATCAGGATTTTTATCGTCGTATCCGACTAAATGCAGGCAACCATGGATGACATATAAGAGGAACTCAAACTCCCAATTCCATTGATAGTCCTTAGCCAGCTCCACCGCGGTGTCGACACTGACAATGATCTCACCTTCAAGATGTTCGTCTTCCCGCTCAAGTACAAAACTGATGACGTCGGTTGGGTAGTCATGATTAAGGTATTCGATATTGAGTTGGTGAATTGTGGGGTCATCCACAACGGCAACACTCACATCGCCTGTTACCACTCCGGCTTCTTCGACTACCTGGTTAACTGCGAGTTCGATTTGCGCTGCATCGATTTCGTACTTAGATTGTTCGTTGGTGATGAATACTGAAAACACGTTTTCGCTAAACGACTTGTCGCCTAAAGTACTAATAAACTGCCCAATTGTCCTCGAGTTTACCCGTCGTAGTCCGAAGGACGTAGTCGGGTCTAATTGTCACATGGTTAAATGGCTAAATGGTTCATCAGCCTATAAACTTCTTAGCTTCTTCACCTTCTGGGTATTCCACGCGCTTGTGTAATAACGCCAACAGCGACTTAACCAAGGATCGTTGGATGGTACTTAATTCTGATAGCGTCAGTCCGCATTCGTCAAATTGACCATCGAGTAGTCGTTTCATGGCTAGCTCATTCACCAAATGTTCCACTCGGGCCGGAGCGGGTTCATCGAGTGTGCGACTGGCACTCTCGACGGCATCTGCCAACATCATCACCGCTGCCTCGCGGGACTGAGGTTTGGGCCCGGGATAGCGATAATCCGATTCTTCCACATCCGACTCAGAATTAGACGTTTTAGCCTGATGATAGAAATACTCGACGATGGTGGTTCCGTGATGCTGTTCGATCAGATCAATAAACGATTGTGGAAGGTGGTGTTTACGACCTAAGTCCGCTCCGTCTTTGACATGGGATATAATCACCAGTCTACTCATCGAAGGCAGGAGTTGTTCATGGCGGTTTTCTTCCTGGTTTTCAGCAAAGTACTCCGGTTTAAACATCTTTCCGATGTCATGAAAATACGCACCGACTCGACACAGTAATCCATTGGCCCCGATGGCATCGGCAGCCGGCTCGGATAACATCCCCACATTGAGTGAGTGAGTAAACGTCCCTGGAGCACGATTTTTCAATTCCTGAAGTAACGGGTGGGCCGGATCGCCCAATTCCAACAAACTAATGTCAGTCTGAACTCCAAAGATCCACTCGATAATTGGCAACAACCCGGTCATAAAGAATCCGGCCAATACGACACAAATCCCATACCACCCTGCTCCTTGAAGCAGGTTGGTCAGATAGTTCACATCGGCAGCATCTCGTTCTAACAATTGGTCCCAAAACTCGAGTCCGGTGGAGCCAAACGTCTGACCGGCAAGTGTACTCACACCGATGGTTGTGGCCAGAGTGATGATCCCTGCCCCGACCCCCACACTGATCAGTCTTACACGCGATCGCACCCTTCCCATTAACAGACAGGAGGCAGCAATGGCTGAAAAGACAATAATAAATCCCGGCAGAGAATTCCCGTTGGCAACGGCGACAACCAAAGCAACGGCAGAGGCAACCAACAAAGCCGATTCACGGCGAAACGAAATGGTCAATATCATGGCAAACATCGACAGCGGAATTAACTCTGCTCGCCACGTATCATTGGCGGTGGTCGTGGCCAATAGAACAACAATGGTTGAGAGCACGAGCAGACGAATTAGACTTGCCGTGTCACTCACTACATTCCGCTCATACACCGCCAGGTAAACACCACAAAGCAGGAATACGGCGAGGAACATACCAAAGCTGGCAATCCCGAATCCCAGCAAACTGCTTACCTCCAGCAACTGGGTGTTAAACCGGGCGTCGTATTCTTTTCTCAGCAAAGCAATTTCGCTTGCCTGTAGTGGTTCCCCTTCGTTGGCCAGAGTCTGCCCCGGCTGGAATGCACGAAATTGCTGTTCGACACTTTCGCGCTCACTCTGTCTACGTTTCATACTTAACGCAGTATCTATTTTCAGAGTTTCCGGAATGGTGTTTGCTCGAATCCAAAACTCCAGATGACTCAACAAGAACTGTTGGTCATCCAATTCCAAATTCAATAATGCGAGTGATTCTCCCAATGAGTCGGTGAGCATCCGAAGGATCTCGCTTTGCCGAACATCCGAAACGTTCACAATGACATCAACACCAGGTTGCTCTCCGCTGATTTGAATCGAATCCAGCCGCCCTTCCTCTTCGGAATGCCCAAGTTGTTCCAGCACGCCATTTTGCAGCCACGGTTGATAGAGATTATCTAACGCCTTACCGAGTAGCTCTCGCTGCTGTTCTGTCTCCAGTAACTGCACAAACCGTTCGTAATCAGGCCGAGTATCTGCCAAACGCTCTGCGGCGCTTTGCAGTGTATCGGAGGAACCTGCGTCTTCCATATCCAGAAACGGTTCCCACAGTTGATGAGGAGCAGATTCCCAGGATTCGGCAGTGACCAGATCATTGATTGCCAGCGACAGGTCTTTCTTTTGTTTGCTGAGTTGGTACGTATCGTTGTTATAGATACACAGCGTCTCAGCAACGGCTCGTCGCTGCATGACCTCGGTACCAATTTCGTCTTCGACCTTAAAGGATACAGCAGCAACAATATCACGTTCAGGGATAAAGCCGATTCGATACTGAAACGGGGGCGTCCACCCCTGTGTAATTCCCCACATCAGCAACGCAGCGATGAGGCATAACACGATATGCCCCCAGTTCTTTCCGTTTCGCAGCGCTTCGAATACAACTTCGCGCAAACGTGTTTTGGAGAGTTGGAATGAGTCTGCTCTTGATGAGCGTGATTTTTTGGAAGAACCGCTTGCCATCATGCCTGCCTATTTCTTCCGTTTTCGGGCCGAATCATCGACCGGCTCATAAGCATCCACGATTTCCTGCACCAAACGGTGACGGACAATATCCGATGCATCGAGTTTTATAGCTGCCACTCCAGAGATACTAGCCAACCGGCGTGTGGCATCCAACAAACCGCTTCGTACATTTTTCGGCAAATCGATTTGCGTTCCGTCACCGGATACGACGATCTTCGATTTTGCTCCCATTCTGGTCAGGAACATCTTCATTTGACTGATCGTCGCATTTTGCGCTTCATCCAGAATAATAAATGCCTCGTCTAACGTCCGCCCTCGCATATATGCCAACGGGACGACTTCGATCACATCCTTTTCCATATATTCCTGAATGACATCAAAATCGATCATGCTGTGAAGCGAGTCAAGTAACGGGCGAAGATAGGGATTGATTTTCGCATGCATATCGCCCGGCAAGAATCCCAGGCTTTCCCCTGCTTCCACCGCCGGCCTGACCAACACAATTTTGCGAATGAGTTTGTGTTTGAGAGCTTCCACCGCCAACGCCACGGCTAAGAAAGTTTTTCCCGTCCCGGCCGGTCCCAACGCGAAGACCAGATCATTCTCTCGAATCGCTTTGATGTATCTCGCTTGTCCTGCTGTACGCGGTACGATCGGCTGACTGGCAGCCATCACGTCGATTTCCGTATCCATGGTTTCACCGAAGACACCAGTGACTCGGTCGACCACTCGCTTGGTCTCTTCAAATGACAATTCACCACTGCGTTGAACGATGTTCTTAAGTTGCTCAAGTACATCGGTCGCCTGATGAACATTCGGTTCGTCTCCACGAACGACTAAAGAGCCATCACCGTGGGTAACATTCACGCGTAACTGATCCCGTAGCAAACGGAGATTCTGATCTTTCGTACCGAAGAGTACAAGTAGATCCTGTTGTCGGGGAAACGGAAGAGTAGCTTCAATCATGGATTAAATAAGATGAGGTACTTGAATAGGAGTCCCACAAGATTTGGCACTCCTCTCGCCTGTTAACTATACCCCAATGCATCGATTGATTGCATGAAATAAGGGGATGAAATATCTCCCCTCACAGCCAATACTCACCGTTTATAGGGGTTATAACAGTCTGAAGTACGACGAATTACGCCCCAATACGCCCCAGTATGATTCAGACACGTATCGATATTCTTCTGAAAAAACTGAAAATGACCAGCTCAAGCAAGCCACTTAGCTACCGGTCAGCCAGGTCGAAATCCAGAACAAGTAGGCTGGCACCAACGAAAACGTAACCGAATCCATAATATCCAGAACACCGCCCAGCCCTGGAACCCAGGTACTCGAGTCCTTCACCTGAGAATCACGCTTGATCAACGACTCTGCCAAGTCACCAATCATGCCGGCCAGAGTGATGACCAAGCCGTATAAGGCCCAGGCCCACACAGGTCCGACTGAAATTGTCATCTCGGTTTCCGTAGCTATGGAGAGAATTGCTGGCACCACCCAGTGACCGAACGCAATCGAAGCTCCCATTCCACTAAGAAAGGCACCAACGGCACCTTCGATCGTTTTCTTTGGGCTCAGAATGGGAGCCATCTTGTGTCGGCCCAAACTTTTGCCGGTGAAATAAGCACCGCTGTCGCCACACTTGGTAATCACAATCACGGAGATTATCGCGCACATACCCCAGGCTGAGTGGGTTTGTTCGGTACCAATCTGCAACGTCCTCAAGATGGTAAGAAAACTCAAGGCCGTCCCCGTATAGCCCACTATCAGCATGGAGTTAGCAAGACGTTGAATAGCGCCCCCTGGTTGTTTGAACTTACACATTTCAATCAGGAACAACCAGCACATTGCCAGCACCGTACCGATCCCAATCCATCCAACACGGCCCACAGGACAATCGTCCGGATACCCTGATTCACTAAACGCATCCATCAGCGATGGAATGAAGGTAAGTACATGAACGATCGCCACGCTGAAGAGAACGTGTTTGAGGCGAAGTTCCAGTCCGGCTTTGATCAACATCTCGCCCAGCTCAGCTGTCGCCATGAGGGCAATCACAAGTAACAGTGGCAACAACAAGAAACCACCTACACCGAATAAAGGATGGTGAAAATCGAAGTGCAGGAGTGTTCCCAGACAAGTCAAGATAACCGCCGAAGCGGCAAGTCGTTTATGAAGCACCGTCGTTCCCTATTTTGTTTTAAGAAGTGAGTCCGCCGAAACGACGGTTTCTTGTAGCGAAGACATTCATCGCCTGATGCAAATCCTCTTCTGTAAATTCGGGCCAGAATTTTTCCGTCACCCAGAGTTCGGCATAACTGATCTGCCACAACAGAAAGTTACTAATCCTCATTTCACCACTGGTACGGATCAGTAAATCAGGATCTGGCATACCGGAGGTGTAGAGATTTTCAGAGATCAATTGCTCGTCGACATCCGTGGCCTTTAGCAGTCCAGTTTCAATCTGACAAGCGATTTGCTTTAAGGCGTCCGAGATTTCACCGCGAGCACCATAATTGATCGCCAGACAAAGCGTGGTCCCCTGGTTGGCACTGGTCAATTCAATCGTCTTATTGATTTCGTTAAGGACGCGATCGGGAATTCCTTCACGTCGCCCAATCACCTGCACACGAATCCCCTGCTTCATGAGCAGGCCACGTTCTTCAATCATGTACTGCTCAAGCAAGTGCATGAGAAAATCAAGTTCATGGGAAGGACGTTTCCAATTTTCACTTGATAGACAGAACAGTGTCAGTTGCTCAATATTCAATCGAGCACATTCCTCGACCGTGCGTCGCACGCTACTAACTCCCTGACGGTGCCCTTCAATCCGAGGAAGATCTCGCTGCTGTGCCCATCTACCATTCCCGTCCATAATAATGGCGATATGCCTGGGTAGAAGCTTAACGTCCTGACTCACTGTCTTATCAGACAGCGTCGAGGATCGTTGTGGAATACTGGTAGACATACAATGTGCAGAAAGGACGTAGGGAGAATCTGATCAGCATTTGGGTGAATCCAAAACGCTACAACTATATGATTCATTATCCCGTAGAGGCGGTAGATAACTCAAGGTCATACAAAGAGATACGAACTGAATGTTACAAAAGTTCAAAATCGCGGCGCAGCCAATTCCTCTCATGAATTAGTACAATACTCCCGTTCTCAGCCGAGACTTTTGCCTATGCTTTGGAATCCGAGTAGCTGTAAAGCGTTTGCGTTATGCCAAGCCAGCAAGATGCTGTACTGAGTCTGCCAGTACGATCGTCTGAGCACGGTCCGGTCCGACTGAAGCGACTTCGACGGGCACACCAATTAACTCACTAACGCGATCGATATAGGCTTTGGCAGCTGCCGGAAATTCATCGTAGCTTGTCGCTGATGTCAAATCGGTATTCCAACCTTCGAAGGTTTCATAAATCGGCTGCACACGACGAAGATCATCAGCATCACTTGGGAAGTGCGTAATCTGTTTTCCATCCAACTCATAGGCCACACAGATTTTTACTTCCGGTAGCATAGATACGACATCCATCATCATGAGCGACAAGGCGCTTACACCACTCAGGCGAGCTGTGTAACGAACGGCCACGGCATCAAACCAACCACATCGTCGTGGGCGTCCGGTCGTGGTACCGTATTCATTTCCAAGATCACGAATCTTTTGCCCGATATCGTTTTCCTGCTCGGTCGGAAACGGTCCGCCCCCCACTCGTGTACTGTAGGCTTTGATCACACCAATCACTTTATTGATGGAACGAGCTGGTACTCCGGAGCCGGAAGAAATACCAACGCCTGACGAGTTAGAGCTGGTGACAAAGGGAAACGTCCCGTGGTCGATATCAAGAAGTGACCCTTGAGCTCCTTCGAAGAGGATCGATTTAGAATCATCGACAGCATCGAGCAAGTAGTTAGTCGTATCTGCCACGAAAGGACGTAGGGTTTGAGCATAGGCAGAATACTCAGCGGTGATCGCGTCTGCATCAAGTGGCTCGAATTCATCACCGGCAATCGGAGCCAGCATGGAATTCTTGGCCTCTACAATGGTCGCCACTCGCTCTGGAAAGTCATCACGTAGCATATCTGCCAAGCGAATAGCAAACGAACGCCCGACTTTATCTCGGTAACAGGGACCAATCCCTCGTAATGTAGTACCGATGGATTCGCCCTTCACCTTTTTGGCATTCATCACGCGATCTTCGGCAATGTGCCACGGGAAGACCACGTGCACTCGCTCGCTGATCTTAAGATTATCCGCGTCAATCCCCTTGGCTTTGAGGCCTTCTAATTCCTCAATAATCGTACCTGGATTGAGCACGACGCCCGGAGCGATGATGTTCATTGTCCCCGGATTAAGAATACCGCTGGGGATCAGATGAAGTTTATAAACTTTATCGCCTGTCACCACGGTATGGCCAGCGTTGGACCCACCCTGATAACGGCAGACAATATCAAAATTCGGAGTTAATAGGTCGACAAGCTTTCCTTTTGCTTCATCGCCCCACTGCAAACCAATCACACAGGTGCCCGGCACAGTGATTCTCCCTTTTAGTACGAACTTAAACTGGATCTGGGGATGTGTACGCCGGATTCAACGTGACGACCGGCTACCCCAACAATTGTTTCACAAACAAGCCATTGTGGATTGCTGTCGCAGCGTGGTCAAGTATCTAGACCAGTGGGAATCGCAGGAATAAGAAACTTCAGAACAACCTGCGTTAGTCCTATATTTGTCCTTGTTTTGTCCTTTCTTTATTAGAGGTGTGACCTGAAATTCCCCACAAAATCCTCACCTCGCGATCAATTCCAATAGGATTCGATACTCTTTCCTGCCGAATAGTGGGTTTTAGGGTTTGGTCAATTGACCGAACTGATTTTGGGGTGTAGATTTAGGGATTACGCGGTTCGTTTTACTCGGCTTAAATAGCAAGCCGGAATGAATCGCCCCGACACCTTTTGGTTGTCAGGCCAAGGGAACCCCTGTAATACGGGTCGAGCAAACTGCTTGATAGGTTGCAAAGCCATACACCGTCCGTGTTATCGCCTGAATCCAATAGAATAAAAGGAAATTATTATGGCTGAGAATCTGGTCAAAGACCTTATTACCGCTGGAGTGCACTTCGGTCACCGCACAAGTCGCTGGAACCCGAAGATGGCACCCTATATCTATGCGAAGAAAAACCAAATCCACGTGATGGATATTCGCGAAACCGTTCGCGGTTTGTTGCGAGCTAAGAAATATCTGAAGCGAGTTGCCGAAGGTGGCAGTTTGATTTTGTTTGCCGGAACCAAACGCCAGGCAAGCGGGATCATTGAACGGGAAGCCGCCCGCTGTGGAATGCCCTTTGTTTCCGAACGCTGGCTCGGTGGTACGCTTACTAACTTCCGCACGATTCGAAATCGACTCGGCCGCCTGGAAGAATTGGAAGCGTTGCGTGCGAGTGATGATATTAATCAGTACTCGAAAAAGATGCAGTCCTCGCTGAATCGTGAATTCCGCAAAATGTACCGCAACTTAAATGGTATCCGAACGATGAACCGGATGCCTGAATGTGTTGTCGTCGTGGATCCGAATAAAGAAAAGAATGCCATCCGCGAAGCCAAAGCCTTAGGTATAGCTACGATCGCTCTGATCGATACCGATTGCGACCCAGACACTGTGGATCTTCCTATTCCAGGTAATGATGACGGCTTGCGAAGTATCGAAATCATCTTCCGACACTTGGCTGATGCTGTGATCGAAGGAAAAACAGGCGTGGCACCAGTGCACGAAGAAACACCTGCCTCCCCTGTTGCTGCTGCAGCTCCTGCTGTCGAAGAAGCTCCTGCTGCCCCCGCTGAAGAACCCGCTGCTGAAGAACCCGCTGCTGAAGAACCCGCTGCTGAAGAAGCACCAGCTGAAGAAGCTGTCGCAGAAGAAGCCGCTCCTGCAGAAAAGGCGGCGCCAGTGGACGAAGCAACTGCCGAGGCAACTCCGGCTGAAGAAGCTCCTGCACCGGAAGCAGCAGACGACACTCCCGCAGAAGAAGGCTAGACCATCGCGTCTCGGCCTAAGAGAATTCAACTCGTAACCTCCTGATTTGCTGTACCCTTTTCTGAGTCCGCTCTGAATGCCAGCAGGTCAAGAGTTCCAATTGACACAAAGATTAAAACCAAGATTTGAAGGAGATCTGTTATGGCAGTTACTGCCGCCGCAGTTAAAGAACTTCGAGAAAAAACCGGCCTTCCTATGATGGATTGCAAGAAGGCATTAACCGAATGTGATGGAGATCAGGATGCCGCCGTACAGTGGTTGCGTGAACGTGGTGCTCAGGTATTCGAAAAACGCTCTGGTCGTACCACAGCATTTGGCCGCTTCGGACTGCACATCGGTCTGGACCAACAAGCCGGTGCGATGGTTGAACTAAAGTGCGAGAGCGCTCCGGTGACCACCAACGAAGAGTTTATTCAATTCGCCAATGATCTGGCATCTGCTCTCGCAGCTAACCCAGAAACGAATGATGCCGATTCACTGCTGGCTCTGGAATGCCCAAGCCAACCAGGCTCGACTCTCAGCGATGTGAAGAACGATCTTTTCAATCGTATTCGCGAAGTATTTAATATTGGCCGAATGGTTCGTCTAGAAGGCGGATGTGGCGGATACAGTCACAATGCTGGTACCGTTTCCGGTGTCCTGCTTGCTGCAGAAGGTAGTGATGACGAAGCCGCTCGTGGTATCAGTCAGCACATCGCCGCGATGCGACCTGAAGGCCTTAGCCCGGAAGACCTGCCTGCTGATATTGTTGAAAACGAACGTACCATCCTGCGTGAAGCAGCGTTGGCGGAAGGAAAGCCTGAGAATATCGTCGACAAGATGGTTGAAGGCCGTATGCGAAACTTCTTTGCTGAGCGAGTTTTAACTTCTCAGGAATACGTCAAAGCAGAAAATAAAGAAACTGTGGGAGATTACGCATCCAGCGTTGGTCTGTCTTTGAAGCAATTCGTTCACTGGGAATTAGGGGACGACGCAGAAGATTCAGATGAAGCTGGTGAAGAATAAGCCATAAGTATTCGCACAAAAAATAAGCCCCGAGTAAAATCGGGGCTTACTTTTTGCCCCCACTCTAAAATGCCTCCGCTAAGATAACTCGGTCCTAGCGAAATCAAAACTTTAAAGGCCCCACGGATGTCAGACCCAGAGAATAGTCAAAACCCTAAGTACAAACGCGTCGTCCTTAAGCTCTCCGGAGAGAGTCTCGCTCGAGCTGGCGAACGCGGAATCAGCATGGAAGAAGTTGCTGACATATCTAGACAAATCAATCAGGCACAACAACTGGGATGTGAAATTGCAATCGTATGTGGAGGTGGAAACATCCTTCGCGGTGCACAATTCAAAGAGAAAAACGTCAGTATTCAAGAAGCCACTGCTCATTATATGGGAATGTTGGCTACCGTTATCAACGCATTGGCTCTGCAGGATGCTCTTGAAGCACTCGGAGCACAAACTCGTGTCATGTCCGCCATTCGAATGGATGGCGTTGCTGAACCATATATTCGTCGTCGAGCCAAACGGCATCTGGAAAAGGGGCGAGTGGTAATCATCGCCGCCGGTATTGGAAGTCCTTTTGTAACGACTGATACTGCAGCAGCTCAACGAGCTCTGGAACTAGAAGCCGATATCCTTTTAAAGGCGACCCGCGTTGATGGCGTTTACAGCGAAGACCCAGAAAAGAATCCACATGCCGTTTTCTACCCGGAACTGAGTTTCGAAACCGTGCGTGATCAGGGACTCCAGGTTATGGATAGTACGGCCATCACTCACTGTATGGAAAACAAAATGCCGATTTTGGTTTTCAATTACAAAATCAATGGCAATATCGAACGTGCAGTCCAGGGGGAAACTCTGGGCACCTATATCGGTTAATGACTCATCTACAGTCAACCTAACGCCATAAAACTTTACAGAGACGTTAGACTTGCAGATAATTGCTTTAACGACTCGTCATCATTTCTAATCCATCGGACTTATCAAAAGCTGAATAAATAATATGTACGACGAAATCCTGTTAGACACCGAAGAACGAATGGACAAAGCACTCGACCACCTGCGTAACAATTTGGCAGGGATTCGAACCGGCCGGGCAAACCCCGGTCTCGTCGACTCTATCCGAGTGGAGTGTTATGGTTCTCAAACGCCTCTAAAGCAACTTGCCAACGTAGGCTGTCCAGAGCCTCAGCAAATTGTCATTCGCCCCTATGATCCCAGTGTGATTAAAGACATAGAAAAGGCCATCGTCGCTAGCGACCTCGGTTACAACCCTCAGGGTGATGGCCGTCTGATCCGGATCAACGTCCCGGCATTATCTGGTGAAGTGCGAAAGAAAATGGTGACACGCATCAAAGAACTGTCGGAAGAAGCGAAGGTCTCTATTCGTAATGTGCGACGAGATGGAAATAAAGCGGCCGACCAGGGTGAAAAAGACAACGCCCTAACTGAAGATGACCGCGATTTGCTCAAGGATGAAATCCAGAAGTTAACCAATAGTTACGAAAACAAGGTTAACGATGCAGCTAAAGCCAGAGAAGCCGAAGTCATGGAAGACGCATAAGCCTAGGGCTCAATGTGTCACATTGATGAATATACTCACTCGCGGCAGGGACATGCCCCATGCCTGACAACACGCTCGACTTTCAATGCCCGCACTGTAATGCACCGCATCGATTGCCAGTTCAATTTAGTGGTAACCGACAACCGTGCAGTGAATGTGGAAAGCCGATGCGACTGCCCTCCTTTGTGGCATCCCAGGCACCTGCACCTATTAGCTCTGCCGCTAACCAAACTCATGCAGGCGCGATCATGGTCGAGTGTCCGCTATGCAATAACACGCTTTATGCAAGTCGAGATAAGGCAGGCAAAGAGATCCTTTGCGAAACCTGCCTCGAATCAGTGGCTGTTCCCGCTATTCCAGACGCACCATCTAAATCCTCCCAAACTACGACCAAGGCTACCACCAAGCCTGGCACGGTCGCTAATCGTACGAGCCAGCCGGAGACGGCTGGCAAGGAATTCGAACTGTCAGACCCGACATTAACACTGCGTCCAAATCAACCAGAGAATCCCGATACTGGCCAGCCGGGAAAAACCGCTCGCTATGCCGATCAGTCCCAAAGTGGCGAACTCACTATAGAACCCTTGAAGGATTTAGCCCCCCCAACTCCGGCACCAGCTGCACCATCGATGCCGACCGAGGCACGTCAAACTTCGCCTGTTGGTAATCAGCCAAGCGAAGAAAGCGAAGAAGAGATTGTAGAACTGGAAGCAATCGGAGATGCCCCCTCCATTCCGGTACAACCTCTCACTCCAATTCAGGCAATACCAGTGGTGACGGATCCTACGAGCACTGCACCTGAATATGAATTGGTCATCCGGTGGGATACTCCCTGCTCTGTCTGCCAGGCTCACGTTGTCGTTTACCAACAGGACATTGGACAGACCGTGCAATGTGGCAAATGCAGTCAGCCCATTACGGTCACAGCCCGCCAACCGCTCCCGCTACCGGAACGAGTCATTAAACAGCCTCATCGATTTGCGGGTGAACAAACTCGTATTGCCCAACTATCCGAACGACAGCCGCAACCGAAAAAAGAAGTGCTCTATCGGACTGTAATCGAGTGGCAGGTATTGTGTGAAGTTTGCGGAACAGGAATTTCCGCCACGCCGGAGGACGTTGGACAAGAAAAGATATGCCCTGATTGCTTTAAGGTGCATACCATCAAAGCTCCGGCTCAGATGCCGGAACCGGTAAAGCGTGTCGTTCGGGATGAATTAGAGGATTTAAATCAATCTAGTGCGTCTCGAGGTTCAGAATCTACGAATGGTAATTCTGTGCCACCAACAGCCACAGCAGCAGGATCGACCCGTCAGGTGCTCAAAGATATCCCTGACATGCGCGAGAAAATCCAGCGTGACGAGCATGCAGCCAGCCGGCAAATTTTAGAGCGTGCTCAACAAGAGCAGGCTAATAAGGAAGAGATCGAGCCAACGTTACAATTCGAAGAAGGAAGCTGGCTTAAAGCGGTAGCCCAGCTCATGACTCTTCCCACCGTTCTGTCACGCGTCGCAATTCTTGGCAGTGGTTATGCCCTGATCGCCGCTCTGGGACACTCAGCGACTCACACACCCAGCGGTGGATCTATCATTGGAACGATGGGATCGCTCGCGTTGCTCGTTGTCAGCGCAGTCATGTTCTTAGGGGTGAGCGCATTCGCTTTTTCCACTCTCCTGAATATCGTACGACAAACTGCCATGGGAGATTTAGAGGTACGGGAATGGCCGGCTTTTGACTTATGGAGTTGGCTCAGCGACGCCGCCATTGTTTTCGTCGTTGTGACTTACGCTTCCGTCCCGGCAGGAATCTGTTTCTGGATAACCGACTTCTTCCTTAGTGGACTGCTAGGAATTTTACCCGTCATTCTGTGTACCGTGATCATGGCTACCTTGTTTCCATTCTTTCTACTTGGCATCATGGATACCGGAAGTCTTTGGCAGCCATTTTCCGCGGACTTAAACAAGCGACTTAAGCATCGAAGTGATTTGCTTGTGAAATTCGTGCTGATTGGCATCCCGGCGGTTTTCTTGTGTATTGTCGGGGCCGTGATGTTATTGAACCAAAGTAAAATTGCCGTCATCTTTGCGGCGATCATGATCTGGTTAAGTCTCGTCGTACTTTGCAGGATCGTCGGCATGTTAGCCATTAGCATGGCTGAAACAGATACAGAAATCTGATTTGTTACTGAATCGAATCGACGATCGTCTGTAACTCTACCGTCAGATTCTCAATGCGATGGCTCATTTCCCGTCGAGTACGATCCAAATCAGACAGCATTTCGGCTGGTTCATAGGTAAACAGATAAATCTTGATCTTTGGTTCGGTGCCGGAGGGCCGAATGGCAAGGTAATTCCCCTCGACCTCCAAGTCAAAGAAGATCAGGTTTCCAGTAGGGCCCTCTAAAGGAGATTGTGCCCCAGCAGCATTGGTAACCAAATGAGTTTGATAGTCTCGTCTGGCAACCACCGCAAGTCCTCCGAGTGTTTTGGGCAGTTCTGTCCGTAGATGTTCCATTAACCGGTTCATCCTGGCCATGCCTTCACTGCCCTCCATGTAGATTGTTGCCAGATTCTCCTGGTGATATCCAAATTGCCAGTACAGCGACTCTAGATAGTCATGAAGCGTACGGCCTTCTGCTTTCAATTGAGCGGCAAGTTCAGCCAGCATCATGCACGCCACAGCACCGTCTTTATCCCGACAATACTCACTGATCATGAACCCATGAGATTCTTCTGTCCCATAGACGAAATGCTCGGCTCCGCCTTCATCTATAGCTCCGGCAATCCACTTGAAGCCGACCAGCAGGTCATCCCGTGTGGGCACGGAGAAGCTTTCCCCAATTCTCTTGAGCATCTGAGTTGTGACTAGTGTTGTTACCAGAAAACTCTCTTCAGATAGTTCTCCTCGAGAATGCAGAGATTCTAAGCGATAAGCGCCTAACATAGCGGAAAGCTGGTTTCCGTTAAACACCTTCCACGGAGCATCGTCCTGTAAACCGACCGGCGCGGCACATCCCAGTCGATCTGCATCCGGGTCCGTTACAATGATCACATCAGCCGATTGTTGACGAGCGTAATCAATAATTGGTTCATAAACTTCCAGGTTTTCTGGATTGGATACATGCCCCGGCACATTGGAAAAATCTGGATCCGGCTGAGCGTGCTCTGGAAAGGTCTCTACTCCTTCAAAACCAGCGGCAGCTAAAACCCGAGGAATCACTAATCCCCCAACTCCATGTAGTGGGGAATAGATAAGATTCAAATCACGCGGCCCGTTTTGACTTAATGCCGCAACTGTACGTTCAAATTGCTGGTCGATCTCCTCAGTACAAATGCTAATCTTCCCAGCTTCTACTGCAGTAGCGAATTCGGCAACTTCAATTTCGTCAACATTTTCCATCACCTCCTTGATAATCGCAGCATCGTGGGGAGGAAGAATTTGCCCCCCTGACGACCAGTACACTTTGACAGCATTGTCTGACGGAGGGTTGTGGCTAGCGGTGACCATGATGCCACAGCTACACTGTTTTTGTCTCACTAGGAATGAGAGCTGCGGTGTGGCTCGGTACCCATCCAGGAAATAAACTTGAAATCCATTGGCGACCATGACCCCTGCACACAGTTCGGCAAATTCCCGTGAAAGATGACGCGTATCGTAGGCTATGGCACAACTTCGAGATTCTCCCGGGACTTGTGAATTTATATAGTTTGCAAGTCCCTGAGCACTCTCACCGATCGTGCGTTCATTAATTGTATTTGACCCGAAAGGATACATCCTTCCACGTCGTCCACCGGTACCAAACTCAAGTACTTTCCAAAAAGCGTCGTCCAATTCCTGCCATTGTTCTTCTTGGATATGTTTGACAATTTCAGGTAAAAACTTCGCATACTTTGGTTGCTCAATCCAGTTTTTAAGGTTTTCAAACGCATTGGAAGAGAGTTTCCCTGCTTCCACAGCGAGCTTAACGGCATCGAGAAGTAATTGAATATCGAGCATGGAACCAATTAGCTATTGGAAAGTATAGATCTGGAAACTTTTTACAATTGTACATGGAATTGTGGTTTCTCTAAATCCACAGCCCCAAACCAACTTCGGCCATTCGGTAAGAGTTTACCCGCTGAAGTCCGAAAGACGAAGGCGGGTCGAACTGTCTAAATGGTTAAATGGTTAAATGGTTTAATGGCTAAATGCTACAATAGTTTTTCTTTCACTACTTTGGACACCAACAGCGAGAAAACAAGATGACGATGAAAGCCGCTTTTATTACCGAATGTGGTCCGGCTCAAAATATTCAGTACGGAGAAATTGACAAACCTTCTGTGACAGGAAGTCAGGTTTTAGTGAAAGTGGGAGCAGTATCTTTGAATCCGGTTGATACGTATATCCGTAACGGGGCCAATTACTGGGAACTCCCCAATCCGTTTGTAGTAGGATGCGATTTGGCTGGGACAGTGGAAGCGATCGGTGATGAGGTAACTCGATTCCAGGTAGGAGACCGAGTGTGGGGGACCAACCAGGGACTGTTAGGCCGTCAGGGCACATTTGCTGAGTATTGTAGTGTTGATCAGGAGTGGTTATACGGGACCCCGGACGACGTGTCTGACAATGATGCGGCCGCATGTTCACTTGTGGGCGTAACTGCTCATTTAGGTCTTTTCCGAGACGCTCGGATTCAGGCTGGAGAAACGATCTTTGTTCATGGCGGAACTGGAGGTGTGGGGGCTATGGTGTTACAGATGGCCAAGGCGGCAGGAGCTCGTGTCATTGCCACAGCTGGTTCAGAGGAAAAGGCCGAGCGTTGCCGGCAACTCGGGGCCGACGTTGTCATCAATTACAAAACAGAAAACGAGCTAGAAGCGATCCTGGCGGCAGCCCCCGAGGGAGTTGACGTTTTTTGGGAAACACTACGTGAACCGAATCTTGAGGACATTGTTTCGGTCATGAAAGAACGTGGCCGCATTGTCATCATGGCTGGACGTGATGCCCGGCCAGACTTTCCAGTAGGGCCATTTTATGTGAAGTGCCTGCAACTCTTTGGCTTTGTCATGTTCAAGGCATCGGCCGATGAGTTACGTGCATGTTCAGAAGACATCAATCATTGGCTTTCGTCCGGTGCTTTGAAAGCCCAGATCAGCCAGGTGCTACCGCTTTCTGAAGCGGCTAATGCACATCAGTTACAGGAAGATAACACGTTGGGTATGCAGGGTTCGATTGCCGGGAAAATTGTCCTAACTCCCTGAATTCCCAGAGTCAAACGACGGTCCGCCAACCATGAAATTGTCCGTGGTTTGGCTTAAAACTGTCTTGACCTGTTTTTCTAAAAAACTCTATACTCTTCCCACCTTGTGGGTCCTTTGCGCACAACGTCTGTACTCAGATTGACAAACCCACAAGGCTGGAGGGGGACAACGTAGTTCCCTTGACGATCAAAAGGAATTGATTGGTTAAGGAGCATCCGATGAGTGGCAAGGAAAGCCAAGCACACGGTAGCAAAGAAGTACTGGACATTGCTGAATCACGTCGCGCTTTTCGACGTTTCATTGTGGGAATCACAGGCGTTGCTCTATTGGGAGTTGCCTATGTAGCCCGTCTTTATTGGGTCTCGCCGGAAAACGTCGAAGCTCAGCAAAAGCCGGCACAGTTCCGAGCTCCGCAAACGCAATCGCGCATCACGCAGTCGACGAATCCTTCAGCCAATACAACGGCGCGGCAAACTCAACCAAAACCAGCGACAACTGCCAATCGCGCCACCACAGCAAATGCGACTGCTCCTGCTTCTACGTCCAGTAAATCCCCTGGCACAAAACCTCTCAAAGTGGTTGCTCAGGTTAACGGTGAGAACATCACTCGTAATCAGCTGGCTCAAGCTTGTCTGGATCGATATGGCAAAGAAACACTCGAGGGTTATCTCAATAAGAGACTCATCAAACAGGCCTGTGAAAAACATCAGATCGTAATTAGCGAAGAGCTGCTTGACAAAGAAATCGAACGGATGGCTAAGAAGTTCGGAATGTCCGTGGACCGCTGGCTAACGATGCTACAGCAGGAACGCAATATCGCGCCGGATCAATATCGCAATGAACATATGTGGATTAATCTGGCACTTCGACAATTGGCATCACAGGAAATCGAGGTCACGCCGGAACAGCTTGCCAAAGCCTTTGAATCTGAATTTGGCCCCAAGGTAAAGGTGCGTTTGATCGCCCACTCTAACCTGGCCACGATCACTGAACTCAGAAAACAGGCTCTGGCCAACCCGGACGAATTTGGGGCCTTAGCCAAAGAACACTCCGAAGATCAGGCCAGTGCCAGTGCGCGTGGACTCATCCCACCAATTGGGAAGCACGTTGGCGATGCAAGTCTCGAAGCAGAGGCCTTTAGCCTGAAAGAAGGCGATATCTCACAGCTCGTAAAAATCGCCAATCAGTACATCCTGATGAAGTGTGAAAAACGTATTCCGTCCACTTATATTGCTCCTCAGTTTAAGGCCGACGCGGAAGCTCGTTTACGGGATCAAATTCGTGAACGCAATCTAGAGTCGGCTGCCGGCAGCATTTTCCAACGTCTCCAGGCAGAGGCAAAAATTCAGTCTGTCTACAAGGATGCATCACTGAAAGAATCCCACCCTGGCGTTGTCGCTATTCTCAATGGACAACAAATCACTGTTCGTGAACTTGCTGAAGAATGTATCACCCGTTACGGAATCGACGTTCTTCAGGGAGAGATCAATCGGATGCTCTTAACGCAGGCTTTGACAAACCAAAACAAAGAGGTCTCTCAGGAAGACATCCTTTCGGAAATCAAGCGAGCTGCAGATTCCCGGGGATACATCGACGATCAGGGCAACCCAGACGTACAAACCTGGCTCGAAGCCATTACTTCAAAGGACAATGTCACTGTCGACATCTATGTGAAAGATGCCGTATGGCCAACGGTAGCACTGAAGCAACTTGTCAGCGATCAGGTACAGATTACCGAGGACGACCTGCAAAAAGGATTTGAATCCAACTATGGAAAACGTGTCGAAGTCATGGCTATCGTCCTGAATACTCAACGACAGGCAAATATGGTTTGGGATCTGGCAAACAACAATTCAACGGATTACTTTTTTGGTCAACTGGCTGAACAGTATTCCATTGAACCTGTATCGCGAGCCAATCAAGGAAAGGTGCCTCCCATTCGCAAAAACGGTGGGCAGCCTGTCGTAGAAGAAGAGGCATTCCGCTTAAAGAAAGGGGAATTGTCCGGGATCGTAGCCGTGGGCGGTAAATACATTATTATGCGTTGCACAGGCCATACCGTTCCTGTAGTGGAATCAATCGAAGATGTTAAAGAGGAATTAATCGACTATCTTTCTGAACGCAAAGTCCACAGTGCAATGAATGTCACATTTGATGACATCCGTCAGCGAGCGGATGTCATCAATTTCCTACAGCCCATCATTCCTGCCGGAGCGTCTGCACCAGCCTCAAGTACCGGAACACCACAACTGTTTCAAAAATAGGCTATCTTAGAATCAGAAGCGATCATCTGATGCCCGAGCCAGATTCGTCTTGCTCGGGCATCTTTTTGTCATCGTTGTTTTTGAATTCGAGTAATCAATACGGGGTACCCACATGACTGACCCACTTTTTAGCGTGGCGGATCAGATTGTCATTATTTCAGGCGGCAGTCGCGGAATCGGAAAGGCAATCGCAGAAGGATTTGCTGTTCGCGGAGCTCACACGATCATCACAGGCAGAGATGCCGAAACTCTGCAAGCAACCGCGGCCTCTCTATCCGAAGCAGGAGCAACCTATGAAGTGTTACCCGTAATTTGTGACGTCGCGGATGCCGATGCGATTAAGTCGCTAGTGGACACCGTCATGGAAAAGTACGGACGCATCGATACCCTTGTCAACGTCGCGGGCGTCAATCGTCGCAAACCCAGCCTGGAGATTACCGAAGACGATTACGACTTCGTAATGAACATTAATCTCAAAGGCGCCTTTCAAATGTCTTGTTCGGTTGGAAAGGTCATGATCGATCAAAAAGGGGGGGCCATCATAAACATCGAGTCTCTGAATACTCTGCGTCCCTTAAAGAACGTGCTGCCTTATGCAATGAGCAAGTCGGCGATGGGACACATGACCAAAGGTCACGCTTTGGAATGGGGCGAACACGGCGTACGCGTCAACGGACTGGCTCCCGGATTTATCCTTACTGACCTCACACAGAAGCTCTGGTCACTGGAACAAATGCAGGAGTGGGGATTAACTAATACACCTCAGAAACGACTGGGGACACCGGAAGACATGGTGGGAACGGCTTTATTTCTAGCCTCGAAAGCCTCAGCTTTCCTCACTGGCCAGACGATTTATGTGGATGGTGGGTATACCTGTGGATGGAATTGGCCAATTCCCGAAGGAGGAGGACAATAGAGCTTTCACTCGTGAAAGAACGCTATTCCGAAGACAACTCGTGAGCGAGAAAACTAGCTCTCGGCATTCGAGATTAATGGATCAATAAAAAACACCGCTGAAACAGAAAGAACCAAAACCATGACAGATAAGATGCTTGACGGAAAGGTTGCCATCGTAACAGGGGCCTCGTATGGAATTGGCCGAGCTGTTGCTATTGCTATGGCGAAGGCTGGAGCCGATGTCTACTGTGGCGATATTGAACCGAATGATGAAAATGATGAGTTATTCGCTGAACTCGGTATTTTCCAACGTCCCTGTGATGTCACCGATGAGTCCGATGTAGTGGGACTTGTGGAACAAGCTGTTTCCCCCTCAGGCAATCTGGATATTTTGGTTAACAACGCCGGCGTGGGCTTAATCAAACAAATCCCGGATGTCTCTGAATGTGAGTGGGATCATGTGATGGGAATCAATCTGAAGGGAGCCTTTCTCTGTTGCAAGCACGCGATCCCATATATGCAACCGTCCGGTGGTTCTATCATCAATCTGGCTAGCAATGCAGGGATACTTCCCCGGGCACACGATCCGGTTTACAGCACGAGTAAAGGTGCATTGGTGGCATTTACTAAAAGCCTCGCGCTCTGTCATTCCAAGGATCGTATACGAGTCAACACGGTTTGCCCAGGGCCGGTGGAGAACACTCGGATGATGAATCGTGATCTTGAATCAACCGGTGATTACGATACTGCTTATCAGGCTACGCTGGCAGCCAGCCCGATGGCGAAAGCGGAAGGCCGTATGATCGACGTGGATGAAGTCGCAGCGGCTGTTTTGTATCTCGCAGGAGATGCTGCCAAATTTGTCACCGGTACCGACATTGCCATTGATGGAGGAAAGAGCCTAGGCGTTCCTCCGCAAAAACAAGTCTAGTCATTTGGGTAATCCGTCGGGCGACGGTTAGCTCATTTAATTCAGTACGGTATATGAAAAATGATCGGTCGTATGACCGTTAAGTTCCTTCAGATAGGATTGCCTGACCCATACGGTACACCGGCCCAGTTGCTCACCCGAATCAGTCAATTCGACAATTTCGATTGCTAAGTACTGCTCGTTAAATCGCTGGTCGTCCTGTAATCCGTCTAAGGTGCTTTGCCAAAAGCTATCGACTCCATCGCTTCGAAATGGGAAGACGTTGGCTTTGTTCGTCAATGCTTTCGGCTGTCGTCGCGGAGCAAACAGGGTTGGCGACAAAGTAAAAAACACGTCTTTATCAAAAGCCGCATGGTTCTTATTCCCCTTCCGATCCCCTGCACTGTGTGCCATTTCCAGATTGTTTAGCCCCAACATATCCAACACAGGCCCATCATAGGTAAATCCAATTCCGCCGGTAGTTAGTGTTCCCAGACTTGCATAAGGAGACGTCTCGTCCGAGCCAACTCGCATTTCATCCTGCCAACGATTAAGCATGTCCCCTAGCTGTCTCCCCCCGAGGGCCAGTTGAAATTCATTGGCTAGCGTTGGCCGAGCTCCGGGAGAATTGATAAGCACATTCCAAGGAGGTTGCTGTGCCAATAGCATCGTCCCTGCCAGAGCTATCGTTGTCATCCCCACCCGCACGGGTTTTCGCATCGTAGGCAGTGATTCGATCAAGAAGTACTGTCGGAAAAAATAGATCCCAGCCAGAACGAGTAGCGGCCAATAAGGCTGGAAAAATCGCGAGTAATTGAAGTGATCTCCGCCTGTCAGTACCGGTGTCAGTACGGCTAGCAAGGAAATGAGTGCTATTAAACTAAATGCCTGCTGTTGCTGGGAAGGATGATTCGATGAATTCGCATCTGACTCTCCTGTCGTGCATGCCTCCCAGGTTTTATCAAGTGTTTTGATCAGTATCACAACATTCAATAACAGGGCAACAGCTACCCAAGGTTGAGCCTGTATAAATCCCCAGGCATACCCGAATCCAAGCTTTAGGTTGTAAAGCAAGTCCGGAGAAACTTTGGCGTAGTATGTATTAGGAAGTGGATATCCAAAATATAGGTACCTTCCGGTAACAATCACGGCTACTGCTATCAAGTACGTGCTAATCAAGCGTTTGGAACCGGCCACCGCTTTGGTAAACCCATGTCCCTGCTTCACCCTGGCGACCACAATGACTGAAATCCACACAAGACATAAGTAGAATGATTCCGGTCTGGTTAACTGCAGTAAAACTATCCACAGCCCCAATCGCCGGCTTGGCACTTCAGGTTCCAATGCCAGTTTGACTGCAGCGACACTTCCGGAGACAAAGACGAATGTCCAAAGTCCGACGTCCATCATGGTTGCAGATACCCAAATAATGAATGGCGGACTGACAACAATCCAAGCCCACAACAAGGCACTGGCAGCCCAGTTTACGATTAGCATTTCGCGTCGGGAGACTGAAGTTTCCTTCCCGTCAATCGATTCTTTCCCTAGCCCGTGAATGAATACTTGAAGCGTAACAATGACGGCTAATAGCAGTACTGCGTTTAACAGGAGCAGGTAAAATTCAATACCATCGGTAAAGTACATCCCCGCGGTACAGAGTAACAGATAAAGCGGAGACGAAAATCCTTCGACACGCGGACCTCCGGGATAGTAAACGGCTCCATGCCCTTCTGCTATATTCTGGGCGTAGGTCATGAAAATATTAGCATCGTCAATTCCTACCGACGCAATATTGATCGTCGTTTCCTTCCCCGATCCAGGGACTGGGAATTCAAAGCATTTCAACGCCAAAGCGATCGACATTAGGGTCAGCACGACTGAAATTCCAATACGCAGATTGAGTAATGGAATGTCCGTTAACTTGACCGACGAATCTTTGGGGTGGTCCCGTTGGGTACGCTTCTTCTTTTGAGCTCGCTGATGTTGCCGCTCGGTATGGGTTTGTTGTTTAGCCATGCTTGTTTCTACTACCGTGGATCAGATTACCGTGGCTCCGTTATTCCAACTCGATCAGACTGACAGGAACGAAATTTCGTCAACGGGTCAAGACGGTGTTTTAATTGTTTAAATTCATCAAGACGGGGATACATCGCTGCAAACGTATCGGCACCAATTAACGCATCCTTGGCGAGGTACACTCGGCCGCCAAACTCCAGCATAATCTGATCGAGTTGATGACAAAGGCGAATAGTCTTTTCGCCGCGAAATGGAAAGTCCAATGCCAAAGTATGTCCGTCGAACAAGTAGGACAGCATGCCTGGATTAGCCGGGCCGCTACTTTTCAGGACAGCTAAAAAGGAGGCCTGGCCTGATTTTGAAATTATTTGCAGCAGCTTGACCATTGCTTCCCGCGAACAATCTCTGGGAAATAATGCTTGATACTGAACAAAGCCACGTTTCCCATAAATTCGATTCCAGTGATTTATGGAATCGAGAGGGTAAAAATAGGAATCAAAATCCATCAGCATCTGGCGATTGCCATGCTTACGGTAATACAGTCCATTAAAGGCACGGATGGCCAACTGATTCATGGCCAACCCTGGAAACTCAAACGGCACACTTTTGGCTCTTTTAGCTGGAAGCTTCCACGGAGACTTTGCCTGCTTGGGTTTCAATGACGTTACTTCGGCATCATTCCCTGACAGCAGAACAGACCGTCCCAGTTTGTTCCTGCTGCTCAAGCAATCAATCCAGGCGACGCTGTACTTGTATTGTTCATCCGTTTCCAAGAACAGATCGAAGGCTTCAAACATATTTGATGCTCGACGCTGAGTAACCTCGACGTATGCCGACGGAACTCGCATTAACTGGATCGTAGCTTCTAAAACAATCCCCGTCAGCCCCATGCCTCCGACCGTTGCCCAAAAGACATCGCTGTTCTGATGAGCCGAACATTCCATAATCGTACCATCGGCGACCATCAGGCTTAGGCGTTTCACATGCTGTCCCCACGTTCCGTCGCGATGGTGATTTTTCCCGTGTACATCGGCTGCAATCGCGCCGCCTATCGTCACGAATTTGGTTCCTGGTGTCGTCGGTAAGAACCAGCCTTTGGGTAAGACACATTGAATTACTTCTTCCAGACTCACTCCAGCTTCACACGTCAGGCAACCGGTTTTTTCATCAAGAGCCAGCAGGCGATTGCGAGGTGTCTGAACAAGCACTCCGTCCTGATTGACAGAGGAATCGCCATAACTGCGTCCCAACCCTCTGGGAATCGAACTCATCACATCGCCTTCCACCAGTAGGTTCCGGAGAGCATCGACCTGACGTTGGAAGTGTACAGTGCAGTTAACCTTGGGATAATTTCCCCATCCGGACAGGGTCGAATTGACCGCGTTTGCACTAGAGATTTCGGGCGGATCATCAGGAGAAGCAGCGGAAGAGTCATTCATATCAGAAATCACCTCACGACGAAAATGGCCAGATCGCGATTACCATACTAGTGATAACCAGAGCAGCACTAACCCAGCTAGATCGATCAAGCACGATGTATTTCACCGCGTCTTCAGAAACTTTGCCTCGATGGGCCATCATCCAGAAATTGCATACCCAATACAGAACGGCCAGCACCACACCCCATAATGCCTGCGGATAAATGTATAACTCGGCCTTGGCTTCATTCATATAAAGTGCCATTACGAGTACGGCAATCATACCGGTCACGATGCCAATAATTTCAACTAACAGGAGGTCGGTTGGTTCATAGCCTCGCCGTCGTAGGCTTGCCAGGCGTGGATCATCGGCCGGCACATCCTGAAACTTGAACAGTTCACTAAACCGTTTTCCAAAAGCAATACTGGTGAAAATGAACATGGAAAAGGCCAGCAACCACACCGTGGAAGCTACGCCGGTAGCAACCGAGCCCATTACAATTCTGAGTGTGAACAAACCTCCCAGCACCAGTGCATCCACCATCACGATTCGTTTCATCCAAAACGTATACAGCGAGGTAACCGCAAAGTAGCTACCCAGGGCATAGCAATACTCGACGGAGCCCACAAACCAGTAAGCCAAGGCAAATCCCATCACAAGCATCGTGATAAAAATCACAGGAGCCAGTTTCAGGGAAACTTCGCCACTGGCCAAAGGACGCCGACATTTCGTAAGGTGTAATCGGTCTGCCTGAACATCCATCAAATCGTTCAGCACATAGACTGCAGACGCGACAAAGCTGAGACTTAAAAAAGCCCATAGCCCCGTCAAAGCAATCCCCTCCGCGGTGATTTGTTGACCTAAGATTGGTGCGAGAAACACTAACAGGTTTTTCACCCATTGATGAGGGCGAAGTAATTGAATGACCGCAGTCAACCGATTACGATTTGCAATCGGCATCGGTGAATCATCATCGCCATTCATAGGGATTCCCCCTGAGAGTCTGTGAGATGACAGTCCGGCGTGATTTTCAACAGGCAGTAGTCTGTTTAACCAACAGGACCAATCTCATCTCGTCCATCTGAACTTTCACGTTTTTGCAGATACAGTTTAATCGGGACTTCTCCGAAATCGAGTTGATCACGTAAGACTCCAAGTAGATATCTACGATAGTCCGGAGCAAAAGCCTTGGGGTTATTGACCTTCATCACGATCGTTGGAGGCTGCGTGCTGACCTGACTACAGTAATACACTTTGGGTCTACGATTCTTAAAGACTGGCGGAGCGTGGCGTCGCATGGCATCTCTGACCAAACGATTCAATTCCCCGGTCCCGACTCGCATTTGAGTCTGCTTATACAGCATTTGAGCATGGTTCAGTAAGGCCTTCATATTTTTACCGGTTTGACCGGTAATAAATGCTATCGGTACGTGCCACATGGTTTGGAATGTGTCACGAAGATAGTTGGCCCAGCGCTCGGTCGGCATATGCTCGACCATCAAATCCCATTTATTGACAACAAAGACACAGGGTTTGTAGTTGTCCTCAATGTACTTCACTAGCTGCTTATCTACTTGGCTAACACGTTGTGAGGCATCAAAGAACATCAAGACGATATCAGCTCGGCGGATACTTCGTTGAGCACGATGTGTACTATAGAACTCGATATCTGTTCGGACACTCTTACGTTTTCTTAAACCCGGAGTGTCGATAGCAACGAAGGATTTACCATCAAGCTCGAAACGAACATCGACGCTGTCTCTAGTAGTCCCGGCCACTTCACTGACGATCATTCGTTCCGCTTCAGTCAACGTGTTGATGAACGTGCTCTTACCAACATTACGTCGGCCCACCAACGCAATCTTCATTTCACCAGGTTCGATATCCTCATCCATGAGTTCCTCTTCGGACAAATGAGGGACTCGTTCAGCGATCATATCGAGTAACAGCTCTTTGTTTCGATTCTGCATGGCACTAACGCGAATCAGCTTACCCCGGCCCAAACGATAGAACTCATCAGCATCGGGATCCATGCCCGATTCATCGGTCTTGTTTGCCACACAAACAATCGGCTTATCGATATAACGCAGTCGCTGAGCCACTTCCTGGTCTAGCGGTAGTAAACCTTCTCGAGTATCCACAACGAAGAGAATGACATCTGCAGCATCCATCGCCAGCTGAATCTGATCCTCGATTTCATCGCTCAGATCATCGACATCATTGATACCGATCCCGCCAGTATCCACA
>NZVD01000081.1 GCA_002701385.1 Rhodopirellula sp. | reverse complement strand
AGGGGGCAAGTCATCACATACCCGAGGATTGCTGAGATTGCAGCAAACGCTGCTTAAAGAATTAGAAATCCTGAAAAATCAACGTGTCTCTGTACTAATACAGACATCTACGGGCGAGATATTTCTATACTTATATTGATAGTGGAGCCTGTCAAGGTAGCCGGACACTCGCCGCTACTGACAGCCACCGTTCATGGATGAATTACCAATGCCTGCCTCGCACCTGTTCGACCTGCTTTTTAACCCGGAACAAGTCCCGTCCAGTGGCCTCTTTATACTCATCGGTACGGACTACTTCCTGCAACAGCAGGCGATCGATACCATTCTCGCAAAAGCCTCCCCGGAAGGCTCGGATAACGTTCGCTGGTTCAGTGACTCGGCCGAATGGGCTGAAGTGATTGACGAAGTCAGTACTGCCTCGCTGTTTGGAGGTGATGGCATGCAGGTTGCTGTAGTACCAGCGGTAAACAAGCGAGTAAATAATAAGGAGTCTTTTCTTTCGGCAAATAAGGAACGCCTTGAAAGATATGCTGCAGCGGAATATCACCCAGGAGTGATGGTTTTGATTTCGGAGTCAGCTTTGGGCAACTTAGGTCTGGCCAAAACGCTCAATAAAGAAAACCGTGTTTTCGACTGTCGAATCCCGAATGCATCTTCCTGGAAGAAGGAAGACAAACCCATTCGAGAGAAGGCTGTAAAGTGGGTCGCCGTGTGGGCTCAAAAAGCCCACAACCTAAAGCTCAATAAAGAAGCTTCCATTCGACTGATGGAATTGTCTCACGACAACGCTGGCATCGTTGAAATGAACCTGTTGAAACTGGAACTCCTCGTCGATCAAGGAGCGACTGTTTCTCCCGAACAAATTACGGAGTTTGTAGGCGGTTGGGAGCAAAAGAATACTTTTGAAGTGGTCGACGAGGCATTAGGTGGTAGTTCGAGCAAAGCCCTGCAGCGATTAGATAATCTGTTGCGAGATGGCGACGCGCTTCAACAGATCTTTGGCGGTATGTCGTATGCCTATCGAAGGTTTGTGCGGATGACTCGGAACATGCAAAAGTATCGTCGGCAGGGAGTCGGTGGTAGGCAAGCTGCTGAACAGTGTATCCTCGACGAATTCGGCGAACGGGCTGGGCACTTCAAGAAGAAAGAGATTCTGCCCCAGCTTAAACAACTCACCAGCGAGCGTATTAATTTTTTTATGCAGTGGCTGCTTGAGGCGGACCTGGATCTTAAAAATCGATTTTCCAAATCGACCATCCCGATGGAAAAGCTACTGATATATCTAGACCGAGGATTTAAACCAGACAATTCATCTGGTGGTCGTTAACGGGAACTGAATAATGGCAGTTCAACACTTCGATTTTTTGGTCCTTGGGCTAGGCGGCGTTGGTAGCGCCACGCTTTATCATCTGGCTAGTCGTGGATATCAGGTTGCAGGGATCGATCGATTTCCGATCGCTCACGATCGCGGTAGTTCTCATGGTCACACTCGGCTTATTCGCCAATCCTATTTTGAACATCCAGCTTACGTTCCTCTGGTTCAGCGAGCGTTTGAATTATGGGAACAACTGGGAATCGAACACGGCCGGGATGTTTATTACGAAACCGGCATCATTGAATGCGGTCCGAAAGATGGTGAGCTCGTGTCAGGTGTGCTGGCCAGTGCCGCTCAACATAATCTCGATGTCGAACACCTCTCAGTCTCGCAAGCACGGGATCGCTGGCCTCAGTTTGGATTCTCTGAACACGACTCCATTGTCTACGAACAGCGTGCCGGATTTCTCTTAGTCGAACAGTGTGTGTCCGCTCACGTTGAACTCGCTCAGTGGGCAGGTGCCGAGACGTTTTGTGACCAGACTATTCTGGAGGTGAAATCAGAATCAAACGTTGTTCGCGTGAAGACCAACAAGGCAGAGTTTACTGCCGATAAGGTCGTTCTGGGAGTTGGGGCCTGGGCACGAGATCTCATTCCTGAGCTGGCTGATTTAATCACGGTGCTCAGGAAGCCGCTGCACTGGTTTCAGGCGGACGACGCCTTGTATTCTCGAAAGAGTGGGTGTCCAAGTTTTTTGTTTGAAACAGAAGCGGGGCATTACTATGGATTCCCGTCCAGCGACTGTCGTGGATTGAAAGTGGCCAGACACTCAGGTGGAGAAGTCGTATCGGATCCTTTACAGGTTGATCGGACTCTGGACGAGACAGAACGGGAAGATGTGCGAAAGTTTCTCTCCGTTCACCTGCCTGGCGTATCTAATCAGCCAACCGATCACACTGTTTGTATGTATTCCATGACGCCGGATAGCCATTTTGTTATTGATCGAAGCCAGGCGGACGGTCGCATCGTTTACGCGGCGGGCTTGTCCGGACACGGGTTTAAGTTCACAGCTGCTTTGGGAGAAGTACTGGCAGACATGGCTTCTGAAGAATCGCCTGCTTTTGATCTTTCGCTGTTCCAACGATGTCGATTCGATTAGTTGGGTAGAGAGACAATCGTCTTCGCCACATTACCAGCCTGATCAATTGCTTCGATTTTCACCTTCCAATCGACGGAGCTGTTGGGAGCGAGGTTCCAACGGTAGATGCCAGTGTTTGGAACGGCGAGTGAGATCTCGTGCCACGTTGCATCCTTTGCAGTCTGGTAGTGAAGCCTGATGGGGCGTTGACCGAAATTATCATCTGTGGCAGTCCAGCGAATTAGGACTTCAGGAATTCCAGCCTCAATGGAGTGAGAAGCGATGCCAGGTTGCAGATTGGGCATCGTGGTATCTAACTTAATCCAGATATCGGCGGCGGAATTGGGTAAAGGAGGCGTATTAGACGAAGGATCTGTTGATGTGACGATAGTCTTAAAACCGTAGGTCCCTGCCCGTTCAATTTCGACTTCAAATGGACTTTGCTTATCAAAGTCCACGCCCCACTGTTCCCATGTTTTGCCGCCGTCCGCTGTGGCCCAGAGTTGAACTTCTGAAATCGTTGCGCCGAAGTCGTCGAGATTGTACTCTAAGTTGAATTGAGATTGGTTTAGCTGATGGACTTTGACATTGGCCGGCAAACGAGTGGTGCTCACATTAGCGGCCGTCTCAGTCGCGGTCGATTCTGCCGGAGTTGCCACGGAATGGATGTCTTCAGATGTTTGGAGGTCTGGACCTGTGTCCGCTGGCCAGCGAATAGCACCTTCGTGAGGCACTGGGCCGGTGTAAGGGTTCTGAATCGGTTTATAGTTTTCAGTTCGGCGTAAGTTGAGCGGTGGCAGAAAGACCTGTTGTTGCTCGGTGTGTTGATTTTTTGCCGCATCTTCTGCCTGAACTCGGATTTGTACCACGCGTGTATCTATGACGGGTAACCAACGCCCCTGCAATTGCAGAATACCTGGCCTCACGAAATCGGGCTTTTCTTCTAAAGGAAAGGTTTCCCAATCCGACTGCGGCGACGCTTTCAATTGAACCTGAACGTTGTTGGCCGAAATGGTCGGATCAGCGATTTGACAGTTCAGTAGGACTTCAGAATTAGCCCCGCGTTCAGTGCGGAGCTGGATTTGAGGTGGTTTGGTATCGATGTAAATACGTAGTTCAGGTTTTAGGTCTAACGGGACGACATGCTTTTGAAGGTTAGTGCGAGTGCAAAACCAAAATTCGCCATCCCGATGAGCTTTGAAACGAAAAGCTTTTTCATCAGCTCCTTGTTGGGCATGTTGCTTCCAGGTCTTCCCTCGATTCATGGATACCAATAGAGTCACATTGGAAGTGCTGCCCTTGTTGGCAACGGAGTATGGTAGGGTGATGTGGCGACTAGCGGTTGTATATAGTCTCGGCATTTGCGCAAAACCGGTTCGTGTCGTGAGTAATATCACAAACAGACCGAAGATCAGACGCTGAAAATTCCCGCTCACTGTTTCAGAATTCCGACAGATTATTCCTTGGGTTTTGAGGATGTTATTGCTTGCACAATATCCCATTATCTTTATCGGTATTTGTATGGTTGAGACTGCAAATAATTGTGTTGCAGGCTATTTGTAAGGAAACAGAGACTGATATATTAGAGGTTTGGGTATGGAATTCTGTCTCATGCCCGTTTTAGATAGAAATTCGTCTCCAGTCTTCCTAACCTCAGAGAATAGAAATAAACCAAATGAGTGCTCACGAAAACGTATCAAGAATGATGGAAAGCGGCATTGTGGCTGTGATTCGCGCTGACTCTGGGGAGTTATTGGCAGACGTGGCCGAAGCGTTAGTCGCCGGTGGCGTGGATGTAATGGAAGTGACGTTTACCGTCCCGAATGCTGTGCAGGTGATTCAGGAAGTGAACCGTCGAATCGGTGACAAGATCCTTCTGGGGGCGGGAACCGTATTGGATACAGAAACGGCTCGAGCAGCGATTCTGGCAGGTGCCGAATTTATTGTGTCTCCGTCAACTGATGTGGAAGTCATTAAGCTATGTCGACGTTATGACAAGGTCGTGACTCCGGGGATCTTTACTCCCACCGAAGCGGTGACTGCCTGGGAAGCAGGGGCGGACATCCTCAAGGTCTTTCCTGCTGATATCGGAGGTCCCGCTCATATCAAAGGTCTACGAGGACCTTTACCTCAATGCCGATTTATGCCCACCGGGGGTGTTAATCTGGACACGGCTGCTGCTTTCATCCAAGCGGGTTCAGTCGCGTTGGGAGTAGGAGGCTCATTGGTTGAAAAGAGTGCGGTAGAAGCAGGCGATTTCGCTCGGATCGAAGAACTCGCACGACAATTCAAACAAGTCGTGGCCGAAGCCAGAGGTTAAGTGAAACAAGGAGCGTTACGTGTCGGAATTACTAGCAACTCCAGCAACGCGAATTGTACTGAGTGTAGCGATTCTAATAATCTTGATACTCCTTTCGTGGTACGGTTTGACAAACTTTCGGGGTCGCATCGACGAAGACATCCCCCAGGCCAATGATCACCTCGACAATTTTCGAGAAATTCGCAGCAAAGGTGACATTTCGGAGGTCGAATTCCGAAATATTAAGACTGTGCTAGGTGAACAACTGCATCAGGAATCACCGGATCTGGATGATTCCAAGGAAGATGCTGATTCGGTCAATTAGGCCGGTTGTAACAACTACAGCGTATTCACTTGGCGCACTTATCGAATGCCTGATCTGGGAGATCAGGGATGCAACAAGGAAAAAGACGCACTAGTTGATCGCACGGATGTCGCCAACTAATTGTTTTTAGCCCCAAGCATTGCCTGTGAGATTCTTAATTTTGAATCAACTACATTGGCGGCTTATGGCCAAATGCGAGCGAACCCCAGGGAATACCCCCTCTAACCGCAGCCGTTAAAAAACTTGAAAGGGTTCAGTGAACCCAATAAAGAGCTGACGGTTTTGGAGTCCCAAAGGAGAAGCCATGCCAATCGGAAAAGACGACGGAAACAAAAAGGGCGGAAGCCAATCTAAGAAGAACGCATTTTGTTCCTTCTGCCGCAAGAGCTATCGAGATGTAGGTCCCTTGGTCGAAGGGCCAGGCGATGTCTACATCTGTGGCGAATGTATTGAACTTTGCTCAACCATAATTGATACAGAACAACGTCGCAAAGATGGCGATAGTAATCTCTTCCAGGATATCCCAACGCCACGTGATATCGTGGCACGTATGGATGAATACGTGATCGGGCAGGGTAATGCTAAGAAGGTATTGGCAGTCGCTGTACACAACCATTACAAACGCCTGAATCATCGTTGGGCCGACAGTGATGTCGAAATCGAGAAGTCGAACATCCTGATGGTTGGTCCAACCGGCTCAGGAAAAACTCTGCTGGCAAGAACACTCGCTCGTGTTCTAAACGTGCCTTTTGCGATTGGCGATGCCACAACGTTAACCGAATCGGGTTACGTGGGCGAAGATGTTGAAAACCTCCTTCTTAAACTTCTACACTCGGCAGATTTTGATGTGGAAGCCGCACAACGCGGAATTGTCTATATCGACGAACTCGATAAAATCGGCAAGACCTCGCAAAACGTTTCGATCACTCGTGATGTGTCTGGCGAAGGTGTTCAGCAGGCTCTGCTGAAAATGCTGGAAGGAACCGTTTGCAATGTTCCACCTCAAGGTGGACGTAAGCACCCCGAGCAACAGTATATCCAAATCGATACGTCTAATATTCTCTTTATCTGTGGTGGAACATTTGTTGGTGTTGATGACATCGTCCGCAAGCGGCTCGGAAATCAAACCATGGGGTTTGGTCAGCAGGTCGGCTACAAAGAAGAAGCAGATATGGCTGAATTGATGACTCAGGTCACATCTGATGATGTATTGGAATTTGGCTTGATCCCTGAACTGATCGGTCGTCTGCCAGTAGTGACCTCGTTGACTCCGCTAGATGAAGCTGGTCTGGTTCGTGTTCTCACTGAACCTAAAAATGCTTTACTTCGACAGTATGAAAGTCTGTTCGAAATGGAAGATTGTCAGCTGAAGTTCTCAGACGATGCCGCCCAGGCGATTGCTCAGCGAGCTATCGACAAAGGTACGGGAGCTCGAGGCCTACGATCCATTACCGAAGAAGTCATGCTGGATATCATGTTTGAATTGCCGGATCGAGCTGGTTCAGGTAGCTATACGCTGGACCTCGAGGTCATGCAAGGCAAGAAAGACTTGTTCGGAGAAGAGCAGTCGACCAAGAAGAGCGCATAATTCTATTATTTATTCCTTCGAAGCCCGTCAGATTCAATTGAACTGGCGGGCTTTTTTCATGTCTCGGCCAGTCTACCTCGATCAGTCTACCTAGTCTCTTGTTAGGACTTGCTAGCTTTGGCGAACCGACTAAGCAAGTTGCAGAAGGATCTCAATCCCGCGTTCAATGATGTCGTCGCTGGCAGCATAGGAGATGCGAAAATGAGTGTCCGATTCGCTGAAGATATTCCCCGGAATAATGAGTAGGTTATTCTCAATCGCCTTGGCGACGAATTCACTCCCCGTGCCCCACGGAGCTTTTGGGAAGACGTAAAATGCTCCGCCAGGTTTGACGATTTCGTATTTGCCACTGAGTGCATCCACGATGCGATCCCGTTTGGTTCGATATGTGTCCACATAGGGTGCTATATCCACATCCATTGCTTCCATGCCAGCCCACTGAGCTGGTTGAGGTGCACAGACAAAGCTGTACTGCTGGACCTTGAGCATAGTGGAAATAATTTCTGCCGGGCCGTGTACCATTCCCAGTCTCCAGCCGGTCATTGCGTGGCTCTTGGAAAAACCATCAATGACGATTGTGTTTGGATTGACGTGTGCCGGACTGTGGAAGTCTCCGTCGTAATCAAAGTGGCGATAAATTTCGTCAGAAATCAGGACAATGCCTTTCTCGAGACACAGCTTCCCTAAGGCATCGACCTCTTCCTGAGAAGGAACGTAACCTGTTGGATTAGACGGGCTATTGAGGATGATCAGCTTCGTCTTATCAGTGATGGCTGCTTCCACCTTCCCGATGTCAATTTTGAAATCAGGGTAGGTATCAATGAGGACGGGTACGCCGTCGACTAACTGAATCAACGGCTCGTACATCACAAAAAATGGATCAAAGAGAATGACCTCATCGCCAGGGTCTACTAATGCCTGCATTGCCAGCACGAGTCCTCCACTGGTGCCGCTGCTAACAAATACTTGACGGTCGTCGTGACCATATTCGGCATCGACAGCCGCTTGCATCTTTTCTCGCAACACAGGCAGCCCCTGAGTGGGGGTATAGCCGTTATAGCCATCCTGAATTGCTTGAATGCCAGCCTGCTTTACGGCGTCCGGAACATCGAAGTCAGGTTGGCCGATCGAGAGGTTGACGGGATCTTTGAGTGATCGGGCTAAGTCAAATACTTTGCGGATACCGCTACTGTCGATACGCTTGCTTCGTTGGGAAATAGGGCTCATGGTTGCCTTATCGTTGGAGGAGATGGTCTACATTCGCTTTTATTCTAATCCGAGCGAGACGCTTTCGGAACGGAGGTGGATGATGATTCAAGAGCACTCGGATTATGAAACGGTATAATGAACCTGCGATCGAACTGGTATTCCTTTTCAAGAAAGATTGATACGTGTTATTCAGATTACTGTGCCTATTGTTACTTCTTCCCGTCTCACTGCAGGGACAAGGGCCGGACGAAATTGACACCACTCGTGGCGATCAAATGCTTGCCAATTACTTTCAGTTGCGGACTGCCGCTTTGGAAGATCGATTTCTGGAAGGCATAAACTCCAAGGAGGATTGGCTAGCGAAGCGACCGCAATACGTGAAGCAATTGCACGAAATGCTGGGACTCGATCCGATGCCAACTCGTACTCCCCTTAATGCAACCGTCACCGGCACAACAGACCATGAAGAGTTCACCGTCGAGAACGTTCACTTTCAGTCTCGTCCCGGACTCTACGTGACAGGTAACCTTTATGTTCCCAAGCAGCGTGACGAAAAGTTACCGGCAATTTTGTATGTCTGTGGGCATGGACGAGTCAAGCAAGACGGTGTTTCCTATGGCAATAAAGTTCATTATCACCATCATGGCAGTTGGTTCGCCAGGAATGGCTATGTGTGTCTTACGATCGACACACTGCAGTTAGGCGAGATCGAGGGAATACATCACGGTACTTATTCGCATGGTTACTTTTGGTGGCTCAACCGTGGTTACACGCCGGCAGGTGTTGAGGCATGGAATTGTATTCGGGCGTTGGATTACCTGCAGAGTCGTGAGGAAGTAGACGGCGAGCGACTTGGAGTAACCGGGCGTAGCGGAGGCGGTGCTTACAGTTGGTGGATTGCGGCGTTAGACGAGCGGATTAAAGTTGCTGTTCCAGTGGCAGGGATAACCGATCTGCGGAACCATATCGTTGATGGGACGGTCGAAGGCCATTGTGACTGCATGTTTATGGTGAACACCTACCAGTGGGACTACCCAATGGTGGCAGCACTAATGGCCCCGCGACCGCTGTTGATTAGCAATACAGATAACGACAGGATCTTCCCGCTTGATGGTGTCTATCGGACATTTCTAAAGACGCGAGAGGTATACCGATTACTAGATGCAGAGGATGACGTATCCCTGCATATTACGTCTGGTCCTCATAAAGACACTCAGGAATTACGTGTGCATGCGTTTCGTTGGTTCAATCACTATCTCAAGGGTGACGATGACTTGATTTACAAACCAGCAGAGAAGTTCTTCAAACCTCAGGATCTACAAGTCTTCAATGCTGGGTTGCCTGAAGACGAGGTGAATACTCAGATAAGCCATTCTTTTGTGCCGACAGCATCAAAACACGAAGTGCCCGCAAATGCTGAAGCGATGGAGGCTTATGCCGCTGAGGTGACTCAGACTCTCCGCGAGAAAGCTTTTCGAGCGTGGCCGAACCAACCGGTTGATCTTAATGTTCGTAAGGTGGCAGATGCATATGCTGAAGACCTTGTTATGTCTTCTTATGACTTTACAAGTCAGGAGGGGATTGACTTAAGAATGTATCTCGTGCATAGAAAGGATTTGGAAAAGGCAAATCATGCAGTTGTACAGGTGCACGGGCAGAAAGGCTGGATAGAGTTTCTGGCTTTCTATCAGGATGCCTTTGGAGATCGAGACGTCCTGAAAGGAGAAGTATTCCCAAGTCATGCACCGGACGGATTGCCTGATTTTGAGGCGTTCCGGCAAAACGTTCGTAAGTCCAATGGCATCACAGTGATCGTCACGCCGCGTGGAGTGGGCCGGACGTTATGGGATCAATCAGAACGTAAGCAGGTTCAGAATCAAAGAAGGTTTTATCTATTGGGGGAATCACTCGGTGGCATGCAGGTCTGGGATGTACGGCGAGCGTTACAAGCTCTTCGAACTTTGGCCATTGCTAAGGATGCAAAAGTGATGTTAGGAGGAGCTGGACAACAGGCGGCTCTGGTTTTGTACACCAGCCTATACGAAGATGTGACGACTATCGGGATAAGTGAGTTGGCTGAATCGGATATCGATTCTCTACCGATATTGAATGTGAGTCGATTCTATACGGTAGATCAAATGCTTGCTGCTGCGTCGAGTCGGCAGCGGGCAATTGTAAATCGGATTCCAGCCGAGGCTTTTCCGTTTACAAGGAACGCAGCAGAATTCCTAGGTTGGGAAAAACCTAGATTTTACTTCCTGCCTGGAGAACCTGAAGAGTCTAATCCCTAGGCGATCTTTAGCGTACGCGACACTTAAAGGTGATCGCGGCAGAATCTCCGACTTCCAGAGGTTTAGCGACCTCCCAGCGAAGAATCGCACTGTCTTTGCCTGTAGGATTGACGAAGAATTCGGTATCTACCGTACAGCTTTGACTATCGTCGAGATAGGCAAGGCGTCGACTCAGATGGTCAACAATCGTAACATTGCCGATCGCCTTATCACCCGTATTTTTAAAGGTGATGGTGAATTCGAGTAGTTCTCCGGGCAAGGCATCCTGCTTGGAAGCAACCTTTTGAATATCCAGTCGGTTGTTACCTTCGGCGATCTCATAGTGATAGTTCGTTTGAATCTTATTATTGCCGAGCATCTTGTAAGGCAATAAGTCATATGCGACCTCTTTGACGGTTTCTTCGTCCGTTTGTGCCAATGCCGTTTGCTTTTGGATGCTCAATTTAGCTTCCTGAGAATTCTGAATGTTGACCTTCGTGTTTAGCAGGTCACCCACCTGCGGCTTAACCATCTGGCTCCCTTCACTGGATGCCAGTTGATGGGCCATATCCCGGACTTTTTGGTTTTCCTGATAAGCGGCACTCGCCCGAGTACCAATATTACGCTGTGTGGAAACCTGCTGTTTTACCTGTTCCTGTCCGACGCTCTTGACCGTTCCATCCAAAGCCAGTGGGCTGTCTACCGCATAGGCGTGGTCTTGATGACGATATTGAGAGAGTCCATCGACACGACGTACGGATGCAAACCGAGGTGCGTAAATCGGGATTCGATTGGTTCGTTCGATTTGAATGTCGCCGTCTAACGTATGGTAATGAGCAATGGTATCTTCTTCATCCAGATTGTCGATGCTGAAGTCCTGAGCGACATTGGTGAGTTGATAAGCATCGCCTCCCTGATAGACGTACTCATCTTCCGGGTAAGGCTGTTGAATCCCCGGAGGAGTCCATGGGGCAGGGTAAGGCAGTCCCGCGTTGGGGCCGGTGTAAGCTTGAGGCGGTATGGCTGCTGGGCCGGTGTTTTGAGCGAGGGCAATATTCGCAGGTTGCGTGGTGTGGCTTGCTAATTGAACGGCTTGTTGGACTGCATGTGTGTCGGGGGCGGGACCGTCACCGACGCTAACAAGGGCCGGATGGCCAGCAGCTTTGCCATTAGCAATGTACTGTGAATTGATACGCTGTTCTCTGGGAGTCGTGCAGGCGGTCATCACGCAGAGGATCAGAAACCAGGCAGGCAGATAATAGCGATTTGTAGGGATGGTAGAGCTCGACATCGACCTTATCTCAATCGTCCTATAGAGGGAGTACTGATAATGGCTCGTTCCAACCGTTCATGTGGAACCTGCGTCTGTGGTTTGGGAGCAATCGCTCGCGCCGGAGGCGACGAAAACATAAATCGACCGGTTTGTCGGTCCATGCGAGGTTGTTTCGAACCGAGTCTTAAGATCGCCATGGGACGTCCAAGCTGGTCCGCAACTCGTAATGGGTCTTCATTAAATCGGACGTCGAAAAAACGCTGGCGATTAGCCTGGTCCTGAATGACGACGGGATTCGTTGGGTCTTCCAGATATATGACTCTGGTAACAAACAGTCCCTCCGCCGCCATTTCCAATTCTTGTTGTGTTAGGTGAATCGGTATCGGGAATCGTGTCGCCAGGCCGGCTGGTGGATTAAGGCGATCCAGAAGTTCGATGGTTGGATAGAGTTCGACGCCCGGCAGGCCTGGGATTTCCGTCACTTTGAATCGATACACACTGCCGATAAGAAGCCCCACATCTAAAATTGAAGGAGTCCCTGCAGCAAATTGACCCTGAGAAGCGATCGCAATCTTTCCGCCCTGAGGACAACGCACCTGAGTAGGTTGGAAATACCCAGGGATGGGGCCACCTCGCAACAGCATTTGAGAACCCACCTGCCCAGGTGGCATCATGGCATGATTGCGATAATGAGCATTGGGTGCAGGCCGAAATTGTTGAGCCAACAGTGAATTACCACTGACGGTTACCGAGCATACAGCCAATACAATAATGAGCTTGTTCAGAGGGGAGATCATCGCTCGAGACTTTTTCAAATACGGTTCCTGAGGTTGTTATGCAGGCAACGCCCGCCGATGAAGCAGACCTCATCAGCGGGCATTCCCAGAATGTAACGTAGCCTTGGAAGGCAAGTTTCTATTGCTGAGGTACGACCTGATTGCGAACTCGTGCAGGCTGACGATTAATCACAGCCGGAGTGTAATTGTGTTCGCGAATCCGAACGGTGTCGACAGGTTTCGGATAGCTATATCCTGGTGTCTGACGCATGTGCACATTGAAGTGCTGTACCGGTTCCGGTATATCGACCTTTGTACGATTGTGCATGGTGTAGGACTGCATGCCCGCTGGTCCGCCAAATGGTAGATGAGGTGGGCCAGGGACACCAACGTTCGTAGCTGTCATTGGAGTGCCCCATGCAGGTGCGGTTATGCCAGAGACATAGTTTGGAGCCATCGTCATCGGTAGGCCTGGGGCAGCTGCCTGTCCACCTTGCATGAAAGCGGCCGGTGCTGCGGCCGGAGCATTGGCCGGATTTACAGCTTTGACCTTGTTACCCATACGCAAGATGGCCATGATACTTCCACGACGATCGGCTTCTACGATTGGATCGTCACCTGGATCAAGTCGTGTACTCACGAGCGTTTCGACATTGGCAAGTGCCAGATCCTGAAATTCCGGATCGGGAAGGTAAATGACTTTGGTCACGTAATTACCAGTGGCCACTTGGTCAAAGTCTTCGTTGGTAAACTGTACAGGAATTGCATTGTGGTCCAGGTAAGCCGCAGTACGTGGATTCACAGGAGCAATTTCAATCGTGGGGAACAACTCAATAGCTTCGTGCCCTTCGATGTTACTCAACTTCATGCGGACCAGGTCACCATTGACTCCGACGTTAAAGTCGTGGCGAGCCGGAGTGATCAGAACCTGTCCTTCATAGCTCCCATTGCGTGTCGAGTCGATCCCGATTTGCATTCCCGTTGGACGATTGAATACAACTTGAATCGAAAGACCGGCCGACGGTGGAGCCTGCATCGCAGCAGGATTCATCATGGGCGCTTGCGGCATGAGTACACCAGGACCGGGGCCATCGACTCCGGGGCCAGGATGCATTAGTTGATCAGCCGGCGGCAAGTTATGTTGCTCAAAGGTCTGGCAACCTGTCGTCAAAAGAGCTGCGATTGCGACTACAGCCCACATTCTTGAAAAAGTCTTCATTTTTTCCCCCATGGCAGTTTGAAGTGCACAACGGTTTCTGGAATTTGCTATTGAGTTTTGACTTGTATATTTGCAGCTCGTCCGGAGCTGAAAAAGTTTCATTTGGTCAAAGCTCAATTCATTCGATTGAGCTTTACCCTTGAGGGTGGAAGCATCTAAAATGCTTCCAGTTCAAGGAAGGCACCGATACCGGCGCAAGGAAACAATAATCCCATGTGGGCAGTAATCGGCACGTTACAGCACGAATCTTTGATAAAATCGGCATAACCAGACTATGAAGTACAAATTACCTATAGTGACATGCCTGATTTCGGCCTGTTTTGGTGTGATTTGGCTTCTTTTTGGCTACCAAAGCGGGTACATCTTCCCCATTTTGAATGCTCAGCCTCCCGCTGCCGCGTCGAATATTTCTAGCAGTAATACAGGAATTCCTGTCGATGAAGCTGGGAATCCAATGGACTTGGCATCAGATCAGGAACCTCAGGACGATGCTGAAGGCAATGAATTCCTTTCTGACCCAGAAGTGATACTGAAGCGGGCGATCGCTCAGATGCACTCGGAGACTCGGTTTCAGGCCGCTGTTCGCCACAGAATTGACATGTTTGACCAGCATTTAGTCGGGGCAGGGCACTATCGCCAATTTGGTAACGGATCGATTAAACGCTTGCGATTCGAGTTAAAAACTCAGGTAGGTGAGAATACGGCGAGCGTGGTGCAGGTTTGCGACGGTAGGCACTTGTGGACAAGAGAAAATCTGGCTGAAAGTACCAGCTTAAGCAGAATTGATGTTCGTTATATCAGCGACGCTTTGCAAAAGCAGGAGCAAAAGGATACTCAGCACAGCACCGGCGTGTTGGCAGCCAACTGGGGAGCTAATATCGCCATGGGAGGGATTCCTCGTCTACTGGCCTCGCTTCAGTCCAGTTTTCATTTCACTTCTACATCGGAAGCTACTTATGAAGATGTTCCTGTGTGGGTCCTGATAGGAAAGTGGAAGCCCGAAGTTCGCGAACAAATAGCGGCGAAATTTGGATCTGCCAAAAGTTTTCCAACTCACTTGCCTGATGCCGTCCGGATCGTCCTGGGACGCGACGTTGAATTCAAATTCATTCCACGAGAGATTCAATATATGAAAGTAGCATCGGATAAAACCGTAACTCCGATGGTGTCGTTGCAGTTGTATGACATTACCAGATTGGTTGATATGAATGCCTCGCAGTTTGAGTATCAGCGAGGCGAGCAGGTGATTGTCGACCGCACGCAGGCATTTTTAGATAAATATATTCCAACGCCGTAATGACCGTAGGATGTCGGCGAACTCTCTCTGATGTGACGATTCAGTCAGCCTCTTATCAATTTAATGTCTTGCGTCTAAACTAAGGTTTTCCAAGGCATCTTCTTCTGAAACCATATTCCAAGGCTCACCGCCGTGGCTCGTATCTTTTTTGTACTCGCTTGTTTTGCTACCGTGCTTCTACTCACCAATTTAGGAGTGGGTTTATGGGTCGGTGATCTCAATGGTGACGCTGCCGCCGTCAAGCAGGCAAGTGAAGCCTTTGTCAAGGCTAAAGCTACTCAGGACCAGCAGGCTGTCGAAGAGGCTGAATCGAATTTGATGCAAGCGGCGAAAGCTCATGAACCCACCAAGAAACGCCATAGTGTTCATTTCCTATTGGGAGTATTTACAGCAGTCGTTTGTGTTTTGGTGAATGCGATTAGCGTGACGTACTTTATTGGGACAGCGAAGTGGTGTAACGAAGTCGTCGATGCTTACAGCCTCGCACCTGAATACGCTCAGCGAAGCACTCGATTAAAGAAGAGTTCATTCCCTTGGTCGGTGGCAGGTGTGCTCACGATCATTCTGATTGTCGCATTTGGTGGTGCATCTGACCCCGCAACAGAAATTCAATCGAGTGCGGATTGGGTCAGCATCCACTTCATGCTTTCAATTCTGGGATCGATGTTTCTCGTCTTTTCCTTCTTGCAGCAGGTCGGAAAAATTGGGGCGCATTATGAAGTCATCCAAGACATCGTCGCCGCGACAGAAAAACGTAAAGCCGAGCTGGGCAGTTAAGCATTTGACCGGTTAGACTGTTAGACAATTGGCAGGCCATAGTTTGAGAGTAATTGAGCTTGTCCATTCCACCTTCGCCCTGCGGGCTTCGGTGGATAAACTCTGTCCGAAAGAAGAAATCGGAACAAGGCCCAACGGCCGAAGCTAAGATAGCAGTTTGTTATTTTAATGGCTTTTGAACCCAACTGGCTCATGGTCTAATCTTCTTCTGCCGTTGGCTCCGGTTGTTCAGCTGTGTTCTCGATAATCGAGTGCAGAGTCTCAAAGTGTTTATTTACAGGCTCGGCAATGTCTTCCGGCAGGACACCGCGAATCGCATGAACCATCTTGTTTACATAGACGCCGGTTTTTGATTGAGCGATATTGGCGTGAGTTTCTTCGCCCGTAAAAGCGATCATGGTAACGGTGAGAGCCGAGCAGAGTAGGGCACCGTTGACGATCCCTAAGAGCCCTCCGGTTTGATGATCGAATGTCTTCATGTCATGCTTTTCCAGCTTCTTCTGCGTGAAGCCGTGCAGGAACCAAATGCCCATGGAGGTCAGAATGTAGATCGCTCCCATGGCGAGATAGGTATTCCAGGGTTCACCAATATCCTGAATCGCATCAGCCAGCTCTGGATGGAACGTTCGCGCAGCAAAGAAACTGACCAAAATCGAACTAACCATGCTGATTTGCCATACCATCCCTTTCCAGGCTCCGATCAAAATCGAGCCTCCGAGGACAACGGCCATGACGATATCAAAAGACTGCATCTGTCGAATAACCTCTACCAAGACTCCAGTAGCATGGTGACCGGGCCTTCATTGACGATCGTAACTTGCATATCTGCTCCGAACGCCCCAGTGGCCACTCGTACTCCACGCACGGCCATTTCTGTTACAAATTGTTCATACAATGGTTCTGCGATTTCAGGGCTGGCGGCATCCGTAAAACTTGGCCGTCGTCCCTTTCGGCAGTCTCCCCAAAGCGTAAATTGACTGACGATTAAGATTTCGCCTTGTACTTCCAGAAGGCTCAGATTCATTTTTCTCTGATCATCTTCGAAGATTCGTAAGCCGGCGATTTTGTCGCACATTTGGACGACTTCTTTTTCAGTGTCATTCGGGCCGATGCCGACAAAAGCGAGTAATCCCAGATCGATTTGGCCAACGACTTCGCGCGCAACCGCGACGCTTGCATGGCTCACTCGCTGCAATACAACTCGCATGAATCCTCTTTCAGTATATTCCAAGCATTAGAATCAAAACTAACTTGGGGCAGGGTACCAAAAAGGAGCGTGGTCGAGCAATGAACATTTTCCCATTTAACCATTTAGACAGCTTAACTGTCCCAACAATGAATGCCCAATGTCACTTGGTTAATTGTATGAGCCGTTCTCTTGCCGTTTTGTTCTCTGGATTGATCCCCAGAGCGCCGCTATACCAACTGATGGCGGCTTCGAGGTCGCCAAGTTTCTCCGCAATCTGAGCGATTTGTACGCGGATACCATCATCGTCCGTTTGTTGGGCAGCTCGGACATTTAATTCAATGTACTCGAGTTTGAGCGTCTTAATTTCTTCATGCCTAGCCAGTGCCTGTTCTGCTAGTGCAGTTTCTCCTAGTTGGCGTAGGACGTTAGAGAGTTGAAAGAAAACACGGTCATTACTAGGGTCAAGTTCAGCAGCTCTTTCGAGGGCGTTGCGTGCCTCCTCGGGCTTACCTGTTTGCATCGAAAGGATTCCAAGAACGGTATGCCCATTGGGTAAAGTGGCATCCTGCTGAATCGCTAATTGGATTCGACTCTCCGCTTCACCGAAGTCCCCTAATGCCATCGCACATTCCGCCAGATAAGCATTCGCCATCGCATTTAACCGTAGCGGAGTGTCCTCAGAGAGTTCCTGGAGTTGTTGTTTCGCATCCTGATACTTTCGCATACGAATATAGACTTCTGCCAGTTCGACTCGAATTTCATTCTGTTGATCAAATTCGGGGTCATTCGGAGCTCGTCGAAGCGATTCTAAATAGTGAGTGATGGCCAGTTCATGCTTTTCGAAATCTTTACTGATGAGTCCCATCAAGCGATCGGGACGAGGGTCTTTTGGCGCGAGTTCGGAGACCCGTTCGCAGTGCTGCATGGCCTGTTGTAACGCTCCGAAATCGTAATAGTGCGCGATCAACAGGCGATGGGCATCCACATTATCAGGGAACTCCATCACCAATTCCTCGAGTGTCCGCATTGCCGATGGCATGTCCTGAACCGCTGTGAAGCAATGGACAGCCAGAAGCATACAGTCTTCACGAATACGTTTGTCTCCGGCGATTGTGCCGACTCGTTCCATCACTTTCTGATGGTTCAAAACATTCATGTAGAGATTAGCTTCGAGGAATTGAGTTTCCACGTCAGCATTTTCTCGGTCGGCGAGCACATTCTTGATGCGTCTTACTTCGGTCCAGTCTTCAGCCTTAATTGCTGCTCGTCCTTGTTCAAGTAAGTCATCGATCGGTGGTTCGGACGAACAGCCGGATAGTAGCAGCGTGCCTGCTAGGAAGAAAACGAGACCGACTTGCAGAGAATTCAAGTGACTTGCCTTTAAGATGCGGATTTGGGTTGGATGATGGTGACTGCGGAATTGGGTTGAGCGGATTCGATCGTTTGCTGATCGCCATTAGGCCAGTGAATCAAGACTTGTTCGAGTGTCTGACCGGCTGGAATGCCGAAGTAAGTCCGGGCATCATGGCTTGAAGCATAACTTCCGCCCCCTTTTATTTGTCGAACCTGCTTGCCTTCATTGGTGATCAGGGTGATTCTCGCTCCTACCGCAGCTCGATTGCTGGCCTGCCCGATGAGCTTGATCGAGAACCATTGATTGTCGTTTTCTGTTTCGTTGATTAGTACGGAGCATCGCTGATTGATATGCGAGTAAATAAGATCCAGATCGCCATCGTTGTCCAAGTCACCACTGGCCATACCACGGCCTTTATGAGCGGAAGTGAAATACTCTCCGACACTTTTGTTTACTTTGGCAAATCGCCCCTCGATGTTCTCAAGTGCAATGGGCCACTGAGCAATCGTCGAATCATTGGGGTATAGTTTGACGTGTCCGTTGGCAATAAATAGATCTTCGTCACCGTCTCGGTCCGCATCGATAAAGGTGGTACCCCACCCGACGTACACACTTTGGAAACTGAGCAGTCCACTGGCGCTACTTACATGTTGGAAAAGAGAGTTACCGATGTTTTTATAGAGGGCAAATTGTTCGTTTTGAAAATTGGTAACAAACAGATCCGGCAATCCATCCATGTTGAAGTCACCGAGATCGATTCCCATACTGCCATCGGCATTACCTGTGTTATCGAATCCAACTCCACACAGAGTGGCTGTTTCTTCAAACGTACCATCCCCTTGATTAGTCCAAAGGAAGTTAGAGACGGTATCATTGGTCACATAAATGTCCAGATCGCCATCCAGATCCATATCGGCCATCAGAACGCCAAGCCCTTTACCTGCTTGGGTGATCCCTGCTTTGGTTGAGATATCCTCGAGTATTCCTTCTTCGTTGAATTTGAAAAGATGATCGGGCAGGGGGGCAAAGTCGCGAGGTGAACAAATGTCACGTCGCTGATCGACTGTCTTTTGCGATAGGAAGTTTTGAGCTTGGCCAGTGCACAGCGGATGATTGGCAAAAGTCCAGTCGATGTACTGTGCCACATACAGTTCCAGAGTCCCATCGTTGTCGATATCTCCCCATGCGGCTCCGACGCTCCAAAGGTCAGTTGGAAGTTGAAGTTGTTCGGCTGTTTCTGAAAAAGTTCCATCACCGTTGTTATGGAAAACGAGCAACCCACCATAACCGGTAATGACTACGTCACACAGTCCGTCGTTGTCGTAGTCCTGAGCTAACGCACCGTGGCTATAAAAGTCGTCGCGGGCAATGCCGGCCTGTTCGGTTACATCGGTAAATGTGAGGTCACCGTTGTTACGATAGAGAGCAGGGGGGTAGCCGTGGATTTTGGTGGCTTCTTTTTCGTCGGCTCCGAAACGCCCTCCTCCGGTACAAAGCAGATCCATCCAGCCGTCAGCATCGTAATCAAAGATTGCGATGCCGCCTCCGAGAGTTTCAAGCATGGTCACATGACCAGCTTCTTCTCCATTTCGGTAGGCAAAATCTGGTCCGGATTCAAGCAAGCGAAATCGGAGATTACTGTTGGGCTCTGGTAGATTGTCAGCGGCCGAGATTTCCGGAGCTGGTTGTTCGTTCGGAGACTCGTCGCGATTATCCGGTTGCTGTTGGGTTAGATCTGAGTTGGATTGTAGGTTGGAGTTTTGGTCGGTCGGTTTGGAAGGCTTGGTTTGCGAGTCACAGCCGGGGCTTATGAGCAAAGTATTCGAGACCATCAAAGCAATACAGAGTTTGGTCAGGATCGAGTTCGGCAGTGGGGATTGCTTGCGGCGTTGACTGGCTGAAAATCGGGGGACCATCAGGAGACTGTTTGGTTAGAGTCGGCTTAGAAATTTGGGGTCAATGTTTGGTCTGTTTATTCTACACGGGGAGTGTTTAAACGCGAGGATTGGAAAGCGGGGGAGCAAAAAGGCTATATATCGCAAACCGAACATAATAAACATTATCGGACGTTGCAAATAGGGTCAAATCCACCGTTTTTCAGTGGTTTTGGCCAATCGAGCCCCACTTGGCTGTTAAATCAAGTGCTTTCCAAAGGTCGGGATGCTTTACCCGTTCTGCTCGCTCTCATCCAGAAATTTACCCATGACGCGGAACTTGTTGTAACGCTTGGCAAGTAAGTTCTCCACGGACTCCTGCTTCAGGCCTTTTAGATGTTGCAGCAGGTATTGCTTGATCTGAATTGCCATTTGCTGATGGTCGCGATGAGCACCTCCAAGTGGTTCCTGAATAATGTCATCCACAACTCCCAGTCCCGGCAGATGTTTGGAAGTGAACTTTAGAGCATCAGCTGCTTTGGGGGCGTGTTCATGGCTTTTCCAGAGAATCCCAGCACAGCCCTCAGGACTGATGACACTGTAGTAACTGTGTTCCAGCATTGCGATACGGTCGCCAACGCCAATTCCTAATGCGCCTCCGGAACCACCTTCGCCAATTACAATACAAATAATCGGAGTTTCCAGCCGAGACATCTCGTACATATTTTCGGCGATGACCCATGCCTGGCCGCGTTCTTCAGCTCCGATTCCCGGATAGGCACCTGGTGTGTCAATGAAACAAATGACAGGAAGGTTGAATTTGGCTGCCAATTGCATCTTCTGCATGGCCTTGCGGTAGCCTTCGGGATGAGCACATCCAAAATAGCATTCCGTTCGTTCTTTGACCGTTCGCCCCTTTTGGTGTCCAACGACCATAACTTTTTGATCATCGAGTTTTGCAAATCCGGTCAAGATAGCCCGGTCATCTCCAAATTTCCGGTCGCCATGTAGCTCCACGAATTCGTCAAATACGAGATTTAAATAATCTCGTGTATAGGGACGGTTTTGGTGTCGCGCGACCTGTACCGTTTCCCAGGGAGAAAGATTGGCGTAGACGTCGCGTGTGATATCCGCGATCCGGTTCTTCAGGTCACGAACTTTTGCAGATTGACCATTGCCAGTTTCTTCACTCTCAAGCGTCTCTAATTCCTGCTCAAGCTCAAAAATCGGTTGTTCAAATGCCAGGCCTGGTCCAGCGCTACTCATCAATAATCCTTTAGACTTACTCTACTAACTCAACTTGGTCTTCTTTGTGTGGTCGGTACTCGCAACGGTTCCTTCAATAGGTAATTGTGCTGAGCACTGCATTACGCTGGGGTGTCACAAAGTACCGACCTGTGATTCCATCATAGTAAACACTAATGAAAGATCTTGAAACTCCTAATTGGCGACTCTCATACGCCGCCCCGCTTACGCCTCGTCTTCCTCTGGTGTGATTTCGGATGGGTGCAAAGGTTTTGACCGAAAAACTCGCATAGTGGACAAATGTCGCAGAACCGTTTTGAGGTTATTGGGACGTTGCTCTTTCTTCTTTCTCATCATATCTTCGATGAGATCACTGAATTCCTGAGTGACGTTTTTATTGAGAGTATTGGCTGGAGGAGCTTTCGCTTTCAAATGCTTCGTCAGTAATTGTTCGGGAGAATTACCAGTAAACGGTAGCTTGCCGGTGACAATTTCAAAATACATGCAGCCGAGGCTGTAAATGTCGGAACGGATATCTAGAGGGCGTCGTCGGATTTGTTCCGGTGACATGTAGCTGCGTGTCCCTGCGATTTCCTTCGGTTTTCCAACTCCCAGCTTCGCCAAAAAGCCAGTTCGAGAAGGTTGGCATAAGGCAAAGTCAATGAGCTTAGCTCGCCCCTCATCATCCACCAGGTAATTATCGGGTTTAATATCGCAATGGACCCACTGTTGTTCGTGCAGATGGTCGAGTCCCATCGCGGATTGCTCGATAATCACATCCGCGTGATGTTGCATCAATTCACGGTCAATTCTCAATCGCTGCTTCAGATTGAGCTGCTCTCCAAACTCAAGAGACAGGTAAGGATCGTTGCCGGTCGTCCTCACGCCGAAAACCTCAATCACGTTGTCGTGGTCGAGTTTACTGGCGACATTGTATTCATGCTGCAGATACCTACGTTCCACTTTGCTTTGACGAGCTTGCGCAGTAAGTACCTTGAGTGCTACTTTCTGTCTGGTATTTCCATCCACCGATTCGAAGATCTGACAGGTTGCCCCAGAACGAATCAAACGTACGATTCGATATTGATCAATAAAGTCTCTTCCGTGTCCCACAATTGTCTCGATTAACTAATTGAGATATGGATAGTCAACGATTTCACCGGCTTTTACTTAAAAGCACATGGGCTAATCAGCTGTTGCAATGATTGGTTGAAGTGTACAAAAAAACAAACTGTCTGGGAACGACTATTTATGGCCGAATCTGCCCTGCTTCAAGCACTTCACCGTAGATTTCCCGGATGCGTTCGGTCATTCGTTGATGGGAATACATCTCTCGACACTTGGCTCTTCCGGTGGCTCCAAGTTGTTCTCGTTTTTCAGGAGAGCTTGCCAGTTCCAGGATTCCAGCTGATAAGGCATTGATATCTTTAGCTTCGGTAAGGATTCCGGTTTCGCCTGTTATACAGACTTCTCGCGCCCCATCGATATCAAAGCTGAGAACGGGTTTTCCGGCTAGCAGAGCCTGAGGTAGGGCCCGAGCCAGTCCTTCTCTCAAACTGGTATGTGCCAACAGATCCATGGCTCCGATATAACGTGGCACGTCAGTGGGGGGCACGAGTCCGGTGAAATGGAAATGTTCGGTTACCCCCCCTGCCTCGATTTGCGTCACAATCGATTCCCGTAACGTTCCATCACCTACGAGCAGGAAATGGACATTTGGGTTTTCTGCAACGATCGATTTAGCCGCCTCCACCAAGTATTTATGCCCTTTTAAGTTGAACAGTCTGGCGATTTTTCCGACGACAATCTGGTCTTCAGTAAATCCAAACTCTTTACGAACGGCATCGCGATGGTCATTCGCTTGTAAGTAATCATCGATGGCCATCCCGCTGTAGACTGTTGTGAATCGCTCTCTGCTAGCCACCCCGCCCTCCACCATAAGGTCTGTCATGGCATCGGCCACGCAAAGCAGCCGATGACACCGTTTGGCAGCAATCCGTTCGCAGAAAGCGAACAGCCGGCGAGCCAGGCCTGATTGATAGGGATGGAATGGAGCACCGTGGACAGTATGGATGATGGCTGGTACTTTTAGCTTCCAGGCGGCCAGCCTGCCAAGCATTCCAGCTTTTGCGCTATGAGTGTGGACCACATCCGGTTGGATTGTTTTGAGCAGCGCCTTAATTTGGCGATACGCTTTCCAATCCTGCCAAGGGTGGATGTTTCTGGTTAATGCCGAGGCTTCCACAATCTTGAGTTGTGGGTGATTAAAGCGTTCGAGCAATTGGCCTTCCCGCCCTTCGGACGGTCCAGTGATCAATGTGACGTCATCACTAAAGTGCTCGATTAAATCGATACAGTTCAGCAGTGTGTTTTCCTGAGCACCACCAACGATCATTCGGGTAATAATATGAACGACTTTCATAGCAGGCGTTTTAACCTACCTGACCAGCTTTGTACATATTAAGTCTCGCCGTAATCGACATTCATCAGATAAAGGCCTTCCGGCGGAGCGGTCTGCCCTGCTCTTTTTCGGTCACAGGCTTTCATGACGTCTACGATCCAGTCAGGCTGTTCAATGCCTTTTCCCACTCGGCTCAAGGACCCCACGATGTTACGCACCATGTTATAGAGGAAACCATCGGCTCGGATGTCCATCGTAATAAACCGAGCGTCGTGACTGTAATGCTCGTTCAATTCAAGTGACATGACATGCCGAATACTCGTTTTGCGATCGCTCTTTGAAGCTTCGAAACTGGCAAAGTCATGTTCGCCGATGAAATGCTGAGCCGCGGTTTGCATGGCCGGAAGATCTAAGGCCTTCGGATGTGACCAGCAATACTTAAGAGAAAGCGGGTCCATAATCGGACCGGGTTGGATGATGTAGCGGTAATGTTTGCTGACAGCATCCCGTATCGGGTGAAAGTCATCTCGCGTGATTTGCAGGTGCCTTAAGTAAATATCGAATGGCGTATGTGCATTGATCGCGCGACACAACACATCTTCGGGAAGTTCTGTGGCGACTTTGAAAGAGATCACTTGACCATGGGCATGAACACCAGAGTCGGTACGTCCGCTGGAAAGTACGCGTTTCGACTGCCCCGTTACTTTGAGCAACGCGGTTTCCATCAGCCCTTGAATCGTCCGTTGATTAGGCTGCACTTGCCAGCCGGCATACTTGGTTCCATCGTAAGCGAGTGTGCCTCGATAAGTATGCATAGGTTTGGAAGTCCGATCTGTGATTAGCCGGCTGATTGTTGAATCAAAAGTTCAGCGATTTGCACAGCATTGGTGGCAGCACCTTTGCGAAGATTATCACTCACGCACCAAAACGTAATGCCATTCGGTGAGGAAATGTCTTCCCGAATTCGCCCAATATAAACTTCGTCCGAGCCGGTACTATTATTAGGCATGGGATAAATACCATTGTCCAAATCGTCCACAACGGTGATGCCGTCCTGCGCCTGAAACAATGCTCGCGCCTGCTCCACAGTCAGTTTCTCTTCGGTTTCGACCAGGATGCTCTCACTGTGGCAGTTGGCAACCGGTACTCGAATCGCAGTCGGGCAAACTTGAATCGATTCGTCACCAAAGATCTTCTGAGTTTCCCAAACCATCTTCATTTCTTCAGAGGTATATCCTTCGTGCTTCCGTGAGCCGATTTGTGGGATCAGGTTGAAGGCAATGGGGTGTGAGAATGCTTTGTATTCATAGTCTTCTCCCTGAACAGTTGCTTTGGTGCCTTCCAGAAGATCGACATTTCCTGCAAGCCCTGCTCCGCTGGTGGCTTGGTATGTGCTGACCACGACTCGTTTAATCCGAGCGGCATCGTGCAGCGGTTTCATCGCTACGACCATCTGTGTCGTTGAGCAGTTTGGACTGGCAATGACGCCATCGTGATCTTTGGCAGCTTCAGGATTAACTTCAGGGACGACTAACGGAACGTTAGGAAGCATGCGATGGAAACCGCTTTCATCCACAACGACTGCTCCAGCTGCTTTGGCCCACGGTACCAATTCCGCTGCCACTTCGTCTGGTGTACTGGCAATAATCAGATCCATTCCGTCAAAGGCATCTGGCCCCAATTCCACTACCGTGTATTCTTCACCTTTGAAGGTCAGTTTCGTGCCTGCCGAGCGTTTGGAAGCAATGAATCTTATCGACTTAAAGGGGACATCCCGCTCTTCAAGAAGCTGACGAACAATGGTTCCGACTGCACCGGTCGCACCGACCAAGGCAATGTTTTCGTACACGATAGGGTTCCTTTATGGACATGGAGAATGGAAATGATCGACTTAGGAGTCTCGCAATTCAGTTGAGTTTTCATGAAAAAAGTTCCTTAGTCGCGTCGATGCGTCCAAGGAACTTTTAAGTATGGTTTCACTATGGGAAATCGGCAACGGCTAAACCATTGCTATTTTTTGACGACTCTCGGTATGTGAGGAGTAGAGAATACGCGAGCGACCGGATGGCCTGGTTGCAGGTCGATATTCTCCGAAACACGGTATTCTTTGGAGCCGTTAATCCAGCTAATTTCCACACGGTATCGATACCGTGCATTGGGCTCTACCTGTCGTGAAATGTAAGTTCGAGTCGTACCCCGAGATGTAGTGGGCTTGCCGTTAATGGTCACGGTGGCGTTTTCAGGTACGGTCAGAATGAGTGTGGTTGAAGTGGGGTCTTCCACCTGAAATGCATCATCATCGTCTGCTGGAGCAGCTTCAGGGGCCGAAGCCGGAGCGTCGGCAGGTGCTGGCTGGACTGGCTGCTCGGGTTCAGCAGGCTCAGCCGGCACTAGAGGCTGAGCCGGTTGGACTGGCTGAAGCACAGAGTCGCTAGGTGTTTCAGATGCTTCGTGATATGGCTTTTCGGTTGAATGAGATTCCGCAGGAGTTGGAACCGCGTGATGATCTTGTGTGACGACAGGACCTCCATAAACTACGCCACGGTAATACCTGTAGTTAAGGTGGTAATGTGCAGCCATTCTCAATTCAGCGGCGGCATTGCGAATAATGGGGCGGCGAACCACGAGAGGGCCACAGCATACTGGAACAGGTCGACAGCACGGATTTAAGAGTTGAGCCTCAGCCTGCTGCAAAGTAAAGCAGCTGAGGATGATTGCTGTTAACAGCATGAGTTTGTTTACATGTCGCATGAGAAGTCCTCGTTGGTGTTCTCGTGACGCAGGCTGTGTTCAGTCAGAAGCAACGCCCACGTTTTCAATGTGATGAATGGTTATGGCAGGAGTCGAATTCCTGTTTTGCCTATCTTAACATTGGCACCACGTTAATGCGAGCGTTGTTGGGGTGATGATTACCGTTTGGTAAACCGCAATTGAAGATCATCGATGGAGAACTCCCCTACCCCGCCGAAAAGCCCGACACGTAGAATTGCTTCCCGTGCCTGGATGGGAACGCGAACGATCTTTTGCACAGGGCTCCAGTTGTGTGTCCCGATAAATGGGCCTAATGATACGACACCGACTTCTCGACGACTCTCGTCGTAAAATGAGATGGCAAATAGCGGAATTTCGTCACGAGTGCGGCCCTGACGAACATCTTGTAGCTTTATCTGAGCCTGGATACCGAGTGAATTAATGGCTCGGCCATCAATCGCAAATCCCTGAAGCATATGAGAGGATAATCCGGGAGTTTCATTTGAGAATTGAGCGAAGTGATCACCTTGTGCAGCCTCATTACCGGAAACTAATTTGACCTGCCGCTGATAGTACCAGCCTATGAGGAAATCATAATCCTCTTTTACCAATTCAAAGTCACCATTGAACAGCATCGGATTGAGAGGATCTGGTTTAACCTGCCGGTTATCTTCTGCATTGCCTGTCATGGGAACGAACAAGGTTGGGCGTAACGCCTCTGATTTCAGCTTGCCGTTGGTTTTACGCATGATGTACATCGTTTGTTGATATCGTTGACCAACCGGTATCACCATCGTTCCCCCTTCTCGAAGCTGTTGCACAAGTGGTATGGGAACTCGCTCCGGCGAGCAGGTGACGATAATCTTGTCAAACGGTGCATATTCCGGCCAGCCTTTGAATCCATCGCCCACTTTGGTTTTCACGTTGTCGTATTTGAGTTTGTTTAGGGTCGCTTTAGCTTTGTAGCCCAGTTCTTCCACAATCTCAATGGAATAAACAGACCGGACCAACGGAGAGAGGACTGCTGCTTGATAGCCACTGCCCGTCCCGATTTCTAAGACCTTATCGGTGGCTTTGGGGTCGAGTGCCTCTGTCATGTAAGCCACGATAAATGGAGCCGAGATCGTCTGCTGACCTCCGATCGGTAAGGCCATGTCGAAATAAGCCTGATTTCGAATGTTGGTTGGAACAAATTCATGCCTTGGTGTTTTCAACATCGATTGAATCACACGTTCATGCTTTACTCCGCTTCCGATTACCGCTGTGTTTACCATCTGTTTACGCGCGGTTTCGTAGCGATCTGCAACCTGCGCGTCCGCTTGTTGTACCAACCAAAACGTAAAGATAGAAACTACCGTCAACGTGGATTTAAATCTGAGGCGGTTGCTCAGTGAATTACAAATTCGATTCGACATACTTTGGAGCTCCTTACCCTTGTGATTCGAGCTAGTTTAAGTATCGGTCTGATACCGGCTGTAGATTTAACAAGTCAGTACTTTTCGAATTCTTGCGGAGGGGACTTGAGAGTGATTCCTCCGTCTGAAAGACTAGTATTATTCAATTCAACTGTCTCCCCACCGTAAAGGTATTCTACGAATGAGAAAGAATCCAGTTAAAGAAAAATTACGAAATGGTGAACCAACGTTTGGGACCTGGCTTTCGCTGGGTAACTTTCTAGGGACTCGAATCCTCTCACGTATGGGTTGGGATTGGCTGACTCTGGATATTGAACATGGTGCCTTTGACTGGAGTCAGGCTGAGCAGGTGTTTGCTGCGGTGGCAGATGCTGGTTGTGTGCCTTTGGCGCGTGTACCTGAAGGAAGTCATCACTACATCAAACGTGTTTTAGATGCGGGTGCCTGGGGCATCGTGGTGCCCATGGTTGATACCGTGGAACAGGCTAAGGCAGCCATTGCAGCAGCGAAATTCCCGCCAGAAGGTACCCGGAGCGTCGGTGGTGGAAGTCACAATCTGAATTTTGGTGCGACGGCAGGTGATTATCGAGCTCAGGCCAATGATGAGATCTTGGTCGTCTTGCAAACAGAAAGCCCGGAAGGGGTCGCCAACGCCGAGGCCATTTATAGTCTGCCAGGCTGCGATGCTATTTTCATTGGCCCGAATGACCTGCGATTTCAGATGCGGGCTGAGGACGGCACTTTTCCTTCGGCGGAAGAGCATGAAGCTGCAATTCAGGAAGTCATCCGGGCTGGCAAAGCGGTAGGGACTCCGACTGGCATCCATGAAATGGACCCTGAAGGAGCTCTTAGTCGAGCAGAACAAGGAATGCAGTTCATCGCCGTGGCAAGTGACTTGAAGTTCATGGTGGAACGGGCGACCGAAGCTGTGGAAGCCGTATTCCCTGAACGTACCGTAGGCGACGTGGCTAGGTACTAAGACTGAGTATCTACCGTCGAGTTTTTACCATCTAGCTTTTACGGTTGCCTTGAAAAGTCAAAGCGGACCCAGAATGGGCGTTGCCGATCTCCTCGGGAACGCACGTCTTCCAACATGACTTCGACACTTGGTTCAATAGGAACGACTCGTTCCCGTCCAATGACGGTGAGTGAGACATTTTTTTCAAAGTCGACCAGATCCGGGTTTAAGAAGATCGAGATGTTGGCTGCTGCACTTTTCACGCGAATGCGATTGTTGGGGCCGATACTGGCTTCGATCTCCATGGCGCGGGCGGAGCTAGGCGGCCATTCCAGTGGAAGCGTAATCGCCTCGGTCGGGAATTTGGAAAATTCTGTCCACCAAAAGTAATTATCCCAAGGCCGCATGGAAGTCACTTGGAACTCGGAGACTTCAAAGTCCCGCCGATGGAATCGCATCCAGTCAAACATGTGATGGATGTCGTCCTGAAAGTGGTCATGGCCTCGGCCTTTGTATTCAACAATCATGGTGTCAAATCCAGACCGGTTTAAGTAGCGGTTGAAATCACGCTCGTTCTGCGCAATTCGATTCCCATCCATCTCTCCGGATACAAAATAGAAGGAAACGTGCTTTGCGTTTTCCCAATACCGCGTGACATATTTGCCTGCAGTGGCACAGATCGGTATTACGCCCGCCCATAGGTCCGGATGCGCCAGTCCGATATCCCAGGCCGCATCTCCTCCGACGCTATGTCCAGTCAAAAACACCCGGTCCGTATCGATTGCAAACCGGTGTAGGCTTTCCTGTAACGCGTAAAGGACTCGGGAATGCTCTTGAGCTGAATACTCATAAGAACTTTGGTACTGATCGTCCGTCCATTCCGGAGCAATGACGATGTATCCGTGACGAGAAGCCTGTCCGAGCCTCAGGTCCATTTGTTTGTTGTAGCCCCCTGCCCACCAGTCAATTTGCTGTTCCGGCGAGTTTCCTGCTCCATGTAATGTCAGGATGGTTGGATACTTGCGGTAGGCATCATAGTCTGGTGGGAGTTGCACAAGGTAGCGAAACGTCTTGCCGTCGGCACCGGTCGACTCAAAGGCAAAGTGCAATGGATCTTCGTGAGCTTGTTGAACTAACGGAGGAGCCGGTTTCATGGCATTGAGTAATCGAGCGATATTGGCAGGCGTTCCACCTTCGAGTCCCGCAATGTCATTAAGAATGGCACTACGTTGCTCATCATTATTACTGTTCAGATAATCACGTACCTTGTTACGTACTTCAAACAATGAAGTCGCGACAGCCAAGTTTTGGGTGACTTCACCCTGCCCCATCAACCAACCACTAATGGCCATGGCAAGCTTTTGGTCAAACCCAATATCTGGATCTTCACTAAGACGGACGAAATCTGCAAATCTGGGGAGCGTATTGATATTTAGTTCACTAAAAATCTCGTCACGAATACGAGCAACAGCATCTTTGGTTTCCTGCTCCTGAATTTGAGATGCGTACTTGTCAAATAAAGCGAAGACGATGTCACGCTGCTTGGACTGATCGTCGTAGTCTTTCATAAGGTCACGGGCGCGGAGTAGCGTTTCGACTGCTACACCGTCACTGGGGAAACTCTTCAGCCAGTTGTAGACTCGCGAATGTTGCCCGGCTCGTTGGCGACTTTCGATTTCCTCAATGAGCCGATCTGCCAGAGCCTGCCGGAGTTGAGAAATCTGTTCCTTTAAATTGGCCAACTCCGGAAACTGCTCGATGGCCGACTGTAATTCAAACATGGCCTCTCGGTAGCGTTCGCATTGCATATAGAGACGCACGATCTTGAGCCGGTCATCCGGATTCTTCATATCCAAATGCGTCTTGAGAATCTTGCCGAGGATGGGGGTTGGCATACTACTGGTAGCAAGACGAGTTTCCCAAATGATAGGCGTCTTGGTAAGCAATGATTCAAGTTTGATGTATTTAGAGTTTACTTCGGTGACGCCCTGGATGATATGCAATGGGCCTCGTGCGTCCCTCATCGTCACCGTCCTGCGACCGAATTCGTCGAACGAAGTGATATTTAAGATTGGGCCTACAGCGACCAGACGTTTACCTACGGTAGCAACCCGTTGCTTGAGCATGATTCGCTCAAGACTGTCAGTTGGTGAATTGACAAAGTTGAGTACCTGATACTGAGAGAAAAATGTGCGTCGAATTCCATCATCTGCAAAATGTACTAACTTCGTGGAAACTTCTCCGGCAGTCGTGCCGGAGGCTAGGGGCGTTTCCCCAATCCCCCCAATCTTGCCCGGTTCTCCTTCTACCTGAACATTGTTTTTCAACGTGTAGATGGCCGCCGGTAGGCCACTTCCAATCAACAACATCAAAAGGATGCTGATGCTTACTTGGGAAGCACGTGCATGTTTACCAGATTGGCCTGTTGAATTTCCCAAGGTGTAGGACTTTGTCAAAAGAGAGCTTAGAAGAATCCAAATTGATGCTTGTCTGTTAAGAGTATCGGCAGAAATAACGGATACAGTGGCGACAATATTATTGCAGGTAAGCGTCATTTGACCAGAATTACGGGTCCGCTTGCAAATCGAGTAGCATCCTTCTTGTAACTTATGTCGGAATAGCAGGGATTGATTCAGGTCCACTTGTTGACTTTGAGAAACACTGCCTTAAAATGCTCAAGATAGGAAGTTTGGGGGTTAAGTCGAATGCTTCGACGCATCATTGTCGTTCTACTACTAATACTAATTTCTGCCGCAGTCACCAGTCTTGTGTCAGGCGGCTCTGCATTGGTTGCTGGAAATTTCGAGGATGGAGGCGCGACTCAGATATTTATGATCCTCTCGATAGTCGCGCTTCTTATTTCTGCGATTGTTTTCTGCCTGCTTGTACTTGCAATGGCGGTCTATCTTGTTGAACAATCTAATAAGAACGCCAGTCAGGCGGAATCCGGTTCAACCACTGAGAAGTAGCTCGCCAACGTAGACGCGCTAACCAGGCTATCATGATCAAGTTTAATTGTCCTCACTGTCAGCAGACGCTTAGGGTTCCAGTATCACGTGCTGATACGGAAGCAACCTGCCCCGGATGCCATACACAAATTCGAGTGCCTCCGGCTGTCGAACCCTTTGATGACCAAAACCAAGCGATCTTAGCACCGCCGATCGTCTCTCCACCAGTAGTCACCGAACCTACCCCAGTGACTGCCGAGACAAAGAACGTAGCTCCGTTGCAGAATACTGACGAGGCCATGCAGCCCGATACGACCAAGCCCCAGGAATCGGAACAGTCCCGGGCCGAAGACCTACCCGAAAGCGAATACAGAGGGTTGGACGCTGAAGAGGTATCGGAACATTCGGACGAAGCTGCGAGTTCAACTGAGCAGGAGCACACTGTTCCTGCCGAGGAATCAACCGACCCAAGTCACAAGTCTCAAAACGATATTCTGAAAGATCGACGCCGAAGAGTGGAAGTGTCCTCCAGGGTCTTTGATGATTTGGCTGACCAGGTCGCGGAAGATACGGCGACGGACACCAAGATGATCTCTCATCGTAGGGCTCATGGACAGTTGGGTGTGGCTAGATCGAATTTATATCTGTTTGGCGTCTTGATCGTTTTTGTAGCCATGACTAGTTTTTGGCTCGGGACGATGATGAATCCGGGAACGCGGAATTCAGTTGAGACAGAGGTGGCCGGAGCGGATGAATATGTAAACTTCGAGGGGCGTGTCACTTTTCGAACGGATGATGATCCCGAAGCCGTCGATGACAAAGCATTGGTTGTCCTGTTGCCAAAGGATTCGCTGCCAAGTGAGAAATTTGTCGAGAACGGAATCGCTGCGGGAATCGATATTGATGAATCGTTACCGACCGTTCAGGAAATACGCCGGCTCGGAGGTGACATTACGCTCTCTGATAGCGAAGGCCAATTTAGCCTCAAGATTGCTTCGGGAAACGACTATTATCTACTCGTCATTTCAGCTCGAAAGCCGTCCGGTGAACAACCACAAGATTCCGATTTGGAGTCCATCGGTAAGTACTTCAATTCTCCGGCGAGATTGCTCGAAGGGAAAACTTATCGATGGTCACAGGAAGTGGTAAACACGCACCGCGACATCCGTGTTTACCACCGTTAATCTCACATTCGTTGGGATCCGAGTACCTTAATTCTTTTTGAGAACGGCACCGGAAATAAACCATCCGTCTTCCCGGGTCTGAACATAAGTTCCTGATGGACCCAGGTATTTAGCAACCTTCTCGAATTCAGGCATCTTTGAGACATCGAGCTTTTCGACTTGCTTCTCTTCGGCAGACCCCATGAGGCGTTTAAGAAGTTTGCCGGCAATCGTATCGGATTGTTGCATCTTTCCTTGCTGAAGTAGTTTGTAGTTAGGCTCGTTTTTCTTATCCAGTCGGCTGAACATTCGAATGCTGGTTGAATCAGCCCCAAGTGCTTTCAGGGCAACTTCGACACGTTGATAATCATCGGTTTCATTTAGCCGAGCGGCATCCTGTTCCCGTAGTAAGTCTTCGATGAAGTCGGCACTGGATGCAACAATAATGTGTCCGGAATCCGAAACCGTGACAGCCCACTGGCTGATGAGTGGTTGTGCGCCAACAGCTTCTTCTTCGGGAGCTCCAAAGTCTTCGCCACCGAATCCTTCATCCCCGCCAAATCCTTCGACATCGAATCCCTCTCCGAACTCCAGATTCAATTCGACGTCAATTTCTTCTTCAACATTGAGGACTTCATAAATCGTGAACCCATTGAACTCGCGTTCTTCCTTATTGGGTTCAGCACTCATGAATTTGGCGACAGCTTTTCGTACCGCGGGAGCATCGGTTACATCGATGGCTGCTAACCATTGATGGCTATCCACATCAACAGGTTCTTTGAATCCTGTCATCACGGAAACGCGACCCGCCAAATACCCTACAAGCTCCTCGCGGATATCCAGTTGTGGTCCATTAACGTCGTGAGCGATACCTTCGAGGATTTCTTCAAACAGATCCTGCCCTTCTTCAGCATCCAAATACTCATTGACAAGTGTTTTGGCGTATTCGAAAGAGTCACGCAGATTCCAATTCATCGTAGTGTACGTACTGACAGTAGAAGGAATCCAGGATTGAGGATCCTGGGCTTCGGTATTTGGGAAGTCGAGAATTCGAGCAGCCAGACGGTAGCGATCCGAATCTTTGGCCGCGATACGTTGATCGGTTTCCGAACCGTTTTCAGCTGCTTCGGCTTCCTGAGCAATTTGAGATTCCACTCCGTCCGTATCTCGAGGAGCATAGACAAAGGTATGGTGCGTGAACTCATTTTCACCTTCTGCAACGACGACCCAACCGCCCATTCCGCGCAGGGCACCAAAACCCTGTCCCAGTAGCAACTCCTGGAAGTTCTTACCCTGAGGTTCAACTCCCGCTGCGGCTTGAATGGTTTTAGCGTATCCAAATGGTTCTACAAACCAACGAACTTGAGGACTTACTTCAGAGGCATCATCGCATCGTTGCATAGCGACTTGATAGGCTTCAATACCCGCAACATTGTCAGTGCCAGGCTCTTCAAATCGTGCCATCACGTCTGCAAGGACTTTGCTATGGTCAGTCGTAATAATATGGTCTTCAAAAATGATGTAATAGGCGTTGTAGGAAAGGTCCGGATTCTCTTCGCTAGTAACGGTATACTGCGTAACTTCCTGACCGGCAATCTCTGTAGTGGACTGCTCAGCACCCTGATCGATGAGTTCCTGGCCAATGCGGTCTAGCAATTCCTGCGCATCTTCAAGTGAATCCGTTACGTCGACAATCAGTGCCAACGCATGCGGTTGTTCTTCATCTTCGACCGCAATAACAGCTGATGCTGCTTCACCAGCACTGAGATTTTCCAGGTCTTCAAAACTGATTCCTAATCGGATTCCAGTTTGATCAAATCGCGATTGTAACTGTCGCTTCAAGTCTTCCGCAAAAGGCTTGATCACGGGATCTGTCATTAACTGATAAATCTGAGTCTTTTCAAACCGAGTTTGTAGCTCATCTAAATCGGGGACTGCGAAATAGGCCTTGGTAGTGTCGGGTAATAGCTGATCGGTCGATGGTGCAGCAAATACAGAGTGAACTCCCAGAAAGACAGTTAGAGTGATGGCTGTCATTAATTTCGAGAACGACTTGGTCACGGTGCGATTCCTTCGGATTGTCAGGTCGTTGAAGAGCATGTGCCGAGCTTTATCAATTAGACCTGTTAGTAAGAACGACTACTGCCGGAGCAGAGTCCGTTACTTACTATAGATGCGGGTTGTTTGGGCAATTTGTTGGGAAAATTTACCAGTTAAGTAATCCTGGTGAAATTCAGGATTCAGGTTTGCACACCCGGTATTTTTCCGAACTCTTACATCTATCGGTGAAATAACGTTTTTAACGTGAATAGTACTGGTATGGATTGTCCCAATCTTGGGTGTTTCGCTCAGAGATCACATTAAATAAGTGGTATAGCTAGCGCAGTTTAACATTGTTTGGCCAACTTGTGCATTAGTCAGTCGACGATCGATGAAGGGAATCGTACTTAATCCCCGAATACGAGGGGTGAGCGAGTGAGAATGGTGCTCTAGCTCTAATCTCTAGCTCTGAACTTTTTTTCCAGTCAAAGACCGGGACACGCAAGAATCGACACTTGTTACAATCGTGCTATGCATGATTTTCATTTAGAAGCCCTGATTCACGACCCCATCCACGGCTATATTCCGGTTGGAAAAGGAAGTAAACGTGATGCAGCCTTGTCTGCTGAAGTCTATGAACAGGATGTGATCAATCATCCCTGGGTACAAAGGATGCGTCATATTCATCAGCTCCAGACAGCTTGGTGGATCTATCCTACGGCCGAACACTCACGTTTTCAGCACATCTTAGGTGTAATGCATTTGGCGAGTCGTTGGGTGCAGAGTCTTTACCCAAGCTTGAAACAGGTTTGTGATGACGTTCCGAGCTTAGGGTATGTCGAAACCCTGATGCGTATGTCCGGTTTACTTCACGATGTAGGTCATGGACCATTTGGCCATTTCTTTGATGAGCATTACCTGCGTCAATTTGGAGAGACGCACGAATCGTTAGGTGCTCAAATCATCCGTGAGCAACTCGGTAGTCTGCTCCAGCATTTACGTGGTAATCCCAATAGTCAACTGGAGCCTGATGAACAATTCGATCCTGAACATGTCGCCTGGATCATTCAGCGACCGGCCAATCATCAAGAAGATCGGCCGCAGTGGCTTCTTTTTCTGCGTAGCTTATTGAGTGGTATTTATACCGTGGACAATATGGATTTTGTACTGCGGGATGCCTATATGACAGGCTACAGTCAACGGTCATACGATCTGGAACGGCTTATCCGTTATTCATTTTTCAGCCAAGAAGGTCTGACGATTCATGATCGTGGAATCCATGCGTTGCTCAGGTTTATGGGAGCTCGAGCAGAACTTTTTCGCAACGTTTACTTTCACCGCAGTGTGCGTGGTATCGATATCGCACTAGCCGATGTCTTTGCTCAATCCATGCCATTGCTATTTCCCGGCAACCCGCGGGAACATTTAGACCAGTATCAACAACTGACCGAGGCATCTCTGCTGGTCGATGTCGCTCGCTGGCAAGAGGAGTCTGGTCAACGAGGTGAGCTGGGTGAACGTTGGCAGGAAATCCTACGCTGCCAAATTCCATGGGTTATGGTATGCCAGCGAACGATGACGTTCGATGAAGGGGACCATGAAGCCAGCAGCATCTTTACAGATCAGGAATTTGTAGAAAAGAAGCTGCGAGCGTTTCTTCCGGCCTCCATCCAGGATTTAGATTTGCGAATCGATATTGCCCGACACATTTTTCGTCCTCTAGTTCAGGGACCGGTTAGCGGGCAGAATTATTTATATGATTCTGCTGCAGAACAAATTCGTCCGTTGACCAGTCATGAACTAGTGGACCGTCAGCCTGTCGCTCAGCGGATCTGTCGAGTCTATGCTCGAGATATGCAGTTTCAGGCGGAGTTGGCGGCCGCCTTGCAACAACTTTCAGGTCATGGTGAGGACGACCTAACAAATATGTAAAATAGTCTCTCTCTTTGTGTAGGCTAGAGAATTGAATAACTCTCAGTAAAAAAATAGTTGAAGGATACTCGATGTTTCTTGGATTTGGCGAAGTCATGATGCGAATTGCCCCGGAACACAAACTGCGATTGCGGCAGGTGCTTCCAGGGCGTGTGGAGATTACTTGGGGAGGTGGAGAAGCCAACGTATGTGCTTCTCTGGCGATGTTCGGAAATCAAGCGAGGTACGTCACTGCCCTTCCCGACAATGCGTTGGCCGATAGCCTTACAACCTCGCTGCGTGGGCTGGGGGTGGACACTTCCAGGATTCTGATACGTGATGGCCGTCTGGGGGTTTACTATGTTGAGTGTGGCGCGAATCAACGAGGATCGACGGTTTTGTATGACCGTGCATACAGTAGTGTCTCGCTTGCAGAGTCAACCGAATATGACTTCGCCGCCATTCTTGAAGACGTTCACTGGCTCCATATTTCAGGGATCACTCCGGCCATTAGCCAGCAGGCATACGAAGCCAATCTGGCTTTAGTGAAACAGGCGAAAGCGGCCGGAGTAGAAATTTCATGTGACTTGAATTTTCGTAAGAAACTTTGGAAGTGGCATCCGGAAATTCAGGGGCAACCACTTGCTCGGCAATGTATGGCCGAGGTGCTCCCGTATGTGGATGTAGTCATTGGAAACGAGGAAGATGCTGCTGACGTGCTGGATATCCATCCCGCAGATACCGACGTGACCAGCGGGCATCTGAATGTTAACGCTTATCAGGATGTGGCTCAGCAAATCGTTGCCAAGTACCCGAATGTAAAGCGAGTTGCGATTACTCTGCGTGAAAGTGTTTCCGCTGATCATAACAATTGGGGTGCCATGCTGTATGAAGCAGGTGGAGAAGCAGCCTTCTCACCGTTGAATGCGGCTGGTGAATACGAAGCGTTCAGGATTGGACACATTGTTGACCGTGTTGGAGGTGGTGACTCGTTTGCTGCCGGCCTACTGCACGCGTTAAATGACTCTAAATATACATCCCTTCAGGAAGTGCTGGATTTTGCGGTGGCTGCTAGTTGCCTTAAACATTCGATCAAAGGCGACTTTAATTACATCACTGTAGCAGAAGTAGAAGCGTTGGCCGGCGGGAATGCCACTGGCCGAGTACAACGCTAGGTGGATGCAAGAGATACCATCTAACTGTCTTGGCTGTCTGCTTCGCAGGATTGCCAAGTTGACGTAAAATACGAGCGAAAGTTTATTATTTCCTTAACACTGGAGACAGTTGGCGTGTCACACGACAAATATCAAAACCCTCTAATCACTCGCTACGCATCCGCCGAAATGGCTGAGATATTTAGTCCTCAGCGTAAGTTCTCCACGTGGCGTCGAATGTGGATTGCGTTAGCCGAGGCCGAGCAGGAATTGGGACTGCCCATTACCGATGAACAAATTGGTCAATTGAAAGCTGAAGTCGACAATATCGACTTCGATGTGGCTCGGGAATACGAGAAAAAACTACGTCACGATGTTATGGCACATGTGCACACCTACGGAGATGTATGCCCTGATGCCCGCCCGATCATCCATCTTGGAGCCACGAGTTGTTTTGTCACGGACAACACCGATGTCATCTTATTGCGGGAAGCTCTAATCTATGTACGTAAGCGTCTGGCAGCAGTCTTAGATGCTTTGGGGACATTTGCTACCGAGAATCGCTCATTGGCAACACTCGGGTTTACCCACCTCCAGCCCGCTCAACCTACCACCGTTGGGAAGCGAGCCTGCCTGTGGGCGTATGACTTCGCCATGGACCTCGAAGACATTCAGTATCGTATCGATGGCATGAAGGCCAGGAGTACTAAAGGGACGACAGGCACTCAGGCAAGTTTCCTCAAACTGTTTGATGGAGATCATGAGAAAGTAAAATCGCTGGAGCAAAAAGTTGCCGAGAAACTTGGATTTGCCACTAGTTATGCTGTTACTGGCCAAACCTATTCCCGCAAAGTGGACGCTCAAATTCTGGACTCACTGTCCGGTATTGCTCAGAGTGCTCATAAGATGGCATCCGACCTGCGTTTACTGGCTAATCGCAAGGAACTGGAGGAACCCTTCGAGAAGCATCAGATTGGTTCTTCGGCGATGGCTTATAAGCGGAATCCGATGCGCAGTGAACGCATTTGTGCCTTGAGTCGATATGTCATGAGTTTACAATCCAGCACAGCCAATACGCTGGCGACACAATGGATGGAACGAACTTTGGATGATAGCGCCAACAGACGTTTGGTTTTACCGCAGTCCTTCCTGGCAATCGATTCGGTTTTGATTCTATTGCAAAACGTCTGTGCCGGATTGGTGACCTACCCAAAAGTGATTGCTAAAAATCTCAACGACGAACTCCCATTTATGGCGACGGAGAACATTCTGATGGCGGCGGTGGCAGCGGGTGGCGATCGTCAAGATCTACACGAACGCATACGCCAGCATAGTCAGGACGCTGCAGCTGAAGTGAAACAGCAGGGGCAAGCGAACGATCTACTGGATCGTCTGGCTCAGGATGAGGCTTTCGCAGGGATTGATTTGTCTGCCTTGATGGATCCAATGCAATTTGTCGGACGCTCTCCAGAGCAAGTTCAAGATTTTGTGGCAGAGGTCATTCAACCGATCCGCGAGAAGTATCTGGAAGACGAGCTTGATGCAGATGTGAACGTTTAACCATTTAACCAGTTGGTCCCGACTTCGTCTTTCGGACTACGACGGGCAAAATGGTGGACATTTAGACAATTGGCAGGCCAAAGTTTGAGAGCAATTGAGCTTGTCCGTTCCACCTTCACCCTTTGGGCTTCGACGGATAAACTCCGTCCTCCACTATAGAAGCCAAGATAGCAGTTTGTCATTTCAATGGTTTTTGAACCCAATTGTCTAAACTGACAACTGTTCCATTGTCACATGTCTAGATGGCTAGATGAGATCCTGTTTGCGTCGTTTGCGTCGAGGTGTACGACTGCACCTTTCACAAACCCCGCTGATGATCAAGCGGTGACTGGTGACTCGGAATCGGTGTTTCTGAGCCACATTACGGCGCAACTCTAGTAATTCATCGCTTTGAAATTCAAATAGCTCGTCGCAGACCGTACAGTGCAAATGGTCATGCTGCGGATACCCATAGTCATGCTCGTAGACTGCACGTCCATCTAATTCGAACTTGCGCAGTAGGCCTGCGTCCACAAACTCGGCCAGCGTGCGATAGACGGTAGGGCGACTGACATAACCCGAATCGCCTTTGCGAGGCAGTTGTTCGATCAGAGTATCCGCGTCAAAGTGCTCGTGTCGCGAGTAAACGATGTCCATCAAATTCCGGCGTTGTTGAGTATTTCGCATTCCTTTGCTTTGTAGATACTCGTCAAAACGCTCTTCCGGCGTCATTGAAACCTGGACATCTCCGAGGGTAAAATTCTGCTCCATGTTAACCGGGGCCGATCTGCCTTTGCTTAACCACAAAAAGAATGCTCAGCCTACTAAGCCGAGCATTGACATAAGTTCACTTTAATTAGTATAGCGGGTTTAACCGATTTCATCGAGTAACCGATCAATAGCAACATTAAGCTTCTCTTCAGTTTCATATGTACCAGATTCAATGGCTTCACGAATCTGGGCAACGCGATCAGTCCGAATTTCAGGTAGATCCTGAATTTGGAGTTGATCGATCATTTCGATAGTCTGGCTATTAAGCTCTGCTTCGGCAGAGATATCTACTTGATCAGTAGGAGTGGTAATCGAAGTTGCCTGAGTCGCCTTGGCTGATTCTACCTGGCTCGTCGGGTTAACAGGCTGAGCTCCATTGATACCGTTGATTTGCATGATAAATACCTTGGCCACACACGAAGGGAAAACATTAGGTTTAGCCTCAGAAGTATAGAAAAACTGAATCGGGGAGACAAGTCCAATCCAATTGTCCACTCTTTTGGGTTATTTAATTGTTGCCCCCATTGTAGCTAAATGCCCTATTTTATCTCTAAATTACCCTCAAATAAAAGAATTTGGAATTGGGCTGAACTAGTCTGCTGATTATGTCGTTGAAAATAATAGGTAGAGAGGCAGATGACAATTCATCTTACCATGTCGGGGTTGAGAATCAGTCATTCATGCAGAAGGAGAGAGACGATGGATCATGTTGAACTCCGCGTCGTCCTGTTAGAGGAACACGGTCTCGGACGCATTACTGTTGGGCTCGAAGAATATTTCGATTTCAGCTTTTCACTATCAGATGAACTGGAACAGCTGGAACACGAATTTGGTGACATTCCAGCATGTGGATGGGAGCGAATGACGCCCAATCTTGACTCATCCAATTGAGTTAAGATTGATACGGTAAACGAATTCGGCTGGCCGGTTTTGACTGCAGGCAGAAAGCACTTTCCGATCCTTGAAAAGAGGAGGTAACCTGCGTTTAATTCTGGTTCTGGGTGATCCAGTTCACAGCTGCAGAAGCGTCGGCCTGTTTCTGCATTCTGATTTGACCACTCCCCTTCCCGGCTCTATAAGCCTTCTCGACGACCATTGGTAATTGGTCTTCCCCAGCGAGCCAAATTGGCTTCGGCGATGCGACGGCCAACATGCCAGGTAGGTCGAAGTATTTTGCGCCTCCGGGAAGAAAACTGGGTGAGTGAATGTCGTTGACCTGAGAGAAGCGGAAACCGTTTGAATTGGCTGCCAGTTTGCTGACCACTCCCCGAGCCTGAGACCGAGCGGCAATGGCGAGCGGCCCAGTTCCATCGAGTGCTACGAGTGAGATTTCTTCAGGAAGCGATTCGTGATGGAAGATAAAGGACACGGTGGTGAGGATGTCATGGGTGCGACGGGCAAACAGAGTGTGGTTGAAGCCGAAGCTATAAGCAGCAGCTTCCCGAGTTGTGGAATCCACGCGGCGAGTTCGCTCAGGTGCCTTTCCATCGGTAAGGAATTCACCCTGATAAAGCAAGTCGACTCCCACGACACAGTATTGTTGGTCAATGAGTGATTGGACTGCGGGTATTAAGGAGCCGTCGTCAAGGTATAGGCCAGCCTTCCCTGTTTCGGTAACCCAAAGGACGACTTTTTGATTCCAGACTTCAGGGTAGAGAAACAAAATGGGATTTGCACTGTTTGAATCAAGATTGGAAAGAGTACCACCTATTTCGAGACATCCGTTATTACTTTGTTTGTATGTTTGTTTCCAGTCGAGTCGAGTCGCTTTGGGAAGTCCCTGCCCCACCACGATATCAATGCCACCTCCCACAATTTCCTTAAACTCCCTCAGAGTCTTAGGTTGTTTTGGAATCAGGCGTTCAAGCTTTTCCTGAGAGTCGTCATGCCAGCTTTGTAGCATGGTTGCTTCGAAATCCTCACCTCCCTGAGGAGCTGGATGTTCGTCATTCCAGACGGTGAGATCTTCCTGTGCCTGATAGACATAGTCACGTTCTGGTGGAACTTCCCGGTAGCCAAGTCCAAGGTGTTCATTCATAAAAGCATACATGGCTTTTCGACAAACATAGTTATAGTTGTGGGGATAATTCAGGTGAGCTTCCAGGTGGAGATTCTCTTTCTTTCCGAGAAGCGTGTAGAGTTGTTTAAGTTCAGGAAAGCCTTTGGTTTCCATTTCAACAGTCCAGTCATCTGCTGCCGTCAGCCCTAATGGTTTGGGGGCAAACATCGCAGCNAAATCGACATTGCCCGCGCCGACTCGAAGCAGGCAGGTGTTCTCACAAGTGCATCCTCCCTGCATCGCTGTCGAGACCATGACAGCGGGCATGGAGACTTTAACACGGGGATCCAGAGCAGAGACGATAAATGTCTGAGTTCCACCACCGCTCGCTCCGGTAACGGCGATACGGTTTTTGTCCACTTCATTCAGACTGCTGATGAAATCGATTGCGCGAATGGAGTTCCAGGTTTGCAGCCCCATAATGTTTTGCAGGTGGCTTTCGGCCTGAGGACTGAAGAATCCCCAATGGTCGGCCTGGCTCATCTGCGGGCGTTGTTTTGCAAAGCCGTGTGCCAGATTGTAACTGATTTGCGTATTGTCGGCATAGCCAACCATGTCGTAGGCAAACACAGTACATCCTAATCGGGCTAGGTGAACACTACGTGCCTGAATTGGGTTTCGTCCACCCTGTTTAAACTTCTCGGCTCCGTCCGACAACTGTCGTTCCAGCGTTGCTTGCGGAGCGTCGTAAAATCTTCCATTACGCCAGTGTCCATGCGGGCAAAGTATGCCTGGGTTTTTGCCCGTCAGTGCATGCAAATTGAGTGGGCGATACAGGTTGCCCGTCAGGAAATAGCCGGGCATTGTTTCAAAATAAACCTTCTCAATCGTATAGCCGTCCATTTCCTTTCGACTGTGAATGACAGCATTGAGCGGAGTTTTTTCTGGAAGCGGCCACAATCCCAGTGCCACAAGCATTTTCCGTTTTACATATCGACGGCGCCCAGCCCACTCATGCTCATCCTTGGGCGGCACCATCGGAAAGTATCCATTGAGATCTTTGAGTGGCGATAGCCGAGCGTCCGGAGGTAGCTCACCCGTGGGAGTAATCCGAGGTTGGCCAAAACAGGGTGTCAAAACGAAAAAGACGAATACGAATGAAGTGATTGCAGTGCGTGACATGATAGCTTCCCACAGAAAGAAAAATCCGTCTGTATTTTAACACTTCATGAACTGCGGTTCGAGCATTCCTATTGGGCACTTATTCCAGATCGCGAACGAGAATATAGCGGCTTAGTTCGCCGCTAACAGAGGCACTGAAAAGTTCATCCCATTGAGCGATCTGAAGATCGATGACAGCCAATGCACAGGTTGGCATGACGCGATATTCACCACACAATTGATAGACTAATTCCTCAATCCCAGGATTATGACCGATGACCATGGCTGAGGTTTGAGCCTCGGGTAATTGAGCGAGGTTTTCCAGATATACCTGAGGCGGTGCCAGATAGAGTTCCTCGGTGGAGATACAGGCCGAATCAAGGGGGCCACCTTCGATTACCAATGCCATCGTTTCCTGAGCTCGTACGGCCGTTGAACAAACAATCGTGTCGGGCACCAGATTGTTTTGGGCGATCCACCCTCCCATCCTGGGTGCCGCCTCTGTTCCGCGTTTATTGAGTGGCCGTTGGAAATCCGAAAGTGAAGGTTCTTTCCAGCTGGATTTTGCATGTCGTAAAATCAGCAGCTTCTTCATGATGCACTCCGTCAGGCCTTATGAGGTTCAAACGTGGTGGGCGTGGATTGCTTGCTTTGCTGTGCCGCTTTGACTGCCTGACGATAAAAAAACTGTTGGCTGCGGGTTTGCTGCCCTTTTTCAGGTGCAGCAATTCGTTGATAGGATCCATCTGCCTGAAGTTCATGGCCTTTCACGTTTTCGGTAAGCATTGTCTGTAAGGAATCAATGACTACCTTTTTGCAATCGGCGGATTCAACCGGGACAAGCAATTCAACACGCCGATCTAAATTACGGGGCATCCAGTCGGCGCTGGAAATCAAAGTGACATCATCACCACCATGAGTGAAATGCATCATTCGACTGTGCTCCAGAAATCGGTCAATAATGCTCACGACACGAATGTTCTCGCTTAATCCGGCGACACCAGGTCTGAGGCAACAAATGCCTCGCACATTGAGCTGAATGGTCACTCCGGCATTGGATGCGTTGTACAGCTCTTTGATGAGCGTCGGGTCAACCAGTGAATTCATTTTGGCCGTGATTTTCGCCTCTTTGCCTGCGGTTGCTAGATTTGTTTCAAACCGAATGAGTTCCAGCAACCGATTTCGCAATGTCAAAGGAGCCATCGCCAGCTTTTCTAAACTGCTTGGCTGCGTGAATCCTGTGACCGCATTGAAAAAGGAAGTGGCATCATTCCCGAGGACGCGGTCGCAGGTTAACAAGCTGATGTCCGTATACAGTTTGGCAGTGGACTCATTGTAGTTTCCTGTCCCGAAATGCATGTATCGACGCATTCCCTGAGGTTCACGACGGATGATGATAAGGCTTTTCGCATGAGTTTTGAGCCCCTTCACTCCATAAATGACATGCGCACCTGCCTGTTGCAGGGCCTTCGCACCAATGATATTTCGAGCCTCGTCAAAACGAGCCTTCAGTTCGATAATGACGGAAACGCTCTTCCCGTTTTCTGCGGCTCGTACTAACGCCGAAACGACGGGGCTGTTGCTGCTGGTACGGTACAAGGTTTGCTTGATCGCCAAAACGTCTGGATCATCGGCGGCGGTTTCTAACAGTCTGATGACTGGATCAAAACTTTCGAAGGGATGGTGCAGGATGATATCGTGTTTTGCAATCTCCTCAAACAGGTTTTCGGATGGGGCAATTCGGGGAGAATGGATTGGTGGCCAGGCCTCGGCCTGATGTGTTTCGAATCCCCGTAACGAGGCGATTTTGAACCAGGCTTTGAGGTCGAGCGGGCCTTCACATTTATATGTGTAGCCTTCGGGAACGGCAAATAGGTCCTGCAATTCAGATAAAAACTCGGGACTGCAGTCGGCTGACACTTCCAGACGTACACAATCGCTGTCCTTACGTGATTCCAGCAAGGCGGACATGTCCTCCATTAAATCAGCAGAGAATTCCTCTTCAACTCGCATATCTGCATTGCGGGTAATTCGGAACGGGACACACTCCAGGATCTCCTCATTAGGGAAATAGCGATCACAAAACAGGCTGGCGACATCTTCTGAAAGAATGTACGCATGGCGATCATCAGAAGGCACGGTGATAAACCGCGGAATGGGGTCGCCGAGTGGAAGGATTACGATTCGATCAGGGATTTTGTCATCGTCTTCTTTGAGTTTGACTGCCAGGTGGATCGTTTGATTTCTGATTAAGGGCATACTACCGTCGGGATGAATTCCCAGCGGAGAGATGACGGGGTAGATCTCACGGTCAAACCGATCGCTCAAGGCTTGATGTTGAGATTCGTTTAAGTCGAGCGTGGAGTACCTGCGAATACCAATCTCTTGCAGGCCTGGTTCCAGCATCAGATTAAAACAATCGTACTGCTGCCGAGTCATTTCGTGAGTACGTTGGCTGAGCTTATTCAGTTGTTCCTGAGGACTCATGCCGGTGACGTCCGGTGTTTGGATATCCTGAGCAACCATGATGTTAAGTCCGCCAACCCTTACCATGTAGAATTCATCCAGATTGGAAGATGTAATGGCTAGGAATTTGACACGTTCGAGCAAGGGGACCTCAGCGTCGAGTGCCTCTCCTAATACTCGTTGGTTGAATTCTAGCCAACTTAGTTCGCGATTGAAAAATAGTGGTTCTAGATCTGTCATGGTTGGTCGTAGATAGCGATGGTCAGGAGTGTTAATGTCTTACTGAGCTTGTCGTTAGTCCGACGTAGTGTTACTAAGCAAAATCTTCATGCCAAATGTCTCTTCAAACAGGTCACTGCTCTGTTGCAGTGCAAGCTGTTCAAGTGAAAGGTCAGCAGCGTCAGGCGTGGAAATAATGAGAGTTTCCCCTTTGGGGATGCACTCGATGGTATGGATATTCTGATGACGGGAGGCATCTAACGCCACCGCAATTCTAAGAATCGCTGCTAGTTTCGAAACCGCGACTCGATGGTCGCGATCCAACATGGCATAGCCCGTATGCTTGGGTTGTGGGGTCGCACGACGGTGATAGCGTGCGATTAAAGCAGTGAGCAACAGGTTTGTTTTTCCCAATCCAAACAGCTCACTGTTATTGATTAGATACATGGTGTGTTTGTGATAGCTGCGATTGCTAACGAATAGGCCGATTTCGTGCAGTAACGCGGCAACCTGTAAAAAGGTTTCGAAGCGAGGTTCAAGTGCGTGTTGCGATTGGAGTTGGTGGAAAAGTTGCCTGGCCAGTGTTGCGACTTGCTGGGCATGTGATTCGTCAAATTCGTATTGTCTCCCCAATTCCAAAACGGAGCCAATGATTTGATTTTGAAACTCTTTACTCCAGGCCTCTTCTAAGGCCATTTCCTGAAGTAATCCGTCACGCAAATTGATACCAGAGATATGGATTTCTTTTACCTGAAGATGCTTGGCAATACAAAGGTAAGTCAGCAAAGCCGGCCCCAGTGTCTCAGCTTCCTGATGGGTAATGCGTAGTAATTCGTAGTTTTGGACAATGTTGTCGAGTGACATTTGAAGGATGTCGTTGGTGAATTCCTCCAGAGCGTCAGTGCTGATAACTCCGCCGTCTGAGATATTCCAGTTGTCGATGAGTTGGCCGGCTGCGAAACGCATATCACCTCCCAACGCCACCAAGTGTCGCTGCTCGCCAACTGGTAGGTGTTCATGGAAAAGATCAATTGTCCGTTGGATTTGTGATTCCATCAGCTGACGGCTCTGGACAATCGGAGCGTTATACGTATCGACAGCTTTACGTAGTCTGAGGGAGCCCAGATTGTAGGTGTGAGAGAATTGGACATAATTGTCGCGGACTAAAAGCAGTTCAGTGCTCCCGCCGCCAACCTCACAAACGATAGTGTCAGTGGCTGTCCCCAGGCGTTCTAGTTCAGACTGAATACCGAGATAGGTAATTCGGCTGATTTCTGCTTCATCCATCGGCTCAACATTGATCCCTGTTGCGATGTAAATTCGATCCAGAAAAGCTAGACGGTTGGTGGCTTCCCGGACGGCGCTGGTGGCGATAACTCGCAAGTCTTCTGGGGAGTCGATACCATATTCCCCTAAGATTTGTTGATAACTTCTTAGCACCTGGACACACTCTTCAATAGTGTTTCGGTGAATACGTCCACGAGTGAATGTATCTTTCCCAAGATTGACAGCCTGAGATAGGTGCTCGAGTATCTGAATGGCTCCCGTGGCATTAATCTCGGCAATGGCCATACGCACGGACGTTGTACCGATATCGATTACCGCGACGGTTCGTTGCATTGTTCGACTATCTTTAGCTGGCATGATCTCCCCTGATTCTCGTTGGCGTCTTAGGAAACGCTTTTTTGAGCTCCCCATATTGCAGCGCCAAGTACCGAAGCGTCGTCACCCAATTCAGCGATTTTGACTTCAAAGGTTCCCTTGAGAATGGGGATAACGCTCTTTTCAGCCGCCTTGCTTGTATATTTGGTGAATAGCTCGGGCATTGCCTCCGCCAGTCCTCCTCCTAACACAACTACATCCGGTGAGAGTACCGTTGCCATGGCTCCAATGGCTTTGCCAAGGTATTTACAGGCACTCTTGATGATCCTCTCTACTTCACGGTCTCCGTTGGCGATGGATGCGGCAAGCACGCCGCTACGTATCAGACTAATGTCGGTGCCGACTTGCTCAAGCAGATAGGGGGCGGCACCACGATAGGCAGCCTGAGCTGCCTGCCCGGCAATTGCCAGCCGACTGGCAACTGTTTCCAGACACCCTTTGAGCCCGCAGCCACAGCGAATGCCATTGGGAACGGCCGGAATATGGCCGATTTCCACAGCTGTCTGTGAAGCACCTGTGACGATCTCTCCATTGAGAACCGCTCCGCCACCAATGCCCGTTCCCGGGAAGACTCCAAGTACATTTGTCGCGCCTCGCCCAGCTCCAAATTGACTTTCCCCAAACACGCCAGCGTCAACATCGTTGAGCAACTGGACGGGGCATTGAAAATGATTTATAAGTGTTTCGGCAACGGGGACATTTTTCCAGGCCAGATTGACTGCACCTAAGACAACGCCTGTTTGCATGTTGACCGCGCCGGGGACCCCGATGCCGATGGAGCGAAGTTCGCTTGGCTCGACTTGGGCATCGGTTAATGCAGATTCTATGTTTCCGATCAGACGCTGAAGAACAGATTCCACACCAAGATTTCCCCGGGTCTTGATACGATTACGGCCCACCGCATTGAATTGATCGTCGTAAACCACGGCGAGCATTTTCGTTCCACCGAGGTCAAATCCGAGGTGATAACCGGGTTGAGTTTTATTTGCCATGGAAACCGAGTGATTGAATAGGAATTACGAGTGGTTCGGTTGATTTGTACCTAATTTTAGAATACCAAAAGATGGGGAATTGACAGCTGTCATCAAAGGGCGTCCGGCGGGAATTAACAATTCTTTGACAGTATTTTCCCTACAACCGATACGTAATAGGGATAGTGAAGTTCAATTAAAAAGAAGACACGAAAGTTGCCTTTCGTGCCTTCAGCTTTACTATCGTCGCATTGCTCAAGGTGGGGACACCCTTAGCCATTGCTACTTAGTTGTTTTTCCACTGTTCACCAAGTGGACCACCGTCACGACGGTCGCCAAGTCGGTTGTAAGTGATATAGTCGATGTTATCGCTCAGGAATTGAACACTTCCATCAACCAATACAAACTGAGCCCCACCCTTGTGTCGGGATTTGAAACCCTGTGAGGTTGACCAGTTGCTCCAGTGAGTACAACCGGGATACTGAGCATTGATTTGATTGAAACCTGGTTCCCCTAATCCCTGACTTGGGTAGTTAATAGGGCCACCGGTACCAATCCAAAGCGCCACCGAGTGAGCCCAGCCACCAGACTTCGCAAGCGAAGTTTTCATTGGCAGAATTTCACCCATCATGATGACCTGACTCTCACCATCGGTTACATCGCGGAAACGAGCTGCCCAGGCACCACGTGCAAAGACACCTGAAATCCGATGGCCTCGTCCGTCATTACCATGATTGGCTGGTCCAGTTTGGAACAGGTTACCAGGGTACTCAGGACACCAGTTACCTTGAGATGCAATACGCTGGGCACCAATGCTACAGGCGTAGTTGTGAAGCTGTGGCGCCTCTTCCAGATTGAATCCACCATCCCCGGTAGGATCGTTGTCAGCGGATGGGCAAACAAATGTAGGGATAATCTCTGACCAGAAGAATTTACGTTGAGTTTGACCGACGTTCGTTCTTTCGAAGTTCGAGGCCCAGTTCTGGCCAATCCCAGGATTGTTTTTTCCGACGACCTGAAAATTAAGTTGGTTGTAGAGTGGGTCCTGCTCTAGGAAGGGAAGGATCTTTACCAGCTGACTACCGTGGCTGGAATCCTCCCAAGTCAAACCGTTATTGGATTGACGGCCCCAAAAGTAAGCTCCAGTATAAGGAAGCGAACTATAGGTGTTGTGGTAGGTGCGCATCGCTAAACCAAGTTGCTTCAGGTTATTGCTGCACGACATTTTACGAGCTGCTTCACGAGCTGCCGAAACTGCTGGTAATAATAAAGCCACCAAAATACCGATGATGGCGATGACGACCAACAACTCAACAAGCGTGAAACCGCTTTTTCTAAGTTTAACTCTCTTCATCGAAGTGAACTCCATGGATATAAAAGGCGTGATCTAAAGGTAGAGTAAGTTTCATAAGCCGCCTTAATATTAGATATTAGCCTATCTGATCACCGATGGAATGTGGCCATTTTTGCAAAATGTTAAAAAATGGTTATTTTTATGGGAGGTAAATTTTGAATAGATCGGATTTATGAGGGCACTTAAGAGTAAGCGCATATAAAATCCCCTTAGACCTCGCGATCTAAGGGGATCGTTATTTACGCCTTTAGTAAGCAGAAAACCTTAGTTGTTTTTCCACTGTTCGCCAAGAGGACCACCGTCACGGCGGTCACCCAGTCGGTTGTAGGTGACATAGTCAATGTTTTCGCTCAGGAATTGAACAGAACCATCGACTAACACAAACTGAGCCCCACCCTTATGCTGAGATTTGAATCCCTGGGAGGTAGACCAGTTTCGCCAGTTTGAGCAACCGGGAAACTGTGCATTCACTTGATTGAAACCAGGTTCACCAAGTCCATAAACTGGGTAGTTGATTGGGCCGGTTGTCATACACCAGATCGAGTTATGGTGCATCCAACCGTTCTTCAAGTGGTCACCCTTATGAGGGAGCGTTTCACCAACTGCGATGACTTGACTTTCACCGTCGGTCACGTCGCGGAAGCGAGCAGACCAAGTAGCTCGAGAAAATACACCAGAGATATACATTCCACGACCGTCATTACCATGACCTGATGCACCGGTACTGAATAGGTTACCGTGGTATTCAGGGCACCAGTTACCATGCGACGGATTGAATTGCGAACCTAGACTTGGTGCATAAGTTGTAATCGAAGGGGCAAAGGCTGTGTCTGTATGGTCGGTGTAAGGATCGGTATTCGCCGATGGGCAAATAAACACAGGAAGCAACTCTGACCAGAACCAACGAGTTTGTGACCCGGCAAGTGGTGTTGTTTCAAAGTTTGATACCCAAGTCGCGCCCCATCCTTGTTGACGACGGCCAACTGACATGTGGTTCAATTGGTTGTAAAGTGGGTCCTGCTCCAGGAATGGAAGCAGTTTTGTGAACTGGCTACCGTGACTGGAATCGGCCCATGTACGGCCGTTGTTCGATTGACGACCCCAGAAGTAATTTCCTGAGATAGGTAGCGAACTGTAGGTGTTGTGGTATGTCCGCAGTGCCAATCCGATTTGCTTCAGGTTGTTACTACATGACATTTTTCGAGCCGCTTCGCGTGCTGCCGAAACTGCCGGAAGAAGTAATGCCACCAAAATACCGATGATGGCAATAACAACTAGCAGTTCAACAAGCGTGAAACCACTCTTGTTTTTCTGTCGTTTCATGAAAAATACTCCGAAAAATAATAAAAATCAAAGCCCCTATAAGGACAATCCTCTGGTTGTCATTCCGCCTTCGTTACAGACCTTGATTTTCTTTTGTTCACTGTGCGGACGTAAACACGCGAGCAAACATAGAAAAACGAGAGTATTAACTCTTCATGGAGTGACAGGATTTTTACAGGTTATCAGAAAATTCAAAACTAAATTAACTGACTCTTCATTTTATCGGAGGACACATACTAAAATCAACCTATAAACCTTCGCTAATATGTTTTTGTTTTAGATAAGGGTTTCATCACTGTTTTCATTAAAAAACGCAGTAATTCGTAAAAAAACTGCCGCATGTTCGTTGGTTTTAGAAGACCAACATAGCAATGAATAATAATACCTCGCCTAAACAGCCTGATTCGTCGTCTAATGCACTGTAAATAAGTAGATGATCTAGGTCTTCTTCATCTACAAAGTTGCCTTATTAGTAGTTGTCCATGTTTGATTTCCCTTAGACTGTTGGGAAATTGCCAGCGTTTACGTATAAATAGAAGCCGGCTGTCAGTACCAACACAAGAATGGAAGATAAAACGTGATAAAAAGCATTTTCGCGATTGGTTCTTGCAATACGAATGCCGAGTATGAGTTGCATTAGAGCCACCAAGGGCAAGACAAACGCGCAGGGGATGAAGCAAGGGAAGAAAGCATGCAGCAAGCTTCCGTCGCCATGATAGAAGTTGTCGATCATAAGAGCATAGATCACAAAGGTTATCACGTAGAGGATAGACGGCCAGAATATCGTGATCGCCCTCCCCATCGACATTTTGAGCAACAGTCGTTTCATGTTCAGTTTTTTTGAATGCTGCCTTCAGCAGACGTGGATCAATTAAAATCCCGAAGAGTTTAGACTCGGAATTCACCTCGCCGAGTCTCTAGCTGACAACGCAGGCGATGAACAATACTGCTGTGCATTTGACTGACTCGGCTTTCGCTCAAATCGAGTGTTGACCCAATTTCCTTCATCGTCATCTCTTCGAAGTAATAGAGAATCATAATGAGTCGTTCAGAACGGCTGAGGCCTTTGGTAACGAGCCTTACAACATCATTTTTAGCCAGACGAGTGCTAGGAGAGGCGAATCGCTTATCAGCCACAATATCCATTTCAGTCATGGATTTGTTGCCATCGCTATTTTGCCATTTTTTCTTGTCTAGGCTGATCAAATTGATCCCCGACGAAGTTGCCATAATCTTTTCAAGCTCAGGCATTTCCAGCCCCATATGCTCGGCCAATTCCTCTTCTGTTGGATGTCTTTGCAGAAGGGCTGCCAATTCGTTTGTGGCGTTATATAGCTTGGTGGCCTGAGTTCGTACCATTCGGGGAACCCAATCCATGTGCCGTAATTCATCGAGCATCGCTCCACGAACGCGGGTAACACAGTATGCTTCGAATTTGATCCCGCGGGACAAATCAAAAGCACAAATTGCATTGAGCATGCCAAAACAGCCAGCGGAGAAGAGATCGTCAAGTTCTACTCCATCCGGCAATCGATGCCAAAGCCGCTCGGAATGCACTTTCACGACTGGAAGGTAATGCTCCAATAGTTGATTTCGCAAATCATCTCGGTCAGGAGATATTTTAAAGGCTTGCCAGACCGGGAGTATATCGAGATCTACTACTGGGCCACTCCCATTGCGTTGTTGTGGGATACCGTTTTCATCAATGAAGGATTCATGAGCGACGGTGGTGGTTTCCGGTTTAATTGTTGGCATGTCGTTCCTCCCTGAACGATTTTGTTAGCCTGAGGGCAATATCAGAGTCTCTTCCTTGAGACACCGTTATTTACATTGGATTAAGACTTAATGTGAAAGAATCCTGAGTAGATGAACTGTTGGGCGAACTAGCTTCCCGCAAGAGACCTGTCATGCGTTCCAATAGCTTTCGGTGTTCAGCTTCCGTCATTATCGTGAATCCGTCAGCTAATCCAGCACTATGGCTCAAAAGAGTAACGGGTAATTGGATTTTTTGGAAGAGAGATACTAAGTGTCCGAGTGAATTCTCTTCATCGGTTTTTGTTAAAGCAATCATGGGCTTGTCACAGCAATTCAGCGTCTGGACTAATTCAACGGTTGGTTCGGTACGAGCGTTGACATCGTGAGTGAAGATGCATTGGATATCACCAGCCTGCTTAAAAAATGAATTCAGGATAGCGAGTTTCTGAGGCTGAGATGCGGTTAACCCCGGCGATTCAATAAACACTAGCTGACAGTGTTGGAAGGGGTGGATCGCCTCCCTGAGTGCCAGTGGATTGTCGAGCTTAGTTGTGGGAACCCCCAGTTTTTCCAGTTGATTATGCAACCAAGCATGGTGATGACGATTCGGTCCGGTCAATTCGATCACACCCACCGGAATTTCGTCTCGTAACTCGCATTGTGTTGCCAGCTTTGTGATGAGTGACGATTTTCCGCTACCACTACGTCCTGTGACAACGATCACCCTTGGTCCATTGCCTACTTCTTGCGAAACGGGTAACTGGAACGGCTGGAATGGAATCATCGTTTTGAATTGTTCGATGATTTCCGTCTGATACTGTTGTTCGCTATCCTGCGATCCTACTCGCCTTAATACTTCACGTAGTAAATTGAGTTCGATGGTGGAGGCTGATAACTGACCCCAGAGACCAGCGGGAATGAATTGTTCGGGGGTCTGTTCAAGGCGTTGTTGCAACACGCGTCGTTGTTCTAAAATCTCCAATTGTTCCTGGTGATATAACGACTCGATGTACGATTCGGCAAGCGTCATCGATGAGAAAGCAGAACGATTCGATTCGTCCGGAGCCTCTTCCGAACCGTCTAGATGCTCGACGGTTTCTTTCTTCCTAACCTGAGCCTGAACCTCGATCCAGCGGATGTTCATATGGTCCTCAGCAGATTTATTTGGAAGCACGACTGGTTTAGTTGAAAGTACAACGGCCTGAGGCCCCAATGATTCACGGACCATTTGCAGGGCTTCTTGAATCGTTCGTGCTTGGAATGTGTGAGTGTCCATAATCGTTGCTAGTTAACGTCCTCTCGTGTCACCGGTTCAAGCGAGCTAAAGGCAGGTGTCTCAGAACGGTGCGTCAATGGGGTGGGTGCCATGTTGAGTTGATGGTGTGAGACAATGTCGGCCCCTCGTGAAATTTCTCGAGTCGAAATTACTGGTATAGGTATTAGTTGCTGCTGCATTAGACGGGCAACACCTGGTCGGATTTCCGGAGCGACAACCAATGCGGTCGTCCCCTGCTCTTCTTTAAATAGTTCCAGATGCCGTTGAATTTCCTGACACAGGCGATCGTGTAGCTGGTGCACGTAGGTGACTTCCAGGTCAATGTCGGTGAGATTTAGTGTGTCCCCCATTTGTTGCTCGATTTCCGGACGCAGCGTCAGGACTCGTAAGCCATCGGTGTCAGAGAGAGAGGTTGTGATTGAACGAGCCAGACGAGATCTGACATGTTCGGTCAGTTTGATCGGATGTTGCTGTTGTCCGGCGACTTCACTAAGTGCTTCAAGGATTTCAGCCAGGGGCCGAATTGAAATCTTTTCACTCAAGAGATTTCGTAGCACTTGTTGCAATTGTCCAAGGCTCAATAACTCAGGGATTAGCTCACGCACTGCAGTGGGAGCCAGCTCTCTTAATTGTTCAACTAATTGATGAGTGGCATCCCGCGATAGCAGAATGTCAGCGTGCATACGAACGGTGTCCTGTAAATGAATCGCCAGAACTTCTACAGGAGACAGTGGCTGGAGCCCAAGTTCTATTGCTTTGTTGCGTTGGTCTTTGGAAATCCATCGAGCTCCATGGTGAGCTACGGAACCTTCTCTGGGAATCGTCCCTGGGAACTCGGACTCAAGGTCGGGGTGATCGTCAACGACAAGGAGTCGATTGACGGGGAGTTTGCCGCTCGCCACTCGATTTCCCTGAATCAGAATTTCATATTGATTGCCAGCGAGTTTCAAATTGTCACGAATTCGGATTTCAGGCAGGACAATCCCCAAATCAGAGGCAAGTTTATTTCGAATGTCCTGAATACGATGCAGGATATTATTCTCGGTACCCCGTCTTGCTAAAGGGAGTAATCTCAGCCCCAGCCCTAACTCGATCGCATCAATACGAAGTAGCTCGCTCAGTTTTGAATCCTGATTTTCCACCTCTGGTTGAGGAGGAGTCTCATTTGATTCCGTTTCATGCTTCTGTGATTTGGAAAGTAAATAGGCGAGGCCAATACATCCTGCTGCCATTGTGAGCATGGGGACTTTTGGGAGCTGGGTGAAGGTGAGTGCCCCCAAGAATGCGGCGGTCACAAGCATGACCTGAGGCTTATTGAAAAGTTGCTGTACGAGTTGATTGGAGAGTTTTGTGTTTTGGCTGGTGCGAGTAACGAGCATCGCCGTTGCCAACGAAATGAGCAGAGCGGGAATTTGACTGACCAAGCCATCCCCTATCGTAAGTTTCGTATACACTTCGGCAGCATTGGTGAATCCCATGCCGGACTTGAAAACACCATAGCCTAATCCGACAACGATGTTGATCAATGTAATGATTGTGGCGGCCACAGCATCACCACGTACGAATTTACTGGCTCCGTCCATCGCTCCGTAGAAATCTGCCTGCTGTGTCAGCTCCAGGCGTTGCTGTTGAGCCTGTTGCTGGTTGATCAGTCCTGAATTCAGATCGGCATCGATCGCCATTTGACGTCCAGGCATACCATCGAGTGTGAATCGGGCTGCGACCTCACTGACGCGAGTAGATCCTTTGGTAATGACGACGAATTGAATGACGACCAAAATCGAGAAGATGACCATTCCCACGATCAGGTCATTACCCGCTACAAAATCACCAAAGGACTCGATGACGTGTCCAGCAGCCTCGGTCCCTTCTGTTGCTGCACCGGTCAGGATTAGTCGAGTCGAGGCCACATTGAGCACGAGTCTGCCCAGAGTGGCGGCGAGTAAGACCGTTGGGAATACGCTCAATTCCAGCGAAGTTTTAATGTTAAGCGTTGTTAGTAATATGACAACGGCCAGAGTGATATTTCCGACCATTAGCAAGTCGAGCATAAACGGTGGCATCGGTACAAGCAGCACCAGCAGGCAAGCCACAATGCTTGCCGGGATAATCAGATCGTGCCACGTGTTTTTGTTCATGCCTTGGATTGCTTGGTAACCCATTACTTCATCCTGGGTTAACTGCATGCAACGGCCACTGTGGACCTGTTGGGTGCAGAAAACAGAAGGTGCAAGAGTAAGAAATGGCAGTCTTAGAGGCAAGGCCAGTCAGTGATTTGAGCAATTAGCAAGCTTGGCTCAATGAGGACAGTATTACTCCACTAGCGTGCCGGGAATTTGGTGTAGATTCGCAAAAGCTTCGGCGTATGGAGGTAAGCATCAGGCCCGTTTCTGATATCCGTACTTTTCGAGGTGGGGAATACACCGTGATTCAATTAATTCAGTCAACTCATTGGGTAAATCATGCTGATTTACTTTGTAGTCTTTTTGTGATTCCAGATAGTCTGCCAGAGGTTCTGCCATTTGTGAATCGAAGTCGCCTAAATTCAGAGATTCATAAATGGATCGAATCACACCTGGCGCGTCGGCCACCAAATCTTCATAGCGCACGTCAATAAGTTGAGATTCGTCTATGTCGAGTCGCTGACGTTCAAAAGCCTCGTACAAGGTTTCGAAAGTATCTCCGATATACTCGTATAACCAAGGTAAATCATATTTGGGGCGATTGAATCCTTGAATGTAGTCCAGCGATTGCCAAAGCCGTACGGTTGAAGGAATAAGTGAATAGGGGTCTCGGCTAATGTGAATAAACCGGCTGCCAGGAAAAGCGTCCGCTAGATACTTCAGGCGGCCAATGTGAGGGGGCGATTTGAGCACAACAGGCTTGTCGGGTTGTTGATAGCTGACCATTTTGACAAACCGGACCAGTGTTTCCTGCCACTGACTCACTTGCGCTTCGCTCAGATTCTCCAAAGTGAGGTAATCATTGTCGACAAGCGGTCCGTTAGGGAACGCCATGCGTAGATAAGGCGAGTGATGTCCCATATTGAAGATAGCAAATTCATCTTCCTGGGGTTTGTGAAAACTTGTGGTGACATTGTCCTGCGGTCTCTTCTCCGGAACCAAGAACTTATCCAGTTTGAGGAAGAGCTTGCCTGTGATCAGGAATTGATTGGGTAAAAAACATTGCAGCGTACTAGGGTAAGTGAACTGATCGTCGAGAGAAATCAGATCGTGCAGAAATGTCGTCCCACTTCGCCAATGCCCCACGATGAAGATCGGAGGTGCTGGTAATTCGTGTCGCTGGATCTTGCCCTTGAATAGTAGAGACTGCAAGCAGCCAACGACACTATTGAATATCGAAAAGTAGGAAACGGTGAAGGCTACGAACCAACGCGCCGGATGAATCGCAAATTTGTTGCGTGCCAGAAGCTTAAGATAATCCCCGAATCGCAAGCCATGCCAAAAGCGAGGTGCGGTAATGGGATACTGTTTGTAGAACGGCTTGTCTTTTTTACTCACGGTTTACCGGTGCCTGTGCTGTTTTGTTGCCATTTGCTTCTATAACTCTATTTCGAGCATTTTGTCTTTGGACAATCAGCAAAAAGAAGACAAATAATGGATATGTTTAGGCTTATCGAAACAGGTTTGCGACTTCCTGATACAGGGGAGGTGGAATCTGCTGTCCCGACTGTAACGTGGATGCGATGAGGGTCGTTAGTCGGTGGTGTTGTACGCAGTCTATTCCAACCGTTCTGGCAGCGGATAAGACCTCCTCTTGCGTTGGGTTTTGCTGAGATTCCTTACGCCAAATTTTCTGAATGCGTGGGACGTCCATCTGAAGTGGATCATAGGCTATTGCAACAACCGCACCGCCTGGTGTGTAAACGACTATCGCGGCATCAGCCAAAGTTTGCCGGAGTATCTTTCTTTCCGCGCTCGTTTTCTTTGGACTGGGCTGCCGGGGTTGCTGTGTTCTTTGCTTTCGCTCTTGGCGTAATTCCTCAGGTGTCATTCTCAAGCTTTTCTCCAACTTGGAACGTTGCCAAAAATAATCCAGGCTTCCGAAGGCGAGGTATACCAAACCGATTTGAATTAAAATCTGAGTTAATATCTCAATGCCAGAGCTCGTTAATTGGCTGGCAGGCAGGACGGAGAGGATGGCAATGTCTTCTCGGAGGCCCCACAGAGTTATCGCCGTCACCGAAAGGATAATGACAGAGCGAAGCATGCTCCCTACTACTTCCGCTTGATAGGCAGCAGAGGTGATGCGCTGCCACCAGTGATTCGGATTCAGTCGGTTGGTATTTGGGGTGAGTTGATTTGGAGTGAAAATCACGCCGGTTTGCAGTAGAGAGCCGAGCAAAGCCAATGTGAATACCCCTGTGATGAGTGGGGCAAGTGAGACAAGGATCGGAACGGCGGTTTGTAACCAAAAATCCGCTGTTGTCCATTGGGCGGAAATGGCAGACAGAGGTTCATCGATGTTTTGAGGTTGCCTCCAGAGATTCTGCCAGAGTTCCTGTAAGTCTCGTTGGACAGGAGATGCTTGCCATTGAAGCAGGATGGTTGAACCCAGAAGGAGAGTCGCTGTCACCAGTTGGCGACTTTTGACAACTCGTCCCTCACGCCGGGCTTGCAGGCGTTTGGCCGGAGTGGCTGGTAAAGTCTGATCGCTGGCCATTGATGGTTACTTTTGGGTTGAAAGTGCATTGCTTCCCGAAGTTGGCGGGAGCTTATACGTGATGAATCTGAAAGTTAAACTGGAAATTAAAATAGCTGCTGCGTTATACGATCTAATACCGTGGTGATTTCTTGTTGCATGGCGAGAGTGACAGTCCCCAGTGTCATCATGATCACCACCAATAAAATGGCAGTGTTGGCAGGAATGCCAATGACAAATTGATGAAAGTGAGGAGATTGTCGACTAATCCAGCCGGTGGTTAGATTCACGGCTAGCATCGCAATCATCACAGGGGCCGCTAGCTTAAGCCCTAAGAGGAAGCTCCAGGTAAGCGTCATGGATATATGTTGATGCCAGATGCCCTCAGGGCTATCCCATTGCAGTGTGCCTGGCGGAATCCATGTGTAGCAATCTAGAATTGCAGTAATCAAGACACGGTGTAATCCGGAGGCGACCAGTGCCGCCAGAGTTGCGAACGAAACGAATTTAGCAATCGCCGATTGATGATTGGTGGTCTTGAAACTGACACCGCTCGAAAGGCTAATCCACTGAGCACCCAGTTGTATTCCTTCGATAGCCACAAGGATCGAAACCCCTAAAGCCAGGCCGGTCAGTAACTCACTGACGATCATTGGGATTGGTGGAATGTAACTGTCACCGGTCCATGCAAGCAAAGCCTGGTTGTCGCTATGGAACGAGGTAAGCAGTAAGGTCGTCAGCACAACCAGCGTGATTCGTATTTGCCAATGAAAATGCTGCCGTCCCATCGGCACGAGGGCGATCACGGGAATGACACGCAGGCTGATCATGAATGCGAGCGAGATCAGAGCCGGCGTTAATTCTGTAAATGGAAGGTTGGGCGGCATCGCTAACCTCCGGCAACGATGTTAGGTATGCTCTGAAAGACTGTTCCCGTAAAACTGGAGAGCCTTTCAAGCATCCAAGGTAGTGAGTAGCAGAGCGCAACCAGAATGCAAATGAGTTTGGGGATGTAACTGATGGTTTGATCTTGAACTTGAGTCATCGCCTGAATGACTCCCACAAGTAGCCCGACAAGTATGGCTACGATGAGGATCGGCGCGATCAGCGTCAAGGTGGTCATCAGGGCTTGTTGGCCAAATTCGATAGTTTGCTCATGCTGCATAACGGTAATTCCTGGTTAAGTAAAGCTGTCGAGCAAAGTGCCAACGAGTAAATGCCAGCCATCTACCATCACAAATAGCATGAGTTTAAAAGGAAGTGAAACGGTGGTTGGTGGGAGCATCATCATCCCCATGGAGTTAGTGGTGGCACTCACGACCAAGTCAATTACGAGGAATGGTAGGAACACCAAAAAGCCGATGAGGAAGGCGGTCTTTAATTCACTAATCATGAAAGCAGGGAGTAAAGCTTGTAATGGTATTTGATGGTAGCTGGTCGGCGTTTGTGCTGAGTAATTGGCTGCCATATAGGACGGCTGGTTCTCAGCCTCCGGTTGAGGTAGATAGTCATAAAATAGCCAGACGTCATCGGTGTTGCCTGTGTTGTCGATTTGCGTCCCCATAAACGTTACCAGTGAAGCCCGGCTAATATCCCACGCCTGGTTGCCGGTGATTTCCTGATTGCTGTACGGGACAATCGCCTCGTAATAAACAGTGTTCCAGGTTGGAGCCATGACCAGAGCACTCATAAATAAAGCTAACGCTGCTATGACCTGATTGCTTGGATTCTGTTGAGTGCCTAATGCTTGGCGTAGAAGGCTCAGTACGATGGAGATTCTCAGGAACGAAGTCGTCATCAGCAGCATCGCGGGTGCAGTGCTGAGTAACGTTACCATGGCAAACAGTTTCAAACTGCTCATTGCCTGTTCCGGAGACTCCAATTCTCCAAGGCGGCTAATGGACTGGAGCGTTTCAGTGGTCTCTGAGAAATGCTGCGTGTCATTACTCGTCAGCGTTGTGTCTGGCCGTGATTGCGTAGCTACTTCAGTTTGCTCTTCGAACGTGTAGTTGACATCTGCATCGAGGCAGGCAATTGGAAATGCTGCTATAAAGAGCGCAGCAATGACAGCCCGCATTCGATTTAATTTTGTCGAAAATGCGAGTCGCTTTGGCATCAGGGATTGAAACGTGGATTGCTTCATTTAGGGGTCAGTAAATAACTGATTAGTGTCCTGATCATACTGAGCAAACAATGATTTAAATGTGGAGCGTTTTGGTAAGGTCGTGGTAGCAGAGGTAAGCAATTGTTCTATTTCCACGGGATCCGTAATCTCGGACAGACATGTGACTTCGGATTCACCGGCCGACACAAGCAGCAGGCGTTGGCCAAGTTTGACAATGTGCAAGGTGTGGTTCTTGGATAGAGGGGTTTGTCCGATCACTTCCAACGTTTGATTGGTAAGTTGGTATCCTCTGGGGCGACGTCGTTTCGTAACCCATACGAGTCCCAGGAATAAACTGAGGACGATTGCCAGCGAACCTCCCATTTTCACCATCGATTCATTCATCCCAGGAATGCTGTGGCTATTACGGGCTTGGCCTGATGCAGTGGATTGTTGCTCGAGCCTATCCGAACGTGGTTGGAGAGGTAGGCTGAGATATGAAAGAGGTTCCTGCTGAGATTCCTCAGGTGAGTTCGTTTGTCCCCAAGTTGGCTCTGTCGAGAGACTGATTAGTAGGATACTGAGAATAACCCCGATTGTCCTAGCCGAGTTAAATGTCATAGTGGATCCCTCCTGACTTAAAGTCGTTGAGTTCCTCGATGTCAATGACATACTCGTTTTCCTGTAGTCTCAGCCGGCCAGTGCCGATGACCTTCCCTAACCAGAGGAGTTCGACAGGATGTTCTGTGGATTCCTGGCTGGCAAGAATGTCGCCGGGTTTTAGTTGTAACAAAGTGGAGTGTGAGACATCGGTTTGGCAGATTCGAATACGTAGAGTCGACCTGTAGCCTTGGCGGTCAACAGAAGCCGTCTTCATTCCAAACTCGGGATACGCTGTCGCCTTCGGAGGCGTTTCCTTCGAAGAAACTTTGAGTGTTTGATCACTCTCCAGTTGGTCGAGCAGCGTATCGCATTGGTCGAGTTTGGATTGAAGTGCGGCTGGATCAGTTACCTTGTCTGAGTCGATATTGGACTCAGGAGAACGCTCTTGTGGGTGAGTGTTTTCTTTCATGGAACGATTCCTTGTTCGGCACTATCTAAAAAACCGATCGCGGCGTAACTTTTCCTAGAAATAGGCTGAAAAATCAAGCCCAGTTTTACGCGGCAGCCTGAAAGCGTTTCTGTTCAATGAAATGAATTGCGTTCTCATTGGCCATTTTGCTGGCTTGGAGAGCAATGGATTGTTGAGCGTCGTCGATTTGCTGCAAGGAGACTCCAGAGATCGACTCGAGTCTGGCAGCGAATTTCTCCACCTGCTGCGGGGCTAACGGAGAGGTAATACGTTGCACGATTTCAGGTGTTGCACCTGCCAATGCCAGTAAAAGCACTTCATGCTCGACTTGATGGAAAAGCCGAGCCAGCGATTTGTCATCAAGCAAGGTGATATCATCAAATTTCAATACGATATTTGATATATGGCTGGTGTTTTGCAGTAACGAACGGGAGCAAGCTTCAATCGGGCCGTCATTGCGTTTTCGAGTATTCCAATGTTCCAGACTACTTAACTCTGTACCGTTGGCCTCTATGGCAGAGAGTGTGCGGTGCAGGAAATTGTCATGAGAAGCGACTTCAATGGCATTGGCTGTTTGTTGAGGCGTAAAGTTGTCGCCATCCTGAAGATTAAGCAGGCAGTCACTTAGTAAATTGAAAATGGTATGGAGTTGGGTGGATGGGCAAGGAGCATTGTTAGAAATGCGATCCAGTATCTCATTTTGCTGCTCTGGTGGCAGATAGGAAAGAATAATGCCAGAAAAATCCGGAGGCACGTGAGTTAGTATCGTGGCGGCAATCTGCGCGTGTATGCTGCCAAGGAATTGAGCAATAACTGGTGGGGAAACTTGATACAGGCATTGTAAATCCAGTGACTCTGCAGAGCGAAACGAAAGCTTCGCAGAAGCAATCTGTGCAACGCTGTCGACAGACGCATTACCTTCGATGTCGCTGTCTTCGTGGGGAGTATGGTTGGATTTGACAGTGTCTTTTGTGTAGCTGGCTAGGAAATCTTCGATGACTTCCTGACTTGCCAGTAAGTCTTCTTCAGTTAACGCTGATACGGCTTCTCGGATTCGCTGGGCCTCAGTTGGGTCGAGGCGTAACAGCAATTGATCTGCCTGGTCTGAATCCAAGCTTGAAATCAGAATGGCTGCTTGCCGGATTGTGCTTTGGTCCATCATTGCGACGTGCTACTGATCCATTTTTTAAGAATGTCCGCAGCATCGGCCGGTGCTTGATCGACCAGTGCATTGAGTTCGTCTTTGAGCGTAGGTTCCAACAGGGTCTCAGTTTCCGGAATCACTGGTGGCTTTTCTAGATGGGGGCCGTGACTAAATTGGACTTCATCCTGAATGTCATGGAGAGGTGACAGTGAATCTGTTTGAGTTTCTCTCAGAGGTTGCAGGGGCTGTTTGTCCCAACTTTCTGTAGCCGACGGTTTGTTGTTTTTCCATACCAGTGTGGCAATGAAAGAGAGCACCAACGTGGACATGATGATTTCTCGCCACAGGCTTTGTAGCTGGGCTGTCCAGTGTGTAGCGGAGTTGTTTGTTTGATCCGCGGTGAGGTCAAGAATCCTAGCCACGTGGACATCAAATTCTTCAATGGTGGTGTGAGGCACGACTGGAATGACGCCTTGCACTAATTCAATCACATTCTGTTTAACTTCGTCGGCCGTCGCCTGCTGTTGTTGGATGGAGGTTGCACGACGATTATTCGCTACTTGCTGAATATATGAATCTGGAATCCCTACGGAGACGGAAGCTTTCACGGCCTGAGAGACGGTATCCGACTCCGATTTAGCGACAGGGTAAAGTCCGACTTCAATTCGTACATTGGGAATGTCAATTAGCAGATTGGAAATGCGGCCTCGCCACCAGCGTTCGTAGTTTCGCAGTGCCATGTCGAGGCTGGAGGTGTTGTAATTTGAATTGGTGGCTCCAAACGTATGGCCAGTATTGAGATCGACGACAACAACATGGTTGCGGTCAAGTCCGGCGAATCTTGCCGCTGTGACTTCCCGAATTGCTTCTGACATTTCGAGAGTGACTTCGTTGTTTTGACTGGCCTTGATGGCTGCCAGCGCAGTCATTTCGGTCTTGCCCGATAATCCCCGTTGTTGGTGATCGTCGATATTGATCTGAGCTTCTTCTACTCCAGGAATCTGCATGATGATGCGAGCCAAGTCTTTTTCACGCGCATTACGAAGTCGCATTTCTCGTAAACTTTGAGTGTCGAGAATACTTCCGTTATTTAGAACCGAGTCGACGTCTGAATTGAGAGTGTGTGGTTCAAACTTACCGTCCAGTGCGGTGAGATATTCAATACGTTGCTGCTTGGGTATGAAGATCTGCTTGCTCTTGAGTTCCCAGTGATTTAATCCAGCGGCGACAAAGTGTTGAGTGACCTGTGTAATTTCGGTGTTTGTAAATTCATGATTTTCATGCAGCGGTACCATTTCGATCGATGGCGAGCGTAGGGCCATTGCTGAGAATGAGACGATAATCAACAACAGGCATATGGCAGCCGTCGCCCGAACGCGAAAACTAGCTTCGCGAAAGCGTTGGAAGGCTGGGATGATTAGTTGCTGAATTAGATTCATAACTTAGTGAAGCGGGTTAAGCCGCTTGTGTTCGCCTTATGGTTTGTAGGATAAGCGTGATGATTGCTCCGCCGTCAGGTTGGTTTCCGACGCGGATTCCACCACCATGCTTTTCCATAACAGTTCTTACGTTGGCAAGCCCTAGGCCGGTCGCACCGGGGCGAGTCGTGTAAAACGGTTTAAAAATGCGATATTCATTTCCAGGGACAATTCCCGGCCCACGATCGATAATGTGTAATTCAATCGTTTGATTGACTGCTTGGATTTCGATGCATAATGCTGAGGATTTAGGTGAATGCTCTACTGCATTGAGCATGAGATTCTCCAAAGCCATCGTTAACCAGTTCTGGTCACCGTACGTGAGGATGGACTCGTCGTCACAGACAAATTCCCAATTAGATTGGTACTCCTCCAGTCTGGTATTTACACGGCGTATTGCCTCGTTCACGACAGTCCGTACGTCAACCACTGCCCATTGCGGGTGTTGCCGTTGTGTAAAGAAGCTCAGGTTGTCAGACTCCATTGACCATTCCCCAAACTGACAATTAATCGTCTGGATATTCGCGGCAGATTTGTACTTAAAACAGCTTGCTTACGTCAATGGAGATATCGTCTCAAACTTTGATTGTTATCCGCGCATGAAGAAAGGCAGCTATTGGTTGAATAGCTGCCTTTCTCTGATTTGATGGTAGATTCCAATCAGGTCGGTGCACTGAATGGTGGCTCTCAGTAGTTCTTAGACTAGTTCTGCCATCGTGCTAACCAATCCTTTCACAGCATCAATACTGTTTTGGAAAGCCGCCTTTTCCTCTTCGGTGAGGTCAATTTCGACGACTTTTTCGACGCCGCCGCTACCCAGCACTATCGGAACTCCGACGTAGTATCCACCGACGCCATATTCTTCATCACAGTAAGCTGCACAAGGAATGACTCGCTTTTTGTCTTTAACAATAGCTTCGACCATTTGAGCACAGGCTGCGGCTGGAGCGTAAAAAGCACTCCCCGTTTTCAGTAGTCCAACAATCTCTGCTCCACCCTTCCGAGCTCGATCAACGATTTCGTCAAGCCGCTCTTTCGAGATCAACTGAGTGATAGGGATTCCACCGACGCTCGTACAGCTTGGCAGTGGTACCATTGTGTCGCCGTGTCCGCCCATCAATAAAGCCGAAATGTCTTCAACGCTGACGCCTAATTCCATTGCCAGAAAGGTGCGATATCGAGCTGTGTCTAGTACACCGGCTTGCCCTAATACTCTCTCTTTCGGGAATCCAGTGACTTGAGCACATCGTTGAACCATCGCATCCAGTGGGTTACTGACGACAATCACGACCGCATTTGGGCTCGTCTCTTTGATTTGCTCCGAGACAGCGGTCATGATTTTTGCGTTGGTGGCCAGCAAGTCGTCCCGGCTCATGCCAGGCTTTCTTGGGATACCAGCAGTGATCACAATCACATCGCTGTCAGCGGTATCAGCATAATCGGTTGTGCCCACAATATTCGAGTCAAATCCCATGACAGGTGAGGATTCCATCAGGTCGAGGGCCTTGCCTTTCGGCATATCTTCGGTTGCGGGAATATCGACAAGTACGATGTCTCCCAATTCAGCAGCTGCACACCAATGAGCAGTTGTTGCTCCTACATTACCCGCCCCAATGATCGTGATTTTCGCACGTCGCATGAAAGAAACTCCTTTTCAGGCACTAATGGTTATCTGATTTCAATAAAACAACACTGCCTGACATTGTCCGTGACTCAGATTCAACGTCAAGATGTGGCAAGCGGAATCTCGGCAGTTTTACTCTTCGGCTTCCGCCTCTTTAGGTTGCTCAAAACTGGACAGGAAGTCCTGATCGATCCCCCCCTGATGCCTGGTCGCTTCAGTCTGCTTGCGGGCTCCTTCGTCAACACGCTTGGTTTTCACGAGGAAGCCGGAAATAATCAGTAACGCTACGACGAATCCAATTCCGAGGTAGATGCTTGCTCGGCGACCTCGGAGATCCGCCGGTTCGTGGACGGTGATATTGCTGGCAATAAAGAGTGGGCTCAATTGGACTCGATTGTTGCCGGATTGCATGGTCCGCGCAGACTGATAGGTCCAGAGCTTGAAGAAAAATCCATGTAGAGAGATTTCTTCGTGGAGTGAATTGCTCCGGTAAGTCCCGTGCTGAATCTGTTTGTGGGCAGTTTGTAGTGTTTTCGGTAATTCGATTACACAAATTTGCACCGGGTAGCGGTACTTATAGATGAGTCCTGATTCATCGGCTTCGTTCGCTTTCAGTTGAATGGCCTCCTCCCCCAGATAGACGAAAGCATCTAGTTGCCAGTAATGGTCTAATCCTAGACGGAGTTTCATTTTTTCATTGTTGATTTCCACTTTAGTAATCTGACGCACATCGGCAGAAAGCGAAATCAATTGCCCTTGAAGATTGCGAGTCGATTGCAGGAAGTCAGATACGGATGGCGATGGAACGCTAGTTTGGTTAGCGGCAGTTTGAATTTCACGGCGGGATTCCTCCGTGTTGAGGATCGAAAGAATCTGAAAGAACGCTTCCGTATCGGCGATATTCATCGTCTTGCCATTCGATCGCCGAAGGTCATCAAGCAATCCGGCATCAAAGCCAAAACGACTGAGCAACGCGATCCCGTCATTGATTTTCTCTTCCGGCGAGGGATGTTGAGGTAACCATTCGATTCGCTTGGCTGCCATGACAATTTCACGAGTACCCTGCTCTTCTGCTATTTTTAAGAAAAGTCCATCGACAGCTATGGGGTGGTCCAATTCAAAGGATGCGTCTGGCGCGAGAGAATTTGATTTTTGAGTCCGGGCTTGGCTCGGGGTTTGTTCAAAGTTGGCCGGTTGTGCTGGTGATTTCCATTCATCGGGAAACCAAGCGATCGGCAGTTTGCGAGTGGCTATACGTACAGGGATTTTGGAGTGGTCCGGTTTAATCCAAACCCAGAAGAAAGAGCGAAAGCCCAGTAAGCGAGCCGCTTCTTCAACAATAGGCTGGCGTTGGATTCGCTGCACTCGTCCGGGGATGCGATAAAAGTCGACACGGTAATCATCAGGTGTCTCTGTAAACGCAGTCAATAATGATGCGGTGTCCAGTGTGTGATTGCCCGACCAGCGTTTTACATCGCTGGTGTCCAGAGAGTGAAGGTGACGTAGGACAAAACCTGTGGTATCGATGTCCTTGCCAGCAATCGGTTCAAAGTCGATCAGGAATCTCAATTGGCTGTCACCAATGCCAGAGATCTCCAACATCTGTTTAGCAGTTGTGGAGTTAGCGATCGAAAATGGTATAACGCGATCGCTTAGTCGATCCTGTTGCCAGGGAAGTTCTGGAGCGGGGGGACCCTGAGCAGTGACTGACGGCAGAGTGAATGCAGAGGTTGTTATGAAAAACAGACACAATGCTCGAGTGATTTTTTGATAGGCAGGAAGTCTGGCCGCCCATTGGGAATTATTCATCTGAGTCAGACTCCGATGAGACTGACGTTGATTCATCCCCAGTGTCTTTAGCCTCTGTTGCTTCTTCAGACTGCATCTCGTCGGTTACCTCAGGCAATTCCTGTTGAGATAACTTTCTTAATGACTCCAAAACAGTTGGTCCGACTTCTTCTTCATTGAATCGGGCAAGCTCACCGTCTTGTGATCCCGGTGAAGTTCTCTTGTTAGCATCCTTACTATTCCAGATGCTCGCCAGATACACGCCGACGGTGATTACGATGGCGATGGTGAGTGGAATTGTGAATACGACCCAGGTAGGAATTGAGTCGGCAAGCGACGTTTCGGCTGCGGCTGCTTCCAGACGTTGACCTTCGAACCAATCAAAGTTTCTGGTTAGTAAAAGTGGCGAGGAATGCATTTTCCCGTCACCCCCCTGATGAGCCCAGGATTTGAAGAAATAGCCGGTTACCTCTACCAAGTCACTCATGTCTCTGGTTTGGCCATCCAGGTTTTTATCCGGAAGTTGTGGAAAGTTAGCGGGGGCTTCCAGGCTGTAGACGACAAAAGGAACGAGTGTTCCCCCCGTAGGTTTGATAATGATTACAAAATACTGTTTCACTCCCAAATCATTTTTTTGTGCCTGGACGCGATAGGCTTTGCGGATTTCTCCTCGGACAGTCACTAGCTGCCCTCGGAATTGAGGCTGCTGTGTGCCCAGTTCTAAAGCACTGACTCGTGCCGTTGAATTGGATTTAATCGTGGGGTAGTCATATTGCTGTAATCGCTCAAGCATCCGAAACCAGGCAATGTCATCTTCGTTGGAAAAGAGGGAGTGGTCTTTGAGCATCGACAGTGCGAGTTGATCAATGATTTGTTGAGTGAAGGCATATTCATTTTCGAATTGCTTGGTGTTTGCATTCGATTCCAGCACTTCCAGAAATGCTTTGCGGTATCGTTCATTCCACTGCTGACGAATGGTAGCCACCACTGCCAATCCTCGTGCCTTCTGTGCTTCGGTTAAGGCATTCTCTGAGGTGTTGAGTGAAAGTAAAACTTGTTGCATGTACTTTTGAAAAAGCTCGTCGATTTCCTGATAGAGGTCCCACCAGGTTGTTTTGTGTTCATCGTCGAGTGTGACTTGCTGTCTTCCTTTATGTAACGTTGACAACACAAGTTTTCGTTGACTGTAAGTGAGTCGCTTGAAAATCACATCCCACAGATCTAGGTAAGTCTGATGAACATCCAGGTCTGTTTGTGCAAAATGGCTGGTATCAAACACGCCATAACGAGCCAGAAGCGGTTCGCTCAATGTCTCATTCGGAAGGTTGGCGTCTGTCGAGGTCGAATTGACGTTGGAGGGAGTCTGGGGAGTTCCGAAAAAACTAAAGAAGGCTGGGTCGGCGACCTTTTCGATGGTCAATACAACTCCCATCAATACCGCGACCATCAGTAGCAGTCTGTACTGAACACGCCGGGAATAGTAATTCGGCGGAGCTTTACGCTGCCCCTGACGCTGCCCTTGTTCGGCAATTTCTTTAGATGATCGAAAACGCACCATAGGTATTGAACGGGTTAAAAGAATATTTTCCCTATTCTAGCATGCAGTCCTAAATCGAGGAAATGGAACGGCTAATTGGCTCGCCAATCTATCGATGGCCTGTGTTGGAATGTCAATGTTGACGTATTGAAAGAGGAGTGACTGCGTTGGTTCCTCTAATAAATTGTGAGTCCAATTAAACCTACCCATCCTATGGTCACTCAAAGTGTCTTTTGTTGGGAGAAATCCATGCTGATGTTAGTTTGGGTGGTTTATGTATGAGTGTTAGCCCATTTTATGCGAAAATGAGTACTTTCCAGCTAGACTCATGTTCTTTCTATAGTGTTTAGATACTTGAATCAGTACCTCGATATTAATAGGCTAGTAGCATGGCGATTGACATCGATTTCTGTGGTGGGGAATCACAGGCACTAAGACGAAGATTTCAATTGGCAAATTGGCTTATCAATTAATCGGAATGGAGTAACCAGTCAAACTAGACTTAGGGCATTCATAAGTCTTTGACACTCTGTTTAAAGCGTAACCAGGGATTTCTCAATAATGACAAAGCGACTGAGCTATTTACTGCTGCTCGCCGTTGCTCTTAACTCACACCTCCAAATTCAGGCAGAAGAGCCGGCCAGTGAGTTTCTTCAGGAGTTACGAAACCAGCGGTATTACGAGCTAGCGGAATACTACCTGGATGTGCAGGTTGACAAAGGAATGTTGTCCGACGAGTTCCGTGCCAAAATGGACATGGAACGGGCTCTGGTCATCCTCAGTGGTGCTCGAAATGTAGGCAATGGTGCAGAACGCGATAAGAAGTTTGCTGAAGCCCAAGTACTTCTGGAACGATTTTCGGCGGCGACCGAAGATTCAGATCTCAAGATTCAGGCCAACAACGAACTTGGGAATCTACTTTATCAGCGTGCCAAATTGGTGGAATTTGAAGGGAGCAAGGAAGAAAATGCGCCCCGCAAAGCCGAGTTTGTTGTTCAAACGCGGGAGCTTTTAACGAAAGCCAGAGACATCTATGTGTCAGGTCGTGAGCAGCTGAAAACTGAGTTAGAGTCCATTCCGAAGGTACTAGATCCCAAAACGGAGAAGGCTCTCATCGAACGTCGGGATGCTCTCTATGGTGAATATTTGCAATTGGTCATTACCACCAGCAAATTACTGGAAGAAATAGCGTTGACCTATCCCTCGGATGCTCCGGAGTATAAATCAAATTTCGAGGAAGCCATCACCGAATATGATTCCATTGCTTCTCGCTTTCGGCGAAAAGGTGTTGGTGTTGTCGCTCTGGTTTCTCAGGGCCGTTGTTATCTGGCCATCGACGATACCAAACAGGCATTGAGTTATCTGCAGGAGGTTATTGACCAGCGGGAAACTCCGGCATTTCGAAATATTGTCAATTTAGCCATGCCCCTATATATGAAGACTCTTGTCGCGTCGGAAAAGACCGAAGATGCGATCTCGATGGGAGTGGAGTGGGATGATGGAATTCGCCCCAACGAACTAACCAATGAAGAGTGGCATGCGTTTCGATTGGAATTGGCCCGTACGTATCAGGGCAAAGCCGACGGCATCCAAGCGGAAAAACCAAATGACGCAGAAGCTCGTAAAGCATACGTCGATGCACGTAAACTGGCACAGGAAGTTCTGAAATACCCTGGGAAATACAAACAGGATGCCCGGGATATCCTTGCATCCATTCCGAATTTACCCGGAGCAGTCGAAGAGGAAGAAACACAACCTCAGAATTTTGCCGAAGCCTTGGCCAAAGGGAAAGAGCTGATGGAATCCGCTCAGGCGATGGAATTTACCATTAAGACTTTGCCTGAAACCATCGCCAACGAGCAAGATGAGCAGAATAAACAGGCTTTGGTCGCTCAGCTTAATGAAGCTCGGCAAAACTACGGTAAAACCCAAGATGCGGCCGTGGCCAATTATGAACTTGCACTATCTTTCACCGATGCTGAAACTCCGATTGCATCCCTGCAGGAAGTCTACTATTACCTGACGTTTATCAATTACAGTCGTGGCAACTACTATGAAGCGATCGTGTTGGGCGAGTATCTTGCTCGGAAATATCCCGGGGAATCCGGTGCTCTTCCCTGTGCCAAGATTGCATTGAATTGTTATCAGTTACTTTATAACGAAGCGTTGGAGGATCAGCGTCAGTTTGAAGTCAATGGCTTGATTGACATTGCTGAGTACACCATTCAAAACTGGGAACAAAGTGAAGAAGCGAATGATGCACGACGTCGATTAGTTCCTTATATGATCGAAGCTGGGCAAATCGACAAAGCGAAAGAGTATACCAGCCAGATTCCAGAAGAAGCGCCCGAACGGCTTGAGTCAGAATTGCGCATAGGAAGAACCCTCTGGTTTCAGTATCGCCGTGATTCACGAGAAGCCACTTCTCTCCGACGTGAAGCCCCTGATTCGCCGCGAATTGCTGAACTGGAACAAAACCTGCCAACGCTAAAAGCATCGGCAGGGGAATTGCTGGAAGCGGCTGGGGCTCGTCTGGAGGCAGGCACAGGATTGAAGATTAGTAATTCCAATGTGGCTGCCCTGCTCTCGCTCAGCCAGTATTACATTGATGTCGATCAACCCGCTATGGCTGTCAAGCATTTGGAAAATGAAAACTACGGTTTGTTGAATCTGATCCAAAAGCAAGATCCCGTTGCCAGCAAGCCTGCGACTGTGGAGTCTGCGTTTCGTGCTGCACTAGCCGGTTATATGTCGATGTTAGCCGGAGCGGATGGTGCAGGAAATATTGAAAAAGCAAAAGCCGTAATGCAACAGCTTAATTCGGTTGTGGGAGAGTCTCCAGACGGAAAAAAACGGCTGGTTAGTATTTACTTCACTTTGGCAAGAGACTTAGAAGAACAGCTTAACGCTGCTGAGACCGCTGAAAAGAAGAATGTTTTGGCTGCAGGTTTTGAAACATTCCTAGACGAAGTCGGCACCGCTGGAACAGACTTTAGTATTCGTTATTGGGCTGCATCGACGATGCAGGGGTTAGGTACCAGCTTTGAATCGAACGGAACGCTTACTCCCAAGGCAACGGCGTATTTCAATAAATCGGTTCAGTTATTTCAATCAGTCGCGGAGCAAGGCAAAAACGATATCGCCTGGGTGAACGAAGATGAAACGACAGGGAAAGCATATCTCGCTCAGATTCGTATGAATATGGCTCAGGTGATGAAGAAGTTGGGGCAGTATGAAGAAGCAAACCGTGAACTAGCTCTGATCCTGCTGGATACCCCATCGAATGTGTCTGTGCAAATCGAAGCTGCCAAGACGTATAACGAACTGGGGACTCAAGCTGGAGATGAACAGCAGTTTAAGTATGCCATTGCTGGTTCTCGGCCTCTGGAAGATGGGAATTTGGTTTGGGGCTGGCGTAAGTTGGGCCAGATGACTCAGGGCAAAGAACAATTTACCAACGAATATTACGAATCAAGGATCGGAATCGCGTTGGCACGTTTGGGCCTCGGACAATTGAAACAAGGGGATGAACGCAAGAAGCTGATTGGCTACGCGGAACTCGAAATCCTCAATACGTATAAGATTCACCCGGAACTTGGCGGTACCGAATTCACAGCTCGCTTTGATAGCTTATTGCGAGCTATTCAGAAAGAACTTGGTAAACCAGAAGAAGGCTTAGCCGGTGCCTCGGATGCACCTCTGGCGACGGTGAATACGGAAATCCCAGGACTGGAACCTACAGTGGCTCCGGCGAAAAAAGACGAAGCCTCGTCAAGCAATTCATTGTTGATTGCTTCTCTGGCTGGCATTTTCGCAGCCTTTGGATTGATTTTGTATTTCTGGGTGAAGAAACTTTAGATACCACGAGAATAATCAACAGCTATTTAGCTTTGGTGAAAGAAATAGAAGCATGATGAAACGAATTCAGATTCACGTATTAGGTGCGACTCTGTCACTCTTGTTCTTGATTCAACCCGCATTTGGGCAGGTCAACGATCAGGCTTATTTGAAAAGCAATCCCAACGAAGCGATTCGCGGGCTGATTGATAATATTAGTAGCACCGAGGTGGTCATACGAGTAAATGGGGCACCCCGCCAATTGCCAGCGAATGAGATTTTCAGAATCCAATTCGCGAATGCTCCAGCAGATTTGTTGCAGGCTGCAGCAGCATACCGCCGTGGACAGTTCAATGAAGCCAAAACGGGGCTGGCAGGCGTGAATCTTGCGGAAATCAATGACAAATGGGTGAAGGAAGAAATTGCTTTCATGCTGGCTTCGATTGATGCGAAGAGTGCTCTTGCCGGAGAAGGTGATAAAAACGCCGCCGGCACATTGCTGGTTCAATTTATCGGTGAATATGCCAATAGTTTTCATTACTACGAAGCGGTGGAGTTGTTTGCCGACCTGGCCTTCTCGGTTGGGCAGTTTCAAACGGCCGGCGAGAATTATCAAAAGCTCGCCAATGCACCGTGGCCACAGATGAAAGTCTTTGGCACACTGCGTTTAGCGCATGCCAATGTTGGTCAGGGACAATTTGACGATGCACTCGCGAAATTCGAACAAGTCGCTGGTTATAACGCAACGACGCCCGAACAGCAGGCATTAGTGGCAGAAGCTCAGGCAGGACGTGCTCGGTGTTTGGGAGAAACGGGCAAGGCTCAGGAGGGAATCGCTGCGGTAGAAAAAATCATTACCGATAATGATCCCAAGACTCAGAAAACTCTATTCGCTCAGGCGTACAATGCTCAAGGCGTGTGCTATCGATCGAGTAGTCAAAATAAAGATGCGATTTTAGCATTCCTGCATGTGCATTTGATTTTCAATCAGAATCCGGATGCCCATGCAGAGGCTTTGTATCATTTAACCCAACTATGGGAGGCTGAAAGCAAAGCCGATCGCGCAGCAAGCACGAAGTCGCTTTTGCGTGAAAAGTATGCAGGGACATTCTGGGAGCAGAAACTGCGTAACCAATAACATTCCTTCAGCCTGAACATTAGGATGGCTGGTATTTATAATAAGATTTGATCATAGTGCTGGACGATAAGTACTTTGATTGCACATACAACATCGAACGGTGTATCAGATTCATAGATCGGAGAAAAAGATGAATCAACTTGTTAAACTCATGCGGCCGAAGTGGATGCTTATCGGGCTTGCCGCTTTCGCTCTCCTCGTGGGAGTTGGGGCGCCCCTCGACCTCGACCTAACCCAAGAAGTGATGGCCCAGGATCTGCCGGATGAAGAAGGCGGAGATGCTCAACCTGCTGCCAATAATAACGCGCCGGCCAATGACGCCGGTAATGAGGATGATGAAGCCGGTGGCGGTTCCAAGCAGTCAATGCTTGGATGGGTGTACGAAGCCTTGGGGCCGGGATACATGATTATCTTCCTGGCTATCTCCTTTACACTAGTCTCTCTGTTCGTCATGAATGTAATCACCAGTGCTCGCAGTAAAGTTTGTCCTGTTGAATTGGTCGATGATTTCGAGGAAATGCTTAACAACAAACAATATCAGGATGCCTATGAAATGGCGAAAGAGCACGAATCCGTTTTAGGTGCAGTGCTTTCTGCTGGATTGGCAAAACTATCCTCGGGGTATGAGCAGGCTTTGGAAGCGATGCAGGAAATCGGTGAAGAAGAGAACATGAAGCTTGAGCATCGCCTGAGCTACATGGCTTTGATTGGTACGTTATCTCCGATGGTCGGACTGTTTGGTACGGTTCATGGGATGATTGATTCATTCCAGACGATCGCTCAGGGAGGATCGACACCGGAAGCATCCAAGTTGGCGGCTGGTATTTCCACGGCGTTGTTCACAACCCTGATCGGTTTGGCGATCGCGATTCCTGCGATTGCAGCCTACAACATTATGAAGAACCGCGTCGCTCGTTTGATGCTGGAAGTTGGCATCTTAAGTGAAAATCTGATGAGTCGATTCCAAGGTGTCGGACAGAAGAAGTAATCAATGAGAATTGCTAAAAAACATGATTCGAGCGTGCTCGAAGGTGACTTAACACCCATGATCGACATGACTTTTCAGTTGATCGCATTCTTTATGGTGTTAATTAACTTCACGCAAAGTGAATCAAATGACAAAGTTCAACTGCCTGACAGTGAACTTGCCAAGCCACCTGAAACGGTGTTGGAAAACTTCCGAATTATTCATCTAGGCGAAGATGGCACAGCAGTGATGGGCACGAAGCAAGAGCACTACAAAGGGCTTCGCAGTGCACTGGAAATCCAGTATCGCGAAATTCAATTTGGTGGTGAGGAGCCTGCCCTGACGACGATCGTGATCCGTGCCCATAAGAATGCCAAAGGTGGTATGGTGCAGGAATTAATTCAGATTTGTCAGGAAGCTGGGTTTGAGAGCTTCGCTTTACGTGCCGAGGAAAATGTCAACAGCGGTTTCAAGTACATTTCACCCGTACCGGTGGGAGGCTAATCCAGATGCAAATCAGAAATGCCAATAATTCGGGTGAAAAAATTGAACTGCAAATGACACCGATGATTGATATCGTGTTTCAGTTGCTCGTGTTCTTTATCATGACATTTAAAATCGTATCGATGGAAGGCGACTTTAACATTCGCATGCCTGCCGCGGCACCACAGGCTGCTCCGCCGGAACAAATGGACTTCCCTCCGATGAAGCTCTATTTGTCGGCAGATGCTGACGGAACGTTGACGGGAATCCAACTCAATGAATCTCAACCAACTTCTTTTCAGGCATTGAATCAGGAGATTCAAAAGCTTGTCGGAACCGATGGCGGCCCGGGGGCTCGAGAATCAGCGGAAATCGAAATCGGCTTTGACTACGACTTGCGATATGAGTTCGTTATTGGAGCGGTTACGGCTGTGTCCGGTACGAAAACGACACAGGGTGACGTCGTCAAGTTGATTGAAAAGATTCGCTTTAATACTCCAGAGGCTCCCGAGTAACTTGCATGGGGACGTACGTCTAAAGCTGCTGGTTGGCTTTATAAGCACACAGCCTCACCGGCCAGCGTCTGCCGTTGTGACTCGCACGTTTTAAGCGCGAGGATGGAATTCTTTGTGGATCTTCTTTAATCGCGTTTGATCGACATGCGTGTAAATCTGAGTCGTGGCGATGCTGGCGTGTCCAAGCAATTCCTGGACCTGTCTTAAGTCGGCACCTCCTGCAAGCATGTGCGTAGCAAAACTGTGACGCAATGAGTGAGGGCTGATGTCACGCGGAGCACCAATCCTCGCAGCATACTTCTTAACCATTTCCCAGATCGCTTCACGACGCAATGGTCGCCCCCGGCGACTAAGGATCACTCGTGCTGATTCAAACGAACCAGCACATTCCACCAGCATTGGGCGTTCGGTTGTTAAATATTCCTGCAGGGTTTGGATAGCACGCGGAGCCAGCGGCACGAGACGCTGTTTGCCTCCTTTGCCCTGATAGAGACAGTAGGCAGATTCTAAATGCAGGTTGCCTAATGTCAAATCAGAAACTTCCGAGGCTCGGCAGCCGGTTGCATAAAGGAGTTCCAACAGTGCTTTATCGCGTATCGGATAGGTGTCTTTTTTGCAGGGGGCGTCAAGTAATTTTTCCACCATACCAATGGTCATGACATGTGGAATACGTTGCCATAACCGTTGGCTTCCCAGGAGTTCTGCCACGTTTTTAGTGATTACGTTTTCAAGTTGGAGGAAACGAAAGAAGACTTTCAGCGAGACGATGTTACGGGCAATGCTGCTGGGAGCGAGTTTTTGTTTTTTTAGCGTGGCGACGTAACCTCCCAATTGTCGAATATTGAGCGACTTGAGTGGCCTTCCTTTGAGCCATGCCTGAAAACGCAAAAGGTCTCCGCGGTAAGCCATCACACTGTTTTCCGCCAGATGGCATTCATTGCGCAAATAGCTTTCAAATTCGGTAAACAGCTCACGACTGACTTTACGCCGAGTCTTTTTGATTTTGCGTTTAAGTTTGTGCCGTAAGATGGACATGAGGAATTCGCTAATAGGTGGTTTGGAGCTCTATCAATGCCGTCGGCATATCCATCCAAGCGTCTCTATGCTTTGGTTGTAACACACTGCGCAGCCTCACGCTTCCCTTTTGTTTGTACGGGTTATGCCGGTTGGAAGGATACAATTTCGAACGTTCATCCGCCGTACATGAATGCCCTGAAAACTACCTGTCTTAAAAGACGAAAGTACTATTAACTCAATTTTTAAAATCCCAGGGGTTATGCATCAACATGAACGTTCTTGTCACTGGCGCTGCTGGCTACATTGGAAGCCATACGTGTCGGCTTCTTGCCCAGGCCGGTCATCGCGTCGTTGGCTATGACAACCTCTCACGCGGCCACCAAGCGGCTTTTGATCGCGCGACTGACGATGGCCAGCTGGTCATCGGTGACTTGGCGAATTCAGCACTTTTAGAGGAGACTCTCAGACGAGAGTCTATCGAGGCCGTGATTCACTTCGCAGCGTTTGGGCTGGTTGGCGAGTCCGTGCAGTATCCGGAACGGTATCACCGCAATAATGTGGAAGGTTCACAGTGTTTACTGGAGGCCATGCAACAAGCCAATGTGTTACGATTGGTTGTGTCCAGTACGACGGCGATCTATGGAACGCCGAAGCAAATTCCGATCAGTGAAGAGACGCCTCCCGATCCAATCAATCCGTATGGGCAATCGAAATGGGATGTCGAATGTTTATTGCAGGAAGCTCGTGGGCGATTCGGATTAGGATATGCGGCGTTGCGATATTTTAACGCTGCCGGAGCCTCACTCGATGGCTTGTTAGGAGAGGACCACGACCCTGAAACACATTTGATTCCTATTGTACTTCAGGTGGCTTTGGGACAGAGGGAGCGGCTTTCTATTTTTGGAAGTGATTACCCTACCCCGGATGGAACCTGTGTACGTGATTATGTGCACGTCTTGGATCTGGCAGATGCCCATGAAAGGGCACTTCAACGATTATCTCCAGGCGATTGTGTTGAAGTGAATCTTGGATCTGGTCAAGGAACTTCTGTTCTCGAAATTGTGGAGCAAGCTCGGGAAATCACCGGACATCCCATCCCAGCCGATCTGGCTGAACGTCGTCCGGGCGACCCGCCACGATTGATTGCGAATAACCATCGAGCGCGAATGGAATTGGCATGGGAGCCGACGCATTCCGATTTAGAGACGATACTCTCCTCAGCCTGGGACTGGCATCGAAACCACCCGCATGGCTATGCACAATAAGTGTCCGGTTCATTATGCAAGCATTAATCATAGAAAAACCCTATCAGTTTGTGCGGCCCCCCCGACGCAGTTTCGTGTTATGGGTGGTGGCCGGCCTGCGTCTATATCGGATCTGGTTGAAGAGTTCGGAAAATATCTATGAGTATGAAGTGAAGAATCAGCACCGGATTCAAGCTTCTTTAGATGCCGGTCACAGTGTGCTCGTCGCTGGAAATCACTGTAGGAATGCTGATCCCATGGCAATCGGCGAATTGCTCTATGTCGTCAACAGTTATGCCTATTTGATGGCGAGCTGGCATTTATACAACCAGGATGCCTTTAGTGCATGGATGATTAAACATTTGGGCGCCTTCAGCATCAATAGGGAGGGCATGGATAAACAGGCTATTAGCTTTAGCATCAAAACGCTGGTGGATGGTGAACGGATGCTGGTTATTTACCCCGAAGGATCGATCTCACGTAGTAATGACTTTATGCACCCGTTTTTAGATGGGACAGGATTCATCGCCCGATCAGCTGCTCGAAAACGAAAGAAACTAGCAGGTGGTAAGAACTCAGGCAAAGTCATGATTCATCCGGTTACCTTTCGTTATCATTTCATTGGTGCTTTCCATACTTGCTGTAACCACTCCCTAGGAGTGCTTGAATCTCACTTAAATTGGGAACCACAGACGAACCTTCCCTTATTAGAGCGGATTGGTAAAGTGGCCGAAGGCCTTCTTGCTGAACGCGAATTAGCGTATTTGGGAGAAGAATCATCAGGTGGATATTACGAACGTATTGAAGCACTGATTGTGCATATCCTCACCCAGCAGGAATTGAAGTGGAAAGGGAGTGTACAATCTGGAGACTATATTCCGCGGGTCAAGTCATTACGCCCGTTGATTGTCCCAGATCTGACCAAAGGAATTCTGGATGATCAGGAGGCTGCCAGTCGCCGTCAGGATCTGTATGACCTGAATTTAGTTCAGCAGTTGTGCTATTATCCGGTGGACTATTTGACCGGCAGGACGGGAAAGGTAACGCAGGAACGGATTATCGAAACGCTGGAACGCTTGGAAGAAGATCTGACTGACAAGATTACGATGCCGAGAAGGTTCAAGCTAGTCATTGACGTGCTGGATGCCGTTGAGGTTCCGGCCGAGAAGCTTGCTCGCGATGCTACCAGTGACCCTGTGCTGGACGAGGTGCGAGCTAGATTGGAAGAGAATCTCCTGGCATCCGCAGAATCCATGGATTCTTATGTGACTGCAGACACTGATTAATGGCACTGCGTAGGCGAGTTACCGCTGACCGTAAACGATCCGTGGATTACCAGCAAAGTCGGGTTGGATTTGTACGTTCTCAAAGTCGTTTTGGGACAGTAGCATGCAGAGCGACTCGGCCAGCATCGGACTAGTCTCCAGGACCAACCAGCCATTAGGCATCAGTGAATCGGCTACAGTGGGAACAAGCCGTTGGTAGATTTCCATGCCGGTTGGACCGGAAACCAGTGCTGAGTGAGGTTCATACTCTTTCACATCACGGCTGCACTGTTCAAATTCTGCATCACTCACGTATGGAGGGTTACTGACAATCAAGTCATATTGTTCGTCCCGAACCGGCTCTAGTAAATCACCCTGTCGAAATTCGATGCGGTTGCTTACATCATGCAACTGACTGTTAGACCTGGCCACTTCCAACGCTTTCCCGGATAAATCCGTCGCAACGAACTGGGCTTCTGGTAATTCCTTGGCCAGAGTGATTGCCAGAATGCCACTGCCAGTTCCGATATCCAGAATTCGTTGCGGAACGAATTGACCATTTTTGACGAGATCAAGGATGACCTGAATCGCTTCTTCGGTGTCTGGCCGAGGAATCAATGTATCACGAGTGACGTTAAACTTGAGTGAGAAGAATTCTTTATGGCCGACCAGATAAGCGACGGGGCAACCTGCTGCCCGCTGTTTAACCAATTCCCGAAAGCGGCTACGAATGGCATCGCCGGGATCTTCTTCAAACCGAGTGTAGAGCATGATGCGTTCACAGCCCAATACCTCTGACAGCAGCACTTCCGTGTCCAGACGGGCCGACTCTGACCCGTTCTCGGTTAAATACTGCTTGGTCCAGTTAATTAACCGGCCAATCGTCCAGACGTTCTGGTTTGCTGTTGAAGCATTTTCTTGTGACATAGCTTAAGTGCGCATCCGATTCGCACAAGGCAAAGGCTGAGGTTAGTCGTCTAGCGAACCCATCGACTCACGCAGTTGATTTCGGTCATGGTCGATGAACAGATCTGACAGCATTTGCAGATTACCGGCCAGAATCTGATCGAGTTTGTAGAGTGTGGCATTAATCCGATGGTCCGTCACTCGGTTTTCCGGGAAGTTATAAGTCCGGATTCGTTGACTACGGTCTCCTGAACCGATCAATGACTGACGCTCACTGGCTCGTTTCTCGTGCTCCTGTTGGCGAAACAACTCATAGACTCGAGCTTGCAATATTCTCAACGCCTTTGCCAGATTTTTGTGCTGACTTTTTTCGTCCTGCATCGAAACGACAATCCCAGTTTCATAATGGGTGAGTCGCACGGCCGAGGCGGTTTTGTTTACGTGTTGGCCACCAGGTCCGCTGGCGTGGAAAATATCTTTCCGGTAGTCATCAGGCTTTATATCGATTTCGACGTCTTCTGGTTCAGGAAGGACAGCGACCGTGGCTGCGGAAGTATGTACCCTTCCTTTCGTTTCGGTATCAGGAACACGCTGGACTCGGTGCCCTCCACTTTCATAACCGAGTTCGCGAAAGACGCCATCTCCTTCAAACGTCACGGTGATTTCTTTGAAACCACCGAGTTCCGTGGGACTTGCTTCCATGATTTCAATCTTCCACCCTTTGGTTTCTGAGTGGCGTTTGTACATTTCATACAGGTCTCGAGCGAATAATGCGGCTTCGTCTCCACCAGTTCCGGCCCGGATTTCCATCACGCAGCGTGTACGCGTTGCATCGTCACCACCAATGGTCATATCGAGTAGCTCTGACCAAATCTCCTCACGGCGTTCAGTCACCGGTGGAATTTCCATTTCGGCCAATTCCTGTTCTTCCGTATCGTCACTGGCAGCCATCTCTTTCAACTCAGCGAGTTCTTCAATGGTCTTTTTAAAGCTGCGGTATAAGTTGACCAGTTTGGCAAGCCCGCCATGCTCACGTGCCACAGCAGCTAGTTTGTTGGAATTTCCCAGTACTTCCGGGTCGACCATCATCCCTTCAAGTTCTTCAAAACGAGCGAGTTTTTCTTCGAGCATTTCTCGCATGGAACGGTGATTCCTATTGGTGGAGGTAGACTGGAGGTAAGTGGGAGATTGGAGGCCTGATCAAGCTTAAGGTTGTGAGGAGCTTGTAGGCGGTACGGTGATCTTAAGCGTAAATGACAAACGCAGTGATCAGCAAGGCCGATCACTGCGTTGATTGTCTTCTCAGTGACACGTCAGCAGACACTGAAATGGCCACAAGGTATGCGGTTGCTACTTTTTCTTTCCATAGGAACCGGCGGCAAATTTCGTCTTGAATTTCTCGATACGTCCGGCGGTATCAACAAATTTAAGCTTACCGGTGTAGAACGGGTGGCATTGTGAACAAATGTCAATTTTCAACTCGGTTCGAGTACTACGTGTGGTGAAGGAAGTGCCACAACCGCAGGTGACAGTTGTTTCGACGTAATCAGGATGAATGCCTTCTTTCATCGTTCGTTTCCAATGTAATAAATAGTGTTAGTTTGGTGTATTTGTCACTTCTTTTGCTATCACAAGAAAGTGAACTCTAGTAGTTTTGCCCTAAAGGGGCTTGCCAAACAACTGAATATAGTCCGAATAACAGGTTTCGACAAGAACCGCTATTGAACATTAGGATATTAATTTTACCCTTGAAAAACCGGTAAATGAATCCCGTTATCGCTGTTGAGCGAGCTGTTGAAACAGGTCATAACGGGCCTGCATTTCAGTGAGGCTGTCATTGCCAAATTTGTCGCAAAACGCCGAGGCCACTTCAAAGGCAACCACATTCTCAATGATGATGGCGGCCGCTGAAACGGCACAAACGTCTGATCGTTCGTAGTTGGCGACTTCTTTTTCTTTCGAGGCCAAATTGATGCTCTCAAGTGGTTTGCGTAGTGTACTAATCGGCTTTTTGGCCGCGCGGATGACCAACGGCTGTCCGTTAGTCATCCCTGCTTCAAGTCCTCCCGCGTTATTGGTTGGCCGTTCGTAGCCAAGTGATGGCGTCTGCTTTTTAGACTCATCGTACATGATCGGGTCATGCACCTGAGAGCCGGGGCGTCGAGCCGCTTCGAATCCCAGACCAATTTCAACCCCTTTAATGGCCTGTACGGCCATAACTGCCTGAGCGAGCTTTCCATCAAGCTTGCGGTCCCATTGTGCATGCGTTCCTAGCCCAAACGGTAGGCCTTCGATACGCACTTCCAGAACGCCTCCGAGGGTATCTCCATTGTCGCCGGCTTCGTCGATCAGTTTGCATATTTCAGCATCCTGACCCGGATTGAGTGAATAGACTTCACTTGCTTCCCGGTAACCACGTAATTGATCGATATCACCTTCCTGAGGTTCGATGGCAATACCACCAAGTTCTGAAACATATCCGATACACTCAATTCCAAAAGGCTTGAGGATCTGTTTTGCAAGTCCTCCGGCAGCAACGCGGACAGCCGTTTCTCTTGCACTGGCTCGTTCCAGAATATTTCGAATCGAACCCAGATATTTGACCGCTCCGGTAAGATCTCCGTGCCCTGGTCGAGGGCGTTCGAGGTCTTTCATTCGTTCCAGTTTGTAGTCTTTATTGATGACTTGAAGTGTGACCGGCGAACCCATCGTGACGTTTTTCCAGATTCCGGTCAGAACTTCGACTTTGTCCGTTTCGATTTTCTGACGTCCGCCTCGGCCATACCCTCCCTGACGCATTTTCAGATCGTAGTTGATCGCTTCGAGATCTAATTCGAACCCTGCAGGGAAACCATCCACCAACGCCAAAAGTGTTTTGCCGTGTGATTCTCCTGCTGTCCAGTAACGTAACATAGCTTTTGTATTCTCAATGAGTCATGTGGTTGATAGGTTGTTTTACCAATTGTTCAGTTTAACTCGAGTGGTAAAAAACGGATAGGTGCGTTAGAAATGAACGCTTGGGATTAACGAACTTCTATTAGCATCGGACCTTTTTGTATGCAAGATGTCGTCCAACGTTTGAAAAAACGCTGGTTTCTTATTTCTTTAGTGATCGTGTTCACCATTGGAATGGTTGGTCATAAGACCCTGGCGCCGATCCCGGAGATGAAGAATCTGCGTAGCGGAATTGTATTTGTCGTCCTTTACCTAATGGCGTTGCCGCTTAGCCTCAAGGCACTGAGTTCTGGGATCCGAAGACCCGCAGGGGCCCTGCTTTCGATTGTCATGAACTACGGTCTACTGCCACTGGTCGCCCTGTTAGTGTCGATGTTGATTGCGAATGAACAAGTCGCAAAGGGGTTGCTTGTGGCTGCTGTCACGCCCTGTACACTGGCCTCGGCATCAGTCTGGACTCGTAAAGCGGGGGGCAATGACAGTGTCTCCATCATGGTGACCTTGCTAACCAACCTACTTTGTTTTCTCATCGCACCTTTGTGGCTGCTGTTTTACTTTGGCAGTACTGAAGGTGTGGAAGCAATTACGATGACTGCGATGGTGGTGAAATTGGGGACCTTGGTTGTGCTCCCTATGGCATTGGCTCAGTTGACTCGTATTCATCGTCCGACAGCCCAGCGGTCCACGGATCATAAGAAGTACTTTAGCATCGCGGCTCAGTGTGGAATTCTATCGATGGTTTTTATGGGGGCCATTAAAGTCGCGCCTGAGCTATTGAAGTCAGGAGCAGACGAACGAGTGATGCTCGTCGTGATGACCGTCCTTAGCGTCGTATCGGTTCATAGCAGTGTTTTCTGGATTGGACTCTGGACTGGCAAAGCCTTGAAATTGCCTCGAGAGGACTACATTGCAGTTGGTTTTGCCGGCAGTCAAAAGACGCTGATGGTGGGGCTACTTATTTGTATGGAGTTGGGGGTGCTGGTGATTCCGATGGTGCTGTACCACGTTTGCCAGTTGTTTGTGGATACACTATTTGCAGATCATCTTGCTGAACAAACGAAAGCTCTGGAATTAGCGTCGGTTGAGAAGACAGCCGAACAATAGCTTAACGGTTCAATGCATCGTCTAATGTGGCAGAACGGATGACTGTGTCAGGACGGTCACCTAAGATGGGACCTTTGGGATGCCTTAAAATCGTGCCTACGTGTGCTCCCTCTGTTTCACCTCGGAGTGTAAATCCGGAAGGATCCCAGTTGAATTCGCAGTGAATTGCTTCAAAAGGTACTTGGTCTTCCTGAAGATTTCCCATCCATCTCAATTGAAGTTTTGAAGCTAGTTGTGGTAGCCACTGACGGGCAATCCAACCGGACTCTCCGGTAATTACTCCGGAAACCCGTTTCCATTGATTGTTGTTACAAATGGCTCGTTTGAGTTGTAGCGTGGCATTGCCGGAAATGACTTGCTCTTGCGGCTGCTGAAAGAACTTATTGAGTTCAATCTGTTTGATGACCCCCTCGGCTGCAAAGTCGACATCCGAGGTAAATTGGCCTGGAGCGTATTTGCTAATCAACTGACCGTTAAAGGTGGCACTCGATCCCAGCTGAAGTGGCGTGGGCAAAGCTGGGGCAAGTGTTTCGAGGGGGAGTTCATTGCCGTTGGTCTGGAGTAGTAATGTTGTTGTCGCTGGGTGGCGATGGTTACGCGAAAGCTGTAGGGCAAAGGGTTGTTGTTTGTTTCCCCAGTTGATGGTTAGTTTTGATGTCTCATCGGTCAGATCGACTTGGGCAGCCAGATGATCGAGCTGTTCAAGCGGCAGATTATTTAGCAGTGTCAGCCCGATTGAAACTTTTAACCGACGAGATTCGGTGATTGCCAGCAGATGCTCATTCCACCAATTCATCCAGATTGCTGGAGGTGTGTTGGGGATTTGTAGGGTGTGGACGTCGAGCGTGATCTCTTCATCTAGTTGGTTGACTTGCACGTGATTGGCACGACAAATCAACTGTCCGGATTCACGATCCGCAATTCGGACGTCTTCCAGCGTGTATTTCCCCGGCTGAATGAAATGAATGTGCCCAATTTCGACGCGACTGTGCGTGGCTTGACTGAGCTGTTCAATCCATTGTCCTTTTAGCCATCGCTGTCCCAATTCGGTGTGACGAACCATGAGCGTCCCCCCGATGATCATCGTGGGGATCACGATTCCCGCGATAAACAGCAGGCGATTAAATAGACGATGGCTTTTATGTTTCATGATTTGCGTTCTGATACTGCGTTCGCATAGCTTATACGCACACATTCTTTACGACAGCTAGTGCAAAGAATAGCAAAAATCATCTTCTCAGGGCAAGCAGAGCCCAGGATTATGAATGTGGTTTTTGCACATTCACCAAACTATTAGACCGGTCGCCCGAGTAGATTACTCTGCCGAATCAGAATTATCCGTTTCGGTAGATTCTGCCGCATCGTCCGAGTCTTCAACGATACTGGAGTCTTCAACGATACTGGAGTCTTCAACTAAATCAGTGACAGGAGCTTCAACGGTTGCGGTGGCGGTTGTTGATTCCATGTGCTTTCCGATCCCTGCGATACCAGCCTTGTATCGTCCCCAGGCAACTCCTAAAAAGGCCCAGTTGATAATCACAACCAGCACAACACTTCCGATAGCCCGGCTGGCATTTTCTCCCGCACCGTATGAGTGCAGTCCCACAGAACCTGTATCGGATAACAGTGGTAAACCGAAATTCACGCCAACCCAACTCATCATGATCATCGAGAATCCAGCGATGGTACCGGCGACCATGCCAAAGTTATTTAACCAACCGGCAAATCGTGCGTGCAGAAAGGCCAGATAGATAAGTAAAGAAATCAATGCCCAGACTTCTTTAGGGTCCCAACCCCAGAATCGTCCCCAGGATACATCAGCCCATAATCCACCGAGAATCGTTCCGACAGCTAGAAGTAGCACGGCAACCTGAATGGAACGGTAGCAATATTGAGCCAAAGTAGCACATTGTTCGGGAGGTCGATGGGCGCCGGTCGCCACTCCACCAGCCGGGAGACGGTATTTACCAAAGATGTAATACCCCAGTGCGATATTCCCCAGTCCCAATGCTAGTCCTCCAGCACCATAACTGGCAACAATCGTTAGCACATGGATTGTAAGCCAGAAGTTAGAACGCAGCACAGGCTGGAGTGGTGAAAAGTTTTCACTAACAATTTGTGCATCGGCAGGCAGGCTATTGCTGAGTAGCAATACCAGACCACCGATACCGGTCATAAACGTACCACCGATCCCAAAGAAGCGTCTTTTGTGCATTTCATCAAATGCCTTTTGGGAACTCTCTTGATTAACCCGACGGTGGAAATAATCTTGGACAATGAGACAGGGGCTCATGCAGGTGGCCAGGATGAAACGAGGGATGATCCAAAGTGTAAGTATCAGGCAGACCAACCCAACCGCCCAAACTCCGATGCGATTGAGGCTACTCCAATCAGTCGGAGTTAATTCAAAGTAAGAACGCCCGCCGTCACCGTAGGGCTTTTGTGTGAGGTAGTAGAAAAGGAAATAAATCAGGACAAGACGTGCAGCCGTGCTAATGTATCCGGCGACATGCCAAGTCTGTGCTGTGAATCGAGTTTGTTGGGAGGCACTTAATTCCCGAGATTCGTTGAGAAACGGAATGTCTTTCAGGAATGGCGCTGCAGTAAGTCGCCATGAATCCTTGATCCCTGCGAGTGTTACTGGAGTCAACAAGAACCATGCCGCAAGCAAAGAGACAATAAACGGGACGAAGATAATCGTCTCATACATATTGGTGACGGGAGCCCAGCCAGTAATGGTGACGCGTAAATAGAATCCATAGACGGTCCAGAGTAGCCCGATCATCAATGTCGTGACGCCTGAATAAAATGCGATACGCTTGACGGAATTCGTTCCAAACGACAAGGCAAAGGCGATCAATGCCAAGAAGCTGAAGACGGCAGTGTATTGAAAGGGCTTGCTGTCGTTGTATTTAATTTCAGCCTGAACCCGTTGGAATGCTGCTCCAGCGGGATAAGCGGTGTAATCCATTACGTCGGGATCTCTGTTGGTCGAGCTCAGTGTTTTTCCAATTGCCGCGTCTCTTGCATCGGTGGCTTCTTCACCTAGAGTTTGTAGTGATTCCAGGAAGTCAATTTGCGCCGTATCAAAAGCACTTGCGTTGCGTTGGATGTATGAATCCTTGAGCTTATCCCAGCTGCGTCGGACTCGGGTAATTCTGCTTTCCTTCAGAGGAGCCAGTAGTCCAATCTTCATGACTTCATCTTCCGATGGTAATGCATCGTGAAGCACCGCTTGAAGGCTTAGCCAGGGTTGAGCATTTTTACCTTCGTCACGATTTTTGGCTAGCGTATAAGGATTGGATGACGGGATCACCAGCATCGTGTGCCGGTTTGCGTATAACACTTCCTGCAACTGCAGTGAGAGTAAGTACAATTCGTGGGCCTTGGTGCTCATCTCGCGGAATTCAAGTTGATATTGATCCAGCTGAGATTTAGAAAGTCCGAATTGTGAATTGCGCAGCTCGTCGAGCAAACTGGAAAAATTACCTACCAGTTGATTGGTGTAATAGCAGTAGGCTCGTACATCATTCGCAATTTCAGTGACGGCCATTTTCTCCGGGGTCGTAACCTCCTGGATATAGTCAGCATCCGGTAATGGAAAACCGAGAATCTTTGCGGACTTGATTTGCATCAGTTCTGAGTAGGCTAAGGATTGATTAATACTCTGAGCGAGTTGCTGCCCTGAAGCTCCTTGAGCACTAAAAGACTGAGCATGATCATTGAGTCGATCGAACAAGCTCTTCTGCTCTCCAGGTTTTACTTCATTCAGCAGATCGACGATCTTGCGAACACTCGTGCAAAAGTTCTTACGGTCACCCACATCGGCGATTTGGATTGAGCCTGTTAAGGGTGAGTCTGCCTGTAACGAGACTCCTCGGAATGTATCCAGACGCCCCAAAACCTTCTCAATAAGCTTAAAGGATGGTGAGTCGGCATTGCCCTGATCGGCAAGCCAGTCTTTAAGTGACTCTGATTTCATTAATTCAGCGGGAGACACATACTTAAAGGTGAGATCGGCAACCTGAACGTCAATGATTTCCCGGACATCGTTGTGAGCCGCGTAAATAAAAGGAACCTCTTCCCAACGTTCAGGTTCTGTTAGCCAGCTCAGGACAATTTCAGTAGCGGTCCATTTGACTTCCGGTTCAGGAAACAAATGATCAATGTCTTCACTCGGGTTGCCTGCCGGGAAGTATAGTCCCATATCGAGTTTTACATACCCTTTGGTCGTATTACAGACTTGCTCGAGCATTTCCTTGGCATAGGAATCGAACGGTTTAATTCGTCCCTGATGAAATACAGGAATTTGGCGGAATTCATCGAGCGTAATCTCTTCTGCCTGTGTGTGCCCCTGAAACAGATTGGAGGCCAGGAATGTACTAGCAAAAATGAAAAGTAGTTTTCGTAAAACCATGGAATTCACTATAGGGTTATGATGCATCCGACGGAGCCTCCTCAGGCGTGTTTGTGGCTGTGTCGTTGGTTTCGTCTGCGGGAATGACAGCAGCCTTCTTCCTGCGAGGTTTGAAGAAGTAGGCTTTCATGTAAAACATAATGGCAATTCCCAAACAGACGATCAAGCATCCGAGATTCCGAATCGCTCGGCCCGGATCCCGGTTGACCGTTAATACCGAGAGGTACAGATCTTCTTGCTGGGAATCTGCAGGAATGACTCGCTCATATTCGGGGTCGCCTGGCTTCCAGGGCCCACTAAAGCTTTCCTGAAACAAACGGTAGCTATGTCCGTTGGTTGGGCTGTCAAATTCGACCGGAGCGTTCATCGTGATGTATACATCGTGATAGTAAGACGCGGATTGTGTCCAGTAGTAATTTCCGTCGATGATCGATAGATTGCTGGCCAAGTCGAGTCCACTCGCTGGGATTTGAGTGATGTTGCTGCCGGTAACCGAGCAGGTAAATAAGTGATGCGTGGCGTGCACCTTGCCTGCATGGTGTCCTATGTACCCTTCCAGAGGCTTTTCAGCTGCGATAAATGCAAGCTGGTCTTCCTGAGGGTTAAACGTCATGCCAACAGCATACATGTCCACTTCCAGTGTGCGGATTTTGTCCGGACTGACTTCCTCGATTGAGGACTTGGGAAGATCCGAACTCATCAAAACGCCACGTGAAATCGTTCCCGTTGCGCTTTTATCGCTTTCAGCCCAAAATAGTTTTTGCTTTTTGCTGTCCAAAGCAAAGCTGGTGGGGCGTCGGAGTCCTTTAATAATACCGATTTCCATTTGTCGGCCTTCCAAATTGCAACGACTGATTTGTCCAGCTGTGGAGTTGAGCCAGTAGAGTTTCTCTTTGGATGCGTCCACAATCAGTTGGACAACCTGTCCAGGTGAATGAACAACCCGTGTAGGGGAATTTCCATTAGTTTGGACACTTTGAATGACAGAGGTTCCTCCTAACTCATCTACCCAAAACAGAGTCTGTCCCTGTAACTGTAGGTTGCGTGGGCTGTTTAGAAATGCATTGGAGGCTTCATCGCCAGTTAGAAGTCCGATTTTGTCATTATCCAAAATGGTCGACGTTTTCCCGGATTGGATATCAGTGGACTGTAATTGTCGGTTGTCACGATCGAGCCAGTAGATGGTGTCGCCATCCACTGCGTATCCACTAACAAATTGATGCAGGACTTGAGGCTTGGCATCCTCCGGGGTTGCCCGAGTCGGTACTCCTAGGCTCTGAGCCTGACCACCCGCTGAGGAGACGGTCCAGATTTCTTGAGTATTTTTGAGGTCGACGAAGTCCACCCAACTGGAATAGTGAGAGGCCTGGCTTGTTCCCGGGTCAAGTTTGCGTTCAAAGTCTTTCAGCCGAATCCGAAACCCAATGTCGATTGATTCGGTAGGCATGGAGAGCACGAGTGAATGCCCCTGATCGGCATCATGAATTCTAATTTGTTGTTCTGCCGTTTGGCGTTCACCGGGGGCTCCGACGAAAGCACGAATCCATTGCTCCCGTACAATGTCTCCCCAAGTAACCCGAACCTTTGCTCTTACTTCTCGTTGAACAATTTGCAGATCCCGATTGAATGGTAATGCCTTACTGGCAAGCTGCGGATTGTCGGAGGAAACAAATTCCGCCACGTAGAATTGCAGCGGATTTTTAAATTGAGGCATTTGGAAGCCAGCCGTAGCATCCTCCGGAGTCCCCTGTTGGTTCAACTCCTTAGTAATAACGAGTTGGTTCGTACGGCGATTCCAGTAACGATAATACAGCTGTCCGTCAGCGCCTTGTAAAAACTCAATACGTGAATAGACTTCCTCACTATTTGCCTGAGGGCCAAATGGCTGAATCTCCTTGGTGGAAAAGTCAAACCAATAGGTGCCGTAAATGCGATTTTCATAGTCGTACACGTTGTGATGTGGCTTGTTGGCAAAAAGTAAAACTTCTCGACCATGAGGGGTTCCCTGAGCATCCAGTACCTGAAGATGGACGGTCGGTACGGTTGGTTCCTCGGCGATTTTTTCCGAATAACCATAGGCCGTTCCCTGAGTACCAGGCTGGCCTTCATTAACGTCTTGCCAGATCCCCTTGACTTCCAATGAGTAGGCGGAGTCTGTTAATTCCACGGTGTCGCCCGCACTAACTTCGGCTAAATCGATATGGTGTACCTGGTCATCTACGGTAAGAACGATCTGTCCTCGCGTACTCAGCTCTCCCTGTGGAGTCGCTTCGAGAAAAGCCTTTTGATACGTGGCATCTGGTGCGATCCAAAGCATGACTTTACCACCTCCAGCCTGCAGAGGCTGGCTAAAGCCGTAAGGGTAGATGTCTCCGTATTGGTCAAGTAAAGCATCTGGGAGTGGCGTGATTGTTACACTAAACGAATTCTGCGGTCCGTCTGGAAAAGAACCTGGACGTTCTTCTTCCCGGCCGGTCTCTTCGTCAAGATATTTCTCTGGGATGCCGCTGACGACCATCTCCACGCGAGGCTCGGATGACATCGTGGAATTGGCCTGAAACTCCAAAGTTTCAATCTTTAGGTTCTTCCCGAGTCCTCCGATCGTCTCGTCGATCAATACGGTCCCTGGAGTCGCCCGATTGGCGAGTTTGAAAACGTGACCGCTGGTCCACCTCAGCCCGTTTTTCAAAATCGCTTCAATACTACTGTCGTATGTTTGACCAGAGTTGTATGCAAATTCAGTCGCATAGTCATCCCAATTGAACGGCCCCGCAGGAAACGGGACTCGGCCAATCGTCTGGACAAAATCTTCATGGTTATGTCCGGCCCCTTCTTCGTGATCTTCTTCAATTTTTACATCAAAAAAAAGATTCGTTCGATCGAACGCATAGCGTTCCATGCGGCTTTCGAAAACCGGGATCTGGGCATCCACTCCGGCCTGCCGTCCAATGGCCGCTCCTCCAAGCAAGACCAGTAAGCCGATGTGGGTGACCACAAATCCGGTTTGATGTCTTTGCCAGGGATATCGAATCGCGGCTGCACAAAAGATATTGATGCCAAGCAAGATATTGAGTCCATTAAACCACCAGGTTTGGTAGACGAAATACTGGACAACAGGAGTGCCATAGGCCGCTTCGACAAACGTGGCATATCCCAATGCAAAGGCCATCGCAAAGATTAAGACGACGGCAAGCTTCAAGGAAGCACAAAACTCATAGCCGCGTAATAAAACACGCAATGCGAAGGGTTGATCTGGGGAAACGAGCTTAGGCTGCGCCATAATGAGTGTGATTTTCGGAGGGAGGATTTGGCAGGATTCTCTAGCTCCTGGAGAGCGAGTTTGTTAAGCGACTATGAGCAAATGGTTACTACTGTTTGCCCTGCATGGCTAACTAAAGATCATTATAACGGCGGGTGGGAATGCGGGTAGATACAACTGGGCTGAAGCCGTTAAAAAAAGGGCCTGTCTGAGCTACCTTTGTTGACTGATTCTGGCGAGTCGTGGGAAATTCCAGGGAAATTCCAAGAACAGTATTCGCAGACGAATTCCATGTCAAATGATCGTTGATGCGATGATGTATTCAATCGCACTTTGGAGTCTACTGTCCACTCAATTCAACGTGGAAACGACAAGCAGGCGGGGCCTAGCCGAAGTTGATTCCATGTAGACGGGTAAAGCGAGCGAATTCGCGGATTGAGGCAAAATTATTTGCGTTTTCCTCGGTCGAGAATCCAGCCGACAATGATAATTATAAAGAATACGCCGAATGCAATCGATGGATACAACCAGGGTTGATCCTTAAACGTTCCCCCAGTCTTGTATTCGAGGAAGAGATCCATCACCGTGCTGGAAACCTGACTAGGTGTTTCATCGTGCTGGCTCCAGATATTGCGCACTACATCTATCATCAGGAACATGACGGCCAACTGAACGATAAATATCAAAAACAGGCTCATGACGTTGAAGAACCCGTAGGTAGATTCTTGCATTTGCGGCACGGCTAGCACGCCTTCTCCGGCGAGCATGTCACTTTCCATGACAGGTTCCTCGGCGTTCGCACCTTCAAATCCCTGAGGCGTTCCCATCGGAGCCCCGAATGGGTCGACTGCAGCGGCTCCAAACGGATCAGCAGCTGGCTGAGCGCCGAAAGGATCGACGGCGGGTTGCCCTCCAAATGGATCGGGGGCAGGTTGAGTTGCAAACGGGTCAGCAGCTGGCTGAGCAAACGGATCGGTATTGCCATCCGGTGAGACCATGGTGGCGGCGTCGTCACCGAATGCTGCTGAGTCTGAAATAGCAATGACCTGCGAGCCACTATCAGACATGTCATTGTCTGGTGTACCGCCCAGCATGAATTCTTCGTCTGCTTGAACGTCACCCGCATCTGGGAGTTCAAGCGAAAGGGAACTGTCACCGGCGAGATCCACAGCTCCCTCCAGCGAAATGCCGCTATCTTGAGGGCTGCCGATATTGACGCCACTGTCAGAGGCCAGACTAATGTCGCTGCCTTCCGCCCCACCTGTAATCAGGTTTTCATCACCGCCGAGGACGAGGTCGTCAGCTCCGATGTTAAAGTCGGCACTGTCACCGATGGCGAATTGAGTTTCGTCTTCAGCTCCTCCGCCTAAGTCTAGACTTAGCTCATCCTCTGCGTTGACATTCAACGCATCTTCACCGACAGCAAAATGTGTTTTATCATCGGCTTCGATTTCTCCCTGATCGTCGAGATCTAGTGATAGCTCGTCCGCCTGATCAAAGCTAAACTCTCCTCCGACAGCAAATTGAGTTTTGTCTTCCTGATCTACATCCCCATCGCCCAGATCGAGCGAAAGTTCGTCGGAATCATCTAATTCCAATTCAAGAGAATCTGAGAGTTTTAAATCACTATCGTGGGGACTGGCTCCCCCTTCTGCTCCAATGATGTGACCACTTCCGCCTGCGGAAGCAGAGACCGGCGTTTCGTCCACGAGTACGGAATCCGCATTGTCGTCGTCCGCCAAGCCATACTCTTCACCATCACCGTTACTAAGAGTGATGCCTTTCATGTCGGCAAATCGTTCAACTTCCTCTTGGGTAAACGAGTAGCTATCCCCGGATTTAGTTGCATGGATATCCCCTGTGCCAGCCATTTCCTGTAGGCGTTGAGGCGTAAGCCCGAGTAGTTCTGCGGCCTGGTCAAGGTTGAGATCTGCCATGATAAAACACCAATAGTCTTTATAAGGTGTTGTCGCTCCCCCTCCATGAGGTACGAACTCACCTTTTTGCGCATATTTTTACCTGTATTCCTGTTCGGTAATATAAGTAGTCCGGCTTTACTAATTGTTCCAACGGATAAGCTTCAAATTCGGGGATTCTGGGTTTGAAAGTCTCATCGATCGAGGAGACTTTGTATTTCACGGGGAGTGGGCGATTCTGAGTTGAACTCATCAATCTGAAAGTCCCATTGGGCATTTCGAGCACTAAGTAATTTGATCTTTCCGGAACCGCGTTGGATTAAATAGACGCAAATTGCCTTAGTTTTTGCATCGATAACTGTGATTTGCTGTCCCTGCTCCGTTTCCGAAGTCGCCAATAATATGTCGTTGTTACCTCGTACGGCTGCTTGATTTGGTTGCCTGGTAATCGGTGTTCCAGCAATGTTTTGAGCCTGAGTTGAGCTTTGGTAGCTTCCGATCAAACCTGCAATCATTAAAACGATACAACCCGTACAGATTGCCCAGTTTCTCTGTGACTTGGTCATTTTCTCTCCTTAGAAAACGAATTGTGAAACTCAAACCATGAACTCCTACACTTCTTCTCATACATTCTAGGCATGTGAGGCGATTGTTCAAGCAATTGCCAGTGGAATCTTCATGGCCCCAATCCGAAAAACCGGATTTAAGAAAGTTAATACGCCGGATTCGTTTCACCGACTCATATTTCACCGACTCATAGAAGAGAAGGTCGATAGTTGGTGAGACGTCCGAATGATTAACGGCTACCATTACCTATTCTGAATACAGGTTGCTGACATGTTTTATATATCTCGGGAAATTTACTTTTGTTAAGGCCATCGCCTTTTGAATTACGAGGAGAAATATCGCCACTTGCATGGACATAATGGCCGAGCGATGATCAAGATTGGGGCGGTTGGCCTTGATGAACGCGGAATGGTAGTAGATTTCAAAAATTTCAAAACGGTCATCGCCCCGTGGGTTGACGTTAGGTTAGATCATCGTATGTTGCTCAACCGTGAGGATCCTGTCGTCGAATATTTTTAGGCACAAAACGAGCCTCTCTATCTGGTTGTATGAAAAACCGACGGCTGAAAATATCGCCAAACTGATCTATCAAGTGGCAGAGGACCAGGGGGTTCCGATTATTGGAGTCGACTTGTGGGAAACGCCTCACTGCTTTGCGACTTATACCGGCTAGGCCCCGTGCTATTACAGCTTGCTGTGCCTTCAAAAAGTAAAAAAAAGAGTGCATAAGCTGTAACGATTATGCCGAATTTGACGATGTAAGCCTGTCTTATGCTGTGGTGCATGTTGCGCGCCTATTGTGGACATAATGGCAGTTCAATCCGGAGGATGTACATTGTCTCGGCCTAAATCAAATTCAGTTATCAATATTATCTGGAACCTCGGCTGGCCCCTGCTCTGGGGTGCTGTGTTCAGCATCACTTTCTATGAGCTGCTTAACGGGCCACTTAATAACGAAGTGCTTCACCGGTACTTTTTGGGGCATCCGATTGCCATTGCCACAACGGTGATGTTCTTTATTGCACTGGCGGCTCTGTTGTTGCGAGGACTCAATCTACTTGGCCAGCAACTGATCATTAGCTCACTTGCATTGCCGGAAAGCGAAGCTCAGTGGAAACAATCAGATCAGGAACAAGCTACCGAATTGCTGGAACATACCGAATCCTGGTCTCCTCGTGTTCAATCAAGCTATTTAGGAGCTCGTTTAGTTAGCCTGCTTGAGAAAGTACAAAGTAGTGGCAGTGTCACCGCGCTTGGTGATGAAATGAAATATGCTTCGGAACGAGATGCAGATCGCCAGTACGAAGGTGCTTCCTTAGTTCGGATCATCATTTGGGCGACTCCGATGTTAGGATTTCTCGGAACGGTCATGGGAATCACTCAGGCATTAGGAGATCTCGCCGGCCAGCAATTAGGGAATGATCTGAATGCAGCGATGCAAGGATTGTTTGGTGGTCTCTATGTTGCTTTTGATACAACCGCCGTCGCGTTGACTCTATCCATCGTACTTATGTTTTGCCAATTCATGTCGGACCAATTGGAATCACAGTTGTTGCTGGATGTTGATCAACGAGTTGAAGACGAACTGCGAGGGCGATTTAGTAGGCAGCAGGTTGCGTCTTCTGAGCCGGGAATTAATGCTCTGGATAAACTGACTCCTGTTCTAGAAGAGCTGGTAAACACGCAGGTTACTCAATGGAATTCGGCGATTACCAGAATTCAATCACAGTGGCAGCAATGGACAGCAGATCAGGGAGACGCGATGGGGCAAAGTATGTCCGTAGCCCTGCTGGCCGCCTTGGAACAGCAAGCGGTAATCCAACAGCAACAATGGGATCGCTGGCAATCATCGCTAAACGAAAATGCCGGTCTGTTGGTCGCCAATCAGGAAAAGATGAATCAACAGTCTGCATTGTTGGAGCGAGTTATCGAGGCAACTGGTGAAGTGAATTCGTTAGAACAGGCGTTGAATGCCAATTTGAGCCAATTGCAGGAGACGCGTCAGTTTGAAGACGCTGTGATTAGCCTTTCGGCCGCGATTCAATTATTGTCCACGCGAATGTCTGGCACCTCCAAACCCCTGGACTTGAACGGGGATTCAGATCAACACGGGAAAGCTGCATGAGCAACAGGCGTAATCGACGGCGACAGGGACTTGGCCCTTCCATGTTCCCGTTTCTGGCCGTGCTGATATGTACCATGGGGGCCCTGATTGCGGTGTTAGTGGTGGGCGTACAGCAGGCACGTGTTGATGCTGCGCAGGACTCTGAAACTCTACAGGCGGATTACGAAAAACTACAGGAACAGAATAAAGAACGTGACTTAAAGATTGAGAGTTATCAATGGCGTAGCCATGTTCTGGAAGGCCAACGTGAAGGCTACCAAAGTGAAATCAAGCAAAACCGCTTAAAGCTTGCTCAGCTCGAGTCACATATTAAAGAACTGGAAAGCCGTTGGCAGTCGGTATTGAATCAGTCTGAAAACATCACGCAACTGAGTGAGGAATCGACCGAGAACCACCGTGACCTGGAAGATGAATTGGCTCGTCTCCAGCAGGAAATCTTTGCCGCGAAGACCGAATTGGAGCAGGCGCGGGTTGAGTCTCAAAAGTATCAGAATTCCTATGCGATCATTCCGTATCAAGGAGAGCATGGAACGCATCGACGTCCGGTGTACTTAGAGTGTACTGCTGAAGGCGTCCTTATTCAGCCCGAAGGGATTTTGATTTCGCATGCCGATTTAGATGGTCCTCCCGGCGTGGGCAATCCGTTGAATGCCTGCCTGAGGACGATACGAGAGTTTTATGCACGCCACACTAACGACGAAAAACAGTCGCCTTACCCGTTATTGATTGTCCGAGCTGAAGGAGTGATGGCTTTTGGGAAAGCTCGGCTCGCGATGGCAGACTGGAAAGAAGAATATGGATATGAGTTAGTTAGTGATGACCTACCACTGGCGTTTCCTAATCCACAACCAGCCCTTTCCGGTGAATTGAAAAGGACGGTTGCTTTGGCGAAGGATCGGCAACGGGCATTAGCCAGAGCGATGCCGAGTCGCTATCCGAATCAGGGATCCGAGGAATCACCACCGGATTCGAATACTACATTTAATACCACCACCGAGTCCGGCGATGGGTTTAGTGATGGCCAGCAAGGTGAGGGAGAGTTTGCAGCTCAAGAAGGTAATGGTGGTCAAGGAAAGGTACCTACAGTCACCCAGCGTGGAGATGGGCAGGAAGACTCGAAAACTGGTGCAAATACAAGCGGAGTGCCAGGTGGTGGGACTCAGATGGTACCACCAGGTGGCGTTGGAATGTCCGGGCGGCAAAAAAATTGGGCACTAGATGCTAATCGCCGAGGCCCTGCCATCACTCGTCCAGTCAAAGTTGTAGTAGAAGCAAATCGGCTCACTATCATTCCCACTGTGGGAGAACGTGGCAAGCCGGTAGTCATCGAAATCAATGACGCTACTTTGTCGAATCGTATTGATCACTTTGTGGACGCATTGAATCAGCACATACAGCAATGGGGGATTGCCATTGCTGGTGGGCATTGGATTCCGGAACTGAAAGCCGAAATCCGACCCGGCGGAGAAGCACGCTTTAAGGAACTGCAATATACGATGACTGGTAGCGGTATTCATGTATGGCGGCATACTGAGTAATGAGTAAGAGACGAACAGGCGAACAAGGAATTGGAGGACTCGACTCCTTCCAGGACATCGTGGCTAATTTGGTCGGGATTTTAATTATCCTGGTCATTGTCGTCATGATGCGTGCTCGTGATGCTTTGGTAGAACAACCGGAATTGCCGGAAATTACCAAAGTGACACAGCAACAGGTGAAGGACGCGGAGTCGATGGCCATTCGTGTGGAGGACAGCATTCTAGAATTGGATGATACGCTGTCCAAACAAGAGTTTGAATTGAAATACCGTAAGCTGGAACGTGATCGCATGTTAAATTCGATCACGTTAGCAGAGGCCAAGTTGGCATCCAGACAACAGGCTTTGACGACGGAAAGTCAGGCCAGTCTCGCCTTGAATTCTCAGTACGAAGCGATGTCCAAAGAACTGGGAGAGTTAATCCGTAGTCGCCAGGTGCTTCAGCAGATGAAACCGGAAGTTCATGTGATAGAACACATGCCAACTCCGATGGCCAAGACCGTATTCGGTAAGGAGATGCATTTTCGACTCGAGAACGGTTCTATTTCTTATGTGCCGTTTGATGAGTTAGTAGATCGGATGCAGCGAGATGCTCAAAGTAAAGTACATAAACTCCATCAACATCCACGAATCACTGAGACGATTGGCCCTGTGTCTGGCTATCGACTCCGATATGAATTGGGGTATACCAACGATGTTATAAAGACACGCAACGGCCCGCGCTTAGAACAGAAAATAGAGATGATCAAACTGGAATTGATTCCGGTAGACACCTCTATGGGGGAACCAGTCGCATTGGCTCTCAAAGATGGCTCTCAGTTTTTACAGTTCATCAAGCGTACCGTTCCCGAGACGACGACGGTGACAGTATGGGTGTACCCGGATAGCTTCGAGGAATTTCGCCGGGTTAAATCGCGATTGTTTCCGATGGGCTATGCCTGTGCGGGCCGCCCACTTCCTGAAGGATTATATATTTCTGCCTCACCTCACGGGACCAAGTCGGTGCGTCAGTAGTCTCCGGTGGTGGCTGCGGGAGACTGTCGCTACAGCTGATTCAATCCGTAATCAACTGCATCGACGATTTGCTGTAGTTGCTGCTGATTAATACTCAGTGGTGGCATGATGACAAGTGTGTCTCGGAGGGGACGTAGCCAAACTCCTTTGTCCAATGCGGCCTGACAGACTTTGTATCCAGTGCCTAAGGTGGCGTTGAGTGGATCCTTGGTCGCCTTGTCGGCAACTAATTCGATCGCCGCAATGAGCCCGCGTTGTCGGATGTTGCCCACCAGCGGGTGTGATGCGATACGCGTTTCCAGAGCTTCACGTAGCTCCTGGCTTCGCGTTGCGACGTTTTCCAAAGTTGCTTCGTCGTGGAAAATATCCAGAGTGGCCAAGGCGGCGGCGGCTGCCAGAGGATTGCCAGCGTACGTATGTCCGTGATAGAAGGTCTTCAGGCCGGAACCTAAAAATGTATTCCAAATTTCCGTGGTAGCGATCGTCGCTGACATGGCCAGATAGCCACCAGTTAACCCCTTCGCTAAACACATGATGTCTGGGTTGACCGACTCATGTTCACAAGCAAACATTTTCCCAGTCCGTCCGAACCCGACGGCCACTTCATCGGCAATGAGCAAGACGTCGTATTTCCGAGTCAGCTCTCGGACTCCTCGCAGATATCCTTCCGGTTGCATAATTAACCCGGCTGCGCCCTGTACTAATGGCTCGATGACCATCGCTGCCACTTGTTGGTGGTGAGTGGCTAATGTGGATTCCAACTTGTCTAAATAATAGGCCGTGGCGTCGGTGGCAGAAACGCCCTCTGGCAAGCGATAAGTATTGGGATTGTCAACACGAATGACATTGAAGAGCAATGGCTCAAACATCTCATGAAATCGTGCCACTCCACCAACACTGACACTTCCAAGAGTATCACCATGGTAGGCTGACCCAAGTGCTATATAGGTGTTTTTTTGTGGCCGAGGGTCTTCCCGCTGGTGCCAATATTGAAATGCCATTTTTAAGGCAACTTCCACACTGCTGGCACCGTCTCCCGAAAAAAATGTATGCTCCAAGCCGTCGGGGGTAATTTCTGCCAGTCGTCGAGCCAATTCAATGGTGGTTGGATTTGACATTCCCAAGGATGTGACGTGAGCGACTTTATTCAACTGCTCACGAATGGCCGAATCGATGACGGGGTGTCGATGCCCATGGACATTGCACCAAACACTGCTAACTCCATCGATCAGTTCCCTGCCCTCGATATCCGTGAGTACACAACCGCTGGCATGAGTGACAATGAGCGGTTCGTAATCCTGCATTTGCGTAAAGGCATGCCAGACGTGTTCGCGGTCCCAGTCGGCAAGCTGTTGGGCATCGGAGAACTCATCCTGTGACGTCATGATCGCTCTCTACTATGATTGATAAGTTCCGGGCTTGAAACGTCGCGTAACTTACAGGTTGTTGATGATCTCTAAACAGATTTGACGCACTTGGCCAGGATTGACATTTGGGTTTTCTTTCTTGGCCTGTCCGATTAAAGCACCAACGGCCTTTTCGTTCCCACTCTTTACATCATCCACAATGCGTTGATTGCGTTCCACCAACACTTGACATAGGGCTTCCAGAGCGCCTTCATCGACTTTTTCGATGCCAAGTTCTTTGATCACGTCAGCTGCAGAGCTATCAGAGGTAAGCATTGCCGCAAACACATCTTTGGCTTTGGAACTGTCGAGGTCTCCAGCCTGAACTAACTTAAGCAATTCAGCCAGCCGTCCGGCATCGATAGGGAAGTCCTCAATTTCAATTTCCTGATCATTGAGAATACGTAGAACTTCACCCTGCACCCAATTGCCGGCAAGTTTGTTATCCCCGGCAGCGGCAGCCAACTCTAAATAATACTCGACTAGACTGAGCCCCTGATTGACGATGACATCTGCTGTATAGACCGTCAGCCCGAATTCATTTTGTAGGCGTTCACGCAAGGCTGATGGTAATTCACCGATTTCCTGACGCACTTCCTCGATCTGTTGGTCGGTTACAATGACGGGCACGAGATCCGGGCATGGGAAATAACGATAGTCTGCTGATTCTTCTTTTTCTCGTTGCGATCGAGTAACCTGCGCCGAATCATCCCAGCCTCGGGTTTGTTTCGGGAGTTCTCCGAGGACTTTACCGGTTTCCTGCCAGACATCGTACTGTCGCTTAGCTTCATACTCGATACCACGTTCCACACTGCGAAAACTATTCATGTTTTTGATTTCAACAATGGGCGTGGCAATCACTCCATCGTCTGTAGTGATATGTAGATTGACATTTGCATCGCAACGCAATGATCCTTCCTGCATATTGCAGTCAGAGACATCCAGATAGGTAAGCAATAACCTTAACTCCTGCATGTATGCTTTGGCTTCAGCGGCGCTACGCATGTCCGGATAGCTGACGATCTCCAAGAGTGGAGTACCTGTACGGTTTAAGTCGATGCGACTATCTCCTTTACCGGCAGCCTCATCGTGCATGCTCTTGCCGGCATCTTCTTCCAGATGTGCCCGGATGATTCGCACTCGGCGTGGCTCGAATTCATCCTTGGTAGATTTAATATCAAGATAGCCTTCTTCGCTCATCGGGAGATCAAATTGGCTGGTTTGATACCCTTTAGGCAAGTCTGGGTAGAAGTAATTTTTACGGTCCCATTTAGTGAATTTTGGAATTCCACAATTCAGTGCCAAAGCAGTTCTCATACTCAGGAAATATGCCTTTTTATTCATTACAGGCAACGAACCCGGCATTCCTAGACAAACCGGACAGGTTTGAGTATTTGGAGGATTGCCGAATTCTGTACGGCAACGACAGAAGAGTTTGGTTTTTGTCTTCAGTTGAACGTGGACTTCCAGACCAATGACAATTTCGTAGGAGAATTCACTCATGACAGTTCAGGCCTCCGTGTGTGAAAGTCTGTGGCTGCCTGATACATCTGGGCGGCACGTAGTAATTTTTCTTCCTGGAAGGGAGCCGCTTGAAGCTGTAGACCTATCGGCAGTCCGGAAGAAGTGAATCCACACGGCAGGGAAATTCCTGCAACACCTGCAAGATTGGCGGTGACGGTGTACAGGTCCTCCAGATACATGGCCATAGGGTCACTGGTTTTTTCCCCTTGTGCAAAGGCAGGGTTGGCTGTGACCGGCCCAATGATCATATCGACCTCTTCGAACGCAGCATCATAATCCTGTCGAATTAGTCGGCGAACTTTCAGTGCCTTAAGGTAAAACGCGTCGTAATAGCCTTCGCTTAACGCATAGGTTCCAAGCATGATCCGACGCTGAACTTCTTCGCCAAATCCTTCACTACGAGTTTTACGGTACATGCGAACCAATGGGCCCTCGTCACTACCGTCTTCGGCGAGTTCAGCGACCACTTCTGCCTGATCGGTTCGATAACCGTAATGAGCACCGTCATATCGAGCCAGATTACTCGAGGCTTCACAGGGAGCAATGATGTAGTAGGTGGCGATGCCGTAGTCAGCATGTGGCATCGCAATGTGCTTAATGGTCGCACCCAGTGATTCATAGACCTGAATGGCGGATTGCACTGCAGTCTCGATTTCAGGATCGATTCCTGCACCGAAATGTCGATCCACCACTCCCAGTGTGAGATTCTCCAAAGGCTGTTTGACCGTCTCGCTGTAAGCGGGAGTGGGTTGCTTGACTGAAGTGGAATCGAGCGGGTCGTGGCCTGCTAAAACTTCAAGTAGTAATGCCGTGTCTTCGACAGTGCGGGCAAGAGGTCCAATTTGGTCCAGACTGCTGGCAAAGGCGATCAGGCCGTAGCGACTTACTCGTCCGTAGGTTGGTTTGAGTCCCACGCAACCACAAAGTGCGGCAGGTTGCCGAATGGAACCGCCAGTATCGGTGCCAACTGAGAGCGGAGCCATATCGGCCGAAACACAGGCAGCAGCCCCACCACTACTGCCTCCTGGAATACGAGCGGTATCCCAGGGGTTTTGAGTGGTTTGATAGGCAGAATTCTCCGTCGAACTTCCCATGGCGAATTCATCCATGTTCGTTCTTCCGAGAATGACGCCATCGGCTGCCCGAATTTTCTCCACCACCGTAGCATTATAAGGTGGTTGGAAATTCTCCAGCATCCGAGATCCACATGTCGTAGGTGTGTCTTTAGTACACAGGATGTCTTTTATGGCTACAGGTAAGCCGGCTAATTTTCCAAGCGGGGCTTCTGTCGCTCGTTTTTGGTCAATAGCTGCCGCTTGAGCGAGTGCGGACTCAGTTTCCACTCGCAGAAACGCTCCTACCTGACCGTCGACCTGTTCAATCTGATTCAGGTAGGCCTGAGTCAGTTCGACACTTGTTAGCTCACCAGAATTTAACAAGGCGAGTTGTTCAGTTGCTGTTTTTTGGATGATGGACATGTAATTTACTTTGCCAATTAGTTTTACCCGGAAGCAAAAGACATCAGGCCTGGCGTTACTCTCCTAAAACTGCCGGAACACGGAAACACTCTTCATCCCGTTTGGGAGCATTTTTGAGCGCATCTTCGCGGGACAGACTGGGGCGAGGTTCATCTTCGGCCAGAGCATTGTAAATATCCAGAGCGTGGGCCATTGGCTGAACATCTTCGGTGTCTAATTCGGATAGTTTGTCAACGTACTGGATGATCTGGACCATGTGGTCAGTCATTTTATCCAGTCCGTCCTCATTGAATTTCAGCCGAGCCAGTAAGGCGACTTTCTCTACGTCCTGGCGTGTTAGCGACATGGTTAGTTCCTGTTGAATCTGGAAACAAAAAAATCCCGAAACAGACCACCGGTCATCTATTGTGTGATGAGCCGACTTTGGTGCGCCACTGGCAAACCAATTGGTGTTTCGGGAGTTAGCTTTTACCGGAATAATCGCCATGTAACAGCACAGCGAGTCCCCTACAGTCTAAACCTCAAATGGCTTAACTGCGACTGCCTTACGAACTAATCCGCTACGGATACATTGAGTGCAAACTCGCATACGTTTAACCGTTCCGTCAGATTGTTGGACGCGGATTCGTTGTAGGTTTGGCTTGAATTTTCGGCGTGTAATCCCGGTTATTTTCGTACCAACACCACCTAAATACTTAGCTTTACCACGGGTTTCAACCGAATTGCCGATCTGTGCCTGCTTACCGCAAATTTCGCAAACTCGAGCCATGAGTTGCATTCCTCTAAATAATGGTTCTGTATAACTGGCCAACTTTTTACCAAGTGGAAAAGCTAAGTATAACCGGATAACCGGTCTCTGCAACGGGTTCACTTAGTCTGATTTTGCATGAATTTTAGTGAATTCATCCCCGAATCCTGCCTAATCAACCAGACTGCATACTCGCATCGGACATTTTCTGGGACTAAAATCAAGGAATCACTTAAATTGCCAACACGGATTGAAGTGATTCGTTTGTTTGCTGCTCAACTTTGGCAATTAGAGAGTCTAAGTCTTGTAAAACTCTTTTGAAAGTTAGATAGATGGGATTGTTTTCCTCTTCGAAGCTAATTCGATACCTTGTTCTAGTAGTTTTGATTGCTGGTGGTTTCCATGCACAGCTCATGGGTGCGGAATTACTAACCTATTCAGGCCAAATGATCGGTGAAAAAGGGGATCCGGTAGCCACGACCAAACGCTTTACTCTGGCTGCCGTACGGGATGCCAGTGATAACGGGGGAGCACTGCACTGGATTATTGTCGAGGATGGGCGAGGCAGCGTGCCCTGGCCTCACAGTTATGGTACCTCGCAATGGCTTGACGGAAACGGCCTCAATGTTCAGGCTGCCACCGCCTCGCGAAACAATCCTCAAGTGTTGTATATCAATGATGAATTAAAAGCATTTGTTGCCGTTACATTGCCACAGTTGGCCGATGGGCAGGAATTAAATCAAGAGTCAATTTGGAAACAGGGGCCTGTGACGTATCGGGTTACAGAGCGACAAACGGTAAATGGGCAAGAAGCCTGGCGAGTTTTAGGCTTCACCAATTTTGGAGTCAAACGAACATTCTGGGTGAATGATCAGGGGTATATTGTTCGGCTGCGTGAGAATGTCACGATCGGGCGCGGAGATCGATTTGATCTCGAATACGATCTGAAAAATGTCCAGATTCTGGAAGACGAAGCTCGATTGAAAGTTGCAACCGCGTTTGACGTGTTTAATAAATTCCGTACGAAAGTGGATATCGACCGATTAGAAAAAGAGATTGTCTGGGATGACGAACAGATCGAAACATTTCGAGGTGACATCGACCGATTAGTTTCGGTCGCAGACGCAACACCACTGAGTGCTGTTGCCAGACTGGCTCAAGCAGACCTTAAAACTCAGAAGGGGCGGAGTGGTGGTGTGGCCACACTCATGACTCGTGCCATTGGCAAAGTCGTCGAAGCCCCCGGTTTTGAATTGTATCGCGGCGATAGCTATTCGGATGAATCGCTGGCAGAGGGCGTGACCGTATTACACTTTTGGGAATATCGTTCCAGTCCTCTGGAGCAACCCTATGGACAAGTTGGCTATTTGGACTTCCTTTATCGAAAATATAAAGAGCAAGGTGTTCAGGTTGTTGGTGTCGTTTCTAATCCTTTGTTGGAAGACCCCGCAGAACGGTCCCGGGTTCGAGTGAATGCCCGGAAGTTTGCCTTGTTTATGAATCTTAGTTTTCCGATTGTAGCGGATGTTAAAGGTTACATCGGAAAAATTGGTGATCCTCGCGGAGCTGGCGCTAAGCTGCCTCTGTTCATTGTGCTCGATGCCAAAGGACGCATTGTCCACTATAAGGCTGGATACTATGAAGTTGATCGAGACCTGGGACTGAAGTCACTGGACAGAGTTGTCAAAGAACTGTTAGACGCAAATTCAGAATAACGCAAATGAATAAACTTACGCCGGAACGTCTGAATTCGCTGTTACATACCTTAGACGGGGAGTTCTCAACTCGCCTTTTGGCCGCGGTGCGCTTTGCGATGGAAGCTGGCCAGCAGACATTGGAGCGATTTCAAAAGACAGAATTACAGGTCGAGAAAAAGAATGACCGTTCTCCCGTCACGGTGGCCGATAAAGAGGCTGAATTACTCCTGAGGGAACGTATCCAGTCTACTTTTCCCGAGGATTCCATCGTGGGCGAGGAATTTGAAAGCGTGGAAGGGACTTCGGAGTACCGCTGGATTGTTGACCCCATCGATGGCACGAAATCCTTTATTTGTGGTGTACCACTTTATGCCACCTTAGTAGGGGTGGAATGTAGTAATGAGAGTTCTATCGGTGTGATTTATATTCCAGCACTGGATGAATTGATTTTTGCTGAAGTGGGAGTAGGCGCACGTTATGTGCAGGGGGACAGCGACTTGGTCATTCCAAAAGTTTCGAACACCTCGAGCTTAGCCGAAAGCTGTTTTGTCACGTCTCAGGTAAGTACGTACTACGAAGTGAATCGAGGTCGAAATTATCTGGCACTAGAAGAGCTTGCTTATATTACGCGAACCTGGGGAGATGCCTATGGTTATCTGCTGGTTGCTACGGGCCGGGCGGAGGTCATGGTCGATGCGATCATGAATGTATGGGATGCCGCCGCGATCTTACCGGTGATGGTGGAATCCGGGGGTACATTCACCGACTGGCAGGGTAATCCAACGATCCATGGTGGCGAAGGTGTAGGCACCAATGGTTTGGTGCTGACCGAAGTGTTGGAACAGTTATAGGTATTTAGACAATTGTTTAATGTCCAATTACCAAATGATTAACTCGTTAATTGCCTCACTCTTCGGATTTAAACGAGTAAATCAATAGCATGAAGGCGCCGCAGACCANTAGGCAGTCTGCAATATTGAAATTCGGCCAGACGTAGTCCTGATAAGTGAACAGGATAAAATCCCTGACGCCGTGAGCGTAATCTGGGTGGATCTCTGTATCGTGCCACCAACCCATGCGGTCGTAGAAATTACCAATCACGCCGCCGGTAATACATCCCAGACAGGTGGTCAGGAATAGGTTTTGCCACGCTCTTCCTTTGATGAGCCACATCAGAATGGCAATAAAGGCCACGACGGAGAACAGGGCAAATATACTGCTGCCGCCCTGCCCAATCCCAAATAAGGCGCCCTGATTGACGGCTGTTTGGAAACCGAAGAAATCTTTAATAACCCACCATTCCACTTGGTTGCTTTCATGGGGAAGCCCGAGTTCGGAGAACATATGGGACTTTGACCAGAGGTCGGCCAACAGTCCGGTAACACTGATGGCCAAGAAGAGCGACAATCGGGTTGCGAGTGTTGGCTCAGTGGAGGATTCAGAGATTGCGTCCGTTGAAATCGACTCGGTTTGAGATTCCATCCTGTTTGTCTTAGTTTCCTCGCTGAACCAGTTCAGCGCATTTGACACAGTAAGCGGTGTAAGGAATAGCATTGAGTCGCATTTTGGGAATTTTACTTCCGCACTCTTCACAGACGCCGTAAGTTCCTTCTGCAATACGAACGAGGGCTGCTTCGATTTGTTCAAGAACTTCCTCTTCGTTGGCCATAAGGGAGAGCGAAAAATCCTGTTCATATTGATCCGAACCCATATCGGCCATGTGATTTGACCCTGCGGCCCCACTGCCTCCGGCTGCATTTTGATTCAACGCAGCATCCTTAAGTCCACTAACATCTCCCCGCAGCCGGGCGCGCAGTGCTAATAAGACCTCTTTGAAAGGTTTAGATTCCCGTTTTTTCATTGCATTTTTAGGTTGAGCCATGAGTAAGTAAGTCGAGTCAAGGAACGAATTGGTCAGTCAAAAACAGTTTGACTAAAGCAGAGAAATCGGCCAGCCGAAAATTGGCTTTGTCAAAAAAAAATTGTAGAAATGTGGTATCGCCCTGTCAAATAAATCAAAAGCTAGTATTAGGCGGTCTTATGCTAAAGCAGGCTATTTACTTATAGTTGATTAGTGGTTGATGATTCTGGGCGTCTGTTTTAGACTGGATTTGCTAAGTTTTTGGCACTGTCCCTAGCTTTGTTGGACTCAGGTTGGCACACTGCTATTTTGTCAACGTCAGCTATTAATACTGCTAACATTCAGTGCCCAACAGCTAATAATCATTAGAAAATAATCAAATAGCGAATAATAAAGAACAGGCACTTTTGTGATTTTCAGAGACGCGGCATTTCAGCAATGTATCAATCCGAATTGTCAAAAGCAGTTTGGTGTTGACGAGGTGTTGACCGCGTGCACAGAGTGTGGCAGTTTGCTTGATATCAAATATGACTGGAATACAGCCGGTACCCCGACCGACTGGTCATATTATCAAGGTAAGTGGGCGAAACGAGCTGATCGTTTGAACTTCAGTGGAATTTGGCGGTTCCATGAGCTTTTGCCGTTTGCGGTTCCCGAACATGTAGTGACTGTTGGGGAAGGACAAACGTTATTACAACAGGCCGATTTCGTATCTGAATTCGTCGGTATCGACAGTGGTAACTTGTTTTTGCAATATGAAGGCATGAACCCGTCCGGTAGTTTTAAAGATAACGGAATGTCGGCAGCCTTCACGCATGCTCATAGTATTGGAGCGAAAAGAGCGGCTTGTGCATCGACCGGAAATACCTCAGCTTCTCTGGCAATGTATTGCGCCGTGAGCCAGTTGATGAAAGCGGTGATATTTATCGGCTCGGGAAAAATATCTTATGGCAAGCTGTCACAAGCGTTGGAGTACGGAGCCTTGACGGTTCAGATCAGCGGAGACTTTGATGATGCGATGCAACGAGTGCAGGAAGTTTCCAAAGAACTTGGTATCTACCTGGTAAATAGTATTAATCCCTTCCGATTGGAAGGTCAGAAGTCGATCATGTTCCGCGTCTTGGAAGGACTGGAGTGGGAGGTCCCGGATTGGATTGTCGTCCCGGGCGGTAATTTGGGAAACTCGAGTTCCTTTGGTAAAGCCTTTATTGAACTTAAGGAATTAGGGCTGATTGATCGTGTTCCCCGTCTAGCTATTATCAATGCGGCCGGTGCTGACACACTTTATGAGTTGTATGAAAACCGAGGGGTACGTTGGAACGACGGAAACATAGATCAAACGGTTTTGCTGGATTATTATGATGAGTTAGATGCTGCCAATAAGAAAGCTTCTACGATTGCAAGTGCAATCGAGATAAATCGGCCGGTCAATTTTGCTAAATGCCTACGGGCACTCGACTTCTGTGACGGAGTGGTGAGGACAGCGACTGATCAGCAGATACTAGATGCAAAAGCCAAGGTGGGTTCCGGAGGAATAGGCTGTGAACCAGCCAGTGCTGCCAGTGTCGCCGGTGCGAAAATGCTGAGGGAACAGGGGGTAATTGCTCCCAGTGACCGCGTGGTTTGTATTCTGACAGGACATCAGTTGAAAGATCCCACAGCCACGGTTGCCTATCACACAACGGATCAGGATAAGTTTAATGAGGTGCTGGGGGTTCGCGGAGTGAGCCGAGCAAGCCATGCAAACCGCGCTGTGGCTGTCCCGAATAGTCTGGATGAGATCATCCGAGTCATCAATCTTTATGGCTAACAAATGATGCCTTTGGAATCCAGCCAGTAAAGAGACTTTGAGTAAGTTAAGGAATGGAAGATGATAGGAATTGCAATTCATGGTGCAGGCGGCCGAATGGGCCAACGTTTGATTGCGTTGGGCAGTCAGGATGATCAGGTCAATTTGACAGCAGCGATGGAATCGGCGTCTCACCCTAGAGCTGGAGAAGACGCCGGCGTTGTCGCAGGGGTAGGTGAATTAAGCTTGCCTCTCAGTCCTGAATGGAACGATACCACTGAAGCGGTAATTGACTTCTCAGTACCTGCCGGAGCTGAAGCAATTACTCGGACCTGTCTCGAAAAGAAAACTCCTTTGGTGGTGGCTACCACCGGTCTCAGTGAAGAACAGAAAGCATTGATTGAACAGGCAGCTACTGAAATTCCTGTGGTCTGGGCTCCAAGTATGAGTACGATGGTTAATCTGACCATGAAACTGGCTACTACTGCTGCAGAAGTTCTTAAGGACTACCCTGGCGGTACGGATGTCGAAATTCTGGAACGTCACCATCGCTTTAAGGAAGACTCGCCCAGTGGAACCGCCTTGCGTTTCGGCAATCTCATTTCCAATGCGATGGGGATTTCCAACGAAGTACATGGCCGGGAAGGTCAGGTGGGAGTACGTCCACGCAATGAACTGGCATATCATGCAATTCGGACAGGAGACAATCCTGGAGAGCACACGATTGTTTTTGGTGTACTCGGTGAGACCATTGAGTTAACCGTGAAGGCATCCAATCGGGACTGTTATGCGTTAGGGGCTTTGAGTGCAGCTAAGTTTGTTTCCCAACAGACGCCTGGACTTTACAACATGTACGATGTNCTGGGACTGTGATGGCCAAATGTGACGAAGGCTATCTCTGCGAAGTATGTGGGCACGAAGTTGAGCAAATCGTAGAGAGTGATCTCTACCTTCGGTTTATTCTCGGGTTAGTTGACCNCGAAATATTGCATATCGCGGCGGAACGCCATCTAAGGTGCAATCCCACATTAGCTCAATATATAGTGCACCCGGAGTTTCCCCCGCTACAAGTGGATGGAGATTTTGACAAGCGTCAGCTCGATCCGGAATTTGTGGCCACTCGGGAAAAAGAAGTGACGGCCGGTTACCAAAGATTACTTGAAGTCGCAGAAAAGCAAATCCCGATCACCGAAATGCGAGTCGGTTGACTGTCTACCCGTCGATTTCGACTAGTGNCGCACCCTCTTCCAGACCTCCTATTGCGACTTCATCACGAGTGAGTTGCTCACGATTTGCTGCAAATTCCATGTCCACAATGATTTCGCCGCGTCGGGCTGATTCGATTTACGTCAGGACTCAATTCTGTTCGTGCAGAAACTTTGTTGCTTTAGAGTTTGAACGGACAGTTCAGATCACTTGTGTGATCTGAAAGCAGTGAGTAGACGATCGTCCTACGGCTAATATTTTCGTGCTTTGCTAAATGCTGGCAAGCTAGTGGATGGATGTGAGGGGATGGATGTGAGGGGATGGATGTGAGGGGATGGATGTGAGGGGATATCGCGACCACAGTTAGCCCAATTCGAGCACCTAAAATGGGNTCCGGATTATTTAATATCCCAGAATGGGAGCTAGCCAGCGTTCGGCTTCCTGAATACTAAACCCTTTACGTTGGGCATAACTTTCAACCTGATCTTTCGTGATTCGGTCGACAGCGAAGTACCGTGCTTCCGGATGAGCAAAGTAGAGTCCGCTGACGCTGGCAGCGGGTATCATGGCGTAACTGTCGGTCAGAGTGATGCCGGTATTCTCTTCTACAGTCAGTAGGTTCCAGATTGTCTTTTTCTCGGTATGATCCGGTTGGGCCGGATAACCTGGAGCCGGGCGAATGCCACGGTAGGCTTCTGCGATCAATTCCGGATTGGTAAAACAATCAGATGTTTCGTAAGTCCACTTTTGACGGACTTGCTGGTGAAGGTATTCGGCAAATGCTTCTGCCAGTCGATCGGCCAACGCTTTGACCATGATCGAATTATAGTCGTCGGTTTGAGCATCAAATTCGGCGGCAAGTTCGGCACATCCAAATCCGGTGGTGACGGCAAAGGCTCCAATGTAGTCTTCGCGTTGTGTCTCTCGGGGAGCAATATAGTCGGCCAGCGAGCGGAAGTAATCCTGCCCTTTGCGTTTCGTTTGCTGTCGTAATGCGTGCAGTCGGGCACGCTCGGTACTTCGCTGGTTGTCGGTATATAACAAAATGTCATCATCGACTGAATTTGCCGGCCAGAATCCGTAGACCGCTTTAGCTTGAAATAACTCTTCTTCGACAATTCGACTAAGTAGAGTCTGGGCGTTTTCAAATAGTTCCTTTGCCGGTTCTCCGAGCGTTGGGTGCTCGAAAATACGAGGGTATTTTCCTTTAAGCTCCCAAGTCATGAAAAATGGTGTCCAATCGATGTAGTCAACCAATTCCGCTAGAGATTGTTGTTTGATCACCTGGACTCCGGTAAAAGACGGAGTGGGAATGTCGACATTGGACCAATCCGTGGTGAAGCGATTCGACAAAGCTTCCAGGTAGTTCACCGAGTCGGTTTGCCGGGCTTCAAATGATTGCACGAGTTCGGCCTGTTTCTCACGATTGGCAGAGGCGAATTCGTCTTTGTTGTCGTTGAGTAAAGATTCCACCACGCCAACGCTACGTGACGCATCGAGCACATGGACGATCGGCTGATCGTATTGCGGAGCAATTTTTACCGCGGTGTGTTTGGCACTCGTGGTTGCTCCACCAATCAGCAGCGGTACATCCATTTTGAGTCGAGTCATTTCTTTAGCGACATACACCATTTCGTCTAGACTGGGAGTAATCAGTCCGGAGAGTCCGATGATATCAACGTTTTCCTGCTGAGCGACTTCGAGAATTTTCTCACTGGGAACCATCACGCCCAGGTCGATAATTTCAAAGTTATTACAACCGAGTACCACTCCGACAATGTTCTTACCAATGTCGTGGACATCCCCTTTGACCGTAGCCATTAGGACTTTCCCGCGGGAGCTGCTTTCACTGAGGCCCGCAGCTCTCTTTTCCTCTTCCATAAACGGCAGAAGATAGTTGACTGCTTTCTTCATCACTCGCGCAGATTTTACGACCTGAGGCAGGAACATTTTTCCTGCTCCGAACAAGTCTCCCACAATGGACATTCCATCCATTAACGGGCCTTCGATGACTTGCAATGCCCGCTGAGTTGTTTGCCGAAATTCTTCGACATCCTCTTCAATGAACTTGTCAATTCCTTTGACCATCGAGTGGCTAAGTCGCTCGGCTACGGGCGTCT
>NZVD01000080.1 GCA_002701385.1 Rhodopirellula sp. | reverse complement strand
CAGATCATCGACATCATTGATACCGATCCCGCCAGTATCCACAAGCTCAAAAAATCGCTCGTTATGACGTAATAGCTGTGTCATTCGATCGCGCGTAACTCCAGCTACATCGTCAACAATCGCAAGCCGGCGACCGGCGAGCCAATTGAAAATGCTGGATTTGCCCACGTTGGGGCGACCAATGATGACAACTTGTGGTAAAGCCATAGTGCTATAATGATATCTTCACTCGTGAAAAGCGTATATAACACGCTGATTCATTGGTTCAGTTTTACGTGGATGAAGCCTCTCAGGGGTCGTTTTTTCATTCAAATCGTTATAATTCAACTTTCATTCACCTTCTTTTTAACGATTGCAATGACTGACACTGAGCCAACAGACACGCCTCCATTCGATGCGGCACGACTAGCCAAGGCCGTACGTCAACGATTACAGAGCTTGCAACGTTCCGGGGTTTCCTCCATACAAACTCAGACAGGCCAATCAGTCGATTTACATCAACTGCAAAATCAACTCCGGCACATTCAGCAACATGGTTTACCGATTGACGAATCGGGAGACTCTCAACCCTCCGCAGGTCAATCCGGCCCCAGTCCGATAGACACCATTGCAAAGCCGCCCACGACTACTCCGGCTCCACCTAATCCTACTTCCACGCTAACGCCGTCGCCTGTGCCTGAACAAATTCCATCTACCTCACCGACCGCCCAGGAATCTGAAATTATGCCCTCCAAGAAACAAGCCGAGTTAGACATCGTGTGTCAGGAAGTTGCAGACTGCAAAGCCTGTGTTGAGTTGGCATCGACTCGTAATAAAACAGTGTTCGGTGTGGGCAATGCTAATGCCAGACTCGTGTTTTATGGCGAAGCACCAGGCGCTGACGAGGATAAACAGGGCGAGCCATTTGTCGGACGCGCCGGGAAACTGCTGAACAAAATCATTGAAGCTATGGGGCTGACACGTGATGAAATCTATATCCTCAATACGATCAAATGCCGTCCCCCCGGCAATCGCAATCCCACTCCGGAGGAACAACAAAACTGTGCAGGATTTCTCAAACGGCAACTGGAAATAATTCAGCCTGAGTACATTGTTTGTTTGGGGGCAGTCGCCAGCCACTCTTTTCTCGAATGCAACACTCCGATTGGCAAGATGCGGCAACAGTTTTTCGAAAAGAATGGTATCAAGGTTTTATGTACCTTTCATCCGGCTTATTTGCTGCGGGACCCCCGAAGAAAACGTGACGTCTGGGACGACATTCAGTTTTTAATGAAAGACATGGGACTCCCCATTCCCGAGAAATCGGAAGGAGTAAGGTGATTTTTTCCGATGGCGATTAAAGGGATCATCTTTGACATGGATGGAACGCTGATCGATTCAAGATTGGATTTCGATCAGATGAGAGTTGATTTGGGGTTGCCGGTTGAAGCACCAATTTTAGAGACAATTGAGAGCTATACCGGTGATCGTCGACTCGAATGTGAACGTATCCTGCGTCGTCACGAGCAACGCGGCGTACAACTGGCGACCGTCTTTCCAGGCATTCCCGAATTAGTGCGTCATGCCGATGCTCTCGGATTAAAGATGGCAATCGTCACTAGGAATCTGCATGAATTTGCAGTCGAGATGTTGAAGTTGCTCCCGGTGAATTTTTCTCCGGTGATCGGTCGTGAACAAGGTCCAATCAAACCTGACCCTTGGGCTTTGTTACACATTTGTCAGCAATGGGGCATCCAGCCGGGTGAGGCCATCATGGCAGGAGACTACCGATTTGATCTGGAGGCCGGTAAAAACGCAGGATGTCCTACTCTTTGGTTCAGTCAACAAAGGACACCTGGGAAATCCGATTGGCATCAATTGGCAGACTATACGATTAGTGAAAACTCAGTCGGCACCGACGTGCTGGACCAAATACTCCGCGACCACGTGAATTGAGTTTCCATCTAGCCCTTTGCGGCCGAATCCTGCTAAAATCCATCGCGAACCAGACCTCGAAACAGATTTAGTCCAATGGAATGGATTTACGGCAAATGAAACAACTTCAATCAATGGTCGTGCTGCTCATCGTGGCAAGCTGCTGTTGGGGGCAACAACTTCAACCTCAAACACAGGTGCAGCAACGACAGACTGCGCCGTCTCCACAGGGTGCTACTCAAAACAGTGCCCAGACCGTTCAGCCGCCGTCCTTCCTACCATTGTCTCCCAAGCATGCCGAATACATTCAGCGTGTCCTACTACATTGGCAGAATCATACCGAAAAAATCGATCATTATCGAAGTGACTTCGAACGCTGGCAATTTGACACTGTCTATGGTCCCCGAAATACATTCAAAACTTACAGTACCGGGAAAGTCCGATTTGCCGATCCGGACAAAGGACTATTCCGCGTCGAAAAAGTGCTCACATTCCAACCGGCGACCGCGCAGACCAAAGCTACCTACAAAGAAGTCCCGGGCACTCACGGCGAAAACTGGGTTTGTGATGGGACAAACATCTTTGAATATGACTACCTCAATCAACGACTAATCCAACAGGTGTTACCGGAAGCGTTGCAGGGGAAAAATATCATCAACGGCCCCTTGCCATTCTTGTTTGGATGTAATGCTCAGGACATCATGAATCGGTTCTGGGTACGGGCTATCACTCCTCAAAACGTGCAAGGAGAAATCTGGCTCGAAGCCTTTCCTAAAACGGCCTATGACGCCAGCAATTATCAAAAGGTCCATATCATCATCAACAACAAAGATTTCCTTCCCAAAGGGATGGTGATCTTTGATCGAAGTTACCTGAAGGGTAAGAATCATTCCCGGACGGTGTTTAACTTTAAAGATCGCGAAATTAACTTCGCAACGACCCTGGAAAAACTCAATCCGTTCTACCGCAATTTCTACGAACCAGAGCTTCCATCCGGATGGAAAAAAGTGGTCAACGCCGCGCCCACTGCTCAATCCACTCGCCAAGCCAACACGCCAAATGGACCACCTCGTTAAGAAGAAGGGATTTGGTAGTCAGTAGCATTTGTTGAGTGATATAATAAGCGACACATAGGATTTACGATTCCTTTTCGGGTATTACGGTAATTCCTCGCACATAGGCTGAGCCATAGTGTTACAACTCCACTCAAGGCGATTCGATCATTCCTCGCTTCAGCGTTTCCTCCCGATGCTGAGCCTGCTGCTTCTTTCGATGACGTATTCATCGCTTACAGCACAGGATGCCGATGCCAGCTCGTTGGGCACATCAGTCTTAGTTGAAATTCAACTGCCAATACAAAACAACAATATTGGCAGCATTACCCGCGCGCTCGATACGGCGATCGACAGTGTTACCAAGTCTTCGGCGGACAACCAACGCCCCATGCTACTACTGAGATTTCTTCCAACAGTCGAAGGCGAGCAACTTAAGAGTGACTTTGGTGCCTGCAATACGCTTGAGAGTTTTCTCTCGAGCCCTTCATTGACTCGCCAATGTCGTACCGTAGCTGTTTTAGACGGCCCTTTTGCAGATCATGCCTTACTGCCCGCACTGGCATGCTCCAAGCTCATCGTCAGCCCTGAAACGTTGTTAACCAGCCCGGAAGAAGACGCATCTAAGATCACTCCTGAAATGAGAGAGGACTATCAACGCGTTGCTAAAGCTCATCAACACCTACCCAATGCTCTCCTTCAGGCGTGGCTTGATCCGGCCATCGCCTTACATGAAGTGGTCACCGAAGAAAATACTCTTTTAGCTACTGGACAAGAACGGCAACAGCTTCTCGACGAAGGTAAGCTGAGTTCTTCGACTGCCATTTCAATGGCAGGTGACGCCTTGGCCATTGATCGCACACTTCTGGAACGAAATCCCAGCATTTCTATCGTGCCGACCAATGACGCGACGCTCGCAGCCGAGCTCGACATCGCCCCTACCCGCTTCCTTAAATCCTCGGGCCCCATCGGCGACATCCATGCCGTGGTCGTCGATATGTCACGATTGGTAGGACTTTCAAGAATCCGAGATAAGCAAACCCTGATAAACCAGCTCGCCGACGACCATAATTTAATCATATTTCAATTCCAAAATGACGGCGCACATGCCGAAGAATTAATCGATCTGGCTAATACCATCGCAGACTTAAGACGGGAAAACATAAAGACTGTCGCCTTTGTAGAACAACATGCCCGTGGAGCAGCCGGGATGCTTGCATTGGCCTGTGATGAAATCTATCTAGCTCCGGAGGCAACCATTGGAGGATATGGGAATAGCGATGAGATTGGTGATTTGACCTTCGAATTGCAGCAGGTATTGGAGGCCTTAGGACATACTTCACTCAGAGAATGGTCTCTGTTTTATAGCTGTCTCAATCCCACAATCGAGCTATATACTTACTCCCACACCGTCACGGGGGAGACTCGAGCGTTTTGCCAGCAGCAATACGAGGCGTTAGAGGACAAGGCACAGTGGACGCGAGGAACATTACTCAATTCCAATCGACACTTAGATCCACCGGCTCTGCGACAGGTGGGGCACTTACAGGGAATCGCGAGCAATCTTGCAGCTGTCCTCAGTCAATTTGATCTCACTCCTGCTGATATTGAAGTCAAAGCGACCACAGGCTTGAGTGGCATTCTCAATGAAGTGGCCCATAGCAACTGGTTCCTGTGGGCGACACTCACGATGGCCATCTATGGACTCATCGCAGAATTAGCTTCCCCTGGACTTGGTTTCCCCGGACTGCTGTCACTGCTAGGATTTGGCTTGCACATATGGGCCCGCCACCTCAATGGGACTGTAGCCGCCTTGGAAATCATTCTGATTCTCATCGGAGTCATCGGAATTGCTGTCGAGTTATTCGTCACGCCCGGATTTGGACTTTTCGGTATTGGAGGTGCCATTTCCTTAGCAATGGGGCTTGTCCTCTCCGCCCAGTCCTTTTCCATACCCAGTAATCCGTTTCAGGTTCAACAATTGGCCAACTCCATAACAGCCGTTGTCGGAACCACCGTTGGAGCGATCGTCCTTTATCAAGTCACCATTCGAGCCTTCGGAGACACTTGGCTGGGTAGAACAATTGCTCCACCGAATAATGATGCGGCGACGATCAAACAAAACAGCTGGAACGAAGCCCTCGTTCACTGGGAACACTTGCTCGGAAAAACAGGGCAAACAACAACGCGGCTCTCTCCAGCTGGAAAAGTACGTTTTGAGTCAAAGGTGTATGATGTGGTTAGTGATGGTGACATGATCGCGGCCAGCACCCAAGTCAAAGTCGTCGAGGTGACCGGAAACCGTATTGTTGTCACCGAGGTATAGCTAGAGAAGCGAGAACTCCAACATGGACCCAAACACACTCTGGGCGATTGTCTTAATTGCCATTGGTGCGGCACTTATCATTCTGGAATTGTTTATCCCTTCTGGCGGGCTCATTGGTATCGCCTCCGTAGGATGTTTTATTCTGGCCGTATATCTTGGATATCAGGCGGGTGAAACAACCGGCATGGTGACTTTATGCGTGTCAGTTATCGTGGTCGGTGCCATGATCTATTTTGCACTGAAGCTATGGCCTCACACTCCTCTGGGTAAAAAAGCGTTACCTTCAGCCGATGACCCGGCCGGTTCGATCACTAAACCACTTGAACATTTAGTTGGTCTTCGAGGTGTCAGTGTCTCGGACCTTATGCCCAATGGCCGGATAGAGATTGACGGGAAGTCACATGACGCGGTGAGTCAGGGGATGATTATTGAAGCCGGAGCTTCAATTGAAGTTATTAGTATCGAAAGTAACCGCATCCTCGTTATGCAAGTTGACCTTCCTCACGACGAATCCGTGAACTTGGAAACTACGAACGAAGTTGAGTTTTCATCCTTTGAAGATGATTTGGAACAGACTATGGGGGACTAACATACCGTGATTGACGGTGTGATTTCTGANTNAATCCGTGAAAAGACNTACAATCTTTGGTAAAACTACAAAACAAGAGAATCCGCGAAGTTCCCCCGCTCCTTTGACCATTTTTCAGGTTTTATAACGACATGACCTCTTACTTAATCATTGCCGCCGACGATGGAATTCCAGTCGAAATCGTTTTACCGATTGTGGCATTAGTATTCCTTTTGGTCGTTTTGTACATTTTTCTTTCCTACTTCAAACTTTACATCCAGTGTAAGCTGACCAGGGCTGGGATCGGATTTCTCGATCTGATCAGCATGACGTTCAAGAAAATTCCGGTTTCGATGATCGTGCAAAGCAAGATTATGGCGGTCAAAGCCGATCTAACCGAAGCCGAGGGTGTCACGCTCAGCGCACTCAATTCCCATCATCTGGCAGGTGGAAATGTACCCTTAGTCATTCGCGCACTCATTGCCGCTCGAAAAGCAAAGATCATCAGTCTTACGTTTCCGGAAGCCATGGCCATCGATCGAGCGGGAAGAAATGTACTCGCAGCCGTTCAAACGAGCGTCTATCCCAAAGTGATCGATTGTCCTTCACCGGATTCTGGAAAGAAAAAACTGGATGCCGTAGCTAAAGATGGAATCGAACTATACGTTCGGGCTCGAGTGACCGTGCGTGCCAATCTACAACAATTGGTCGGAGGTGCCACCGAAGAAACCATTACAGCTCGGGTTGGCGAAGGAATTATCAGCGCAATCGGCTCTGCATCGTCTCACAAAGAAGTGCTCGAAAACCCTGATGTGATATCCAAGAAAGTTCTTTCCGATCGACTAGACTCTCAGACAGCTTTTGAAATCGTCTCCATCGACATTGCTGATATTGATGTTGGAGGAAATATTGGCGCGAAACTTCAGGCAGATCAGGCGGAAGCGGATACCAAAGTTGCCCGTGCCAAAGCCGAAGGCAGACGCGCAATGGCAGTCGCGATGGAGCAGGAGAAAGAGGCTTCGATTCAGGAAAGCCAAGCTCAACTGATTGCCGCCAAAGCCGAAGTACCTCAGGCAATCTCTGACGCCTTCAATAGCGGAAAGCTGGGAATCATGGATTACTATCGGATTACCAATATCCAAGCCGATACGGAAATGCGTCATTCGTTCGCTAAAGAAAAGAACCCCGAAGAAATCTCGGTTGAGTCGTAAACGATGGCAGGCATTATCAAAACAATAATTGAAGGAATTCTCGAAGGCCTTGACCAAATGGCGAAAGACCCTGCCGGTCCGCCTCAACCACGGCGTGTTCCTCCACGAGTTCCGGCCAAACAGCCGCCCGTTTCCGGGAACGCTCCAAATCAAACTGGTTCGCCGTTGTCCCCCTTCCCTTCTGCTCAATCACAGATTGACAGTCCACAGGAATCGCAGCAAACCTCACAGAATCGTCCGACAATCGATCTCAATGAATATGCCCCACAGGCTCAGCAAGTCCCCCCCTCTCCTGCCAGCTCCACCTTACCAGCTGGACCTGCCATGACTGCTCAGAATCTACTCAAATCCCCAGATGGAGCACGTACAGCGATGATCGCCAGCGAGATTCTCAACCGGCCTGAACATCGCTGGAAATAATCGGGATTCAGTCAATCAATTTCATGGATTGATCAGGCCTCAAACAAAAGAACGAGGGCTGGAGGGTACGTGAAAACTGGCGGCTAAAGCACTAGAATATCCGATACTGCTTGAACGCAGAAGGAACAGTATCAACAATGGCGGCTATGAAATAAGACTGTCAGTTAAAGAACTCACAAGGAACGAACATCATGAGTGAACTTACTATCGAACCAGGCAAGACAAAAATTGGCTGGATTGGGACCGGTGTCATGGGCGCCAGCATGTGTGGACACCTGATGGATCAGGGATTCGAAGCAACCATCTACACCCGCTCTAAAGAGAAAGCTCAGGGACTCCTGGACAAAGGAGCTCAATGGGCTGACAGCCCTAAAGCCGTTGCAGAAAACAGCGATGTCATCTTTGCCATTGTGGGTTTCCCTGCAGATGTCCGAGCTGTCTTTTTAGGTGATGACGGAGCATTAGCCGGTAGCAAAGCAGGCAACATATTAGTGGATATGACCACCAGTGAACCATCGCTGGCCGTTGAAATCTATGAAGCCGCCAAAGCTCAGGGAATCCACAGCGTTGATGCCCCTGTTTCTGGTGGTGATGTGGGGGCCAAAAACGGCACACTTTCGATCATGATCGGTGGTGATAAAGACGTTGTCGATGCCTTGCAACCGATGTGGGATGCAATGGGACAGACGATTGTGCATCAAGGCGGCGCCGGAGCCGGTCAACATACCAAGATGGTCAATCAAACTTTAATTGCCACTAATATGATTGGTGTTTGTGAAGCCTTACTATATGGATACAAAGCTGGTCTGGACTTACCTACTGTGATGCAGTCTGTGGCTTCCGGAGCAGCTGGTAGTTGGTCATTATCAAATCTAGGCCCTCGTATTATTGATAAAAATTTTGACCCCGGCTTCTTTGTTGAGCATTTCATCAAAGACATGGGAATTGCTATCGATGAAGCCAACAAAATGGGACTCTGTTTACCAGGACTGGCGCTGTCCAAGCAACTCTACGAAGGCCTCAAATCTCAAGGACATGGACGAGACGGTACACACGCTTTACAACTCGCACTAAATCGCCTTTCAGGTGTGGACTGGAATTAAGTCCTAGCCAACCTTCTCTGACCCAAACCGAAAAACGGCTTGTCGCCATTGCGAGACAAGCCGTTTTTCGTGTCCTGTATGAATCGGAATCCTGTTCCGTTTCTTATTTGGTATAGCGAATACCGGTCGTATTTAACTTTCTTCGGAAAACTTTATCCTGCGATGTTGCATAGAGATAATTCATCTCAGTCCCGCCAAAGGTCACATTCGACAGAAATGCCTGCTGAGGTTTAGATAGGGTACCACTCAATCGTCCCTGTGTATCAAAAACCTGGACGCCCAGTTCTGTACAAACATACAGTCTTCCGATTTGATCCACCGCCATTCCATCCGCGCCGCTCTCGGTCTTGCCAACGGGTAACTGCATCGTGCTGTAGGGCTGTTTATGCTTCAGTGACCCATCGGCTGCAATCACGAAGTTCCATAAATGCTTTCCTCGCATATCTGCAACCACAAGTTGCTTTTGATCCGGCCAGGCAATCAGGCCGTTGGGAAAGGCGATCTCCGCAGCAACTTCTTTTAGCTCACGCTTCGGTGAAACATTCCAAACTTTCCCGTTCACATGATCCGTAAAGAAAACATTCCCATCTGCCAGAACCACAAGATCATTGCAATCAACGCCTTCAGCAATAGCAGTGGGCGTGCCCTGTTTATCAAACTTAACAATTGCTTTGCCACCGATGCTTGTCCCATAAAGCATGCCATCGGCCCCAAACATCAACCCGGCTGTCTTGTTTGCCTGATCAGAAAAGAGGCTTACTTCACCATCAAGTGATACTTTATAGATTTTCGACGCGGGAACATCGGTAAAGTAGATTTCACCTTCTGCGTTGACAGCAGGTCCTTCTGTAAATTGGTAACCTTCCGCTATCAATTCCCAGGATTCTCCCTCGATCATGATTTGAGAAATCGGCAGATCCTGAGCCTGAGACGCAAGCGTCAAGCCACTCAGCATTACAATCATCGCTAACATATTCTTCATGGTTCCACTCCGTATTGCTTACTTCGAGGCCGCTGGATTATTTGGGTGATCACGCCATAGCCATTCGAGAATTTCCGGCAGAATCGTACCACCATGGCGACCACTATGCCCCTCTGTTCCCATGACAAACTGATAATCGTATCCCGCGTATTTCAACGCGGCGGCCATCTGTTCGTTTGCCAATGGCCAGTTTCCAAATAGGTTATCCAGATCGGTATTACCTTCCTGCAGGAAGACTCGAATCGGTTTCTTCTCCGTTTTACGAATAACTGCTGGATAAACGTGCCCTCCTCGAATATTCGTAAAGCTCCCAATGTAGGAAACCACTTTGGAAAAGTACTGTGGACGCTCCCAAGCTGCAGTAAAAGCACAAATGCCTCCGCTACTTAATCCACAAATAGCCCGCCCCTCTGCCTTGTCAGTCAGATTGTATTGCTTACCAACTTCCGGCAATAATTCTTCGATCAGAAATCTTGCATACAGATCACCTAAACTGTCGTATTCGAAACTTCGATTCCGTCTTGGCTTGCCGCCCGACTGTTCGGCTGGAATCACTCCAGGGTTAACGAAAACACCAATCGTAACCGGCATTTTCCCCTGATGAATCAGGTTGTCGAAAACAATCGGAACTCGAGAGTGACCATTGTCGCGAACATACCCTCCACCATCATTGAATACCATGACACACGTGGGCTTGCTGGCATCGTATTGTGCTGGAACATAAATCCAATAATCTCGTTCAGTGCCCGGAAAGACATTACTATTTTCCCAACGGTACTGAGAGACCTTCCCCTGAGGAACTCCCTCCTGTCGTTGCGAATTAGGACCATATTCATAAGCACTTTGGCCACAAGCTAAGCCTGCGATGCTTAGCAGCAGGATAACAGGCATCAACAAAGTAGAGCGATTCAAGAGCTTCATTTAAAATTCCATCCTAAGAGCATCAGTACAGTTCAAGACACCATGATACCACGATTGATCCAGGGGGTTGATTGATGGAAAGTGGGGATTTCCAAAGGAATTACCTTGGGCGCATAGACAAACGACGCCTGTCTTCCAGACGTCGTTTTTGTATCTATATCATCGTAGCCACAAGACTACTTCTTGCGGTGACGGATCTTCGCACGCATACGTCGTTTCTTACGACCGATCTTGCGGCGTCCTTTTCCTGTACGTTTTGTTCCCACTGGGAATTCTCCAAAGTAAAAGCTCAAATCAATGAGAATGCTGGCAGGCCAGCCAACCAAAAGGTTAATCGTATACTCAAAGAATGCTTCACGCAACCACCGATTCCCCTAAGAATTAACACATGGTATCAGCAATTATCTTATTTAGAACCTGTCATGGTAATCCCTCTTGTAAAGCTTTTCTGAGCTACAAAAAACAGAAACACCATCGGCAAGGTAAACATTACACTAGCAGCCATTAGTAAATGGGTTTGATCTGAATAAGAACTAACAAATTGTTCTAAACCATACGCTAGTGGAAACTTCTCCTGATCACTTAGATACAACAGAGGGCTACTAAAGTCATTCCAACTGACCACCAACTGGAACATGGCTACGGTCACCAGTGCAGGCTTGCTTAAGGGGACAATGATCCGCCAATAGATCCCAAATTCACTCAGTCCGTCCAACCGAGCCGCTTCACTCAATTCCTCCGGGATCGACAAAAAGAACTGCCGCAACATGAAGATATAAAAGGCATCGCCTAGGAATGTAGGAAGAATGATTGCGGCCAACTGATTATAGAGACCTAATTCGCTAAATAAGACAAATCTTGGAATCATGGTGACATGCCACGGTAATAGCATCGTCGCTATCAAGACGGCAAACATCGCCTTCCGGCCACGCCAGCGCAGTCGAGCGAAACCATAGGCAACAAGCGAACAGGAAACCACCGTCCCCAACACACTCCCAAGACACAACACAATTGAGTTGGCGAGATACTTTAAGTAAGGGACCACTTCGAGTGCCTGCTGATAATTACTCCAGACAACTCGCTCCGGCAACAAACTATAAGGGTCACCGGTCAATTGCTCCGCTGGTTTGAGTGAAGCAAGTAACATTAAAACCAGAGGGAGCATAAATAATGCACTAATTACAATCAGCAAAGTGAATCGCCATAGGGACTTTCTTTGATTATTCATTTCGCCCCCCGCCATCGACAATCCGAGAACGATCTTCAAGTCGACTTAACCTCTTCTGCATTTGATGCGAAATTAGTTCAAGCTCAGCCTTTAAATCGATCTGTTCCTCAGAATACATTGCTCGCTGAACCAGGTTGTTAATTTCACGGTAGTATCTGGCTGCTCCCGGGACTAAAGGAGTTGGAACTTGCTCAGTCTGTGAAAACGCGACAAATCTCTCGAACAGAGGGTGTTCCTCCAGATAGGCTTGAAACAGCTCCGAATCAGAAACAGGTTTCGCCACCGGAATCCAACCACCGGCAATACACGTCTTAGCTGCCTCATCCTGCTGCCCATCTAACCCCGTCCAGAATTTGATGAATTCCCAGGCACCTTCAGACTGTTTGGAATGTCGAGGTACCAAAAATACATTGCCATTGCCCCACCCTGCTTTTCCGGAGACAGCAGGGTCATGTGGCAGCGGCCAGACTCCAAAACGAGTTGGTTGTTGACCTTTGAGAAGGCTTTCATTCTGTGCGGCTTCAATATCCCGGACTCGCCACTGTCCGTCCAAAACAACGGCATATCGGTTCGCCAGAAGCGGGAACATCTTATTCGGCAAGGATTGATCATTTTGGCGAAAGGTCGCCACATTGTGTGCACCTAGACGCCGTCGATAGGACACCATCCAATCCAACGCACGCACTATGGCATCATCATCGGCAGTAAATTCACTATCGAGTTCGTTGTAAAAGTCTCCTCCGAACGCCGGGCCCCATGCCCATAAACGACGAGGGTCTGGCAAATAACCAACCTGAGTCAGTTGTTGCCCCTGATACTTCGTACAAACCTGAGCGATGGCGTCAAGTTCGTCAGTCGAGCTTAGAAACGGAGGAACCGATCGTTGTAGCCCCGCTTCCACCAGATCTTGATTAAAGTAAAGCGCTCGGATATCCAGACCGTTACATACCGCAAACAACTTCCCATCGTATTCGCCTAAACTTCGAGCAGCCGGCAATAGCCACTGTTTCATGCGATCAACTTCTTCGGCAGACGCAATCTCTTCCATCGAATAGAGTGCTCCGCGATGTGCCCAATCCGCGACAATGGGGTCATCCTGATTGATTAAATCAGGTGGATCGCCTCCAGTGATCGCCAGAAATAACTTCATGTCAAAATTATTGCCCGGCATAGATACAGCCCGCACAAAATATTGATCCTGACTGCGGTTAAAACGTTGGACAATTTGATCGACAACTTTCCCATCGGCTCCTGACCAAAAGTGCCAAAAGACAACTTCTTCGCGTCCTGCCGGAGTCTCGCTGGTAAGAGACACGGTCGTTCCCCAAGTGGCAATCACTGCACTAGTCAGCAGAAACAAAATGACCGAAATTCGTTGCCGCATCACATTCTCACTCCACGGTAATGAACCCAGTTTTTACTAGTCCGAAATAAGCCCCAAGTCGCCAGTCCTAACAGAGCAAACAGAACCCAGGCGACAGCGGAAGCATAGCCCATTTCCAGATCCCGAAAAGCGGATAAAAACAGCTGCAGAGAAATCATCAAGCTAGCTTCTGCGGGTTGGCCCGTCCCTTCACTCACAATGTAAACCTGAGTAAATGCCTGTACCGATTGGATGATCCCGAGTATTAAGTTGAAGAAAATAATCGGCGACAGCATGGGCAATGTGATGTGCCTAAATTTCTGCCAGACGCCAGCTCCATCTAATTCCGCTGCGTGATATAAGGATGGCTCAATATCACCGATCGCAGCCAGATAGATCAGCATGAAGTTCCCGACACCCCATAACGACATCATGACCAGCCCATCTTTGGAACCGAATTGCAGGGGAGTGTCCAGAGAAATGGCTTCCTGAATCCCCTGAAACCACAGGGGCGGTACTTCATAAAAAAAACCAATGACACCATTGACCATCCCGTCACGAGGATCCAGCAACCACAACCATAAAATCGAGGATGCTACGATTGGCACCATGGAGGGAAGATAGAACAACGTACGAAAAATGGCCTGTCCTCGCACTTTCCAATTAAGCATCACCGCTAACGAAATTGCCATGATGATGGACATCGGGACAGACACTGCCGCGAAATACACTGTATTCACAAGTGCTTTCCCAAATCCTTCGCCGGATGCGATTTCTTGTGCGATCCTTTGATAGTGATCTGCCCCAACATACCGAGGTGAAGTTAGTAGATCATATTCAGTAAAGGACCAAAGGAAGGATGCAATGAAGGGATAAACAAACAGAACAATTAAGCCCAGCAACCAAGGGCTGACAAATAGCCAGCCTGAAAGACGTCGTCTTCTTTGAGTTACAGCAGACATTCTG
>NZVD01000079.1 GCA_002701385.1 Rhodopirellula sp. | reverse complement strand
TGCTGCAATTGTGATGATGCCCCAGTCCACGTGGATGGTACATGCCGCTGATCGGTGTGATCACGTCGCGGTGCTTCGACAGTGCCTGTAAGGGCTTCGACATCTGGTAATCAGCCCCAGCCGTCGGCATCTGGTACTCGTACGTGTTGACTCCGTTGGGCAGATAAATAAACACGCTTCGGCGCGGCCGTTTGGTGTTCTCTGCTGCGAACAGCGGCTTCATGCAATCCAGCAGAGGCAGGGCTAGTGAAACACCCAATCCCCGCAGCAGATGCCGGCGATCAAGCAGCCAGTTTTGGGAAAGGAAATGTGGCATATCGAGTTTCCTACATTAGTAGAAGCGAAGTCATTGGGGGGGCCAACAATTAAGGAGCGAGTCGTAGTGGAATTCGTCAGAATTCCTGGCGGATCAGGTTCGCAGCATGGACATTTCTAGGCGAATCCACTACGTAACCATTGCACTATTCTAACAGAGTTCAGGTGCATGCTCATGCCACGAGACTACGTCCACCCTGCTCGATTGATATACAGGATTGCATTGACGACCTTACGAAGATCGACTTCGATGTTTTTTCCTTTTGGCTTTTATACCGTGAGCAACGGCTCCAAAACTGACCACTGATCTTCGCTCAAATCTGATGGGTAAGCTACTCGTGACATTCGACATCCTTGTCGATCAAAATGATCTACCCCCCGGCCTCGGAACATCTTAGCAAAAACACCCCAATTCTCAGATAGCTTCCATAATCCCTAAGAGCTTCCTGACTTGGGAGCTTGTCCTCGCAGGACGCTGTTTCCTTCCATCAGTTCAGCCTGATCAAATGAGAATGACTCCTCCCAATCTGCAGGGTTAAATTGCCCACTGGCTGCATAGGAGTCGATTGCGTTCTGATAGGTCACCTTCCGGATATCAGCTTCATCAATCCCTCTTTCCCTCATGACAGCTGCACAATCTGGAACGGAGAGAGGGTTGCTCACTCCCCAATCCGCTGAACTATTGACAATAATGCGCTCAGAACCATATTCCTGGACCACGTTTGCCATTCGCTCTTTTCCCATCTTCGTGTCGGGGTAAATGGTGAATCCTGTCCAGTATCCCCTATCGAGAACCTCCCTGACCGTTTCCTCATTGTTGTGATCAATAATTGCCATATGAGGTGGTACTTCATGCTCCTCCAACACATCCATACTCCTGAGTACGCCCTCTTTTTTTGCTCTGTGGGGAGTATGGACGAGAATTGGCTTCTCGAATTTTTTGCCAAGTTCAATCTGTAGCCGAAAGTATTTGTCTTCCGCATCGCTCTGGTCGTCATAGCCGATCTCTCCGATCGCAACGACACCATCCTTGCCGAGAAACAGCGGAAGGATCTCCATTACTTCATCCGCAAGACGTTCATTGTTCGCTTCTTTGGAGTTCAGCCCGATTGTGCAGTAGTGACGTATGCCAAACTGCGACGCCCGAAATCGCTCCCAACCAATAAGCGACGAAAAGTAATCCTGGAATGTTCCGACCGACGTCCTCGGCTGCCCCAACCAGAATGCCGGTTCGACAACGGCAACAATGCCAGCTGCGTGCATTCGTTGATAATCGTCGGTTGTTCGGGCACTCACATGAATATGCGGATCGATATATGGCATAAACTATTCCTTGCGTAGATCAGGTTTAATTGTATTCAGTTGAAGCTGGCAGCTTTCCGTTAGCTGCCGTTCACACAGTTCGACCACAGCACTAGGGACTGAGCGATGAGCACTGTGTCTCTCTCGAACGTATTGAAAAATGGTCTCTGAGAGAGCCGAATTATGTCTTTCATGCAATCCAACTATTTGAGCAATGTTACACCCGACAAAAATCGTCTTAAGCACCATCTGATTCCACTGATTCTCAGAGAAGTGCTCTTGAGGGAAGGGATTGTTAAGTGCCAGAGCGGAAAAAACAGGTACGATATTGGTTCGCGCAGCTTCCGTCGCAATATAAAGAAAACGCTCCGGTGATTTCAGCAATGGCAAAACCGATATGATCAGCTGCTGTTCTTGCACATCAGCAGTTTGGTAGAGCCTCTCGAGAAGTAGAACGAAATCTTCGCATTCACCGGACCATGACCTGCAAGTCTCCTCAAGTGCCATCGACTTCATCAAATCTTTAAGAGGAAGTTCCATGAGATGGGAGTACACTGGATACTTATTGCTGAGCTCTTGCGACACAGGAGTAGCAGCGCACTTCGCACCAATCATTGCCCAAACTTCAACAAGTTCGGATGGCCTAGTCGATTCTCTTGCAGCTCCAAGCGCAGATTTACTGAGAGCCTCACAGTCGCTCTCTAATAGACGTTGCTGGTAGATTTCTCGGTAGTTGATCGCATATTCAACAGAGCTGGAATTCTGACGCATTAGCCGCCCCGTGCCTCTATAACTCAATGAATGTCTGGGATAGTCATCAATGCCGCCACCTATTGATATCTATTTTGCGGCGAGTACACGCAACATGCAGTAGCATTTCATAAGCTGTTAATTTTAATGAGCATCACTAAACGCTGTCAACAATGAGTCCTGGCGACGGATCGTTGCCAGCTCGATCAATGCCGAACCAAGGTTTCTGGCGAATCGAATAAGTCGATTCTTCTCGAGCTGAGACAAGTTCAGACGCTTTGGTAATCGGCTTCGCAGGATCTGATTTTCGGCCTTCAAGTAGCTTACTTGCCTAGCCAATTCCTATTCCGTGGACTTGGCGATTACGAGCATCAAAGAAGTGTAAACGTTTCGGAAGCTCGCCGTCGAGGTTATGCTGTGTTTTACGTGGAAAGTCGCCAACAGAGCGAGCTGCGGTAATACAAATCGTGATCTTCAGTTCTGCAACTGTTAACGGAAAGAATTTGAACTATGAACACAATAAGATTGGCAACCTTATTGATGAGTATGGCACTACTCGTATTAACAGCGTTCATGCACTCCGAAAAGTACGGAGCGACGCTACTTGCCGATGAGCTTTCCTCCAAACCACAATTACGTGAGGTCATTGTCAGTCACACGGATGAAAACGGTATTTTTCAGCTTTACCGCATGAAAGAGGATGGAACAGAAAGTCGCCAACTAACAAAGGGCGATTATCATTGTGTGCAACCAGCTTGTTCTGCTGATGGGAAGAAAATCATTTTCGTAAAAAGAAGCAACATGGGAATGGCGATATGGCTCTGTGACACAAATGGTAAAAACGCCAAAGAACTCATCAAATCAGAAAGAATACTGTTGCCTTCCTGGTTGCCAGACGCAACACACATTGTTTGGATGAGTGTCGGCCCGTTACAAAGAAATCAAGATCCTGCCAGCAACAGCCAGCTCCGCATCATGAACACCGAAACGGGGGAATCACGCAGGTTATTCAGTCATCCGGACCAAATTAAGTTCAATAATGCGATGCCCTCAATCTCCCCGGATGGCACAAAAGTCGCCTTTGTTTCAGACCGAAGCGGAACCTTCAGAATTTGGGTGAGCAAACTTGACGGAAGTGATGCCAAACTTATTTCACCAACACCTTTAGAGCAGGACAACATTCTCAAACTGCCTCTCGAGCAGAAAGTCCCTACCTGGTCACCCGACGGTAAGTGGATAGCCCACTGGGAAGGCGTGGAGATGATTCACATGAGCCCGTTTACCGGGATCAATAATCCAAAGCGGGATCAGCAGATTGCTGCGACATTCCATGTCTGGGTGGTGGGTAGTAATGGCAGGAACAGACGAAAGGTTGGACGTGGTGACGACCCCACATGGTCCCCAGATGGATATGTGACTCGAGCTTTCCCTGATCCCCAAAGGGGCGGCCCCAAAGTTATGGTCGAATCGAAATCCGGGGAAAAGGAATTGCCGATCGTGCCTCGACATCAAAATTGGGCGCGATTTACCTGGTTACCGCTGAGCCGCTGAGCACAGGCCAGTCCGAAGAATAGCTAATACGAAGCGAACCGAACAGGTCTGAGTTCAATAACAGCACCGCTCCCATGCAGCTCAATTGTTGTCCTTCTACGCATCAAACCTATTTCTACGATACGACCAGTTTACCCTATTGCAAACATTTTGCATCTGTAGTTAAATTGCATTTCAAGCATCTTTTTCGTCTGCGAAGGCTTTGATCGACCGAAAATACAGATCAAAATCCCCCTACTTTTGCATCGTTATCTCAATCAATTACCGGAATTGTAAATGGATTCTAATAACCTACCCTCCACACAATCTCGCCTACCGGTCACAGTGCTTAGCGGTTTTCTCGGAGCTGGTAAAACCACCATGCTCAATCACATTTTAACCAATCGGGAAAAAATGCGAGTTGCGGTAATCGTCAACGACATGAGTGAGGTGAATATCGATGCTTCGCTGGTACGTGATGGCGGTGCCGATCTATCCAGAACTGAAGAACAACTTGTCGAAATGACCAATGGCTGCATTTGTTGTACGCTTCGTGAGGATTTGCTCGTGGAGGTGGGGCGATTGGCAAAGGAAGGTAGGTTTGACTATCTGTTAATCGAATCGACTGGAATCAGTGAGCCTATGCCCGTCGCAGAAACCTTTACGTTTGAAGATGAAGAAGGCAAAAGTCTCTCGGAAATCGCTGATTTGGACACGATGGTTACTGTTGTCGATGCCGGAAACTTTATGAAGGATTTTGGTTCTTGGGATGACCTGACGGATCGGCGAATCGGATTGAATGAAGAAGACGACCGAAACATTGTTGATTTGTTGGTCGAACAGGTCGAATTTGCGAACGTGATTGTCATCAATAAGACCGATCTGATCTCCCCTTACGACCTTGAACAGTTAGATCGGATTATCCAAAAGCTTAATCCGAATGCTTTGGTCTTGCATTCGACGGAGAGCCGTGTGCCGTTGTCGGAGATTCTGGGAACCAACCGATTTCAGTTGGCAGAGGCAGAGACCATGCCGGATTGGCTGGCCGACCCCCGGGGAGAGGAACAAACCGAGACAGAAGAATATGGCATCTCCAGTTTTGTTTATCGCCGCAATCGCCCGTTGCACCCAAAGAGATTCAATGATCTGGTAATCAAAGGTGATCTTGATGAAGGTTTCTTCGCGGGAATTCTTCGTAGTAAAGGATTGCTGTGGCTTGCATCAAGGCATGACTGTGCTTTTGACTGGTCTCAAGCAGGTTGCTCCATCCGTTTGAATCCTGCGGGTTATTGGTGGGCTGCTGCCCCTGAAGAGGAGTGGCCGGAAGATGAGGATCAGATCGCTGAGATTCGCGCCAACTTTGTTGGTGAATATGGAGATCGCCATCAGGAGTTGGTTTTTATAGGCCAAAATCTGGATCAACATCTGATCGAGAGCATGCTGGACGACTGTTTATTGACGGATGAGGAGTTCGTTCAGGGCCCAGCCGTTTGGGAACAATATGAGGATCCTCTAAGGCCTCTGGAATCTGAAAATGAGGCGAACGCACTATGACTACCACAACAAATAAAAAAGATTATGACGTTATCGTTGTCGGCGGTGGTGCTGCTGGATTAGGGGTATCGATCGCTCTTAGTCATGCCGGAATCGAAGATTTTATTGTGCTTGAACGACACGTCGTCGGTGCATCTTTTGCCTTATGGCCTGCCGAAACAAGGTTCATAACCCCATCCTTCCCGACTAATTCGACTGGCATGCTTGATTTGAACTCAATTGCTATAGGGGTTTCGCCTGCATACAGCCTGGAAGTTGAGCACCCTACAGGCCCGGAATATGCACTACACCTCCAAGGTGTCGCCAGTTATTTCCAGTTGCCGATACAAGAGAATACCGAAGTCAAAAGAGTCACCAAAATCGGTGACGAGTTTGTTGTTGATACTACAGATGATACGCTACGAGCCAAACATGTTATTTGGGCAGCGGGCGAGTTTCAGTATCCGCGTCTGAATGGTTTCGATGGTATCGAGTTGTGTCGCCATACGGCAACCATCGCCAGTTATCAAAAGCTTGAAGGCGACGACTTTCTCATTGTCGGCGGCTACGAAAGTGGCGTTGACGCGGCATACCATCTGTCAAAACGCGGTAAGCGGGTGCGAGTATTTGACAAGGATTGTCCTTGGAAAGAAGAGAGTTCCGATCCAAGTATTGCTTTGTCTACTTATTCGGTGGAACGAATGCGGAAACAGTGGTTTAAGGACAATGTAGAACTGTATCCCAATACTCCTATCCGATCCGTAGTAAAACTGGACGATCTTTACGAAGTAACCACCCATGATGGAAAAAAATTCCAATCCCCGGTACCGCCGTTAATGGCTGGTGGGTTTGATGGAAGTCACAAATTGGTTGCAGATTTATTTGAAAAGCGTGACGATGGCTTCCCGCTACTAAGCGAAGATGATGAGTCAACTATCGTCCCTGGCATGTTTCTCTGCGGTCCGACAGTTCGCCATCAAAACCATGTATTCTGCTTCATCTATAAGTTTCGCCAGCGTTTTGCAGTTGTTGCAAAAACGATCGCCACTTCGCTGGGATTACCCGCAGAGGAGTTAGAAAAATATCGGATGTGGGGGATGTACCTGGATGACCTCTCTTGCTGTGGTGAGGAGTGTGTATGCTAAGTGTCAATGGTGAGCGAGAACCTTCATCAGCTTCCGATAAATTAATCTCTGGCGAGGATTCAGTCGAAGCCTGCACATCTAAAAAATGGCAAGCGAAAATCTTTTGTATCGAATGGCTGGGACAAACGCTCGCAAGTCTTTGCTGGATAGCTAGTGTGCTAACTTACGGAATTACCTCCGCGGGTGATTGGTTACAGTTGTGCGCTGCCTCAGCGTGGCTAGTGGCAAACATTGCATCTGCCTTGACAGACCAAAAACCATAAAATGCGTACGCAAATTCCTGGGAATACTTCCATTGTCTCGGATCGCAACCTCATTGAACACGCGATTGCCCTTTTAAGTCAGGAAGTCTGGTGCTGGGGGCGGGATATTCTTCGGTCCAAAGGTAACTATCTACTAGAGGTTGGCTTTCAGCGATTTGAACCCCCGGCAAGTCGCAAAGAGTGTTCCAGCGTTTACTCGCTAAAGTTACCAGGCGAACGAGTTGTAGTGCTTCGCGGATTCGGCGTGTTCTATGGAGACCCTCGATTAGGAGGTATTTTCCTACCTCGTTATGAATTTCGTCCGCTGTATACAAAGTGCTCAGAATTGAACCAACTGCCTTGGTTACATGCTGACCTGCCAGAGCTTTGTTTCCCAACTGAGCTAGAGCGAGAAAAATGTGCTGCATTAACCCTCGATCTGATTGATTGGATAAGGAGTTACGAAGTAAAGATCGCGGAAACGTTAGGTATCGAATATCGTCAGTCAACATTAGTTCAATGGGACAATGGCGAGAGGCCCGTCATCCCAGCGGAGGATATACCGCGTGAGTGGCGATTGCTTGGGATTGCAATAGCTGCAGATCTTCGAGCTATGCTCTCGGATCATTATGCAGACAAAAGCCAGGTTTCATGAATATTTCGCTTAAAGAAAATACTCACAGCCGCAAAACAACCCGCGTGGGACAGGGTTGGTGTATGCCGCAACAGATCCTGCGATTCGGTGGCCAGTTAATGGAGCAGCAACTCTGGTGTTGGGGAAGAGACGTGGAGCGGGTTGAAGGCAACTTATTGATGGAGTTTGGCTTTGAACGTCATCGAGAGTGTGAGATTGACCCTCAGTCTACTTGCTACCGATTGGACTGCGACGAATTGCACGTCTGCCTGTGGGGATTTGGGATGTTTTTTGGAAGACGAGATCTTGGGGGGCTCTTTGTCAACCGTTTCGACTTCCGTCCAGGCTGGGCTCCGATTGANTCACTCGCTGAGGGAATCCACTGGCCGCAAGAACTACCGGCGTTCACGCGACCACGAGGTAGGTCCCAGTGGCTGCGTGCTCGAGAACTCTGGTCAGGATTACTAGGCTGGATTGCCGACTATGAGGCATGGGTCCAGAACGCGAATGGCGAGGCTTACCGTTCTAAAACCGTAGAAACATGGTTACGTCCGTTCGTCAGAGCCGAGAAAATGTCGGCGGCATGGGATTTTCTCAGTCGGCAGGACTGGAGCCAACAGGGTAAGCCAATAAGTCAATTACTGAAATGCTACAAATTACCTGCAGAGATCAAATGAAAAAGTTACCAGTCACCGTACTCTCCGGATTTCTCGGAGCAGGAAAGACCACTCTTCTCAATCATGTTTTAGCAAATCGTGAAGGTTTACGAGTTGCGGTAATCGTCAACGACATGAGTGAGGTCAATATCGATGCGCAACTGCTCGTGGGTGGTGAAGCGGCGTTAAGTCGGACAGAAGAGAAACTTGTGGAGATGACTAATGGTTGCATCTGCTGCACGCTACGTGAAGATCTCCTGGCGGAAGTAGCCGATTTAGCAGCTGAAGGTCGATTTGACTATCTCTTAATAGAGTCGACAGGTATTTCTGAACCAGCTCCTGTAGCGGATACTTTTACCTTTGCAATTGGTGACGGAACCCCACTATCGGAAGTTGCCGAGCTAGATACTATGGTTACGGTTGTAGATGCAGCTAACTTCTTAGAAGACCTTCGAATTGGAAAGGATTTGAAAAGTCTTGATCAGGCAGCTACAGAGGATGACCCCCGTACAGTCGCAGATCTTTTGACCGAACAAGCAGAATTTGCCAATGTCATAGTTTTGAACAAAACAGATCTTATTGATGAGGATACATTGGGAACTATCGAAGGCTTTATTGAGCACTTAAACCCGCATGCACTTAAATTACGTTCAACGTTTGGTCGTATAGAACCTTCGCGAATTATGGGGACGGGTCGCTTTGATTTTGAAATCGCTAAACAGAGTAAAGGGTGGCAACTTACCTTGCGAGATGATGGAGCAAGCGAAGTTGAAGAATACGGTATCGCCAGTTTTGTGTACCGCTCAAGACGCCCATTTCACCCACAACGCTTTCATGATCTTCTCAACCAAGACTGGGAAGGTGTATTGCGAAGTAAGGGGTTCTTCTGGCTGGCCAGTCGACTTGAGAAAATTGGCGTTTGGTCACAGGCAGGTCGGGTTGCACGTTTGGATTTTGGTGGATTTTGGTGGGCCGCAGTTCCTCGTGAACACTGGCCGGACTCCCCTGTAATTGAAGCAGAGATGGAAAAGATCTGGGATCCGGATGTGGGTGACTGTCGTCAAGAATTGGTTTTCATCGGCATCAATATGAACGAAACTGCCATCGATGAGGCACTCGAAAAATGCCTACTGACTGATAGCGAAGTTGCCGAAGGGATTGAAGCCTGGATGAAATTGGATGACCCTTTCCCAGCGTGGAATTTGACTATCGAGGAAGCGCTCGCTGCAAATTCCTAAGGAAATCCGCCACACGACGGCAGGCGATTTTCAAGATTAACCGAAATGAAGTAATAGCCTATTAAATGTTGGGGCTGCAAAATTAACAGGCCACCAAGTCCGGGAAAGCCATCCTGAGATATGATCGAAGTCGGCAACCACACTGAAGCTATTACTTTGATAACGCAAAAGTTAACTTAATCGTGTTGGGATGTGTACCATTCTCTGATGAGATTTAAGGTGTAATTAATCCACAGCGTTCTCTTAAATTAGCTTGGTATTTTAATTATCCAATAACCTCAATAGGTACAGCCTTCATCAAGCGTTAATGCGTCCATGTCCAACACTATCTGCTTCCATGCTAAATGACCGTCCTCAGCCATAAGAAGGAATTCTAAATTGATATCCGAACCAGCTTCATAAAATGCACCACTGAGCTGTGACTTGATTTTTGTTGAGTTATGGCAAAAACCACTCATGAAACCATGCCGCTGCGAACTGCGATTAGGGAAGAGAGTCACAACAAAAAAGTCGGTCCCACTAGTCATTGAGTTCATTTTAAAACTCAGCTGGCAAAGGTCTTCAGAGACCTGAACACTTCGCAAACGTCCAGTTGACGCTTCCTTAGATTTATAAGAGTGAAGTCTGTTNGATATCATTGAATTTTCCTCTCACAAAAAACCTGGTGAGGGGGGCCAATGTGTAGCTCCAAATGTCCCCCTCTACCAGGGTACTTCTCTAATAGCCGCAGCACGGCCAATGTAAAACTATTGCAAATGGCATGCCAAACACAGAAGATTCAACTAAGTTACTGGGTTAGAGCTAAATAATAGGATAAATACAACTGTCTAATGCATTCCCGGTGTGTTTCGATTGATTATAAATTTGCTCAAAAAATGTGCTAACAGCCTGTGTAACAGGCAGCCATGGACAGACAAAATCCATAAATCAGCTAAGTGTTTAAGAAGAATCTTTGCNGTAGGAGCGTCAAGTAAGTCCACTTCGGCCATGAATCTTACGTGCTAACGCATTGAAAGTTTTGTCAAAGACCAAGCCGATTTACCTTCATTAAAAAATCATCGAGAGGTATTCCTCCGCACGCTGAAGATGCGTTTCCATCTTTTTTCTATCCATTTTCTCNGCGAGCTTGCACATCATGGACCATCTGGGATTCTGAACTAAACGCTTCCGGTTCTTCCATATCCATCGCCAGTAAAGACCGTCATAAGTGGTACACCAATCCTCTTTTGGATAGTTACTCATTCGGCGTATGTAAGAGGAGCCACTAAAATACGGTTTTGTTGTAATTAAGCCTCCGTCGGCATGCTGACTCATTGAGAACACATTGGGGACCATAACCCAGTCATAACTATCGATGAACATTTCCATAAACCACCGATAGATTTGATTTGGCAATACCTCACATAAAAACAGGAAGCCACCAAGTACCATCAGTCTCTCAATATGGTGGCAATACGCTGTTTCTTCGATACGTCGTAAACAATCATCAACAGGTGGGATACCTGTTTCCAAGCGATAGAACGCTTGAGGGATCTCCCTATAGTGCTCCCAGTAATTTGCGTTTCGCATACTGCTTCCAAGTTCTTCGTAAGACGCTCGAACAAATTCGCGCCAGCCAATTAACTGTCGAACGAATCCTTCCAGACTGTTAAGCGGTATCTCATGCTCATCGGCATAATCCAAGCAACGCGATAAGACCTGATCTGGAGTCAACAAGCCGGAATTTAACAAAGGGCTTAAAACAGAATGCCAAAGCCTATTGCGTCCCTTCACGATTGCATCTTCATATGTTCCGAAGTGATGAAAACGTTGTTCGAGAAAAGAGTCTAACCAATCTGCAGCCTGTTTATGGTTTGTCGGATACATTCCTCCTGAGAGCAAACCGGGATTGTCTGGATACCTATTGGCAATATGCTCACACGCTTGCAGGTCCCCATTCCCTTCCGTTAAAAGTGTATCTTGGGGAATCTTATCAATAAGTCTCCGAGGAACTTTCTTGCGATTATCCTGATCGAAACTCCATTTGCCACCGAGTGGACTTCCAGCATTCATCAATACATCAAGTCGAGTCCGTTGCCATTTATAGAAATCAATCATTCGCCATGAATTTCTCTCTGCAAAGAACTCTTGATTCTCTTCTCTGGAATTGATGAACCCGGGGTTACTCAAAAATGAGATTCGCATGCCTAACTCACCGACATATTTTTTAAGTCGCCGATTCAACTCATAGTCAACGGCGTCCAGTGATANCAAACGAATGCTTCCTGTCAAAAGGTTAGATTGTAGGAATTGCAAATGTTTTAGTAGGGAGTCCTCTCTCTCTTCATGCTCTAAGTAGGTCGTTTCAAATCCGAGTTTGCGGCAAAACGCTTCATACTGCTTCATTGCAGATCTATGAAAAACAAGCTTTTTGCGATGGAAGTTAAGAGGATACTTTTTATCGCCGAAAAACAAACTGTCTTCGATTAGAACAACCCTATCCGGCTTGAGTCTCAGGCCCGGATGATCTTCAAATAACTGATTTGGAAAAACAAGTAAACAACTTGGCATCGACTTCATTCTGTGTTTGGGACGACAGTGCAACTAGAATACGCTCGTCGTCAAGCATTCTTATTTCTTGTTGCTCTTTTAGAAGTCTTTATTTTAGAAGAGGATCGAAAAACTCCGACTTTTCAGCATCGATAGTCTGCAATTGGAAGCTTGACAACAGAATAGATGGACTTGTTTCACAAAGATAGACATGCAAAGCACGGGATGCTGTCCACGTTAACACGGCAACTAGAAACAGATTGCTCCGGTGAGAACGACGAGCAGTACGTATTTAGATACGTGTTTATTAAAAATTCAGATCAGAAACTGATGCTATGATTTAATCGATTTTATTGTCATTAGATTTGTGCGAAAGCAGTTATTAATGACAGTAATCGTGTTTTAAAGCCAACGCCAAGCTAGGCTCCACCACCTATTGCCACAACAGATTTACTGTGATGGTGACTCCGTCAAAACGGTGGATTTAATGTTGCAAAGACGGAATTCGATCTTCATAACCTCTGACTGTTCTACATGGATACGACCACTAAAATCAAATAAACTTCCGGCGGTCTCGTTAAGATCAACAGTGACTTTAAGGTGATCACTCGGTCGAGCAAATCCTCGATATCTTGCCGAGTCGACTTTTACGAGAACACCTAACGCAAATTCATTATGTTTTGGGTCTGATGTGTCATAAGATTCCATCGGATTGTAGTTTGCAGCAATCAAAATTCCGGCTGACTGAGTAACTAACTCCTGCATCATCGCGCCGGGGAAAATGGGGGCACCAGGAAAGTGTCCTTTAATCCATGGTTCGTTTGCNGACACACNTTTTGATGTGATNATTTGTCGNTCTGTTATCGAATGAATCTCTTCNACCAAAAGGTAGGGNGNGCGATGATGCAAATATTCGTGAACANTTTCAAATCGATGCTGATAGTAATTCATCCAAAGGTTTCTCTCTGCGGTATTAGGGGGAATACTGATAAGTTGCTACTCACCATAATAAGTACTTTTATTCTGGTGACAAAGCATCGTAGACTATGGGCCGTAGTACATCGCGCAGCTGGTGAGGAAAGTCAGGGACGGTGACATACTAGTGATCCTTTTAAGAGCTATTTTTATCCGAAGAAGGTTGTCATTAACGGTTCTACAAGTTCAATAACTTTAAATTGTTACTTTACGTAGCGGTTTTGGAAAGTAATCGATCTAGTTATTTGTTCGGCCAACTCTCGAAATCTTAATTTCGGTTGAGGATTCTTCTTGAAGCACCTCTGGTTGGTTTATTGGGGGGCTATTCATGAGCTACGCTAAAAGTCGTCTGTTTTTGGGTATGACTACTGTTGGGACGATTGTNTTNTTNAGCACNGGGATTTTATCNTTANGCATTCACGAACAGTTTAACTCGTACATGCTCGACAATATNGNTGCTCAGGTAGGCNTTCTGTCTTTGATCTTTATCATTGCGTTTATATGTCTTTTCCCGTTCGATGTTTTAGGAGGATTCGTAATTCCTAAGAGATATTCAGATTTAGACGGAAAATTTCAACAATGGTTAACTCCATACATTAAGGGCATAGCAGTGCAATTTATGGCCTACGTTATGATCGGTGTTGTGTTGATCAATCTAGTTCAATATTCAGCCCTACTTGCAACTCTCGGGTTCGTTGGATTGACTGCTGTAATTTTGCAAATCCGTAATTGGGTAATTAGCAAACAATTGGTCACCAATATGAATCAAGACGCGAGATTTAAGAGCGCGATTGAGAATGCAAAGCTATGGCTTCAAATTCCATATGAAGTGCATACTGTATCGCGAGCCGATAAAGGGTTCACAGGCGGGATTATTGGTATTGGGCGGTCTTCCAAAATTCTAATTCCGGAGAAATGGCTTTCCTTTGACACCGATGTTCTTGCCACGATCATTGCACGTAGAGCTATTGCGATCTCATCTTATTCTCATACTACTTCTATCGTCTTAGCATTCATCTGTAATGCTACCGGATTCCTATTGGCGAATTTATTGACTCAATCGCCAATAGGTTCGCTAGGTTGGTTGCTCGAGTTTCTTTGCTGGTTCAATATCTGGACCTTTTTAAGTCTGTTAGTTCTTCCTACTTTCAGTCGCATGGCTTCCGCATCGGTGGATCGTGATCTGGTTGCTCTGAACGTTCCTAGTGCAACAATTGTAAATTCGACTGAGATGATGAACGCTCTTCAAGACAATGAACGTTCGCGAAGCACAATTATCGAAACTATTTTTCATCCAATTCCTAGCGTCAATCGACGNCTAGCTCGTCCACCGNTATTTCANNTCCGAGCCTGGCAAATTGCGAGAACAAGTTTATTTCTCTCTGGAGCAGGACTAAGCCTGCTAACTCGTGCTGTCCACTGTAACGTTGGACGCCCCGACCTTTGGCTNTTATTACCAAGCGATTAGGTGACGTATCCTTTCACAATCGCAGTNTTGTCCTCCGACACCCCGCTTGTTTGAACTTAAGATTGNNGAGAGAGATGGTTCCTTTCNCAGTACACTTTTTCAAACTGCTGCTGAAACCGCTCAGCCATTTGAGTCGGAGCAGGGGGCCATAAAATGAGAAAAATATACNTCGGCCAAACAATCATCGACAGCGACAAATTAAGACGTGATAAAAGCTGGAAAAGATTTAGTGACAATGTTAGGAGAACTGTTAACAGCGGCCCGATTTCTATCGCTTCTTCGAGTCNATTTATGCCCCAGGCAACCTTAGAATCAACACGATGGTACACAATGCAAGCACAGTCGCTGCTGGCAGTGCTCTGGTTAACCGATCTTGTCGCATTTTTAGATGACAAATCACCGCTACAAGCATCATAAANGCCATTAACAGAGTGCTTGACCAAACAAGTGATGGTAGCCAAATCGAGATAATCATAGCGGTCGCTGTTAAAACCTTTAAAGGCCCTACCGCAAAATAAACCCAGACGGGGAAACCATAAGAACTAAACTCGTCCTTGAGATTTTTAGCATCCGCACACCTATAGTTGGAGGCCTTATGTCTACGAAAGAGCCATACATTCAAAATGGTTAGGGAAACCAACAACTGGATGATTATCTCTATTACCGACATGTTTTTTTCTCCGTTCAGAAGCTATTAGGATTGTCATTCCGCAACTTTGTTTTCCGGAGTTGCTCCCTTTACGATTAGGCAAGTCACAAAAAGTGAGCTACCAGCAACAACAGTTCCGAAAAANAAGATTATCCAATTGACGATATCCATAACTCACTCCCTTGCCGTTGATAGCATTAAGTTGCCAAGGCTAAGGATAGAAGGTACCCAAACACCGACAAAGATCCCCTCATGTTTGTAGCCCGCGAACCAAAGCGACACGGATAGAACAAACGATAGGAAACTACCAAGTAAATAGACTGTTCTAGCTTTTTTCAAATTCAAAATATTTCTCCTTAAGTTCCGAAAGTGTTTCGGCAATAGCAAATACGTCAACAGAATTTTTCAGAAAAAGAATATTTTCAGAACATGACTAGATTTCAAGATTGAACAATTGGATCTAATTGGAAGATTAAGAGGTTTGATTATTGTCGATTTAGAAGAACAACGTACACTTAANACCNATGGACACTATTTATTTCGGGAGGTTAGCCTAATGGTTGTTTTGTATAGATTGATGACATTTTTGCTCCTCGTTGCGCTGCTGCCTGGTGCATTCCTCAAAGCAGGCGAGCAGGTTCCCACGGCTACCGTGAATCTGGGTGATTCCGCTTTAACTGCAGGAATTAGTGGGGAAGGTGATTTAACCATCAAAGAAATTAAAGAGTGGCTGGCATCAAAGCAAAACCATATTCAGCTTACGCCCATTCTGCCACTCGGTCTTTCGGTTGGCGAAAAACAAGTTTATATCCCACAAGATAATCCGATGACACGAGCCAAGGTCGAACTGGGCCGCCAGTTATACTTTGACCGACGTTTGTCTGTTAACAATACGGTCAGTTGTGCAGACTGTCATCATCCAGAAGATTCCTACGGCCGTGGAACCCAATTCGGTGTTGGTGTCGATGGCCAACTCGGTGGTAGAAACTCGCCAGTCAGTTTCAACCGTATTCTTTCCAAAGCTCAGTTCTGGGATGGTCGTGCAAGTTCCTTAGAGGAACAGGCGATTGGTCCTATCGCGAATCCAATCGAGATGGGTAATACCCACGACAATGCCGTCAAAACCTTAAAGGGAATAGAGGGATATCGTCTACAGTTTGACGCTATCTTCAGAGACGGGACGACCATTGAAAACGTCGGAAAAGCAATTGCNACATTTGAACGTGCATTGGTTACNCTCCCTTCGGCTTATGATCTGTACGAGCCTATTTTGAGTTTAAGNAAAGCATTCGGGGACGATNTGGATGATCTAGATGCACTGAAGCTGGACGACCCTGATCTTTACGAAAACTATATGACCAAATTGAAAGTTAGCCAAAGTAATCCAATGTCTGATGCAGCAAAGCGTGGCCGGGAGATTTTCTTTTCGACTAAAGGGCGTTGCTCCGCATGCCATGTAGGAGCAAATTTGGCAGATGAGAAATACCATAACTTGGGTATTGGGATGGATCAGGCCATGCCTGATTTAGGAAGGTTTGCAGTTACCAAGCAACCGAACGATAAGGGTGCATTTAAGACTCCGACAGTNCGCAATGCTGCCTTAACAGCGCCCTACATGCATGACGGAAGTCTAAAAACATTGGAAGAAGTTGTGGAATGGTACGCCAAGGGTGGTTTCCCGAATCCTACGTTAAGTAAAGACGTGAAGAAACTTGAATTAACTAACCAGGATAAAAAGGATTTGGTAGCGTTTATGAAAGCTTGTACGAGTAAACTACCGGATGTTGAGCAAGGCAGGCTTCCAAAATAAGTTTCTTCCGATTGTCAAATTCCATACGCTTACAATAAACACATCCCTAAACGTTAATTTAGGGATGTGTTTTTTTCCGCGGGCTTATATTCGCTCTTGTATATTGCCCAAACTAGCTCCCCGGCAGACATCGAGTTTTTCTGATTACTTTATTCTGTGAAGACTAATCATCATGTCGTCTTAGGNCCTTTCTGGAGGCTTAGAATCGGCTTCTTTTTTAATCCCCGAGGACTACTAGATCTCTCGACATGGAGAAGACCTTTTTCAAACGGTCGTTAGGCTACCCATTGGCAGNTGATATTCGGATGCGTTCTTCCGGTTTCGGAAATTGGAGTTAAAAAAGAAAAGTTTCAAAAAATTGTATAAAGGTTGTCCGATTACCGGGTGCTTATCGTTTCTAAGGGTGAACACAACAACAGACTTTTTGAACACTCTAAAGCCAGAAAGGTAATAGCAATGTACAACTCACTGAAAACCACGATTACAACACTTTCAGCTCTTCTTCTCTGCACAATGNCCGTAAGTGCCCAAACAAGTACAAATTCGATCATCGCAGACGTGGATGGAAATGGTCGCATCAGTCGTAGTGAAGCTGAGAATATGATGAACTCTCCATCCTTGAAAACCGAGTTATTCAATGCATCGATTGAGGACCAAGGGCGGTTCTACAATGCTCTGGAGAACAATATCAGAGTACGCTTGATTAAGTTGGCACGAGCTTATGATACACCTCGCTGGTCGATGGCTATTGAGATGTGTGAACGAAGTGGCCTGTCTGCCACAGATGCTGAGAGAATAGCTTTGGCAATTCGAGCTAACATGCCTTCAAAGCCTGGGAGTCAGAAGAAACAACCAAGCAGCGATGGAACTCCGATCATCGCAGATTTGGATGGAAACGGCCGTATCAGTCGTAGTGAAGCTGAGAACATGATGAACTCTCCATCCTTGAAAACCGAGTTGTTCAATGCATCGATTGAGGACCAGGGACGGTTCTACAATGCTCTGGAGAATAATATCAGAGTACGGTTGCTGAAGTTGGCAAAAGCATATGGTACACCTCGCTGGTCCCTTGCTATCGAAATGTGTGAGCGAAATGGCCTATCCGCTGCGGACGCTGAAAGAATTGCAATCGCAATGCAGAAGAAATAAGAACCTGAACTTTCAGTGAGTTGCCTCCTCAGAAGTCGCAAGACAACTGGGGAGGCTTTTACATGGTATTTCCTTAAATCCTTTCACTAACTCTAAACATTTTCAATGTTGGAAAAAGTCTCTTTGCCAGCGTCAATACCAGAGATGGGTTGGCAATTTTACAAACGACACGGCAAAGACGCTTAACTAACGATGGAATGCGATTCATTTGCTATCGATTGTGCAAGAAAGAACTTCTAACTTTCCAGAACCAAAGTTTGAATTAACAATTCCTGATTGATTTGCTCATCAAATCTTCAGCTTTCGTTTATCTACTTTTCATTTTGACTTCATCACTACTTCATTGGTTTCCCAGAGAATTGTCGATAACTGCAGATGGAGCTGTGGGCTCTTCAAGCGATTGGAAGAGCAGATATTTTTTAGTGCTGGAAGTTATTTGAGGATGATGATATGTACAGCAAAAGTGATATTCATGTTCATTCGAAGTATTCAGATAATCCAAGTGAGTGGTATCTAAAGCAGATCAACGCGGCCGAGAGTTATGTGGAGCCCATTCAGGTATATAACACTGCTAAACAACGCGGAATGCAATTTGTAACCATCTCGGATCACGATCGCATAGACGGGGCACTCGAACTCGCAAATCTCAAAGATACTTTCATTTCAGCTGAAGCGACACTGACATTCCCAGAAGATGGCTGCAAGATTCATTGTTTGGTCACAGGTATTACGGAAAAACAGTGGGCACAAATTGATAACCGCCGGGATGATATCTATGCATTTCAAAAATATGTCCGACAGCAGAATATAATTCACTCTGTCGCTCATCCGCTTTTTACCGTAAATGGTCAAATGACGATCGAACATTTTGAAAAGCTCCTCCTGCTGTTCAATCGTTTTGAAGCTATAAATGGCGCCCGGGATGCCAGAGCAGGTACGATTGTTAGATCGATAATGGAAAATCTGACTGCAAATCAATTGACGCAGATGCAACAGCGCCATCAGATCGATCCATATGGTGATAAGCCATGGCAAAAGGTATTTACTGGTGGCAGTGACGATCATAGTGGGGAGTTTATCGGAGCAGCTTACACTGCGACCCCGAAAACGGAAAATGTAAACCAATATCTGGATTATCTGCGAGCAGGGAAGCATTTGTGCGGAGGATCACATGGCGGGAGCTTGCGTCTAAGCCACAGCCTTGTCGCAATCGCTCGGAAGTATGTCCAGAAAAACATGCTTGCAACTGCTGATTCTACTGGAACCGTATTGGATGAGATTCTGCAGCTATTAATGGAGCAGGATTTTCCAGATTCACGCAGCCCTGATAATCGTCGCCACTCCCAAAAAGTAACCATCGGCGGGAATGCCTCGGCAAGTGAGCCAGCAGATGAATTGGATTGGTGTACCGGCATCGAAGAAGGTACTATGGATCGCGCCAATGAGATGTTCAATGAATGCTGGGGGCAATTAATCGAAAACGTCTGCGACAGCCTAGCATCGAAAAAATTCCAGAATATCGTCACGGCGGCTCCCAGCCTAATGCCAATTGCGTTGTCAGCTCTGCCTTATCTGGCAGCAGTCGCGACGAATTATAAAGATGAGAAACTGTGTCAGGAAGTTTCCGACAAATTCTCTGCGAGCAGGCATCTAAAAAAACGTGGGCGCAAGAAACTATGGTTGACGGACAATCTTTCCAACGAGAACGGCATCTCAGTATCGATTGCTCGTCTTGCAGAAAATGCGAATTTGAAAGCAAAAGACTTAACTGTTATGACTTGCCTTCCGGAAAAACCCAATGCCAGCTTCCCAATTAAGAATGTGAAGCCAGTTTATCAATTAAACCTTCCCTCTTTCGATCACTTCAAGACATGCATTCCTCCGATTTTGGAGGTTATAAGATTNATTGAGCAAGAGCCAATATCTGAACTCATCATATCAACGCCAGGTCCACTNGGATTAGTTGGACTCATGGCAGCCAAATTACTCAATCTTCCAGTTCGTGCACTTTATCAGACAGACTTCCCAGCCCGAGTCAGATCATTAACAGAATCGGAAACATATNCTGAGGCTACACGGAAATACATGCAATGGTTCTATTCTAATGCTAATACCGTTTTAGCCCCCAGCGAGTTCTACCGAGACNGTCTGGTTTCAGATGGNTTGGATGCTGCAAAGGTTAAACTTCTTCCTCAAGGAGTTGACTCCTCGTTTTTTAATCCTGTCAAGAAAGACGTTCATTTCTGGAAAGAACGTGGGATGAAACAGGAATTTACATTTTTGTACGCTGGCAGAATGTCTCGGGAAAAAAATGTGGAGCACTTAATTCATTCCTTTCTGAACCTCACTGCAAATTTGGAGGAGCCGATTAAAGCGAATCTAGGGTTATGTGGAGATGGTCCGCAACTGTCTTACTTAAGAGACAAATATGCCGGTAACGAAGATATTCAGTTTACCGGCTGTCTGGATTCCGAAGAGCTAGCAATAGCCTATGCCAGTAGTGACGTCTTTGTCTTTCCAAGTACGACTGACACTTTTGGAAATGTCGTATTGGAAGCGCAAGCATGTGGCCTACCTGCAATCGTTAGCAATATGGGGGGACCTGCTGAAATTGTGATGCACAATGGCTCAGGTCTTATTGTGGATCTCAGTTACGAAATGGCTCTTGCGAGTGCAATGAAACAACTATACTCCGATGATATTATGCGAGGCGATATGAGGAATAGGGCGATCCTTAATGCCGAACAGCGTAGTTGGAATTCGATATTGGATCTGCTTTGGAATTGTGCTGAAAAGCAATTGCAACCACCCCAGCCAAGGACTGAGAACGATTCCCCCTTGAAAGGAGCTATGACACCAATCAATCGGATTTCATCCGAAACACCCTGGGATAGCGAAGAATTATCCGGACAGAGCACCAAACCCTTCCAAGGCAGTTCCTCTAATCACTAACGTCGAGTTGCTTAGAAACCAGCACATACGTTCACGGCCTTACTCGATCCTATCTATAGGTTCAAACGAGAAAGCTCAATATCGGATATGAGAAAAACGCCCCCCAAAGACTACTGGGGGATATTCACCCACGAACGTGAACATAGTCCGAGAAAATCACAATATTTAGACATACTTTTTGCTTAAGTGTTCGGGTAGAAGAGTCTTTGTTGATCTTCGTGAGGTCTCTCAATGTGATCCAAACACTAAGTNAGGAATCGCTTTAATGGGAAAGGCCTGATTCCACAGANGGATGAGATTAAGACGCGAGAAACGACAAACAGTNCTTCGTGGTTANTTGTCCTCATCCTCAATTTCGTCCTGTCGNTCTTCAAGAAGTTTCTTAACTTCTTTAGTTTCTTCCAGTGCTAATTTTACNTCNCCGGAAAATAATGTCTTTAGCTCAAGCATCACCTTCTTCGCATTGGAAAATCCCGGTAGGAAAGCCTTTTTGATGTTCTCAAAATTATTTCGAGTCTTATCCTTATAATCCTCTACTTTATCTACCCAGTCCGACCAAACATCTAGTCCGTCTTCCATCTGATCTCGAACCCAGTCATCGAGGCTTCGCTCAAAAGTAGCATATAAATTTCGATCTTGATTCGGGACTTGTGAAATATTAACAAGCTTGAAGGCAATGGCTTGCTTGCCAACAGAAGCAATTTGGTCATGAGCATCTTCGAACTTGTCTGTTAATTCTTTCATCTCAGCATCCTGAGCAAGAAGGTCGTATTGAAACAGGTTAGTCATCGCAGCTACGTTAGTACGAAAGTATCGCGCTGTTTCTGAAATACTGATTCTGCTCAGATCTCGATCCATTTGATCAAAGAGTCGCACAAGTTCTCCAACTTCGACAGGTGTGAGTCCGGCTATGGTGGCTGTTTTTGCTACCGTCGTGGTGACCAGCATATTCCTAGTTGGCCCAGGGATGCCACGAAAAAACACACGAAAAGCTTCAACCTCTTCAAAAAACGAATCAAACTTCTCAATGCGTCCGGCATTGCGTTTTTCTGTGGCCTTCAGGGTTTCTATTTCAGATTGCACCCTTTCTATATACTTACCAATGTCGTCAGAAGCCTGTGCGAGTTTGGAGAAACCGCGACTCAATTCTTCCCATATCNCTCGTTCATTCTCCATGTATTGAATCCCCATCGTGAGAGATGCCGATGGAGTCTTAGATTTCTTAAGTGAGTAAAGAACATTGCGAAGATGAAGTCGATGTTTTGTAATCGCTGATGAGAGGTTACGTTTGCTATCGTTACCCAAGAAATCCTTTTTGAGCGCAGCGAGTGCCTTATCTCTATTTCCCTGATAGTTAACAACCTCTGGCGGCAGTTGTGCCCACAGCAGACTCTGTGAACTGTGGACTAACCCAAAGAACAGAATTAGCGATAAAAGTTTCGAGAATAGTTTTGATGCAGGCATAGTTAGTAACCGAGATTAAAGCTAAAAGGGGAAACCAAAACTAATGTACCACCTATTGGGTGTGCCATTCTTCAGTGATTCATATCGTCTTAAGGTTACGGGGGCCTGTCCTCCGACCGACCGGCCCTGTTCGTTATAACGTTGAACCCAGATTCTTAGTTCTTCGATTTTGGGCAGAGATGAACTTTTCAGTTTTTCTTTTGTTTCATCATCTAGAAAAAGATCTTCGATTGATTCGCCTTCAGGTTCACCCTGAATAAGCTCGGGCTCCTCGACTCGTGCAACTTTAATAGCCACATAGCTTTCAAAAACATTCTCTACAAAGATGTCGTAATAATATCGCATCAGATTCTTTTGAAGTCCCGTCTCTTGGCGATCCGGCGCNATACATTCTAAGTAGTGTTCATAATGTTGGTTCTGTGCGGATTTTACAAACTCCTGTAAAAGTTCTTCCGGAGTGATCTCTTTTGCTAGTGGTTTCGTCTTTGGTGTACTAGTCTTCCCGAGTTGATCCTCACCGGCATAGAATCCCGATTTTTCTGTATCGGCTTGGTATTGTGCTGCTACCATATCAGGGACATAGATAATCTCAGGGGTAACGACCCAACCCAGATGGGCGGTGGATCCTTCAGTTCCCTTTCCAATTCGCGGTACAAGTGTTCTGACTCCGGATATGCGGCCAACTACTTGCCACTGTGGTGGCAGCTCGAGCGAAGCGATTTGTTGTGCGCGTTTAAGGGCTTCGAAAGCACCGACAAACCCTCGGGAGCTACAGTCTAGGTAGTAATAACCATTACTGACGGAACCACTGAAACAATACTGCTTACCTCCCTGAATGAACATGATCCCGGGGTATTCAATGTCTTTTAAGAATACATATTTCCCGATGATATCATCGAGTAGTACATCCTCAGGAGAAGGTGCGGGAAATACCGGGCTAATGACTTCGTCTTTCGTGAGCTCGTCTTTGAAAGTACTCCAAAATTCGGAAGCCTTTCGTGACAGTGTCTTACTGTTTTCATCCGCTTTTGTTCTGTAAGAAAGCATTTCTTCAGTGATTTCAATGAAGTCACCTTTACTTGCTTTCACAACGGTACGTGCCCGGTTGAAGAGTTCCTTAACTTTTGGGTGATCCGGGAATGCCTTATATAACGCAGCGATCTTCTCAAGCGCGATCGTCCCATCTTTACCAAGTGAAAAAGGGGCACCGTTGGCAAGTTTTGCTGATCTCTCGATACCTTTTAGCTTATATTCCGCCGTCGCGATATCGAGCTTCGATGGTTCCTCTTGTGCTACTACATCTGGAAGCAGCAAAAAATACGAAAATACCAAGACCATCAATTTGATAATTAAATGTGAATTCATGTTTTAGCCTGTCAGAGTATGGTGAANCTTCCGATTGATTTTAATCCACATTACTATTTCTAGTAATAGGCGAGTTTACATAACAGAAAGTCAGAGACGGCTATTATACAAACACGATTCCTTAGCTCCCTCAATAGCCGTTTCGAGAACCTTCTCTTATACTTAGTTGAGACTGGCTATACTTGGAAAGTTAAGTCACTTGTAATCACCGACCAATACTGATTGGTTTCACCCTTATCACTTTCTGAGAGTCTCCACTATCATGAATTTTCAGAATACACTGAGTCGCCGTCATTTATTACAGGGCACTTTAAAGGGGACCACACTCGCTTTGACGCTGCCAACGTTCCAAAGTTTGTCAGCGGTAACAGCAGGTGAAGAAGCATCACCTCGGCGACTGGTATGTGTTGGCAATCATCTAGGATTCTACCCCGGTAATTTCTTCCCTCAGGAAGCCGGAAAAAACTATACTCCTACCTCCACGCTCAAGCCGCTTGAGACTCATCGGGATGAATTCACCGTTTTCTCAAATCTCGATCACGGCCTTAGCGGAGGCCATAGAGCCGTACAGGGATTTCTAACTAGCATTAAGAAGGAAGAGGCGGCTGGATTTCCTGAGAAGAATGTATCTCTGGACCAAGCTGCTGCAGAACACGTTGGCAGTGCTACACGATTTCCTTCGATTAATACCGGAATCGTTAACGGGACCGACATGTGCTGGACACGTGCGGGCGTACACGTCCCCCCTGTTAACAATCCTGCCTCACTATTCCGGGGCCTTTTCGTCAACTCGCCGGTGGAGGTACGACGAATTCAAGAAACTCGTCTCAAGCACCGCGGCAGCGTTCTGGACGCTCTAAGAGATTCAGCTAGGGCTCTAAATCGCACGCTCAATACTGCCGATCGCAATAAGCTGGAACAGTATTTAACTTCCGTCCGTGATGTTGAACGACGACTACAAATGTCCCAGGAATGGCTCAATCGGCCTAAACCAACTCCGGAAGTGGATGAGATCAAAGATGAAGAACGCATGCACCTTGACGAAGTTGCATTGTTTTATGACTTGATGGCATTGGCACTCCAAACAGACTCTACACGTGTAGCTACTCTGGAGACCGGCATGGGATTCCGCACCTCTGAATTAAATCTGGACAGCTATCACGGTATCTCTCACCACGGCAAATCCGAGGGCCGTATCGACCAATTAAAAGTAGTTGAAACATTCCTGACGACCAAGCTCAGTGATTTCATTTCGAAACTTAAGGACGCGCAGATCTTCGATAACACATTGATCGTGTTTGGCAGTGGCATGAGTGATGCCTCGAGCCACAGTAATCGCGATCTGCCTGTTATTCTTGCCGGAGGCGGTTTAGATCACCAGGGACACTTAATCTGTCCGGAGCAACCGCAGCAACGCGTACCTCTGGCAAATCTTTGGCTATCCGTTTTGAATTGGTTTGGTACGGAGACCGAACGATTTGGTAGAAGTACAGGTACGTTTTCTCCTATGAAAATCGGCTAGGCTGTCTCATGAAACATATCCTAACTTGTGTTGCGTTAGTGCTAGTCGCGTCCCTTACCGCGATTGGTTCCGACAAGGAAGTCTCTGCCTTTCTGACCAACCACTGTGTTCAATGTCATGGAGCAAAAACGCAAAAGGCTGATCGGCGATTCGATAGGTTGCCGACAACCATTGCAAAGCTCGACGATCTTGAGCGGTATCAGGAAATTGTCGATCAACTTAATCTTGGCACCATGCCTCCGGAAGGAGCAAAACAACCGTCGCCTGAGCAACGGGCGAGGATCATTACCTTCCTTACACAAAAACTGGAGTCGGCCCGCTCCAACTTCAAGTCGTCTCATGGACAAAGCGAATTAAGACGCCTCAATTCGTGGGAATACCGTCAGACTTTGGGAGACCTATTGGGCCTAAATGTTGATGTCTGGAATCCTGCCGAGGATTTTCCGGCAGAGGTCAAGGTCGAAGGCTTCGACAACAACGGAGCTAGCCTGGTAACTTCCGGAATCTTGCTCCAACATTACTTCAAAGCCGCAGAAGAAGCGATTAAGCGTGCGACTCACTTTGAAGAACAACCTGTCTCTCGGCATTATGCCCAGCAAACTCCCTTTTACTTCAATGGGAATGAGGCTGAGGGCCTCCCCAAGCTGTTTCGCCCCGACCGATTCCGGTTCATTCCGGATACCCCTTATACAGATCTATATGGACGCCATTACCGAGGCGGGCACTTAGGGTTTCTTCCACTCCATCAGCAAGGAGGAGTGAAGCATAGCGGAATATACACCATTCGCGTTCGGGCAGCCGCCTTAGGGCTAACTCACGATTACGGCAAAGCACTGGACGACTTTCGCAATGGCGATCCTGTTGTGATGGAAATCGCAGCGGTCGATCGACGCGGGAGTGTCGAGAGTACCGGTAATGTTTCCAGCATGACATCCCTGGCACGAATTGAATTGACCAATGAAGAACCCCAATGGTTTGAATGGAAAGTCTTTTTGGATTCCGGTTGTGAACCTGAAGTACGCTTTCGTAACGGTCCCCTTTCCGCAAAACGGTTGGTCCGCATGCTACTGACCGAAGCCTCTGACAAACCTGAATTCCAACCTTTGCTCAACATGGAAAATAAGCTCGCGCAGGCCAACGGAGTCCTCAAGGCATACCAAGGCCCTCGACTGAGAATTTGGGAAATTCAGGTTGACGGTCCACACATCGACAGTTGGCCAGGAGTTGGGCATCAAAGGATTTATGGAAATCTACAACCGGACCACTTAAATGCAGCCACGATTTCAAAACGTATTGAAGCTTTTGCCCATCAAGCGTTTCGGCGACCACCGGTGGAAGGAGAGTTGGAGCCGATTCAGCAACTGATACAGGACAAACTTAAGGAGGGTGTCGAACCATTACAGGTACTTCAACTCGGATGCCAGGCTATCTTATGTTCTCCCGGTTTCTTGTACCTCAATCTCGGTGAAGGTGAATTGAGTGAAAATCCATTAGCTTCGCGTTTGTCTTACTTCCTCTGGTCATCACCACCTGACCAAACACTCCTCGACCTGGCAAAAGCAGGTCAACTCAAGACAGAGTTATCTGCTCAAGTAACCCGAATGCTTGCTGATCCAAAATCAGATCGCTTCGTAACTCATTTCATGCGCCGCTGGCTCGATCTGGATAACATCGGCACCATGCCTCCCTCTGCAGACTTCCTTGTTTTCTATCGAGACAATTTAGAGAACGCGATGCGGACTGAAACCGAGATGTTTTTCCGGCATGTACTCGACAACAATCTGCCACTCAGTGAATTCCTCGGTGCCAACTATACCTTCCTGAATCGTGAATTAGCTACTCATTACGGAATTGAAGGAGTCGAGGGAAATCAGTTCCGACGTGTAGAATTGAATAATCGTCATCGCGGAGGATTATTGGGACAGGGGGCATTGCTCACCGCTTCGGCTAACGGAGTCGATACTTCGCCGGTGGTACGAGGCATTTACGTACTAGAAAAACTACTGGGCTACACGCCGCCCCCGCCTCCACCAGATGTTCCAGCCATTGAACCTGACATACGTGGCGCTGTGACGATCCGTGAGCAGTTAGTAAAACATCGTGAAATCGCCACATGTGCAGAATGCCATCGTAAGATAGATCCCTTGGGATTTGCCTTGGAGAACTTCGACGCCATTGGTGCCTGGCGAGATGCTTATGAAGGCAATGCGCCTATCGACTCGACGGGTCAATTACCTGGCGGTGATTCGTTCAATTCACTGTCTCAATTTCGGTCGTTAATGATAAAACGTCAGGATCAATTCAATCGTGCGTTAACTGAGAAATTGTTGACTTATGCAACTGGACGTGAGTTGGGCATCAGCGATCGTGGAGAATTAGACCGTATCCTTACACAGTTTGAGCAGAGTGAAGGCGGCCTCAAAGACCTCTTAACCATTTTGGTGGAAAGCTCAATTTTCCAGCACAAATAATCGGACATCACGATTGGAATTAACAGATTTCGACACCTCTGTCGTCTCGCCTACAATAAACTCGCAATTGTCGCTATAAGAAAGAAATAAACAGGCCAAACACGTTCATCCATTCGCCTTTAGTTCGCTGGAAAAGTCTGAAGTAGGATGAACTCACCGTACTTTGGTCAGGGGGAAATGACCAACATCAACGCCTGCCGCTTTAATCCCTCTACCTTTCTCGTGGAAATGATGCATGATGTTACGTTTACCTTTAGTTTCGGTGACACCGATTGTCGTGTTACTCCAAGTACTCGGAAACCACCTGGCAACGAGTGCNGAACCTAGAACTGATACCGCACTTCCTGTTGTACTTGCAANACGCGGGAAGCTAATTCTCGACGACGACGGATCAAAGGACCGTGGAGGGAAAACCACCTCNACCTTTGACAGTGGAGTAAAGGTTCGTGCAGGAGCCGGCACTTGGAACNNAGTCGACAACTCCAATATTTGGCGTTCGACCTGGAATCGCCGAGGCCATGTACCCGTCATGGCCTATCAGGGAATCACCTCTAATAATCTCGTTATTGAAGTTACATTTCGATACGGCAGTATCACCGAAGACTGGCAGCATCAGTGTTTTAGAATCGCCGTGGACCAACGCCCAAAGATCGTAGGACATGTTGTCTCAGCCTGGGCCAATCCGAACAATGACTTTATCGAATCCGGATTCCTGTTACAACACATTCGAAAGACCCCCACCAAAGAGATCATCGAAGACTTACTACTCGATCATCAACCATTGAAAATCAAAGCAGAGAAGTGGTACACCGCCATCCTGGAAGTCGTTGACGATGAGGCGTTATTTCGCCTGGATAATCACATTGCCTATGCTCAGGCCGAGGAAATTAGCCTACCTAAAAACCTTGTCTCGCTAACGATGGGTTCCACCTGGCATGAAATTAAACGGGTACGTATCTGGGAAGCAGCAGCTAATCCTGATTGGAAACAACAGAAAACTCAGGTCCTAAAGCCAAGGTTGTCGTTTTCACCTCAAATTCACAATTACCAACCACAATAGTGGAACGAAGAACACTGTGACTGAGCTAAGAGAACGACGAGATCCCCCCTCATACGCGGACGCATTTCAACACTATAATAGGTTCTGAACAGACCTACTCTTTTTCGAATGGAAGGCCCTATGGATCGTCGAACCTTTATCGCAGCATCAACAGCAGTCGTCACATGTGGTTCGCTACTAGCAGACGAGGAGAAACAAGTGCGAGTTTATTACGGCACCAAAAATCAATCCGGCAGCGAAGGAATCTATACCGGCACCATGAATCTCGCCACCGGCGAGCTTTCCAATCCAGTACTGGCAGCCAAAGCTGAAAATCCAGGATTCTTAGCTATCAATCATGGTAAGACTCATCTCTATGCTGTCGCTTCGGGACCGGCCGGACAAAAAATAGTCTCCTATAAAATCGATGTAAAGTCAGGCCTCTTGACCGAATTAAACAGTCAGGAAGCAGGTGGAGCAAATCCGTGTCACGTTTCGGTAGGACCTAAAGACCAGTATGTCGTCTATGCAAATTACACCGGAGGAAGCTGTGGAATGATCCCCGTCGCCGACGACGGATCTCTGGCCGCTCCCAGTAGCTTCTTTCAACACGAAGGGGGCAGTGGAGTTAATGAACGACGTCAAGGCGAGCCCCATCCACATTCAGCTAAAACCGATCCATCCGGCAAATTCATTCTGATCCCGGATCTCGGCCAGGACAAAGTTCGGATCTACCGCATTGGAAAAGACGGGCAAAGCATGCAACCCAATGACCCTGCGTATGCCACAATGCCTCCGGGCGGCGGACCCCGCCATGTAAGTTTCTCACCAGACGGGCAATTCATGTATGTCAATAATGAGCTCACCTCAGCCGTTACTGTCTTTGAATTTGATGAGAATACGGGGGCAACCAAAGCCATTCAGACGATTACGACTCTGCCCTCGGGATTTAATGGAAACAATTCAACGGCAGAAGTGCTGGTCCACCCGAACGGCAAATTCCTTTACTGTTCAAATCGAGGGCACGATAGTATCGCGTCCTTTAAGATCCATCCACGTAAAGGTCAATTACAAGCGACCGGTCACTGTAGCAGTGGCGGAAACACACCCCGCAACTTTGGCATCACTCCCGACGGAAGATTTGTCGTAGCGGCAAATCAAAGTAGCGACAATGTAGATGTCCTGAAGGTTGACCCTCAAACCGGAGCACTCACTGCAGCGGGAATCAGTATCAAGGTTCCCCATTGCATCTGTGTTCGTTTCCTCGATTAAGACAAACGAACCAACTCGAGGTTCCATCGATCTTTGATCACAGCAGGCCAATACTTCATGATTCGATACTTACTCTGTTTTACAGTACTGATCAGCTACGTCTTACCTCAGACAGTTGCAGCAGACCGCCCGAACGTGCTTTTCATCATCGTCGATGATCTCAACGATATGCCATTGCACCCAACCGGGAAGCCTTACGTACCGACACCCAACTTCGACCGGCTAGCACGACAGGGAGTGAGTTTCACTAATGCCCACTGCAATGACCCGATTTGTGCTCCTTCTCGTTCGAGTATGTTTACCGGCTTGTATCCGCAAACTTCCAGTTTGTACTGGTTTGAAGACTACCGGCAAAATGCAATTCTCAAGAACTCCAAGACACTGACTGAGCATTTGGCTACCAATCGCTATAACGTCTATGGTGTCGGTAAACTCTATCATGGCTTTCAGGATCCGAAGGGGTTTTATGCCAACCGAGGTCCCGCCGGTAATATCGGTCCCTGGCCGTGGGATGGTACTAAGGCCAATCAACGTGGCTTTATCCCACACCCACAACAGATGTACTTTTATGCAGACGATGCAGATCCGGACATGGACTACAAGTGGGAACATACCTTTGGTCCGCTGTCGATGATCCCCGAATATGCCGTTGACCAGGCAAATAATATCCCTGGCTATAAGGGGTGGCGACTCTCCGGCCAACCCTGGCGGTACGTGTCTGATGATGATCGTGATGCAATGCCAGACGAGGTCAATGCTGCCTGGGCCGCCGATGTTCTTCAACAAAATCATAAGGAAAAACCGTTTGTCCTGTTTACAGGATTCAGTCGAACACATACTCCTTTGTATGCACCTCAAAAGTATTTCGACATGTTTCCGTTGGACGAAATTGAAGTACCAAAAGCCTGGCTTAAAGGTGACCTGAAGGATTGTGCACCGAGTTTAGGAAACACTAGCCTGTATGCGTTTCGTCGTTACCAGATGCTCTTCAATCACGAAGACCGCCCCGAGTTATTCAAGCAGTGGCTACAAGCATATATGGCCTGCGTTGCATTTATTGATGATCAGGTAGGAACAGTTCTCGACGCCTTGGAAGCCAGTCCACATGCGGATAATACTATCGTGTTTCTAACCAGCGACCACGGTTTTCATGTTGGTGGAAAGGATGCCCTCTATAAGCAAACACTGTGGGACAGTGGAACAAGAATTCCATTTATCGTGTCAGGATTAGAAGGCATGCCAAAAGGCGTCACTTGTGAGCAACCCATTTCACTGATCGACGTTTATCCAACCTTTATCGATCTGTGTGATCTACCTCTGGATCCTCATCAGGGGCGTTCCGGTTATCCACTCGATGGCCACAGTATCAAACCACTTATTCTCGACCCTGCTGATTCCGCCGGAAAGTGGACAGGGCCAGAGGTCGCCATTACAGCCTTGCCCGGTAAAGACCACAGTCAACATCGGGAACACATCGGAACACTCTACCCACATTTCTCCGTACGAGCAAAGGACTGGCGATACAGCCTAACCTCTGATGGCCAGGAGGAGCTTTATTTCTATATAAATGATCCACACGAATTTGTTAACTTAGCCAACAAGAAGAAGTATGCTCCGATCAAAGCCTACTTCAAAGAACAACTCATCCATCTGCGTGATGGTGACAATTGGTTGGAAATCAGTTCACTACCAACGATTGAATTATCTGCGTTTGAAATCATCGCAGAAACTAAAGGTAAGTCTTCGCTTACCTTTGGTGAAACCGTTGTCGCCGACATCGATGCAGCAGGTTGGACCCCCGTCCGAATTCGTGTGGCGGGCAATCGAAGTCAAGTTTGGCTGGACCAGCAAGTCTACTCGGATAAAATCTATGAGAACGACCTGTCAGCTGGGAAACTGACTAGCAGTGACATGCAATTACGAAATATCCGAATCAGAAAGCTCTAGTTCTCTCGTTCCCATTATTCCTACCCACACAAACGCTAATCCCAAACAATCATGCTGAAGACTTCTATCATTACATTGACGCTGCTAATTAGCAGCGTAGTCCAGGCTCAAACGGTCGACTTCAAACGCGACATTCAGCCTATTTTGGAAAACCGGTGCTGGGACTGCCACAGTGCTGATGCCCAAGAAGGCGACTTACGTCTTGACCAAAGGCTGGGCATGCTCCGGGGAGGAGGTTCCGGAATTGCGGCGATTGTCCCGGGCAAACCAGATCAGAGCTACTTGCTAGATGTAATCTCCCACCGCGATCCTGATCTAAAAATGCCTCCAGAGTCTGACAGAATTCCCGAAAAAGAAATCAATCTCCTCACCCAATGGATCCAACAGGGAGCAATCTGGCCCGGTCAGGAAGAGGTGGACTCAAAATTAGAATCCGATCACTGGGCCTTTCAACCGATCGTCCGTCCGCAGGTGCCGGGGAAACCCCAAAAGGGAAAAAACGCGATTGATGCGTTTTTACAGGCTGAACTTAAAAAGCAGGGATTGAAGTACTCGGCCTCTGCTGAGCCGCTCGCCTTACTTCGTCGCGTCTCCATCGTCTTAACCGGGCTGGCTCCAACTCCGGAAGAAACCACAACATTTCTTGCTGCCTGGAAAGAGAATTCCGACAAGGCTTATTCCGATTTAGTTGATCGCCTCATGAGCTCGCCGCATTTCGGAGAACGATGGGCACAGCATTGGCTAGATGTTATTCGCTGGGCTGAAACAAACGGATCGGAAGCCAATCTCTATCGAAAAAATTCATGGGTATATCGTGACTATGTGGTCCGCGCTTTTAATGAAGACAAACCCTATGACCTATTTGTTCGTGAGCAAATCGCCGGTGACTCACTTGGCTCAGGGGAAGCGACTGGCTTTCTGGTTTCGGGCCCCCATGTACCTGCAGCCACAGTTGGTCGCGAACCTGCTGCCATTCGTCAAGCCCGAGCGGACCGCATGGATGAGATCATACAGACCGTTGGACCATCGATTCTTGGCATGACCATCGGGTGTGCCCGCTGCCACAACCACAAATTTGATCCTGTTTCACTCAAAGACTACTACGCTTTGACTGCGGTCTTTGAAGACATTGAATTTGGGGGCCGCCAGCCTGAGTATGCTGAGCAACACCCACTAAGTCAGCGCGGAGCAGAGATTTTAGCCCAAATCGATACCCTACGAGAGAAACTCAAAGCCACTGGAGGTTGGGAAGAAGACTGGGGAGCCTACCGGGAATTACATTTCCCAGCGGTAACGACCAAGGCAGTTCGCGTCCGATTTAAAACGATGTACGTCGGACTGGATGAACTTGAGTTCTTTGGTCCAAAGAATCTCGGGCAAAATCTGGCTCTAGCAAACTATGGAACAAAGTTAACCGGATTTCCAGCCGCAGGAATTGAAAACCGCAATCCACTTGCTCGAATCAGCGATGGAGAATACGGTACTATGGCCTGGCGGGCACGAGTGGCGAAAGATGCAGACCAATACCCATACGTGCAGTTTGATTTCAAATCGAATGAACTCGTCGACCGCCTGCGAATCAGTAGTAATCGAGAGTATTACTACGATACGGACTACTTGGAACGGATGCCGACACTACCGCGGTATGAATTCGATGTCGATTATCAAAAGGAAGATGGTTCCTGGCAGCCATGGGTTGGCACTTGGTTTGTCAACAAAAAGCTGAATCAGGATCATCCGGAGCGACAGGCAATTCTCAAGGAAATCCAAAACCTTGTGCTGGCCTACTTTGAACAAGGCCCACAACCCAGTTTTGTCGGGCGTTTTATCAAACCTCAGATTACGCATGTGCTGCTTCGTGGTAGTCCGGAAAGCCCGCGCGACGAGATAGCTCCCGCAGGACTCGAACTCTTCTCTGGTAATCTTGGCTTGTCTTCAGAATCGTCCGGCGACGAACGTCGACTTGCTTTTGCAAACTGGATTACCGGCGACCAAAACCCACTGACAGCTCGTGTTATGGTTAATCGAATCTGGCATCACGTATTTGGGACAGGCATTGTCTCTACGACCGGAGATTTCGGCCAGGCAGGTGCACCACCCTCTCATCCTGAATTATTAGAATGGCTGTCCGCAGAATTTGTATCGCCGGAAAAGCAATCTTCGAATAACCACAACTGGTCTATGCATCATATGATTCGTCTAATGGTCATGTCGGATGCCTTTCGACAATCCAGCTTACCGAATTCAGATGGCCTGGAAAAAGATGCCGGTGCCCGCCTCCTTTGGAGATTTCCACCTAAACGTGTCGAAGCTGAAGTGATAAGAGACTCAATCCTACTCGCCTCCGGCAAACTAAATCCATCGATCGGGGGGAAAAGCTACCGCATACACAACCAAAAGAAAACCTATGCCCAGTGGGAAGTGGTTAACAATTATGGGCCTCACACCTGGCGACGTTTGTTGTATCAGGAGCGAATGCGACGTGTTGACGATCAGATTTTCACCGCCTTTGATTTTCCTGATTGTGGTCAGGTCCGAGCGAAACGCCCAGTTTCCACCACTCCCTTACAAGCTCTTAATCTGCTGAACAGTCAATTTGTACTGGAACAAACAAAGTTTATTGCGGAACGAGCGATGGCTGAATCAGACAGCAAGTTACCTGCTGCAGTGGAACGTTGCTTCCATTTACTTTTAGGCCGAACGCCTGATAAGGACGAACTGAAAGTTTGTCTCTCGCTTGCAGATCAGTACAATCTGTCGATCGTCTGTCGAGCTTTGATTAATTCCAATGAATTCGCCTTTCTTCCGTAATCCGTTTTAAGCCCTTGAGCTGACAATCGCATAACCACTGACAACCAGAATCGGTTCACTATGAGTAATCCCGAAAATCTAACGCCTATCGGCCAACGCCTTCTCGACCGAAGAAATTTTCTGGGTACTGCTGGTCTCTCAGCAACCGGACTAGGACTCGCCAGTCTACTCCAGAGCGACAATCTACTAGCCGACGACGCACGCACTGTGGGAGGCAAATTGCCAGTTCGTCCGGCGATTGATCCACATAACCCATATGCTTCGAGACCTGCGCACTTTGAAGTTCAGGCCAAACAAGTACTCGTCATTTATCTGCCCGGTGCCATCAGTCATGTCGACACTTTTGATTACAAGCCGGCATTAACGAAGCTTGATGGTCAGAAACCACCGAATCTCCCTAAAGTGACCTTTGAAGGTCCGTCAGGCAATATCGCCAAGCCATTTTGGAATTTCAAGCCTCACGGTGAGACAGGCAAGATGGTTTCCAGTCTACTCCCTAATTTGGCCACGCAAGTCGATGACTTCTGTTTCATCCACTCGATGACGACCGACACCAGTGCCCATCCTCAGGGCGAAAATTTCATGAATACCGGTTTTACGATGGAAGGATTTCCTTCGTTTGGATCCTGGGTAACTTACGCTCTGGGAACAGAAGCCCAAGATCTACCTGCCTTCGTGGCCATTAATGACCCTCGAGGCCTGGCCCGAAGTGGAAAGAACAACTTCGGTAATGGATTCCTGCCGGCCGCCTTTCAAGGAACTGATTTTAACGCGAAGAATCCACCGAATAACCTGCATCGTCCGTCCAGCCTTTCCGTCCAAGCAGACCGGGGCACGCTGGATATACTCAAACGCCTCAATGCTCGTCATCTAAAGAAGTACCCCAATGATGCAAACCTGGCGGGGCGAATTGCCAGCTATGAACTTGCAGGGAAAATGCAGATGTCCGTCCCTGAGATCATGGATTTATCCAACGAGACGCAAACAACATTAGACAACTATGGCGTCGAAGGTGGTTCGGAATTGCGCGGACAGTATGCTCAAAACTGTATTCTAGCGCGGCGACTGATAGAAAAGGGCGTACGAGTAGTGCAGCTATTCAATGGTAGTGATCCATCCGGTGGAAATGGCGTAACCAATTGGGATTCCCACTCGAATATCCTAAGTACCCATGCCATGCAAGCAGAAATCATGGATAAGCCAACCGCTGCTCTACTGGCCGACATGAAGCAACGAGGGTTATTGGAAAACACACTCGTGGTTTGGGCCACTGAATTTGGTCGTATGCCTTTCCTGCAATCCAACGGAACTGGTCGTGACCATAATCCCAATGCCTTCACCTGTTTTCTAACTGGGGCCGGTGTGAAGCATGGGTTTAGTTATGGACAAAGTGATGAGTTTGGTTTCAAAGCGGCGGTCGACAAAACAACAGCCTATGACTTCAATGCGACCTTACTGCATCTTATGGGACTGGATCACGAACGCCTGACGTTTTACCACAACGGTTTAGAGCGACGACTAACCAATGTTCATGGCCATGTGATCAAGGAAGTACTGGCTTAGGCCGAGTTACTTCTCACCGGCTGCTAAAAGTTTGACCATCGCCTTGCCCATAGCCTCGCCAATATTCATATAAGTTTCGGCGTTACCGCCATAGTGTCCATTGGATGCTCCCCCTTTTGACAATGGGTGACTGTAGACGGTAGCAACATTCCCTTTGAATTCTTTGTACTTCCCGGATTCACCATCAACAGCAAGCTGGGCATCAAGAATCTGTCGTTCAACACCCTTTGCATCTTTTGCTGTTTGGCCTAGTGTTGCACAAACAAACTTAGCGTTGGGTGAATCAAAATCTTTACGTAGCTGTTTGATCAGGTGAACTAAGTTTTGTTCATAGCGACTGGCATGACCTTTGTTGTAACGGTCCTTATCACCTTGCCACCAGAAGAATCCGGCGACCTCATAACTTTTCGCATCAGGATAAAACTCATCGAGCTTCGCTAGCACCTGTTTCGCCCGAGCGATGTCTCCGTCATATTGCATGCCGGCGTACCAACCAATTTTCTCCGGTTCAGTTCCCTTTTCCCATTTCAATGGAGTCTCTTTGTAGGCTGCGTAATGATAGGTTTTTCCGTCTTCTTCAAAGTCAAAAGACGGGCTACCAGGAGGCAATAAATCCCAGCCCAAACTACGATTCCCAATACAACTTTTGAGAATCATGACAGGTGCCTCAGTCGCATGTCCAACATAATGACCGATACCAATTTCAGGCCCGACTCGCCCACCTTTGATGGTCATAAATTCATTGTTGAACAATCGCGAACCACCCGTGCCACTGCCCATGACTCGGACATTACGCACATCATTGCGTACGGTCCAATTTCCTTCGTCGTCGGTGAGATACGAATAGAGTCCTTTTTCGTTGATCGCATGTTCCAACGAACCATCGTCACCGGAGACCTTTCCGAATCCCAGCATATTGGACTGCCCCAGCAATATATACACCTGCACAGGTTGATTTAGATCTGCCGGTTTACCATCCGGATCGGGCAAGGAATCTGCTGCCGCTAAGGGGCCGATGAAAACACAACTAACTATCGACATCAGTACTAAGAAACGATTCCAAATGACCATTTAAACTCCAATTCTGTTTTTTCCATTTCCATGAGATCCAATTGAACTCTACTACAGACCCTAGCTACAATGAGGGGCAAGTAATACCCTTATAGCAAATTTGGTAAAGCATATGCGTTTTATAGCCGCTATTTTTATTATTCATTTGAGTGTATTCACACTCTGTTTCGGACAGTCGAGTTCACAGTTTGATCTCCCAAGCTCGGTCCGAATGATCATCAAATCGCATTGTCTTGAATGTCATAACGCTGACGTCACCGAAGGCGAGGTAAGGCTCGATACACTCCAAGAGCTTTCATTAGATGCGAGATTAGAGCTGCTAAACAAAGCACAGGACCAGCTTTTCTTTGGATTGATGCCACCAGAACAAGCGACTCAACTAAATCCCGACGACCGAAAGGTTTTGGCTTCATTCTTACGTGCAGAATTAAAATCTCACAATGCCTCGAAGCTGGATGAGAAATTGAGTTATCCATCCTATGGCAATTACGTAGAACATGATGAGCTCTTCAGTGGCGAACACAATACGCCGAGTTATTCCCCAGGTCGACGCTGGTTGGTAAGTCCTCAGATTTTCCACCAACGAGTCATGGATGTCTTTCAATTGACCGGCCGTGAACGAGAATCCTTCGCGATTCGTAATTTTCACGGTGTGACGAATCCATTTATCCTGCCAGATCATTCGGGCGTTAGAGATTACTCGATTTCCACACTCGACGGCGGCCACTTACTGGTGATGCTTAAAAATGCTCAATGGATTGCGAGTAAGCAACTTTTTGCCGCAGAGAACAAAGGCAAAGATCGAAATGCGATCGTCTACCCTAATCCCAAAGACCGTTGGTTTCCACAAATTACGCCTCTTGAGTTTGAAGAGATTATTACCAGCGATTCCGCACCCACTGAATCTCAATTACTCGCTGCCATCAACAAACAATTTAGTCTTGTGCTTCAACGTCCACCGAACGTCGAGGAGCAAAACAAGTATTTGGATTTACTTCGTTCAACCACAACGCTTGCCGGAAACACGGAAGGCCTACGACAAATGCTGGTCGCCGTGTTACTGGAATCCGAATTTCTATACCGTTTGGAATTTGGAAGACCAGAGCAGGATGAACATGGACGTCAAAAACTAACACCGCAAGAAGCCGCCTTTGCTATCTCCTATGCGTTGGGGGACCGTGGACCTGATGAAGCTCTGCTAGAAGCAGCAAATCAAGGACGCCTTGAAACCAAAGAGGATTATCAACGGGAAGTACAAAGACTACTGCTGGATACAGAATACTACCGCGGGCAAATCGACTCATCACTCAATGGAAAACACTACCAATCCGACGTAGTTTCTCATCCTAAGATCATTCGGTTCTTCCGTGAATTCTTCGGGTATACCGGAGCACTGAAAGTATTCAAAGACATTAAACGCAGTGATGGCAAGTATCAAAATCCCGGTCGAGGCACACACGGAACGCCCGGATGGCTCACTTACGAAGCAGACCGTATTGTCACCTGGCATGTGGAGAAGGATGTCGATGTCTTTAATTCACTATTAACTTCTGACAAATTCTTTGTTTACTACAACATGCCAAATGAGCAGGGGCAAACCTTGCAGCGTGAATGGCGGGAAGTCTATGAGCATTTAAAAGACACTCCCTGGAAGACGGAACCGGAACGAGTACTCGAAGAGAATCTCGAATTCCTGAAAGAGCGTAAAACGATGAGAATCGTTGATACCTCGCGTCCTGGGGAGTTAGTGAATTACATGCACTTCTTTGCTGAATCGTACGGACAGAATCGCAATCCGTTTACCAGAATCCCCTGGTCCCATGGATACACCTATCATCATTCTCCTTTTTACAGTTTGCCTCCAACACCTAGCATTTATCGATATGGCAGTTGGAAGTCAACGCGTTACGAGGGGGACCGGATCGAGGTCAAACAATTCTGGGATTATCCAACCGAACAACCGTTTGCGATCGAAAATCGCAAAGGGATCCTCACTCATCCGGCATGGCTCATCGCTCATTCAACGAATTTTCATGCCGACCCAATTCGACGGGGACGCTGGATTCGTGAAAAACTACTCGCTGGACGTGTCCCAGATGTCCCGATTACTGTCGATGCTCAGGTGCCGGAAGATGCAGCCCACACTTTTAGAGAACGAGTGGAGATGGTGACGCACAAAACAGAGTGCTGGAAATGCCACCAACAGATGAACCCTCTGGGGTTCGCGTTTGAAATGTTCGATGATTTTGGGCGATTTAGACAAGTGGAAAAACTTGAACACCCCGATAATCTAATCAAGACGGGAGATGGGAAGAGTACGTTTGATGTTTTCAAAACGGCCCCAGTGGTAACTACGGGCGCCTTGAAAGGCACGGGGGTAGAAGAATTGGATGGAGAGGTTGGCAATGCCTTAGAGCTGATCGATCGCCTCGCTCAATCGGACAGAGTCCGCCAGTCTATTATTCGCCATGCTTTCCGATATTACATGGGGCGAAACGAGACATTGGTCGATTCAAAAACATTAATAGATGCCGATCAGGCCTATCTGGATAGCAATGGCAGCTTTCGGGCGGTCATCGTGTCACTCTTAACCTCCGACTCGTTTATGTATAGAAAATAGCCGATTCGACTCTGCGATCAAGTAAAATTAAAAGTAACCAACATCAATCTATAAAAGAAAACACATGGACAATCGACGCGATTTCTTAAAGACAGGTCTGTTTAGCATTGGGGCATCCGCCATGATGAATCCGACATTGTTCGGAACCATGGATGAGACCAATCCCCCCATGCGTTTTATCTTTATGCATCGAGGGAATGGACTTTGGCCAAGTGTCATGGTGCCACCCAGTTTTGACGAGTCGTTAAAGTTAAAGGAAAAGCAAAAGGCAGCCTACGAAGTAGATCTGGCTGGCCATGAATTACCCGATTGGATGGAACCCTTAGGGAACCACATCGATAACCTCACCATTCTGCAGGGACTCTCCGGCAAAATGTGTACGGTAGGACATCATTCCTGGTCATCTTCTCTGGGAGTTTACAAGGCAAACGAACGACTCAGCTCCATCAAATGGGCGACAGTCGATTTTGAATTAGCAAAACTCTTTCCCTCTCCGGTCGAGCACATTGAACTTGCCTGTTTCCCGTTGGGTGGAGGCAATGCCCGTGGCAGCCTGGATGGCATTGCGACTGGGTTCTCTGCTCGTGGGCCACAGCAGCCAAATTATGCATTCGGTTCTCCTCGAATCGCTATGGAAGAATTATTTAAGTCCGTTTCCACGGACCAGACCACGCAAGTGCAGTATCAATTGGATCGACTGGTATTGGAATTCATTGCCAAGAACGAAGGTGCCACAGCTCAAGATCTAGCCAATTTAGAAAAGAGGAAAGTGCAAAACTATGCCGATAGTGTCGAAGCTATTCGAGAGCGTAGTCGTAAAGTTGACGCTATGGCCGAAAAGATTCGTCAACATGTACCACAACTCGATCCAAAGTATCTGGATGCTGATGTTAATACACTGGACCGCCAAAAGGGGCACACCGAAGTTCTATTAGGAGCGTTGATTTCAGGACTGACCAATGTTGTCGCGTTTACCGTGGATGAATTGGGGCATCGCTATACAGGGATTCCAGGAATCGAAGGTGCAACGGTCAATATGCATGATGTTGGCCATGGTAAAACGATCGCAGGAGTGGAAGCGCCGGAGATTCGCAAACGGTGCCGCACTCATCATATGACTCTGATGGATCGAATTGTGAGTCGGCTTAAAAGTGTTCCTGAAGGTAACGGAACTATGTTCGATAACACCATGGTTTTCTACTTTCCGGATGGAGGAGAAACTCATCACAGCCATGGATTTGAATTTCCATTTGTCATTTTGGCCGGTGATAATGCCAAGCTAAATCTGGGACGCAAATACATTCGCTTGCCGAATTACGGTGACCCTGGACACAAGACGCTTGGTAATTTCTATACCTCTCTCTTAAACGCCTATGGCAATCCAATCTCGCATTATGGTGCTCATGACGTCGGCCTGAATGCTTATGGTATTGACCAAAGCGGACCGATTGCTTCGCTACAAAGTTAAAAGGATTCCATGGCTTCGGCCGTGTGGCCTACGCGACGTCCTACTAAGTCCTGGATCCGACTTCGTCCTCCTTCGTCGGACTACGACGGACAAGCTCCTTGTTTCTATAGTGGAGGACGGAGTTTATCCGCCGGAGCCTGAAAGGTGTAGGTGGTACGAACGATCTCATTTAACCAGTTAGCCAATTAACCATTTAGCCCAGTGACAATGGTCATTTGGACAGTGCAAAAATTGTCATTTTTGGCAATTGGGTTAAAAGACAAGCCAGACTTCCAAAACCCCGAGTTTCCCCGTCGTAGTCCGCAGGACGTAGTCGGAGGCCCAACTGTTTAACTGTCTAAATGGTTAAACGTTCTTACTCTTTCGGGACCACTGGCGTGTGACTTGGAAGCTGAGCTTTGAAGTCTCCCAGGCTTGACCAGATCAAAGGTTTGCTTAGATCGACCTCGGTAATCGCCACTTCACCAAATTCCTGTGCTTGGGCCAAGACCTGTCCATCTCGTCCATAGACTCCGGTAATCATCCAATCAAGCTCGACTCCACAATACGTACTGCTAATGACAAAGACGTGATTCTCGCAAGCGCGGGCAGCCCCCAACAACGGATTACACCCCCATACAGGCCAGCAAATCACCTCGGCACCGTTTTGACTTAATTTACGAGCAACTTCCGGAAAGAACCCGTCGTAACAAATCATCATTCCCACTTTTCCAAAGGACGTATTGAAAACCGGATATTCTTTTCCCGGAGTGATTCCACCTTCGATTTCACCTCGTGGCAATGTCACCTTACGGTACTTACCCACAAAACCTTCGGGACCGACTAAGGCAGCCGTGTTGAAAATGAGACGACCGTCACGTTCCAGTAAACCGGCACAGATGTAGAGATTATATTTTTTGGCCAGCGTAGAGAAATAGTCGGTTGATTCTCCGGGGATTGCTTCCGAGCATTCGTAATATTTCAATCCGCGTCCGTAGTAGGTTAAGCACTCGGGCAGAACCACCAGATTTGCTCCCTGTTTGGCAGCATTGGCGATGAGAGGTTCAAACAGTTTACACTTATCGAGATTAGAATCTCCACCAGCGGGCTTAAAGTGAATGGTTGCAAGCTTGACTTTTCTGGCAGGTGGAGCCTTCGTAGGCTTTAATTCGACCTGAGCCCATTCCACCTTCCCGCGGGATTCCCAACGGTAAGAGAGTTCGACAACACCCTGCCGAGCCGTCGAAGGTACTTTGTACACTCCCTGAATTAAACTCCAGCCATTATCAAGTTCTTGCACAATGGCTGGGAATTCCGGTTCTGCCAACGGTTGCTTTCCGCGGGCGTAGGATGCATTGGAAGTAAAATCGTGTTTGACTCGATTCCCGTTTTCGTCTTTCCATAAGACTCGGGTGACTGCAGTACGGCGACTGTGCTTTAGATTGCGAGTACGTTGAACTGCAGAAAACTGATAGTACTTGCCACCTTCAACCTCATATGTCTTTTCAAACCAGCCAAAAGAACCTGAACGGTGGTCGGTGGTGATACAAAAACTCCCCTGACCATCCGGGCCTCCTTTTAAGTTGTATTCAAAATCCGGAGCGATTTCTTCCCGGGGCGATTCGGCTGTCCATCCTGCCGGCATTCTACGAAAGGAATGGTTCTCAGCAATGACGCTTGCACTGGGAAATACCAGCAAACAAGTTGGGCTCAGCAGACTTAACAGGCTTAAGATAGATGGCTTCATAGGAACACTCCCGGAGCGGGAATGGCCTTTAGAAAGAAGCAAGTCCCGTTGCCAGATCAGGTTGAATATTGAACAGAGTATTAAGGCGTGTGATAGCAAAGATCTTTTCAATTTCGCTCGTCACACTCACTAGCCGCAGTTCACCTCCGGCACCTTTTATTTTCTTATGCAACATTATAAACCGATTCAGGGCTGCACTCGACAAAAACTCAACTGTCGACATATCCAGAACGAGCTTTTCTACATTGGAATCGACAACTTGAAATAACTCGTCACCCATTTGTTGGATGTCGCCATCATCGAGAAACTTGGGTTGAGTAAATGTTACAACTGTAACATCACCATTTTGAGACAAGCTGATTTTATCCATAATCTTCTTCTACCCAAACTGACTTGTGAACCGACACAATTAATTGAAGTAATGACTCCGGCAAGCTGATAAAATATCAGAGCTTCTAAAGAACTCTAACACCAATTTCATTGCCGTTACCTTTTTATAAATAAAAAACCTATGAAAAGCATCGTTTGTCTTCTGGTTTCACTTGTTTCGCTCCCCGCTTTTTCAGCCGAATATTCACTAGCAACGTTTAGCGTCGATGTGACGATTCCATTGAATCATCGTTGTATGGGCGTTTTGCCTACCAAGAGCAAACGCATTGCCGATTCTCTTTATGCCCACGGTTTTGTACTCAACGGTGGCCCGAAGCCGGTCGTATTGTGTGCATTGGACTGGTGTGAAATTCGTAATGGTGCCTTTGAACAGTGGCGTACTGCGTTAGCTGAAGCAGCCGATACCACCGTGGCACATGTTTTAGTCACAGCCCTGCATCAACATGATGCGCCTGTCGTGGATCTGGATGCTCAACGCCTACTGGATAAGGTCGGGCTTCCAAACGAGTTGTATCAGGTGGATTGGCATGACAAAACGCTGGCTCGAGTTGCTCAGGCAGTCAAAGACAGTCTTGACTTTGCTTCACCGGTGACACACTATGGCACGAGCGAAGTCGAAGTCGAACGGATCGCCAGTAACCGACGCGTCGTATTAGAAAGTGGAGTGATCACCTATGGTCGCGGAAGCCGAAGTGGAGGCAATGACTTTATGGCCAAAGCTCCAGAAGGGGCAATCGACCAGATGCTCAAGACGATTACTTTCTTCAATGGAGACAAACCTCTGCTGCAGATGCATCACTATGCCACCCATCCGATGAGTTACTATGGTCAAGGTGTGGTCTCTGCAGACTTTGTCGGGCTCGCTAGAGAGCGTTTACAACGAGACAACCAATCCATCCGTCAGATATTTGTACCTGGGTGTGGTGGGGATGTGACTGCAGGAAAATACAACGATGGCAGTGAAGACCATCGTCAGGAGTTGATTGATCGCCTATACAAGGCCATGGCAGCCGCTTCTAAAAACACGATTCGGTATCCACTAAACCAAATCGAATTGCGAAATACCAAACTGTCTTTACCGTTCCATGAAGGCGCACACCTTACTCGCATGCAGTTGACCGCAGACCTCTATAGTCAATCCTTAACGACGGAAAAGCGCATTCTGGCAGCTATGGGGCTAGCAAGTCGTAATCGAGTCGAAGACGATCACCCACTCGATTTCCCTTGTATCGATTTAGGGCAGGCTCAAATCGCACTTTTCCCCGGTGAGACTTTTATCGGGTATCAACTCCTTGCTCAGGAGTATGCTGGTGAAAACTTCTTGATGTGCATTGCTTACGGTGATGCCTGGACAGGATATTTACCGACCGATGCTACATTCGCCGAAGACTTCAAGGATTCCTGGCTCTGGGTTGGACCAGGAAGCGAGAAGAAAATACGAGATGCGATTAAGAAGGTAATTCGTAAATAGTGGCCGACCATTCAGACTCTTCCAATTCCTGGCTACTACTTCAGCGAGTCTGGGCTTTGTTTGGACTGGCGTTGTTTGGTGCCACCTACAAGCTCTGGTTTCCGGAAAGCACGTTTCCCCATGTCCCTCTGCTAAGACCTTTCGCAGCCAGTATTTTCCAGACCGATGGCGTACATTATTTGACACTCGGCGCCATTGTACTGGCGCTCGTGTGGCTGCTAGCCAAGCCGAATGCTACTGTCTGGTGCCTGATGTTCATCAGTTTAACTTGTTCACTCTTGGTCAATCAGCATCGTCTACAACCCTGGGCATTCCATCTGCTATTAGGGGCTATGGTCTTTATGGCCTGCTCGAGGGAGCAAGGGACTAAATTACTACGGATTCTTACAATCAGTATCTACGTCTTTTCCGCAGCCGGAAAGTTCGACTATCAATTCATGTACACAGTTGGTCAACAATTTCTGCAAGCCGCTACCTCGTTGATTGGCATGGACAGCACTCAATGGGATGCTGGGCTGACAGCAAAGGCCACTCTGATTTTTCCGGCCTTTGAATTACTCGTTGGTGTTCTTCTTTGTAACTCTAAGACTCGACGAGTTGGTATTCCTGCCGCCATCATATTGCATACGAGCATTATGCTTATCCTGAGCCCTCTGGGATTAAATCACAAACCGGGAGTAGTCATTTGGAATGGCTTGTTCGTGATTCTGATCCCCTTGCTCTTCCGGGAAAATCAGAAACCTGCACGAATGTCTACAGATCGTTCTGACCGTTCCGTTCGCAGCCAGATTGTAGCAATCTTGGTGCTGTCCACTTCAGTATTGCCTATCACTGAGCCACTTGGAAAATACGATCACTGGCTGGCCTGGGGGCTCTATTCACCACGGACGAGTCGAGTCATCGTCAACATTCCCCAATACAACGTAAGAGTGATTGATGAATTGGAGCCGTATATGATTCCACAATTTGGCGATACACCTTTCCGGACATTCGATATGCGACGCTGGTCACTGGATGAATTAAATGTTCCGATATACCCACAAGATCGATTTCAACTGGCCGTTGCCCGCCACATTGCACATAAGTACCAACTAGGAGATGGAATCGAAATCCATCTCTTGGGAATTGCTGATCGCTTTACCGGCCAACGTAGCAGTCAAGTGCTACGGGGAGTGCAGGAAATCGATATGTACTGCAGGCAGTATTTCTTCTCTGCCACTCCGACCTACCTAAATCGATAGGAACGTTGGAATAGCAAAGGCTGATTAATAGACCTATTTACGGAAGGCCGGGTGCTCCGGATTAGCGCCACTGATGATATAGGCCAACAGATCAAGAATCTCATCTTTAGTCATCGTGTTCAATAAGCCTTTAGGCATGATGGAGACCTTCGATTCATCCCGTTCATCAATATCATCTTTGGCAATTTCAATCACACCCGCATCTTCTTTCAGTGGATTGTCTGAAAGCTTCAGGACTTTGTCGTTTTCTTCAACGATCACACCCGAATAGAGTTTCCCACCAAGTGTGGCAATAATTTGCGTTCGATACTTCTCTTCGATTTCCTTCGAAGGTTCAGTCAATGATTCGACGATTTTAGCGACATCCGTCTTTTGATCTGCCAATTTAGCCTGCAACGCGAAAAGATCAGGAGCAAGCTTTCCTCCAGTGCCCTTCATCGCATGGCATGCAACACATGACACCTCTGTGAACAATTTACGACCGCTTTGGAAATCCCGGCCCGACTCCAAGTCATTCACCGCATTAAGAATATCCTGAGTTGACCATTCCCGTACGAATTGTCGCTGAGGTAACTCCCCATGCGTTATCGCTGGAGCGGTAGGTTGCAGTGGGATATCGCTAATGTCGGCGACAACGTGCATTGTTCCATACATCGTTCGCCAGTGTCCGGGGAAAGTACAAACGTAAGAATATTCACCCACTTCAGACGGAGCAGTAATCTGCAATCGTTGTTGTTGTCCTGCCTGAAGCATACCTGTTGAAAACAAAACTTTATCGCTGTCGGGTACAAATTCTTTGGCGAGTCCTTCAGGTGTAGCTCCCAGTTTTTCGGCCAGAATACCTACCTCTTCGCGAGCACCCGGAACGGTAACCAGGAGATTGTGTGGCATAATATCAACGTTTTCAAACACGATTTCAACAGGTTTTCCCGCTTGCACATAAATATGTGGGCGATCGTAAATCATGCGGTGGGGAACAGGGCGAATCACAATGACATCCACTGCCAGGTCAGCCAGTTTCCGACGGATCGCAATTGCTGCTTCCTTACCAAGTTGCCCGGATAGATCTTTGCCTAATTGAATCGCATCCATCACTTGAGTTTCCGTTCGGCTTTTAGCAGGAACGGATTCGATGTAACGAATTAACTGATCCAGTACCTGAACCACGCCTTCTTTTGGCAGGGCTGTACCGTCTAATCTACCGATCGATGTAACGGCAGCATTCCTATAAGCACCTTTAGCAACCAGCGGGGCGAGTACGTCGAAGATCTCTTTGTCATGACCTGCGATGTAGCTGACGGCATTGATGGCTGAACGCGTTAATTGAACGGTTGGCTTGGCACCATTCGCACTGATCGCCACACTTGGATTAGGTCCCTTATTGCCTGCCAAACGGAAGACAGGCTTACGATTACCATCAAGAACAACCAAAGTAAAGCCATTGAGTCGGCTTACGTACTCACCGTTGTTTTCAGTTCGGTTCCAAATCACAACACTATCTATAGGGAATTCCTGCCCCAAGTCAACTTCCCAGAATGGGTTGGTTTGAGACGAAGTGTGAGTCAGAGAGTTACTACCATACTGGCCACTGGTGTTACCATCGACAGCCCGAGATGCAGCACCACCGAAATCTGTTGACGATTGAGAGGCCTTCTTTTTCAACGCAATGTTTTGGCCCTCACTCATGACCTGGACTTCAGAGAGGGTCAATACGCGCTGCTTGCCTGGAATTTCAATTCGAACAAATCGACCTAACGCTCCTTTGGACTCACCAATCTGAGCTGCTAATGGCTCAGGCAGTTCAGAAACCGTTCCCAATACTCGTTCATACAGAGACTCACGAACCTCGTCACTGGCAATTAAAGGAATGGTATCGAGGACCGTGCCAAACCGAGCAGCATTACCAAGCGATTGAGTCCAAATCTTTTCAGCAGAACCATCAGCAGCAATCAGCGCGGCTGTCGCTAATCGGCGGGTCACTGCACGCTTACCTGCTCGGTGTAACTGAGCGATTTCTGCACGCTTCATTTTGAGCATCGCCGGATCTGTCATCCGGAACATGTGCACATATTCAGTCAGCACCTGCTCTGCCGCATCTGCGGTGGACGCATCAAGCTGTCGCACTGTATTCACCAATTCGGACACCATATTCGTCTGATTGATTTTCGCAATCCCCATCAAAGCTTCATGCCGATATTGATGTACGATGCCTGGGCGTTTCAGGATAGCTTGATAAACCGGTTCACTGCGAGTCATGTTGATGAGATCTGTCGTAGCCACCCGATCAATGATGTATTCGATGGCTTTGGCATTACCTGCAGCAAATTCCTTGCCCGATCCAACGGCTTCTTTCCAAACAGGTTCGAGCCGGCGAATCGTGTGCCTCAGAGTAAAGTCTACGTAGTAATCAACTTCATGATTCAATGCGAGCAGTGCAACTTCAGCTGCTTCACTTTCGTGGAAATAGCTACAAGCTCGAATGGCTTCCAAACGCACTCGTGAATGCTCATCTTCAACTGCTGTACGTAGCATACCGAAAACGCCGGGAACTTTATGCCGCCAGTAGCTGATAACTCGAATGGCTGCTGCGCGGGCATTGTAGTCAGGGGAAGCCGCGACTCGTTGTAATAGTTTCAGGCCGATACCGTCTGACACGTTATGGTGCTGGCAAACCCACAAAGCTTCCAACAACAAGTGCTCATATTGAGCATCATCCTGATCAAGGCCGGCGACCCAGGTTTCCAGGGCTGCTGTGACATCGGAGGTTGGGAATTCACGCAATTTCAGACGAACTCGATAACGAGTGCGATCTTCATAGGTGCGAAGCATCTCCAACAATCCGGCAATATCCTGATCTTCAATATGAGGTCGTTTTACCAAAGGACGTGAAGGGTAGGTAATACGCCAAATACGACCGTGTGAATGGTCTCGATTGGGGTCACGCAAACTGTGTTGCATGTGGCCCACGAGCGGATTAAACCAGTCAACGATATACAACGCTCCGTCCGGACCAAACTGGATATCCACAGGCCGGAAGTTCTGATCGGAAGAGTACAGAATGGGTTCGATTTCCGTTGCTTCATATCCTGAACCAACTTCTTTCACCGTGTGCTGTAGAATCCCTTGGAAACCGATTACATTGTTCAGCAAGAAGTTGCCTTGCGCTTCCGGTGGAAAATGACGACTGGATACAAATTCACAGCCCGAGGTTGGTCGTACACGTTTCTTTAGAAACTGATTCATACGTTCTGTGTACTGGAATTTGAAGGGACCAAAGTCGTCCTCTCCGTAATACTCCGGAGCTCGGATGGAAAACGGAGCAGCAAAGTAATTGGCTCCGCCCGATGCATCTGCGACAAAGTTCTGCCCCCACTTATTAAAGGCATGCCCCCAGGGATTGGCAAAGTTGTAGTGTACGTGAGTATTGAATTCCTGATTGGTAGGATCAAATCGGTACACCCCACCATGCGCGTTGCGAACCGTCCCACGAGGAGTCTCGACTTGCGTGACATGAAACGTACCTTCGTGCATATAGATTCCTCCACCAGGCCCCCAGGTAAACGCGCCGATGGCATGATGTGAGTCTCCTGAATCGAATCCACCCAGCAGGATTTTCTTAAGATCAGCCTTCCCATCTCCATTCGTATCTTTGAGGAAGACGAGGTTTGGCTCTTGAGCAACATAGACGCCACCATCCCCTAATTCAAACCCGGTGGGAAGATGAAGATCATCGGCAAACGTCTCCATTTTGTCTGCTTTGCCATCACCGTCTTCATCGGTAAAGACCAACAATTTGTCACTTGGTTTATGAGGTGGAAGGTATTGCGGGTAGCTAGGCATCGTTGCCACCCACAGCCTACCTTGTGTGTCGAAGGTGAATTGCACTGGATTCTTGAGTTCCGGAAACTCCACTTCACTAGCGAAGAGATTAACTTCATAACCTTCAGCGATGGTGAACGTTTTCTTGGCAGCTTCCGGCGGGAGAATCGTTATCGGAGTTTTGAAGTTCGTTGGAACGTCATAAAGTTTTCGTGTTTCTGAATAGTCATATTCCGCCGGGATATCCTTACCATTGGCAACGGCCCAAATTCGCTTGTCAACCACTGCCGCCATTTCATCAAGCTTGGCTCGCTCGTTTTCAATCACGTAGGCATCGGTATAAGGCGGATTTCCATGGTCACGCCGTGAGCGGCCTCCATAAATGTAATAACCATTGACCGCTCGATAGTTGTGGAAGTAATTGAAGTTCTTTTCCATCACTTCGGGAAGCACTGCTTCTGCTACGTCATTCCATTTAGAATCAACACCGAAAAGAGCCGTCATGAAATGCGGTGCGAATCGCTTGTAGCCTGAATCACTTAGGTGTACACCGTTGAAAGTGTACGGGGCATCACTAGCTGCATATAGTTTCTGTGACAAGGAGAACAAATCAATAAACGGAATTTGATGTTGCTTGGCGGCATTTGCCATGGCTTGTGCATACAGTCCCAAATCAGCATTTTGCCTCTTACCAATCGGCAAATTGGGATCCCCGGTTTTTTCAAAAGACATCGGAGAAATCAAAACGACTCGGGCATTACCCTTGCCGCTATAATTCTGAGCCAGTGTATGTTTCAAAAACTGATCCAGCTCCTTTGTAAACGTCTCCAGTCCCGATTCACCACGGAACGATTCACTAAATCCGAAGAAGGCAAAAATGACATCTGCTTTGGCACGATTTAAATGATCATCCGGCGTCCCAAAATCCAATGAACGTGGTCGAAAACGAACTTCGTCACCATTGAATCCCTGGTTGCGAACAGACAGGTTCAGGTCTTTGAACTGCGATTGCAAAAGAGCTTCCCAATACCCGAAGTACTGAAATCGCTCGGCAGTGTTGCTACCAATAAAGACAATACGGTCTCCCTTTTTCAGATCCACTTGAGCCTGAAGTGATGGTGCTAAGAAAACCAGAGTCAAAACAACACTGAATACCGAAAACATTCGCCTCATTGTTTGTCGCCTTTATGCGTAAAGAAATCTGTCTATCCATCGGCGGATAGCGTTGGTTTTTTGGTGAAAAGCCTGAATTGTTAAATGTACTTGGAAGCTAGATGCAGGGCTAGTATCTGCAACCGCGTGAATCCCAAAGAATATCTAAACAGGTGCTATCGCAAGTCGTTCAATGAATTCAATGCGCAATTCACATGAATCGCTGCTCCATACGGCAATGCATCTTCATCCACTTTGAATTTTGGGTGATGCACGCTGTAAGTGGCTCCCACGTCCGGATTCCCAATTCCTAGGAATGCAAAACAGCCAGGTACGCGCTGTGTGTAATAAGCAAAGTCCTCGCCTCCCATTACTGGTGGCATTTCCAAGACCTTTCCAACGCCTAACACTTGCTCTACCGATTCTTTGCCGGCTTCCCAGCAGACTTCATCATTCAAGGTAGGTGGATAGTCGTGTCCAGGAAAACTAATATCGGCTTCGCAGCGATTTCCCTGGGCAATAGCCATTGCAATTTCACTAACTCTGGTCTGAAGATGCTTCAGTCCATCCAGCGTTAAAGAGCGAATCGTTCCCTGAATTTCGATCGACGGCGGAATGACATTATAGGCTTCACCACCATGAATCATGGTCACACTGATTACCCCGGACTCTAGTGGATCCAATTCACGGGAAATAATCGTCTGCAATTCGACCACAATCTTGGCTGCCGTGGTGACCGGGTCAATCGCCAGATGCGGCATGGCCGCGTGCCCCCCTTTACCTTTCACAATGATCTTCAAAGAGCCGGCGGCAGCCATTAAAGTTCCTGCCCGAGCGGCTAACATTCCCGTAGGCAATTCCGCTGAGACGTGCAAACCAAATATTCGTTCAACCTGTGGATTCTCCAGAACACCTTCTTCACTCATCTTTTCACCACCGGCGCCGCCTTCTTCAGCCGGTTGAAAAATCAGTTTGACCGTTCCTTGAATCAGGTCTTCATTCTCTTTCAGGAGACGAGCAGCCCCCAATAACATTGCCGTGTGGCAATCATGCCCGCAGGCATGCATCTTGCCATCAATTTCACTCCGAAACTCAACATCTGCTTCTTCATGAATGGGTAGCGCATCCATATCTGCCCGCAACGCGACACAAGGGCCTTCACCATTGCCAATGGTTCCCAACACACCGGTCACCGCGATATCTTTCTGATATTCAATCCCCAGTTCATCTAAAGTGGACTGCACGAGTTTACTGGTTTCAAACTCTTCGTACATCAATTCCGGATGCTGATGGAGTTGTCGACGTAATCCCACTATCCAAGGTTGAATCGACTTAGCCTGAGATACAAGTTGTTCTGTGTTCATCATCATGGCCCCTTGTTCAGAAAATAGTCCCGAAAATAGTTCAGGAAATAAAATCGTTTGGATTCGTTAACTGCTGGGCTAGTTTCTGTAGCCATCTCGCGGCAGGCGCCCCATCCAACACCTGGTGATCAAACGTAAGGCTCAACGACATGGTATAGCCACTCACCAACTGTCCATTTTCCACGATAGGCTCCTCTGAAATCCGTCCAATCCCCAGAATTCCCGCTTGGGGTAAATTTATCACCGGCGTAAATTGGTCGATTCCAAGCGTCCCCAAACTGGAGATGGTAAAGGTACCTCCCTTGAGCTGTTCTTCGCCAAGATTTCCTTCTCTGGCTGCACTGATTAATTCCGAGGTATACTCCGCAATATCGTCGAGAAGTAAACGATCAACCTGCTGAACTACCGGAGCGAGCAGACCATAATCCGTATCGACGGCAAACGCAATATTTACATCGTCATAGACGTACACTCCATCTGGAGTCCAGCACGCATTCAACTCAGGGCACTCACGCAGTAACGTGGCGGCCAGTTTCATAATGATGTCGTTATAGGATGGTGTTAAATCGGAGCCTTTCAACCTATCACGATAGGCAATCAACCCACCGGCGTTGAATTTCTTATGTAATGTAACCGGTACTGTCTGAACTACACTGGCACGCATCCGCTCAGCGGTAATCCGCCGGACATTGGTTAGAGGCTGAACTTGCCCCGCCTGTGTTGGAAGTATGAAATCAGCTTGCAGAAGCTGGCGTGAATCTCCAGTTTGAGCAACTCCATTCTCCATCGCTGCAAGCACATCTCGTTCACGGATTCGACCATTTTTTCCAGAGCCACTAATACCTGCAAGAGAAATTCCATTTTGGCTGGCAAGACGCCTGGCTCGGGGCGAGGCAATATTACGTTTGCCCCGTTTACTATCAACGCCAGCAACTCCACTTTCCGCGGACACATTGACTACATCACGTACACTTTCTGTATCCGCTGGTGTTGCCACTGTCTCCTTCTGAGCAACTGTCGGAGTGAATTCCGGGGGCTCTTCGCCTTCGGCGAGGAGAAACCCCAGCACTTGGCTGACCAACACGGTTTCGCCAGGCTGCGGTGCTTTCGCGGGTATATGCAAAATCCCTGAATCAAAGGACTCGACTTCTTGAGCAGCTTTCTCTCCTTCGAGCACAAACAACATATCGCCTGCCTGCACCGATTCACCGTCCGCCTTAAGCCATTCGACAAATGTCCCTTCATCCATCGACCAGCCCAGTCGCGGCACTACGATTTCTATTGCCATTGTTTTCTTTCCTTCCCCTCGCCTGCTTCCCGTTCCATCTACTCTGCTAACAACTCTCGAATCGCAGCCACAACCGATTCGATGTTAGGTACGACAGCCTCCTCCAAAGTTGGAGAGTACGGCGTCGGAGTAAAGGCCCCGCTTAACCGCTTGATTGGGGCGTCTAAATCATCAAAGCCAGCGTCTGCGATCGATGCAGCGATTTCAGAGGCAATACTACAGGGCTGAAAAGATTCATCGACAACCAACAGGCGTCCTGTTTTGGCAACTGACTCGCAAATGGTTTCCGTGTCCAACGGCGAGACTGTCCGGGGATCAACGACTTCCACTGAAATACCTTCGGCAGCTAGCTGTTCGGCAGCTTCCAGTGCATGATGCACCATCAAGGCCACGGCCACGACAGTTAAATCGGTACCTTCCCGATGGACTCGCGCCTTCCCAAATGGAATTTCATAATGTGATTCAGGTACCGGGCCCTTAATCGCCATCAGTTCACGATGCTCCAGAAACAGTACCGGATCCGTTGAGCGTAACGCATGAGCAAACAGCCCTTTTGCATCGTAAGGAGTAGCTGGCGTGACGACTCGAAGTCCCGGAATATGAGCATAGATTGAGTGATAAATACCTGAATGATGGGTGGCAGCTGAATGTCCAATTCCACCGCAGCCTCGTAACAACACAGGCATCTTAATTCGCCCACTACTCATGTATTGCATTTTGGCAATCTGATTAATCATCTCTCCGAATGCATCATTGATGAAGTCAATGAACATGAAGTCGATAACAGGACGCGTGCCAGTCATGGCGGCGCCACAACTCAGGCCAACAAACCCTCGTTCACAGATCGGGGAATCACAGAGTCGATCGGCTCCATACTTTTCGTAGAGCCCAATCGTGGTCATAAAGTTACCACCCCGTTCCCCAATTCCTTCGCCCATGACCCAGATATTGGGATCTTCTTCCATCGCAGCGTCTAATGCTTCGTGGGTCCCACCGACAAACGTCTGAATACGATCTCCGGGGTCGATATCCTGAGCAACAGGCGTTGCCGATTCATCATAGACGTGTGCAGTAGCTGTTGTGCCATCCGGATAGGGACTCGATTCGGCATTGATATGAGACTCGGCAATGAGCGATTCAACCTCTGCCTCAGTTGCTTTCAATTCGTCTTCAGATACAAGACCTACTTCGACGAGTCGTTCTGCGAGTCGCTCGATGGGACAACGCTGTTTCCACTCTGCCACATCTTCACGTGTCCGATACGTAAAGTCTCCCATTCCCTCAGCATGAGCTCGTGTACGATAGGTCTTACATTCAATCAGCGTTGGGCCTTCTCCATTACGAGCACGTTCCACCGCTTCTCCCGCAATACGGTAGATTTCTAAAACGTCATTCCCATCCACTTCAAAGCCTGGGATTCCATAATTGGCTGCCCTTCGGCCAACATCAGGAATACCGCTGGAATAATCGAACGGAACTTCTGTCGCAAACTGGTTGTTCTCACAGACAAAGATACATGGCAAATTCCAAATGCTTGCCATATTCAGGCCTTCGTGAAATGCGCCATTGTTAACCGCTCCGTCTCCAAAGCAGGCAACTGAGACATTGTCTTTGCCTTGAATCTTAAAGGTGTACCCCCCACCGGTTGCATGAAGAATACATGGACCAACAATTCCACTGGTTCCCATCATTCCAATTTCGGGCTTGAACAAGTGCATACTGCCACCACGTCCACCACTACAACCATCCTCACGGCCATAGAGTTCGGCGATCAACTCCTGAGGATGCAGCCCTTTAGCCAGAGCGTGTCCATGACCTCGATGCGTACTAAAAACAACATCTTCCAAACGAAGATGAGCAAATACTCCGGTCGCAATAGCCTCTTCACCCACATATGTGTGACAGGCACCATGTACCAGACCCTGCTGATGTGACTTAGCAAGCCGCTCTTCACATTGCCGGATCACCTGCATGGTGCGGTAGAGTGAAAGTCCTGTTTCCTTGTCGATTCCAACTGATGTCGTCGCCATTTGCTTATTTCTTTTCTTGTTATTCTGCAAAAACTTCTGTACCCACACTTCCGCCGGCGTTCATCGCCAGATTACCACCATCCATTGGAATCAAGGTACCGGTAATCCAGGACGACGCATCGGATGCCAAGAATACGGCCAATCCTTTGATATCGTCAGAGCTTCCAAATCGTCCGGTGGGAATCCCGCTTAAAAAGCGATCTTTGATTCGAGGGTCGGCATCAATGCGTTCCTGCAACCCGGGATTCAATACCTGAGCCGGCAAAACAGAATTAACCCGTACTCCGCGACCACTCCACTCCGTACTCAATTCGCGGGTCATCTGCACCACCGCGCCCATGGCCATGCTATAAGCGATATGCCCACGCCCCAATGCCGTGATACTTGCCAGCGATCCCAGATTGATGATACTACCGCGGCCCTGCTTCAGCATGCGTCGACCAGCTTCCTGGCAAATACAAAAACGGCCATAAACGATATTTCGCCAGGTCCACTCGACTTCTTCGAGTTCAATCAATTCCGGTTTCTTACGCACCGCTTCGCCTGCGATATTGGCAACAAAATCAACTTGCCCAAACGTTTCATCAATCTTAGCGAACATGGCGCGGATTGCGTCCGGTGAGGATATATCACAGACGACCGGTAATGCCCGTCGGCCCAACGCCTCTATTTCCTGAGAGGTAGCCTCTGCTCCGGCTTCGTTGATATCCGCCAGGACAACATCAGATCCTGCTTCAGCAACAGCCATAGCCACTGCCTTTCCCATACCACTCGCCGCTCCGGAAACCAAGGAAACCCGGCCCGTTAAATCAAACATCGAACTCATTACTTACTTCTTTCTATACCTCGTTATTTAAGGTTGGCTTCTTCCTTAGAAAACACCACCAAATCAGGACCCACACGCCAAAGAGTGCGAAAAACCACAGAACTTCAGGTGTCCTGGCAAATACCAATGCTGTCATTCCCAAATAGAAAACCGCACATCCAGCTACTCCTAAAGAGTGAATCCAACCCGGTCGTATTTCCTTAGGAAGAAATCGATGGTTATTCATTAACACCAGAATCGCTGTCAGTCCGAGTCCTAGGTTATTGGTGTTCGCGACAGTCAGTACCATCCCTTTGGCATCCGAAAAGTACAGGAACACCGTTTGCATAATGAGCGACCAGACAATGTAAGCGATCATGATGCGATAGTAGATTTTCCCGACCTGATCCCCGGACATCTTCTCCCGCACACCTGACACTCCCGACCAAATAATATCCGTCCAACGTCGGCAGACATCATCAATGATCGACATCTGGCTAGGCAGTAATACCATCAGCCCTACAAGGACGGTCAGTACCCAAAACAGCTGATTGAGTCCGTATAAGTTTGGAGCGTTCTTCAGGCCATCTGCGGTAATTAATGCCTGAGCCCAAGACAGGCCTTCTGTATCTGAAAAGAATTCTGAGTACTGTGAAAACTCAATGGAGATTAATCCGGGCAATGCCATTCCCATGAAACATCCGGGGCCCCAAATCATTAACTGGTCGGTCAAAATATATCGCCACCAACCACGCCAGCGAGCCAGATTTTCGTCATTGATCTTAAACACTTTTCCAATGTGGCTGAGCGAAACTCCTCGTCCACCGACCACACTTGGAATGGCACCCACCTGCGACCCCATTCCCCAGCCTTTATCGCGAACGAAGTTACTATAGGTCGAATTGCTCAACCCTCCACCTCCTGCATAGCCGGCAAAGGCTCCCAGGACGGCGATATTGGCAAGAGTAATTAAAGGCAAACCCTTACCCTGAATGAGTGAAGTCAAAATATTATCAACGTTGTCACCATCCCAATGCCCATCATTATCCGCGTCAATATATGAGAGGTGCTTACTACTCTTGCCAGATGTCAGATGAAGTCGATAGTGAGCATTAGAATCGTGCGGCATGGTCAAATACAATTGAGCGCCGTCGGCTGTCTGTTTGTGTTCTAACGGATAAAGAAGTTGCTTTTCTCCTTCTGGCTCAAATGCCAATGTCTTCAGCATCTCGTAACGCGACGAATCTCCCTCTAATTCAATTTCCCCTTCCTCAGAAGGGCTAATGATCATGTCATAACGGCCATCGCCATCGCTGTCATATGCTTGATAAGCAACTCCGTTTGGATAAATCTCGTCTAACGAAAACCGAGTTTCCAAAATGTCCAGATGACCGTCTCCATCCCAATCTTCCCCAGGATCCAAGACTCCGTTTTCATTCACATCTTCCGCGCGTTCAACCGGCACATTTCCGAATGCCAGGAATCCGGAGAACACTCGTCCCCAGTTAGATGCCGAAACAAACACAACGCCAATAATTAGGCAGAAGATCAACACCACAAACACTTTGAGTGTCATGATCTTCTCTAGCGTGTTATAGATTTTCCCCCCGATCAGTACGGGTAAGGCGACCAATCCAAACAACGCATAGGACAGCAGTAATAATGTCGTATTGTATTCCTTACCTGGCACCTCCCCGATAAACAATGCGACGACGACAGCAGCCGCGGTCGTGGAAAGTGCGGGAATCAAAGCTCCGATATTGAATAACGCAAACGTCCCAATCCAAAAACTGGGGCCTGGCTTATTTCTCATAAACCCCGTGAATACCGGCTCGCCGGTATAGAGTGCATACCGACCACATTCCATGTTATAGAAGACCTGGCAAATGATGGCGATCGTAGCAATCCACATCAGGCTACCGCCATACTTGGCCGTAATCTCCGGACCCAAAAGCCACTCTCCCCCACCGATTTGTATGCCACACATGACAATACCGGGGCCAATAAAACCCTTTATATTGCTCCACCCCAAACGCTTAGGCTCAGTTAATTCCCCATAAGACCAGGTAGGTAGAGCTGTCTTAGGCAGAGTGGATTCGTGAGGAGAGTTATCTTGCGACATAGTTGGGTAGCTGTTTTCCAATCAGGATCTATTTTAGTAAAGGTTGATTCTAGTGAAGGACGATGGCTCGTCCCGGCCCACCATGACAATCCCGAATTTTAATCGCAGCGAATAGGAAATATCCTCCTGCCGGAATCTTGTGCACGTTATTTAAAAACTCAACGCCGACCATTTCATGACTTCCCAAAGCCCAGTAGGTCATTAACGCTCGCTTTTCATTGACTCCACCTAAATCCGGAGCATCTGTCGCGACACAACGAATGCCTTTGCTTTTCAAGTAGACAATCGCTGCCGGCCCGGGCGCTGGCCAGCCTTCAGAATCCCCCTTGATCGGATCAATCCAAACCCCTGTATCAGCGGGCGCCGGTTTGAAATATTTATCCACATGCCCCGTCTCGAAAATAACGACATCTCCCGCTGAGAGTTCACCATATTTGGCTTCGAACTTTTTAATGCGGTCTACCGTAATTTCTGGAGAATTCGGCCAGCTTTTTTTCTTCGTTGAACCCACTAACTCACGAACGTTGATTACGCGTGCTTCACCACTAGTCCAATCCAATGGGACCTTTTCTGTTGTCAGGTCACTGAATCCTCGCTTCCCATACTGACGTTCATACTCTTCTAACCAACCGCGAATTTCAGGAGCATACTGAACTTTGGTATCTGGTTTAGGTAACGCATAAGACGGCGGTACCAGATTCGTGCCGGCCATACTGTCCATCATGTGAGTGTGGTGCCACATATCTAAATATTCTGAATACAAGAAATTCACATCCAGATACGGTTGACGATGCCGACCCGTGGAGAAGCCTGGAGCGGTCAATGGATAACCCTGAGCCAGAGTAGGGGACAAGTCGATTGCCCGTTTGTTCTTTGCTGAATCGATCAATCTTGCCGGAAGGTCACCACCAACAACTGCAAATGCTCGTCCCTCAGCATACGCTCCATCTTTATGCCTTGGATGAAGCAAGATATAGAAGGACCCGGTAGGAGGAAGCTGGCCCAGGTTAGTAGCACTTTCGGTCCAAATCATTCCATACTTAAGTCCTGCATAATGCGTCGGCTCTGCTAAATTCGGCAACGGCCCCATACTGGCACTGTCTGTCCCTAGTGTCATGACATTTCTGGTCGCTAAAAACTCCATGCAATCCGGATCGGGATCNGGGTATCCCGGTGCCTTACCATCCAGAACTTCAGAGATAAATCGATGCCCAAGTGGGTAAGGGCGATAGTAGCGGTCGGTATAGTCACTACGAAATAACGCAACATCTCCAAAACGCAATTGACGATGCTGCTGTTCAAATCGCTGAACATGTTCACGACTTACGAGTGGGCTAATTCCATTGGGAGCTTGATTTAGTAAATCCCGGACATCTATCACACAGGCTTCACCACCAAACTGCCATGGTTCAATTTTGTCGGTGTAGGCCAAGCCAAAAGGGCCTGACTTCGGACGTTTAAGATCTGGTCTGGCCACTGAATGTGGCGGAACATCTAGCTGCGTACCAGTGTTGCCATCGATGACAAGCGCATCCACGTTATAGGCACTGTCAGGGCCAATCGTCCGTTGGTGAATGATCTGAAAACGTGGAAACGGAGCGGTAGGCCAGGTCGCTGGGTAATCCGGAGCGACCAACAGGGAACAGTCAATAAACTTAGACTGTGCCTGTACCGAGTGAGTCCCTAGTAAAATCAAGCATGCTGCCAACCAGTGTCTTATATGCATTTCTCTAATCTCGCTGTCATTACATCAATCACATCAATTCAGAATAGCAGTTTCTAATGCTGCATGTCGGAAATCATACCGATGTGGCTCATGCCAACCATGTCGGAGCCTCTGATACCAATTCCAGTGTTTCCGTCAGTTTCGCGCGAACATCGGCCGGAAGATCGATCCCTGTTTCCTGACTTTTGGAAACATTGGCCCATTCGCGTTCCCCGGGAAGGATCACCTGTGCCACGCCCTCGGCAGTCTCGACCCCGTGAATTTCATCAATTAGCTTGTTCATCCGCTGGGCATAATCGTCTTGTTCGGCAATGACTTTGGTGTCCATGACAATAAAGCCTGCATTGTGATAGGACGGTGTATCAGTCGGATCAAACATCCAACTACCTACATCCCAGGTCATGTGACCGCCAGGCAAGGCTCCGGATAGAATCTCGCACCATAAGCCAAAGCCGTACCCTTTGTGACCTGCCATCGGAGCCAATGAAGCGTTAGCCGGGTAGAGGCTACCGTCTGAAGTTGGCTTCCCATTTGCATCAATCAACCAGTTCTCGGGAATCACTTCGCCGCGTTGATGCGCCGCGTATACTTTACCGCCAGCCACAGCCGCTGTGGCAATATCCAGATTAATCGGATCTCGACCAGGAACGGGAACACCATAAGCAATTGGATTACTTCCCAGAACCGGTCCTTTCGAGCCAGGAGCAGCCACGCTGGGAATGTCGTTACCAGTGACCATTGCGATAAAACCCTGACGCGCAGCCTTTTGCGTGTAATATCCGGCCGCTCCAATATGTCCGGTGTTCTTCAAGCCAATGTAAGCAACTCCGACATTGGCGGCCTTTTCCATTGCCAGTTCTATACAAAACTGACTGCCAACCTGCCCCAACGCAGACTCACCATTGACAATCGCCCACCCTGGGCCCTGACGTTCAATGGTCGGAGCAGCATTGATTCGATAGCCACCTCCCTGCAATTTTCGCACATAACCGCTAAGCAACTTCGTCCCATGAGTGAAGACGCCCATGGCATCGGTTGTTACCAACACTTCCGCCGTCGCTGCTGCATCTGATTCTGACAGATCCACGGCCTGAAGGACGGTTTGGGTATACGATTTTAATTCATCAAATGTAGGATTCACTCTGCTCTCCAGCACAATCTATCTAAGCTAATGACTACAACCTTTTCACAAGTCATTGCCTTATTGGTTTCGAAGGGGTCTAAAAAATTCTCGCAAGTCACGGGCCATCTCTTCAGCACGTTCATGAATTGCAAAATGGCCACCAGCGTCATAGTCGTTGTAATGCACGACGTTGTAATACATCTCGGCTCGTTTCCGTACGATCGGCGCCAGTTCATGGGGGTATGCAGCGACCGCGGTAGGAACTTCAATGCGTTGTCCGGGAGGAAGTTCCCAGCCGTTGTAATAGGATTCACTGTAAAGCCGAATAGCTGACCAAAACGAATTGGTCACCCAATACAACATGACGTTTGTGATCAGCATGTCCCTTGGAAACAACTCTTCGAAGTCTTCATACCACCCCGACCAGTTCCTCCATTTTTCAATAATCCAGGCGGCCAACCCGACCGGCGAGTCAGCCATGGCCATAGCCAGCGTCTGGGGACGTGTCATTTGCTGATGACAATAAGCTCCTTCATCAATCCAATACTGTTCAACATTTTTCCAGTACTGTAGCATTTCCGGATCTTCCGGCTTGATAGGTGCCCACTTCATGCCCAACCCACGCAAAAAATCAGGATCTTTATCCTGTTCAGGACGTTCATCCCCTAATCGAGGAAATAGACAATTGAGATGAATACCGGTGAGATTCTCTGGGTGATGAAATCCGTAAGGCGCCGTAATAAAACCACCCCAGTCACCCCCTTCAATTCCGTATTTCTCAAATCCCAGGCCTTCCGTCATGAGTTTGTCATACTTTTCAGGATGATGCTGAAACCCAAACCCCTGTTGATCCGGGTAGTCCGAAAATCCATAGCCAATAATGGACGGGATCACGACGGTAAATGCATCTTCCGGATCCCCCCCAAAACTCTCAGGATCCGTCAACATCGGGAGTATTTTAAGCAGCAGAATAAAAGACCATGGATAACCGTGCATCATGAACAACGGCATCGGGTTAGGCCCCTTACCTTCTTGCTTGATGAAGTGAATTCCCAGGCCCTCAACGTCTGCCTTGAAATGCTGGAATGCATTTAGGCGTCGTTCCTGTTCACGCCAGTCATATTCATGCAGCCAGTAATCCACCAACTCTTTCATGTAATCAAGGTCAACACCTCGCTCCCAACCGGTACCCGAAACCTGATTTGGAAACCGAGTCATTTCCAAACGTGTTTGCAAATCCTGCAAGACACTATCCGGAACGTCGATCGTCATAGGTGTAATATCAACGGCCATTTCAATTTACGCCATTCACCACATTAGGTAATTCATCGCCTGATATCGCAGCGAGAGCAATTTCAGCTACCGACTCCCGGAGTTTCTTGATCGCTTTAGGACTGACCGAAGCGACATGAGACGAGACCAGAACATTTTTCATATTCCGAACGGGATGGTCGCTTGGCAGTGGTTCTGTACTGAAAACGTCCAATCCGGCCGTAAGGATTTGCCCGGAATCCAGTGCCGCGACAAGGGCCTCCAGATCAATCAAATCTCCACGGCCAACATTCACAATCATGGCTCCCTGCTTCATGGTCGACAGGGATGCAGCATTCACCATATTCTTGGTTGACTCCAGGGACGGACAATGCAGAGTTAGTAAATCTGCCTGAGCAAACACTTCTTCTTGCGATACCAATTCACAGCCCAATTCCAGAGCCTGTTGTTGTGTGACGATCGGATCGGCAGCAACAATCCTGCATTTGAATGGCTGTAGTCTCGCAACAACCTCTCTGCCAATACGCCCCAAACCGATGACACCGATCGTCAGATCGCTCAATGCCACCATGGTGGAAACACCATTAGCCAGCCCCCAACTTCCTTCGGCAATCAATGCATTATTGGCTCGCACATCTCTGGTAACGCCAAGTATAAAAGCCAGAGTATGATCCGCGACTTCATCGATGCAGTAATCAGGGATATTGCAAACAGGAATCCCTCGTTGAGCCGCTGCTTCAAAGGCAACATTGTCATAGCCTATGCCATACCTGACGATGGCCTTGGCTGATTGCATTGCCTCCACCACCGTGGAATCCACCTGAGCGAATTGTGTGATCACAACATCTGCATCGCCACATAATTCAACTAGTTCCTGTTGCGTCTCGCATTTTGCACCAATCAGTTCGTGCCCTGCAGCCTCGATAATTGCTCGTTCTGGAGCAAGGTCCTCAAATGTGTAGTCGGTTACTACAATCTTCGCCATGATGTCTGGACTTTCCTGTAAACAACGTTGGTTAACAAAATTGAACTTTTCATTCTACAAGATGGGAGGGCGAAGAGTGAATTTAGTATTCGTACCTCACAAATACTTCATAGGTCACTCATCAAATGTGTACGATAAACGATAAGCACTTTGCGAAATCAGCTCCTCATGACCCACGCGACGACAACATGACCTATAAGAGATTCATCGCTGTTATTACATGCCTGACCATGCCGGCTGTCATTGCGCCTGCGATTAAAGCCGACACTGACAGACCTAACATCATTTACATCATGGCAGATGACCTGGGCTATGGTGACGCCGCGCCTTTTGGTCTGGAACGAAGTAAAGTCCCCACACCCGGGATGACGCAACTTGCTAAAGAAGGAATGCGATTCACCGATGCACACTCCATTGCCTCGGTTTGTGTCCCTAGTCGACTAGCGATTATGACCGGTCGATATCCTTGGCGCATTGAAGGGCAGTCTGGCAGCGGCCCCTGGGGATTTATCGCTCCGCGATTTACACCTGGGCATCATACGTTGGCACATCTATTAAATGATGCTGGATATCAAACCGGCTATATCGGTAAATGGCACCTCGGGCTAAAGATGGTAACCACCGACGGCAAGACGCAGACAATCGGTAACGTGGACTATGCCAAGCCGGTAAAAGCCGGGCCAAACGATCATGGATTTGATTACAGTTTCATTCTTCCCGGTTCACTCGACATGTATCCGTATGTCTATTTACGTAATCAGAGTTTTTTGGGGAGAGTCAACAAACAACGTGGCTGGAGTGCGTTTAACCGTGTTGGTCCCACCGAAGAACATTTCGAAGATTACGAAGTGTTGCAAACCTTCCGGGGTGAAGTCAATCAGTTCATTGCCCGCAATGCTAAAGCGGCGAAGTCCGGTAACCCCTTCTTTCTCTACTTCGCACTGACCTCTCCCCACACACCCACAAGCCCTCATCCTGACTTTCAGGGGAAGACGGACATTGGTGTCTACGGAGACTTTGTCTATGAGACGGATCATTGCATCGTCTCTACCTTGAATGCTCTGAAAAAACATGGCTTAGACCACAACACCATCGTCATCTTCACCTCAGATCATGGCCCTGCTCCCTATGCAGGTAATATCCTGAAAGCAACCTACGACAATGTCAAAGGACTCGAAGCCCAAGGACATTATCCGGCTGGTCCACTTCGCGGCTACAAGTTTTCTGTCTACGAAGGAGGGACTCGCATCCCCTTCCTGATTAAATGGCCCAAACAAATCAAACCCGGAACAACTTGTGACCGACTGATCGGACTCAACGATCTGTTAGCCACAGTCGCGGACATTACTGATTCCGAATTATCAACCGATCAGGCAGTCGATTCCATTAGCTATCTACCTCTTCTGAGTAATCCTCAAGGCGACGCCATCAGGACGAATCTTCAAATTCAGGGGACGCATGGATGGGCTTACCGAATGGGTGACTGGAAACTCTGTCTTTGCCCAGGCAGCGGTGCAGTGGGAGTCTATGGTAATGTCCCCAAACCGATGGACGCCTGGGCTGCCGCAGTGAAGGAATTTGGGAAGCAACCTACCAGAGATCAGTTATTGGAAGCTCCCTTTGTCCAGTTATTCAATCTGAAGGATGATTTAGAAGAACAACATGACCTGGCATTAAAGCATCCTGAAATCGTCCAAAAGATGTTCGCTCTGATGAATACCCAATTCGCCAATGGTCGTAGTACACCTGGACCACAACAGGAAAACGATCGAAAGAACCTCAACTACTGGGGCCGCATTCCTCCGGGGACTCTGGCAAAAGAACGCAACAATTAACACACCCATTGTTGAAAGAAATTTAATATGCGAATAGTAACGCTCTGCTCCATTATCGCGACTCTATTTTTGTACCACCCTGCTACAGGGGCCGAAGTCCATCAACTCACTCCGGCAAACTGGGATGAACTGATTCCTGCCGGAAAGGAAGTGGATGCCATCTATGGTGATTACGTTTTGCGAAATGACATCCTGACGGCTGTTATCGCCAACCCCACTCCCACTCGCAATGCCAACCTGACGATACGGGAAGTCGGTGGCTGTGTACTGGATCTAACACGCCACGACTCCAATAACGACCAGCTCGGTTGTTTCTACCCAACGGCACAGCAGTACTCATTCACAAACCCTGAGTCAATCAATCTCGTCGACGGCGGTGAGGGCGTCGCCATTCATATGACCAGTCTCAAGAATGAGGACGGAAGTCTGGCTCGCTTAGTGTATTCACTTGCCGACGGAGATCAGACGCTACGGGTCATTACTCAGTATGCAAACACTTCTGACGAAACGATTACGCTCCGTCTGCAGGATTCCATCCGAGCGGACAGTCCATTTGTTTTAGGCGGAAACAAGAATTCATTTTGGGCCAACGATCAGTGGTTTCGACAAGCGTACGGAGTCTGGACACAGGAACGAGAGATCAAGCGAACAGGTAGTGGGGGGCGAATACTGGAATATCCAACCAACGACGGAAACTCCAGTTTTGAGCTGGAACCGAAGCAGCATGAGGTATTTCTAAGAGAATTAATTCCGGCCGGAAGCCTACTGGAACTTAAGAGTATCTTCAACTCGCTCAACAAATTCTCACAATTTCAGGTTTCGCTCAAAACTTTTGATCAGGATGGAGTCATTGGAAATGCCTTGCTCACGATTAAACAGGGAGAGGAAACCATTGGAGACATCCGAACGAATACCCAAGGCCTTTGTCAATTTTCCCTGGAGCCAGGCAAGTACACCGCAATCGTCAATGCAGCAGGTCGCCCGCCCCAAGAATTAGCATTGGATGTGCGTGAAGCCTTCAATCTGGGTATTGAGTTGAATCAGGCAGGCTACCTGCAAGGCAAGGTAACCGATGGTCAAGGAAGACCCATCTATGCCAAACTCTCATTTCAAGGACTCAAAGATACCGCCACACCCAACTTTGCTCCGAAGCAAAACGCGGTTTTTGCAGAGAATCTCTTTTACGCAACCCGGGGTAAAGTGGATCATCCTCTACTTCCAGGTAGTTACCGAGTCTTTATCAGTCACGGCCCGGAGTTTAATGCCGCCGTTCAAGATGTCGTCATTCAGGAAGGCGAAACAACAGAACTTAATGTTTCTCTGAAGCAGGTCATCGACTCAGACGGATGGATCAGCGCTGATTTCCACACGCACAGTTCACCATCGGGTGATAACACAACCGATCAGTTTGGAAGAATCCTTACACTACTGGCTGAAAATATCGAGTATTCACCAGCCACCGAGCACCAACGCATCGATTCGTTTAGTCCGATCCTAAAACAGCTCAAAGCAGAGCATTTAATGGGGACAGTGCCAGGGATGGAATTGACCGGTCGCGAGCTACCTGTAAATCACCAAAACGCATTTCCACTGATTCATAAACCCAGAACTCAGGATGGCGGAGGCCCCACCATCGAAGACAATCCTGTCACTCAAATTAAGAAGCTCAAGCGGTGGGATAACGACGCCAATAAAATTGTGCAGGAAGATCACCCCACACTCATGCAGATTTGGCGGGACAAAGATCGCGACAATCAAGCTGACGGCGGTTTTCGCGAAATGCTCAACTATATGGACACCATGGAAGTCCATCCTCCACAGTCTATATTCCAAGTGCCGGAGGAATTACCACCAACCGCCAAGAGCCGTGAACCAGTCATGTTCTATTGGATGCAGCTACTGAATAAAGGTTACCGCATTCCTGGAGTCGTCAATTCTGACTGCCATTACAACAACCATGATTCCGGATACCTGCGAAATTATATCCTGTCGCCTACCGATAATCCTGGCCGTATCAAAACCGGAAATATTGTCTCGGCTTGTAAACAGGGCAACATTGTTATGACCAATGGCCCCTTCCTTAAAGTAAAAGTCCGAGGGGAAAAGCGAGCCTTTGCCTGGCCCGGTGATGATCTCGTAAGTCTGAGTGGTAAAGTCAAAGTGGATATCAGTGTGCAATGTCCAAACTGGTTTGACATTAATCGCGTTCAGATCTTCCTTAACGGACGAACGGCTTCCGATTTGAATTACACGCGGCGTAACAACGCAAAAATGTTTCCAGCAACTTCGGTAACCCGATTTAGTGAAACGTTCGAACTGTCATTAACCGAAGACACTCATATTATCGTGGCCACCCTCAGAGAGGGGTTGGAGATGGGCCCGGTTCAAGGAGACCGTTGGGGCGTTCTTGAACCTGCAGCCGTTGCCAATCCGATATTTGTGGATATTGACGGAAATGGATTTGAATTCAATAACGATAATCTAGGGATCGACATTGACGCGAAATAAGAGGAATTGAAATGGATCTAGGATTAGAGGGTAAAGTTGTTCTTATTACCGGTGGTTCGAAGGGAATTGGCGAAGCCATTACTCGTACCTTCATGGCAGAAGGTGCCAGAGTCGCCAATATCAATCGCTCGACGGCCGAAGGAGAAGCCTTAGAGGCTGAATATGCTGCCCAGGGGCAACAATGTCTGTTTATTCAGGGAGACCTGACTAACCTCGACGCCTGCAAGCAGGCAGTGGAAAAGACACTGAATGTTTTTGGCCGCATCGATGTGCTCGTTAACAATGCCGGTGTCAATGATGGCATCTCACTTTCGGACGGTCCCGAAGCCTTTATTGGATCGTTAGAAAGAAATCTTATCCACTACTATGCAATGGCTCATTATGCCTTAGATGCGTTAAAGCAATCGCAAGGAGCGATCATCAATATCAGTAGTAAGGTCGCTGCAACTGGGCAAGGTGGCACGAGTGGTTACGCCGCTTCCAAAGGTGGCATCAACGGACTGACACGTGAATGGGCTTTAGATCTGGCCGCTGACAATATCCGTGTAAACACCGTCGTACCGGCGGAAACATGGACTCCCCTTTACGCCGAACTCATCGAGCAATCCGAAGATCCATCCGCAGCCAAAAGACAAATCGAGGACATTATCCCCTTGGGGCAACGGTTTACTACAAGCCAGGAGATTGCTGACATGGTGGTCTTCCTCAGTTCTCAACGGTCACTGCATACAACCGGACAAATTCACTACGTCGATGGTGGCTACACTCATTTGGACAGAAAGTACACCTCTGGTTCAAATCGTGTCGACCTCTCCAAGTAATTCCTCCAAGTAACTCGGCTTGTCAGAATAGATTGTATTTTCCTCGGGCCTAATTAGGCTGAATGTTATATACCTATTATAGCGTTCCATACCTTAACACCGATTTTAATCTTGTCTACCTCACGCTTACTCATAGTCTGTTTTCTTGGCATCCTGATTTCAGGATGTAATTCGGACGATCCAGGTAACAAATCAAATACAAATTCGGAAGTCATTATCACCTCTCAGGATTCTTCGACCCCCGAACAAACGGAATCCCTGGCAATTTCTGAGGAAGATGCCAAGTACCTGCAGGACGTCGAGCATTTTGGTGGATTTGTATTAGGAGACCTGGCTTTTCCTAAGATCAATCAAGCGATTGAAAAAGAACACTGGGAACGGTTCAGCACCTTCTTTGCCCCGGATTTTGAAGGCCAATTATTTGTTTGGGAAAACGGAAAAGAGAGCGATTTCGACTTTGCACATTTCAAAAATTGGAATTCCGAGTCACCTAAGGACAGCTTGAACAAATCGGAATTTGTTGCAGCTATTCGTGAATTGCGTGAACGATTTCAAACTCTAGAGCGTTCCGGCTTTAAGGTCATGCAAATGATGCCGGAATCCCACGGCAAGTTCGACGAACCCTGGCAGGGAAGTTTCAAATTATCCTTATCCGGAAAAGACGCTCAGGGAAAAGTTGCTTTCATTTCCCTCAAATTCAACTGTCGGATTGCAGCTATCTCAGAGGATACACCTGACCTGAAGGAATACATTCTGAGCTGTTCGCCCTACGAAGGGAAATACGGAAACTCCAATGACTACCTGATGCAGGATATTACCAACCAAACAGGCATGACCACTTTAGGACTGCGTGACAACTGGAAACACGATTACCCCGAAGGGCAGATGCGTCCGTTCGTGACCGGAGGAATTTTCGCTAATGACTTCAATCAGGACGGTAATACAGACTTCTTGTTAACCGATCTGGATGGACTATTCTTCTACGTAGGTGACGGGACTGGGAAGTTTGAGGAGCAGACGATGCAAGTCGGTCTGCAGCGATTCATTAAAGAACCAGTAGCCGTTGTCGCTGACTTCAACAATGACACCTTTGAGGACCTAATCATCGGGCAGGCCATGTACGTCAATGAATCAGGTAAAAAGTTTAGAAAACTGACCGAAGAGGAATTTGACGTCCCCTTAGCCAAGCAACTCGGTAGTATCACACTGGTTGATTTTGACAAAGACGGTCTGTTGGACTTTATGGAAGTCGGAGTGGTTGTCAAAGAAGGAGCACATGGCTGGATAAATGCAGAAACCGATGGGGAACGAGCTTCCGAAAACAGGCTCTGGCGAAACCTTGGGAATTTCAAATTTGAAAACGTTACCGAGTCATCCGGGACAATTGGATTAGGCACCGGAGCGTTCTCTGCTGTTTGGTTCGATGCCAATGGTGATTCCTGGCCGGATTACATGACTGCCTGTGAATTCGGACAAAACGATTACTTCCTGAATAACGGAGACGGAACCTTTACGCTGGCTGAACTCCCAGGGTCTCATGGCGGATTTTCAATGGGTATCACGGTTGCGGATATCGATAACGACGGATTTGGTGACCCCTATCTGGCTAATATGTACTCCAAAGCAGGAGAGCGTATCGTCGGCAATATCCGTTCAGGTCTCTATGACGACTTTGAACACGACATCCAAACACAGCTCGAAGAATTCGTGTCGGGTAACGAACTCTATCACAATCAAGGAGACGGTACCTTCGTACGCATTGGGCGAGACGTAGGAGTCAATGATGTCGGCTGGGCCTATGGAACAGGAGCTATCGACTTAAACGGTGACGGTTATCAGGAAATCTATGCTCCAGTAGGCTTCCAAAGTGTCACCGAAGACAAGTCGGATGGCTGACGTTGCGTCTGGCTGGCTGTCGTGTCACAGCCTTTTAGTTGCACTGCCTCTGTTCCCGAGCTACGGGATGTCGATGAAGACAATGGCGAGTTCTGGGTGGGTAATCCATTTAAGTTTTCAAACGTCAAAGAGAACCTCAGTGCCTATGAAAGAAACGGGTGCTTTCTCAATGATCGCAACGGCTCTTTCTTAGATATCTCCTATCTGTCTGGCAGCGATAACCGCGGAGATTCCCGTACGGTAGTTGGTGCAGATATCGATCGAGACGGCATGCCGGAGTTGTTTGTGCGACAGGTCGGAGGTGGCGCTCTGGTTGTCTATAAAAACAACTTCCCCAAAACAAACTGGCTGGCTATTTCACTTCGGGGTGAACAAAGTAATTCGGCTGGCATCGGGGCTAAAATCATCGTCAAAGCTGGAGATTTGACCGTCCAACGGGAACTCTTCCCCGTCGTAAACTTCCTGTCGCAAGCTCAGGCAAAAGTGCACATAGGTCTTCAGAAGCATCAACAAGTTGATTCCATCACCATTGCGTGGCCTTCCGGTGAAGAAACCAAACTGATTGACATTGAAGCCAATCAGCATTTGCGAGTGTATGAATCCGACGGACACACAGAAGCTCTCTAGTCCACTCGGCTTCCCTAACACGCATGCCCGTTCGTGAGCTATAATAACCCTTCAAGTAACAGGGAATTACTTTACCTCAACTCCCTAGCTTACTAAATCAATCTGGTTAAACTCCACATTCAAGATCTGGTAATTGAAGATGATTACTCGCCGTATTCTCTCTGTCTCCATTGGACTTTATATCGCTGCCTTTTCAAGCTCGCTGCTACAGGCGCAAGAAGTGGACTTTGATCGGGACATTCGTCCAATACTGTCTAACAATTGCTTTGCCTGCCACGGTCCGGATCAAAACACACGAGAAGCGGAATTGCGTCTGGATGACAAGGATAGTGTTTTCTCAGATCGCGACACTCCTCTAATAACACCGGGAAAATCCAGTGCCAGCGAACTCTTTCGACGCATCTCATCCACCGATGAAAACGAAATGATGCCTCCGGCTGGTTTTCGTAAAAAGCTAACAGACGATCAAATTGAACTCATAAAAAACTGGATTGATCAGGGAGCAGAGTGGAAACAACATTGGGCCTGGACCGCTCCCAATCGCCCTGCAGTACCACAAGCTCCCAAAAGTAAGACCAGCAACTCCATTGATAACTTTATATTGGCTGAACTTTCCCGCGAAGGACTCAATATGAGTTCAGCCGCAGACCGAGTTACCTTAATTCGTCGACTCAGTTTTGACTTACTCGGACTGCCACCAAGTACCGAAGAAGTTTCCACCTTCGTCAACGACAAAGACCCCAATGCCTATGCCAATCTGATTCGACGGATGCTAGACAAACCTCAATACGGTGAACGGCTGGCAATGTACTGGCTGGATATCGTTCGGTATGCCGACAGTAATGGCTATCATGCGGACAAAACGCGTCAAATTGCTCCTTATCGTGACTACGTTATCAACGCCTTTAACTCCAACATACCCTACGATCAGTTTGTTCGAGAGCAATTAGGAGGGGATCTAATGAAAGACGCCACGCTCCAACAGCAAGTCGCTTCCGGGTTCAACATGTTGCTGCAAACTACCGATGAAGGCGGGGCTCAGGCAAAGGAATACCTAGCCAAATACTCGGCAGATCGAGTCCGTAATACGGCATCGATTTTTCTGGGAGTCACCTTGGGCTGTGCTGAGTGCCACGATCATAAGTATGATCCGTTCACCACGCAGGACTTCTACAACTTTGCCTCATTCTTTGCAGACGTCAATGAAGTCGGGGTCGGTAATGCACCTGCCTTCCCTGTCATCGCAGGAATGTTGGCTGACCAGATTGCCAACAAAACAAAGGACATTGCTGACAAGCAAGGAGCTTTGAATGCTATCTCTCGTGAACTTAATGATACTCGTAAGGCCTGGGAAGCTGAACTGGCAAAGCAAGCAGATACAAGCATTACTGCAGGCAAATGGCAGTACATCGGCCCTATTTCAGCGACAAGCTTCGACGAGGCTCATGACAAGTCTTTTGTTAACGAAGCGGAGGCCATTGATCTGACCGTTGCCATTGGCGACAAAAAATGGTCTGAAAAAGAATTCGCAGACGGCACCATCCACGCGTTGGATCAAACTCCCAATGCAGCACACTACCTCTTGAGAACGCTGACAGTAAAGGCCGCAACTAAGGTCGAACTGAAATTCGGAAGTGATGACGGAATTCGAGTTTGGGTAAACCAAAAAGAAGTCCTCAACAATAAAGTTTCCCGAGGTCCTGCTGCCGATCAGGAAAAGGTCGTTGTTGATCTGCTGGAAGGTAAAAACCAAATCCTGCTCAAAATCTCGCAGGGAGCAGGCGGCGCTGGTTTCTACTACACGCATAGCAATAGTAGTGTTCCAGCAGACGTTGCAGCAATCGTCGCGAAACCTCTGGCAGACCGTGCCGATGCCGAACAGAACAAACTGTCGGATTACTACCGTGACAATAGTAGTGAATTAAAACCACAACGAGACGAAATTGCTCAACTACAACAACAACTAAAGCAACTCAATGATTCCGCTCCTAAGACACTCATGACACGCACGCGTGAACCCCGTATGATCCGAGTACTTCCACGAGGAAACTGGATGGACGATTCGGGTGCGGAGGCTTCTCCACTTGTCCCCGGATTCATGAAACCGCTTGCCATTGAAGGACGTCGACCTAACCGACTGGACCTCGCGAACTGGATGGTTGATCCGGATAACCCGTTGACTTCCAGAGTGTTGGTCAATCGCTTGTGGAAAGTCTTCTTTGGTCACGGCCTGGCAGAACCTCTCGACGACATCGGTGCACAGGGAACGCGTCCGACTCACCCCGAATTACTGGACTGGTTGGCTGTTGAATTTGTAGAGAGCGGCTGGGATGTAAAGCATATTGTCAGCCTGATTGTCTCCTCCAATACCTACCAGCAATCTTCAGGATTGACTGAAAAATTAGCTGCCTTAGACCCATACAATCACAAATATGCTCGGCAGTCTCAATTCCGTCTGGAAGCGGAAATGATCCGGGACACAGCACTCTCGATCAGCGGTTTGCTTAATGCCGAAGTGGGAGGAATAAGCGTAAAACCCTATCAGCCCGCAGGATACTGGAAGCATATGAATTTCCCCAAACGGACCTGGCAGTTGTCCGGTGGCAACGAAATATATCGTCGAGGACTTTATACTCACTGGCAACGCATGTTCCTTCATCCGTCGCTGTTAGCTTTTGATGCTCCCAGCCGTGAAGAATGCACGGTGAGTCGTCCTCGTTCCAATACCCCACAGCAGGCCTTGGTATTACTCAATGATCCCACCTATGTGGAAGCAGCCCGTGCCTTTGCTGAACGGATCTTGCTGGAAGGTGGAGCAAATGAGTCCAGCCGCCTGAACTGGGCCTATCAATCAGCTTTATCACGAAACGTTAATCCAAATGAAGCCAATGTCTTGCTAAACGTCCTTTCAAAGCACGTGGAATTATATAAAGCAAACACACAGGCTGCAGATGAGTACTTAAGCGTAGGACGTCGAGCTGTACCGGAGAATCTGGATAAGAGCGAATTGGCTGCCTGGACATCCATCGCTCGTATTATTCTCAATCTTCATGAAACCATTACCCGAAACTAAAGTCTTTACGGCATGACCATCCGGAGATGATTCCAATGGCTAATAACTCATTTTCATTAAACCGTCGTTGTTTTCTAGGCCACGGTGCACAGGGCATCGGTGTCTATGCGCTTGCTTCTCTCATGAATCAGACACAGGCTGCTGATACCGAGGTGAAAGTTCCTCGTTGGCCGGGCATCCTCAATGGTCAATTACATCGGGAAGCCAAGGCGAAACGAGTTATCTTTTTAACGATGGCAGGTGGCATGAGCCACTTAGAGACTTTCGATAACAAGCCCAAACTGCGTGAATTGGACGGGCAGGCAATGCCTGAATCCTACACCAAAGGTCAACCCATTGCTCAATTGCAAAACCGTGAATTGAAATGTCTCGGCGGACAACATGAATTTAAAAAGCATGGTGAATCAGGAAATGAACTGTCAGCGATCTGGGAGCACCTGGGAAGTGTGGCAGATGATATTGCCATTGTCCGGTCGCTTAAGACCGAAGCGATCAATCACGACCCGGCTCATACATTTATGAACACCGGCACAACGATAAGTGGCCGACCATCAATGGGTTCCTGGCTTACCTATGGACTGGGCGCCGAGACAGAAAATCTCCCAGGGTTTGTCGTGCTGACTTCCTCCGGTGGTGGACAGGATCAACCGATTGCTTCACGGCAATGGCATAGTGGCTTTTTACCAAGTCGCTTTCAAGGTGTGCATTTCCACAGCCAGGGCGACCCAGTCCTGTACGTAAACAATCCTCCGGGAGTGGATCGGAATGGACAGGCCGACATCGTCAAAGCTGTTCAGCAGCTGAATCAGATTCGAGGTGAGGTTGTCAACGATCCGGAAATCACCACTCGCATCAGTCAGTATGAAATGGCCTTCCGAATGCAGGCCAGCGTGCCCGGTTTGATGGATACCAGTGACGAAACTCAGGCGACCATGGATCTTTATGGCACGAAAGGAGCAGACGGAACTTTTGCTGCCAACTGCCTGCTGGCCCGACGACTGGCGGAACGCGGATGCCGGTTTATTCAACTCTATCATCGCGGATGGGATCACCACGGAAACGTGAAAGGAGCGAGTCAGAATACGGCAAAACTTATCGACCAGGGAATCACGGCATTGATCAAAGACCTCAAACAACGTGACATGTTTGACGACACACTCATAGTGTTCGCCAGCGAGTTTGGAAGAACTCCAATGGCACAAGGGAATGGCCGTGATCATCACATTAAAGGGTATTCGATCTTTCTGGCCGGCGGTGGCATTAAACCTGGCACGACCGTGGGAGCCACTGACGATCTCGGTTATAACGCCGTGGAAGACGTGGTTTCGGTACACGACCTGCACGCTACCATGCTACACCTGTTAGGTATAAATCATGAACACATGACGTTTCAGTTTCAGGGTCGGGACTTCCGGCTCACCGACGTCCATGGCCATGTCGTTGATAAATTACTGGCCTAAGCACTCCTGCCGTTGAACCTGAGAGGGTGAATGCAAACGGCGGCATTGAATGAACGCTTGGAAGCTACTTGAAAACAGCGCCTTGGTTATTGACTCAAGAGTCGCAAGAGAATAGTTTGAACAGTCCCACCTACGAGTGCGCATTTGCGACGTTGATTATATGAAGTAATCACGACCAAAGTCAGGACGACGCGACACCCCACCCCACGGGCACTCATGAAACCCACCTACCCAATTAATTTCCCAGCACTGCTGGTTCCTGCCTCCACCGAATTGGATCGCCCGCTGCGCATTCAGAAGTATCCCGTCCGTCTGGGACGAAGTGACTCAGCCGATATTCAATTAGACGATCGATGGCTAAGCCGTAACCATTGTGAAATCGACGTTACCGATGGCACGTTGATCATTCGGGATCTGGGATCAAAACACGGCACCTACGTTAACGAATCGCAGATCAACGAGACGACAATTGAGTCCGGAGATGAATTGCGAATTGGGATCACCCGGTTTGTCGTAGAGATTCCAAAAGAATAGAATCACTGTATTGATCAATTAAGACTCGGATATGAGTCTTCTTCCACTCAAGCTAATACAGGATTTTCACCGTGGTAAAAACTGCTAGTACAATGCTCCCGCTGGGCACACAAGCCCCGGATTTTTCTCTTACCAATGTCGATAGTCAAAACGTTTCACTTGCCGATTTCTCGGGCAAACCCGCGTTACTCGTGATGTTCATCTGCAATCACTGCCCGTTTGTTAAACACATTGCTGATGAGTTAGCAGCACTCGGACGCGAATATCAGTCGCAAGGCGCAGGAATCGTTGCGATCAGCAGTAACGACTCCACCAAATACCCAGAAGACTCACCAGAACAAATGGTGCATGAAGCAGAAAACCGCGGATATGTTTTCCCCTATCTCTTCGATGAAGATCAGGCCGTGGCCAAAGCGTACAAAGCAGCCTGCACACCAGACTTCTTCTTATTCGATGGCGAGCAAAAATTGGTGTACCGCGGACAACTCGATGCCAGCCGTCCAGGTAACGAAATCCCCGTAACCGGATCGGATTTACGAGCAGCATTAGATGCCGTGTTGTCAGGGCAAAGTGTTGCAGAACAACAAACACCTAGTATTGGCTGCAATATTAAATGGGTCGAAACTCAGGAACCCGAGTACTTTCTCCCGAACGGTATTGATGGTTAACCTAAGCTCACCTTAACTCATATAAGCTGAGTCCATATAAAAAAGCTTCGGCCGGAAGGTCGAAGCTTTTTTTGGTGATTCATCGAAGAGGCAAACTATCCTCGGGCTGGAAAGTCCAGAAATACCTTTAAGGCTCCATCCTGACGCTGACTGAATACATCAAACGCTTCCTGAATATCAGCCAACTTCATATGATGTGTGATGATTGGAGCGACATCAACACGTCCTTCTGCAATCCATCGCATAGCTAAGGGGAAGTCGATTTCGAAGTCGGGGACCACACTCGCGTACAGCGTAATATTCTTCCAAAACAACTTGAAAAGACTGATTTGCTGTAAGGCCTGCGTTGGAACACCAAAGAAAAACACACTGCCATGCTCTTTGCAGATTTCCAAACAAAGGTTGACAACCTGCTCTCGGTGCCCGACACATTCAATGACTAGATCAGGTCGTTGACCTCCCAACACTTTTTGAATTTCTGCTGAGATGTCTTCGTCCGTCTGGTCGGCACTGACCTGCAATGTATCGGTGGCTCCCATTTGAGGCGATACCTTGAGGCGTTCCGCATTGAGATCGACTCCGACGATTTGTCTTGCACCGAGTTGTTTCAGAGTACAATTCCACAACTGTCCCATAGGGCCCTGACCAATGACAGCCACATTGAGTCCTAGTAGATTCGGCAGGCGCCGCGTTGCAAATAGAACGGTGCCCAGCGGTTGTGCCAACAGAGCTTCCCGAAGGTCGGGCCGAGTATCCACTGAGATCGCCTGTTTTTCCGTGCATATAAACCGTTCTTGGAGTCCCATTTGTTTATAGGGAACGCATAACACCTGCTCACCAATCTGGAACCTACTTCCGTTGGTATCAACCACCGTTCCAATCATCTCATGTAACGAATGACCGATCTCCGGCTTATAAGCCGGATTGTCCGCTTCAAAGTACAATAGGTCGGAACCGCAAAGGCACGCCAGTTCAGGCTGAAAGATGATGTCTCCCCCGTCGCTTCCCTGAAGCGTAGGTTCTTCAACGTCAATCATGCGAATTTGCTTTTCACCGTATATCTCAGCTGCTAACACTGTTTTATTCCTGTCAATTCATGAATACGCACTCTGAAACGGGTCTTATTATACCCAAGTGCACTCTGGGGCCATGCGATCACCAATATTCAATCTACCTTTTGACAACGGACAATTACAGTAGGTCGACTGCCAATCGCTGTCTGATCGGTTTGACTGAGTCGTCAATTCTACCAAGTGGTATACTGAAGCAAAACGAATCAACGTTTCCTTCAACTGGGCCCTGATATGTTCCCTCGCGTTATCTCTCTGTTCGTAGCCCTGTCCTGTTTCCTTCTGGTGCAAGACCGTGCTGAAGCTCAAAAAGAACAACTGTTTGAAACCATTGATTCACGTAGCGACCAGGCCTGGGAACGAGCTCGGCAGATTTGGAAATGGGCAGAACCAGGCTATCAGGAGGTCAAAAGTAGTAAGCTATTGGCGGAGGATCTAAAAGCAGCAGGGTTCAAAATCAAACAAGAGGTCGCCGGCATTCCAACCGCCTTTACCGCAACGTATGGTGAAGGAGAACCTGTCATAGGAGTGCTGGGCGAGTTCGATGCATTACCCGGGCTGAACCAACAGGCATCGGCTGAACGAGCGCGATTGGAAGATAGCGAGACGGATTATGGTCATGGCTGCGGGCATCATCTGTTTGGAGTAGCATCGGCCGAAGCCTGCGTCGCTATAGCACAACAGATTAAAGCTGGGACGCTAAAAGGGACCGTACGATTTTATGGTTGCCCTGCCGAAGAAGGGGGTAGTGCTAAAGTTTTCATGGTTCAAGCGGGCCTGTTTAAGGATTGCGCTACCGTGTTGCACTGGCACCCGAGTAGCGTAAATTCAGCTGGTGACCGCAGCACGCTTGCTCGTAATGCCGTCAAGTTTCGATTCCATGGTAAAGCAGCTCACGCCGCCGGTGCACCGGAGTTGGGCCGTAGTGCGCTGGATGCCGTCGAGCTAACCAACTTTGCTGCTCAGTTGCTCCGAGAACACACTCCAGACGGAACACGAATCCATCATGTCATCACCGCCGGAGGCGGAGCCCCGAACGTCGTGCCGGAATTCGCGGAAGTCTACTACTATATCCGTCATCCGAAGTCAGATGTTGTGCGTGACCTGTATGCCCGACTGGTTAAATGTGCTCAAGCCGGGGCGTTAGCAACAGAAACCAAACTAGAGATAAACTTCCAGGGTGGGATCGTTGAAATCCTTCCAAACAACGTTTTGGCCGACATCACCTTACGTAATCTACGAGGCCTGAATACTTTGCAGTGGGATGACGACGAAGTCAAATTCGCTGCTAGAATTCAGAATACGCTAGACGCTCCAATTCCACTGTCATCAATATCTGAAGTCGTGGATGTCAGTGGCACGATTGGTATGGGTTCGACTGACGTTGGCGACGTAAGCTGGGTTGTCCCGACAACCGGATTTAATACGGCCTGTTTCGTACCTGGAACTCCGGGACACAGCTGGCAGGCTGTCGCCAGTGGCGGAACAACCATTGCCCGAAAGGGAATGAATCTGGCGGCAAGAGTAATCGCCGCCACAGCCTATGACCTGTACACAGCACCGGAAATCATACAGGCGGCTCAAGCAGAACTCCGACAACGCCTTGGTGGACATCCCTACAAGACTTTAATGGTCCCAGGGCAAAGACCACCTTTGGACTACCGGAAACCTGCACAAAAATAGGAAAGTATCAGTTTTCCTCTTATACGTCCCCCCTATAGCAAAGACGCTTATTTACCCTGTTTATAACCGGCTCGATTTACCGGTTTCCATATCTACTTCGCTCTTAATCCCTAGAGCGTGTCTTTAGGCTGCTTTTGCCTGTGTCCATGACAGAAATGACTCAATGAAAACCGTGAATTCGCGAGTATACAGCGTATTTGCCAAACTCCATTAGTTTTACTAATAAAGAACCGTGTGTATTCTGTTAAATCTGGTCCATGTCCCGTTGACGGTACTTAAATACAGGGATATTTTGAATGATTGGCCATAAGTATTAGAGGCCTTTATATTAATAACTAAATAATTAGATCACCGTACTGAAGGTGATTTGATCCAAGAATATTGAGAATATTGGTTTTAGCATGCAAATCCGTGCATTAAAGGTATTTTGTGACGTTGTCACTCGGAAGAGCTTTTCGAAAGCCGCTGACGACAACGGAATAACACAATCTGCTGCTAGCCAGACCATACACCAGATAGAAAGTCATTTCGGAGTCAAGCTTTTGGACCGGTCCAAACGCCCATTCGTGATGACAGAAGAAGGCAAAGTCTGTTTTGACCATTGCGTCAAACTGGTTCGCCAATTTGAGGAGCTTGAGTCCAGGCTCAGCAATCTTCACAGTCATTCATCTGATACTGTCAGAGTAGCGTCAATCTATTCGGTCGGGCTGAGCTATATGAAGCAGTTTGTACAACGGTTTACGGAGCTGAATCCGCAGATCAATGTGCAGCTTGAATATCATCACCCCAGCGAAGTTTACAATCTGGTGAAGTCGGGCGATGCAGATCTGGGACTATTGAGTTACCCTACTGCGACTAACTCGGTCGCCGTGATTCCCTGGCGTGAAGAAAAAATGTCCATCGTAATCTCTCCGGATCATCCACTGGCAAGTGACCACGAAGTATCCCTGAATGATCTGAATGGATTCGATATGGTCGGTTTTGATCAGAACTTACGGATTGGGCAGGAAATCAACCGCGTGCTGGCGAATGCCAATGCGACCCCAAACGTTGTCATGGAATTTGACAATATTGAGACGTTAAAGCGTGCCATTGAAATCAATGCCGGGTTCAGCATTTTGCCACAAGCTCACGTTCAACGTGAAGTCTCTGCGGGGACTTTAACTGCCGTTACGGTGAGTGACAATTCATTGGTTCGACCTGTGGGAATCATTCACCGCGACAATATTAAGCTCGGTAAAAACACCGAAAGCTTTATCGAACTTTTAATCGAAGATGTGCAAGCACCATCAGCAATGCATGCCACTTCCCAAACCTTACAAACAAATACGGAAGTCCGTTCCGGATTTGTACCATCTGCAAAGTAATGCAGACCTGAATCGAGAAGTAGAAACAAGAATATGAATAACATTGCCAAGTTTGGATTACCTGAAAAGCAAGGTTTATACGACCCAGCCTTTGAAAAAGACGCTTGTGGTGTCGGTTTTGTTGCCCACATCAAAGGCCAACGTAGTCATCAGATCGTGTTGGATGCCAACGAAATCATGATGAATATGGAGCATCGTGGCGCTTGTGGCTGTGAAGCCAATACAGGTGACGGTGCCGGAATGCTCACTGGATTTCCTTATGACTTCATGCGCAAAGTTGCCAAAGATGAATTGAATGCAGACCTTCCGGAGGAAGGTCGTTTTGGAGCTGGTGTCGTCTTCCTGCCACAAGATGATGATCAACGTGCTCAGTGTAAAGCAACTGTTGAGCAGATCATTACAGAACAAGGGCAGGTACTCGTCGGCTGGCGTACGATTCCAACCGATCCAACCGGAGCCAACATCGGTCCCACGGCTCTGTCAGCAATGCCCGTTTTTGAGCATTTGATCATTGCCGCAGCGGATGGTGTCGAGCACGAGGATTTCGAGCGGCAACTATACATCATTCGTAAACGCGCAAGCCATGTATTGCGCGACAATGACTCCATGAGCGAGTCCAAGCTGTTCTACGTTTGCTCGCTTTCCTCAAAAGTCATGATCTATAAGGGAATGATGACGACGTATCAGGTTGTCCCGTTCTTCTATGATCTTCAAAGTGAGGACTATACCACTCACCTGGCGATGATTCACTCGCGATTCTCCACCAATACTTTTCCAAGTTGGGACCGAGCTCAACCCTGCCGTTTCATGGCCCATAACGGTGAGATCAATACCTTGCGTGGAAACGTCAACTGGATGGCCGCCCGTGAGGGTGTCATTGAAACCAACCAGTTTGGAGATGACCTAGAAAAACTGTTCCCGATCATTGAAGCTGACTGCTCGGACTCGGGTAACTTTGACAATGCTCTGGAATTCCTTCTCATGTCAGGACGAACGCTTCAGGAAGCCGTCATGATGATGATTCCAGAAGCCTGGCAGAAGCACGACACAATGAGCGAAAACAAACGTGCTTTCTATGAATATCACAGTTGCCTGATGGAACCTTGGGACGGTCCGGCATCGATCGTGTACACCGACGGAAAATATATTGGAGCGATCCTTGACCGAAATGGTTTACGCCCCAGCCGCTTTTACCTGACTCACGATGATCGTGTGATCATGGCCAGTGAAGTGGGTGTACTGAAGATCGATCCTGCCAACGTGAAATACAAAGGACGCCTGCAACCAGGACGAATGTTCCTGGTTGATTTTGAAGAAGGTCGTCTGATCCCAGATGCCGAACTCAAGGAAGAATTTGCCGGACGTCACCCCTATGCTCAGTGGCTCAAAGACCATCGAATTCAAATTTCTGATTTGGCTCCCCAGGCCGACTTCAAGTCTTTCCAGCCGGACAATCTGCTACCACGGATGCAGACATTCGGATATACCACGGAAACGATGCAATTCATGCTAATCCCGATGCTACACCAGGAACGGGATCCCGTTGGTTCAATGGGTAATGACGCAGCACTGGCATGCCTCAGCGATCAGCCACGAATGATCTACGATTACTTCAAACAACTGTTTGCTCAGGTCACCAATCCTGCTGTGGATTCGATTCGGGAAGGCATTATCATGTCTCTCGAATGTTACATCGGTCCGGAAAAAAATCTAGTGGAAACCACTCCGGAACATGCCAACCGCCTGCTCATTCCACATCCGATCCTCACCAATGAAGAGTTGGATGCGATTTCAAACATGGACCATCGCGGATGGAAGTCCAGAAAGATTGACATCACGTACCCTCGCAGTGAAGGAGCCGATGGTCTCGCCCCTGCCTTAAACCGTATTTGTCAGGAAGTCGAGCAAGCGATTGCCGACGGCTACAGCATCGCTGTTCTCTCTGACCGCAACGTCAGTGGCGACCGCATTCCAGTTAGTTCGCTTCTGGCAACCGGAGCTGTCCATCACCACTTGGTCAAACAAGCAAAGCGTACTCAGATCGGGCTTGTCCTTGAGTCTGGTGAAGCACGCGAAGTCCATCACCACTGCCTCTTGATCGGCTATGGTATCGATGCCATTAATCCATATCTGGCATTCGAGTCACTTTGGCAGGCACGTCGAGATAACTTGCTCAATGACCACATTGTGGATGATGACAAAGTCGTTGCCCTGTACAAAAAAGCAGTCGCCAAAGGCATGCTCAAGGTCATGGGGAAGATGGGAATTTCGACTCTGCAATCTTATAAGGGTGCTCAGATCTTTGAAGCCATTGGCCTTCAGGACGAAGTTGTTGATCGCTGTTTTGTTGGCACAGCCAGCCGGGTTCAGGGCGTTGATTTCAGCGTACTGGCAACAGAAACCGTTCGCCGTCACAACCTTGGATTCCCGGAACGTGAAGAAGAAGGGTTACCGATTCTTGCCAATCCGGGTGAATTTCACTGGCGAGCCGAAGGAGAGCGACACGCTTGGGATCCTGTCTCCATCGCCAACCTTCAGGTAGCATCCCGTACAAACAACCGCGACGATTACTGGAAATTTGCCGAGCACATCAACAACGAAGAGCGTAAGCGAGCATCCTTACGTGGATTGCTTGAATTCAAACCAGGTGCCAATGGCGATGCGATAGACCTGGAAGAAGTTCAACCCGCCAGTGAAATTGTGAAACGCTTTGTCACCGGAGCGATGAGCTTTGGCTCGATTTCAGCCGAATCCCACGAGACTCTGGCAATCGCTATGAATCGTCTGGGAGGAAAAAGTAACACCGGAGAAGGGGGAGAAGATCCTGAACGATTTAACCCACTGGAAAATGGTGACTCAAAACGATCGGCAATTAAACAGGTCGCTTCCGGTCGATTTGGTGTAACGATCTGGTATCTGGCCAATGCTGACGAAATTCAGATCAAGATTTCACAAGGAGCCAAGCCAGGAGAAGGAGGTGAATTGCCGGGACGAAAAGTCGACGACAACATCGCTCGTATTCGCTACTCGACACCAGGAGTGGGACTGATTAGCCCACCTCCTCACCACGACATTTATTCGATCGAAGACCTGGCTCAGTTAATTCACGACCTCAAAAACTCTAATCCAAGTGCCAGAATCAGCGTGAAGCTTGTCTCGGAAGTCGGTGTCGGTACCATTGCCGCGGGGGTTTCCAAAGCACATGCCGATCATATTCTCATTTCCGGCCACAATGGTGGTACCGGTGCCTCGCCACTGACCAGTATTAAGCACGCCGGTCTCCCGTGGGAGTTAGGAATTGCCGAAACGCACCAAACTCTGGTTATGAATGACCTGCGAAGCCGAACCGTGTTGCAAACAGACGGGGGGTTGCGTACCGGACGTGACGTAGCCATCGCTGCCTTACTTGGAGCCGAAGAATTTGGGTTCTCTACTGCTCCACTGATTACTTTGGGCTGTATTATGATGCGTAAATGCCATCTCAATACCTGCCCGGTTGGAATCGCCACTCAGGACCCAGAGCTTCGCAATAAATTCAACGGCAAACCGGAACATGTAGTGAATTACCTGTTCATGGTAGCCGAAGAAGCTCGACAAATCATGGCCAGTCTGGGCTTCCGCACGATTGATGAAATGGTCGGCCGAGTCGACTGTTTGGAAACCAAAGCCGCGATCGATCACTGGAAGGCCGACGGACTGGATCTATCCTCTGTACTTGCTCCTGCTCCTAAACCCCATGATGACGTCGACGTGATTTGCACGATTACACAGGATCATGGTTTGGAAGATGCTTTGGATAACCAACTGATCGAATTGGCCAAGCCAGCCATCGAAAATCAGGAAGCGGTTGATATTCAGCTACCGATCGTGAATACCAACCGGACAGTTGGAACCATGCTCAGCCATACTCTGGTCAAAGCCATCGGAGGAAACCACCTGCCTGAAGACACCATCCGGATTAAGTTCAATGGTTCAGCCGGCCAAAGCTTTGGAGCCTTTCTGGCACAGGGGATCTTTATGGAAATTGAAGGGGACGCCAATGACTACGTTGGCAAAGGACTATCCGGCGGTCGTCTGGCAGTTTACCCTCCAGAGTCCAGTACATTTAATGCCGAAGAAAACTTCATCAGTGGCAACGTCTGCCTCTATGGAGCCACTTCCGGTGAAGCCTTCTTCCGAGGTCAGGTAGCGGAACGATTCTGTGTTAGAAACTCCGGTGCACGTACGGTCGTCGAAGGCGTTGGTGACCACGGCTGTGAATATATGACAGGTGGACGCACTGTCATTCTTGGACCGACCGGGAGAAACTTTGCTGCTGGCATGTCCGGCGGGATCGCTTATGTCTGGGATCGGGAAGGTGATTTCAATCTGAAATGTAATCTGGAATTGGTCCAACTTGAAAAAGTTGAAGACCCCGATGATATCGCCGAAGTGCGTGAACTGATTGAAAAACATCAAGCCTTCACGCAATCGCCGGTCGCGGAATCAATCTTAGCTGATTGGGATAACTTCCTGAGTCAGTTGGTTAAAGTGATGCCCACCGACTACAAGCGAGTATTGGAAGAGCAAAAGGCGAAACAAGCAGCTCAGACCAATTAACTGGCGAATGGATACTTGGCCTTCGTCGAATTTAACAACAAATCCTCCCTGGAAGACAGGGATTAAATAACAATCAAAACGGTAAATACTAATGGGAAAACCAACTGGTTTTAAAGAATTTCAACGTGAGACGATTCCCTATCGTCTGCCACTGGTACGCATTGACGATTATCAGGAAATCTACACCACTCCATCCGATGAACACCTTGCAACACAGGGCGCTCGCTGTATGGATTGCGGCGTTCCGTTTTGTCAGTCCACGACCGGCTGTCCAATCGACAATCTGATTCCCGAGTGGAATGATCTTGTGTATCGAGGGCGTTGGGAAGAAGCGTTAGAGCGGTTGCAGAAGACGAATAACTTTCCGGAGTTCACCGGGCGGGTCTGTCCTGCTCCATGTGAAGGTGCTTGTGTTTTGGGAATTACCAATCCACCGGTCACCATCAAGAATATCGAAAGTACGATCGTTAATCGCGGCTTCGACAATGGGTGGATCAAACCGGAACCACCTGAGAGCCGCACGGGGAAGAAAGTGGCCGTTGTTGGATCCGGACCTGCCGGTCTGGCAGCTGCTGACCAATTAAACAGTGTTGGCCATGAAGTAACTGTCTATGAACGAGCGGACCGAATCGGTGGGCTACTCATGTACGGCATCCCCAACATGAAGCTTGAGAAAAACGATGTCCTGCGACGGGTCGGGCTGATGGAAGAAGAGGGAGTCAAGTTCGTCACCAACGCAAACGTTGGGGTCGATGTCTGCCCGAAAGAACTCATGGACAACAACGATGCCGTCCTACTGGCGACCGGTGCGACCAATCCTCGTAATCTGCCAATCCCGGGACGTGAACTCAACGGAATCCACTTTGCGATGGAATTCCTTACGGCCAATACAAAGAGCCTGATGGACAGCAATTTGGAAGATGGTAATTTCATCTCAGCCGAAGGCAAAAAGGTAGTGGTTATTGGTGGAGGAGATACAGGGACTGACTGTATTGCAACCTCCCTTCGTCATGGTGCCACCAGTATCGTCAATCTCGAAATTGTCCCTCGACCGCCTGAAGGTCGTGCCGACAATAACCCATGGCCACAGTGGCCTCGCATTTACCGCGTAGACTACGGGCACGAAGAAGTGGCTGCCAAATGGGGCGAGGACCCTCGGGATTACTCCGTCGAATCCGTAGAATTCATTGCCGATGACAACGGCAATGTCAAAGCGATTAAAGTCGCTCAGGTCGACTGGTCTAAACCTGTGGAAAACGGTCCTCCATTCTCCCGCGTTGAAGGAAGTGAAAAGATCATTGAGGCTGACCTGGTTCTTTTGGCGATGGGATTCCTGGGTCCGGAACAGTACATTCTGGACGCCTTCGGAGAAGGTGTGGAAACAGATCCACGCAGCAACTACAAAGCGGATCACGGTGAGTTTAAAACGAGCGTCGATGGACTATTTGCTGCCGGCGACTGCCGTCGTGGCCAGTCTCTCGTCGTTTGGGCCATCAATGAAGGGCGAGGTGCCGCTCGTGCAATCGATGGATATCTGGTAGGCCAAAGTACACTGCCAGCTCCTGGAACAACCATGGGCAGCCCGTTACAACCTAGCTAAGACTAAATCATATCTACAGGAACAGTGGAGTTAGAGTAGGTCGAAAAACCTGCTCTCGCCGATATAATCTCACATTCTCGTTGAGGCTAAGGCATTACGAGTTCATAATACTTAGGTTCGATACGTAAGCAGTAAATTGTTGCTACTCTTCCTCTCGATGCCGTTTAAGCAGTCTAAGATTTCATCGTAATGTCAAACTCCTCCGAATCTCTCATTTCGCTACAAAACGTCACCAAACGTTACGGGAGTTTCCTGGCGCTCGATAACATCACCGCAGAAATACCGACAGGTGTTATTGGACTGCTAGGACCTAATGGGGCCGGTAAGAGTACCCTCATCAAAACACTTCTGGGACTGGCTGCACTAACAGAAGGGCAGGCACGGATACTTGACTACAATGTTACTCCCAAAAACTATCGCTTGATTCGTCGTAACATCGGTTACATGCCTGAAGATGATTGTTTCATCGAAGGGATTGCCGGAGTCGAGATGGTGCAACTCGCAGCACAATTGACCGGTTATCCTCCACTACACTCTCTTCAAAGAGCTCACGAAGTTTTAGATTTTTGTGGTACCGGACAAGAACGTTACCGGCAAGTGGAAACCTATTCGACCGGGATGCGACAAAAGCTGAAGTTCGCGCAGGCTATCGTTCATTCTCCTCAATTGCTGATCTTAGATGAGCCTACAAGTGGTCTAGATCCCGAAGAACGGCTAGCGATGCTTAAACGAATTGATTTACTTGGTAAACGTACCGATATGTCGGTAATAATCTGTACACATATTCTCAAAGACGTCCAACAAGTCTGTGATTATGCAGCCGTATTAGTCGACGGAACGATTCCCGTCGTGGAAACTGTAGAAAACCTTCGTCGGCCGCGTACTCCTTCATATCAAATTGTTTTAGCCGGAAATTCGGATCATTTTATTGAAATCGCCGAGCTTAACGGCCTAACCACATCGGTAAGCCCTATCGGGGTTATTACGCTCCAATCCTCAAACGGTATCGATGAAACCATGATATGGCAATGGGCTCAAACAGCAAAAGTTGGTATCCAAAGTGTGGTTCCGGCAAAAGTGAGCATGGAGGATGTCTTCCTCCAAATTGTTCAGGGAGTGCAAAGTGGGAATCAATAATCTAGGTTACCGCCAGTGGCGACTAGAACCTAAGAACAATAGTGGACAATGGAAAACTATTGCGAGCTTCGGCATAAGTGTTGCTTGGCGTAGCAAATGGTTACAGCGAATCTTTATTGCCGCCTGGATACCAGTTTTTGTAATGGGCTTTATATTGTTCATGGTGGAACAATCAATTCAAGATATCGACTCGGATGATTTCCCCGCGAATATTGGAAGATTTGCCGTCTCAGGCTTTGTTTATCAACGACCAGAAATTAGAAACTTGATGGAGTTAACTCAGATTTCTAAGCTGGCTAACGGAGTAAACGATCTATTCTCGAACTTCCTTGAAAGTGGTAAGGAGGAATTAGGTAACGTCCCTTCGAGCAAAGGCGTTAGACAATTCATGAGATCGGGGATCGACTTCGAGGTCAAAGATCTTCAATTCATCTCCAATATGTCTGACCAACAACTGCGGGCAGCATTGACCTTCCTTAACAATAAGAATTTAAACACATTACGCCGCTCCATTCAGCTTAATCGAAGAGGCCCTGCGGTGCCGCGTTACAAGCTTTCAATGGAAAAAATGACCTATGCCCAAACTGTTGCCAAAGAACTTCTCGACTACGATTTAAACAACAGTGAAGTGATCGAATTTGCAGAACTTGTTGATTATCTAAGACCGGCGTTATGGTCAGAAGTACTATTTCTTTTCCTTGGCCTTCCACAAGCTTTCTCGGTAATCATCTTAATTGGAATGATCGCTCCTAAGTTGATAAGTCGGGACATGAAGAATCGTTCCTTCCTGCTGTATTACTCTCGACCTATCGCACCGTCCCAATATCTTCTTGGAAAATGTGCAATCGTTTGGACTTTTCTGGCGGGATTAACCACGATGCCGGCATTGCTACTTTACATCGTAGGTATTTCATTATCGCCAGACATTTCGGTTTTATATGTTACCTGGACTTTGCCCATAAAAATAATCATCGCAAGTATGATCCTGTGCATTCCAACAACTTTGTTTGCATTGATGTTAAGTTCACTTACGCGTGAGAGTCGTCTTGCTTCCTTTGGATGGTTTTCTATCTGGATTCTCGGACAATTGGGGTACGAGTTACTTACATGGATGGAAACTGAGTTTAGAGTGACCATGAACGCAAACGATTCAGCAAATACGTTTTCTAAAAGCTTATTTGAAGCCGAAGCTCGACAGGCTGGAAATTGGAGTTGGCTGTCCCCCATGAAAACACTGGAAAACTTACAATCGTCTGTTTTTGGTATTGATAGAGAAGTCGGTAATATTGATGTATCGTTCTTAGTCGTAGGAATAGTCTGTATTATTTGTCTAGCAATACTCCGCCGGAGAATTACTTCACCTATCCGAGTATAAGCCAGATTCTGCACCATGCTTAAAATCTCAAACCTCACAAAGCTGTACGGCATCGTCATTGGTGTTAACGATATGAGCGTGGACTTACCCAAAGGAGCTTATGGCCTCTTAGGTCCCAATGGATCTGGAAAAACAACTCTACTAAATCTGATTACAGGTCAATTGAAACCAACTGTTGGTCAAGTTGAAGTTTTGGGAGAAAGGCCATGGAAAAACAATGTCCTCATGAAACGGATTGGCTTTTCTAGTGCTTTAGATATTTTGCAAACCAAAACTACGGGATTGGAATGGGTAACGTTATATACGGAAATGCTCGGATTCCGTCATAAAGTAGCTGTGGACATGGCCCATAAGGCTTTAGATCGAGTAGGACTCTCCGGAACGGATCGTGAACGCGGAATCGATCAATATTCTCGGGGTATGAAGCAACGTTGCAAAATTGCTCAGGCGATTGCCCATGAACCTGAGTTACTCCTGCTGGATGAACCGTTCGCTGGGCTAGATCCAATTGCACGGTTCGAGCTGACGACAATACTTACCAATTGGGTAGAAGAAGGACGTGGCTTACTGATTTCTAGCCATATCCTCCATGAGTTAGAATCTATCTGTGACAGTTTTCTGCTTACGATGACTGGTCGTTTACTGGCATCAGGAACGATTCAAGAAATTCATAAACTAATGAAAAACGTACCAAAGAAGATCTGGATTCGTACACCTGACGCACCCCAAATTGCAGTAACACTCCAATCTCTCGAGCATATCATTGGTATTGATTTCCACGAAGACCAAGGTGGAATTGATGTGAGAACTACAGCTCCTAATGATTTTTATAGGGCTCTACCTAGCATTCTGATTGAACAAAAACTGAGGATTGTTGAAATGGAAAGTGACGACGACTCACTAGATTCGGTTTTTGAAAAGCTGCTGAATTTGCATCGAGGGGAATCTTAGAGGAGGCAGATTAAAGATGATTTCCAGTAGTTTGACAGTTTTTAGATATGAGCTAAGAAAATCTTTTGGTATCGGCACGACGATATTCTGGCTTTTTGTAATTCTCTTTCCGACAATTTTACAATTGCTGATTGATAAATACTTTGTCACAACGCTTGATTTGTCAGCAACGATCTTGGCAGCAATGATTCCGGGCGCAGTTTGCCTAATAACCATACTCGTGGCGATGACACCTTACCTAAGTGCGGAATTGGAAGGGAACTTGTGGCCATATGTAGCGACTCGACCTTACGGGCGCACTGCCATCATGTTCGGCAAATACCTTGTAGCAGTTACCCGATCGCTAATAGCAGGCCTCCTTGCCATTGCAATAATCTTCCCGTCCACAAGCCTTAATCAACTTAATATCGACTTTCCTCAACCCTTTGAAACAGTTGATACGCTTGCCCCTTCAGTTACCTCACCAGACTCAGAAGAGACAATTACAGAAAATACTGAATTATCACTTAATACTAAGACCGAAGACCTCAATGCCAGTCAAGGTTATCCACTTTGGCTGGCATTAGTTTGCATTGTCGCCCTTAGCAGCATCTGTTATTCCTCATTATTTTGTCTGCTGGGGACTATTATGTATAAACGGCCAATGATTATCGCAATCATCTACACACTAATCGTAGAGGTGATTATTTCGTTTCTGCCGGTCGTGGCGAATGGATTAACTCTCAATTTCTATCTGCGTAGTATCTACGTCCGAATTATGGGACTCGAATTCGAACAACCGGTCCTGAAAGCGTTGTTCGAAAATCCTAATTTTTTAAGTCAAAGCTCAACAAGTTGGGATTTAATCTTTGTCGGTCTTCTTACTTTCAGTTTTCTTTTTGCCGCCAATATCTTATTGAGAAATCGCGAATACCACGTCGGTGAAACGCTGTAAGAAGTCAGGATTGTATTTCCTGCTGCGCCATTTTCCTAGCACGCAAAAACGTGATGACCGCCGCGACATTAATCACGACTAGAATTCCACCGACGCACCAGGATAAAGTTGTATAACCATCCTCGATCGCATGCAACAACCAGGCGCCAATGGGAAGATGCAAAGTACAGAGGATAGCGAATATTACAATGTAGCGTCGTTCCGTCAGAGACTCCTTCCGAAGAATGGGATTCATAGAATCGACAGCACTGGCATCCTGCGAATTCGGAGCCGGCCCTCTTTGTTGACTGGCTCTAGTTTTTAACGAAACCGTGATCTCACGATTGCACGAGGGGCACTTTCCAGGTACTCGAATAACTGTGGCATTACAGTACGGACAAACATTACGTACCTCTTCTTCCTGAACCGCTTCAAATAAGCCGCCAACTGCCGACGCCTTGACCCACTTGGCATCATCCTTACGCAGCAATGTCGCAGGAGTCACAGCTCCACTGCTCACAAGATTCTTGAGTTCTGAGTTTGATATTGGACCGGCTTCTGTCCCTTTTTCCGTCTGATAATACCAATCTGCCATGGGTCTGCATGTTCTCTGTTAGAAGAATGCTGAATCTCTTGTTTGCCACGCTAGTCTATTCTAATCAGCAAGCAACTAGAGCAACTCGATAGTCTGTTGGAATTCTGGGATTACCACATCTAGTTGATATTCATTGGAAATCCTATCGGACAATTCCTGAGCGGCATCTTCATCTCCGTGACATAAAAACACTTTTTTAGGCGTCTGTTTGAAATTCCCCACCCAATCCATCAACCCCTGTTGATCTGTGTGGCCGGAAAATCCAGATAATTGGACTATCTCCGCACGTACCTCGTATTCTCGTCCGTGGATTCGAACTGGATTGGTACCACTTGAGATGACTCGCCCGAGCGTTCCGTGAGCTTGGTAGCCTACAAAGACAATTGAATTGCGGGCGTCAGAGATGTTGCTCCGAAGATGGTATTTAATCCGTCCGGCATTACACATTCCCGAGGTCGACATGATGATACATGGTTGATTGCACTCATTGATCATCTTGGATTCCTGTCGCGAGCGGCAGAGCTGCATACCGGGAAAATCCAAAATAGACTTCCCTTCGATCACCATATCCCAGGCATCCTGATCAAAGCAGTCTTTGTGTTGTTGAAAGACTCGCGTCACATCAACCGCCATCGGACTATCAAGGAAGACCGGGACTTGGGGCATCCGTCCATACTGATTGAGTCGACTCAAGTGATAAATTAGTTCCTGACTGCGTTCCACGGCAAAGGTCGGAATAATGACGTTACCGCCGCGGTCGATGGTTCGGTTAACCACATCCGCTAACTGATCCTCACAGCCTCCATAGTCTTTGTGATTACGGTCTCCATAAGTCGACTCCATAACCACATAATCTGCCTGATCAAACATAGTCGGGTCACGAATAATGGGTTTATCCCACTGGCCAATATCACCTGAGAATATAACTTTTTGGTTCTCGCCGTTTTCGAAAACATCAATCTCAAGCATGGACGAACCGAGAATATGCCCGGCTTCTTTAAAACGCACATTAAAAACACCTCCGCACAACGACTGAGGTTGGTTATAGGGAGCTGCTTCAATCATGGGCAAAGTACGTTCGACGTCCTCTTCGGTATAAAGAGGAACAACTTCGTGCGGTGGGGTGCGGCCCTCGCGTTTATGCCGCTTTTTCTTTTGCTTGGCATCTTCTGACTGAATTTTTGCTGAATCACGCAACATAATATCAGCTAAGGCGGCGGTCGGACGAGTCATGACTAATGGAGCATTTAATCCTTCTGAAACGCGTCTCGGTAACAGCCCAATATGATCGATATGAGCATGCGTTAGCACCATCGCATTGAGAGATTCAGCGGCAATTGGCAAAGGTTCCCAGTTTCGATGCAGATAGGGACGTTCCTGATACAATCCGCAATCAACCAGTAACCGCTGACCTGCAGCTTCCAGACAATAACAGGAACCGGTCACCTGGCGATTAGCGCCTAAGAAGTGAATTCTCATCAAAAGCAAACTCCATAATCGTTGTAAATATCGCCCGGGCCTTTCACCATTGCTTCCATTATTAGTTATTTCGCCATCGATTCTCAAACCTAGTTCGGATTCTCTGGATCGCCTTTTGTACGCTACGGCGATGCAATCCCAAGCTGGAAGAGATTTGGGCATTGGAGAACCCTTTTAATTTAAGTACCAGAACTTCCCGTTCGGCTCCTTCTAGCTCAATGAGCATCTTCTGTACGAAGACGACATGGCTTTGAGAGCGACACTCCCGAGAATCATGCTGCTGTAACAGTTGGTTGGACTGGTTGTCTGAGTCGATATCCAACTCAAGTCGTAATTCCCTCCGCATATCCCGCTTCTCAACATCCAGATAATCGCGATGAACTTGCCTGAGTTTATTGACCATAATCCCTCGTAGAAAAGCTCGAATGCGGTCGCGTTTCCAGCTTCGCAACACACTTCGGTGATTCCTTAATACCGACTGCCACGTCATTTGAACTAAATCGACCGAATCAAATTGCCGTGCTAGTGCGACATTGGTAGAGACGCGTGCCAACCCTGTTAATTCTTTGGTAAGCCACTGACAAATCGAGTCGGATATATCAGCATGTGAAGAATCAGTCATACTTTCTCCCCTTTTTTAAAAAACATTCGTAGCTTAATAATCCACCAGAATTCGTGATAACAATTAACGCAAAATGACATACTATTTTGGTGAGTTTTTCAATTCCTGATATGTCACTATGGTGTACTGTTTAATTGTGAAACCCTCATTTTCTGGGTATATTAAAGAGTCGATTCCCGTGTTGTTTTCGTATTTTATTCCACTTAATAGAAGCGTCTAACCTGTGTCCTCTCGCCGTTTTACTCATTTCCTTACAGCCACCACACTCTTTTCCCTGTGTGCTTTGAACGTCTCGCTAATGGCTGACGACCAAGCGAGTCCTGCCGAGTCCGGCGTAAGCTACTACAAAGATATTCGTCCTATTTTCCAAAGCCACTGTCAGGGGTGCCATCAGCCAGCCAAAAAGGGCGGCGAGTATGTCATGACTGACTTTAGTCAGCTTCTCCGAGGAGGAGAATCTCAGGAAGCGGCAATCGTACCGGGGAAACCGGATGAAAGTTACCTGATCAGTCTGATCACACCAGTCGATGGTGAAGCTGAAATGCCCAAAGGCACGAAGCCACTATCTAGTGTCGAAGTTGATCTGGTCCGCAAGTGGATTGAACAGGGCGCCGAAAATGATGCTCCGGCATCTACTCAACCTAAGTTTTCTGCCGATAACCCTCCGGTCTACAATGCAGCACCAGTTATCACGTCACTGCATTTCTCACCGGATGGAAAATACCTAGCTGTCTCCGGATACCACGAAGTACTGATTCATCACTCTGACGGGAGTGGGCTGGCAGCAAGGTTGGTCGGAATGTCCGAACGCATTGAAACGGCTCGGTTCTCTCCTGACTCAACAAAAATCGCTGTGACTGGAGGATCCCCCGGGCGGATGGGTGAACTGCAGGTTTGGAACGTCAGCGACAACAGTTTACTTTTCGCCAAGACGATCGGTTATGACACCTTGTACGGGGCTAACTGGTCACCCGATGGAAAACTGATCTCCTACGGTTGCCCGGACAATACATCCCACGCATTAAACGTTGAGGATGGTAAGGAAGTGCTCTTTAACGGAGCTCATGATGGATGGGTCCTCGATACCGTTTTCTCAGTAAACGGTGACCACCTTGTGACGGTAAGTCGAGACCGTAGTATGAAGCTCATCAATGTCCCTACGCAACGGTTTATCGACAACGTAACCAGTATCACGCCAGGCGCCTTAAAAGGCGGACTTAACAGTGTTGACCGCCATCCAACGAAAGATGAATTACTTTGCGGTGGAGCGGATGGCGTGCCGAAAGTCTATAAGATGTTCCGTGACAAGGCACGTAAGATCGGTGACGATTTCAATCTCATCCGAGCTTACCCCGCCTTGCAAGGACGGATTTTCAGTACCCAGTTCAGCAAAGATGGAACGAAAGTGGTTTCCGGCAGTAGTTTTAATGGTGTCGGACAAGTCAAAGTGGCTAACTACGAAGACGGCAAGGAGTTATCTTCGGTCGATCTTGACGGAGGGATTTTCTCCGTTGCCTTTCACCCCAATGGCAACACCGTCGCCGCAGCAGGATTTGGCGGTGAAGTCCACCTAATTGAAGCGGCGACTGGCAAGATTATTAAATCATTTGTCCCCGTGACGATACAAACTGCAGTTGCCGGTGCTGCTGAAGAATAAACACTGACACGGCAATTTGTTTCAACTACTCAAACACAGAATGTCTTAAGGGCTCCCCAGTCATCATGAAGAAGCTAAGCCTTTCCTTCGCATTACTATATATTTTCAGTGGACTTTTAAGTGCAGTCGAAGACACTGCCGTGGAATCGCTTCCTGCAGGGCTGACGATTCAGGCAGTGGAAGTCTTTCCCAAGTCGATCGAACTCACTAGCAGTCAGGACTACCGTCAGGTACTAATTCTAGGTCATTTGGAAAGTGGGCAAATCGCTGACTTAACTCGGATGGCTGTCGTGGAAGGAAATCCAAAACACGTCGCCGTGTCAGCCGATGGGCTAATCACTCCGATCAGTGAAGGAACGGAAAAGATCATTTTCCGCTATGGCGAATTAAACGTTGATCTGAATGCAACCGTTTCTTCCACGGCCATGCCTCAGGCCAATTTCGTTCAGGACGTCCAACCAGTTCTGTCAAAAATGAGTTGTAATGCGGGTACCTGTCATGGTGCTAAAGATGGAAAAGGTGGCTTCAAGTTATCGCTACGCGGTTATGACGAACTTTATGACCATCGAGCATTTACCGATGACATCGGAGCACGTCGATTTAATCGTGCAGCTCCGGACCAAAGCCTAATGCTGCTCAAAGCAACCGGATCTATCCCACATGTGGGCGGCGTGCGTACAGATGTGGACTCACGATACTACAAAACTATTCGCTCCTGGATCACCGGTGGAGCGAAACTCGAACAGGATGTCCCACGCGTCACCTCGATCGATGTCTTTCCTAAGAATCCGATCATCCCTCGAGCCGGCATGAAGCAACAAATGACCGTCATGGCTACCTTCGCCGATGGAACCGTCCGTGATGTATCCCGCGAAGCATTTATCGAAAGTGGAAATATTGAAGTCATCGAAGCAGACCCCAGTGGACTGCTGACTGTTCTACGCCGAGGTGAAGGACCAGTCCTCATTCGTTACGAAGGAAACTACGCAGCGACGACCCTGACCGTCATGGGTGACCGTTCTGGTTTTGTCTGGGAAGAACCCGAGCATTACAACTACATTGACAAACACGTGTACAGCAAACTGCAACGCGTGAAAGTGTTACCAAGTGACATCTGTACAGATGAAGAATTTGTTCGTCGGGTGTATATCGACGTAACGGGACTCCCACCAACGGCTAATCAGGTTCGTGAGTTCCTTGGAGATATGCGTCCGTCCAGGAATAAACGTGATGCGTTGATCGATTCACTTGTCGGTAGCCAACAATACGTGGAACATTGGACCAACAAATGGGCCGACCTGCTGCAGGTCAATCGTAAATTCCTCGGAGAGCAGGGAGCCATTTCATTACGGAACTGGATCAAACACTCCATCGCCACCAATAAGGCGTACGATCAATTTGCTCAGGAAGTTTTGACGGCCAACGGATCCACCATCGAAAACCCACCCGCGTCCTACTACAAAGTTATTCGTGACCCGGAAACGTTGATGGAAAACACCACTCACTTATTCCTGGCTGTTCGCTTTAACTGTAATAAATGCCACGATCATCCGTTCGAACGCTGGACGCAAGACCAGTACTACAATCTAGCTGCCTACTTTGCTCAGATTGGCCGCAAAGAGGACCCTTCCTTTCAGGGACAGCGAATTGGTGGTTCAGCCGTTGAAGGTGCAACACCGTTGGTAGAAGTAGTCTTTGACCGCGGTAGTGGTGAAATCAATCATGCACTCACCGGCCAAGTCTCCCCTCCATCATTTCCTTATGAGCATGAAGATGTGCTTGAACCATCCGCTCCTCGCCTGGATCAATTGGCTCAGTGGATGACCTCGTCTGAAAATCAGTACTTTGCTTCGAGCTATGTAAATCGCTTGTGGGGATACATGTTCGGCAGCGGAATCATTGAACCGATTGATGATATTCGGGCTGGGAATCCTCCCACCAATCCGGAATTACTGAATGCGATGACGACTGACTTTATCGATAGTGGATTCAATGTACAAAACATTCTTAAGACAATCCTGAAGTCACGTACCTATCAGCATTCGGTCAATACGAATCAGTGGAATGAAGACGACCAGATTAACTACTCGCATGCCATCGCTCGACGATTGCCTGCAGAAGTTCTCTTTGACTCCATCCATGTCGCTTGCGGCTCCATTCCAGCCATTGCCGGGGTACCTAGAGGGTTCCGTGCGGCCGAGCTACCTGACGTCGGCGTGGCCGTGCCATTCCTAGATGACTTTGGAAGACCAGTTCGAGAAAGCGCCTGTGAATGTGAACGTTCCAGTAGTATGGTGCTTGGCCCAATCATGAAACTCGTCAATGGTCCAACCGTCGCCAATGCAATTGGAGATGCTTCCAACGATATCGTTAAACTCGAAGCTGAGATTAAAGACGACGATTTGTTGATTGAAGAAGTATTCCTGCGATTCCTCGCTCGCTATCCAACTGAAGAGGAAATCAAAATTGGTAAGTTAGCTTTGCTTGAAGCTGGTTCTGATTACCTGGAACTGAAAGCCGAACTTGACGAATTGGAAAATCAAATTCCGGCACGACAGGCTAGCTGGGAAGCAGGACTACAAAAAGTCAATAACTGGTATCCGGCCGAAGTGGTATCTGCTGAAACCGACAAAGAAGCCAAGCTTGAGCTTCAGGCTGACGGAGCCCTTCTGGCCACTGGCAAGAATGAACGGGCAACCTACACGGTCAAACTAAAAACCGACCTGGCCAATGTCACGGCCATTCGCCTCGAAGCACTGACCGACGACCGCCTTCCTTCGAAAGGCCCCGGACGCCCCGATAACGGAAACTTCGTAGTCAGTGAATTCAATGTGACTGTTCAAAATGCCTCCGGTGATGGAGACGCACTTCCAGTCAAGCTCGTGAGTCCCACAGCCACCTTTAATCAAGCGGGTTATGCCGTCTCGATGGCGATCGACTCCAACCCAAATACAGGTTGGGCAATTTCACCAGAAACCGGTAAAAGCCAGACAGCTGTCTTCCAAACAGAAGGTCAGGTTGGTGGAGAAGGCGGTAGCTTATTGACGGTCACGATTCTGAACAACCATGGTGATGACAAACACCAACTTGGTAAATTCCGTCTCTCTGTGTCTGACTCACCTCGCCCAGTAACACTCAATACCCTACCTGCCGATCTGGCCGCTCTATTGAAAATCCCAGTGGATCAGCGCAATGACGAGCAAAAGGCCCTATTGCGAGCGAAGTATGTCGAAACCGATCGAGAGTATTCTGATTTAATGTCCGTTGTCGCCGCCGCCAAACCGCAGTACGACAACAAGCGACTTACCGGTTTACAGGACCTTGCTTGGGCATTGATTAACAACCCGGCATTTCTGTTCAATCGCTAATCATTCGCAAGACACTTCCAAGAATTCAAAGAGTCAAAGCTCCATGGCATTTGTTGAAACCTATCAACTGTCAAAGAGTTTTGGCTCTTTCACTGCGCTTAACAAGTGCTCATTAAAGATTGAACAGGGATCGGTCTTTGGGTTACTCGGACCAAATGGTGCCGGGAAAAGCACACTGATACGTCTACTGATGGGATTCATGACTCCCAGTGAAGGACATGCTCAAATCAGTGGACTGGATTGTCATAGGCAATCTCTACAGGTACGGCAACTAACTTCTTATCTTCCTGGCGACGCACGATTGGATCGTCAATACCGGGGAAAACAAGTACTAAAGTTGTTTACAGGTTTACGATCGGATGGATCGTTGCAACAAGCACTGGAAATGGCCGACTACCTGGAATTAGATCTACGCCGTAAGGTCGGATCTATGTCGACAGGCATGCGTCAAAAACTAGCAGTCACTATCGCATTAGCGAATCAGGCACCACTCATAATCCTTGACGAACCAACAGCGAATCTTGACCCCACCGTAAGGCAACAGATCCTTGGGCTACTCAGACGAAAACGAGATGAAGGGAAGACCATTTTGTTTTCCTCCCACATTCTCGAAGAAGTCGAATCCATCAGCGACACGGTCGCCTTCTTAAAACATGGCGAAATGATCACCACGGCTGACCTAAGCACTTTACGTAATAATCATCGTGTCACAGGGACTATCAGCGGTATATTCCCGGCTATCCCTGATTCTTTAACTGAGCAAATCAAGATCATTGAAAAGGATGGTACAAATCTCACTTTCGAAATCACGGGGGATATTTTAAATGCCCTTACATGGCTGCAATCCACCGGCATCGACAACATCTCTATTGAACCTGCTAGACTCCGTAGCCTGTATGAAGAAATTCACCCAGAGAGACAGGAGATGGAGGTATGAAATCCATGCTGTCTCGCTACATCCTGCAAGGCCGGACTGTATTCCTGTCCTGCGCGTTAGCCATATTTGCCTTTATGCTTCTTCGAGTCTGGAGCATCACACTTTTGGGTAGTGAGGAATTCCGAGAGATCATCAAACATTTCAAGGACTTTGAAAAATTCTCACCAGTACCATTTTCACAGTTAATCACCTATACAGGTCGCGTGGCTCGCACATTCAATGAACCCATCGTCTTGTTTGTCGTATTAATTTGGACGATCTCACGAGGCTCGGATACTGTCGCTGGGCAACTCAATCGAGGCACCATGGAAATGCTGCTGGGTAATCCGGTCTCACGTCGCTGTGTTTATTGGTCTCAATTCCTCGTGACGACCGTCGGAACACTGGCATTGGCGAGTCTGGCTTGGCTTGGCATGGTCGTCAGCGTTCACCTCAACACTGTACAGGAGGTTATCAAGCCTCCCACTCTGGAGATCCCGTTTGTCCCACTGGAAATACCTCTATCGACTGCCGAGCCAACTATTGTCGAAAAACCGATGAGTGACTTTGTGGACGTCATGGACTTTTTACCAGCACTGACAATTATCTTCGCGATGGGCGTTTTTGTTGCCGGATTCTCCTCGATGATTTCCAGCTTCGATCGTTATCGTTGGCGAGCCGTTGGGATTGCGGTTGGATTCGTCATCCTCCAGCAGACAATGCGAATACTAGCGATTTCTAAACCCGAATATAACTATCTACTCAATTTCACATTTTTCAATCCATTTGATCCCGAAGGGTTAGTCAACGTATTCAATGAAGACTACGAGCAATACTGGCAGTTTTGGCAGTATGGAATGCAAGGAACTATTCGTCTTAGTGGATTAGGATGCCACGGCATTCTTCTGGGGTTTGGTTTGCTGTGCTATCTGATTGGGAGTTGGCGATTTAGTCGTCGAGACCTTCCCGCTCCAATCTGATGTTTTTGTTTCATTCTGGGTGTGTTATCCCGCGAGAACTCTCGGTTAAATCACTGGACTACCTAACAGGCTCTTTCTACAAAGCATCGCTACACCATGATTCGATTTGGGAAGAAACCAAATGACAAAGCGATTGAGGACTACATCCGTCACTGTCAAACGCTGGACTTCAACTATCCGTATGTTGGGAAGACACGGGACTTAATAGACACTGGGGAAGCCCCACAGGGCTTTCGCCTGGATCGTTCGGCTCATCATTTGGGCCAGGGAAGAGTGACGTTTGAGGCCGCTTCTGCCGCAGTAAATGACTGGGAGATGTTCAATCACCCGATGGCGGATCTCCGGTACCTCTCCCCTCAAATTGAAAATGGAAATACCGTGTCTGTCCTCTTTGGAACGATGGGGCTTTGGACGATCAATCCAGCCAGAATCATCTATCGCCTGGACGAATGCAGGCAACAGGGGCAGTACTTACAATCTGGTTTCGCCTACGGGACGACGCAAGGGCACATCGCAGTGGGTGAGGAATTATTTATGGTGGATTGGAATCAAGCCACCGATGACGTGTACTTTCGGATCGTCGTGTTTGCTCGACCAGGTTCTTTGCTAGCCTGGTTAGGTAAACCCTATATGTTGCTTCAGCAGCAGAAATTCCGACGGTTAGCAGGACGCGCAATCAAGCAAGCCACAGAAGCTCGACATGCAAATTGCACCAATAACTAAGTAATCCACCGTATTAGCTGAAGTGGTGAGATTTCGAATCGACCAAATCAGATTTTTTCTGTTAATGGGCGATTACAATAGCGGGTAAGACAGCAGATAACCAACGTTACCTGTTTTGAAAGAGCATTCTATGTGGCCAGAGAATGAACAGACTCAGAATTTGCTGAACCGCCGCAAATCTGGTGATCAAACCGCTTGGAATTTGCTTTTGCAACGTCATCGTTCCGCAGTACTGCGTCTGGTGCAAATGAGACTAGACAATCGCATACGCCAGCGAATCGGAGTCAGCGACGTCGTTCAGGATGTCATGATCGAAGCCAATCGGCGTATTGATCGTTATCTTGACAACCCAGGTATCGAATTTCACCTTTGGATTCGCCAAATCACAAAAGACCGCATCATCGATGCCCATCGCCGTCATCGAGCTACGGCTAAACGCAGTGTGGATCGTGAATACCGGCTACATCAGGGAGGCTGCATCGATCACAGTACGATGAATCTTGCCGCACAACTCCGTGATCAGGACCTGACTCCAGTCGCTCAGGCAACACGCAAGGAAATGGCACATCGCATGGAAGACGCGTTGCTGGAACTCAATGAAGTTGACCGAGACATTATCTTTATGCGTCATTATGAACAGTTATCTAATGATGAAGTATCCAAGACGCTCGACCTAAAACCGGCGGCAGCGAGCATGCGTTATTTACGAGCCTTGCGTAAATTGCGTAGTCACTTAATGCCTCCATCCGAAGACTCTTCAGGACAGACGACTCCACAGTGACAGACCATTCTGAACAGTACGACGATCTCGAGGGCACGACGGTGGGGCAAGAAAAACAACTTGTCAGCGTCCTTGAGGACGTACAGCATCAAATCTCTGCTGGTAAATCGGTTAATCCCGAAGACCTTTACCATCAACATCCCGCGTTTGCTAGCGACTTACGAGCATTAGTACCGGTCATGCTGGTTGCCAATGTTGCCGGTAGTTTTTATCGACTGGAAGATCTTAGTGGGCAAGAAGAGCCTTCTCTGGACGTACTTCCAAATTTCAATCTACCGTACACACTAGGAGATTTTGAGTTACAGGAAGAGATTGGGCGAGGTGGAATGGGAGTGGTCTACCGAGCAAGACAGATCAGCCTGCAACGAGAAGTCGCCTTAAAGATGATTCTTCCTGGTCGTTTGGCAAGTCAAGAACAACGGGAACGCTTCCAACAGGAAGCAGAAGCGGCGGGTCGACTGGACCACGTTGGCATTGTTCCGGTCTACGAAGTGGGTGAATTGGAAGAATGCCCTTACTTTTCAATGAAGTTCGTGGATGGTCAGACGATCACAGAATGTGTTCGACAAGAGTTGTATGCCTCCAACCCGGCTGCCGAGATCGTCTTGAAAATCACCCGCGCAATTCACTACTCCCACAACCAGGGCATTCTACACCGAGATTTAAAACCATCTAACATCCTCTTGGACCGGCAGGGGCAACCACATATTACCGACTTCGGATTAGCCAAACATGCCACGCGAAATTCTGATCTCACGCAAACGGGCGCGATTCTCGGAACACCTTCCTATATGGCTCCAGAACAGGCAGCAGGTTCACGCGGTGATGTCGGAGTACATTCAGACATCTATTCTCTCGGTGCAATGCTTTACTACATGGTAACCGGCCGGCCGCCCTTTCAGGCAGCTTCGCCAATGGACACGATCATGATGGTTTTAGAGCAGGAACCAGTGGCACCGCGGGTCATTAACCCGGCCATTGATCGTCGACTGGAAATGATCATTTTGAAGTGTCTGCAAAAACCGGTGGATCTACGTTATACAACTGCGAGGCAACTCGCCGATGACCTGGAGGCATTTTTAAATCATCAACCTATCCAGGCTAGCTCGGGGCGTTTTGGGCACGTGATTGCCCGTTGGCTTGGGGAAACACATCATGCCACCGTCCTACAAAACTGGGGCGTCCTTTGGATGTGGCACAGTTTGATCTTATTAGTAGCCTGTGTCGTCACAAATATCATGTTTCTTTCGGATGTTGAAAATCGTCTCTACTACTCAGCCATGTGGACTTTAGGGTTAGGGGCATGGGCAGCGGTCTTCTGGAAACTTCGGCAAAAATCCGGACCGGTGCTGTTTGTGGAACGACAAATAGCCCATGCCTGGGCCGCAAGCCTCATTGCCATCGCCTTGCTCTTTCCAATCGAATATCTGATGGGACTGGAGGTCCTGGAAGCCGCTCCGGTGATCGGTCTGATCAGTGGCATGGTGTTCATGGTTAAAGCAGGAATTCTAACCGGTAAATTCTACTCCCAATCCGTCGCATTATTCCTAACCTCAGTACTCATGGCCATGTTCCCCAGATATAGCCTAATTCTCTTTGGTGTCGTGTCAGCAATTTGTTTTTTTGTGCCTGGACTTCAATACCATTGGCAAAAAAGTGCCTCCCCACGTTGATGACTATTAACAGGTCTATCTCGTAGATTTTCACCCAATCCTGCCGTAGAATACAGGTTTGCACCTACCAGTAAGCAACTCATATTGGGTAGGCAAACGCATAGATTACATGCATTACTAAGTCCTCCGGCCTAGGCTGCATTCACATATTCAAATCGGTTTCATCAAGAAACCAAACGTCGGAATTTATATATTTCGACAAAGAAAGGAAAACTCATGTTTAATCGATTTATCATGTCATGTCTGATGCTGAGCGTTCTCAGTGTTATTGCCGTGGCACAGGACGAAGAAAAGCCAGCAGCCAAAGGGGATGTAGTGAAAGAGGGTAGTTACGCATTTGGTGTCAATTTCATGAATAACATGAAATCTCAGGGAATCGAACTTGATCTCGAAGCATTCATGCTGGGTGTCAACGATTCGGCGAGCGATAAAGTCGAGAAGTCAGACGAGGAACTTCAGGCTGCCTTCATCGCTTTTCAACAGGCACTCCAAAAAATGGCTGCCGAAAAAACTGCTAAGGCTGGAGAAGAAAACAAAAAGAAGGGTGAAGCCTATCTCGTAGCTAACGCAAAGAAGGAAGGCGTCAAAGTAACCAAGAGTGGTTTGCAATATAAAGTCATCAAATCAGGTGACGGTAAAACTCCTGCAGCCACTTCCAGCGTGACCACGCATTACGAAGGAACTTTGATCGATGGCACGGTTTTTGATAGTTCCTACAAACGAGGAACTCCTGCGACTTTCGGTGTAAATCAGGTTATCGCTGGTTGGACCGAAGCCCTGCAGTTAATGAAAGAAGGAGATCAATGGGAATTGTATATCCCTTCTGAATTGGCATACGGTGCAAATCCACGACCAGGTGGCCCGATCGGACCAAATGAAACTCTGATTTTCAAAATCGAACTCATTAAAGTTGACGACTAACAAGCACATTTCTTACGAGGACATCATTCCATGCGTAGTTTGACTATGAAATTTATGGCCGTTGCGGCTATGTTGATCGCCACGACTGCAACTCAGGCTGCCGATTTAGGCGTATCGATTGAATCTGCCTTTCCCAATCTGAGAATCGCTCGACCCATCGTGGTAACCCACGCTGGTGACGGAAGCAACCGAATCTTTGTTGCCTCTCAATTAGGTTCAGTTCATGTCTTTGACAAGAATTCAGAAGTGGAAGAAGCGGATGTTTTCTTTGACCATGAAGAGCAGGTTACTTACAAGGATAAAGAAAACGAAGAAGGGTTGCTCGGTTTTGCCATGCATCCCAATTACAAGGAAAACGGCGAGTTCTTCCTCTTCTATACGACCAGTGATGCTGAACACACCTCGGTCGTGAGTCGATTTCGGGTATCCAAAGATGATCCCAACAAAGCGGACTCTACTTACGAAGAAGAGCTAATTCGAATTCCTCAGCCTTTCTGGAACCACAATGGTGGGACTCTCGCTTTTGGTCCGGATGGTTATCTGTATATCGCTCTTGGAGATGGTGGAAAAGGTGGAGACCCACTAAAGAACGGGCAAAACCTAAGTACGCTCAACGGTAGCATTCTGCGAATCGACGTCGACAACAAAGACGAAGGTAAGAACTATGCTATACCAAAATCGAATCCATTCGTAAAAACCAAAGATGCAAAGCCTGAGATTTACGCTTATGGATTCCGAAATGTCTGGCGTCTGTCATTCGACCGGGTCACTGGTACTTTCTATGCCGCTGACGTTGGCCAAAAACTCTGGGAAGAAATCAACATCGTCAAACGCGGTGGGAATTACGGATGGAATTTACGTGAAGGAAATCATCCTTACGTTACCGAATCCGGTGAAAAAGGATCTGGCCCTCGTGAAGATCTGATCGATCCGATCTTCGAATACGATCATGAAACCGGTAAGTCGATTACCGGTGGCGTGGTTTACCGAGGCCTAGCTGCTCCAAAGCTGAACGGCATGTACGTCTACGCAGACTACGTCTCCGGTCGAATCTGGGCTTTGGAACATGATTATAAATCCGGCAAAGTGATCGCCAATCATGAGATTCCTAACAAGTCCCCTGCAGGTGAAAACATCCCATTGATCACCTTTGGGGAAGACCAGGATGGCGAAGTTTACTTCACCACCCAGTTGCGAGGCGGTGAGATCTTTAAGTTCAAACAGAACTAGAGACGACATCCACTCAAATCAACTCCTTCACAATCATTGATTGTGGAGGAGTTTTTTTATGGTCTTTGCTTCCCTTCTCCATTACATCAATTTGGCTCATCGATTGAGTTATAATGCTAGCTGAGTTTAAGAGAAGGACACGTTCAATTCATGAGTGATGAATCTACCGATCCTAAAAGCATTCCGGAACACCGGAAGATGGCCATCGAATTATTCAATCACACTTGGTCCCTGATCGACCTGAAGCAACGAACCCCTGACCATATTGATGAGATGATTCACAGTGCTTATGCCTCCAGCTACCACTGGCTACGAGGAGGCGAACCTGCCAATCAGGCTCGTGGACATTGGCAAATATCCCGCGTCTATGTCGTGGCAGAGCGAAGCGAACCAGCCTTGTATCACGCCACTCGCTGCCTCTCCCTTTGTAAGGAAATTGGTCTCCAGGATTGGGACCTTGCTTTTGGCTACGAAGCCTTAGCGAGATCCTATAGTCTTGCGGGGGATTCGGCCAAAACAAAACAGGATCTCGACCTTGCTCGTTCCGTACCTATTGAAAAGAAAGAATACCGTGAACCACTTGAATCAGATCTTTCAACGATTACCATTCCTACTTAGCCTAATGATCAGTCTGGCGTGCTACCAGTCAGGCTTCGCTCAGACGTTTCATGAGTTAACCCCTATCGCAGATGCAGAGGGCTTTGCAGCTCCGTATGTTGGCGTAAGCAATGGCAGCCTAATCGTAGCCGGCGGAGCTAACTTTCCCCATCAACCCCGCTGGGAAACTGACAAGGTCTGGTACGACTCGATCTACATTTTAGACTCGCCAAATGGACAATGGCGAAAATCCATCAGCAAACTACCTCGGCCATTGGCATATGGCCTTTCCTTTAATCTCTCCCAGGCAGATTCATCGCTTGCCAGGGATATTCCGCATGGAGTTCTTTGTATTGGCGGGGGTGATAGCAGAGAGCATGTTTCCGACTGCTTTGTATTGTCACTCAAAGGTAATCGAGTCAAAACAACTGCCATGCCATCACTCCCAGCACCACTGGCCAATGCTACCGGAGTCTTACACCGTGGCAGTGTCTATGTATTAGGAGGATTACATGCTCCCGATGCCACTAGGACTGCCAAGGTATTTTGGCGTCTGGATCTATCCAAACCTATCGCTCACCGTGAGTGGGAAAAGCTGACCACATGGCCGGGAGTTCCCCGTATGTTGGCTGTTGCTGGTGTGGTGGATGATTCCATTTATCTGTTTTCAGGTACTGATCTTGTGTTAGATCAAGACGCCAAGATCACTCGCAAATATCTAACTGACGGATTCAAATTCGATCTGAATAAAAATCGCTGGACGCAGACTGCCTCGCTACCTCGACCTGCTGTAGCAGCACCAACTCCGGCAATAACATTCAACCATAGCTTATTGGTCGTCTCTGGAGACCACGGAGAGTATGCAGCACAGACCGATACGCTCAAAGACAAGCATCCTGGATTCCCAGCCAGCGTGCTCTCATACCACTCCAACGAGGATGTATGGAAAGAATCGCGGCCATTTCCCAAAGCGGTTGGAATGGCGCCTGATACTAACCCTCATGCCGGCGTCTGGCCACCGGTGGTTACCAATGTCACACAATGGCAGGGACACGCAGTGATTGCCTGCGGGGAAGTGAGACCACGTGTTCGATCACGAAGAGTCTTTATGATCAAACCTTAAGTGGCCGATGTTCCCGTATTTCCGTCACTGAAACGATCAATCACAGCACAACCGCAAGAATCGCTCCACACATTGACACTCGTACGAAACATATCCAGAACGCGATCAACAGCCAGTATTAATCCCTGCATTTCCAACGGTAGTCCAACAGCCTGCAATACGATTACCATCATGACCAACCCGGCATGAGGAATACCAGCAGCTCCGATACTCACCAACAATGCAGTCAAGGCAACCGTGATCTGTAAACCTAATGACAACGGTTCTGCCAATGTGTGTTGGGCAATGAACAATACTGCTACGGCTTCATACAGTGCCGTGCCGTCCATATTAATGGTGGCTCCTAAAGGCAAAACAAAGGAACTCGTCTCATTCTTTACCCCAGCGCGTTTCTCCACACTGGCCATCGTCAACGGTAATGTTCCGTTACTTGAAGCTGAGCTGAATGCCGTCAGTAATGCGGGGCTCATGGCACGGGCGAATTCAACAGGATTACGACGAGCCAGGAATTTAACAATCAGCGGCAGAGTGACACAGGCGTGGAATAGCAAGGCTAGTAAAACCGTTAACATGTACCAGGCTAATGGCTGAAACACTTCCGTGCCATTTAACGCAGTTGCATTGAGCATTAGGAATAACACTCCGACAGGCGCCAATGCAATCACTGCCATAGTCATCTTCATCATGACTTGAAATCCAGCTTGTGCTCCATCGCGTACCGTCGCGAGCGTCTTTCCTCCAACTAACAGAGCACTCAGCGAGAACATCAGGGTAAAACTGATGATCGAAAGAAAATCTCCTTCGGCCAGTGCTTGTAGTGGATTGGTGGGAATCATCTTTTCAACTTGTGAAAAAAGCATTACCGAAATCGGCTCCGCCGACTTCACAACACTGTCTGTTGCCACTGTGATCGCAAGGTCCGATCGATTGCCCGGCTGAATGATATTAACCAGTAGCAAGCCGGTAAGGATGGCCAGGAAACTGGTACACAAATAATACGCCATGGTACGCCCAAACATCTTCCCGATACGATCGGCTTTCCCCAACCCCAGAACACCTGTGGTTAATGAACAGACAATCAACGGGATAGCTACCATTTTCAACATCCTTAGGAAGAGATCTCCGAAACGCTTCGTCCAGTCACTCACCCAGCGGGCCCAGCTACGACCATGCTCTTGAAACAAACGGTGCAATTCAGGCTCATCTTTTTGAAAACTGGAAAGATTTTTGTGGGTGATGAGCGAATACGCCGGTGAATTACCAATCACATAGTCATTCTGTTTTTCCGTCCCGGCATGAGAGGTGATCAGAATCATGCCATTGACGTCTTGCATCTCCACTTTAGAAAAAGATCCTGCATCGCCTCCCTGTAAAGTGATTGAGTGTTCCCGGCCATTCATATTGAGCAATACACCGAGAATCCCACCGGCCAACATTCCAATCAGAATCTGCCAATGTAATGCAAATTTCCTCTGCTTTACTGCTTCCATCTCACCATACCCTATAAAAAAACCCGGTCACCAGGACCGGGTTTCTTATGAACTGCTGCGCTGATTACTCTGTAATCATATCATCTACACTACCACCGGATGGAATCATCGGCAGTACGTGTTCCTGATAAGGAACCTCTACGTCAAGCACGAATGGACCGTCGTATTCGATCATTTCAATTAAGGCTGCTTCCAAATCTTCTTTCTTGGAAACGGTCGCAGCTCCACAACCATAGCCTTTGGCAATCTGAACGAAGTCTGGGTATCGCTCGACGGCATATGCACTGCTTCCTTTACCTCGTGCTTCATCGTCATCAATCGGTCCCAGGTAGGTATGAGCACGACGACCTTCCATAAACCGATCTTCCCATTGAACAACCATGCCCAGATGCTGGTTGTTCAACAACAGTACTTTGACCGGTAGATTCTCACACCTACAGGTTGCAAGTTCCTGAATATTCATCTGAAAACTGCCATCACCGTCAATGTCGATAACAAGCTTATCCGGATGAGCGGCCTGGACGCCCATGGCAGCTGGCAAGCCAAATCCCATCGTCCCTAAACCTGAACTGGACAACCAGGTGCGAGGTTTATTGAATTGATAAAATTGAGCTGCCCACATTTGATGCTGACCAACGCCAACTGTAATGACTGTATCACGTTCCTGAGTCAGGCGCGACAATTCAGCGATCGCATGCTGCTGAAGAATTCCATCAAATGTATGATCGTAAGTCAGTGGGTTTTCTTGTTTCCACGCACGACACTGTGCACGCCATTCATCGATATCATCCTTGTGCTCAACCAATGGAATCAATCGTTGCAGAGCAATTTTCACATCACTCACGATAGGAATATGTGCTGGTTTGTTCTTATTGAGCTCAGAAGGGTCGATATCGATATGAACAATCTTGGCGTTCGGAGCAAACTTTTCCAGTTTACCAGTCACGCGGTCGTCAAATCGAACGCCAAGTCCAATCAGCAGATCACAATCGCGGACAGCCCAGTTAGCGTAAATAGCGCCATGCATCCCCAGCATATCCATGCAAAGCGGGTCGGTGGCAGGTAAGACACCAAGTCCCATCACGGTCAATGTCGTAGGAATCTCAGTTTTGGCAATCAATTCACGTAGTTCGCTGGTGGCTTCTCCGGTAATAATCCCACCGCCCGCATAAATCAAAGGTCGCTTGGCATGCTTGATCGCTGCAGCAACCTGATTGAGTTGCTCAATCGGCGGTTCGTCAATGACGCCAAAGCGATAACCGGGCAGGTTCATGTCCACGTCCCAGTCGACGTGACATTGTGAAAGTTGTACGTCTTTGGGGATATCGATTAATACAGGTCCCGGGCGTCCTGTCGTGGCGATATGGAATGCTTCCTTAACCACTCGAACCAGGTCATTTACATCGGTAACCAAATAATGATGCTTGGTAATTCCTCGGCAGACTTCCACCATCGGGGTTTCCTGAAAAGCATCGGAACCGATGACAGGAGTTGGAACCTGAGCGGTAATTGCCACCATGGGAATACTATCCAATTTGGCATCTGCGATGGCCGTTACCAAGTTAGTTGCACCGGGTCCACTTGTTGCAATACAAACTCCGGGAACGCCAGTCGTACGAGAAACTCCCTGCGCCGCAAATCCTCCACCCTGTTCATGGCGAGGCAGGATAGTACGGAGCTTATCTTCGTTGCGTAGCAAGGCCTGGTGTAAAGGCATACTACAACCACCTGGGTAGGCAAAGACGACTTCGGTGCCATTACGAATCAGAGCTTCGACCAAAATGTCCGAGCCTGCCATAAAGTCCGTTTCCGAAGCCTTATCTATGGTTGCCATTTTTCTCTCCTGTCTCCAATTCTGGAAACGATTGTAATCGTACGATGTTTCTTCGTTTTAATTATGACCTACTCACGGTCACAGGGCAGAAGCTAACTCAAGTTTTACCTTTGAATTCTATGCCATACCCCTATCAAGATACGTATGAAAGTCCTAATCAGTTTAGATTATTGCAAGCATGGAATTCTTGCAAGCGTCGATAAGGTGATAAGCCCCTTAGATTTAATGAGAATCATCAAGAATCGGTATAAACCGTCTAATCCGAGATTTTTGGGGGGTATTCCCGTCGACTAAACTGCCTTTCCCATGATTGAATGACCGACGCCAAAACCGCCGGAGACCGCTATGAGCCCGACTGCTAAATTGAGAGCTACATTGGCAAGTGCCAGTTGCCAGCGGCCTTCCTGGAGAAACTGCACCGTTTCCCAGCCAAACGTGGAAAATGTGGTTAGTGATCCCAGCAATCCGGTAACAACGAAAAGTCTGACGTGCTCGTTTTCGGTCCAGGTAGTAAATCCCCAGCCAGCCAGAAATCCGATACCTAAACAACCAATCACATTGACCACGAGAGTACCGTAGGCAAATCCATCACCGAGTAGACGGATTGCTCCGAGCGATCCGAGGTATCTCAGAACAGCGCCAATCATGCCCCCCAGAGCAACAAATAAGATCGCTTTCATTGGGTCAAATTTCTCCCACTTCCCATTTATACCAGGACATCCTGCAAGCACTGTCCTGTATAGCTTTGATCATCACGAGCCACTTCTTCCGGAGTCCCTGTGGCGATAATTTGGCCACCACCAGTCCCGCCTTCGGGTCCCAGATCGACAATCCAATCGGCACACTTCACCACATCCAGATTATGCTCGATTACCACAACCGTGTTGCCTTTATCGACCAGCCTGCTTAATACACTGAGTAATCTTCGGATATCTTCAAAATGTAAACCTGTGGTAGGTTCATCTAATAGATACAACGTCTTTCCTGTATCTACTCGGGCCAACTGTGTTGCTAATTTGACGCGTTGGGCTTCTCCTCCCGAAAGCGTCGTCGACGGTTGGCCGAGTCTAAGGTAGCCTAAGCCAACATCCTCAAGACTCTTCAACGTGCGGTGGATATTCTCCAGATTTTCAAAGAACAGAACTGCTTCGCTCACTGGCAGGTCCAGCACGTCGGCAATGGTCAGCCCTTTATACCGGACCTGCAAGGTCGCACGATTAAACCTTGCACCATGACACTGGTCACATTTGACATACATGTCAGGAAGGAAATTCATTTCAATCTTCTGAACGCCCTGTCCATCGCAACTGCTGCAACGCCCCTGTTTTACATTAAAGCTAAACCGATTCGCTTTGTAACCTCGTTGTTTCGCGTCCCGTGTTTGGGCAAACACCTTGCGAATCTCATCAAATACTCCTGTATACGTGGCCGCATTACTTCGCGGCGTACGTCCAATCGGAGCCTGCGTGATCTGCACCAGTTTATCGAGATGACCCACTCCCTTTAATTCACTAAAGGATCCTGGTTTTGGGCATTTATTCCCTAAGTGCCGAGTGATCGCTCGTGCCAACGTTTCGTTCACTAATGAACTCTTACCTGAACCTGAAACGCCGGTAACACAAACGAAGGTTTCAAGCGGAATTTTGAGTGTGACATTCTTCAGATTATTGGTAGTTGCTCGTTCAAGGCTAATCTGTTTACGAGCTTTCACCTTTCTTCGCTTTTCAGGAACAGCAATTCGTTTCTCACCAACGAGGTACTGTCCAGTCACCGAGGCGGTATCAGCCTGAACTTCAGTGGGAGTTCCCTGTGCAACCACATTCCCTCCGTTTTGCCCGGCTCCGGGACCCACATCTATAATCTGATCGGCTTCCCGCATCGTTGCTTCATCATGCTCCACTACGATCACTGTATTGCCTAAACGCTGAAGGTCACGCAGGGATTGTATCAGCCGTTCATTGTCGCGGGGATGCAAGCCAATCGAGGGTTCATCCAGAATATAACAAACTCCGACAAGACCGGAACCAATACTACTAGCAAGCCGCACTCGCTGCATTTCCCCACCACTCAATGTATCTGCGGATCGGTCGAGTGTGAGATAAGCCACTCCGACTTTGGCAAGAAATTGAAGACGATGAATGATTTCATTAACAATGGGGCGACCGATTAATTCATCCTGACCTTCGAACTCCAATCCTTCAAAAAACCCGCTGGATTCATGAATCGACATTTTGACAATCTCATGAATATTCAGTCCTCCCAATCTGACATTGGTTGCCTCGGGTCGTAAACGTGAGCCATCACAACTGGAGCAAACAACGATATCCCGGTAGGACTCAAGTTCCTCAAGACGTGGCTTACTGGTGGTTGTGGCATACTCCTTTTCGAGCATCCCGATGAGGCCTGCGTATTTTTTCCCTACCCCTTTGAAGAACTGGTTTTGTACACGAGTTGGCCATTCACCGATCGGCAAATCTCGATCTACTTTCTTGGAGATCAAAAACTCATTCACTGCCTCTTTGTATTGCTGTAATCGTTTGGGAGTCGCACCTTCCCAAACTGCAACCGCACCTTCATTCAGCGTTAAATCGACATCGGGTACTACCTGTTCCGGATCAAACTGTTGTGATTGTCCTAAGCCGTCACAATCCGGACAGGCACCATAGGGACTATTGAAGCTGAAAGTCCTGGGCTCCACTTCTTCATAGCTGATATTGCATTTCGGGCAGGCATACCTCGAACTAAACAGAGTGTCCCGCCACTCACCAACCTCGTCATCTTCGTCGTTAAGGTGGTAAGAGCAAAGCATCATCAGGCCTTCGCCGTACTCCAACGCGAGTTTGATCGACTCTCCAACACGCGCCCGCACGCCTGGACGAATAATCACTCGATCCACAATAGCATCAATGTGGTGAACTTTACGAGGTGCCAGTTCTGGAAAGGAATCAACGTCGTAGACTTGACCATCAATCCTTGCCCTGACGAATCCGACCTTCCGTATTTGTTCCAAGACTTCTTTATGCTGACCTCGGCGACCTCGCACCATCGGGGCCATAATCATAGATTTCGTCCCTTCTGGCATAGCCATCAGGGCATCCTGAATCTGCTCATTCGACTGCTGTCGTATCGATTCGCCACATTCATAGCAAATGGGCTCCCCAATTCGAGCCATCAAAAGCCTCAGATGATCATAGATTTCCGTCACCGTAGCCACGGTACTTCGGGGATTTTGTAATCCTTGACGCTGGTCAATACAAATCGTTGGCTGTAAGCCTTCGATCATATCGACGTCAGGGCGTTCCATTTGATTCAGAAATTGCCGAGCGTAGACCGAGAGGCTCTCAATATACTGTCGCTGACCTTCTGCATAGAGTGTTTCAAAAGCTAGAGAGCTTTTACCTGAACCACTGGGGCCAGTAATGACGACGAGTTGATTTCTGGGAATATCAAGACTGACATCCTTCAAATTATTAACTCGCGCACCTCGAATCGATATTTGTCGGCGAGCTGTTTTCCCCTCCGCCGTACGCGTTGTGCGAGCTTCAATCGTGGCCATAATCCTGCCTGGATATTACGTCTGGTAGAACCAGCACAGCGGACTGTCAGGGGTGGGTTCCCCCTATTGACTCCGGTGCTTACCCGGTAATCCTTCAACGTACCAAAGTGACATCAGCGATTCAAGTTTTATCAGCCAGGCAGGGCCTGATGTCACTGACTAAACAGCACCTTCGTAATTGGCAAAAATCATCCGTCCCGCACTGGTTTGCAGGACGCTGGTCACAGACACGCTTGCCAATTCCTGTAGATGCTGACGACCGCCTTCGATGACGATCATCGTCCCGTCGTCCAGATAGCCCACTCCTTGAGATTCCCCTTCGCCTTCTTTAACGATTTTCACCTTGAATTCTTCTCCAGGAAGGAACACCGGACGCAGGGAATTGAGAATATCGTTTAGGTTGATGACCTGGACTTCCTGAATCGTCGCAATCTTATTCAGGTTGTAGTCACCCGTTACGACTTTTCCATTGAGATCTTTAGCAAGGATAACCAGTTTTGAGTCCACTGGTTGGCCTCTCATCGCTTCACTCTCTCGTTCATCGATCAGCAGATCTACGTCAGGATTCGATTGGAGCTGTTTAAGAATATCCAACCCACGCCGTCCACGCGTACGCCGTATTTTGTCACTACTGTCAGCAATATTCTGTAACTCGGCTAACACGAATTTAGGCATGATAAGCTGACCATCTATGATGTTCGTTTCGACCAGATCGGCAATTCGACCATCAATGATGACCGAAGTATCCAGAATGAACGGACGATTTCCTTTGACGTCCTTTTTGAATTCCACGTAAGGAATAATGAAGCGGAAATCATGCCGGGTCTGCAGCAAAAACGAAGTGCAGATATAACATAGTGGAATAGCCAATAGAAGGTTTAACATGCCACGTGTATGCTCAACATCCTCGACTTTGGAGAATGTCAGGATGGGATCAATCGCCACCCCCACAATGTATGTCAGAAATAAACCAACGACGATTCCAAAATAGCTACACGATATGACATCAATTGGTTTTTTACGAATCAGAATATCGAAAGAAACAATGCCGGCAGCGGAAACAATGAGAGTCACTCCAGTGACGAGTCCCTGAGAGTTCTCTGTATCTTGCGTAACGATAGATATTCCAGCGCCAAATGCGATCGCCATGAATACTGCACGCAGCACCCATAAAACCATGATAATAATGCCTTCGATGAATAGGAATAAATGTGGGTAATTCAGCACGCAATCGCGGATGAATTACGGATAGATGAGGAAAGTATGCGGAGCACCCAATCGGACACTCTGTAAATAAATTAATATAAAATTAATCGATATATATATTTCAAAGGCTGAATAACACCTTTGATTATGGCAATTTAATTATACTCTCGTATTCTAGAAGTTAATAAAGCTTGAATCCAGAAAATTCTAAGAACCTACAAAACCGAGGTATTGCTGCTCGAAAAACCGATCAGTCATACCGGCAATATAGTCTCCAACACTACGACGTAATCCAACCTGATCAATCCGCTGGATAAATCGAGGCGGCATCGAGGACGGATCGTTGACGAAAGTCTCAAATAGTTTGTGAATTTGCGATTGCGCCCGTTCCCGAGTTTTGATTAATTCAGGATGCCGGTAAACCCGCTCATAGAGAAACAACTCCATTTCCTTTTTGGCGTTTGCCAATTCTCCAACCGTGGCAATCCGGTAATCCGATTGACGAACCTCTTGTGTCGACGACCAATGGCACGATTCAAGATAGGGACCGGCATTCTCTAACACGTTGGACACCTGGCAATCGACCATTGTGTGGATTAAAGCACGTTTGTATTCTTCCGGACCTAATTCACTTCGGCGGTCGCCGATGATGGCGACGCAAATTTTAATCATCTCCTGTTGATGCACTTCGTCCAACTGAACCAGTCCCAATTTCAGAGCATCATCCACATCGTGAGCATCATAGGTCATCGAATCCGCAGCTTCCACCACCTGGGCTTCCAGTAGAGGGTGGTGATCTCCTGCCTCTTTATCCACGCGAGTCGCCTGACCTTCGAGGACTTCCTGAGTAAGATTTAATCCGGGGAAACTCTGATGTCGGGTCTCGAGTTCTTTGGCGATCGTCAGAGCGTATTGATTGTGAGAAAACCCGCCATCCTGTTCCAGACATTCTGCCAAGGCATCTTCCCCGGCGTGACCGTAAGGTGGATGACCAATATCGTGAAACAATGCCAGAGCTTCCACCAAATCTTCATTCAAACGCAATGCCCTCCCAATCGTGCGAGCAATCGACGCAACTTCCTGAGTGTGGGTTAATCGTGTTCGGTGGTAATCCCCCATGTCTCCTGTGAAGACCTGCATCTTGCCACTCAGGCGACGGTAAGCTGCACTGTGTACGATTCGGTCGCGATCGCGTTGAAAGGGGCTGCGGTAGGGATGGTCTGCTTCAGAATACTGGCGACCCCGACTTTGAGAGCTAAACATAGCATAGGGTGCCAGCAAAGCCTGCTCACGCTGCTGCGTCGTTTGTAACCCCTGACTTGCCATTTTCGATTCTGCCCTCAATCCATTTTAGACATGAAAACACATGTCATGAAATCACATCTGATCCACGACGCCAATACCTAACAGATCTAAACCATGAGCGATAACTCGCCCAGTCAAATCGCATAATTTCAGCCGACTCTGTTTGATGGCCTCATCCTCCGATTTCAAAACCGGACACTGTTCAAAAAAGGATGAAAACCGTTTTGCTAAATCGAATAGGTAATTGGTCAGTTGATTCGGGCGATAGTCTTCGACCACTTGCTCCAGAGCTTCGGAGTATCGCAAGATCATCATTGCCAACGCTCGTTCAGCAGCGTGCCCTAACAGAATCGCAGATTCGGACTGCCGTAATGCATCCAGATCCACATCACCTTTACGAAAGATACTTTGTACTCTGGCATAACTGTATTGCATGTAGGTTGCGGTATTACCTTCAAGTGCCATCATCTTGTCATAGCTAAAGACGTAATCACTGGTACGATTATGAGACAAATCGGCATACTTGATCGCTCCGTGCCCTACGACGTCTGCAATATGTCGACGCATCTCCTCACTCAGCTCCGAGCCATTTGGCTTGGAATCATCATTGGCCGAAACAACTTCATATGCTTTGTTGACCGCCTCGTCTAACAATCCTTCCAGCCCAACGGCATCGCCGGATCTGGTTTTATAGGGCCGCCCACTTTCGTCTAACACAGTTCCAAAACTAATATGGTGCATTTGGACCTGAGGTGCATTCCAGGCGTTGGCCACTGCGAAGAGCTTTTGAAAATGCTCGCTTTGACGGTGATCGACAACGTACAAAATTTCGTCTGCCTGCCACTGTTGCATCCGATATTCAATAGTGGCCAAGTCGGTGGTTGCATACAGGAAAGCTCCGTCACTCTTCTGTACGATCATCGGCGTTTCGAAATCATCCAGAAAGACACATTGAGCACCTTCACTTTCACTTGCCAAACCAGCTTCCTGCAAACCGGAAACGACACCCGGTAACATCTCATGATAGAAGCTCTCGCCATATTCCACGTCAAATTCAACGCTTAACCGAGCATAGACCCGTTGGATGTCCTCACGACATTTTGGGAGGAATTCTTCCCACAGCTGACGATTGGTAGCGTCACCTTCGTGAAGTTGAGCGGTCTCCAGTAATGCGTTTCGAGCAATCTCCGGATGCGCCTGTGCCTGTTGAAGAAGTACTTCATCATTTTCCACCGTCTGTATTTTTGCCTTCAGGGACTCTAGCACCTGGCAAGCCTGTGTGAGTTGGTCGCGAGCTCGACCAAGTGCCTTCCGGTGCTTCTTATCCTCTTTCTTGTCGCCTGACGGTTCAACGGTTTCTAATTCGGAGACAACCGTTTCGCGACGGGCAATCTCTTCTTGCTGTGCCGCCACTCCACCTTTACTCTTCCAGTAATCGATGAGTTGATTTACCAAACGATAAAGACGGCTTAGCTCACGGACTTCATGTTGCTGGTATGCTTCCGCGTTCACAAAGTGTTTGTAACCATAGATAATCATCCCGAATTGGGTGCCCCAATCTCCTAAATGATTATCGGCAATCACCTGATGCCCCAGAAATCGTAAGGTCCGAGCCAAACTATCACCGATCACCGTGGAGCGAATATGTCCGACATGCATCGGCTTGGCAACATTGGGAGACGAATAATCTAAGATGAACGTTTGAGGATTAGCATTGACCGCAACTCCCAGCCGGGATTCTTTTCTGGCTGTATTTACCTGAGAGGTAATCCACCGATCGTCAATCGTAAGATTGATGAAACCAGGGCCAGCGATGTCCGTTTGACTACACAAATCATCCAGGCGGACTTTGTTGGAAATCTCCTCAGCGACTTCTCGCGGAGGTTTCCCGAGGCGTTTCCCCAACGGCATTGCGCAGTTCGCCTGATAATCGCCAAACCGAGCATCCTGTGCGGGCTTGATCATGTCGAGAAGATTTTGCACATCCGTTTCGCCAGACACTTCGGCAAGCACATCTCGAAAACGGTTTTTTAACTCAGCAAGAATATTCATAGCTTTGTATGTCAGTATTTAAGATCATACGGGGGACAACTTAGCCGAGCTGTTCGGCTGGCACTAAGTCTGAAATATCGACTTTGACGCCAGCTGCCCAAAGCGACTCTAAGCTGTAGTATTCGCGTGACTCATCATCAAACAGATGAATCACGATACTACCGTAATCCAGCAGGATCCAACGGCTTTCTGCGTAGCCTTCAATGCCAATGCGACGATCCTTTAGATCGTCTTCCAGTTTATGGTCAATCTCTTCACTCATCGCGTGGAGTTGACGACGACTGGATCCTGTGGCCAGCACAAAGAAATCAAACATCGTGGATTGTTCACGCACGTCCAGAATGACAATATCACGACCACTGTTATCAGCCGCCGTCTCGGCCGCGGCGCGTGCCAGTTCTAAGCTACGGGCTATTCGCTCCGCTTCATTGGGAACCTCACCACGCGGCAGGCGGTCAGAACTTGGGAGATACTCGTCTTCGTTGTTTGGTTCGGTCACAGTCACTCGCCCATTGAAATACCAGCGCAGGATTTCCACGCCAATACCGAATTCTACTCGCCCATTCGAAAAATGTCACCGGCAGAAACACTGTTGTAGCGACATTCCCATGACAGCTTTTTCTGACTGCCGCTCCCGGCTACCTTTCCGGCTACCTTTAGAGTACCGAAGGGAAAACTGAGGATTAAAAGATTTCTAAGGCCGCCAGGCTATAGCGTACAACCAGACCAGCAACGACCACGCTCACCATGCTCATCAGTTTGATCAGGATATTTAAGCTTGGGCCGCTCGTATCCTTAAATGGATCCCCTACCGTGTCTCCCACAACTCCGGCTTTATGAGCATCGGAGCCTTTGCCGCCGAATTTACCTGTTTCAATGTACTTCTTCGCATTGTCCCATGAACCACCTGAGTTGGACATGAAGATAGCAACACAGAAGCCGGATGTCATAGTACCGACAAGCATCCCTAGAACTCCGCCAACGCCCAAAACCAATCCAGTTGCAAGTGGCGTCAGCAATCCAAGAATTGACGGAGCAACCATTTCCCGCTGAGCAGCAACCGTACTGATTCTGACAGGCTCGGCATAATCTGGTGTCTCGGTGTAGTCCATGATGCCAGGCTTTTCCTTAAATTGCCGGCGCACTTCATCGACCATTCCACCCGCGGCGCGACCCACAGCGTTCATCGTCATCGCACAAAAGACAAACGTCGCTAAACAACCGATAAAGACCCCTACCAGAATCTTGGGATTCAACAGAGTTGCATCATAGTATCGAGCAAAATCTGGAAGCGTCGCTTTATCACGACGAACCAAAGTAATCTCGTCACCATCGGCCGTTAAGGTAATTCGCTCACCTGTTGGACTGGCCTCTGACAAACTCGTCGTCATTTTATCATCCGTCAGAGTCAACGCTTGATCGTTAATCGGAGTCTCGCCACTACTAGCAAGATCTCGCCAACTGGCAGCTCTATTCACTTCATCCGGAAATGCCAACCACGCCACTCGACCATCTTCCTGATCGGATGTCTTCTGAACAATCAGCTGGCTGTTGAGTTTGTACCAACCCTCTTCTGCTTCCACCGTCACAGCTGATTCTGCCCAACGGTCAAAACCATCACGCACCTGTTCGACGTAAGCTGCGAGTAACGCTAAAGCCGTAAGAGCTGCTGAGCCGATCGCAAAACCTTTGCCAGTTGCAGCTGTCGTATTGCCCAAGCTATCAAGGGCATCCGTACGCTCCCGAACGATGGGTTCAAGACCTGACATTTCTGCATTTCCACCGGCGTTATCAGCAATCGGACCGTATGCATCCGTTGCCAGGGTGATCCCCAACGTACTTAACATCCCTACTGCGGCGATTCCCACGCCGTACAATCCTTTGGTAAATTCACCCACGTCTCGAAATTCAAACCCGTTGGCAAATCCAAATGACAAAATCGTAGCGGCACAGATCACCAATACGGGCACCCAGACCGATTGCATACCATCGGCAATACCTCGGATGATGACATTGGCCGGACCCATCTGAGCGGATTCAGATAGATCTTTCGTTGGTTGATATTCGTCACTCGTCACATACTCTGTCCAAAAACCGATTACCCAACCGGAAGACAAACCAACGATAACACTCAGTGCAATCATCCACTTGTCTGGCCCCATGATCCAGTAAGTTAACGCTACTGACCCGAGCGCCACTAGTATGGTCGAAGTATTAATCCCTTTTCCAAGCGCCTTTAACAAAGCTGACTGACTGGCATCGTCATCACTCTTAATTAGATAAATCCCAATGATGGATAGAAAAATCCCAATCGCTGCAATGCACATGGGTAAGAACAATGCATTCATCTGTTCGGATTCATTCTGGAATGCCGCAACACCCAAGGCAGCCGTAGCCAGAATCGAACCGCAGTAACTTTCGTAGAGGTCGGCTCCCATACCAGCCACATCTCCGACGTTATCGCCAACATTGTCCGCGATGGTCGCTGGGTTACGAGGGTCATCTTCGGGAATTCCCTGTTCCACTTTGCCGACCAAGTCAGCACCAACATCGGCGGCTTTTGTGAAGATTCCTCCACCAACTCGAGCGAACAGGGCCTGAGAACTTGCTCCCATCCCAAAGCAAAGCATGGTGACCGAAAGCTGAGAGAGACTTAAGTCAAAGACCCACCGTAGGAGTGCGTACCAGATCACAATGTCCAAAAGGCCAAGCCCCACTACGGTCAGCCCCATCACAGCTCCCGACCGGAAGGCAACTCGTAGTCCCTCGTTCAAGCTCTTTTGAGCCCCCGCCGCGGTACGACTACTCGCCCAGGTAGCCGTCTTCATACCGAAGAAACCGGCGAGTCCTGAAAAGAGTCCACCGGTCACGAACGCAAACGGTACGTACTCACTTTGAACTTTTAGCACAAAGGCAGCCAAAGTTAGAAACACAAAGATGACAATGAAGAACTTAATAACAACTTTATATTGCTGAGTCAGATAAGCCTGAGCACCATCCCGAACATGACCGGCCAATTCGATCATTCGGTCATTGCCTTCATCGCTCGCCATCATCGCGCGGAAAAACAAATACGCTTGAGTCAGTGCAGTCAAAGCTGCAACCAAACATATTCCCCAATAAACCGGATCCATCGAATTAGAACCGCCAGCCGTCGCTTCTTCAGCCGAAGCAACGTCTGTTATAAGTAGAGACAACAGCACGACCAACATACTGCAAAGTCCCTTACTCTGCTTCCATGTGGGTCCGCGAAGTGCGTTTATCATTGAATTCATCCCTGCGTCCTTAGCAATCAATTGCTATTTTGGGGGGTCGTCTTATTACAAGAGCTTTACTCAACCAAACTCTCAAGGAAAAGTAGTCTAGCCAATGGCAAAACGTGTGGTCAACTGTTTCGCTCATCAAATATTACAAGTTTTTTTGAGGTAATTACACGAATCTAAAACCACCGCATTTGTGAATTTCTTATCATGACAATAGGCCAATTTTTTCTATTGCTCACGCTTTATCTTTCCTCCCAAACTCTAATGCCTCTCCAACTCCGCAGCACTTCAGTTCATGCATTTTTTTTCAATGCCTGTTTACTCGCCGTGGTAGCCTTCAGTTCTCAACAAGTGACGGCTCAACAGGAAAAACCACAAATTGATTCACAGCTCGATTGGGCGCGCTGGCGAGGCCAGAATGGTGCAGGGCGCTGGCAAGCTCCTACCAATCTTCAACTTGACTGGTCAACTCAGAAACCAGAGTTGATTTGGAGCCACCCCATAGGTGCTTCCTATAGTGGAATCACAGTGGTCGGGAATCAGGTGTTCACAATGGATCGTCAGGTTAATGGGCAAACGCCAGAAGATGCATTGGCTGGTAACGAACGCGTTATCTGCCTTGATCGAAACACCGGTAAACAACTCTGGCAGTATTCCTACGCCGCCCACTACAAAGGACTCGATTACAACAAAGGTCCACGAGTTACTCCGACCGTGCATCAAGGACGCGTTTACACACTCGGAGCCGTCGGACATCTCACTTGCCTTGATGCACTAACTGGTAAAAAAATCTGGCAAAGAGATTTAGTCTCTGAGGAAAAAGCGAAACTACCCACCTGGGGATACTCTGCCTCTCCACTTGTGATCAATGATTCAGAGTTAATCATTCATGCAGCCTTACAGCCCAACGGTTGTTTCGCAGCCTTCGATTGCCAATCCGGAAAAGAACTTTGGCGCAGTGGTGATGACCCCGCAGGCTATACGGCTCCAATTCTGATTCGCCAAAACGGACATAAACAACTCATCGGCTGGACCCCCAAGCATGTGCTGGGCATGTCGCCAGTCAATGGAGAGATTCAATGGAAGATTCCCTATGACGTCACCTATGGTGTGGCCATTGCGACTCCTATCTTTGAACAGGGGCATGTACTGGTCTGTGGTTACTGGGAAGGCTCTAAGCTCATCAAACTGTCGGATAATTTGAAACAGGCGACCTTGGTCTGGGAGGAGAATGAATTCCTACGAGGACTAATGTCACAACCACTATTTCGAGACGGATTTGTTTATCTGCTAGACAAACAACACGGTATAGTCTGCTTTAACCTCATAACCGGTAAAGTCGCCTGGACTGATAAAAATCAACTCACCCCACGGGGCCGAAACCCCCAAGCAACCTTGGTTTGGATCGGTGACACCGATCGAGCCATCTGCTTAAACGCCGACGGAGAATTAGTCGTAACCTCTTTAACGCCAATGGGTTACAAAGAAATAAGCAGGCACGCGGTTGTCGACTTCACCTGGGCTCATCCAGCCTATAGTGGAGACCTGATATTCGCCCGGGATGACGAGAAATTGGTCTGTTTTCGCATTCCGACAGAAGTGTCTCATTCAAAATAATCACAATAAGTCTGTTTTAGAGTGCTTTAAATAGGCGAATAAGACCTATAGCAGTCTGTTTTATTTCCGTACTACATTTCGGTGCGTACAATTAACATGCTGTAATTAAAGAAGTAACCTAAGCTAGCAGTTGGGTAGAAAGTGTTTCCGAACGCTACATACCATTTGCTCAAATAGGCATCTAGCTTTTTGCCTACCAAAACCCAATAGGAATCGGAACATGCCCAAGTCCCAAATCAAACGTCGAGTTGCTTTATTTGGTATTGCTGCAAATGCAATCGCTTTGCCGATCGCAATCAACGCTTCTAACCGAAATGGAGACTCCAGCCCGGTAACTAAGCAGGACTTTGTCGATTTCTTTGAAGCTAAAAAACGTGGCGACCTTGACGTCATGTTCATTCCACGTAACAGCAAATCTGCCAACGTCATCGTCCGTAATAAGACCAATAAAGGGATGAAAGTCCGTATGCCTGAAGCGTTCGCCGGAGTCCCTATGCTAGGCCAAATGGGCGGCATGGGCGGCATGGGCATGGGCGGCGGCATGGGCATGGGCGGCGG
>NZVD01000078.1 GCA_002701385.1 Rhodopirellula sp. | reverse complement strand
AACGGAACCGCTCACTAGGGGTATTGTGATCTTCGGTGCTACCGGAGATCTCTGTAAAAAGAAATTAATACCTGCACTCTATAAACTCTGGTTGAAAGATCTTTTGCCAGAAAACTTTTTAATTTTAGGTTGTGCTAGAAGAGAACCAACAGCAGAGATGTGGAAAGAATCTCTTGGTTATTATCCTGATGATTTTCTACATCATCTAGATTATCAATGTGCTGATTTGTCTATGGTGGAAACACTTAGACATCTACCAGATTACATTGATGATATGACTTACTTCCTCTCTGTTCCACCAGAGAGATATGCTGATGCAATCACTAATCTGAAGGAGGCAGGATGTTTAGATGACCCAGAAACCTCGCGTGTTGTTATTGAAAAACCCTTTGGGCACGATTATAAATCTGCTGATCATTTATCAGCTTTGGTTGCTAGACATTTACGCGAAAAACAAGTATATCGCATTGACCATTATCTCGGTAAAGATACTGTTAATAATATCCTTGCCACCCGTTTTAGCAATATTCTACTGGAACCTCTTTGGAACAGGCAGTACATAGAAGAGATTCAGATTTTTGCTACAGAAACGATTGGATGTGAAGGTCGTTCTCAATATTATGAGACATCTGGTGCAGTTCGTGACATGCTACAGAATCATATTCTGCAAGTGTTAGCACTCATTGCAATGGAACCTCCTTCCCGAATGTCAGCAAAAGAAGTCAGAAGAGAGAAGACAAAAGTCTTAGCTGCCACTAGAATGTCACCATCTATCGTACTTGGACAATACCATGACTACCGTTCTGAAGAGGGTGTTAATCCTGACAGTACCACTCCTACCTATTTTGCTGGTACTCTTTTCGTCGATAACTGGCGTTGGGAAGGAGTTCCTTTTAACGTCATGACAGGTAAGAAGATGCCCTATGGCTGTGTTGAAGTTGTTATTAAACTCAAAGCACCTCCATTAAAACTCTATGAAGGTGAAACAAATGATCGTATTGTTATGCGTCTGCAACCTAACCCTCATCTTGATATTCGTATGGATATCAAATCTCCTGGCTTGAATAATGATTTGGAGGAAGCAACTCTAACACATGAATATCCTCAAGATAGATCAGTTGATGGTTATGAAAAACTTCTTTATGATGCAATTGAAGGAAATCAAGCACACTTTGTTCATGCAGAAGAAGTGATGGAATCTTGGCGTATTGTTGATGATCTTCTATGTGAAGGCGATCATTGTCAAATTCGTACAGTCCCTTACATTTATATGCCAAAAACATGGGGACCTTGGAAACAAGTAGAATCAATTACTAACTGGGATTATCCAGCATGATACACGTTCAATTGTTTATTAGACACGTCATGCAAACTCCTTGGTGTTTAGGTGTTATGGGGTTTTTCTTAGTATTTGTTCCCATCATTGGTATGTATCTTGTCCATAAATATGGATGGGAGCACTGGGAGCCTTTCACACGCCATGTATCGGGAGAAACATCTGCAGAAGAAGAGTGATGAGTGTGCAAACCTTTGGAGGGAGTGGGAAACTCTGTGGCGAAAAAAGATTTAGGTGCGCCAGAGGCGAGACGAAGATGGTGTAAATGTTGTGATGAATTCAGTATAATGTGCCATCACGAAGCTACAACTAATCCTAGATATAAAGATATGAAACATACTTGGGATGAACCTCCTCCTCCGCCCCCTAGAAAATCCAAATGACCCTGTATGGAGTGTGATCATATCGATCATACTCCTTCTTATTGGAGTAGCATGGGTTATCAGATATATACTACTAGTTGATACAAGAGAGGCACAAGATCATGGGAGCCATGACACCACCGAGCAGGAAGAGTTGTTACAACTTCCGAGTAGTAGAGATCAACAGAGTTCTTGATGGCGATACTATTGACGTTACTATTGATCTCGGGTTTGATCTATACAAGAAAGAAAGAGTTAGAGTTGCAGGCGTTGATACGCCGGAGAAGAGAACTAGAGACCTCGAAGAAAAGGAGTTAGGAATTGACGCAACAAACTGGCTCAAAGAAAAACTGGAAGGGGCGATTTCTGGTGACGATGATCTTGTTATCCGCACTGAACTTGTTGGTGGCGTTGGGAAATATGGGCGTCTTCTGGGTTGGCTTTACATTGGCGACGGAGATCTGTCCCTCAACGAAGCAATGATTGAAGAAGGTTATGCTTGGGCTTACGACGGCGGGACCAAGCAGAAAAACTTTGAGGAGTTACGAGAAATCCGCCGCACTAATGGAACACTACTATGAGTTGCAATTTAAGAGAAAAAACTATTTCTGCTTTGCGTAATGATGCTATCGGTAAGATTAGCAAAGCAAAGGTAAATATTGAAATTTATCTGCATAATCCTGTAGGTATCGGTGAGCATCCTGATGTGTTAGGTGCTATTCAAGAACAACTTGATATCATTGCACACGAGGAAGAACGTATTGAAGTATTAGAAAAACATTTCGATGACCAACACTGAACAGTATCTCGGCAATCCAAATTTAATCAAAGCTAATGTAAAACAAGAGTTTACCAATGAACAGGTTGCTGAGATATTAAAGTGTTCAGAAGATCCCGTCTATTTTATTAGAACCTACATTAGAATCGTTTCTTTGGATAAAGGTTTAATTCCTTTTGACATGTACCATTTCCAAGAAGAGATGGTAGAAAAATTTCATGAGAATCGATTCAACATTGCAAAACTACCTCGACAGTCTGGTAAGTCTACTATCGTTACCAGTTATCTGTTGTGGTATGTTTTGTTTAATGCAAATGTCAACGTCGCAATCCTAGCAAACAAAGCAGCAACTTCTCGTGAGATGTTGCAGAGATTACAACTGTCTTATGAAAACCTCCCCAAATGGTTGCAGCAAGGTATCCTCCAGTGGAACAGAGGTAGTCTGGAACTGGAGAATGGAAGTAAAATCATGGCTGCATCTACTTCCTCTAGTGCTATCAGGGGTATGTCTTTTAACGTCATTTTTCTGGACGAATTCGCGTTCGTTCCGAATCATATCGCTGACCAGTTCTTTGCTTCTGTTTATCCTACTATTTCATCCGGTAAATCTACCAAAGTAATTATTATCTCCACGCCTCACGGCATGAACATGTTCTACAAGTTGTGGCATGATGCGGAGAAAGGGAAGAATGAATATATTCCAACGGAGGTTCATTGGTCTGAAGTACCCGGCAGAGATGCTGCTTGGAAAGAACAAACAATCAAGAACACATCAGAACAACAGTTCCGAGTTGAGTTTGAGTGTGAGTTTCTTGGATCTGTCGATACATTAATCTCTCCAAGCAAATTGAGAGTTATGCCATATTCAGATCCAATTACACAGAATAAGGGATTGGCAATTTATAATAAGGTAGAACCGGAACATAATTATATCATTACAGTTGACGTTGCTAGAGGTTTGTCTAATGATTATAGTGCCTTTATGGTTGTAGATACTACAACCTTACCGTATAAAGTAGTAGCCAGATATAAAAATAATGAAATTAAACCTATTATTTTTCCCAATATTATTATAGATGTTGCCAAGAATTATAATAACGCATATGTTTTATGTGAAGTGAATGATATTGGTGGTCAGGTTGCAGATATTATTCAATTTGATTTGGAGTACGAGAACTTGCTGATGGCAGCAATGCGCGGTCGTGCGGGTCAACAACTCGGACAAGGATTTTCCGGTAAGAAGACTCAACTTGGTGTTAAGATGTCTACTGCTGTCAAACAGGTTGGTTGTTCTAACCTAAAAGCATTGATTGAAGAAGATAAATTAATCGTTCCGGATTACGATACTATCGCTGAACTAACTACATTTATTGTCAAAGGTCAATCATTTGCAGCGGAAGAAGGATGTAATGATGATCTTGCTATGTGTTTAGTAATTTTTGCATGGATGGCAATGCAGGAATACTTCAAAGAGATGCATGACAACGATGTCCGTGCTCGTATCTATGCAGATCAAAGAGAATCTATTGAGCAAGATATGGCACCATTTGGATTCATTGATGATGGTCTCGATGATGAATACTTTGCAGATGCTCAGGGAGATGTGTGGAAGGTCGCGGAATACGGCGATAAGTCCTATATGTGGGAGTTCAGATAAGCTTTCAAAAATATAAATAATCCTAGACAACCGATAACGGAACTTTTAGGAGTATATCACGATGGCATCTAACCAATTATCGCCTGGGGTAGTTATCCAGGAAAGGGATCTAACTACAACAGCCGTAGTGCCAACAGCGAATGTTGGTTTTCTTGCTGGCCCATTTGAACAAGGTCCCGTAGAAGAAATTGTAGACATTGTTTCTGAGACACAACTCGTTGAAAAATTTGGTGAACCCAACGATTATAACTACGAATACTGGTTCACCGCCGCAAACTATCTTTCTTATGGCGGTCTCCTTAAGATTGTAAGAGTTACACACAGCGATCTTAAGAACTCTTGCGATGAAGGTACTGCACCTTTAATCAAGAACCTCGACAACTATGAAGGTTCCTTTGAGACTGCTGCTAACACTTGGACATGGGCAGCTAGAACACCCGGTAGTGATGGAAACTCGATTGGCGTTTTCGTAACTGATGCTGGTGCTGATCATATTGCTGTTCTTCCCGCTCCAGGTTCTGGTAACGAGCATGAGTTTGTTGCCGACGAAGCACTGACTGCTGCCTCTGGTGCTGCTGGATCTGTATTTAAATACAGCATTGTTCTTACAGTAGATACTGTTGTAGGTACATTTGTACCCGGAACTTCTACTACTATTGGTATTGGCGGTTCTGCAGAAGCAGTTACTGTTCTGGCTTGGGATGCTACTGATAAGAAACTGGAAATTGCTCTGCCCTCTGGTGGTGTTACTGGTATCATTGCTGATGGTCAAACTGTAACTCAGGGTACAAACACTGCGGTTATTGCTACCAGTGGTATTGAGCGTCGTCTTTATATCATCAAAGATAAGGGTAGCGTTGATTTTGCAGCAACTGATGCTGTTACAGATACAAACTCAACTTCAGTAGTTATCACTTCCGTCCGTGAAGAATATCAAGAGCGTGAATATTCTCCTGGTGCAAAATGGATCTCTGTTGCTGCTCGTCCTGGTACTTCTCAATATGCTGATAGCAAAGGAGGATTCCGTGACGAACTTCATATCCTCGTCATTGATATCGACGGCACTATTACCGGCACTCCCGGAACTTTACTTGAAAGATTCCTGAACGTTTCTAAAGCATCTGATGCTAAGACAACTGTTGGTGAAAATAACTACTATCCTCAGGTAATTAAAACCAAATCTGCTTACGTTTATTGGGGTGAGCACGAGACTGATGTTCATAACGCAAACAGCAGTGCATCTGCTGGTAACTGGGGCATTGGTGCAGAGAATCGTAGTTTTAATATTATTCGTTCTGCTGCTGGCGGTCCTTCTTATCCCGGCTCGACAATTGCTATTGGTTCTAAGAATAACTCTTCTTATTACTATAGACTCCAAAATGGTGCTAGCTATAGCGTCACTGGCGGTTTCTATGATATCTCCAATACTGATCTTGCCAAGTCTTACGATCTGATTGCTGACCGTGAAGCAGTTACCGTTGACTTCGTTCTGACTGGTCCTACTGGAAACAGTGATGTTAGTGGTCTTTCTAAGATCAATACTATTAAGCAAGTAATTGATCTTCGTAAGGATTGCATCGCTTTCATCTCTCCTCGTCGTGGGCATATTGTTGGCGTTACCGATCCTCAGGTAGTAACTGATAATGTCGTAAACTTCTTTAAGACTCTGCCTAGTAGTTCTTACATGGTATTCGATTCCGGATACAAGTATGTTTATGATAAGTACAATGATAAGTATCGCTACATTCCTTGCAACTCTGATATTGCTGGTCTGTGTGTACAAACAACTATCCTTACAGATCCTTGGTTCTCTCCCGCAGGTTTCACTCGCGGTGTATTGAGAAACGTTATCAAGATGGGTTATACTCCAAACAAGGCACAGAGAGATCAACTCTATGCTAACAGAGTAAATCCGATTGTAACTTTCCCTGGTCAAGGTACTGTTCTGTATGGTGATAAGACTGCGCTGTCCTTCGCATCTGCTTTTGACAGAATCAATGTTCGCCGCCTGTTCCTGACTATCGAAAGATTCATCGAGCAAGCTGCTAAGACACAACTGTTCGAGCAAAACGATTCTGAACAAAGAGGATTCTTCTTGAATATTGTAGAACCTTATATGCAGACAGTTCAAGGTCGTCGCGGTGTTACTGATTTCCTCGTTAAGTGCGATGAAAGTAACAACCCTCCGGAGGCAATTGATCGTGGAGAATTCTTCGCAGAGATCTATGTTAAGCCTACTAGAACGGTTAACTATATCACTCTGTCGTTCATTGCCACTCGTTCTGGCGTATCTTTCTCAGAGGTCGTTAGCTAAGTCATAGACTAACATATTAATTNATTGAGACCCCCAAAAAGGGTCTCAATTTTTTTGTTTGTATAAATACTGATAGAAATNTAATCTTGTGGGATGATATAAAGATGNCAAAGCAGTCTATNACNAATTTTAAATCNAATATTAGTTCGATTGGATTTGCAAGATCGAATATTTTTGAGGCGACTATCAATCCGCCAGGAACTACGAACGCTAAAACGAGTCCAACAAATCATAAGTTTTATATTAAAGCGGCGTCTTTACCTGCCTCAAATATCGGAACTATTGGAATTCCGTTTCAAGGAAGAGTATTCAATGTACCCGGTGACAGAACATTTGATGCTTGGAGCACTACCATTATAAACTCAGAGAATCTTGAGTTTAGAAAATTCCTTGAGAGTTGGGTAAATGATGTCCAAGACAACAAAGTTAATCTTTCAGTTGCGAATGGATTGGCATACCAATCTACGTTAGAAATTAAGTCTTTCATGCGTGACAAAGTTGCTGGGGAATCTTTGAAGACCGCAAGACATTATAAATTCCATAACTGTTTTCCAACAAGCGTTTCTGCAATTGATTTGGATTTTGCTTCTAATGATGCTATTGAGGAATTTACTTGTGAATGGCAATATTCTCACTGGACAGTTGAGAAACCTACTACAAAGTAATTAGATAACTGTTAACAAAGGAGGATAAAAACAATGTCAACACTAAATCAAAGAATTTCAAACTTCAAATCAAAGGTTCTTGATAAAGCTGCTTTAGCAAGACCTAATCTATTTCGCGTAGATCTTGATTTCCCTGCATCAGTAAAGGCAGCAACAAGTCATATCTCTGGTGGCGGTAAATATACTGCCGATTCGGATAAACTTGGTAAGTTTCAAGTTAGAGCAGCACAATTACCAGCTACCACTATTGGTGTAGTTGAAGTTCCCTTTCGTGGTCGTATGTTAAAGATCGCTGGTGACAGAACATTTGAACCTTGGACTATTACTGTTATGAACGATGAAGATCATAGACTGAGATCTGCATTTGAAATTTGGGTCAGTATGATTCAATCACAAGATACAAACTTCCAAGAACTGGGTATTGATGCAAATTCTGGTGATACTGTCTATAAAGATATGAAAGTCACACAACTTTCTAGAGGCACTTATGATAGTAAAGCAAATGGAAACCTTTTACAATATAAATTCAAGCATTGCTATCCAAGTTCCGTTTCTGCTATCGACCTTGATTGGGGAAGTAATGACGCCATTCAAGAGTTCACTGTAGAGTTCCAACTTTCCCATTGGGTTTCCGATTACAAATAACTCCCTAAATAATTAAGGAACTTATATTAGGTCCCATCTTGGGACCTTTTTAATATATGGCAAAGAAGAACAACTGGGAAAAATCCAGTGCCCAAACAAATATTAATCACTTTAAGTCCAAAATCGAGAAACTCGGTGGACTGGCCAGAACTAACCTGTTCGCCGTTAATTTAAAATTACCGAATCAGTTTTTTGATTATGGTTCTAATGCTCAGGGTGGTGGCAGTAAGGACAGATCAGACACAATAAAACTTCTTTGTCGTGGTGCGTTATTGCCGGGATCTCAGGTTGCGATGGTTGATGTTCCATATAGAGGTATGGGATATAAGATACCCGGAGAAAGAATTTATGAACCTCTAACACTTACATTTATGAACGATGCTAAACATACGGTGAGAAATACCTTTTTAGATTGGCATAAAGGAATGAGATTTGTTGATAACAACTATATGTTTAATACTGATGAGGATAATGTCAATTTTTTCGGTAGTTTAGAAATACAAGCTTACTATAGAGATAAGTGGAATAATACTGCACAAAGACCTCAAATTGTAACAGGATACAAGTTCTTCAATATTTGGCCAACAATGATTGGTGGTATTGAATTAGACGGTGGTAGTAATGATCAAGTTCAAGAATTTACAGTTCAGTTTGAATATCAAAGATATCGTATTGTAGAAAGAGATGACTCTAGGTCAATGATAGAGCATTGAGAACTAGACTAAATAAAGTATACCCCACAGTGATGTAATGGCAGGTCAACAGTTATTTGGATTTTCGCTGGAGAGAGCGAAAAAAGCACCAAAGGGTCCTTCTTTTGTACAGAAGGATTCTATGGATGGATCGCAACCTATTGTAGGTGGCGGTTATTATGGTTATTCCGTTGATTTTGATGGAACTCTTCGCAATGAATATGAACTTATCACTCGTTATAGAGAGATGGTTCTGCAACCAGAATGTGATAGTGCTGTCGATGATATTGTAAATGAAACTATCTGCGGTAATTTTGATGATGTACCGGTAGAAGTTGAGTTATCTAATTTAAAATCATCAGAAAAAATTAAAAAACTTATTAGAGAAGAGTTTCAAGAGATTCTACGTCTTCTTGATTTTGAAAATCGTTCATATGAAATCTTCCGTCGCTGGTATGTAGATGGTCGTCTATTCTATCATAAGGTAATCGATCCAGCAAATCCTAGAGGAGGTCTTACGGAACTTAGATATATTGATCCTCGTAAGATTCGCAAGGTAACTGAGTACCAACAAAAGAGACCGGAGGAACTGCGCGGTGTTGATCTTAATACTCAACTCACCAGAAAGAGTGCAGAATATTTTCTGTACAATCCAAAGGGTTTAAAGAATTCTACTAATCAGGGTATGAAGATTGCTCCTGATTCTGTGACTTATTGTCACTCAGGTATTCAAGACCTGAACAAAAACATGACACTTTCTCACCTTCACAAGGCGATTAAGGCAGTCAATCAACTTCGTATGATTGAAGATTCTTTGGTGATCTATCGTTTAAGTAGAGCACCCGAACGTAGAATTTTCTACATTGATGTCGGTAATCTTCCCAAGAATAAGGCAGAACAATATCTGCGCGAAGTCATGAGTCGTTATCGCAACAAACTCGTATATGATGCTAACACGGGTGAGATCAAGGATGACAAGAAGTTCATGTCCATGTTGGAGGACTTCTGGTTACCCCGCCGCGAGGGAGGGCGCGGCACAGAAATTTCTACTCTTCCTGGCGGGCAAAATCTCGGTGAACTGGAAGACGTTAAGTATTTCCAGAAGAAGCTTTATAAAGCTCTGAACGTGCCCTCATCGAGACTTGAAACTGAGACTACATTTAATATTGGTCGTGCTGCTGAAATTACTAGGGACGAAGTAAAGTTCCAAAAATTTGTAGCAAGACTCAGAAAGCGTTTTAGTGAACTCTTTATCGATCTCTTGAGAACACAACTCATTCTTAAAGGAATCATTTCCATTGAAGAGTGGGATGATATGAAGGAGCATATTCAGTTTGATTATATTGCTGATAACTACTTCACTGAACTTAAAGAGATTGAAATTCGCAATGAGAGAATGAATCAAGTTGCAAACATGGATCCTTTCGTCGGCAAGTATTTCTCTGTTGAATACATGCGTCGTCAGGTCCTTAAGCAAACCGATACGGAAATTAAGGAAATTGATGAACAAATCGCCGCTGAAATGGAAGCAGGTATTATTGCTGATCCTGCAGCAGAAATGGATCCCGCTATGGCTGCTGGCGATCCCAATGCAGCACCCTCAGAAGAGCAACCCATGACTGGTCAATCTCAAGGACCAGATCCCGCTGATCTTCAGCGCGGTGAAATTTAATAAATAGTAAATGTAATTGAAGTTTTATTATGCCTAGCGATATTGCCAAACAAATCGTAGATCAAATCTATAACGACGAAAAAGCAAAGTCTATTGATTCTGTTGCGGATGCTCTTGGTGCAATCACCTTTGACGCTATTCAACAAGGAAAACAGGATTTTGCTAAGAGTTGGGGATTTAATCCAGATGATACTGCTCAAGGTGTTGCGGATGAACTCGAAGATCAACTTCCAGATGGAACTGATATTGAGTACACAGATGTAGAAGTTGACGAACGTCAACCTCATGAACCGCCCGAAGCAGAATATGAAACCGACGAACAAGAACCTGAGGAAGAAACCGATGAGACTGATAGCTGAAGAAATTACAAACATCGATTTTCTCTGCGAAGAAAAGGATGGTAAGAAAAATTACTTCATTGAAGGCATCTTTTTGCAAGCGGAAATTAAAAACCGCAACGGCAGAATGTATCCTCAGAGAACTTTAGCGCGTGAAGTTGCTAAATACGATGAGAACTACATTCAAAAAGGGCGTGCTCTTGGCGAATTAGGTCATCCTGATGGTCCGTCCATCAATTTAGATAGAGTATCTCACAAGATTACATCTCTATCTGAAGAAGGCAACAACTTCGTTGGTCGTGCAAAGCTCCTAGATACTCCTATGGGCAAGATCGCAAAAAATTTACTCGACGAAGGCGTGAAACTGGGTGTTTCATCCAGAGGCATGGGTTCCATTATTAAAAAGGAAAACTGCAACATGGTTGCAGACGACTTCATGCTTGCCACTGCTGCTGATATTGTAGCAGATCCTTCTGCTCCTGATGCATTTGTTGATGGTATTATGGAAGGAAAAGAATGGGTTTGGGATAATGGCATCCTTAAAGAGGCAACTGTTGCTCAAATCAAAACCCAAATTGATGAAGCAACTCTTTTAAATTTGCAAGAACGTAAGGTTTCCGCGTTTGCAGCATTTTTACAGAGTTTGTGATTTATAAATAAACATAGACAAAGCTAATGCATAACGGAGAATATCAAATGTCTGAATCCCTCGATAGAGAGTTTGAGGCACAGGAGTTGGAAGAAGGTTCCAACGCTGTCACCAAAAACGCAAAACCTGGCGATCCCATTGACACCTCCAAAGGTGGTGCCGCAAAGGTGATCGACGTAACAACCGATTCGCTGGAAGGCGCAAAAGGTACTAAGAACGCTGGTTCGTCTGCCGCTCGTTCGGTAAGTCACGAAGGTTCTAAATCCCTAGCTACAAAACCATCTGGTGCATCCGCCAAACAAGAGGAGGTTGAGACTGATGAGTACGAGGAAACAATCACCGAGACCGAGTACGACTTTACTGAAGATGTTGACGCTCTTGTCGCAGGTGAAGACCTCTCAGAAGAATTCAGAGAGCGTGCAGTAACAATTTTTGAAGCTGCTGTCACCTCAAAAGTCAATGCAGAAGTCACTGCATTGCAAGAAGCATTTGAATCTACTCTGACTGAAGAAGTCGAGAAGATCAAAACAGAATTGGCCGAGAAGGTCGATGACTACCTGACTTACGCCGCACAATCTTGGATTGAGGAAAATGCTCTCCAGATTGAACATGGCATTAAGTCTGATATTGCGGAGTCATTCTTCTCTGGCCTCAAAGATCTTTTCATGGAGCACAATGTTGGTGTTCCTGAAGAGAAATTCAACTTGCTGGATGGTCTGGCAGTTGAGCTTGATGAGATGGAAGATAAACTCAACGAGCAAATCGACGCCAATATTGCTTTGAATAAGCAACTTGGTGAATTTGTTAAAATGGAGATTGTGAACGAATGCGCTACGGGACTCGCTGAGACCCAAAAGGAGAAGTTAGCTTCTCTTGCTGAGGGTGTTGAGTTTGAGAATGAAGAAGACTTTAAAACTAAAGTCGAAACGATTAAGGAATCATACTTCACGAGAAAGGCTGATGCAGAATATTCTGCTGACCCCACTGAAGAAGTCGCTGAACCCCTTATCGAAAGCACAGCAAGCGGCACGATGTCGAAGTATGTCGATGCTATTGCTCGCTGGTCCAAATAATTAAAAACTACTTTAACTCGGAGATTACAAATGTCTATCCAAAATCTTCAGGAGAAGTGGGCACCCGTTCTGGAACACGATGCTCTGCCCGAGATCGGTGATTCCTATAAGAAAGGCGTAGTTGCACAACTCCTCGAAAACCAAGAAAAAGCCTTAACCGAAGAAGCTTCCGTTCTTAACGAGACTCTTCAAACAACTGGTTATACTGGCGCTTCGACCGCTACTGGTCCTGTTGCTGGTTTCGACCCCGTTCTGATCTCTCTGATCAGACGCTCCATGCCTCAACTGATCGCCTATGATATCGCTGGCGTTCAACCGATGACTGGTCCTACTGGACTGATCTTCGCAATGCGTACTAACTATGGTAGCGAGCGCAATCCCGCTGCTTCCGGTTATGACGAGGCATTCTTCAACGAGCCTAACGCTGGTTTCTCTGGTGGTGCTGGCACTTCCTACGATCCTGGCGCTTCTAGCTCCGCTAATAACGACGCTGAGGGCAACAACCCTGCAGTTCTGAACGATTCTTCTCCTGGCACTTACGAGCAGACTGGTGATGCCACAGGCATGACTACTGCTACTGTTGAGGGTCTGGACGACGCTACTTCCGGTAGCGAGTTCCGCGAGATGGGATTCAGCATCGAGAAGGTCACCGTGACCGCTCGTGCTCGCGCCCTGAAAGCTGAGTACAGCATCGAACTGGCTCAGGACCTCAAGGCAATTCATGGTCTGGATGCAGAGCAAGAGCTCAGCAACATCCTGAGCACTGAAATCCTTGCTGAAATCAACCGTGAAGTTGTTCGTACCATCTACACCAACGCTGTTGCTGGTGCTCAGAACAACACTGCTAACGCTGGTATCTTCGACCTCGACGTTGACTCCAACGGTCGCTGGTCTGTTGAGAAGTTCAAGGGTCTCCTGTTCCAGATCGAAAGAGATGCTAACGCTATCGGTCAGCAAACTCGTCGTGGGAAGGGCAACATCCTGATCTGTTCTGCTGATGTCGCCTCTGCTCTGGGTATGGCTGGTGTTCTCGATTACACCCCTGCTCTGGCTGGTAACAACTCCCTGACAGGTGTTGACGATACCTCCAGCACTCTGGTTGGTACTCTCAACGGCAGAATCAAGGTCTACGTTGATCCTTATTCCGCTAACGTTGCTGACAAGCACTTCTACGTTGCTGGTTATAAGGGTACTTCTCCTTATGACGCTGGTCTGTTCTATTGCCCTTATGTACCTCTCCAGCAGGTTCGTGCAATCAACCCGAACACCTTCCAGCCCAAGATCGGCTTCAAGACTCGCTACGGCATGGTCTCGAACCCCTTCTCTCAAGGTCTGACTCAGGGTTCCGGTGCTCTGACTGCCAACAGCAACCGCTACTATCGTCGCGTACAGGTTGCTAACCTCATGTGATATCGGTTCACATACTTCAGGGGACCTTCGGGTCCCTTTTTTTTATGCTATACTAAGGACATGAACACACCTAACTGGCAACACCACTCTAAGAAAGAGAAACACAGCAAGGGCACTTGTAAGGGACGAATCCGAGCAAGTAAACAACGCCTTCGAGCACTCAAAAAGAAACTATATACTAAAGACCCCAAAGGGTCTTTTTTTATGTTTACATTACTTTGTGTAGTGATATGTAGCGATGTATACAGAAAATAAGAGTTGTTGCTGGGAACAAAGTACCTATGGTTTTTGTCAGGGTTTGCTTATAAGTAGTAGTAGAATTAAGCGAGGTGGAAAAATGATCCCTGAATTCCTCTATATTATTGTTCCCAGTTATGGAGGTGATAGATCCAATGCACAATCTAATTTCCCGTAACCAATTAGATGAATGGCGTCATTTTGAACAAACTGTCGATGATATGACCATCGAAAATGAAAAACTCAATGACTACTATGAATGTCTGATTGAATGCGATTCCTTAAATCAACATGAGTGTAAACGAGTCTGCAAGAGGTTGCTTATGTGATATAAATAATCATACCGTGTGAAGGAAGTGTGGAGGGCAGAAATGCCCTCCATTTTTTTATGCTAAATAATTTTACTCTGATATTACATCATGGACTATAAACCATACTCCCCAGAGTGGCATAGAAAAAGGTGCTTGAAAGAAGCGTTAGATCAATACTTTGATAATTACATTCCCAATAACGTAATTCGCGAAGACATCTTTGATATTATCTCTGAAAGATCCGAGTCTGCATACGCTGACTGGAATAGAGCGGAAGAATTGATCTCTCTGTTAGACTCTAAATAACACTGTATCTGGTGTAGATTTATGCTTTCAACTGCGTACAGACTTAGATTAGAATCTATTTGTCGGTGTATTGCAAACAAGGAACAAGTTCCTTTAGAAGACATGATTTGGGCAGAAAAACTTGCTAAATCATATACAACTGCTAGAGACTGGTTAAATAAAGCTCGTCGTCAAGCTGCTCAAAATATTGAGGAGGGCACGATGGATGATTTTATGAATAAGATGGGACTAGGAGACCCCGACCCATCTAATTACAAAACGGGGTTTGAAGGTGCCGATGAAATTGTAGATTGGTTCCAGAGAGACAAACCAGATGACTGGAGGCAACGAGACTAATGTCCGAAAATTGGTACGAGTCACAAGTACAAAATAGAAACTACTTATCTCCGATTGGATTTTTATTCATCTTGGAGAAGGCACGAAAGATTTCATACTTGTGTCAATCAACATCTATCCCAACCCTTACTGTTGGGGCAATTGATATTCCAACACCAGGCATGGCTCCAATGCGTTTGGATGGTAATGCTCAATTTATGGATCTTGAAGTTGAATTTTTAATTGATGAAGATCTTACAAACTACATGCAAATTTATAAATGGTTAGAGGCATTGGGTACACCTGCAGAGTTTGACTCTCGTATGGTATGGAGAAGAGAAAAAAGTAGAGCACGCGAAGATAATCCCCTTACTAGTGATGCAACGTTGCAAGTATTGAATAACAACAATTTGCATAATTTTGATGTTGTCTTTAAAGATTTATTTCCCATAAGTTTGAGTACATTGGGATTTAATGTTACCATGGGGGATAATGAATATATGCGTGCTACAGCAACGTTTAAGTACAACTACTATGAAATCAGACAACCAAACAAAACAAACAAACTCTGATATTCCCGAATGGAAACAATACATGCTTGATCATTATGTTCTTACTGCTGAAGAACGAACACTTCTAAAAGAAGGACCTAAAAGTTTAGCGCAAGCATGGCACTTACAAGCACTTAAGTATCGTTATGAATCTAGAAAACCTGCAAGAAATGTGGAAGACTGATTCCAGACTGGATGATGATCTTCATGATAATGACTCAATTGCAATTCCCCAACTTCATATGAAATATATGGAGTTTCATAATACATATTCTCTTATGAAAAGAGAAAGGGAATTAGAAATGAAAAGATTAGTTAGAGATAAATGGTTGTACTACAAAGGTAAAGCACCAGCATCGGTGTATAAAGAAATGCCCTTTGATTATAAACTAACAGCAAAAGATGAGATCTCCATGTTCATTGAAGCGGACGAGGAGATTCAAAAGATTCAATACAAAATAGACTACATAGAACAGGTTCTCTTCTTTTTAGACGGCGTTTTGCGGATGATCAATAACCGCACCTATCACATTAAAAACGCTATCGAATGGAAGAGATTTCAATCTGGTATGTAATTAATGTATGATCTTGTTATCCGGAAGAAAAATGAAGTTTATCTTAAAGTTGAAGCAGAACCAGGATTAAATTATGAGTTAGCAGACTTTTTTACCTTTGAGGTGGAGTCTGCTAAATTCATGCAGAAGACTCGACGCTATAGGGGTTGGGATGGCAAGATACGTTTATACTCTCCAGCAACCGGAGAGATCTATTGTGGTCTGATCGAATATCTTCTTGATTGGGCAGATGAAAAAAAATACAAGTATAAGATAGAACAGTGTGAATATTTTGGTCACCCTCTAGAAGATAATAGTTTTATCACTCCCAAGTCGGTTGTAGGGTTCGTAAAATCACTGCACCTACCCCCGAGTCTGAAGGTACGGGATTACCAATATAAGGCAATTTATGAAGCACTGAAATACAACAGGCGATTGTTGCTGTCCCCCACAGCATCAGGAAAGTCTTTGATGATCTATTCATTGGTACGCTTTCATGTAAATGTAGGTAGAGAGGTATTAATCGTAGTCCCGACTACTTCTCTCGTCGAGCAGATGTATAAGGACTTTGAAGAATACGGATGGATGGCGTCCGAATACTGCCACAAAATATATGCGGGGGCGGAAAAATATACGAAACATCAGGTGGTAATTACCACTTGGCAATCGATCTATAAGGAACCTCGTAAATGGTTTGATAGGTTTGATGTTGTCATCGGTGACGAGGCGCACCTTTTCAAAGCCAAATCTCTGAGTTCTTTGATGAGTAAGTTGCATGAATGTAAATATCGTATTGGATTTACGGGTACGCTAGATGGTGCAAATGTCAATCAACTTGTATTAGAAGGTTTATTTGGTAAATGCTCTCAGGTTACCAGAACTAATGAGTTAATGAAGCAAGGATATGTTGCTAAGTTGAAAGTAAAGATTGTTCTTCTTAAGCACGAAGAGAAACTGTTTGAAGGATATCAGGATGAAATTGAATATCTAATTGAGCATGAGGGTAGAAATAAATTCATTCGTAATCTGACATGTGATCTTAAAGGAAACACTCTTGTGCTATTCAACTATGTAGAGCGTCATGGAGTGCCTCTTCACGAATTGATAAATAGTCATACCGACCGACCAGTTCATTTTGTTCATGGTGGTGTCGATGTTGAAGACCGTGAAAGAATCAGATTGTTAACCGAACAATCAGATAACTCAATTATCATTGCATCTTACGGAACCTTCTCTACGGGAATCAATATAAAAAAATTACATAACGTTATTTTTGCCTCTCCTTCTAAGTCCAGAGTACGCAATCTACAATCTATTGGTCGTGTACTAAGGAAAGGCGAAAACAAATCACAAGCAACATTATATGATATTGCTGATGATATCTCTACAGACAGAGGAAACAATTACACATTGAATCATCTGATGGAGAGAGTCAAGATTTATAATCAAGAAAAATTTAATTATGAGATCATAGATGTCAAAGTAAAAGCTTATGATTAATTACGCAAAACACGACGAAGAGTTTTACGGAATCTTCAAACTGGTTAGTGGAGAAGAAATTCTTGGCAAAGCAGTTCTTACTGAAGATGACGGAGAAACTATTGCATTCATTCAAGAACCTGTATCCATTCAAATGATCACTAAAGAAATTGATGATCATAAAATGGCACGCGGCATTGGGTTCGCCAAGTGGCAACAAATGTCTGATGATGATTTCTTTATCTTACGAGAAAAAGACATCATGACCATCTCTACCATGAGTAAAGAAGTTATTGTTATGTATGAGGCATATGTTGTATCGGATGGTGATCCTGAAAAATTAAAAAAGAGCATTCAAACAGATCCGGATAAAACATCAGGATATCTAGGAAAGATTGATGCTGCTAGAAGGTTATTTGAAAGAATATATAAGAGCTAATATATCTCTGAACCCTTGACATGGTTATTCTACACAAGATTGACATACTTGTCAAGTGTGTTATAATGTACATAAAGCAATAATAGAATATGCGAACCGTCAAAAAAACACAAAAACAGCATTATGTAGATAACCAAGAGTTTTTGGCGGCTATCGTCAAGTATAAACAAAAGGTATTTGCAGTAGCAGAAAAAGAGATCGAAGGTTTTTCTGATCTAGATTCCGATGAGCAATTTACAATTTTAAAGAATTGGAAGAGCCCTAATAAACCTAGAGTGGGAAATTATATTGGAAGTTGTTTTCTCAAGATTGCAACTCATTTATCATATCGTCCAAACTTTATCAATTACATGTATAAAGATGATATGATTTGTGATGGTATTGAAAATTGCATTCAGTATATTGATAATTTCAACCCTGAAAAATCTAAGAATCCTTTCGCATATTTTACACAGATTGTATACTATGCTTTCCTAAGACGTATTGCAAAAGAGAAACGTCAGATGGATATTAAAGAAAAAATCATTGAGAAGTCAGGCTACAATCACGTCTTTACAGTTGACGGAGACGGCGATGCGGGGTATAATCAGATTAAGTCCCGTCTTGAATTGAACTCTAAGCGATGAAGATCCTCCTGATAACTGATCAACACTTTGGAGTTCGCAATGATAATGTATTTTTTATAGACCACTACCAACGTTTCTATGGTGAGGTAGTGTTTCCTTTTATTGATGCCCATCAAATTGATACTGTCATTGCATTGGGTGATACGTTTGATAAACGTCGATCCATTAATTTTATGTCACTTGACTCTGCGAAGCAGATGTGGTTTGACCCTTTAAAGGAACGGGGCATACAAATGCATATGCTTGTAGGTAACCATGACATCTACTACAAAAACACTCTACGAGTTAATGCCCCAAGTGAATTACTGGGAGAATACGACAACATCAGGGTCCACACTGAACCTAACACTGTTGTTTTTGATAACCTTCCTATACTTCTTCTGCCTTGGATATGTGACGAGAACCGAGAACAATCCCTCAATATTGTTGCAGAAAGTTCTGCTCCTGTCGCTATGGGTCACCTTGAGCTTAACGGGTTTGAGGCTCACCCTGGTCATGTAATGTTGAATGGGATGGATAAGTCACTGTTTAAAAAATTCAAAAGAGTTTTTAGTGGCCATTATCACATGAAATCCAAGAAGGATAATGTAACATATCTTGGCAACCCCTATCAGTTATATTGGAATGATTATGGATGTAAGAGAGGATTCCATGTCTTTGATACAGACACTCTCAAGACTACTTTTTATAGGAATCCCTTTGATATTTTTCATAAATTGTATTATAATAATGGAGTTACTTTACCAGACGGAGAAGAACTCAAAGGTGCATTCGTCAAACTAATCGTTGAGAATAAAGGTGACTATGCTAAGTTTGACTATTCAGTCAAGGAACTTCAGGATATGTCTCTTGCGGATCTTAAAATTATTGAAGATCTTAGTGTGGAAATTGAGAATGGTTCTGTCGTAGAGACCGAAGATACCATAACTCTCTTAGATAACTACATAGATGAAATAGATCTAAAAGTAAATAAAGATAACGTTAAACAAACTCTACGATCTCTGTACACAGAAGCACTGGAACTTTAAATGTTTATTCTAACAGAACGTCTTACCGGAGGAGTATATGCCGGTATTAATAATTTTACCGGCAGAAAAACTGTTCAAGTATTTGAAGAGAAAGATGATGCTGATAGATATTTGATGTTATTAGAAGCAGCAGACTACGATGATAGATTAGAGGTCATGGAAATAGACCCTGATGTTATCGCTATGAATTGCAATAAGTTTGGATATCAATTCACTATAATTTCCCCTAACGACTTTATTATTCCACCGGTATGATTTTATTTGAAAGTATTCGTTGGAAGAACTTTCTTTCAACAGGTGATCAGTGGACTGAGTTAGATCTTCAGTCTCACAATTCGACTCTTATTGTTGGTGAAAATGGAGCAGGAAAATCTACTCTATTGGATGCCTTGTGTTTTGTTTTATTTAATAAACCATTTCGTAAGATCACGAAATCTCAACTGGTCAATAGTATTAACGAAAAGGGAACTAAAGTAGAAGTTCGATTTTCTATTGGCAAGGAGGAGTATCGTGTATTCAGAGGAATTAAACCAAACGCTTTTGAAGTTTATAAGAACAATAAACTGGTCGATCAAGATGCTGCTGCCAAAGACACGCAGAAATATTTGGAGCAATCAGTGCTCAAACTCAATTTCAAATCATTCACTCAAGTTGTTATACTCGGATCATCAACTTTTGTCCCCTTCATGCAATTGTCAGCACCTCACCGACGAGAAGTTATTGAAGATCTACTTGATATCAACATCTTCTCCTCGATGAATTCTCTGTTGAAGGATCGTATTCGTGATGCACAGACACAGAGTCGCGACTGCGATCATATGCTGACCATGCATAGTCAGAGAGTTTCTGCACAAGAAAAACTTCTAGGTCAATTGAGAGAAGTAAATCAAAATCGCCAAGAAGAAAAGCAGAAGAAATATGATGATAATCTTGCTACCATGCAAGATGTATATAAACAAAAATCTAATCTAGCGAATGAAATAAGCAATATCGTATCTTCTATGGGTGATTATGAATCTGCTGCAAAAACGTTATCAACTTTGCGTCAAGGGCAATCGGATAAAAAATCTGAATTGAAATTAATTTCTAAAGAACTTAAGTTCTATCAAGAGCATGATGAATGTCCTACATGCCAACAATTTATTGATAAGGACTTTAAGTTTGCAATGGTTGGTAATAAGACTGGAAAGGGAAAAGCTCTTGCCGAAGAAATTGTGCAGTTTAATTCTGATATCAAAGAAGCAACCTCGATTGTCTCCGCAATTTCAGAACAGTCTATGAAGTTGAAAGAATTGAATAGTGATCTTTCGGCAATTGAACGTGACTATGTTCGACTTGAATTCGAGAATCTTCGTATTCAAGATGAGATTATTAAACTGCAGCAGAGCACTCCTAATATCGATCAAGAGGAAGAGCATTTGTTTTCCTTGCAGAAAGATTATAATATTACCAAAGATGATTGTGCTGAGGTTAGTCGCACATTAGATGAATATCAAGTCGTATCTAATCTACTTAAGGATTCTGGTATCAAAAGTCAGATTATCAAAAAATATGTCCCCATCTTTAATAGTCTAATTAATAAATATCTCCAGTCTATGGATTTCTTCGTTAATTTTACTCTTGATGAAGAATTTAATGAGGTTATTAAAAGTCGTTTCAGGGACGAATTTTCTTATGCTTCATTCTCAGAAGGCGAAAAGCAAAAAATCGATCTCGCGTTGCTGTTTACATGGCGCGAAGTCGCTAGGATGAAAAACAGTGTTGCCACCAACTTACTCATACTTGATGAGGTGTTTGATAGTTCTTTGGATACGTCGGGTACTAATGAATTACTTCAGATTCTTCGCAGTCTTGGGAATAATACTAACGTATTTGTCATTTCTCACAAAGGGGAAATTCTGGTAGACAAGTTTTTAAGGACAGTTAAATTTGAAAAGATCAATGACTTCTCAAAGATGTCGGACGATTCGTAAACTGTCCATCCCCTTGACCGTTCGCGGTTTGGTCTGCTAGAATGTATTCATACAAAACAAAACGCCCATGATCAACCAAGAAGTCAAAGGAACTCTCGCTAAACTACTGGCAACTGAGAACCTGACTGTTGAGCATCGTAAAGTTAGTACAGCATATTTTGATGTTGAGAAGCGTGTTCTCTGCCTTCCTATCTGGAAGAGTGCTTCTAGCACCGTCTATGACCTTCTGGTAGGTCATGAAGTGGGACATGCCCTCTATACCCCTTCAGACGACCTCAAAGGTATCTCTAAACCGTTTGTGAATGTTTTGGAGGATGCTCGCATTGAGCGTATGATGAAACAGACCTATCCTGGTCTTCGCAAATCATTCTTTGAAGGTTACCAAGAATTGTGGGAAGATGATTTCTTTGGTGTTCGTGACATGAACATGGAAGATCTTCCGTTGATTGATCGCATCAATCTGTATTTCAAAGGTAATCCAGAAGTTCCTTTCAGTGATACTGAAACTGTATGGGTTTCTCGTGCATCTAAAACTAAAACATTCCAAGATGTTCTTGATCTTGCTAGTGAACTTTATGAATATGCACAAGAACTTCAAGAACAGAAAGATAATCAGATGGATGCACCAACACCAAAGGATGATGTTCCCGGTTCTCCATCAGGAGAAGATCTCGATGAAGTAAATCCTGTTTCTGAAGATGATCCCGATGAAGAAGGTACTCAAGAGGAGACTGAGCAGGATTGGTTTACTGATGATGACCCTATGGAACGGGAGCAATATGGAGATGATCCTGCACATCTAGATGTTCCTAGTTATGATTTGAATGAGACTGAGAGTGTTACTGAAAAAGCACTTGCTGAAGCGTTGGAAAGTATGATTGATGATGACGCTAAAGAATGGGTATATTTGAATATGCCTAACCCAGATCTTAAAAAAATCATTGTCCCTTTTAATGAAATTCAAGAAAATCTTCAAGAACATTATTACGACAAAACATTTGCGAGTGAATATATGGATGATGTAGAGAAAAAATATCATGCAAATAATATCGAATTCTCTATCAATAAGTATCAGGAATATAAAAAAGATTCTGTAAAGACTGTCAACTACCTTGTCAAACAATTTGAGATGAAGAAGTCTGCTGCTCAATATAAGAGAGCAGCAACATCTAAGACTGGTGTAATTGACACAAATAAGTTGTTCAAATATAAACTAACTGATGATATTTTCAAGAAAACTACAGTTGTTCCTGATGGGAAGAATCATGGATTGGTGATGTTTGTTGACTGGTCTGGTTCTATGGCAGACGTTCTTCTTGATACAATCAAACAAACTTTCAATCTTGTTTGGTTCTGTAAGAAAGCAGGAATTCCTTTCCGTGTCATGGCATTTCAATCCGGTGCTGGATACAAAAATTTTGATGATGGCAAGGAAACGTTGAATCTTCGTGAATTTGATATGCATATGCATGACGATTTCAAACTCTTGGAGTTCTTCTCATCAAAACAAAATGCAAAGTCATTAGAAAAATCCATGCAACTTATCTTCCTACATGTATTTTCTATGGGAGGATATAGGATTTCTACTTATAGTAAGTATGGTTTGGGTGGAACTCCTCTTTCTGAAGCAATGTATTGCACTAGAAGTATTGTTGATGCCATGAAGAGGGTTGAAAATATTACTAAGGTCAATGTTGTTTGTTTGACTGACGGTGAAGCAAATCCTCTTGGATATGTTCAACAGAGTCCTTATCACGATGAAGAGTTTAGGGGTTCATATCTCTGCCATAGTAGAGGTCGTGTTTATATCTTGAGGGATACTGTTACTGGATACTCTCGTAGGATGGATGCATCACCATATCACACTACGAAAGAATTAGTTTCTTTCATGCGTGAGATTACTGATTACAATTGGATTGGTATTCGTATTTGTAATAAAGGTGATATGCTTCGTATTGCTAGAGAGTATTCACCTAAAGGAGTTGATGCTGCTGAACAACAGTGGAAGAAAGAAAGATTTGCTACTCTTAAAGATAATGTAGGATTTAGTGAGTCTCTTTACATGCCCACTCAGGGTATGGGTAATTCTTCTCAAGATCTAGAGGTAAAACAAAAGGGTGAAGTTGCAACTAGAGCAGAACTTAGTCGTGCATTTAAAAAGCATATGGGTTCTAAAATGACAAACAAAACTATCCTTAATCGTTTCATTGAGCAAATCGCATGAGAATTGAAGTTACCCTCTACATCGCTGGCACAGTCTTTACCGAAGAGGTTATTGCTCGCGACTATCAACACGCTAGAGAAATTGCTTTAGCAAGAAATCCAGATGCCACTGTCATGAGTGTGACAGCAGTGTACGGATAAATAACTGTCCCTAGACCTGTCCAAGTGGCAGGTCTTCTGCTATAATATGTGTATAGACAACAAACAAAGCACATGCCTTTCGCACCAAATCCCGTTACAACCGAACAACTCGTTCAATATCTCACTGACAAAGTTGGTTCTGAGGTTGGTTGTAACAACATTCGCGAAGCAGCAGATTCACTGAACGTATCTTACGCTACTGCTTGCAAACGCCTGAAGTCTTATAAATCAGGTAAGGGTAAGTGGAATCTCACTGCCCAAGAAATTGAACGTGCGTATCAGGCACCGTCTGCTATTTCAAAAGAGTCTTACACTCCAGAAAAAGATGATTCCTACGTCCCTTTTGGTAACTTCGGCAATCTTCGCAAAGTTATCTCCTCTAATCAATTTTACCCAATCTTCATTACAGGTCTTTCTGGAAATGGTAAAACCATGTCCGTTGAGCAGGCGTGTGCTGCAACGAAACGAGAACTAATCCGTGTCAACATCACAATCGAAACGGATGAAGATGATCTTATTGGCGGTTTCCGTCTTGTTAACGGTGAAACCGTATGGCATGACGGACCAGTTATTCAAGCTCTCAACAGAGGAGCTATCTTGCTC
>NZVD01000077.1 GCA_002701385.1 Rhodopirellula sp. | reverse complement strand
CGACAATCAATTCCAGGTTGGAATTAAAGCGATATGTATATGCGGATCACATGACCTATTCCACGGAACAATACGCTCCACTCTCACTGGACCGCCCAGATCCTTTCAATCACATTGCGACAGAAGAACAGTTAACCGACCCTATTCAGGGACGACAGGGGTGTCATATGGCGGCGGCAGAATGGAGATTCCTGGGCTGGATGGAACGAGAAGGGTTTGAATACGACTATTACAGCGAAACGCAGTTACACTTTGACGTGGTTCCGCTGGATGAGTATGACGTGCTGGTCATTAGTGTGCATCCGGAATACTGGTCTGTGAAGATGGTAGAGCAGCTAAAAAAATGGGTGCATGAAGATGGTGGTAAGTTGATTTATCTTGGGGGGAATGGACTCGACTGCGAAGCTGAGTTCCTGGATGATCATCGCATTATTTATCAAAACACTAAATGGAGCCACACCGGCCAAAACTATGCCGAATCAGGGGAACCTCAGGAGAGCCGAATGCATCGAAGGCATGAGTCTCAGGCCGGCTTGTTAGGCCAAGTGTTCACCTGGCCGGGCGCGATGACTGCAGCGCCCTATGAAGTCATTAATCCGAGTCATTGGTGTTTTAGCGACACGGGACTAGGGCGTGGCGATCTGTTTGGAACTGAGAGTCTTCATCAGCGAGTACCGGGAGGCGCTAGTGGTCATGAGACAGATAAGATTTCAGAGTATTCACCAGCGAATACTGAGTTGTTAGCCAAGGGCCTCAATCCGGATGACGGAGGAGCCCATGTGATCTATTACCAAACGGAGTCCGGAGGCGAGGTCTTCTCGGTTGGTTCTATCTGCTGGAACGCGAGTATCGTCGTGGATGAAAACGTTAGCCGTATCACAGCCAACGTGCTGAAGCGTTTTTCCATTTAACCGGTTAAACAATTGTCAATTTGGCTCAAGTGGTCTCGGGTCGGTTCGCGAGTCTAGGTTGTCTAATTCCCAGCTTGTCCTTCCGTTCCGCTGTAGCATCCATTTGGCACTACATCATATAATTGAATACAACTGTTGGGAGTTCAATTAATGCTGACGATTAACGATGCGAGTGGAAAGATAAGTCGCCGAAAGCTGCTGAGTATTGGTAGCTTAGGGTTAGGCGGACTTTCGTTGGCCTCTTTGTTAAACGTCCAAGCTCAGGCTGCGACATTAAGTAAGGCTCTACGTAATAAATCCGTGATCTTCCTTTTTCAGCAGGGCGGGCCGAGTCAGTTCGAGACACTGGACCCTAAGCCACTGGCAGATGAAAGTGTTCGTACTGTCTGTGATGTTATCCCAACCGCACTGCCTGGGGTTCACTTTGGTGAATACTTGCCACGTCTTTCACAGTTGGCTGATCGCTTCACCACCGTACGTAACTTTCAAACTCTGAATGCGGGGCATAACATCCAGCCGATCGTCGGTCCCCATTCACTGGAAACTAGCCTGCCTGTTCATTACAGTCGAGTCGTTGGGACCACTCGGAAGCGAACTGGAATGCCGACCAGTATGATTTTGTACCCTCAGGCGGTCAGTGGAGATGTGCCTGTTGGCCGTGCTCGGGGCAATCTTCAGGAAACGGGCCCTTACGGTTCCGGGTATGCTCCATTTGTTCCAGGCAAGGGCGGGCAACTACAGGCGGATATGGAACTGAATTTAACCAGAGATCGGTTTTTCGGTGATCGGAAAGCACTGTTGTCTGGCTTAGACAGGCTGAAAAAGGAGGCCGATTCCGAAGGTCAATTTGCAGCCTTAGATGAAATTCAGAGGCAGGCGTATGAAATTCTGCTAGGCGGCGGAGTGTCGCGAGCACTGGATCTAACGCTGGAGGATCCTCAGGTGCTGGCTAAGTACGATACATCTCAATATGCTACGCGGGGAGCGTGGGATAAAGTGAATCGGGGCAAGCAAGGTTTGTACGATGCTAATGCAGGCTCTGTGGGGAAATTGTTATGTCTCGCGCGGCGGTTATGCGAAGCAGGCTGTGGCTTTGTTACCATTCATGCGAGTTACGCCGGCGTTTGGGATATGCACGCCGATGGCAATAACCTGAACATGATCGACGGAATGAATGCTATAGGTTGGTCGTTTGATCACGCTATTTCAGCGTTCATCGAGGACGTTGAATCGAGAGGCTTGCAAGACGACATTCTGCTCGTGTGTTGCGGAGAAATGGGCCGGACGCCTCGGATCAATAAAAACGGAGGTCGCGATCATTGGGCGAAACTTGCTCCGTTGCTTCTCTACGGTGCTGGATTCGAGCAAGGAAGGGCGATCGGTTCGTCGGACAAAATGGGAGGTGAGCCGGCGGATAACCCGCTTGATCCCAGCCACCTTATCTCGACCATTATGAATACAATGTTCAATATTGGTGAACTCCGCTTAGTCTCGGGAATTCCAAGTCAGGTGTTGGACTTAGGGCAAAAGCCACAGATCGAAGGGTGAATGTCGATCAGTGGAGCGGGGAATGTAGACGTTTCGTGAGATTAGTTACCAGCTAACAGGAAGATAAACCGCATGCCACAGATCGCAATTTTTCAATTGATGCAGGAGATATCATCATTTAATCCTGCTGAAACCCAGTACGAAGACTTTGTCACGAGCCACGGTGAAGACTGGTTGTCAGCATCCCGTGGAACGCTTAATGAAATTGGCGGCGCGTTGGGAGTCTTTTTCGAGGAAGACGACGTTCAGTTGATTCCGACGATGAGTGCGGTTTCGATTACCTCCGGAGGTCCGTTTAGTGCAGAAGCGTGGGGTCGGCTCTCTGTGGAACTCGTTGAATCCCTGGAAGGATTGCGTGACCGAGGAGTGGATGGAGCATACTTCTGCATGCATGGTGCCATGGCATCGGTCAGTGAAATGGATCCGGAAGGGTTTGTTCTTGAGAAAGCACGCGAGATTCTTGGTGAGGACATCCCCATTGTGACGTCAATGGATCTTCATGGCATCATGACCGATCGGATGTTGGAGCACAGCGACGCGATTGTCGTTTATCACACTTATCCACATGTTGACCAAAAAGAGACCGGAGAGCGATCGGCGAGATTGTTGTTGCGAATGCTGAAAGAGGATCTGCGGCCGGTTATGGCGAAGGTCAAAGTGCCAGCCTTGGTGCGAGGCGACGAACTAATCACGGACTCGGGTATCTACGGTGAATGTATTCGACTAGCTCAGAAGATTGAAGAAAGCGGTGAGGGTCTCTCGGCCGGGATGTTTATTGGCAATCCATTTACGGATGTTCCGGAGCTATGTACCAACAGCTTGGTCGTACTTGATGGGAACCAGGAGTTGGCAGAGCAATATGCTACTGAGATGGCCGAGTTGTTTTGGGTGCACCGAGAACGAATGCAGGTGCCTCTTACTTCTCTAAACGAAGCGGTGGAGCAGACAAAAGCAAATGAGGAGGGAACGGTCGTACTTGTTGATGCTGCTGATGCAACCAGTAGTGGGGCATCAGGAGATTCGAATGCAATTTTGGCAGCTCTCTATAATGCAGATTATCGGGGAAGATTGTTGACTCCGATTGTAGATGAACCCGCTGTGTTGGCAGCTCGAGAAGCAGGCGTAGGGAACGAAGTGGAATTGAAGCTGGGTGGAACGATTGATCCAGCACGGTATACTCCCTTAAAAGTTAAAGCTCGGGTAAGAATGATCTCCGATGGTGACTTCCGTAGCGAGACCTTTAACCTGTTGTGGCATGCCGGTCCAACGGTCGTGTTGGAAGTGAAGAGTTATACGGTCGTCGTCAGTACTCGAGCGGTTCATTTGTTCGATCGCTCATTTTACAGGGCACACGGTCAGGACCCGTCTCGATTTGATGCAGTCGTTATGAAATCACCGCATTGCGAACCGCATATGTACAAAGATTGGGCGTCACTCTATCTGGATGTCGACGCGCCAGGAGCAACCAGTGCCAATCTTAAGAGTTTAGGGCATAGTGTATGCGAACGCCCCATGTTTCCACTGGATGACGACGTTGTATTTGAACCTCGTGTGGAAGTTTACCGCAGGTAGGTTAATCCCGTTGAGTAACTTCAGTGGTGCCAGCTGACTCGTTTTCGTTGTCAGACTGGCTTGCTTTGTAGCCAGATAGGTCGACTGCAGCGACTGCAACCGGAGGGCGGGACTTAGCTCCGTTGAGGAGAGTGTCGACGAAAGTGTATCGTATGCAATATTCATAACTCAGCAATAGGATTGCGGTGCAAATAAATACGGTGCCAGTGAGTTTGAGTAATGCCGGGATCGGTAATTCAGCAAGGAAGTACTGAAGTGTCATGAGGAGCGGAACGTGAGCCAGGTACAACCAGTAAGATGAGTCGGAAACATATCGCATTCGTTTGCTTTGTTTGCTAAAGCAGTGTCGGAATAAGCCGATGCTGCCGAAAGTCATTAGCCAGACGTAGGCAACTTGGAAAAGGACGGAGTAGAAGCGGTAGTCTTGTGGTTCAGCAAGATCGCGGCGGAAGTTGAAGTAGCCAGCTGAAAACTCTAGTCCTAATGGAAACGCCAACAGCAGGCCGAACAGCAGGCTTGCCAGCCAAAAACGTCCAAGTTTCCCTTCTCGATCGTGGCAATCGAAATACCAGGCACCGTAAAAAAAGAATATGCAGTAGTATCCAAGAATGGCCGGGACGGGAATCAACCCAACCGCTGTGTCAGGCCCAAAAGATTCGGGCGTGGTTCCCATTTGGTTTTGGAAAAGGTAGGTGAGTGGGAGTAGCCACAGAAATGAAACCGGAGGCATGACAAGCCAACGCGGCAGGCGGAGATTCAAATTCTCAGTTACCAATGCCCATATAGCAAATGCCCCGATGAGCCAGCATAGATACCAAAGGAACCAGAGGTGGTGGAATACAGGGGCGTACATTAGTTCCGAAATTACATCGCGTTTAGGAAATGATTGAAATTCGGTAACATTCGTAATGGCATTTAGAGTGTTGATCGGTTGGGTGAGAGGATTGATGCGATTAAGCATTTTGAGGATCCGTAAACGGCCCTCCTCTACTTTTTTCTTTTCTAGATATAAGCCAATAGAGTTAGCGATACCAATTGCCAGATCGATGTCGACGGTTGCAAGTACCGCGGCTGGTATACCATGAATATTTGGCGTGCTCGTTTTGGCGCCGTATTGTAGCAGTAAATCGGCGATTTCCACTTGCCCCCAAAAGGCGGCTTCGTGCAAGGGAGTATTGCGGTCGTCTGAAAGACTTGCAAGATTTGGGTCTGCCCCCGCTTCCAGTAGTAATTTAGCAGCAGTCGCATTGTTGGCGTAAGTGCAGGCGTTCAGAGGAGTGTAGCCATCAGGGTGCCGGGAATTGGGGGAGGTTCCATTTTTGAGAACGTCCTGAACAGTGGATGTGTCGTGCTGACTTATAGCCTCGTAGAGTTTAAAGGCAGCAGGGGAGAGTTGTGGAGCGGTTTGATAAATTGCCGCTTCGGTTTGGTCGTCCTGTAAAGGCAGAGAGTATGCCATCCAAGTCGCAGGGATTATAGTCACCATACCAAGCGATAGCGGCAGGAAGATTCGTTTAAATCTGTGGCCAAGTAATGCGGTGAGGCCTCGTTTGCGCCAAAGCATGGCAGTAAAGAATCCGCTAATTAGAAAGAATAGCGGCATCCGGAAACCGTGAATCGCATGCAAGATTAGCCCGAGCCAGGGAGCCTGGGATGAATCCTGCAGTGGGAAAAACTCTTCGGGGAGCCCGATAAATGGCATGATGGCATGCAGGAGGATACCAAGGAGCATGGCAATAGCCCGTAGGGCGTCTAGGTCATGCCGACGTTCTATGGTGGGAGCAGCATCGGGAAGATTCATTCGTCCACTTCGTCAATCTGTTTAGGTTTTGAAAGGCGGCCTTCTTTGCGAAATGCTTCTCGAATGACATATTCGATCTGCCCTTAGATATTACGTAAGTCATCTGCGGACCACGTCCTCTTTGTTTTGATGATAGCAAGTGCTATTCGTACTAGAAAGGACTCTGTTTTGTACATTGCTCAACTAATCGACAGAGGTGAAACGAATTGGATATTAAGTATGCAAGGTGTCCAAGTTAATACCGGCTTAGCAGAGCGATTGCCGCAAAAAGGGCTACGAGGAATTTGGAGTCCATTGTTGTCTAGGTTCGAGTGGGAAACCCGAATTGGCGGCGAAAAGTCTTCGAGATATTACGAAATGTTCCGTGTGGTTCTCGGTAGAGTTTATAATTGACTATTTGATCAAATCGAAAGTGATCCGTTTTTGGAGTTTAAGTTCCATGCCTAATTGGGTGATTCGCGTAATCGTCTTTGTTGTCGTTATTGGCGGCTGTGTCGGTGCGTACTTTCTTTACAACACTCAGGATGATAGCACTTCGGAAGCTCCTGTTGATGATGCAATAGTGCACGTTGTTGAGCGAAGTGACTTCGAAGCATTTGTGACAGAAACCGGAGATGTAGCGAGTGCCAGTAATCGAGAAGTTCGTTGTGAGGTACAAGCTTTGGGGGCGGCCGGAACGACGATCCTGAAAATTGTGGATGAAGGAACCTATGTCGAGGAAGGGGATTTCATTGTCGAGTTTGATTCATCGGCGCTTGAAAATGATGAGACGGCTCAAAAGATTGTTGTGGCCAATAATCAGGCCAACATGATCAATGCCGAGTCTCAACTAGAGAATGCAGAACGCACGTTAAAGGAATTCGAAAAGGGACTATTTCAGCAGGAGTTGACCTTGATCGAAGGAGAAGTTTTCGTCGCCCAGGAAAGCGTGGAGCGTTCGCTGGCCAAGTTGGATCATAGCCAACGTTTGGCGGCTAGCGGCTTTCTATCTAGCGTGCAGCTAAATGCGGATCGCTTTCAATGGGAAAAAGCGAAACGGGATCTTAAAGCCGCCGAACTCAAGCTCACTGTTTACCGCGAGTTTACTCGTGAAAAACTTCTGGGGGAATATTTGGCGGCGATCAAACAGAATAAGGCACAAGTCGAAGCCGCTCAAAGCACTTTAGATTTAGCTACAAGTCGTTTGGTAGAGATTCAGGAACAGATCAAGAAATGCCGGATTTTAGCACCTGCTCAGGGCCAAGTTGTCTATGCAGATGACGAACGTCGAAACATTATTATCGAGGAAGGTGCCATCATTCGCGATAATCAGGTCGTGGTTCGATTGCCGGATATCCAAAATATGGAAGTGGCCGTCCGTATTAATGAATCCCACATCAATCGTGTCGTAGCCGGTCAGGTCGCAAAAATCGAATTGGATGCAGATCCCGACAATCCACTTGATGGCGAGGTTAATGAGGTCGCGGCTTATCCGTTTCCATTACGGTGGCATGGTGCTCCGTTAGAATATGACACCAAGGTAACAATTGTCGATCCTCCTCCCAGCTTGCGACCAGGACTGCGTGCCAAGGTGAGGATTTATTTCGAAAAGGAACCGGCGGTGATTCAGGTTCCTTTGGCGGCTATTATTCAACATCAGGAAAGGCACTTCTGTTTAGTTCGGGATGGGAAGTCTTGGGAGCCTCGTCCTATCTCAGTTGGGCCGAACAATAATACTCATGTCATCGTGGCAACGGGACTTGCAGAGGGTGAGGTCGTAACGTTGACCCCATTCCGATTCATTAAACGCTCGGAATTGGAAGAAATCCTCCCCTCCCTGGACACGCCTGGGCGAGGTTCTACTGTTGCCACCGAAGTTGCACAGAGTGAAGGTGCTTCTGGCTTATGAATCTTCTCAACGTCCGAACTCTTCGCGTCGGCGTTAATAGCCTGTTTTTGCACCCACTCCGTTCGATGCTCACCATTCTGGGGATATTCGTAGGAGTAGCGAGTGTAATCTGGCTACTTGCTATTAGCGAAGGCATTAGTCGTGAAGTTCAGCGTCAGATTGAAGAACTCGGTGCGCGCAACGTCATCTTGCGGAGTCGAATGCCGGCAGAAGACTATGTCGGAGATATGGAAACCTTCTTTGTTAAGTATGGAATTAGGAGAGATGATGTAGCCGCGTTACTCGAAATCCCAACGATCAAAGATCATCTGCTGATTCGTGAAACACTTCGGGAAGCCCACTACGGAGCTCAGATGGTAGAGGCCCACATTGTTGCCTGTACTCCGGAATATTCCGAAATGATGCATCTTGCGGTGCAGTCGGGTGACTTTATATCTGACATCCATGTGGACAAGCGTTCGAATGTTTGCGTGTTAGCGAGTGAAGTCGCTGAGCGTTTCTTTCCGATTGAAGAGCCCATTGGTAAAACCATACGGATTCGTGAAATTCCTTATGTCGTTATTGGGGTGATGGAACCTCGTCAGGCGATGGCTGGTATTGGAAGCTCGTTAGCAGCACAGGACTTCTCGACTGATATCTACATCCCGCTGGAAACTTTTTGGCAACGCATTGGGGATACCGTCATGTTTCGTAGTGCGGGTACTCGAAGTGGTGAAGAAGTACAGTTAAGTCAAATTACATTTCAGGTCGGCAGGATTGAAGATGTGGTGACAACAGCCGATGCTGTCGAACGCACAATGCAAAAGCTCCATCGTTCAAAAGACTACGCGGTCGTAGTTCCACTTGAATTACTGGAACAAGCTCGGACGACGAGGATGATGTTTATGGCCTTTATGGGAATTATCGCTGCTGTAACCTTGGTCGTTGGCGGGATCGGGATTATGAATATTATGCTGGCGACGGTCACCGAGCGAACACGTGAGATCGGCATTCGCAGGGCACTGGGAGCTCGCCAGGCCGACATTACGCGACAATTTCTTACGGAAACAGTCGTGCTTAGCGTAACAGGCGGATTGACAGGTATTGTTGGTGGTTTGATGTGTCCAGCGATGATTGGGTATCTACAGAATCTGTTACTACAAACGATGCCGGAAGTTATGGAAACGTTACCGGGATCTGTACGTAATATCACTCCGGTTGTCGTACCATGGTCGTTACCGCTGGGAGGTGGAATTTCGATTGTTGTCGGGATTTTGTTTGGTATTTATCCAGCCATTCGAGCTGCTAAAATGGACCCAATTGAGGCGTTGCGCCACGAGTAGAGTGTTCTAGCTAGATTCAATAGGGAAAGGTGGATGGCCCAAAGTCAGGCGAAAACGGTGAAGGCCTACCTAGCAGAACTCCCTCCGGATCGACACGAAGCGATCACGGCAGTCCGTCAAGTCATTCTGGACAACCTGCCGGAAGGTCTTGAGGAGGGGATGCAGTGGGGTATGATAGGATACTACCTCCCGCACAGTCTTTATCCGGGCGGCTACCATTGTGACAAAGAGCAACCGCTTCCATTTGCATCTCTGGCGAATCAGAAAAACTATATGGCTTTCTACGGTTTCAATATATATATCGATGACAAGCAGCAGGAATGGTTTGTCAAAGAGTGGAAGAAAACCGGAAAGAAGTTAGACATGGGCAAGTCCTGTGTGCGATTTAAAAAACTTGAAGATGTTGCACTTGATGTTTTGGCCAAACTGACACGTCGATGTTCCGTAGAAAAGTACATCGAACTTTATGAAAAGCAGTTGGCTGCCACCCGGAAGAAGTAATCGATGTCGTGCTGCATTCTCTGCTTAGTCTATAATTAAATATGTATTGAAAGAAATCTCTGTGTCTCGGATTAAGTGTCATTCCATGCGTTTAACAGCCTATTTAAGTTTGTTTGTATTTGCGTCTACGACACACCTGTTGGGTGAAGAGTCCCCAACTTTTGAAAAAGATATTGCGCCGATTTTTCAGAAGAAATGCGTGGTGTGTCACAATGCCGCGAATCAAAAGGGTGAACTTGATCTCACTACTCCATTCGGCTTGTTCAAAGGAGGCGAATCCCAAAGTACGTTGGTTTCCGGCGACGTCGATTCCAGCTATCTATACGAACTAGTTCACACGAAGATGATGCCTCCCGAAGGAGAAGGCAAACCGTTAACGAATACTGAAGTTCATACCATTGAACGCTGGATCAAGGAGAAGACCCCGTTTTCTGACGGGACTGACCCCGCCTCGTTTTTGGCAGCGTCGGAAGTCAATCAGCACGACATTCAGCCGATCATGTTACTGCGCTGTACGGTTTGTCACGGCAATCGTCGTCAGGAGGGAGGATTGGATTTGCGTACAAAAGCATCGATGCTAAAAGGCGGGAAATCAGGTCCTGCTATTAACCTCGGTAACCCAGAAGAGAGCCTTGTCCTAAAGCGTATGTCTGCTGAGGAAATGCCTCCCCGTGATCAACTACTGCGTTCGGGGGTCAAGGTCATGCCTAGTAATGAAGTTGAGTTGTTAAAGCGTTGGATTGAGCTCGGAGCACCGGAAGTCGAGATTGCTGCTGATGTCGCTTCTGTCAGTCCAGATCCGCTGGTGACAGATGAAGATCGCCAGCATTGGTCGTTTCGAAAGCCACAACGTCCGGAGGTACCAGCAAGTCAATCTGACCAGGCCTATAACGCAATTGATGAATTCGTACTGCGTAAACAAAGAGAAGCGGGTTTGTTCATGGCAGGTGAGGCGTCTCGAGCCACTCTGGTTCGTCGAGTGTATTTCGATCTGACAGGTTTGCCTCCCTCGCCAAGGCAGGTTGAGGCATTTGTAAATGATTCCGATCCTGCAGCCTATGAAAACCTTATTGACCAAGTGTTAGCATCACCTGCTTATGGTGAGCGATGGGCTCGTTACTGGCTGGATGCCGCCGGTTACGCGGACAGTGAAGGTAAACGCAGTGCCGATCCGATACGTAATTCAGCCTGGCGGTATCGTGATTATGTAATCAAGGCTTTCGCTCAGGACCTTCCATACTCAGAGTTTCTTCGACAACAGATCGCTGGTGATGAGTTGCTGGATTATTCGGATCCATCAGCGATCACTGAACGGCATGTTGATAATCTGGTGGCAACAGGCTTTCTGAGAATGGCGCCAGATGGAACCGGTTCTGATGTCGTAAATTCAGTTGGTGAACGAATGGAAGTGATCGCTGATGAAATTGATATCTTCTCATCCACTGTGCTGGGGCTCACAATGAAGTGTGCACGGTGCCACAGTCATAAGTATGACCCGATCCCTCAGCGTGATTACTATCGACTGATGGCTGTTTTTCAGGGAGCGTATGATGTCCATGATTGGTTAAAGCCAACCGCCGTGCCTGGACAGACAAACGGGGTTATGAAAAACCGAACGCTGACCGTAGCAACTCCCGGCGTGATTGCTGAAGTGGATGAACATAATCAGCAAATACAGCAAAAGATTGAGGGCGAAAATGGCCGACTGAAGAAGCTCGAACAAGAGCTTCAGCAATCGCATTTGCTGAAAGGGTTGGAGACACTACCCGAGGTGATTCGGGCCGATGTTAAAACCACATTCGAGACCGATGGCAATGAGCACAATGAAGTGCAACGTTATCTTTACGATAAATTCAAAGCCACACTTGAATTAAATAAAGATGCGTTGGCGAAGCAGAAACCGTACGCAGATTTGAAGAAGGCTGTGGAGGACCAGGTTAAAACGCTTAATAATCAAAAACGGACTGTACCAACGATCAGGGCCTTGTGGGACCGGGGAGAACCCTCGCCGACCTATATCTATGTACGAGGCGACCACACTCAATCCGGGAGATTGGTAGGCCCAGGCGTACCTAGCGTACTGACCGATGGGAAAACCCCATTCGAGCCTGCGGAATTAGAAGCGGGGTTGGAGGGTACGGGCCGACGATTGGCGTTGGCAAATTGGCTTGTGGATGCTGAACATCCATTAACTGCTAGAGTGATGGTCAACAGAATCTGGTCCAATCATTTTGGACGTGGGATCGTGGCGAGTGTAGACAACTTTGGAAAGCTTGGCACATTACCGAGCCACCCCGAACTTCTCGATTGGTTGGCCGTAGAATTTATTGAATCGGGTTGGAGCATGAAGCATATGCATCGCCTGATGATGACGTCCAGGACGTATCGACAGGTGTCGGATCTCAGCGAGCAATTGCTTGTCGATGATCCAGAAAACATAATGTTGACGCGTATGCCGCTACGTCGGTTGACAGCTGAAGAAGTCCGGGACTCGGTGATCTCCGTTGCGGGAATGTTAGAACAGTCACGTTTTGGCGAGCCCGATGCAGTGAGTGTTCGAAAGGATGGGCTAGTGACTGCGATCGCCAATAACGGTGCGTATCGACGTAGCGTATATCTCCGACAGCGCAGGAAGGAGATGCCTTCATGGCTGGAAACGTTTGATTTGCCACAGATGAACCCTGCCTGCCAGGTGCGGTCCACGTCCAACGTAGCGCAGCAGGCACTGTATTTACTTAACAGCGAGATGGTTCGCGAGTTGTCTGAACAATTTGCTGTTCGTATCTTATCGGAGACAAGGGAACTGCCTGCACAAGTGGAGAAAATGTACCTGACTGTTTACAGTCGCAAACCGAATGCAGAAGAGGTGGCATTGTCTGTTCAGGCATTGCAAGAATTGCAAAAGCAATGGGGTTTACACAAACAGGGACTGCCAGAGAAGGAACGTCCCGCCTTTGACGCGGAATTGAAAGCCCTGACGATTTACGGACACACGCTGCTTAATTCGGCGGGTTTCCTGTATGTCGATTAAACCTCTGAATCCGCGAAAGCATAACAAAGAAAGTATCGAATAGGCCTGGAAGATGATTTCAAAAGAACTGAATCGGCGTGGATTTTTTGAGCGTGCCGCTGACGGTATCGGCGGTGCTGCGTTGGCAGCATTGGCATTTGATGAGTATGCCTCTGGTGGAGAGATTCCTGCGGGAGACGCCTTAGAGGCGGCTTCCGGTGGACCACGTCGCGGTTACGACACCTTTCCTCGAGAAACACATCACCCTGCTAAAGCAAAAGCCGTTATTCAGCTGTTCATGAATGGCGGCCCTAGTCAGGTCGATCTGTTTGAGCCAAAGCCACTGTTAGATCAGCGGCATGGCGAAGACTATTTTAATGAGATCGCTGAGGATATTAGTTCTCCTCAGGCAGCCGGTGGGTTATTGAGAACTCCATTCAAGTTTAAGCAACATGGTGAGAGCGGTGCGTGGGTCAGTGACGCCTTGCCGCATCTGCACGAAGTCGTTGATGATGTGTCCTTCATCAAGTCGATGTTTAACAATCATCCAAATCATGAACCGGCGTTGTTCAAAATTCACTCCGGTCGTTTGCTCCCGGGGCGTCCCTCAATTGGTGCCTGGGTATCCTACGGCTTGGGTAGTGTGAATCAAAATCTACCGGCCTATGTTGTACTCGACGATCCCCGTGGATTGCCGGTAAATACAGTGCAGAGTTGGCAAAATGGGTTTCTACCGCCTGTCTATCAGGGAACGCGTGTGAGAAGTGAAGGGGCGCCTATCCTAAACTTAAATGCGGAAACGCCCTATCCTGAAGGTGTCACGAATCTTCAGAGAGACTTGTTACGGAAGATTGATGGTTTGCATCGTAAAAAGCGTCCAAATCAACTGCAACTTGATGCACGAATCAATAGTTACGAATTGGCCGCTCGGATGCAGTTGGAAGCAGCGGATGTGCTGGATATCTCACAAGAGAGTCAGCAAACATTGGACATGTACGGTGTAGGCGGTAAACAGACTGACTCTTATGCCAAGCGTTGTTTAATGGCAAGACGGATGGTGGAACGTGGAGTTCGGTACATTCAAATCTTCATGAGTGCCCAGCCCTGGGATAGTCACAATGGCTTAGAGAATTCGATTCGCTCAGCTGCGGGACAAACGGATCAGCCTGTGGCCGCGTTAGTGAAAGACCTGAAACAACGAGGACTATTGGATGACGTATTGGTTATTTGGGGCGGTGAGTTTGGCCGACTGCCAATTGCTCAAATGCGAGATAAAAAGAACTACGCTTCGGCCGGACGTGATCATGGCCCACGTGGATTTACATTGTGGATGGCCGGCGGTGGCATTAAACCAGGCGTGAGTTACGGTTCAACCGACGAAGTTGGGTATGCGGCGCAGGAAAACCCAGTAAGCATTGCCGACTGGCACGCTACCATATTGCATCTATTAGGTTTGCATCACCACGAGTTGTTTTTCCAACGCAACGGCCTGAATGAACGTTTGACGGACACCTTTAAGCCGCGGATCGTTAAGGAAATACTGGCCTGATGCCCGGGTGGTACTCGAACGTCGATCTATTTGATCTGGATGGAGTAGAGATCTGTACTGGAAAAGGTGATATGAATCTTCACGGCTTTTCCTCGGAGTTCCTTTAGGCTGCGGCCCTGCTTCCAAACGACTTCATTGTGTACAGAGTCTCCCCCCATGCTATTAGCTTCGTATTTTGAGAAGCCAGGGATTGGTTTGTCGTTTTTGTCTAAGAGGTCGACCCAAATACTACCCTTGCCACGAGTTTGGTTGTTGAGGTAAATCGCATCCCCTTCGATGAGAATTGGTTTTGTGAAAATCTGTGCCTGACCGGTTGCGCGAATGGATGCAAAGCCATCGGTTCGCAATTCGAAACGACGGACACGTGAATCCTTGCCCGTGTAGTATGCCTCAGAGCCGTAAATGCTAAGCGTGTTGGCGTTGTGAGGTAGTGTGAGGATTCCACGACAGGCATAGTTGCTCCGATTGCCAGAGCGTTCTTTCGGGAATGACTCTGGAATGAACGCCTCGCTGTGTCGGATAAAGTTGATGCCGTCATGACTATGCATGAAGATTGGTTCAACACGCGAGTCTTCTTTGGGGAGATATCGCGTTGGTAGTCCTATATACAAACTAGGATTCCGTGAATACTGCTGTATTGCATTTGTGTAGAGATGTTCACGGTATGCTTTGGCATAGTTGATGGGGATTGGCTTGGTCCAGTGCCGGAAATCATCCGATTCACAATACTGAATGGCACGGACGCCATTAATGAAAAGACGTGAATAACACACGTACTTGTTCTTGTTAGAATCCCAAAACGCGATGTTCTGAGAGTCGAATGCGCCGTCAGTGATGACGGGCTTGTCAGATATCTGCTTCCAATTGAGACCATCAGCGGATGTAAAGAGGTATAGACCGGTAATACCCTTCTGCCGACTGGGCACTTCGAAATCACCTGTTACATATCTCCCGCGTGAGACTGCTTTATAGCGTTGTTCTGGCGGGCAATCAGGATTGGTGTCCACAAAGGGGGCAAAGCAATGCGTCCCAATCCCGTCCCAGACAATGTTGTTTTGTTTATTGCCGTCGAATTCCCAGATTCCGAGTTCTGGTTTGGACCAGGTGATGCCATCCTTGCTAACGGCGACACAAGTGACCTCTCGATGAGTAACGAGTTTTCTTTCGGTGTCATAATGCGAACCGCGATAGTAGGCACGGAATTCGTCGCCGTCCTGCAGAAAGGTGAAATAGGCGCTGACGTTGCCTTCCCAGGGAGCATCCGTAGTGATAGCTACTTCCTTCGGAGTGGGGCGATGATACACACGTTCGCCGTTGATCTGCCGTTCGATTAATGCGTCATCAACCAGGAGTTGCACATTATTGCCGATTTTAATTGATTCGCCAGCCTGAACCGAAAGTGAAATGGCTGTGAGTACGAGGGCAATGAATCGAGTCATGGTCATTCCTTCTTCGAACGATGGTATTGTTTATTTGTTTAAAGTTCTTTTAGAACCGGGTCATTAATTCGCTGCATCTCAAGAGTGATCTGCTTCATGAAATTCCGAACAAGCTCGTCTTGCTCTTGGTTAGCAGAGGGGATTAGGTTTTTGGTTTCACTTGGGTCTTCCGACAGGTCATACAATTCCATTCGCCCAGGGTTTGCGAAATCCACCATGAATTTCCATTTGGGGGTCCTGATACCTCGCATGTGGGTCTTCGCTCCGTGATGCATGCTGTATTCGAGATAAAGCGCGTCATCCCAATCGCTGCTTTTACCGCGAAGAATTGGGGAATAGTCGTTTCCACGTATGACGGCGTTTTTCGGCAAGGGTAGGTTAGCCATGGAGAGGAGAGTGGGGAACCAATCTAAATTTGAAAATGTTTGCGTAAGTTCTGTGCCTGGTTTGATCATGTTTGGCCACTTGATCGCAGTTGGTACTTGAAGCGAGGTGTCCCAGAGATTGGGGCGTCGCGCGGCTGGAATGTTGGGCCATCTTTGTCTCGGGTTTTCCTTGAGGATGCGAATGGCATTGCCTTTGTACCACACGCCGTGTTCCCCAAGGTTGTAGCCATGGTCACTGGTAAAGACGATGATGGTGTTGTCCTCGAGTTCCAATTCTTTTAATAGCTCAAGAACGCGGCCGACGTTGCGGTCGATACTTTTTACGGCAGCCAAATATTCACGTGTTTGCTTCTTAACTCTTTCAATATTTAGATTGGGGTAGTCAGGGTTTGGGATTTCAGGATCTAAGTCTTTGAAGGGTTCCCAGTCTTCTGGTCGCACGGGAAGCCAGGCAGCGTGAGGAGCACGGAAGTGCAGGCTAGCGAGGAAGGGCCTGTCCTGGTTCTTGCGAATGAAGTCAATGGTGTGGTCGGTGAAAATATCACAAGTGTATCCTTCGACCTTTTTCATTTCTCCGTCCAGAGTTTCCATGAGAGGGTCTTTGGGAGGGCAACCACCCACTCGGATCCCGGCAAAGACGTCGTATCCAAACTGAGTTGGATGATGATGGTTTTGGATGCCGAGATGCCATTTCCCGAATAGCCCAGTGGCATAGCCGGCGGCCTGAAATAGCTGAGGGAAAGTAAGGGCGTCTTTAGGCAGGCCAATTTGTTTTTCATTGCCTGGATTGATCCAGTCAGTGATTCCAAATTCGCTGCCATAGCGACTTGTGATCAACCCAACGCGACTAGGACTGCACACAGGTGTCGTGACAAAGCTGTTCGTCAGATGAGCTCCCTCATTAAAAATACGATCAATATTAGGTGTGATAAATCGTGAGTCACCGGCCGCGTTGACGGCAAAAGGAGCCTGATCATCGGTGTAGATGAAAACGATATTCGGTTTGGCGAGCGTGGGGCGTGCCAATAGTGCAATTAATAGAGCCGTGCAGATAGTATAAATGCGCATGATTTAGTGAGTGTTTCAGACAAAGAAGAAAGAAGCTATCTATTATATAGACATATAACGCCCAATTGGCAGAGGTACCTCTTGGTGAATGGTGACTATCGAAAGTGACAAGATTCTGAATTCGAGGTCCGGCTTATCCAGATAATTGGTAGGTCCCTGCTGCGTTGTGATTTGCCGTTCGATATTGCATTGATGAAAAAACGCTCGGAACAATCGTTCGGTCGGCCCCGTCTTTGGGTGACGGCTTTTCCTTATTTTGGGATATTATCGGCTAACTTCTGCTTTGTTCAGCCTGGCTATTTCATTGGGCTGTCCGGAGTGAGCAGTTGGATGGGGCTGGTGTTGCCAATGTAGTTTCCATCGGCATCGACTTTGCGACCATTGCCGTTACTTCCTCGCACGGTAGTCGTCACTGCGATCATGTCGCCATCCGGATGAACGTCTAGTGAATGGCAGTTAGATAGATTTGATAGTAGGAATAACGGTTCTGCGGTGTCCAAGTTTTGCGAGTCGAGGAACTGTATTTTTCCCGTGCCGGGCGTGCCGCTGGTCACAGCCATCAAAAAACCCCGGGGGTGATAAGCCACGTCTTCACAGTAGCAATCCGAAGTCGCCCCTAATTCTTTGAGAAATACCCGTTCGGTAGTTTCCCAGGAAAATCCGATGAGTATTGGAATGCCTTGTACTGTCGCTCCATTTTTAGGGCGTGTACCTCCGGCCAAAAGTGTCGTTCCATCTGGAGACCACGTCATACATTGAACGCCACCTACATCCTGCAGACGGTGAGCGAGAAAAGTTTCGCTCGCGTCAAATTGTCGTTTGGGGCGGTTCTTTTTCATATCCCAGTGAATAACGTTTCCTAGGGCGTCGGCTGATACGATTGAATCATCATGAGGATGAATAAGAACGTGATAGACGTCAGCATTATGCCCCTTTAGTTCGTGTCGTAATTTACCATTCTTGGTTTGAAAGATACGAACGATTTGGTCCATACCACAAGTTGCAAACCATTCACCCGTGTTGGAAAACGCCACGCTACGAATCCATCCGTCATGTGCATCCTCTAGAGACCACAGGGGCATAGGGTTTTCCTGTGTATAGTCGTGCGCTTGTAACTTACCCCAGGAATCGCCTGAAATAAGGAGGTTTTCAGTAGGATGCAAAGCAAACGCCTGTACCCAGCCATGATGGTTTCCAAACGGCGTCAGTTCAGTTGGTTCAGCTTCGGTTAACTCAAACCGACGGAGATCTCCTTGATAGCTTCCAGCAATTAACAGTTTGCCATCATGACTGAATTTCGCGTTGAAAAGTTGTCGGTCTGTGGATGGGGCCGCGACGGCTTTGTATTGGATGTTGTTCATAGTATCTTCTCCCTAACTCAACAATTCGCGGATTGGTGAGCATTCTTCATCGGCGATTGGAAGAGGTTGGCCGTCGTTGATGTACTCAGTGTGTTCAGAGTCGATGCCTAGGGCATTAAACCAAGTATGGAAAAAGTGTCCGATGTCATGAGGTTCACTGGTGACCCAAGTCCCATCGTCATTGGTGGACCCGATAATCGCTCCTTGCTTAATTCCCGTGCCGGTCATGGCGATCGACCATGCTTCCGGCCAATGATCTCGTCCGATATGACCGTTGATACGAGGAGTACGACCAAATTCGCTCATTGCAATCACCAATACGTGGTCCAACATTCCACGTTCGTCCAGGTCTTCAACGACAGCGGTGAAGGCTTGATCGAAACGGGGCATGAGGCTTGCATGGGCATTGAAGTTGTCGCCATGTGTATCCCATCCATAGGAATTGACTTTGACGAAGCGAACGCCGGCTTCGATCATTTTCCGTCCAATCAACATGTCACGGCCAAGCGGAGTGTCGCCATAGCGGGCGACGTCTTTAGGGTCAGGGTTGTCGAACAGTGATCGTTTCTGCATTAGAGCCTGAGCAGTGTCATAGACGAAATTCTGAGCCTCACTGAACTTAGGTGGTCGCTTCTGTGAATATTGTTGATTTGCAAATTCGCGAAGAGAGTTGCGATCGGCATTGTTCGTGGAAGACAGAGTTTCAGGAAGGAGGATATTTGGAGGTGGCTCACCCTCACCAATCGCTAATGCGCCAAACTTGGGGCCCAAAAAACCGGCATCCTGATATTTGAAACCGCCGCTTCCTGGTTTAACCCAAACATAGGGTGGTAAGCCACTATTGCCTGGCCCCATTAAATTGGCGACTGCCGAGCCAAAGTATGGATAGATTACACCTCGGTCTTTGGGGTCACCTCGGTTAATTCGAGGGACTCCCGCAGAGTGAGAATTGTCAAAGGTACTGACACCACGATCGACCGCCAATTTATGCATGATCTGGGATGTCTTGGGCATTAATTCACTGACATGGATCCCCGGGATTGTGGTGGGGATTGAGCGAAAAGGGCCTCCGAATTGAGTGTTGGGTTTGGGATCCCAACTTTCAAGCTGACTCATACCGCCGTCAATCCAAATGAAGAGCACTTGCTTTTCTTTGGACTTCATTTCTTTTGCAAATAATGGGTTTACGAGCCCTCCTAAACCGCCCAGGCCAATCAATCCAGTTGTACTGCCGCCTAATAGCTGCCTGCGAGTGAATACGTGCTCAGCCGTATTGCAAAGTGGATGTCTTTCCGAGTTATTTGGAGATTGTGTCATGGGGGGATTATCGTTAATGGTTGATTGCGAATTCGTTGGAAGCTAGCAATGCCCAGATAGCCTGTTTAATCGCTGTAGATTTGTCAGATTGTGACTCAATGTATTGATTAAACTTGTCAGCCTCTTCTTGAGTTGGTTTTCGGGAGAGAACTGCAAGGTAGAGTGGTGTTGCGAAGCCGGTTTCCAACGTTTCGAGTTTGGCAGTGAGATTATCCGGGCGTGACTCGAGCCAATCGAGGACTCGTGGGCCATTTAAGACAAACAACGCTCCCCTGACGGACGGAGCGAATTCCGTTTCCGGTTCGCGCGGAGGGTTGGCAAAGGCGGCCAGAAAATCGGCTCGAATATGCTCAAGTCCCAATGGCAATTGGTCCTGCTCTTCATCAGTCTGAGAGGTCGATGTGTTGGTAGTGTCTGGTATGTGTTGAAGGTGACCAGTGGCCGTTATCATGCTCCACATCAGTTGCTCTGCACTCATTGGTTTTTCATGGAACAGCCGGTATTCACGAGGTTTGGCGTCATCGAGACCAGTGGTAACCATACTGGTGCGTTGGTAAGTGGCAGAAAGAGCAATCTCACGGACGAGCCATTTAATGTCGTAGTCATGTGCCGCGAATGCTTCTGCCATTAATTGGAGTAGTTCCGGGTGACTTGCCGGATTATCTGAGTGGTGGAGATCAAGAGGGTGAACAATTCCTCTTCCCATCATAAGAAACCAAATGCGATTGGCCGCATTGAGATTGAAGGAGTCATTGGCTTGAGTCGGTAGTTGTTCAGCAAGGAATTTGAGTGGGTTGAACTTAGGGACTCCCGGCGCCTTTGTTTCTTTGTTGGGAGGTGTTGCGAACTCCTCACCAGTTACGAATTCGGGGATTGGGATTTCATCAAGCCCAGGTAGTTTAGGGCCGGTTGAAAACTCACCCTCTTCAAAGACGGAGTTAAATGCGAGTTTTGTTTTGACGGGTTTCATGCCGATCGCCGGATAATCTGTGTCGCGACGAATAAAGCTATTGTTGATGAAAGCGAAGAGTCCCTGAAAATCGGCCTGCTTGTAGTCGTCTATAAACAAGTGATCATGACATTGAGCACAAGCTAGGTCCATTCCGAGAAACATTCGGCCGATGTCACGAGCAAGACCGGGGAAATCGGTAGGGTTTTGTCCGTACTTTTCGAGGCGTTTGGTAAGGAAGTAAGCGGATCCGCGTGTCTGCTCATTCTGTTCGTCAGGAAATACCATGGAACTGACCATTTGGTCCCAGGCTATGTTGCCTTGAAAGCTGTGACTTAGGAAGGCCTGCCAGTCTGGATCCTCCCCCCGTCTCTCCATGAGCATGACGTTGAAAGCTTCGCTCATGCGACGTGAGTAGCGGTCGTCCTGAAGTAATTTGTCGATCAGAGTTTGGCGTTTGGCACGACTGCTGTCATTAATGAACTGTTCGGCTTCCTGAGACGTGGGGATTTGACCGACAAGGTCAAGGTATATACGTCGGACGAACTCGCTGTCAGTGGAAGGAGGCGCGATTGGCTTATTGGTCGCAGCTTCAATTTGGGCATCAATGACCGGATGTAATTGCTGGGCAAATAATGGCTCGCTAAGACTGCATGTCAGCAAGAGTACGAAAAATGAGAGGGAGGCTTTCATGTGTTTATTTTATTGAAATTGTTCCGCTTTAGGCGATAGAAAATGGCATTAAGAAGTCCCCCTATTCGGCAAAGTCGGGTGATTCCCGCAACAGGATTCGAATTATGGCATCCAGATGAGAGTAACACTGCGTTCGATCATTCATAATCTGTTGATATGCGTTCTCACCGTGTGATTCATTAATGATCGAAAGCGGGCGTCCGGTTTGCATGGCTTTTACCTGGATTTCACAGGCGCGTTCCAAATAGTACAGATCGTCGAATGCTTCGGCCATATTGGGACCTACGACAATTACCCCATGATTAGCTAAGAAGAGTACGCGATTGCCCTGCATCAAGGCCGCCATCCGATTGCCCTCTTGGTGATCCAATGCCAGCCCGTTGTAATCTTTGTCATAAGAGATGCGATTAAACCAACGAAGGGAGTTTTGCGTGCAGTGGATAACCTCTCCATCTTGAAGGCAGGAGAGTGTTGTGGCGTTGGGCATGTGGGTGTGGAGGACGACAGTCGCGGAGGACACGTTTCGATGAATCCCGGAATGTATGAAGAAGGCTGTTGGCTCGGCTTCATGCTTTCCGGAGATGAGAGTTCCATCGGTAGCAACGGTGATGATGTCACTCACTTTGATTTCCGACCAGTGAAGTCCCTGAGGGTTAAGTAGGAATTGGCCCGGTGAATTCGGGATCTCAACACTGAAGTGGTTACAGATCCCTTCACTCAGTCCAAGTCGGTCAGCCCAGCGGAGGCAGGCGGCCATTTCCAGTTTTATTTTTTCAACCGGGTCGACGAGTGATTGGTAGTGAGTGTCAGGACAGATGGTCATAAGAAGCGGGCGAATGGAAGGAAGGGGTGTTGTTCGAGGGATTAGCGTTTCAGCAAATTAATTTGCCAGAGGATCGCCGTGATTAAGTAGCCAGGTATGCATTTCTTCGCGTAATTGTTCGGCGATAGATTGGAACTTCGGATTGGTTACAAGGTTTTTCAATTCATGAGGGTCCGTACCTAAATGGAATAGTTGAACTTCGTTGGCTTCCGGATAGTCAATTAATTTCCAGCCTTGCATCCGAATCATGCGTTGGGAGTTTTTGAAGTACCCAATGATAAATGGATAGACTTCATCAATTTCATCACGTAATACCGGCATGAGGCTGGTGCCTTCAATAGCAGGGTTGTATTCCTGATTTGTAATATCCATAAAAGTTGGGTAGAGGTCACGTAAGTAGCATTGAGCATTAAAACGTTCGCCTTGAGGAATCCCGGGCCCCTTAAAAATGAGGGGCACATTTATTGTGTGTTCGTACATGTTTTGCTTCCCCATTAGTCCGTGACTACCCAATGCAAGTCCATGATCGCTACTGAAAACGACAATCGTGTTATCGGCTTGCCCGGACTTGTCGAGAGCGTCGAGTATGCGACCTATTTGCTGATCCATGTATGAGATTACAGCATAGTAAGTTGCCAGATCTCGTTTGATGTCACCCCGTTTGCGAGGTAATGGGTTTAGAAGCTCATCACGTCCTTTGAAGTTGCCATGATCAAAAGGGTGTTGTGGCTTAAAATTTTTAGGCAGAGGCATACGTTTGGGAGAATAATTGTTCTCCCAGCCAGGAGGTGCGAGCAAGGGGTCGTGTGGAGCGGTAAAGTTGACGTGGAGGAAATATGGTTTGTCGTGCTCACGTTGAATGAACTCAATGGCTGCATCGGCAAATTTCTTTTCAATTCCAGGGGTCAGGCCGATACCCTGTTCTGGGAATCGTTGCCCTTCGTCGGTCTGGAAAACCCAGCCACGGTAGCCTGTGACTTCACGGCCGGCATCATCAAATTGTGGTAATTCGGGCTTCGTGCCTGAGGAAAAGAGGCCCTGTGATTCCTGATAGCCACGGGTGGATGGACGGCCTGCGATCATCCATTTTCCGACCCAATAGGTGTTGTATCCAGCTGCCTTCATGGCCTGAGGCCACGTAATGTGTTTCATGTCTGGTTTGAGTGGAGGGACATGCACACCGTTACGGAAACCCGTCTGCCCTGAAAGAATTTCTGCTCGGCTCGGTACACATAGTGGATTGGCACAAGTCGCTTGGGTAAACACGGAGCCTTCGCGAACCAATCGATCTAAATTGGGAGTCTGGATGACGTCATTCCCCAGAGCGCCAATTGTATCTGGACGCTGATCGTCCGATAAAAGGAAAATGACGTTAGGATGCTGTGCTAATCCGATGTTGCAAAAGGAGAGACTGCAACAGATCAATATAAAACTTTGAGTGAAAAGCGTATGGCGAGCAGTGAATGGCATGAGGCTATAGTTTCTAATGGAATTGAGCCTGTATTTGAGCGTCAGGTTTCAATCGTACCATCTGTTACCGGTTCAACAAATCAAGGAGGTCAGTAGTTGTGAAATATTTTATTGCGTTCGCAATGTTTGTCCTGTCTCCTTTTGGGTTGACAGGACAAGAGTTGGAACGAGCGGACACCATCTATCGCAATGGGAATGTGCTAACCGTCAACTCAAAAGACGAAACGGTCTCGGCATTTGCTGTGAAAGGAGATAGATTTCTGGCTGTTGGAAGCGACGAAGAAGTGATGCTTCACAGGACCAAACATACAGACGTTGTCGATCTGCATGGCATGACTGTCATTCCTGGTTTGATCGATTCGCACGTGCACTCCACCGGGGCGGCTGTCTACGAATATGACCATGCCGTTCCACCCATGCATGAAATCGCAGATGTACTTGGTTATATCAAGCAGAGGGCGGAATTGCTTGATGACGATCAATGGATCTTTTTGAGTCAGGTTTTTATTACTCGGCTTAAGGAGCAACGCTTCCCTACTCGAGAGGAAATGGATAAGGTTGCTCCAAATAACCCAGTAATGTTTCGTACCGGACCAGATACGGCAGTTAATTCCCGAGCACTCGAACTGTCAGGAATTGATGAAAGCTTTCAAACGCCGGAAGACGCATCGTACAAACTGGAACGTGATGCGGATGGCCGACTCACAGGTGTTCTTCGGAGTGGACGTTCGCTATTAAAGTACGAATCTAATACAAAGTCACCTTCTCAGCAGGAACGCATTTTTCAGCTCAAAGCTTTAATCAAAGATTACAACAGTGTTGGTATTACCTCGGTATCCGACCGTAATGCGGGTGATGGTGCCGTTGATATCTGGAGGGCGTTGTATGAAGAGGAACAGTTGAATGTTCGGGTGTTTCTCTATTATTCGATGAATGCCCGAGCTGGTACTGATGCGATTCGACAACGGATTGATGCAGCTGCAGCGGATCCCCTTCATCAATACAACCCTCATCTGTGGTTGCGGGGCGTCAAGGTGTTTCTTGACGGCGGGATGCTTACCGGTAGCGCATTTATGCGGAAGCCATGGGGTGTCAGTGAAATTTACAGCATTAATGATTCCGAATACCGGGGAATGCGATATATCGATCAGGAACGGCTATATCAGTTTTCTAAACTGATGCTGGAAAAAGGATTTCAGATGACTGCGCATAGTGTTGGCGATGGCGCCGTGCATGCTCTGTTGGATGCTTACAAGACGATTGATGAAAATGATTTCAAGGTTCACGAACATCGTCCTTGCATTACGCATTGTAATTTCATGAGCGCCGAAGCGATCGACGATATGGCGAAACTGGGTGTGGTTGCCGATTTGCAACCAGCTTGGCTGTATATGGATGGTAAGACACTGTTGAAACAATTTGGACAGCAGCGGACCGCGTATTTCCAACCTTATCGGTCACTTTTTGAGAAGGGAGTGATCATTGGGGGCGGCTCGGATCACATGCAACGCATAGGAAGTTTGCGTAGTGTAAATCCATACAATCCTTTTCTTGGAATGTGGATTACTATGAGACGCCAGCCACGATATATGTCCTCTCCCTTACATCCGGAACAAGCCATTACTCGTCTAGAAGCGTTACGCTTGTACACCATGAATAATGCGTTTTTAACCTTCGAGGAAAAAGAGAAGGGATCGATTGAAGCAGGTAAGTTAGCGGACTTTGTAGTGATCGATAGGAATATTGCCAAAGTAGATTTGGATGAAGTCAAAGACACCAAGGTGCTTAAGACGTTTCTTGGTGGTGAAGTAGTCTATGAAGTTAAACCAAAGGACCATGATTAGTATGAAACGACGTACCTTTATTCAAAGTAGTCTAATGACGGCCGGGTTCTGCTCGATCGGAATGGGGCGGGGAGGCCGAAGTCCACTATTGACCCCAAAAACGGAGAATGGAGTGGATTGGTATGATGTTCAGCAATGGGGGATTGAAGGTCGTGGTTTTGGCGATACAGAATCATACTTTGATCGCTTGCCTGCACGAGCGAAGGGAACGGTGCGGGATGCCGTTTGGAGTCTAAGTCGGCATAGTGCAGGGATGTCGGTACGGTTTAAAACTACGTCTCCGGATGTACATGTTGATTATATGCTGCGGTCACCGAGCCTAAGTATGTTCCATATGCCGGCGACAGGCGTCAGTGGAATCGATTTCTATGGACGCGTCGAGGACGGAAGTGATCGCTGGATCCAGGTGACTCGCCCCCAAAAGCAACATGTCGTGGCGCGTGTGTTTGGTGGTATTGACCCAGGGCCAGAGCACGGTCGTCTGTACACCGCCTACCTACCACTCTATAACGGAGTCGAAAAACTCCGTATCGGTGTCAAACAGGGTGCGACTTTTACACCGATGTTGCCTCGTGCTGAAAAACCAATCGTCTTCTACGGCACGTCGATTATGCACGGCGCGTGTGCCTCCAGGCCGGGTATGTCCATTTCTGCAATTCTGGGCCGACGTTACGATATGCCCACCGTCAATCTCGGCTTTTCTGGTAATGGAAGATTGGAAATGGAGTTGGCAGAACTGATGGGGGAAATCGATGCCGCGGTTTATTGTGTGGATTGTCTGCCTAATTTACAGCCGATGCAAGTCGCTGAACGGACAATCCCCTTTATCAAACGCCTTAGAGAAATTCAGCCGGAGGCGGCCATCGTCATGGTTGAGGATCGATGGTTTACGAATTCTCGTTTCTTTAGTAGTACGAGAACTCGTCACGAAGGAAATCAAAAAGCTTTCCTTGCAGGATATCAAGCTTTGGTGAAAGCAGGTATCGAAGGGCTGCATTACCTTAAAGGCGTAGAATTGCTAGGAAAGGATGGCGAGGCTGCTACAGATGGCTCTCATCCAAATGACCTAGGGTTTATGCGGTATGCAGACGCTTATGCAAATGTGCTTGACCCATTATTGAAATAGTCCGCCTCCACTGCTAATCGTGTGGTTCTCAACGGTATTAGAATCGTGATCAATTCAAGACATTCAGAACGGTATCGAGCGATCGGTTTTTTGGCCAGTATGTTGCTGGCTATTTCTGCCGTGGCTGATGACTCATTCTTTGAAGCAAAAGTACGTCCATTACTTGTTGAGCACTGTGGAGAATGTCATAGCGCAAAGCATGGAGTGGTGGAATCAGAATTCAATATGGATTCACGATTGACGCTTCTCGGCGGAGGGGACCGAGGAGTTGCTGTCATCGAAGGGAAGCCTGAAGACAGCCTTCTGATTAAAGCCATAAAGTACGATATTCCTGACCTTGAAATGCCACCAGACAATAAACTAAGTGACGGTGATGTCCAAATCCTGGAGCAATGGATTAAGGACGGAGCTCGAATGCCAGAAGGTGAAATTGTAGTTAATGACGAGGAAGGAATTGACTTTGCGGAAGGCCGAAAGCATTGGGCATTCCAGCCGTTATCGGATTCGCGACCAGGGAAAACAGATTCTGAGCTCATTGATTATTGGATTCGCCGACGCCAGCGGCGTAACGGAGTCAAAAGCCAGCAGCAGGCATATCCGGAAGTCCTTGTCAGACGACTAGCACTGAGCCTCATCGGTATTCCGCCAAGTTTTGAAGAAGTTGAAAAGTTTCGGAGCGATCCCACGGCTGAAGTCTACGAAGATCTCGTGGATAATTATCTGGACGATCCAAAATATGGCGAGCGATGGGCTAGACACTGGTTGGATCTTGTTCGTTATACCGACACGACTGCCAGTTGGTTAAAGAGTACTGCGGGTGCCTGGCGATATCGGGATTGGGTTATCAGAGCGATGAATCAAGATGTGCCATATGACGTGTTTGTAAAGCGACAATTTGCAGCGGATGCCATGGCTGATTCTGAGGCGGGGGATATGAGTGCTCTAGGAATGCTAGGGTTGAGTCCGACTTATTGGAAGGAACCGAGGCTTGCTCCGGTGGTCCTTGAGACGGTCATTGCGGAGGAATGGGAGGAACGGATTGATATGGTAGGCCGAACATTCCTTGGCCTCTCCTTAGCTTGCGCTCGATGCCATGACCATAAATTTGATCCGGTAAGCCAAAAGGATTATTACGCATTGGCTGGAGTCTTTGCCAATGCTAGGATCCTGGACGTTCCGATCGTTTCTAAGGAAACACGATCTGCGGTCGTCGCAGCAGTAGCTGAAATTGGTGATTTGAATCGTCTTATTCAGCGCGAGCAACTCTCGCGAAGTACGGCAAAGGATAAAACGGTATACGATCAACGTATTGAGCAAGCAAATCAACGAATTGCTGAGTTGAAAAAAATCACAGAAGCTGATGTCCCTAAAGTTCCGGGGATTGTTGATGCGAGTATTGGCGTAATTGCAGAAAGTGCAGATATGTCGAAGGTGGTTTTTGACGAAGATCGGATGGTGGACGTTGCCTTACAGCATCGTGGCAATCCGGCGAATAAGGGCGAAGTGATTGCACGGCGTTATTTAAGTGTGTTTGATTCGCAGGGTAATCACTTTCGTAACGGTAGCGGTAGACAAGAACTCGCAACCGCCATGTTCAACCATTCGCAGCAACTGGTTGCCCGGGTGATGGTGAACCGAGTGTGGGGGCACCACTTTGGTCAGCATTTGGTTGATACTCCTAGTGATTTTGGATTGCAAGGAAGTGAACCCACGCATCCAGAGTTGTTGGATGCACTCGCCCACCGGTTGATTGCCAATAATTGGTCATTGAAGTGGCTGCATCGGATCATTTTGCAAAGTGAGACCTTTCAACAAGGGAGTGAATTTGATGAACGCTTTGCAGTAAGAGATCCGGATAATCTCAATTACTGGAGAGCGAATCGAAGGCGTCTAGATATCGAAGCCTGGCGGGACGGTATGCTTTCTGTCTCAGGGCTGTTGAATCCTGTGATTGGAGGGGAACCACAGGAATTGTCTGCCGAGGATAATTATCGGCGCACTATTTATGCCATGGTTAAGCGAAGGGAATTGCATGATGTTCTGAAAATGCATGGTTTTCCGGAGCCTACTGGGCATAGCCCCAAACGAGTGGATGTAGATACACCATTACAGCAACTCTATGCTCTGAATAGTGAGTTTATTTGGGAATGTGCAACCCACCTAGCTTCCGGTCATAATTTCGATCGTGAAGACGTGACTGCGATAGAGCCCTTGATTCAGAATATCTATAAGCAGGTGTTTATGCGTCTGCCTACGGAAGTGGAACTTCGGATTGCGGTCGATTATTTATCGACTGTAGAAGATCCATTTGAGAGATTGCCCCGCTACATCCATGCACTATTGATTTCCAATGAATTCGCGTTTGTTGAGTGAAACTAAAGAACCGGGAATGGCAAAGTTGAATACTTCTTTTTCGAGACGAGACGCAATCGTATCCTTTGGCGGAGGAATGGGGGCGATTGCATTACAGGATATTTTGAAAGCTGCTCCAGACAGTAAGTCTGGTGTGCATCATCGGCCCCGAGTGAAACGAGTCATCCAGCTCTTCATGAATGGTGGAGCGTTTCAAGGGGATTTCTTTGACCCAAAGCCCAAGCTGAACGAATATGCTGGCCAGCGTCCAATGGAAGTTGAATTACGCACGGAACGGAAGACGGGTGGATTACTAGAATGCCCGTTTAAGTACTCCAAACATGGCAAATCCGGGCTGGAAATTAGTGAACTGCTTCCTCGGTTGTCACAACATGCGGATGATTTGTGCGTATTGCGGAGCGTCTATACTGATAATCCAAACCATGGCCCAGCGTTGCTTTTAATGAATAACGGTTCGATCACTCCGACCGTTCCTTCGATGGGTTCGTGGATGTTGTATGGGCTCGGTTCGGAGAATGAAAATCTACCGGGATACGTCGTGCTTTGTCCAGGAAGGCCGGTTCGTTTTTCAATTTTGTGGAGCAGTGCATTTCTCCCATCTCAGTTTCAGGGAAGTTATGTAAATCATTCCAAAATTGAACCGGAAAAAATGATTCCGTTTTTGCGTGGAAGCCGACAGTCCCTCGATGTCCAACGAGAAGATTTAGATTTGCTAGCCAAACTAAATGCCGAGCATCTCAGGAAGCGAGTTCGCGATCCAAATCTGGAGGGGCGAATCCAGAGTATGGAAACGGCATTTCGGATGCAAACGGCCGGCAGTGAGGCCTTCAATATCGCGTTGGAGGATGAATCGACACGAGAAGAATACGGGAATGGGCATTTTGCCAATGGTTGCCTGCTAGCTCGCCGCTTGGTAGAGCGAGGTGTGCGATTTGTCCAGGTGTATTACGGAAATGGTCAACCATGGGACACCCATTCGAAACACAATACTGCGGTCCAGCCGTTGGCGGAATCGATTGATCAACCTATGGCTGCCTTGCTAGCAGACTTGAAGCGACGCGGCATGTTGGAAGACACGCTTGTCGTTTGGGGTGGTGAGTTTGGCCGAACCCCCGTTTCAGAAAATGGAAATGGGCGTGACCATAATCACTATGGCTTAACTATGATGATGGCAGGTGGCGGAGTAAAGGGTGGTATGGCCTACGGTGCGACGGACGATTTTGGCTTTCGTGCAGTCGAAAACCGGTTACATGTGAATGATATCCATGCAACAGTCCTGCATTTGCTTGGTATAGACCATGAACGGCTGACTTACCGTTACGCAGGCCGTGATTTTAGATTGACTGATGTTGGAGGCAAGGTAGCTCAAGCTATCCTTGCATAAATAGACAAATACGATGAAAGAGGGTATGGAAATGAAGACTCGGTTCGTTGCAATGACTTTGTTTTTATTGATTGCGATAGGGAGTGCCTATGGTGAAGAATTGTATCAAGTAAAAGTGCTCACAAAGGCAGGGGAATTCACCGGTGGAATTGAGGGGCCCGCTGCTGATAACCAAGGCAATGTGTATGCGGTCAATTTCAGTGAGCAGGGGACGATTGGTTTTGTGGACGGTAGCGGTCAGGGTAAAGTAGCGCATCGTTTGCCTGAGGGCTCTGTTGGAAATGGGATCCGCTTTGATCGAGCTGGGAATATGTTCATCGCGGATTACCCGCAGCATAATGTGTTAAAAATTGATGCTAAGACAGGAGAACTGTCTGTATTTGCTCATGAAGCAAAAATGAATCAACCTAATGACTTAGCGATAGACGCTGATGGGAATCTCTATGCGAGTGACCCGAATTGGGGGGCCAGCACTGGGCAACTATGGCGGATATCCAATCAAGGAAAAGTGTCGCTGTTGAGCGGCAATATGGGAACGACGAACGGAATCGAAGTGAGTCCGGACGGCAAGAAGTTGTATGTCAACGAATCAGTTCAACGTAATGTGTGGCAGTTTGATTTATCCAAGGATGGGAAGATTTCCAATCAGCGACTATTACGTAAGTTTGAAGATCATGGATTCGATGGGATGCGTTGCGACGTGAAAGGCAATCTGTATGTGACGCGTCACGGTAAAGGGACTGTGGTGATCTTAAGCCCGAAGGGCAAAATTCTACAGGAGATTGATGTCCTTGGTAAGCATCCCACTAACCTTGCATTCGGTGGTAAGGATGGGAAGACTGTTTATGTAACGGAAGCCGAGCAAAAGAGGATCGTCACCTTTCGTGTGGAATTTGCAGGTGCAACCTGGTTGAAAAACTATGCTAAGTAATTGGGCTTTGCATGGGGAAATGTTTCGCCAATTGGGATGTTAATTTTTAAGAGGGGGATAACACATGATCCCCCAATCTTCTTCTAAACCGTTGTCGAACATAATTCCGCAAAGAGTATTTAACAGTTCTTCGAGCATGATGTTGCAGTCATTAACATTCTCTCGGTTGAGGTGACTTTGATAGGTAGCGGCCCCGTGAACTAGTTGGCATCGGATCAAATAGATCCGTTCAAGAAGCTCGTCAAAAATATTTATCCACTCTTTTTGTTGTCGCCACTGTTGATATTTGGTTACGTAGTGATCTTTCGCTTGATGGTTCGCAATGACATGCTCTCTCCATAAACGCGGATTTAGGTACTTGTTGGCGAACATGTTGCGAATCCGCGTCTGCTGTCGTCTGAGGACAAAAGGCAGTCGTTCTTGGTGGTCCATGTCCATGATGCGGTCAGCAAAAACTCGCCAGGACTCTCTCTCTGATAAAGGTTGTTTATCATGGAGATCCCACTGTCCGTAAAGAGCGTTGAAAGCCATCCAACGACAGAGGATTGAAATATCTAAGTCGTCGCGATCACATTGGTCTGCGCGGTTTAACCAGCTCAAGGCACGATGGATACGTATGGTGGTTTGGTTTTTTATTTCGCCCTTAATGGCCTCCCATTTCTGATTTAATTCTGTCAGGGTTGTTAGTTCAGTCATAGCATAACCACAAGTTAATGGAACCTGAAATCAGGGCGTCCGCGTGTCAGGTGAACAGGATGAAAGTTGAGTGGATAGCGGCGTGAGGGGCTGGGTAAGACCAGTGCCATCCACAACTAGGATTTATTATAGCTTTACCTATCGCGTTCACTGTTAATCCATCAACGGTCCCTGATGGGTTATGTTAGTATTCCTTTCTGCTGAAGAAACATTCCGTTTAGAGGCTGATGCCAAGATGCACAAGCCGGTTATCAAGCGTGAGGTAAGATCCGGACAATTGCGAGCCATCAAATCGTTGCTCTGTTCCACCGCAAACCGCCGCTACCTGTTTTAGATGCGTGGAATGGACGAGCCGTAGTAATGATTTGAGGTTTTTAGGTTTGTTTACATCAAAATGGGGCGTGTCGGAATCCCCGGCTGAGTGCAGGTTTGGTTTGCCTGTATTTTGCCGAGCTTGCTTATTTAGGCGANGGTTAGTGAGCAGCTGAGCCTCCATCGCGGCGGAGTGCACCATGCGATCCCATGCCTGGCGACATAGTTTTGGTGTCCCAAACAGATCGACCGATACGACCCGGCCATCGATTGCGAGAATCCAGCCATTGGTGTTTTTGGGGCATTCTAATCTTTGCTGAACAGGTTGCCGATCTCGCGACTTCTCAAATACCTCCTCCATNGCTTGTGTCTCGGAATGAACGCCTGCGCAGGATGCAAACTCCTGGACTTCATTCCAAACCATGGTTTGATTAGATTCGTGAACCCGTTGCCCATGTGACGCTTGTCTGGTGTGCTTCTTAGATTCTGCCAATCTTCGCCTAAGTGTAGGGGCAGCATGGAAATTACTGGAACTGAAGTTTTTAGAAACATGTTGCCAACGTCCTTGTTCAACACAGGAAACAGGGATTTCACTTACGGCGTTGGGCTTTAGTAAGACCGTTGAATTACAAATTCGGTTTTGCTTGGCTCCTAATAGTTGATCGCCTTCAATCAGAAGAACAAAGAACTTCGTTCGATTCTCAGCTCGGAGTCGTGGGACGAATCCCTGTTGTCCAACCTCAGTGATCACGACCTTACCTTTGGTTAATTGACGATGCCCAATTTTTACAGCGGGTTTCTTGCGTAGTAGCCTACTGCTTTTAAGTGGCACAACTGTTAACGCTCCGGCTCTGAGGAGTTTTCCAAACCCGATCTTCTTGGGTAGGGGCGGTGCTGGACGATGCGTTTCAGTAGAGTACACATCGTCTGGCGATCGCCGGTCTGCGTGCTGTCGAGTGTCATCAGAGAGGCCGGTCCGACGGCGGTCCTGGGTACGTAAGGATTGATCTAGAGAATGGCTCTGGCCTCGTTCGCTGGTGGATTTTTTTCTGGGTGGTTGGGTCATTGATTGTGCTCCTGTGAAGTTAAAGCAGTTCCGTTGCTAACCTATCGGNCAGCCGAGTGCTGTGGTTCTGGTGGTTTGTGTCACTACTGCGCTGGGGACAAGTGTCCTTGAGTAATGCCTTCACAGAGGTAAGAGGTAAATTTGGTTTTTCGTCCGGTAGAAAATTGAAAAAAGATGGAAATAGTTTGCGGAGGTATGTTTGTGCCTGATTAAATGGGGCATGGGGGCGTGAATCGATGCTGAAATAAATCGTTGCCGAAGTAATAGTGTCTAGCCGAAGAGGATTCCATTGGGAATCTACTCAGCGACAAGCAAGACGGAGAATACCCTGTGGGTAACCAAATTTTGAGAGATGCTCGAGGCCGAGTGCTGGGGATGATCGAAACGAAACCTAGTGGTATACAATACACGCGTGATNCTAAGGGGCGTTACTTGGGGAGTTATGATCCCGACACAAACGTTACAAGAGATGAACGTGGTCGCGCGATCGGGACAGGAAATTTATTGGGGACGCTGCTCCGGTAAGACTCAAATAAATAAGAGCTCTATTGATAGTGCCGTCAAATAAATTCACCGATAGGTCAGTCGAGCAGAGCTGCTGCGCCGGAATTCAATAATCAAATGCCTGGACGGCCCAATAGTTTGTAAAAATAGACAGATTTCTCCGGACGATAGACTCTATTTAACTCTTACCTATGTAGAGGCCCACCGCCAATGCCAAACGGTCTGCCTGATTGTTCCGCCACCAGATAGCGAATCGATTGGGTGTAGTCCTTAAAAGAGCGAGACAGATGATTGCAATTTGTCGGCGAGGATATCAGTCTTTTAAAGCTGTTGACTTAAGTGCTGCGGCTTGATCGGTAAATATTCAATCAATTAATCCTGTGGAGTGCTTGGTATGCAGACGCGGATTTATAAAGTCAGTCATTCAGGTAGCAAGTTGCGTAAGAAAAGACAATTGAAAGACTGGAACACAAAAACAGAGAGAGTAAGAGAGAGGAAAATGAAATGTGGATTTTTACACAAGACGGATTCTTAAGTGTGGTTGAACACCGAGATGATTCTGATTGTTTGATCGTCCGGTCGCGGGCGCGTGATGACCTAGAAAGGATGGCCCATTTTGCCGGCCAGGAAATTATCGTGATGCCGGATGCGGACTACCGGTTTCGGGTGGAAGTGCCCCGGGCAGTGTTTGGAGCTTTCATGCGTGAGCAAGTTGTTGATATTGATTATCCAAACTTTAAGGGGCGATTGCATGAGCGGAATCGTTCGGTGATTGGGATAGAACGTGAGCAATTTGCCTATCGAGTTTGGCAGTCCGGTTGCGAATACCAATATCAAGTCAATTTGCTGGCACCAGTAGACGCGCCTTCACGGGAGTTGCCGCGTCTGTCTCATCGCAAGGTGAGCTATCGATGATGCGTAGATGGCCGCGGCTTCGACGTTCTACTTAAAGTGAACGTTTACATCCACGATCGACTTCACCAGCCATTTGCCGTCCTGATAAGTTGTGGCACGAATGGTAACTGGAATCGTTCCATGAAGGCGAGCATCGGCAGTCGTGTTGATTGCCAATGCGTGTTGATGTTGGCTGGAACTTAGAATCACCGGCTCACAGTGAATCAGGTCCTGTAATGCTTCAGGTAACTCAAGATCTAATCGTACGTCAGTTTGAAGTTTGGGACTACGCAGAATGTTGGCAGGCACACTGAAACTATCTCCCGCTTGAATCGTGATTTCTTCGGCGGAGTGGTTTAGTTTCAATAATGCACCTTCCATGATCATGGTGATGCGAGCATCTGAGTTCTTACCAATATGTCGAACGTTTCCTTTGGGGTCGGTGACTTCGCCGTAACCGTAGACGACCATGCGGGTTGTGCGATCCGTTGTTAACCACTCAGGCATGAAGCATGGGTAGAAGACTTCACGCTGGCCGGCTGGTACTTCCATGATCGGTCCTGTTATCCCCATGCGGTGACGAGATTGCTTGGCCGCCATTACAAAACGGACAGTTCCGATGTAACCTTCATTACGATTCAGGATGTAGGGAGCTGGATAGGTGGTACCACGAGAAACGACTCTTTGTCGATTCTTGTCGATGAGATTTAATTCAAAAGGAGCAGGCATGGTTAAGGCTAAAAGAATGGCCTCCGTTTTTTCACCAGCAGGATCGCGAACCGCCAAATTACCTGTGGTTGGGCCCGTGGCGACGACGGTCAAAGCGGGAGCCCCGGTTTCTTCGTTAGCCGTGGAATTTCCGACAATGCGGATCGGCGCGGCAGTTGTTGCGGTATCAGCAGCAACGTCAAGTACGAGATTTCCTTTGGCTTGACCTGCTTTGATGACAGCTGGCTCGGCTGGGAGTGTTACCCCAGCTGGTAAGCCTTCAGCGGTTAATGTGATATCCGACTTAAATCCTGCCACAGCGGCAACGGTGACGGGAATGGTGAGCTTTGTGCCAAGATCAGCCTTTAAGGTTTGGCTAACCGATAAGGAAAAACCTGGAACTTCTTCGCTTGCAATCCACTCATATCGGCGATCCAAGCCGCCATTAGAATAACCCTCAACTTTTCCCGTGACTACCATGTCCTCTTTAGGAGTAAACCGTATCAATGCGTCGACTGTTGCGGGACTGGCGTCATCATTCTTAACTAAAGAGTTTCCTTCGGCGTCCAATAATTCAATTTGTAAGTCAAGGTTGGATCCTATCGCCTGACTCCGCGCCTCAAATCGGTAATGCTTACCAGCGATGAGTTTCTGCTGATGCTCGGCAGAACCACTTGCTGCGAGAACTAACGAGCCTTCGCTTGTGCTTGCCTCGGCATTAGTGGAAATCGCCAGGCGATATACAAAATGTGCTGCGCCTCGAAAATCAGCTTCGTGCACAATGACTTTGTATGTTTCGCCGGCCTTCGCGGCAAAGGCGAGTTTCAGGTCACGGCCCTCTGTATCGACTTCATCCACAAGTTGCCGGCCGTCGTTGGAAAATACCTGGACGGCTAAATTGAGATCACTTCCTAAACGCCGAGCAAACGCATCGATTGTAATTTCTGTGTCTGATGGTGAAGTTACAAGATAGGAATCCTTTTCGGTCAGGCGTGACAATCTCCCAGATATCCCAACCGGTAGCTCTTGTATGGGCATCGGCATGTCACGAAATCGCGATTCGGTAACTTCGAGATGCGGGCTAACGAAAAATGTTGCCGTTCCGGTCGCTCCATTGGCATTCGCCAACTGCCAACGAACCAGCCCAGTCGGATGATCTGCTGGTACTTGAACGGTGGCAGGGAATTCGCGTGGGAGAGGCAGTGCGCCCATGAAGATGCGTGGACCTTCCCAGTACGGTCGAGGAGGGACGAGGTGTTCTCCCAGATCTCCAGTGATTTGCAGAACGGCAGGTGAGTCATGGACAAAAACCTGCATGTCAGGAGTTAAGTCGAAGCCACCAAGCTGGACGTTAGCAGTTTTGCCTCGCTGGACTGCTGGTGGGTATAAATAGCCCAATGTCGGGGCCTGTGCCTGAGCGATACTCGTGACAAAACAAGCGACTAAAGCGAGAAGTGATTTCAAGTGGCGATTCATTGATTCAGTACGAAATCGTGAAGTTATAAAACAGGCAATGACTAAGCCAGCAACTCAGTGATCATCGAGCCACCATTGACCAGTGGAACAGGGCGGCCTAACGGAGTTTCATAAATCTTGCCAGGATTCACTCCCATCAAACTCAAGATAGTATGAAGTAGATCTTGTATGCTATAAGGTGTTGTGGTGGGGTAACTAGCAGTTTTGTCACTCGCTCCGATCACCATTCCGGATTTCGTTCCACCTCCAGCGAAAATAACAGTTTGGCACATGGACCAGTGGTCTCGGCCGGCATCTTTGTTGATTCGAGGTGTTCTTCCCATTTCGCCCATCATGACGACGAGTGTGTCTTCTAACATCCCTCGTTGTTCGAGATCTTCTATTAAAGCGCTAAAGGCTTGATCGGTAGGCGGGACTAATGCCTTTTCGTGGCCTGTGAAATTGTCAACATGAGTATCCCAACTGCCGTGCGATATTCCGATGAAGCGAGAACCAGCTTCGACAAGTCGTCGCGCCAAGAGGCTGCATTGACCAATGGATGTCATTCCATACCGTTCACGAACGTTTTCCTTTTCGTCCTGAAGTTTGAATGCCTTTTTGGCTTCAGGGCTGGTAACCAATTCCAATGCCTTTTCATAGTAGGTCTGCATGGTAGCCGCTTTACCAGCGCTCTTCTTTCCTGCTCCCAGAGAGTCGGCTCCTTGGAGCAATCGTTTGCGCCGGTCGAATCTTTGAGGATTGATACCTTTGGCAATATTTAGATCGCGGACTTCAAATGTTGGTTCAACAGGGTCTGTTTCAATTGTGAATGGCGCGTATTGTGCTCCAAAGTAACCTGGTCCGCCGGGCCCAAGTGGTTCAGGCACCTCAATGTATGGCGGAACAGCGCCTCGGTGCCCAAGTTCCTTCGAAATGATCGATCCGATCGAAGGGTATAGTTCGTTAAAGGGAATCCCTTTGGCTTGGCCATCCGGGAAATTGGGCGCATAGCCTGTGAGAACCCAGTGGCGTCCTGTTTGATGTGCATTGTCGCCATGGCTGTGGCTACGCATGATCGTGTATTTGTCTGCGATCTTGCTGCAATACGGCATGATGTTGCTGATTTGAGTTCCTGGAACATTGGTCGACATTGGATGGAATGGACCGCGTATTTCAGCTGGTGCATCTGGTTTTAGGTCCCACATGTCGATATGGCTAGGACCACCTTCGAGCATGATGAAAATACAAGACTTTGCCTTTGGGCTTACAGTATTAGCCGCATTCGCTTGCAAATTCAGCAGCCCCGGGAGCGAAAGTCCGCCGAATAGGCCCGTGGCACCCACAGTTAGCGCATCTCGACGAGAAACCTTGCTACAGTTTTTGCTTAGACGGCCGAAAGGAATCCTAAACATGTTCATCGCTCCAAATAATTAACCACAAATCAAGAGTTGATTCGATCACCTTATTGTACCACCTGTTGCAGAATGATACTGCGCAAAGCTTTGGCAAGTCCAGTTCACTAGACGCGTGATACCCCCCGTAAGCGTAGGGAAAACGATAAGGGTACTGCAGTAAGAAGGAACGCAGCGGTTAGTGATTAAAGACGAATTCTCGCGAATTCAGTAATGCCCAGACAATATCCTCGATCGCTTCTTGCCTTGTAACACCAGCATCAGCAAACGCGGTTCGCATCAACACAAGTTCATCTTGATTAGGAAAGCGGTTAAAAGTGGTTAGGTAAAGCGTTTCAATGACTTCATCTTCGGTAAGTGATGACTGAGCCAATTGCCGGGCTCGGCCGTTACGATGTTGGATTTTGGTAATTGATTCCGGAGCATTCATAAGGTGTAATGCCTGCGCAATACTAGGCTCTGTTCCCCGTTCACATTCACAGACGCTTACCCGCTGTGGTTTGCCGAACACTCGGAAAAAATAGCTGGGCATTCGGTTGTCCCAAATCTCTATAGCTCGATATCCCTCCGGCCATCCGTTGAAGTGTTCGGGGATATCGGTAACCTGTGAAATGGCATCCAGGAGGACTTCTGCGGGAAGACTACGCCAAACCGCATGTGAAAAATTCTGTTGGTCCTGCTCGTTTGATTGGTTGGTGATGGGGGAAAGTTGATACGTAGCGCTGTTGAGGATCAGTGCGGTTAGTTTCTTAAGGTCGTAATCGTTTTCTTTTAGATAGTTTGTTAAATAGTCCATTAAAGGTTCGTTGCTGGCAGGATTGGTTTCCCGAATGTCATCGATCGGGTCTACCAGTCCTTTGCCAAAGTAATGAGCCCACAAACGGTTGACGATCATCGGCGCTAAGAAGGGGTTGTTGCGATCGGTGAGCCAGGTGGCCAGAGCATCTCGCCGAGAAATTGGCAGACGGGCTTCCGGTTCGATTTCGACTTCAGTTTCTACGGCAGGAGCTCCGAGGCCTGCATACGGAACGGCTTCACCTGTTCGTGGATGTGTGAGATCACTTCCCGCATCGTCATAAATCTTAGTGCCGGCTGACGGAAGCTTTTTATTTTTCACTCCCGAAAAGAATCCGGCAAAAGCGAAGTAGTCCTTTTGGCCCCAGCGTTCGAATGGGTGTTGATGACATTGAGCACATTCAATCCTAACGCCTAGAAAGACCTGGCTGATACTGCGAGCAAGTTTTTCAGGATCGTTATGGACCAGATACATCGCAGCGGGGGATTCGCTATTTGTATTTCCTCGGGCAGTGACGATTTCACCTACGAACTTATCGTATGGTAGATTGTTGGCAAATTGTGTTCGGAGCCAGCGAGTCATGGCGATGGTTCCAGGCGATTTAATAATCTCTCTGTCAACTCGGAGAATATCGGCCCATTTCATGGCCCAGAAATCGGCATATTCAGACCGTTGGAGTAGCTGGTCAATTAATATCACTCGTTTTTGTGGTGAAGGATCGGTGAGAAACTTGCGAGCTTCGTCTGCTGTTGGGAGCGTTCCGATCACGTCGAGATAGGTTCTCCGCATAAAGGTGGCATCGTCGGCAACTGGGCTAGGCTCGATTCCCAAGGTTTGCAGCCGCTTCCAGACAAGCTGGTCGATTTGGTTTTGCGGCTTCGGTGGGGTGAATTTATAATTCTGAGGCAATCGCACGCGGGTGATTTCCACTTTACCTCGGTACCGAACAAGGATCGCCGCCTCGCCGGGGACGTCTTCTACATGTACCCAGCCATTTTCATCGGGCCGAGCTACTGCTTCCGCATTGGAGAAGAATTCGGCTTCGCGGGTTACGCATCGCCGAGTGCCGTCTGGGGATACTGCGTAGACCTGGATTTGCAATCCGGAGTTAGCTTCGGCTTGAATTTCTTGTGGGTAAACTTCGAGTTTGGCAATGTCATTAACTGTCGGAGCATCGAGCATGGCGCCTTCACCAATCCATCGAGTCAGTTGCTTATACCACAAACTGCCATGGGGCACTTTTCGGCCACCTCCGTGTGGGATATGTCCGGTTGCCTTGCGTAGCAGGAGGCTCGATTCAGGTGCGGCCACATTAATGCGTCTTCCGCGTCCATGGCGGGTTAGCGAATCATGGTCAAACTCATCGTCGAATGCAAATACGCTCAGTTTAAATCCGTTCTGTCCTTCAGCCTTACCGTGACAACCGCCTGAATTACAGGCGGCTTTAGTGAGAATCGGTTGGATGTCACTCCGAAAGCTTACCGGTATGGGAGATTTAAGACCGGTGACGGTAACCGGGAGAGTCTGTGTCCATTGTTGATGTTTGACAATTAATTCAGCAACTCCTTCGCTCTTGGGAGTGACGACACCGTAGCTGTTAACACTGACGATTTCTGTGTTAGTCGATTGATAGGTAACCGTCCGAGTCAAATCAGCCTGTCGCTCATCATTGAGTCGTTGTGTTACTACGATCTGCTGTGAGCTCTCAGGCCCTACCAAGAGAATTTGATTAGGGAAAATCGTCGGAGGCTCCGCTGATGACTGTGCACTGGCGGTGTTCATGAAATAAGGAACAATCCCAATCAGCAGCGCAGTGGTCAGCAGAAATAGATGCGCGTGTCTGGATGTTTTTCCGGAACCGCCCTCCATCGATTGGTCGTTAATATTAAGCATGCTTTTCATACCGATAGTATATCACAATGCCCCGTTGCCTCGCCGCATCAACTTAAATCCAACCACAAACTGCGACAGTCAGCTAGAAGGGAATGTCGTCATCTGGCGTCGTGACAGGAGTTCGTTTGTTTGGGTGCGAAGGGGTTTCCTGAAGAATGACTTCAGAGCCATGCTGCCGGGCGCCGACGAAGCTGAATTTCTCACCATGAATTTTGAGACGACTATGCTTTTGCCCGTCGGACTCCCATCGATCCTGCTTTATCCGGCCCTCGATGAGAAGGGGTTGTCCCTTTTCCATATATTGTGACAAGACTTCCGCCTGTTTACCCCAGAATGTCACTTCGAGAAAATGGACATCGTCCTGCCACGTGCCGTCCCGAGTTTTCCGACGTTCATTCACCGCGATCCCAATTTGTGACAAATTCGTACCGTTGTTTACGCTTTTTAATTCGACATTTCGAGTGAGTCGCCCCATGATGATTACTTTATTAAAACTGCTCATTTGAGTTCCCCTTTACAATCTGTTGGCAGTGCTGCCCAGTAAGTAAGAGTGAGAAAGGGGGTGTGCGTCCGGAAAACTGGAAGGAAAAAGTGGTTTAATCTGTAAATAGTTTTTTCAGTAATTGGGTGGCCTTGTTAAATCGCTCATGCACAGTGCTGCGGGCCATGCCGGTTTGTTCAGAAATCTCGGTATAGGACATGCCGAGCACAAGGTGGCGATCGACGATCATAGCGAGTTCGGGGTCGATGTCGTCGAGATACTTCAGAGCAAATCGATAGAACTCTTCATTTTCGAATTCGTCCTGTCTTGCATCTTCGCTGTCGTGGTCTCCGATCAGCGGTTCGGTTTCAATGGTCTTCTCGTTGACGATGTCGAGCAAAGTCCACCGAAAGTTCTTACAGGCGATGGCGAAAAAGTGTTCACGGTTTTCAAACTGCTTACTAATGAGTATTCCGAGTAACGTCTCGTAAATGTCATTAACCAACATGTCCGCATCTAGGCTTTTGACGCGAGGGAACTGCTTTAGTATTCGTCTTGCCGATGCCTTGAGTTCGTCCATGACCGCAACAAAAAGTACTTGCTGAGCGTCTTCATTACCCGTGGCGGCCTGTTGGAGTTTCAGTGTGATTGATCCATGCCCGAGTTCATTGGTTGGGCGAATGGAGTCAAACGTCGAATCGTGCAGCGACATCTACAGGATTACCTCATGTTGTAATACGATGCGTACAGTACGTATGGGCGTAAGTCCGAAATCCAGTTCTCGGGAAACATGCTCAATCATCGTGTCGTAACAAACTTGCGTATCCATTCCCGCGTACCCACTCCCGAGCAGTGGCAAAGCGATTGTGGAAACTCCTAGTGACTCGGCATGGTAAAAGCACGAATCCAATAAACTGCGAATTAGGTCAGGAGTCGGAGTGAGGGCTCGTGATTGCCCTGGCTGTCTTGCCATCGTGATTGCGTGGAAGATTGACCTTTGCCTAAGGTTGCCTGCGGAGGACGTGACTACGCGTCCAGGCATTGCCGGAGCAAGTTGTCGCGTCTGCTGGAAATATTCAATGCCGGCGGCCTCCAAGATTCGTTTGGCAGTACCTCCGCCCATGCTTAGTTGACTGTCGTCACAGACGACGATGACTTCAAAACCGTCGCCGTTATCCAAGAGGTCACCATGGAAGACTTCGATTGACCGCCCGCCTTGAAGGTGAATTTGTTTTGCCAGTCGACCAGTAGCAGGCTCTTTTCGGAATTTACTATGTCGTAAAGATGACATCTCGCTTTGTAGATCGGCCTCCTCGAAGACGGCGTCGGCAGATGACGCATATTCCATAGGTGTTGCCGGTGGAGATGGTAGGGGCTCTGGAGTCAATTCTTCTAATATTGCATCAAACGAGGTAAATCGGTCACGTGCCTGCTTTGCCATGCACTTTTCGATGATGCCATTAATTCGCTTAGGAAGATTCGGATTGCGAGCCAACGGAGATTCCAACAATGAATGGCGATGGTGTCCGATGATGTCAATGAAATCACCTTCGAATGGTGTCGTACCTGTCAGCAGATGGTAAAAGGTGGCACCAAAACTATAAACGTCGTTGCGAGGATCCAAATTCGTCGGGTCTCTGCTTTGTTCCGGTGAGATGTAATGAGGTGTCCCGAGGAATTCCCCCTTTTGAGTGAGCGTGCCGCTCCGGTCCAGATTAGAGGCCAAGCCGAAATCAAGAAGTTTGACAGAGCGGTTCTTAGCATCCACTACTAAGTTGGCTGGCTTGATGTCCCGATGAATGATTCGTTGTTTATGTGCGTCGCGTAAACCCAGAGATGCCTGTATCATCCAGCGAGTTGCTTCTTCGATTGGATGAGGGCGTCCCTCGTTTTGATGAATGATCTCATTGAGGTAATTTCCCTCCACATATTCCATGACAATCGCAGCTCGAGCCTGTCCCGCTGGACTCTCATTGAAATAGGTGTCGAGTAATGTCACGATATATGGAGAGTGTAGTGATTTTAATATTTGGGACTCTTGTTTGACCCTTGGTAGTGACTCATTTGGATTGATGAGTTTGATCGCCACCTGTTGACCCGTCTCTCGATCTTCGGCCAGCGAGACCTCCGCCGTTGCTCCCTTAGCCAGCGTCTTGAGAAATTGGTACTTTTGTGGAATCCATGAATCAAAGGGAGAAGCTGAGGCTGTAAGAGCCAGTAGTCGGTCGATCATGAATGCCGCATCATCCCAGGTTATAGATGCTTCGTGTTCCTGATTGAATCTCTCGAGGGCCGCTGCTATGTCCTGTGGCTGTAATCCATTTGTACTGGTAGCTAGCACAAGGAGCTGATGTCCAAGCTTTCCTAAAAGTTCCTCTTTGTTATTATCATTAGACATGTCAATATTCTAGCGAGTTGATCAAAAATACCTAAACAGAAAATGTCAGTAGTGACAAACTGTTGAGCGTTACCGCGTCTTCGAGTCTGAAATCGTCATTGGAAGCAATAGTCTGATAGGATAGATGCTTCTTTGTTCGACTTGGATTTCAAAATCTGAGTGAAATAACGTATCTTTCCTATAATTCAAAACAAGTAAGGCTCTCACACCATTGAACGATCCAAGCGAACTAAGTCCGTTAGATTCCAAGCAGGAATCGGCCGAGAGTAAACTCGACACCGCTCCTGAGACTAGCGAATCGGATGTGAAATCTAGCCATACGAAGCAACGAATCATTATCTATGGCGTTTTACTTGCCTTTACAATATTCGCATTAAATGATTATCGCCTGCGCACTTCCTGGGAGCAGGAGAGTCAGGTTTTGTTTAGTACGTTGACACACAGCAAAGGATTACCACAGAAGGAGTCGGACCCTGTGGCGTTGAAGATGATGCAGCAGGGACAAGGTGTGGATAGCTGGTTGGAAGATCGAGGTTATTCTCTCGATGAATCGCGTTCTGGATTCAAGATTAAAGTCTTTTTCAAGAGCTCTGGCCTGCGTTCGTACTGGCTAATTGTGGATTATCATGCGGGAGGTTCTAGGGAGAATCCATTTTTGACTACCTTGAATGTGACACAACAGAGTTACTATTTTTGGACACCGAAACCAGCCCCGCTAGAAAATTCGCGAGGCGCTGGTGGAGCCAATAATGACGGAGGCGGCGGTGAAGGAGCTCCGAGCGATAACGCTACGATGCAAGGTGGTGGAACGCCGATTAGCGGTCCGGGAATGAGCAGTGGTAACCGAGAAGGTGGGCAACGCGGCGGAAACGGTCAGCGGAGAAATTTTAATCCGGAGGATCGTTTTAAGGAATTGGATACAAACGGCGACGAAATGCTAACGGATGAGGAGTTTGGCGATCGCTTACGCGATAACCTCGAGCGGTTTGATTCGAACGGAGACATGGAAGTAACGAAGCAAGAGTTTATGGATGCCATGGAGGCGATTCTGGCGGCGACTCGCGCATCACGGGCAGGCAACAATGGTGGCGAAGGCGGGGCAGGTGGACCGAATGGTCCTGGGCAAAGTGGCGGTTCCGGCGACGGAGGCGGGTTGTTTGACGTTCCAGACGATCCCGGTGAAACAGGAGACGAAGATCCTAATCGTTTGCCGGAATCTAAGGCAGTCACTCCCTAGAGTGGCCGATATAAATACCTCTTAAGTAGTCTCGTTTCACTAAAGAAAACTTATATAATAGACACACATTCAAAAAAAGTACGCCGCAGTTGAGCGGAGCTAATATTAGGAGATTCGTAATGACGAATAAGAAAACACGTCGTGACTTTATCAAATCTAGCGCTATTGCAACCGGTGCAGCCGCAGCCACTCCATACTTCAACTGGTCAGCTAAAGCTTTTGCCAACCAGGATAAGAATGACCGCCCCAATATTGGGTGTATTGGCGTTGGGAGTATGGGTTCGGGAGACGCTCGTGGGCACGCCAACTTTGGGAATATCGTTGCCGTGTGTGATGTTGACGAACGCCATGCATTAAGAGCTAAAAATGATGGCAATATTGGTCGTGGGAAGGCCGATGCATATGAAGACTATCGCAAGGTTTTGGACCGTAATGATATCGATGTCGTCAGTATCGTAACTCCAGACCACTGGCACATTAAGATCGCAGTGGAAGCATTGGAAGCTGGTAAGCACGTCTTCGTGCAAAAACCACTTACATTAACATTGGAAGAGAATCAGCTGATTCGTCGTGCTTGTGAAAAGCACAAAGACCTAGCGTTTCTTGTAGGAACTCAGCAGCGTAGTGACCGCAACAAATTCATGCGAGCGGTAAACATGGTGCAAAAGGGTTTGCTCGGTGATATTAAACATGTCACCGTAGGTATCAACGGTTCGCCCACAGGCGGCCCATTCCCGATCGCCGAAGTTCCTAAGGAATTGAACTGGGAAATGTGGCAAGGTCAGGCACCAGTCAAAGAATATCGTCAAAGACGATGTCATTATGAATTCCGCTGGTGGTATGAATACTCAGGTGGTAAGTTCACCGACTGGGGAGCTCATCACGTAGATATCGCAATGTGGGCCCTTAATAAGAACGGTTCGAAGCAAGGGCCGGTTGAAATTGACGGTACAAATTGTGAGCACCCTGTTGAATACAAGGATGGAAATCCTCTTGTAGACGATAGCTACAATACGTCGCATAAATTCTCTGTCATCCACAAGTTCTCCGATGGTATCACCATGGATGTGACGAGTCACGGAGACAATGGCATTACCTTTGAAGGAACCAAAGGCCGGATTTTTGTTAACCGTGGTAAGATCGTCGGAACTCCAATTGAGGAAAACTGGGATAAAGACGTTTACAGTGATGAGGACGTCAGTGCACTTTATAAAGGAAAACCTCACGAAGGGCATAAGAACAACTTCTATCGCTGTATTCGCGAAGGCGGTTTGACCGTTTCGGATCCATTCAGTCACGTTCAAGCGATGGCTGCTTGCCATCTGAGCGCAATTGCTGCTCGCTTAGGTCGTAAGATCAAATGGGATCCAAAGAAGGAAAAAATCGTCGGTGATGATCAGGCAGCTGCAATGCAGTCGCGTGAGCGTCGTAAGGGTTATGAGATTCTCGAGGTTTAATAACCTAGAGTTTATCTCTTAGCGATAGAGCGTTTATAACAAGCGGTGTCTTTCCGGAAGTCCGGGGGACACCGCTTTTTTTGGGATTTTGCATTGGACGTAACACATGCAATACCTCACAACCCCACTCTTGTTGCTATTTACCGTTCTTGTTATTAACACTTTCCGCTTTTGCGCAAAAATAATCGTTCTTTTAAAGAAGCATACGCAGTGGGAGTGACGAGGGATAACAAACAGATGTTTAAGCAAGCGATCCCATTGATCGAAAAGGCCATTGAACTAACAAACATTGAAAGCTACGCCAAGAACACGACCAAAGAGCTTGAGGCGGCATACCCCAAACAGTAGTCATCCAGTATAAGAGCCTATTGCAGTGAGCCGAGTTTGAACTTGAATTCCTGTTCGGTTTCATTGTTGGGAGCTCGGATTTTCAACGCGAGGACATCACCGGGTTCGTGTTGTCGAATTGCATCGACGTATTCGTCTCTCGTGCGAATAATCTTGCCGTCAATCGAGGTAAGAATCGCTCCTATCGGAACCTTCGCTTGTTCCAAAGGCGACCCCGGAACGATGAATTTGATTACAACTCCTGCGGTTCCATCGGTGACCTGTTCGAGGTATTTAGGAGGCTGTTCCCACAGTTCCTCCACTGCAAATCCTGTGGATGCAACTGCGACTGTCCGTGGGTTCTCTTTAAGTGACTTAATGGCATCTAGCGGAGCTACGAAGGCTATTCCTTGAGGTGCGTTGTTTACAAAGAGCATGGCGGACTGGAGTCCAATGAGTTGGCCGTGGCCATTTACCCACGCGCCGCCGGACGTGCCATGCGGTGATGCGGACTGAATATAAAACACTTGCACATAATGAGGTTTAAGGAACTCGGCGGATACCTTGGTTTGGCTCACAGTCCCTGTAAAAAACAACCGGTGGCGAAAGATTGGAGAGCCTACGAGGTATGCTTTGCTACCTACCAATGGCGGACGTTTGGCAAGAGTAAGCGTCGGATAACCACCGGTTTTTGCAGGGAGCTTGAGTAGTAAGATGTCGTGGCTGGCATCCTTGGCATGAATTTCAGCAGTGATTCGGTCATTCGTTCCTAGCAGCACTTCAATGCTCAAGTCTTTCCCGTTGGCGACATGAGCAGCGGTTAATACAATCCCTGAACGGTCAATAATAGCTCCGGATCCGGCTAATCGTCCATTGACCAGGATTTCGACAGCGGCGGCTTGGATTCGCTGATTGACGCGATCTGGCGTCAATTCCCGTCCCTGAGCATGCAGTGCAGGACTCGCATGAAGAAGCAAAACTAATCCTAGGATTGTCGATGACAGAGTGGCTTTGAGCAAAACTTGTTAAATCCATTAAGATAGAGACTTGGTTACAGGTTGAAGTATCTATTATAGGCATGGTCTTTAGCTCCATGCAGGACGGAATTTCCGGAGTTTTCGATGGCATGTCGGAACTTCGGCTTTATAGCGTAGTAATAAAGCCAGAACCATATTGCAGTAGTTCAGTCAGAAACAGTTTAGGTAATCACGATGAAGTTATTGATGTCAGCTGACTTACATCTGGGGCGTTGGTCCTCACGAGTAAGTGATGGGGCTCGGCATTCTGCCATTGCATGCTGGAATCGGATGGTGGAATTGGCCATTTCTGAAGGAGTTCATGCCGTACTGTTGGCTGGAGATGTGATTGACCAAAGCAATCGTATTTTTGAATCACAAGGGCCTCTGAAAAGGGGCGTTGAACAACTCGCACAGGCTGGAGTCGTTACGATTGCAGTAGCTGGGAATCATGACGCAAAGGTGCTGCCGCAACTAGCCAAATTGTTACAGGACGGCGCCTTCATTCTCCTTGGGAAAGATGGGCAATGGGAATCACAAGTGATTCCTGTGGGTGATGAAAAACTGCGAGTCGACGGCTGGTCATTTCGATCGCCATCTCAAAAGACAAACCCGGTCAATGATTATTCTGACGCGGTAGGTGAGCTGGACGATTTTGATTTGAGAATCGGCATGATACATGGAGATCTTGACGATACCTCCAGTAAATACGCACCATTGAATCTGGCAGAATTGTCCAATAAAGACGTAGACGGATGGTTGTTAGGCCATGTTCATGTTCCTAAAATCCGCCATTCGGAACGGCCGTGGGTGTTGTACCCTGGTTCCCCGCAAGCCTTGGATCCCGGCGAGCAAGGTGCTCATGGTGTGTGGCTACTGGACAGTGCCGCCGGAAGACTACCGGAACTGATTGAGCTTTCCAGTGTGAAATATAGTCAGTTCCCGGTCGACATCAGTGATTGTGAGGAAGATGGCGGCGTACAAGCATTTGTCATCAAGGCGATTCATGAGAAGGCGGAGGAGTTAGCAGATGGTTCAGGTCATGCGTTACAGTCGTTATCGCTCCGCGTCCAAGTAACGGGAGATTGCAACGATCCTGAAGAAGTTCAAGTGGCTTTGGAAAAGCTTACTGAGCTCGATCTGAGTATCCCAGAGGTGACGACTCGAATCGACAAAGCATCCATCGTGGTGACACCCCGTTTAGATCCGACTATTTATGAAGGCCAAACGACTGCATTGGCCAAGGCGGTCAATCTGATGTCTGCCTTGGATGATAGTACATACCCTGAATGGGTAGAAGGCTTACTGGAGCAATGGCAGGGGTTGGAGGAACAGTGCTTTAAGCGGCAACGCGGAAGTACAGAAGGAATGGATGACGTGCTAAGTGGGCAGACAGACCGAGTCCGTAAGCAATTGGCGTTAATTATAAATTCCATGCTGGAGCAACAGAAATGAGCTCACGTAACATCAAAATCAAATCGGTGGATGTTCAAAATGCCCGTGGGATTTCGCGTAGAACGCATACCGTTTCGCTTAGTGACCTCAAGGACATCAACGTAATCCAGGGGCCGAATGGTTATGGTAAAAGTACGCTGGGGTTAGCGATCTACACGCTATTAAATCCAGGTGCAGGTCTTCTTGGTGATGATGTGATCCTCGACGGTGTGTTCGAGGACAATGGCAAGGAATATGATTGCTCTGTACGCCGTAGAGTTGGTAGAGCGCGAATTTCGGGAGCGGATGCAGAGTACCCTGAATTTCAGACGAAGACCACGATAGACCATTATCGATTGGCATTGGAGGACCTGCTGACCCGTCATGATGAGGAGTTTGCGAATACGATATCCAGTGAAATGCGGGGAGGATTTGACCTGCATAAGGTGGCTCGCAACTTAAATGCAGACAGGCGGCCCGGTATCCCTCGAGGTATCAAGACGGATCTGCAGCAAGCTAACCAAGCGATAAAGGATGAACGAGCCCACCAAACTCAACTCACTCGTGAAGAGAGTTCTCTCGAGGAATTGGATGAGAGGATTGAACGTCTAACGGCTTTGGTGAATTCAAAATCGGCGTTGGAGGCGGCGAGTGAAATCCCTAAGCATGAACAAGATCTTGCTTTCTACACGGACAAACTTGGTTCGTTCGAATCCATCATGCAAAAACTTCGCGGCGGCGAAGCACAAGTTTTAAGGGGGATTCAGAGGGATATAGCTGATAGTGAGGCGAAACTGGGCATACTCCAGACGGAAGAAGCTGCCTTAAAGTCCAAGTTAGATAGCATTGATCTTTCCAATGAATACACAAAGCAGAGTTCATCGTCCAAATTGACGAGTCTAAAAAGAGACCAAGAAAAACTGCAAACGCTGCATCTTACGTGGAAGGCATTGAGCAAAGAGGTCGAAGCTTTGGAGGCAGGGATTGCTGGGATGGTAGAAGGAGTCCTGAAGGAATGTGACCCGTCAACCTTGCTGGAACGCATCGACTCTCTTGATTGGAAAGGCTTGGAAAGAGTCTGGGATGAGTTTAGAAGTTGTCAAATTACTCTGGAATCTCTAGAGAACCGCAGGCGTGAACTGAGTCAGGATGGGAATTCAAGCGAAGAGTTACAAACGCGAGAGAGTGAGGCCCTGAGTCAGCTTTCATCATTGCAAGCCTGGCTTGTAGCAGGTGAGGGTATTGAGGATCAAGGTAAAGCGAAGCTAATCGCATTGGGTAGCGTCGGAATAGGGCTTGTTACAATTTGTCTCGGTGTGTTAGCAATCCAGCATCACTGGCTTTGGAGCGTTGGCTTGACGGCTCCGGCATTGATGTTGGTATTTGGGAAGCGGCTACTTGCATCCTTCCAGTTAGGACGTTCCAGAAAGGACGTGGAGGGGCAATGTGGGGATGGCTTTGCGGACTTACCTTCGTGGTCGGAGGCGAATGTGGAGGCAAAATGCACGGAACTTTTAAGGGATGCAGCGGTAAGTAGGCGAGGCTTGCATGAACTTGTCTTGCTGGCCGGTGTGGATGAACGCATTCAAGAATGCCAAGCCAAGACACAGACGGCAAAAGAGAAACTGATTGAATTCGCGGAAGCGGTAGGGGTCAGTGGGCAGTCCCTGCAAGATGAATACAGTATGCGGAATCTCCTTCATACTGTTTTGCAATGGTCAAAGGAGCAGCAAAAACGTCCCGGACTTGAAGAGAAGATAAAGCAAGCGAAAAACGAATATGAGCAAACACACGCGGTTGTTCTACATCAATTGGAATACTTCTCGATCGCAGAGGTCAGTGAAGATCCCGTATTAGACAACGATGTGCAAAACGTCGAAGACTTGATAAATGAGTTGTGGGTTGCACAGGATGAATTGCGTAATAAATCTACGGAAGTTGCGTCCATGTTGAGTAATGTTGAGGCGCACACCGCTAGGCTGAAACAGTTCAATCGGGAGTTGGGAGTTGACGAAATTACGGTTAACGAGTTAGAGGTGTTTGAGGAGAGGGTGACAGACTATCTAGCTTGTAAAGAGAAGAAGTCAGGGGCGAAAACGTTACTGGAAGATGCTAGATCCCGAGTAGCCGTTTGTCCGGAATTAGCGGATTTGACGCCCGGTGAACTAGCCGATCGCTTAGTCGAATCTCAGAGTGCTGGGGAGGAACTCGCCAAACTGAGGGAAGACAAGGCGGTAATCAAGGAGCGAGTCCGAGATGCCGTAAGCAAAACCAATTTAGCTCTAGCTTTAGATAACAAGAAAGCAACTGAGCAGAAATTAATGGACAAAATCGAGCAGTCTCTGGAGGCAGTTACTGCGCAGGCGATTATTGATTGGTTGATTGAAGAAACTGAAAGCGAGAATCGGCCGAAAGTGTTCGATAACGCAGTGGAGAACTTGCGTAGTATCACCGGTGGACAAATGACTCTCCATGTTACGATGACTTCCGATGGCGAGCGATTTACGGTGAGCGATCAAGTCGGTGCGGAACGAGCACTCGATCAGTTGTCTGTTGGCGAGCGTGTTCAGGTGCTGTTGTCAGTTCGATTGGCGTTTCTGAGTACTGGGGAGGATGCCGCGTTACCAATTGTCGTGGATGAGGCTTTAGGTACTTCAGACGATCTGCGAGCGAAAGACATTATTGAAGCGTTAGTGGAGCTGGCAAAAGCGGGGAGGCAAATATTCTATTTTACTGCCCAGGGTGATGAAGTTGATAAATGGAAAGAAGTGTTAGACCGCCACGATGGAGTTGAGTTCAAGCTAATTTCGTTTGCTGGTGAAAATGGAATTGATGATTGGGAGAGCAGGGAGTCGGATGGAGGATTTTTAGCTCGGACAATTGTCCCTCAACCTGGTGAAATGAGCCATTTGGAATATGGGGTTGCATTGGGCGTTGAGCGTCTCAATGCGTGGACATTTGACCGAGGACGATTATCGCTTTGGTACCTTGTGGATGACTTGGATGTGCTTTATCAATGCTGGCGTCGGAACATACGGACGGTGTCCTTGTTGGAAAGTCACGCTCGAACACAACGTCGTGACCTTGGCGACGCCGTGTTAGAAAGGGCACTGGGTCGAGCAGATGCATTAGCGCGGTCGATCGAAGTATTCTGTTTCGGCTCGCCTAGGCCCCTGTCTGAGGCTGATGTCATGAATAGTCAGGCGTTTACAGACAAATGGACTACGAAGGTGCTGGAGGTAGTGGAGAAAAACGGATTTGATGGTCAAAAGGTCATCGAGGCGTTACGAGCCAAAGCCGTAGCAAGGTTTCGTGAAGATTACATCGATGCCTTTGAAGCTGAATTGCTATCGAATCGCTGCCTCACTTCGGAAACATTACCTACGCGGGATGGGATCCTGGCCGCTGGTGTTTCGGTCTTCGTGGATAAGGGGATAGAGAGCGACGAGAACAATCAATGGCTAGCTCGAACTCTGGATTTGGTACTGGGTGACCGGAAACTAAGCGGGACGTCAGATGGATAAACAAGCAGCATTAGCATGTTTGCAGGGAGCATTAGGGGACGATTCCGCTGATTTTCGAGATGGGCAATGGGAAGCGATTGATCATGTTGTAAACAGTCGAGGTAAATTGTTGGTCGTACAACGTACCGGTTGGGGAAAGAGTGCGGTTTATTTCGTCGCCACACGCCTGTTGCGTGACCAGGGAATGGGGCCAACCATCGTCGTGTCACCGCTGCTGGCATTAATGCGGAATCAAGTGGATGCCGCTCGTCGCTTACAATTGAATCCCGTTACCATCAATAGCACCAATCAGGAACGCTGGGATGAATTTATTCGTGGCATCCTGCAGGATGAATACGATGTGATTTTTATATCCCCAGAGCGTCTGTCAAACGAGTTCTTTGCGGAAGAGGTATTAGCTCCAATTTCCGGGCGATTGGGAATGCTCGTGATCGATGAGGCGCACTGTATTTCCGATTGGGGACATGACTTCCGACCGGACTATCGCCGGCTTGTTAATGTACTACGATATGTTCCGCCGCAAACTCCCGTGCTAGGTACGACGGCGACAGCGAATGATCGGGTGGTGAACGATATTCGTAGTCAGTTAGGTGATGTTGAAATTCAACGAGGACCGCTCACGCGGGAGAGCCTTGCTTTAGAAAACGTCGAATTGAAAGACCAAGCATCTCGGATGGCTTGGCTGGTTGACTTTATCGGGAAGCAGGACGGTACCGGGATCGTCTACGTCCTTACCAAACGGACGGCGGAATCGGTTGCGAACTGGCTTAAACAAAACGGAATTACAGCTGAACCCTACTACAGTGGTGTCACGCTTCCAACACACCCGGAATCGAATATGTGCCGGGACTATTTGGAAAAGAAACTACTGACAAATGAAGTGGAGGTACTGGTTGCCACTGTGGCGCTGGGAATGGGTTACGATAAACCCGATTTGTCGTATGTCGTCCATTTCCAGACTCCTGGGTCCATCGTTGGTTACTACCAACAGGTTGGGCGAGCTGGGCGTGGTATTTCCGAAGCGACGGGGGTGCTAATGAATGGGCAGGAGGATGCGGAGATCCACGAATATTTTCGGCGGTCAGCGTTTCCGGATAAGCAGACAGTCAACAAGTTGTTAAATCAGCTTGGAAGAGGCGACGGATATTCCGTGCGCGAATTAGAGGGCTATTTCAACATGAGCCAAACAAAGCTGAATGGCATTCTGAAGTTCTTAAGTGTCGAAAACCCTTCGCCCGTGACCAAGCAAAAGTCAAAATGGAAACGCACGCCGGTAGCCTATGAGTTGGATACGCAGCGAATTGATCGATTGACTGGCCAACGGGAAATAGAGTGGCAGGAGATAAAAGATTACGTAGCCACCGATGGTTGTTTGATGGCTTTTCTTCAACAGGCGTTGGATGATCCACAACCAAAGGCCTGCGGTAAATGCGCCAATTGTCTGGGGCGACCAGTGGTAGATGTCGAGTTGGAGGCCGGGTTGATCCAGTCCGCTCAACGTTTCCTCCGACAGGCTGAGACGGTTCTCACGCTTCCCAAACAATCTCCTAAAGGCGCATTTGTGGAGTATGAAATTCCGTATAACATTCCACAGCATCAACGGGCGTTGGAGGGACGGATTTTGAGTCGCTGGGGCGATGCAGGTTGGGGGTCCTTGGTGAAAGAAGGTATCTATGCCGGAGGTTTTGATGATGCGCTTGTCGAAGCAACTGCCGAACTGTATCAGAAACGATGGGACAAGGTAGTCGAACCACTATGGGTAACCTGCGTGCCAAGTATGCGGTCCGGCGATTTGGTACCTTCGTTTGCCATGAAATTGGCCAAGCGTCTGGGGTTGCCATTTGCCTCGGTGATTCGACAGGTCAAGGATCATCAACCTCAACGCGACCAAGTCAACCGATTCTATCGTTGCCAAAACCTAGACGGTGTTTTTGAAGTAGATTCAGAGCTGCCGGGCGGTCCAGTGCTGTTAGTTGATGATCTTATAAACTCAGGGTGGACGCTGGCGGTCACTTCCCTCTTGTTGCGACGAAAAGGGAGCGGAGACGTATTGCCGTTGGCCTTGTCCTCGGTGGGGTTGGGCTAATGGTAGAGCTGTCCGTTAGTACGCAAGTCGGTCTTTTGTTGACGTTACAACTGTCCGCGAGAGATGCATCTTCCGTTCTTAATCCGGACGAATGGAGGAATCTGTGTCGTTCCATCGGTGGTGTTGACCAACTGGAAATGTTGCTACATCAACCCCAAGAGTTACTTGCCAAGGGAGGCGTTTCAGACGACTTCACTCAGCGTATACAGCAACTGCTGTCGCGTGGCGTTGGGTTGGCCATTGCTTCGGAGAAGTGGTCTCGGTCGGGAGTTTGGATTTTAGGAGTGGGGGACCCGGAATATCCGCGTCGAGTCAGGGGATCTGTCGGTGAATACATTCCTCCGATTCTATTTGGCTACGGCAACCGTGAACTGCTGGACCAAGGTGGAGTTGCAATAACGGATGAAAGAGTCCCGGAAGGTGCTGCGAAGGCGGTCGCGGCTTCTATTGATGAAAAGAAAACCGCTGCAGTAGGGCTATTGGATCTACAGGGAAGTAGGGATGTGATTGTCGAATTGCTGGAACAGGGCGGGCAGGCGGTTGGTATTACCTATAAAGATCTGTTGTCTTACGGGAGTGTCGAGTCGCTGCGTCGAGCGATCATGAATGGCCGGTTAGTTTTACTTTCTTCACGGCCGCCTGGGGAATCAACCGGGGCACCACCGATTTATGAGCCCGCGATGGTGAGGATGATTGCGGATGATGAGCTAACGGATTATTCGCCGGGTGTCACTCAGCATGAAGAGCCGACGGAAAAGGATCCGCCGGCTCAACAAATGGATTTAGGATTTTAGCTTACAGACAACGGTAGCTGTTAGTCGTCTAGAACTAGGATTTCTACTTTGCGAAATTCAATCGGATGACTTTCAGATTGTAGTGAAATGTATCCGCTCTCTAGGATAAGCGAATCTGTATTTCGTTTTTCAATGACGCGTTTTGCGTCTCCGTCGCGAGGATCCAACTGCGGTTTGTCGTATTCAAGTACGACTTCGCCGTCGAGGATATGTTTAATGACTTCCCCACCACGGACTTCGATTTCTGCCGTGACCCATCCGTCACCACGATATGTCTTAGAGGATGACTTAATGCAATGGCGAGTTTCCAACTTGCCGTTCATAACGACATTGGTGCCAGGGGTACACAGATTAGAGGTTGTCCGCTCACCTTGGGCAGATCCACCTAGTAATTGAACTTCAATAGAGACAGGGAAGGACTGACCCTTTGTCATTGTTTTAGGATCCTGGCAGTGGACCATGACACCACTGTTGCGGAATGCCCAACCAGGCCCTTCTTCCGACTGGTCACCAAAGAACCGGTATTCCACTCGGAATCGGTAATTTGAGTAGGGAGTTTTGTAAAAGATATGGCCAAATCGCTCTTTGAATGGGCCATAGGCTTCGTACCCTACTTGCATGACCCCATCTTTTACTCGAAACGTGTTGCCGAAGTTTTCCCCGTACTCGTAGCCTCGGATTTTTGGGGTCCAGCCATCTAGATTCTTACCATTAAACAGCTGCTGCCATTTCTCGGCTCCCTGAACAGACGGAACAGACGAAACAGACGAGACGGTCATGAAAAATGCGAGGGAGAGAGTAATGAGTTTGAGTGATCTAAGCATGGATAGTCTTCACAATCTGAGAGAAGGTTGGGATGAGTTGCCTATATTATGCAGCAATTTGTCTACAGGTAAAACGGGTCGTTAAGCCAATATATCTTTAATGATTTGCCCAGAGACGTTAGTAAGACGACGGTTGATTCCATTGTGGTAATAGGTAAGACGCCGGTGATTGATCCCGAGGGCATGGAGGACCGTCGCATGGAAGTCGTTCCAGTGGACACGGTTTTCTACTGCGGCATAGCCAACACGGTCGGTGCTGCCATAGTTCATGCCACCCCGAAACGCCCCACCGGCTACCCAAACAGAGAATCCGTTTTGATTATGATCACGACCGACTCCAACAACGTCCGCTGCGGATTCTGCGAATGGGGTACGCCCAAATTCACTGGTAAACAGGATGACCGTATCTTCGAGCATTCCTCGCTGTTTTAGATCCCGAATGAGACCGGCTATGGGCTGATCGATGCGTTGAGCTTCACGTAGATGGTTTTTCTTACAGTTTTCGTGACCATCCCAATTTACTCTTGGACTCTGAAAGGCTCCGCCAGAGAATAGTTGCACAAAACGCACGCCATTCTCCAACAACCGGCGAGTTAACAGGCAGGATCTCGCAAAGTCATTTGCCTCCCCGTTGTCGACGCCGTAAAGTTCGTGAGTAGTTGCAGACTCGCGATTTAAGTCGGTGATCTCGGGCACGACACGCTGCATCCTAGCCGCGAGCTCGTAGCTTTTCACTCTGGCCGCAAGATTACTCTCTTCTCCTTGTCGCTCAGATAAATTCGCGTTAAGCCGTCCCAGTAACTTACGGGTAGCTGCTTCCTGGGTTTTCGAGATTCCGGCTGGCAATGCGAGGTCATCGATGGCGACGCCTGAGCTTCTCATTACGACACCTTGATGCTGTGCCGGTAAGAATCCGTTTGTCCAATTGATGGACCCTCCTGCGGGATAACTGCGGGCATCAGGAAAAACGACATAGCTAGGTAGGTTATTTGATTCATTGCCAAGGCCATAGGATGCCCAGGATCCAATGACCGGAAAGCCATTTAGGCGAAAACCGGTGTTCTCTTGGAATGTCGCGGGAGTGTGATTTGATGTTTCCGCATACATCGAGTTGATAATGGTGAGTTCGTCTGCCACCCCGGAAAGGTGAGGGAATAGGTCAGAGATCCATAGTCCACTTTCACCGTGCTGCTTGAATTGAAAATCAGGTTGACGCAGCAATCCGACTTTACCAAAGAAGACATCAGGTTTCTCTTCACGTCCTAGGCCCTCATTTAAGGTCTTGCCATGTAACGATGGTAACTCCGGTTTGTAATCAAAGGTGTCCACTTGGCTATATCCACCGGTGAGGACAATCTGTATGACTCGCCGTGCCTTTGCAGGGTGGTGCGGTGGTGGATCCATTGCCTCGCTCGGAACGCCATCCTGTGCGAGGGTGGCATCTTCAAGCATCATTGCTGCTGCGGCCGTAGCGCCAAGGCCGTATTGGATCGACTGCAGGAAACTGCGACGTGATTGAAAGGCGGCCTGAGTATTGGAGGGGAACATAAGGGGCACTTGGGATATTATCGGATGTAAATCAGTTCATTGGCGTTGAGGATAGCTCGGCAAACTCCGAGCAGACCGGCGTCTTCGTAGACTTCTAACGCTAATTCGAGTTCGTCTTCGGTAATCTGGCGTGAAAACGCCTCCTGAAATAGTACTTCGAGCTGTCTCGTCGGTGAATTTGGATGAAGTGCATCTAATTTCGCTGCATATTGGGTTGCAGCCCGCATGGAAAATGAATGATTCATCAAAGAAAGCGACTGTAATGGGGTTGTGGTGACAGCACGATTAGGAGCCTTGGCACTGGGATCAGGACAATCAAAGACATCAAGAAATCGATTCCGGCCGGAACGGATGAGAGTCCTGTAGATCGTGCGACGGTTAAACGATTCTCCAATCGGGTCGAAGACGTCGTAAAACTGAGAGTTCGCCACGAAAGTAGTAAAATCGTAATAGCCCGGACCGTGCATCTCAGCGTTTAGTTGGCCTGAGATGGCGAGTACTGTATCCCTTAACACCTCTGCTTCCATTCGCTTTGGACTGTAACGCCAAAGCAGGCGATTGTCCGCGTCGATCAGTAGATTGTCAGCATTGCTTTTCGAATTCTGTTGGTACGTGGCGGACGTGACAATCAGACGTTGAATGTGCTTAATACTAAAGTCGTTCTCGACGAATTCAGTTGCTAGGAATTCGAGCAAATTGGGGTGTGTTGGTGTGCCCCCGTTGAATCCTAAGTCGTTAGGCGTGTCGACAATACCCACTCCAAAATGATAATGCCAGATGCGATTGACCATGGTTCGGGCAAATAGAGGATTATCCTGAGTTATCCAGTTGGCGAATGCCAAACGGCGTTCCGAATCCGGTGCAGCAGCCTCGAGTTGGAAGTCGGCGGACTTAGCCGACACGGATGCAATTCCCCCAGCTAATGCTGCTTCGCCACGTTGCTCGGGGTTGCCGCGAATTAACACAAACGTTTCATCAGGTTTTTTGGGAGCAATCGCATAGACTGAGAAATCGCCGTAGCGGTTTGCAATGTCCAATAATTGCTTCGATTCAAATTCGAGGTGGGTAGTAACGAATTCCGGTAACGCCGCTCTGATGGACTGGTCTGTTATTTCCTGACCAGCAGCCTTCAGCTTTGCTTCGGCAGTTTCTCGTGCCTGTTGAATCTGTTGTTGAATCAGGCGATGACGATAGAGGTAGGCTTCCTTGTTTCGGAGGTTGGTTTCTCTTTCCTGCTCGCTCATTTGGTCGGCAAAGATCATTTGGCCGTGGTAGACCGAGGCCAGTGAGGCGGTGAATTGATAGTACTCTTTCTGAGTGATTGGATCGAATTTGTGATCATGGCAACGAGCGCAGTTGACGGTGAGTCCCAGAAAGGACTGGGCAACCGCTGCGGTAAGGTCTTCCAATTGATCCTGACGAACCACTCGTTTGAAAACGGGACTGCGTTGACTAAACCC
>NZVD01000076.1 GCA_002701385.1 Rhodopirellula sp. | reverse complement strand
AATTATGAAAAAGTTTTTGATGGGTAATAATTTTGCTTTCATTATCATCAATACTAATAACTATTCCATCAAGATTCTCAATATTGGAAATTGTGTAATTTAAATAATTTGCTATCGCTAATATAGGACCAGAATGTGTGACAATTGCAATATTATTGTGTTTGATTAAATCTATATACTTTTGAAACGAATTAATAACGCGTTCTTGCATATCATAATTACTTTCTCCATTAGGGTATTTTCTATGAATATTATTTTTCAGTTTGAAAAAAAATTCAACATATTTTTCGTCAATATCTTGAAGATATCCCCCATTAGTCTCTAACCAATTACAGTCTATTTTTATATCACTTCCAAATAATAAAACAGCAGTTTCTAGTGCTCTACCAGCAGAAGAAGAAACTATTTTCATATTTAACTTTTCTTTTAATAGTTTTGCCTTATCTCTTAAATTCAAGCAATCTTGTCGGCCATTAAAACTTAACTCATCAAATACAGAGCCAGTTGAAGATTGGAGAAGGTTGCATATTGATTCTGCGTGTCTTATTAAATAAAGCAAGTTTTAGTTATAAATAACATCTAAAATCTTATCACTCATTCTTTGGATATTATGATTTTCTTTTATATCAATGTGTGAATTCAATGCTAATTTTTTACGCAATTCTCTATCAAGAATAAGTCTTCTTAGCCAGTAAAGCCAGCTACTATGATTATTTCTAGTTAATATTCCAGTCTCTAGATGCTTTATAACTCCTTGATATATATATGCGTCAGAGAAGATGCTTGGTATTGAAGACATGCCATAATCTAAATATTTTATAGGACTTTTGCAGTTATGAAAACTATTTAGTTCTGGTTCTTCGCAGGCTGCAAGAGGAACAATTGCGAACCAATAATCTGATTTTGCTAGTTCAAGTTTGTGTTCTGAATATGATCTACTGCCTAAATCAGTATATTTTATCTTCTCTCCTAAAATTCTTTTTTTGTCAGAATAAACATCTATCTCAAGATTAGGAAATTCTTCTTGAATTTTACTTAGAGCTAAGAGAAATTCTCCCTTAAATTTATTAAATTTAAGATTATCTGCATTCGTAAAAACAATTTTTGGATGTTTAGATTCTATTCTTCCATTTTTAACTGAATACTTCTCTATGTTAATTCCCTGTTCTATTATTATTGTCCTTTTTTTGAGATGCTTCCAAATTATTCTTTCAAGAGGTAAATTTGAAGTTATTATGATTGATGAAATTCTTAGAATCTCTAATGTGATGTCATTGTGGTTAGAACTACCACAAGAGTAACTTGGAAATTCAAAAATATTATCATCTAAATCATAAATTATTTTAATTTTCAAAGAATTTATAAGCTTAGCAACCTCAAATGTTGCTTTATCGCAAGATTTATTTATAAATACCAAATCAAATTTCTTGATTTTTAAAATTTCAGAGGTTATGTCTCCTGGATTTAAGACTTCATAATCAATAAGTCCTTTTTTATTTAAATACTCTAAAGGTTCTATTAATCTAATTACTATTGACCTGCCAAGCTGCATGGGATCTACTAAAGATAATCTATTTATTACAAGAACCTTATATTTCTTCAAATTTCACTTAATATAAACATTTACTTTACAGTACCTTAATCCCAATTTCTAATTGTTTTATTAATTATTTAAAAACATAATTTTCTCAAAAATGTGAATTAAAAATTTTCAAAATAAAGTTTATTCTATTAATTTCACTATTAAATCTAAACCAGCTTTGGTAAAGAATTCTAATTTATCTTTAATAAATACTCTAAATATTTCTATGGATTCCAAATTATGATGATATTTCTTCTGAAAATTTACTGTGTCATCAAGATTAGAAATATATTTATATCCTTTGGGGAAGTAATCCTCTAAACATTTTAACGGAAATGATAAGGTGGGTTTGAAGTTATTTATTGCATCAAATAATGGGATACAGAAACCCTCATGCATACTCAAAGTAATAAAGCAATTCATATATTGAGTAAGAAAATTCATCTTTTCGTCTTCCAACTTGTAAAAAAATTTAATTCTATTTTTTAAGTATTCTGAATATTTTTCTTCTCCCAAGAATTTCAAGCTCTCCTCAAAAGTGGATGATGTAAATATTGAAAGTTTAAAATTACTTTTTGTATTTTTACTATACGAATCCAACAACAAATTTAAATTTTTATGATTATTAATCGTCCCGCAATAATAAAAGTCTATTTCTGATTCTAATATCTTACCTTTAATATAATTTTTATTATTTGAAAAATTATTAATGGGAGGCATAATAATAAATTTTTTGCTATCTCCATAATTTTGATTTAAATTTTCCAAAAATTGCTTTTTTGATGCTGAAGAATTTGATATATATAAATCAAAGTCTTTAAGAATACTAATATCAGATAATCCTTTTTTGCAGTTATTAGATAACTTACTACCATACGGGAAAAATTTTGGAGGAGTTATTCCGTGATAATAAATTATCTTTTTTTTAAACTTTAATGTGAGTAATAATTTTATATTTGGATCCACTATAGAATAATGATAAAAAAGAATATTATTAGGTTTATGCTTTTTAAGATATTCCTTAAAATTTAGAACTCCAGGAATATTTGAATAATTTGCTACCAGTTCAACTTCTGCAAAATTTTTAAGCAAATTCATAAAATATATTGAAGAATTCCCCACCCCATCCATAGATACTAAGTTTGGAGCATAAATAATTATTTTCACATTAATTCCTCATAAATATGAATTTGATTAGTTATGCATTTATCCCAGGAAAACTGTTTTATTTGGTCAAAGTTAACATACCCCAAAGCTGGGTTAATAAATACGTTGTCAATTAAATTTGCAAGTTCTTTAACGTTTCCTTTTTTTCCATCATAGTAAGTATCTATTTTTCCAAAATATTCTTTTGCACATCCTTCTGAGGTAATTATTATTGGAATACCAAGAGCTGCAGCCTCTAGAGCAGCCAATCCAGGAGTCTCTAAAGTTGAGGGTAGAGCAAAACATTTGGCATTAAGTATTAAACTCAAAAATTCAGATGAATGATTTTCAACTGGTCCATAATAATGAACTAAATTATTATTATCTATCTCTAGAGATTTAAAGTAATCCTTTTCTCTTATATGCCCAGCTAATACAAGTTTTTTTTTGTTTAATCTACATGCTTCTATAAGTATTTTTTGATTTTTTCTTTTTTCTATATTTCCTAAACACAATACATATTCATTCCAATCAAACGGTAATTTTGTAGATTTTTTATATTGAATATCCCTCTTCTCTAATAAATCAGGTTCAAACCCATTATAAACAACTCTAAATTTTTCTTCATTAATTTCAAAAATATCACTTAATAAATTTTTTTCTTTTAATGAGTTAACAATAATTCTATCTGCAATCAATAACTGTGACTTTATTGTCTCAATATTATAGTTATTAAGAGTATCTTTAGTAATCCAAAGAGAAGAGCTTATAATTAATTTTCTTTCAATACTCTTGAGATAATTGCAGAAATCTATAGAACCTCCCATACATGAAAAAAAGTGATAAATATTTGCATTTTTTTTGGGCTCCCAACTGTCAAATTTATATACATTAATATTTCTTTTTTTAAGATATTTGAGAAGCATTTCGATCTGGATTTCTCCTCCACCTGGTGTGAAGTAAGCCCATGGATATGTGGCTAATACTATTTCCATAAATTTATTGATTAAAAACTAAGATTTTATTGCTAAGATTTATACAGTAATTAAAAGTCATTATAAAGTAATTAAATATAAAAATATTTTTTCATAATATTATTTCTTTAATTTTCTTTTGACAAATCGTATAAAGAGTAAAATCTTTCTCCAGCACCAGGACAAATTTTTTCTAATTTCTCAATATCTTCATTAAGCCATATTTTTTTGTAAAAATCATTTTTATTTTTAAATTTTGTTTTTTTAGATTTATAAAATATTCCTTTTTTAATTGGACCCTTAAGACAATCCTTTAAATCCTTTATTTTTTCTACTTGTTCAAGTGGCATTCTCTCATCATTCCAATAGAAAACCTTAGAGTTTTTATGATTTTCATTATCAATTAAATGAGCTGATAAATATCTCTCAATTATAAATGGATATAGTTTATAGTTTAATTTAAAAGATTTATTAAAACTATTAACAAATTGAGATTTGTGAAAAGTTTGCTTTAAACCTAAATTATTCTCAGTCATTAATTTATCTAGACAGATCATATCTTTTACTATTTTTAAAAAGAAGTTTCTTTTGGCTGCCCAGAAATTGCAGTAAGAAAAATGTTTTTCAGGTGTTCTTGAGTTAATATCAATTGTTGGTAAGTCTTTTTTTAAAGAAAAAATTTGTTTAACTTCCTCTCTAATCCCTTTATGGATTATCTCCGCCTGATCCCAGTAGTTATAAAATATTAAAGCATTATATTGGCATGGTGAGAATACAAAAATATCGGCATTATTTTCTTGTATTAATTTACTAACTGATTGAAAAGTTAATCCTGTCCTTTCAGTAATTGATGAGCTAAATAAGCCAATAATACTATCTTCATTTTCTTGTGATTGTAAAACTAAATTATAAATAGTTTTGTATATCTGCAATTCATGTTTCCAAGGATATTTATTTTCAAAGATGCAAGGTATTAGTTCTAATTCATTTATTAATAATTGTTTAGTATCATATACCCCATAAAATAAAAATATATCTTTACTAACCTCTGATAAAACCATTCTTATTCTTATCTTAAACTATTTTACATTGGTGGAAAATTTAGTCATCCTTTCTTTTATTTATTAATCTGAACTAATATAGTATTTTACAAGTTTAAAATGCATATCTTAAAGGACTATTGAAAATTAAATAATTTTGTAATTTAAATAATAATTTGCTTTAATTTTCTCTAAAGAATATTCAATATGAATAAGGTATCAATTTAGATTTTTTAGTAAAAATATTATTTAAGAATTTTTTTATGACCTTCTTAAGTTACAACAAGAAATCATAGTAAATTAATTCCTTTCATAATCAAGCTAAAAATGGTCAACATAATTTTGGAAAGCTTTTCAATCAAATTGTTAATTCTTATTCCGGGTGCAAAAAATATAAACTGGATCACATAGTAAACTCAATTTCTTGATTAATTCTAATTTACGGATTTATCCTTTTAGGGCATGCACTAGGCTATTTAGCTCTTGTAATTAAGTAGTAAATAAATTTCTAAATTCGTTTAACAAAATCCTCTTGTAAATCTCTTGAAACAAATCCATTTTTCTCTGTAACATTATGGAATCATAAAAATTTATTTATTAATAATTTATATCAATTATTGGAGAAAATTATCAAAACTTATAGTGATCCTTCAGGACAAGTTTGTTATGCTAATAATCTTCCTTCATCTGCACCATGTAGTATGAAATGCTTCTTAGCAAGCTCTAAATCATCTTGAATAAATGGTTTTAGTTCAGCATTTGCGTTAAGGTATTTTTCAGCATCAAAAGAAACTGATCTACCTTCACTATATCCAAAATTAACGTAGTGCTTAACCGCTTTAGATGAGTCAACTCCAATGGCAGATCTCAAGTCACTATAACTTGCAACGTAACCTAACTCGTCAAAACTATCTACTGATCTGCCTTCGTGATAGCCATGCTGAATGTAGTGCGAAAGCGACATGGTAGCACTTGGGCCAAAGGCTGCTAAAAGATCAGCATTAGACGCCAAATAACTACTTTCATCAAAAGTATCAATAATTCTTCCTTCATTCTGTCCATGAATTACATAATGCAATTTTGCTTTTTTAGAATTTAATCCAAAAGCATCAATTAGATCTTTATTTCCAGCTAAATAACTTAAGGATTCTAAGTATGAAAGCCCAAGATTAGAAAATCCCTCAGAAGAGAGTGCGTTATCAATATCAGAAGTAAAGCCAGTCAAATTTGTAACTTTAGAAGCATTAATGATCCCAGAAGTTTTTTCATCAAGAGTATTAAGTAAGGAAGCATCAATAGAAGTATCAGAAATTGTGATTACTTCATTACCTAAGCCATTTATACCAGAAGACTTATAAGCAATAACAANATCAGAACCTGTACCTGAAATAGATGTTACTGCTGTTGAATTAATGATCCCAGNAGTTTTTTCATCAAGAGTATTNAGTAAGGANGCATCAATAGANGNATCAGAAATGATCATAGTTTCATTTCCTAAGCCGCTTAGTGTAGAAGATCCATAAGTTTTTTTTAAAGCCAAGTATGAACCAGTTAATGTAGTAATTTCAGTTGCATCTATATTTGAACTGTTATATTCGCTAATAGTATTTAGTAAAGAAGCATCAACAGAAGTATCAGAAATGATGATTTTCTTATCTTCAAGATTGGAAATTCCCTCAGAAGAAAGTACATTATTTATATCAGAGAGAGAACCATTTAAGGTTGTAATAGTAGAGGCATTAATTATTCCAGTAGTTTTTTCATCAAGAGTCTTAAGTAAGGAAGCATCAATAGAAGAATCAGAAATTGTGATTATTTCATTACCTAAGCCATTTATACCGGAAGACACATAAGCATTAATAAGATCAGAGGCTTGTCCTTCTAAAGACATTATTGCTGATGCATTAATTATTACGCTAGTGCTCGCATCAAGAATATTAAGATCAGCAGCAGCATAATTACTCTGCGAAATTGTATAAAAAATATCCAACAAATCGTTTGCAGTTTTAGTTAAATCTGAAAACTCTAGTATCTCAATATTTTTAAGTGTTGTTATGCCATTTGATGCGTCTGATCTATTATCTTCGATTACTAAATTGTCATTAATTACTTTAATTAAATAATCATTGAATAATCCATCAAAAATAACTGTATCTGTCCCTAAATCGCCATTTAGTTCGTTTGTGCCTGAATTACCTCTAAGTATATTATTAAGTTCATTCCCTTTAGCATCTATATCTAAAGATCCCGTTAATGTAATTTTTTCTATGTTTTGGGGAAGAGTATAGGAAATAGAAGCAATAATTAAATCTGTACCTTCTCCTAAGTTTTCGTTAACGGTATCTGATACTGAGTCAATAATATAAGTATCATCTCCCCTCCCTCCTATTAATAAGTCATTACCATTCCCACCATTAAGTATATTATTTGAGGAATTTCCAGTAATAGAATCATTACCAGATCCACCAATTGCGTTTTCTATTATTGTTCCTGCTGCAATTGTAAGATTTCCAGTTAAGCTAGCAATATCAGAGGTAAACAGTATACTTGAATTTCTATCAGTTGATCTTAAATCTATATTCTGATTATTTGAGAACCCGCTAAAATCAAAAGTATCATTACCGTTACCATCTACAATGGTAAAAGCTGTAGTATTAATCCAATTTCTTAATTCAGAAAGAATCTTACTTGTAGAAGATGAAATATTAGTATTAAATCCATAAGTTGTATCGCCTGGTAATGAATTAGTGAATGAAAATCCTTGAAGACTATATAGATCCTCAAGTGCTATTAAATCAACTGCACTGAAAGTACTTAAATATGCATAACTAGCGTTTATCGAGTTATTTTCATTTTGACTAAAGTATGACATTATCGATGATTGCCAACTATCATTCGAATAAATAGCGTGCGAAGCGTAGTTGGCAAAATCGTTATAATTTCCTGGATGCCCTAACCCAAGAGCATGTCCAATTTCATGTAAAACTGTCTGAAATGTATAATTTCCAAAACCATTGAGTCCATAATTCCAGCTTTCGGAAATATTTATATCTGAATATTCTATATTTCCTGAGGAATGATATGAGTATGAAAATGCTCCAGAGTCAGAATCTGAAAATCTTATATCAGCACTGGCATTCGTGGTTTCTTGAAAGTCAATGCCAAGAGTGCTTTCTAATAATTTAAAGCTTTCATCAATAAGTAGAGATTTTTCAGAACTTATACCATTTATGTCAGAGCTATTACCACTGGTGTTGTAGGTCAAAACTCCATTTTTTGCATTAACACCAGTACTTGTTAAATTAAATTTCCTTTGGGCAGAGCCCATATCATTCCAAAACCCAGTTGTAAGATAAGAGGCAAGTTCCTGATTAGTTCCAAGGACAGCAGATCTTAGTACATCTGAAGCTTCTGGCAATTCAGACCCATGATTTTTATAAATATCCCCGCAATAAATGCACACAAATTTAATATATTTGCATAATACTAAATATAACTTTTTTTAAAAATTAAGGAATATTTAAAATCGTCTATTAATAATTTTGATTTGGATATAAAAATTTAAAGAATAGAATTTTATAAGAATTTACTAAATTTAAATTTATTTGCAATTGGTAAAAAAAATCCCAATGATTTTGGCTTTATTTAAATTAAAGAAATATAAAAAAGTATATCTACTAATCAAAATTAATTTTCTGATGATCTAATCTTCATATGTAAGTTAATTTTCACTTAATGGATCAGTTTGAAAAGGAAATAGAAGAAAAAATTTTAAATTTATCTGATGAGTTTATTATTCTTTTAAGAAAAAATAATTTGCTAAATCAATTTTTAAAAAATTTCATAACGAATCTGATTTGCTCTAAGGTTAGTTTAAAGATTGATGTTCAAGAAATTAATGATGATTTCTGCAAAAAAAATAATCTTTTGGAAGAAAAAGATTTATTAACATTTTTGTCTCTTAGAGGTATTAATGTGGAAGATCATAAAAGAAATTTAGAGAACTCTGAAAAAATTAAATTTATTGCAAATAAAGAGTTCTATAAAAATGCCGAAACGGAATTTATAAATTCAAAAACTTCTTTAGATCAATATACTTATAGTCTAATATCTGTTGAAGAATCTGATCTTGCATATGAATTATATCTTCAGATAGATTCTAAAGAAGCAGGCTTTTCAGAAATAGCAAGTAAATATTCTATTGAGAGTAATAATAAAAAAATGGGTACAATTGGCCCTCAAAGTATTGCTAATGTTCATCCATTATTAAAAAATAAAATATTGACCGCAAAAAAAGGTGAACTTCTTAACCCTTTTCAAATTGATAAATGGTGGGTTATCCTCAGAGTTGAGGATAAAATTGAAGCAAAGCTTGATGATTCTCAAAGGTCAAAAATTACGCTTTCTTTATTTGATAAATGGGTTAATATATTGACTATTAATTCTTTAAAAAAATTAATAAATAATTCTAAAGAGGTTATATAAATTTATGGATAATAAAAAGGATACTTATATAAAATCACTTTTTTTAGAAAATGGAGAAAAGCTCAAATTTAAAATGGGACAGTCTCTTTCAGATGATAATTATTTATCAGGATCTGTATATTACATAGAGAGTGGAACAGCAAGAGTTATTTTTAAAGCTGAAAATAAATTTAAAACTATTAATAAGATTTCTAAGGGTGCTTGTGTAGGAGCTATTTCTCTTATAAGAAATTCACCTTGTGAGAATATTAGAGCTTCAACAGAATTATTGGCTTATAAAATTACTGATAAAAAATTTAAAAATCTCTATGATAATGATTCGAGATTAAAAGAATTTTTTGATTCTAAAATTAATGATTCCGAAGTCATCCATTTTGCTGATTATATAAGTAAAAATTTTTTTAATGAACAAAACAAACTTGAGGATTTATTTACAGAATTAAAATATTCCTTCCATACTTTTTACTCTAATTTAGAAGAAATAATTGAGTTAATAAAAGCTAAAAAAAAGATTTATTTATCACAGGAATTACAAAAAGAGAACCTAAGAATTTTATGGGTCTCTAGCTCTAATGGTCTTGCAATAGACGGTCAGGCAATCCCTCAAAGCCTAGGTATTTGGGAACAAGATCCCGAAGGCAAGTTAGCCCTCCAGGAGTTTATTGATATATTAAAAATACCAGAAGTTTTTGAGAGCACTTTAGAGGATATTAATCCAGAAACTGTTTATATTCCTGGTTTTAACA
>NZVD01000075.1 GCA_002701385.1 Rhodopirellula sp. | reverse complement strand
CAACCATCTGAATCTATAGTAAAATCTGCTAACGCTACGAGTGTCCCAGCGAAAGCACGCTGCAACACCAAGTTATTCAGTCATGCTCATGCCTGTACATTTGCACCAGGTCAAAATGACGAGACTTGGCATGCACAAATACTCTATGTAGTACGAAATTGGTTGTCGAAAAACAAAATGCTGTTGATTAACAAAGGCTGGCAAGATTCCAGTAGCTTGCGATTCATAAAGGTACTCACGATGAAGACTCAGCTAATGCGTTCCTTCGCTTTGCTGGGCTACGTGCTGCTTATCATGAACGAGGCGGCCAGCGGTCAACAGGAGGAATCTCACTGGTCATTTCGGCCACTACGCGATGTGACGATCCCTCACCTCGTGTCTGCTTGGCCTGAGAACCCTATCGACTCGTTCATTCTGGAAAAACTAAAAGATGCACAGTTGCAACCTGCTGAACGTGCGACGGCGGACCAGTTAACAAATCGCCTGTACCTCGATATGTTGGGGATTCTCCCCACTTCAGCCGCATTAACGGATGACATCTCAGACACGTCGTGGTCTCAACTAGTTGATCAGGTGTTGGCTTCACCCTATTACGGTGAACGCTGGGGACGACATTGGTTGGACCTTGCACGTTACGCTGACTCGAACGGGTTTGAATTTGACTTTGTACGTCCTTTTGCCTGGCGATATCGCGACTATGTAATTTCCTCCTTCAATAGCGACCTGCCCTACGATCAATTTGTAAAGGAGCAACTAGCTGGCGACGAAATAAATCCTTCAAGCCTGCAATCCTGGGTGGCCACCGGATTCTGTAGAAACGGTCCTACGGTCGGTAATCAAGCACTGGACAAGAATCGGTATGAAGAGTTGCACGATGTAATTACCGCCACTACGGAGGTGTTTCTTGGGCTGACCGTTGGCTGTGCCCGCTGCCACGATCATAAGTTCGACCCCATCAGCCAGAAGGATTACTATTCCATGCTGGCAATCTTTCACACAAGCCAAAAACGCGATCAATTCATCGGCACAACTGAGCATAGGCAGCTTTACGACGAATTAAGGAAGAAGAAAAAAGACCTGGAACAACGGGTGAGGTCAGCCACGGCAGAACCGCAGGCAGGAGTATGGGAACTTCAACAGGGGATTCTGACTCAAGCCTCCATGGTCAATAACACTCGTGTCTGGTTTGGCGACAAGACGTGGACTAGTTATACACTAGAAGTCGAATTTCAGCGTAACAGAGTCACACAGCAGCCGTTCAGTTTTGATGCTGGGATATATGTTTCCGTGTTAGCAAGCGACTATGGTAATGGTTACACGTTGCAACTGGGAGCTTCCGATGGGCGTGAACACGCACTCCACTTTGAGATCGACAATTCCCGTCATTCGCTCACACCACGTGTGTCTGGAGAACTCGAAAATAATCGGTGGTATCGCTTGCGGATTGAAGTCGGCGAAGGCGATGACAAAATCTGGCTCGACGACCAGTTAATCTTCCAATTTGATGATGCCCGTCATCCTTCCGGTGGGATTGCTCTGGGAAACTGGTCTACTTCAACGCAGTGGAGAAACCTTCGCGTTACGAATAGAGAGGGAGCCCTCTTGCTGGACGGGTTTCCTTCACTGGAAAAAATGTCTCGTCCTGCAAACACGGATGGCTTTGATGTTGAAGCTGTCAAGCAACAGATAGAGCAGATTGACGATCAAATAGCGCAGCTTCCTCTGGCCCAAGCCATTACAGACAGCTCCTCGGAAGCAAAACCCACGAATATTCACATTCGAGGTGAATACAACAACCCCGGAGAAAAGGTCGAACCGGCCGTTCCCGCTTCCGTTTCGAATATTGTCGTCGAGTTTCCAGAAGCAGCGAAGGAATCTCGCACCACCGGTCGTAGATCAATCCTCGCTAACTGGATTGCTCACAAAGATAACCCGCTGACTGCCAGAGTAATGGTCAATCGGATCTGGCAGTTTCATTTCGGACGAGGATTAGTGGAAACGTCTAGCAACTTTGGGCTATTAGGGTTTGAACCTAGCCACCCCGCTCTGCTGGATTGGTTGGCAACCGAATTCATACGCTCAGGCTGGAGAGTCAAACATATTCATAGGCTCATACTTGAATCGGCTACTTATCGCCAATCATCTCAACGAACGGATTCCCATGCCAGCGATCCCGACGCCATCTTGTTGTCCCGTTTTCCTATGCGTCGGCATGATGCCGAGGTAATCCGAGATCGTATATTGCAGGCCAGCGGTTCGATCAACTTGCAAATGGGAGGTCCCGGAATTCACCCTTATATTAATGAAGAAATTATCGGCAGCGGCACCACACGCAAATGGCCGCAAGTGAATCGCGAAACCTCGGAACACTGGCGTCGAAGTATTTACATCTTCACCCGCCGAAGTGTTCCCTTCCCTTTGCTCGAAGGATTCGATGCACCGGTTACCACAAGTAGCTGTTCCAGACGGATAACCACGACAGTTCCCACCCAAGCACTCCAACTCCTTAACAGTAGATTCACTAATGACCAATCTCTGGAAATGGCCCGGCGGCTTGTTCGGGAACACGGGGAAAACCGCCAATCACTGATTAAGCAAGCGTACTTACGTGTACTGGGACGGTTGCCGAATGCCGATGAAATCCGGCTGGGCTTAGAGTTTCTGATCGAAGCGGAAAAACTGCATGGCAGTGAAGACTCTGGAAAGCTGTTGTTTTCCATTCAGGATCTCTGTCATGTGCTCATTAATCTCAATGAATTCGTGTTCATGCGATAGGCGGTATTATTTTCAAATGCACGATAACACACTTAATCATTCGCAGGGATTCATCAACCGTAGGCGGTTGCTGCAAACAGCTGGCGGTGGTATCGGCAGTTGGGCACTAAGTCACCTGTTTAAGACAGACCAGCTACGGGCAGAGGATGGAATCCCCGGCCCGCTGGCTGCAAAGTCTCCGCACCATAAAGCGTCTGCCAAGTCCGTCATATTTATCTTTGCCTATGGCGGACCAAGTCAAGTGGACATGTTCGACTACAAACCCGCTTTAGCAAAGTGGCACGGTAAGTCGATTCCCGTTTTTGATAAGAGCGACGCATTTAATAAAACGACTAAAGATACAGCCATGATGAGTCCTTACAAATTCTCCAGACATGGGGAATCAGGACTATACTTCTCAGAGCTCATTCCAGAGATTGCCAGTTGTGCAGATGACATTTGCTTGATGAACTCACTTCACTGTGAATCAAACAATCATGCTCCTGCACTCTTCCAAATGAATACCGGCTTTATTCTGGCTGGAAGGCCAAGCATGGGGTCATGGATTAGTTACGGACTGGGTTCGGAAAATGCATCCTTGCCCTCTTTTGTGGTGATGTGGGACCATCGAGGCGGGCCGATTGGGGGAGCACAGAATTGGACTTCCGGTTTTCTACCGGCGGCCTACCAAGGTACGCCGCTGCGAAGCGTTGGCCAGCCCATTATCGACCTGCACTCAGATAAACAGCTTAAACCGGGACAACAAGAACTGCGTCTACGTATGCTGCGACGGCTCAACCAGCAGTTTGTAGATAAGAACCCCTTTGAAAGAGAGCTAGCTGCACGTATAGATTCGTACGAACTTGCATACAAAATGCAATTCGCCGCACCGGATGTAGTCAATTTATCTCAGGAAACCAGTGAGACCAAAGAGTTATATGGACTTAATCGCCCCATAAGCTCGTACTTTGGCAAGCAATGTTTGTTAGCACGACGCATGGTTGAAAGAGGTGTTCGGTTTGTGCAAATTTATTCAGGTGGCGCTGATCAGCAGCTGAGTTGGGACGCTCACAGCGGACTTAAGAATAATCTTGATCAGCATTGCCCGGAAGTCGATAGGCCAATTGCCGGTCTGCTAAAAGATCTGAAACGGCGTGGAATGTTGGATGATACGCTGATTATCTTCGGCGGCGAATTTGGCAGGATGCCGACAAACCAAGGTACGATCGGTCGGGACCACAACCCTCGCGGATTTACCATGCTGCTTGCCGGCGGTGGCGTGAAGGGGGGCATGACATATGGAGCGACAGACGAATTTGGCTATGCTGCTCAAAAAGATCCCGTCTCAATCAATGACTTCCACGCAACCTGCCTGCACTTACTTGGTATGGATCATGAACAACTAACCTTTCACCATCGTTCGCGAGACATGCGTTTAACTGACGTCAGTGGAACGGTGGTACACGATATCCTTTCTTAGACGTTTCCAATGGCCTTGTGATTGTCCTGATTCAGCGTGGCGATATAAAAAACGGTGCTTCGCCCTGCTCTAACGCTGCTTCTATATATTCGGTGTCATCAGGCTTATTGGACTCACCATGGCAACGAGTGGCTAATGATCGGATTTCCATTTTCCGATAATTACTATTGAGGTATGATAGAAGTAAGACAACATTTCTCTTGGGTAGAAGAAAAGCTATGAAGTACTCAAATTGTGAAGGTATTACTCGTCGTCATGCACTTGGTTTGGGCCTGGGAGGCCTGTGGGGCGCAGGGACGAGCCTGTCTAATGGGCTCAAATTACAAGCCAGCAATAATAGTCCGCTTAAAGCTACAGCAAAACGATGTATTTTGATATGGCTTGACGGTGGCCCTACTCACTTTGAGACCTTTGATCCTAAACCTGAAGCGCCTACCGAAATTCGTGGTGAATATGGTACTTGCCAAACCAAACAGCCGGGCGTTCATTATTCAGAACACATGTCGAAACTTGCAGCGATAAGTGACAAGTTTGCGATGATACGCTCGATCCGGCATAACCAGGGGAATCATGGTGCGGGTAATCATTACATGATGACTGGTGCTCCGCCGCGTATCCCTGTTGGCTGCGGCGCCTATGTTAGTTTTCATCCTAGTATGGGGAGTGTTGTTAGTCATGAGTCCGGCAACAGTGACGCACTGCCGAATTATTTCTCTATGCCCAGGATGAGTCGCAGCGGCGGGCCAAATTTCTTAGGCGCCAATCATGCTCCGTTCGTTGTCTCTGACGATCCAAGTGGAAGCAATTTTAGAGTCCGCGATGTGGCGATACCTGGAGATCTTTCAAGCGGTCAGTTTAGGTCAAAATCATTGTTGCGTAGTTCTCTTGACCGGATGAAACGGTTCAATGACAACGCATTCGGTGATCCCGCCATTTCCATTGATGAGTACTATGAGCAGGGGTTAAATCTAGTTCTTTCGCCGGATGCTCAGGTGGCCTTCGATATTTCGCAGGAATCTGAGGAGATGCGTGATCGTTATTACCGTGATTCGTTTGGCCAACGTTGTCTGCTTGCCAGACGCTTAGCAGAAGCGGGAGTGCCATTCGTTACGGTTTATAATGGCGGTTGGGATCATCATCGCGACCTGTGGAATAGCTGTAGAGATCGCTTGCCAAAAGTGGATCAAAGCGTCGCGGCTTTGATATCCGACTTGGATGAACGAGGAATGCTTGATGAAACGCTTGTGCTTGTGCTCGGCGAGTTCGGCCGTACGCCTAAGATTAATACTCGAGTTGGAAGAGACCATTGGTCCAACGCAATGAGCGTCCTGATGGCTGGAGGTGGAACGCCGGGTGGTGTTGTTGTCGGTGCGACTGATAAAAAGGGATATTCGGCGATTGAAAACGTTAAGAGTCCTGAGAACTTTGTTTCTACGGTCTATGCGAAAATGGGAATCGATCCCGGAAAGATCTTATATACTCCGCAGGGGCGTCCGACTCATGTGGTTAGCGATCCCACCCCAATCACAGAATTGATGAGTTAGCATTTGGGTTGCCTTAAGTTGATTGAGGCGGGATTCAAGCTGTTCCAGCCGCTGCAGGCCCCTTCCTGCATGCTCACCAGTTCCTGCATCAGTTACCTTAGAGATTCGTTGCTACGCCTGAAGTATCTATTTGATAGCAGCCGGCGACTTTGGCAGTAGATAAGTATTTATCGTTTTAAAATGCTGAAGGAATTCCGAGGACCGTTTTCCCCGTTCCTGCTAATTTCTGATGCGATCCTATGCACGCATCAGATTGAGTAGCATTAAAAGAGCGGCCATCGGTTGAACGAGACCGAGTACTCGTTAAAGGGCAGACACCTTATCCGGGGAAGATGAATGATGAAACTGAGAAGCGTTTTAGTTCTATTGGTTCTGAAATTTATGACTGTATCGGCGTCCGCAGCCGAATTAGTCGTTGTCGCAAAGGGACGGATGGAAGCGGCTGTCGCTGTAGCCGGGAAATGGAAGGCAAACGACAAATGCATCCAATCAACCGGTGCACACTATCTGTTTGCCGATAAAGGGATTGGTCGGGGGGATTTTGAGATTCGGGCAAGGCTGAGTCTAGAGGCGTTTAATGGTTCGGCTGCCGCTCTCGTCTTGGGGAATAATAAGTTCGGCTTTGAAGGAAGGCATCGACGTATGTACGTGCAAGGCCCGGATTTTCCCGACGGGCAGACGATAGGTAAGCCAGAAGACTTTATCATGCCTGGACGACCGTTTGATCTCCTGGTTTCACGAAGAAACAATAACCTCACTTTTTACATAGACAGTAAGAAAGTATGGGATACTTCTTTCGATGTGAAGGAGATCACGTCAGTCGGCCTACGTCCCTGGCGGGCCATGCTGCGGATCTATGATTTTTCGATTGACGGTAATTTGATGGAGGCGTCCTTACCCGAATTGACCGCTTCGTCTTTAACCGTATCACGCCAGACGATGCTCTCTAAAAAACAACAGCTGCAAGCTGCCGCAGGCACGGATAAATTTGAGCAAGCGTTGCTGGCTACTACTCCCGAGCAATTAGTACGACAGAAAGCTGCAAAGCAGTCAGGGGTCTTAGAGATTGCACCGGTTCATCTTCCGACCAATCCAAAGGGTGACAATAATCACTTTGGTTGGCCTGTAGCCACCATGCTCGATGATACGATCATCTTGGTACATCGTTCTATGCCGGGACATAACCGTAAATCATCCGGCAATGCTGACGAGAATACTACGTATTCAACGATTCTTCGTTCGAGTGATGGTGGGCAGACGTGGTCCGAGCCATATGACGTGCGAGATTGTATGGCGGTGGAAGATCGCAATCGCGGTGGGGCGGTGCCATTGTCACATCGCTATAAATTCGACCCGACAAACGATAGTCCGCTCGGTTACAAGCTACATCTGAATGCGATAGGAACAACCCGGGATGGTGGGGTTATTCTGGTCAGTGATCACGGTGTCTTTCGCTCGGAAGATAAGGGGAAGACATGGAGGCATCTGCGTTTGGCTTTTCGTGAGGATCTTCACGTTGGACCATTCGTCTATGTGGGACCGCGAATCATCGATGACTCGAAACACGGTTTGCTTCTTTTTGCACACCACACAATCTATCAGTCCCGCCGGCCGGTCGACATCGCTCGGGAATTGGCGGTTTACCGTTCGCGAGATGGCGGAGAAAGTTGGCAGAAGACTTCTCTTTCGCTTCCTAATTGGTGTAAACCCGCTGAGCCTGATGTGATTTCGCATAATGGCCAATTCAAAGCGATTGTGCGCAATCAGGCACCCGCCAATGTACTGACGCAAATGCGATTCAACTTTGGCGACACTGAAATATCAGAGGTCGCCAATACGCTTATGAAGACAAGGGTCTCGGTTGACACTTCTGCGATCTGTTTCAATCCGGTTACTAAACGTTTCGAGGTGGTTCAGTCAAAACGTGAAGATATGTCCATTCATCTCTTCAGTATCGCGCCGGAAGATTGGGAATCGGCGAAATGGCGTCATGAAGGATGTCTTTTCAAACGTTCGGCGGGATTTTACAACACGGCTGATGGTTTCCATACCGGCGGCGCGGTGCTTGATGAAAAGCGTGGAGTGCAGCACGTATTTTTTTACTGCGGCCACCCTGGCGGCCCGGCGGGTGTGTTTCGCATGACGCGAACTCTGGATACGCCGAAGCTTGCAAAACTGCTTGAACGATGAAAATAGCGGAGCAAAAGGGAAACCGTGCTTTCGACGTGGGAAACAAAAATGTAAGTTTGAGACTTTGTCGTGGGATGCTGAGTTGGAGAGCCTTGTTTTCTTTAGTGTGTTAATCTTAAGGCTTGCTATCAGGGCTGCAGTCGGCCCCGTTTTTCGCCCCCGTGTTAAAACTGCGAGCATGGTTTCCTCTTCTAGTTACTACGATCATCCGGAGTTGAATCGGAAATAATTTAAACAGAAGATTACAATCTATTTGAAGGTGGCAGATCGGATGTTTAATCTATGAGATGGAACTGTCATTACGGAAAATATAAAATCCGTTCTTCAAAAGATTGAGAATGCAGGTGCATATGAAAATAGATCGTCGTCGTTTTTTAAGGGGGGCGTCTGTTAATCTGGCCTTACCCGCTTTTGCATCGCTGAATACTTGCGCCGAAGGCCGTGATACGCGAGACTCTGCTCGCCGTTTTGTATGTGTCGCATCCAATTATGGTATGCATCCCCAGGGGTTCTTCCCCTCTGCGACCGGTGATAAATATCAGATGTCCGGTTTATTAGAGCCGTTGTCCGAACATCGTAACGAATTGACTGTGTTTTCAAACCTTGACCACCCCGGTGTTGGCGGGGGGCACGGATGTTCCAATACATTCCTCAATGGCGTCGAAATGAAAGAGGTCAAGGATTCTCCTCAGCGATTGCATTCATTGGATGAGTTGCTAGGAGAGAAGCTAGGGCAAACAACGCGTTTCTCGAATATGAGGTTGGGGGCCAACGGGTTTTCCTGGTCGCGTGCTGGAATCCGGATGCCCAGTGAGAGTAATCCGGTCAGCGTTTATACCAGGTTGTTTTCTGAAGATACTTCGAAAGCTAAGCAACAGCTACGTCGGTTCATAGCGGATGACACAAGCATTCTAGATGTTGTTCGTCAGGATGCTAAAAATTTAAAGCTGAAATTAGGTAATGAAGACAAGGAAAAACTGGAACAATATCTCACGGCCATTCGAGAAGTCGAGCTTAAGCTTCATCGACGCCATGAATGGTTGGAAATTCCCAAGCCTAAAGTTAGCCCGGCTGTCATACGGGGGGACGATCGAGCGGATACCGTTGTGGATTTAGATTACCCTTACAATATTTCTGTTATGTATGACCTGATGGTGCTGGCCTTACAAACCGACTCAACTAATGTTATTTCTTTTGGGCATCCAGGAGGCAATCGACTGTTTCCATTTGAAGGTATTACCCTCGGATACCATTCATTGACACATCATGGCCAGCGTCCCGAGTTGATCAAGCAACTTGCTATTATTGAGACGTTTTATATGAAGCAGTTCTCGCGTTTCTTACAGAGGCTTAAAGACACCCCCGATAAAATGGGTGAGCCGTTGTTGGATTCAACCATCGTGCTGTTTGGAAGTGGTATGGGTAACGCGAGTACTCATTCGAGTCGAAATTTGCCAATCATGCTAGCCGGTGGCGGCTTTCAGCACGGTCAGCACCATCGGTTCGAGCGAACAGGTTATGATGGCCGTCCGTTGTCGAACTTGTTTGTCACGATACTGCACCAGTTGGGAGTCGAACAGGATGACTTCTCAACGAGTTCGGGCAACTTGGATAATTTGCTGATATGATTCGTCTCTACTTAAGCTGTGCGATTTTCATCGTTTTGCTAAGTGGCAAAGCTAGGGCTGTCGAGTCTCTCGAAGAAAGCATTCAACCATTTCTCTCGTCTTATTGCCTACACTGTCATGGTGCTAATGTCCAAAAAGCCGATCGGCGTTTCGACCAATTGCAGTTCGAGGCCGTCGGCTTACCAGATGCCGAGCATTTCCAGGAAATCGTGGACCAGTTGAATCTAGGGACTATGCCTCCGGAAGGAGAAACTCGCCCCCCGGCCGAAGAAGTGAAACGCATAGTTTCTATCCTGACAAATACGCTCAAAAATTTCCGTGAAAATTCGAATGCAGGATCCGGAGAAGTTGTTCTCCGACGACTGAACCGGATTGAATATCGGAACACTATTCGAGACTTATTTGCTCTAGAGATGTCTGATTTTGATCCGACCGTCACTTTCCCGCCAGATAAGGCAACCGATGGATTTGACAATGTCGGTGAAGGCTTGGTGACTTCCGATTATCTATTGCAAAACTATTTAGATGCGGCGCGACAAATTGCCAGGAAAGTCATCCAACCTGGGCCGCAGCCGCAGAAGATTTACTTCAATTTAGCTGGAAGCGTTGAGCAAGGTAGTCAACTTCCGGCGACCGACCAGGGGACAAATAAAGACGGTCGGATGGATTCAGGCAGATTGTTCGTTAAGTTTCGGCAGCCGATTGGGTTGGATGAAGTAAACCGAAGTGGTGTCCCTGCGGATGGTGAGTATGTAATACGTATTTCCGCGTTGGCTGTTCGTCGGAACTCGCGTTATAAGGATGAGGATCTGCGTTACGACTCGAGTGAGCCGATGCGACTGTCGATTTCTATTCAGTCTCGCGAACTGGGGCCCACAACGCAAAGAATCGTTGCGGAATACGATATACCGGACGATGAGCCAGTACAGATAGAACATCGGATTCGGCTAGAGAAAGGCTTCACCTTCGCGGTGCATTGGGCCAATGGTCCCGACGGCTCTTTTAAACGCATAATGCGTAAAGTGTTGCCCAAGTACAATCCTGACGCCTTGATGCTGGCCAGAAATCCGCCCGAGATGTATCTGGGGTCGGGGCCAGAGTTGCATGTAAAGACGTTATCGATTGAAGGCCCGTTTTATAAGGCGTGGCCACCGATAGGATTTGCAAGATACTTTCCACATCCGCCTGAAGAGCCAGGTATAGCTTACTTGGAGGAATCATTGGTACGACTTGCATCGCAGGCATTTCGTCGTCCGGTCAAACGAGCGGAGGTCGAGACCTATTTGCGACTAGCTCGTGAGCATTTAGTACGGCACGATAACTTTTGGGATGCTGCGAGATATGGTGTCCAAGCTCTTTTGACTTCTCCTCAATTTCTCTATTTAGTCGAAACTGAGACTCCTGATGAATCCGCTGTGATGGGGGGTATGCCATTGTCGAACCATGAACTGGCTAATCGACTTTCGTATTTCCTGTGGAGTTCCATGCCTGATTATGAACTCCGAAAGGCTGCCGATGAAGGGGAACTCACCAAGCCGCTTGTTCTACAAAGACATGTCGAGCGGATGTTAAATGACGATAAGACTGTGTCGTTCATCCATAACTTCACCGGACAGTGGCTCGACCTGAGGAAACTTGGAACAATGCCCCCGGATCCTGAAAGCAATAAGATTTATTATTCGGACAATCTGGAAGAGGCAATGCGTCAGGAAACTAGACTATTCTTTGCGCATATCATGCAGCAAAACCGCAGTGTCTTAGAGTTTATTGATGCGGATTATACTTTTGCTAACTCTGCGCTGGCTAGACACTATGGAATACAAATGGAAACGGGGCTTGGATTCCAAAAGATCGTCATCCCGGGCGATGCAAATCGTGGAGGCGTTCTCGGGCAAGGTAGCATTCTGACAGCAACCTCTAACGGCGTTGAAACGTTACCGGTTTCTCGTGGTATGTGGGTACTGGAGAATTTACTTGGGATCCACCCGAATCCCCCGCCTCCGGACATTGAACCAATCGAACCAGACACGAGGGGTGTTACATCAATTCGGGAGAAGATGGAGAAGCATCGCAGTACGGCCACCTGCTATGAGTGTCATCGGAAGATTGATCCTTTTGGCCTGGCCTTAGAAAATTATGACCATCTTGGAGTTTGGCGAGATAGCTACAATAAAGCTCTACCGATTGACTCTGCGGTAGAGCTGCCAGATGGGTCCCGGCTGACGGGCCCTACCGGTATCAAGCAATTTATCCTTGCCCGCCCGGAACAGTTCACGCGATGTTTAACGGAGAAGCTACTCGTGTATGCGCTGGGGCGCCGTCTGAGTTTCAATGACCGGGATGATGTTGAACACATTGTTCATCAAGTGTCCCAACAGCAATACGGACTGCGGACGCTGATTCACCAAATCGTTTCCAGTAAGGTGTTCCACAGTAAATGAAGACTATCACGTCAATGACACTGCTTTTGTTGTTGGTGTCCTCACTACAAGCTGGGGCACCGCCCAACATCATCTTAATCGTGGCGGACGGAATTAATCGTGATATGGTTGGATGTTATGGAGCCAATAGCAAAACCTCCTCGATTGATTTCTTGGCAGAGCACGGCACACGTTATGAAACTGCCTGGTCGATGCCGACGCACGCAGCGTCGCAGGTTACTTTGTTAACTGGGCGATATCCTTTCCGAGATGACATAGAAGTAACACCTGATCTGGATGGCGGCAGTGATAGTGGGCTTAATGTGAACGCAGTCACGATTGCGAAGATGTTGAAAAGTTCTGGTTATGTCACTGCAGCCGCAGGCGTTTGGAGTATGACCGTAGGAGAACGCTTCGCTGAACGATTCACACATTATGGTTTTGATAGACACTGTCTTTGGACGCATGCTGATAAGACGGATTTGAAGAGCAATCTTTATCGTCGGGCTCATTTAGATGGTGAGATTCAATCTGTACATTCAGCCTCTGAGGAGATTCACACTTTTATCAATAAATTGATGGATCAGGCGGAACAAAAGCCGTTTTTCGTTTATTGCTCTATGCTGAAACTGACAGCCAGTTCCTCGGTGGGGAAAGAGGGTGTCGGTCAGCGTGAAATGGCGCCGATACGATACGTCGACCGGTTCGTTGGGGAATTAGTAGAATCGCTGGATCAGAAAGGCCTCACTGATAATACGCTGATTGTTTTTACTTCTGCCTCCCCGCTTGTCGACTTGCAACTAATGAATAGAGTTCAGAGCGCAAAGTCACACACAGTATTGTCAGACAGAACAGTTCATGTCCCTTTCGTAGTTAGAGCTCCCTTTCTGACAAAAGGAGGGAACGCTTCGCGTGATCTAATTGATTTCGCCGATCTCTTCCCGACTTTGCTCGAAGTTGCAGGTATTGAATCACCCATGAATGTCGAATTGGATGGCCGCTCATTTCTACCCAGCCTCAAAGGAAGTATAGATCCCTTTGAGAAACGCAGTTGGATCTATAGTCAATTTGGCGAAACTTGGATGATTCGAGACTGGGAGCACATTCTGGATAGTGCAGGCAACTTTCATGACCTGCTGAAAGATCCTCTTCAGCAGGAGGCTGTAAGTCCTCTCGATAAGCAGGCTCCTGGTCGTAGGCAACGCCTTGAAATGATTCTGAAACGATTGCCTGCAGGTAAAATACAGAATTAAACTGTGTTNAGAATGCGGCTGGATGAATGACAGCGTGAAGTCGGTATATTCACGGAGCGGCACAGTCTCCTGAAGATGTTGTATCTCTTATAAATTCATCCTATGCATAGATGTACTTTCACGGCGTGTGTCAGTGTGCTGCTTGTAAAATCCAGGCATAACTAATGCTAAAAGGTCCAGTGATTTATATAATGAATTCTTACCTGTGATTCCATTGTTCCCTTGAGTAGATATGCCCACTACCACAAAACAAAATCGCCGTACCGCATTAAAGATGTGCCTGGGTTCTGCTTTCGGTTTGTCCTTGGCCGATGTCCTGCAAGCCAATCCAAACGCTCCGGCAAAGAGTGTTATTCACTTAAACCTCAGCGGTGGATTTTCAGCTCAAGAATCATGGGATCCAAAACCGGAAGCACCGATCGATTACCGCGGCTCGTTTGGCGTGGTAAAAACTGGCAACGGATATCACTTCAGTGAAAACTTCCCTCGCATGGCTCAGATCAGTGACAAAATCACCATTGTTCGATCCATGCACTGCAAGATTCCAGATCATGGGCAAGCCACCTACCATCTATTTACCGGTTACTTGCCGACAACAGTCATTGATTACCCGCAGATGGGTTCTGTCATTGCCCACGAACACGGAATTCGGAATAACATGCCTCCGTACATCGCGATACCGAATCGCAATAGCTTCGCTGGTGGGACCGGTTATCTAAGTAGTAAATTCGGAGTCTTCGAGCTAAACGCGGATCCTGGCGGGCGAGGCGAATTTAAAGTAAAAGATCTATCCATTCCCGGTGGTGTCTCCGCTCGACAATTTGAACGCCGAACAAAAGCCAGAGCTCTTCTTGAATCCAGCTTACAAGACAAAAAAGTAGATGCATCTCAATTGGCGACAATGGGCCAGTTTTATGAACAGGCATATACACTACTGAATTCAGAAGCCGCCCAAAAGGCCTTCACTTTAGATGGTGAAAGCGAAGCTACCAAACAGCTGTATGGGCAAGGCTATATCCTGAATTANCGTAGACAGCCCGCGGCAGTCGGAGCACGCCTGTTAATGGCTCGCAGACTGGTTGCGGCGGGAGTGAGATTTGTTTCGGTCGACTATGGCGGTTGGGATAACCACAAGTCCATCCGCGAAGCCTACCTCGACAAAGGTCCAGCCCTGGACCATGCCATTGCCGGACTCATCTCGGATTTGGATCAAAGAGGTATGCTGGATGAAACGCTGGTAATGGTGACTACCGAATTCGGACGGACGCCAAGGGTTAACACGTCAAACGGTCGCGATCACTGGGCCCGCAGTTACAGTATGATGCTGGCGGGAGGCGGTNTCACCCAAGGCCAGATCTATGGCGCTTCCGATGCAACTGCAAATGAGCCGGACAAAAACCCCGTCTCACTGGAAAACTTTCTTTGCACAGTGTATCACCAGCTCGGTATCGACTCGAACAAAGAACTACTAGCCTTTGGAACACGTCCTATCGAAATCGTAAAGGGAGGTAAGGTCGTAAAAGGCCTGCTGGCCTAATGTCATTCCTTAGATCCTCTCTCTTTATTTGTGCAGTATTCTGGTTGCAAGCCGGTGCCGATGAGCTGCTCGCTTTTCAGCGACGAAACATTGAAGTCCTTACACCNCGCAGCGGTCAACGCGGAACAAGCGTTTCGGTGATCATGCAAGGTCTCAATATCAAGGATGCGCGTGAGGTGCTTTTTTACCGCCCTGGTATTAAGGCCGTTGCATTTGAGTCTCTTCCGGATCTTGAGAACGGGATTAGCTTACATCACGGTGGTTACGTCAAAGAACAAGTTCGATGCATCTTTGAAATCGCCGAGGATTGTCCGCTTGGGGAACATCCACTTCGCCTACGNACAAAAGACACTCTCACATCNGTGGCTACATTTTGGGTAGGGCCATTCCCAATTATTCCGGAATTGGAGCGNGGTGGATTTGAAGTGACTTATAGCGGTGGTGTTACGGTGATCAAAGAAAACACCGACGCCATTATTTCGCCAAACGACTCTTTAGAAACGGCGCAGCCTGTTCCCATGAATCATACCGTGGCCGGCGAAATCAAGGTCGCACGCGAACTCGATCACGACTACTACTCCATCCAGGCAAAGGCGGGGGAAAGGATCTCAGTCGAACTGGACTGTGTCAGGTTATGCGACAAAGCATACGCGGAATCTGAATATGATCTGCTAGTTCGAATTCTCGATGAGAATGGAAAGGTGCTTGCTTCATGCGACGACAGCGACTTACATGTCCAGGATCCAATCTTGAGCATCGCGGCGTCTTACTCGGGCAAATACTTCATTCATATTCGCCAGCAACTATTTAANGGTGGACGATGGATTTTCTATCGCGCGCATATCGGTAATTTCATGCGGCCGGTCATCGCATATCCACTTGGTGGTCAAGCCGGTACGACCGAAACGATACAGCTCCTGGGAGACGGACTGGGGACTACTGCACAGCAAGTGACGTGGCCGACCAAAACTGGGGACTTTAATTTTTATCCTGGGGAATCAAGTGTAAAACCTCCGTCTCACCTTCCACTACGAGTATGCACATTTCCCAATGCGATGGAGGATCAGATTGAACAAACGCATGATGCTCCTGTGGCTCTTAACGGCATTATTTCCACCGCAGGTGAAGAAGACGTATTCAAGGTCTTCATGAAAAAGGGCGTTCAATATCGTATCCGTGTATTTGCACGAGGAAATGGAAGCCCAATCGATAGCAGGGTCTGGGTGCGGCACGTTGATAAGCAAGATTTAGCTGTCTCGATCGACGATGCAACATGGAGTGAGCGAGGTAAGCCCGTAATCCCTCGCGGGCTTCAGCGACCGGAATTACTAGATGGCTCTGCAATTCACACACCACAGGAAGATGGCATTCATCTGGTTGGCATTGGAGACCTGCGTGGACTTGGAGGCGAACAATTCGTTTATCGAGTGGAAATCGCTGAGGCTCGTGACACGATTCACAATCACACGGTCAGTTGGGCCAATGATCGTTTTGAAATCAATCGGACGGCTGGCTTCATCGTCCCGCGTGGCAATAAGTGGTCGGTCAATGTATATGTCGCGGAGGAAATCGGGAACACTTATAAAGGCGCTCTGCGTTTAGTACCTGTAGGGCTACCTAAAGGTATCACGATGATCGCACCTGATTACGTACCTGGAATGAATGGAGTTCCCTGCCTGTTTGTCGCAGATGATGACGTATTGCCTTCGGCTCACCTGTTTCACATCCAATTGCAGCGTGTTGATGATGATAGCTTTATTGAGACGAGCAGTCAGGCATATATCCCGTTTATCAATCATTCGGGCGGACGCAGTTGGCATCATGCTCATTTGACGAGCTATGCATTGGGGATCGTTGAGTCGTCTCCGTTCACTATTGATGTAATGCAACCGAAAATACCACTCTCTCAGGCTGGTGAGATGCGGATTAAGGTGCAAATCGATCGCCATGAGGAGTTTGACGGTGCCATTCAGATACAACCAGATTGGTTTCCACCCGGTGTTTCAGCAGGTGGCATTCTTGAAATCCCTGCAGCCGAGTCGGAAGCAGAATTTGTACTGAGTGCTTCATCGTCGGCAAAGCCGGGGACATATCGCCTAATCATGAATGGTCATACCAAGGAGGGAGATTGGGAGTCGGGAGTAGGTGTGCGGCGAATTTCGTCAGGTTTCTTTGACCTGGTAGTTACATCCCCTTACGTCGCTATCAGGTTTTCCAGTGGCGCAATTCGGCGGAATCAAACAGCAGAATTAAAGTGTAAGGTCGAGCACTTGCAGCCCTTCTCCGGTACTGCCAAGGTATCCTTGCTCGGACTGCCCAAAGGAGTCACGACCGTTGGGGATAATTATCACATCGATTCCGATACAGAAGAACTCACCTTTACACTCAAGGCAACCGAGGAAGCACTGCTCGGCCAATATAAAGAATTGAAATGTGAACTCACGTACAACATCGATGGTCAATCAATTCGTCAAGTCACGCAAAACGGAACTTTGCGTGTCGATCCCGCGGTGAATCAAGGAGGCGAGTGAAATGCGACGTTCAAACCTTTGCTTTCTTTTGCTCCTGATTCTCTCCGGAGATCTGATAGCACAAGAAAAGCCTCTCAGTTTCGCCAATGACGTGATGCCGGTATTCTTCCGTGCCGGTTGCAACCAAGGAACTTGTCATGGAAGTTCACGAGGCAAAGACGGTTTCGCCCTATCACTCTTTGGATTCGACAAGCAGGGTGATTACTTTCGCTTAACCGAGGAGATCGTTGGGCGGCGAATCAATATGGCTGTGCCAGAAGAGAGTTTGTTATTACTCAAAGCCACAGGGTCGGTTCCTCATACCGGTGGGCAGAGGTTTAAGAAAGACAGTACATATTACAAGACGCTCCTGACATGGATACAGCAGGGAGCCAATAACGATAAAGACAAGGTAGCAGTACCGGTCGAGATCACGATCGATCCACCGCGAATGCAATTTGACGGAATCGAGAAGACGACCGCAACCACGGTGACAGCCAGGTACTCCGATGGCTCTTTAAGAGATGTTACTAACTTGTCGTTGTTCTTTTCCAATAACAATAACACCGCTTCTATTACTAGCGACGGTGTTGTGTCACCTCACGGCAAAGGTGACACCTATGTCTTCGCGAGATTCGACCGCTTTACGGTTGGCAGTGAAGTCGTTGTTCTGCCAGATGATACTAACTACTCGTGGTCAGGTACAAAGCCGGTCAACTATGTAGATGAGTTGGTCTTCAAGCGATTGAAGCAACTTCAGCTTAACCCATCGCAAGTATCGGGGGACTCAGAGTTTATCCGACGTATTTATCTGGACTTAACCGGTGCACCGCCAAGTGTGGAGCAATATAAACAGTTCGTCTCTGACTCGAGTCCGAATAAGCGAGCCGTCTTGATTGACGAGCTCATCGCAAGTGAAGGATTCACGGACCTATGGACTGGACTGTGGGCTGAATCCGTTAGGTTAATGGGGGGCGGGTATACGCCCGTAGCGACCGACGTAAAGGCCGCGGAGTCCTATTACCAGTGGATACACGATCAAATTGAAGCCAATCGTCCAATCAACGAATTCGTGTATGAGCAAGTAACGTCCAGTGGAAGTAATCTCAACGATGGACCAACCAACCTATATACGATGTTGGTACACAAACCCCGTTTTGAACCCAAGGCCTTTGCTGCCGATTTCTCCCAGTTGTTTCTCGGCGTGCAAATCCAGTGCGCCGAATGTCACAACCATCCGTTTGATAGATGGTCCATGGATGATTATTACGGCTTCGTAAGCTTCTTCACGGGTATCACACGCAAGGCAGGCGCGGAGCCGCGAGAGTTTTATATTTACAACAAACGTAACGCTGCTCCTGTACGCCATTTGGTGGATGGCCGCCAAATGCCTGCAACTGTGATCGGCGGTGAAGCACCGATCGAAGAAGGGTTAGACTCTCGAATCGCTTTGGCAGACTGGCTTACTGCTCCAGACAACACATTGTTTTCCAGAAACTTCACGAACCGTGTTTGGGCTCATTTCTTTCACCGAGGATTAGTTGAGCCGGTGGACGACATGCGTGTTTCCAATCCACCAACCAATGGTCCGCTGCTGGACGCTTTGAGTAGCAACTTTGTAGGAAATGGATTCGATCTACGCGTGTTAATCCGTGATATCTGTAATTCCAATACCTACCAACTTTCNGCNACNCCNAATGANGGAAACGAGGCGGATGATCGACAATTCTCCCGATCCCGTCTGAGGCGACTGCGTTCTGATGTCCTGTTGGATTCGATCATCATGGCGACGGAATGGGAAAGACAGTTTAGTGATTTTCCCCAAGGAACAAAGGCTATTGAGTTTTATCCGCGGACGCCAGGGGATACTTCTGGCCCGCTTTGGCGGGATGACTTTCTGAAACTGTTTGGGCGTTCAAGCCGTAATACGATTTGTGCATGTGAGACTAAGGCCGAGGCAACGCTTTCGCAAACCCTGCATCTGGCAGTTGGGAATAATGTGCAAAACGCGGTTTTATCAGGCCTGATCCCGAGACTTATGGCCGAGAAAGAGTCGCCGGAAGAAATCGTTGAGGAGCTATTCATTCGCTGTTTAAGTCGATCCCCAAGCAGCAAAGAGCTGGGCACGATGAAGCAACTCATTGGTGAAGACCAGGACCAAAAGGAGCCCTACGAAGATATTCTTTGGGCATTAATTAATTCCACGGAGTTCATGACGAATCACTAAAATGTTCGGAACTATATTTGCTCGAAACCTGCAGGTCGGACTCGTATTGGTGATTGTGATGTCACCAACGCTTCGTAGTGATTTAGACGCTAATGAAAAGGAAGACGTCGTCACCTTTGCTGATGATATAAAACCAATACTGCAGAAGTACTGTCTTAAATGCCATGGCAACGATGATCAAAATGCGGATTTGAATCTCCAAAACTACGCGACCCTGTTACAAGGCGGCAGTGCCGGAGCCGTAGTTAAAGCGGGACAATCCGGTGCAAGTGTTCTCATGCAGGCAATCACTAATGAGGACGATGCAGCAAGAATGCCGCCAGAGTCACCTCGCCTTCCAGAGGAAGTGATTACCTTAATCGCTAAATGGATCGATACTGGGTTACGTGAAACATCTTCGAGTAAAGCAATTCTGGCTAAAGGCACGTTGACCTTTGCTCCGAGTGCATCAGCCAATGGCAAGCCGGATGGCCCGCCGGCAATGCCTGTTGATTTGCCGGATGTTGCGATTACCCCAACAGCCAGACCAATGTCAATCCTAGGCCTAGCGGCCAGTCCATGGGCACCTTTGGCTGCTGCAAGCGGCTATAAGCAAATACGTTTGTTTAACACCGATACTGAAGAAGAAATCGGACATCTTCTATTTGAACCTGGTGTGCCACATGTCTTGAAATTCAGTCAAAACGGAGAGATTCTCATGGGGGCTGGCGGCCAACCGGGGCACAGTGGCTCCGTAGTTCTTTACGATGTGAAGACAGGTGACGTAGTCGGCCGTTTCGGCGACGAACTGGATACCGTGTTGGCAGCTGACATCAGTCCCGATCAGAAAATTGTTGCCTTCGGTGGCCCCGGCAGAACGGTAAAAGCATATTCTACTGAGAGTGGTAAGGAAGTTTATCGGATTGAGCGTCACACCGATTGGGTCACATCAATAGCGTTTAGTCCAGATGGTACTCAGATCGCAACTGGTGACCGAGCTGGGAATTTGTATTTAAGTAGTGCTGACAACGGCGGTATTCTGTTATCCCTCGAAAGCCATAAAAACTCAGTACGCGATTTGTCCTGGCGAAGTGATAGCAAAGTGGTGGCAAGTGCCGGGGATGACGGGCGGTTGATTTGGTGGAATGCAGAAACTGGTTTTGTTGCAATGCAAAACACGAATGGACATGCGCCGCCCCGACCGGAAGGGTTTTCTGGGAAATTACAAAGTGGTGTTTTGTCAGTGCGGTTTCGCAAGGATGGTGGACTGATTTCAAGTGGCAGGGATAATCGAGTCAAGGCCTGGAAAACGAGTAGTGACCAGACCGATGCTAGGACTCTTGAAGACGGTATCCCCGTTCAGGCTGCTGTTGATTACAGCGACAAGAAGGTCATCATCGGCGACACACTTGGTAGGATTAACTTTTGGTCACAAAACTAATACCCTAACACGCTCCGCTATCTGTTCGTCTGCATGCAAGTCAGTGGAGACACCAGTTAGACACTCCACTCAACTACTTTGGTATAAGCCTAATGCCCGTACGAATAGCCTATTTAGGAATAATGCTATCGCTTATCAGCGCGGATTTGCTGAAGGCGGACGAAGAATTGGCGTTTTTCAAAGAGCGAATCGAACCAGTGCTTGAAAAGCATTGTTATAGCTGCCATTCCGCGGCTGCTGATTCGATCAAAGGCGGATTAAGACTGGATACGAGATCGACGATACGCCAGGGGGGAGAAAGTGGTCCTGCGGTAGTCCCGGGAAATATAGATGAAAGCCTGCTCCTTAATGCGTTGCGGTATGAAGGGCTCGAGATGCCACCCAAAGAGAAGTTGCCGAATGACGTTATTGAGGATTTTGTAAAGTGGATTGAAGCCGGAGCTGCAGACTCCCGATTAGTTGCAAAGTCAGAGGCAGAGCGACTGGAAAAGGCGAAGAGCCACTGGGCGTTTCAACCGATTAAAAAACCCGCCGTGCCTGCTATCAAGAATCCGTGGATTCGTAATGTCATTGATTCGTTTATCCTAAACAAGCTACAAGCCGAAGGAGTGCAACCTTCGCCGGAAGCCGCTCCACGAACTCTGATTCGCCGCCTCTATTTGGATTTAATTGGCTTACCTCCCACTCCTCAGCAGGTACAAGCATTTCTGGATGATCCCAGCGAAGAGAATTACCAAAGGACAGTCAGTGACTTGCTTGACTCCCCACATTATGGAGAACGGTGGGGACGATACTGGCTGGATATGGCGCGGTATGCAGACAGCAATGGTTACGAGGCAGACCGACCCCGGCCCCATGCCTGGCGGTGGCGTGACTGGGTGATTAACTCGCTCAATCAAGGGATGCCATTTGACCAGTTCACGATCGAGCAGCTGGCGGGGGACCTATTACCCGATGCCGGTTTAGAACAACGTGTTGCCACCGGCTTTAACAGAAACACGTTGGTTAATACGGAAGGTGGAGTGGATCGGGAAGAAGATCGTGTGAAACGTACGGTTGACCGCACCAATACGGTAGGCAAAGTCTGGTTGGGATTGACGTTGGGATGTGCACAGTGCCACTCGCATAAATACGATCCAATTACGCAGCATGAGTACTACAGCATGTACGCGTTTTTTAACAGTTTGGCTGAGCCTGATATTCCTGCACCTACACCTGAGCAGGTGGCCGAATTTGAAGTAGAGTTGGCTCGTTATGAAAATCAGTATCAAGAGAAACTGCGTGCTGTCCGTGATTATCGCAGTGACACGATGAGGCTATGGGAAAAGCAGTTAAGGAAACAGTTAATTGCGGAGCCTCAAACAGAATCGGATTGTTCGGATAACCAATCTGATAAGACCTGGGAAATTGTGAATCCCTTATCAATAGCGGCAACTTCCGGATCGCATTTCATCGTTGAGGATGATCTGGCGGTATTTGTAAAAGGGCCGAACGATCAGGAAGACACCTACACGATTGTTACAGAGACTGCCTTAAGTGGAATTACAGCATTGCGGCTGGAAGTATTGGCCGACGAGCGACTCGCAGCCAAAGGCCCCGGACTTGCTAGTAATGGCAATTTCGTACTAAGCAGCCTGCGGGTTTACGTTGAACCGGTCAGCGATACTGATGACCGTAATATGGGACAACGTATACGATTGAAGAATGCACGGGCCGATTTCTCTCAAGGAGGGCGTCAGGTTACCTCGGTGCTGGGTGATGACCCTACAGACGGCTGGGCGATTTACCCGAATGTTGGAGTGGATCACTATGCAGTGTTTGAGCTTAGTGAAAGTATCAATGCAGTGGGCGATGGCGAGCCCGTTCGCATTACGATCCAGATGGATCATCAGACGCATCAAGACCATAACATCGGAAAGTTTAGGCTCTCCTTCACCACCCACAAGCATCCAGTTCCAGATGGACTCGAGACAACGGCATTCAGTGATCTTTTGTCTTCGGATGTCGATACTCGACGAGGTGAAGACGTTATCCGGTTAGTAAAGTACTTTGATTATCATGAAGCCGAATTGGATAAGTTGATTGCTGCGGCAAAGACGCATGAAGAGAGGTATCCACTCTCACCTTTGACGCAGATCAAAGCTCAGGTGGTTATGGAAATGCCGAATCCAAGAGAAACTCAAGTGCATATTCGCGGAAGCTTTCTTGATAAAGGTGAGCAGGTCACGCGGACAACACCTGTAATTCTTCCCGAGCTCAAAACCGGCACGGGCGAACCAAGTCGATTTGATTTGGCGAAGTGGTTGGTTAGTAGTGAAAATCCGCTGACCGCGCGTGTGACGGTGAATCGCATCTGGCAACAACATTTTGGACGCGGGATTGTGGTGAGTGACGATGACTTCGGAACACAAGGAGAACTGCCGACTCATCCTCTGCTTCTGGATTGGCTGGCCGCAGAATTTCGAAAGAACGGTTGGAGCATGAAAGAGCTACATCGCCTGATTGTTACATCGGCAACATGGAGGCAATCATCATTTGCTCGCCCGAAACTTGTGGAACGGGATCCTTATAACAGCTGGCTTGCGCGACAGAATCGATTGCGAGTTGAAGCTGAGATTATTAGAGATCTGGCGTTGTCAGCATCCGGTTTGATTCATCATGAAATTGGCGGACCAAGCGTCTACCCTCCTCAGCCGGCGGATCTAGTGAAACTTGGTTTTCAAACCAGCCTTAGCTGGCCGGAGAATATAGATCAAAACAGGTATCGCCGCGGATTGTATACATTTTTCCAGCGTACTGTGCCCTACCCCATGTTGATAGAATTTGATGCTGCCGATTCCAATGCAGCCTGTACTAGACGGGAACGATCAAATACACCGCTGCAAGCTTTGACATTATGGAATGATCCGGTGTTCGTTGAGTGTGCTCAAAATCTGGGTGCCAGATTATTAAAGGAAGTGCCTGCAGACGAGGGGGACGCAGCGAGTGTTATTGAAAGACGTATTCAATTGGCGTATGAGTTATGCTTTTCCCGTCCACCAACAGAGGATGAACTACAGGTGGTCGAGCTTCTATATAAAGAAGCAGCAGGAAAGCAAACGGTGCATTCGGATCGGGCAGCGGCATTTGCTGTCGCGCGTGTCCTGTTGAATCTTGATGAATTTATTACCAGAGAGTAAGGAAGGGAGTCGATTGATGGATAGGCAAATGTTAAGACGAAACTTCTTTACAAGTAGTGCCAGTGGTGTAGGCGCTTTGGCGTTAAGTTCGTTACTTGGCGGTGATGGTCTGTTGGCGGATCAAAGTGGTCGCGAACATATCGGTCCGCATTTCGCACCCAAGGCAAAGCGATGTATTTTTATTTTTCTGGCCGGAGCCCCCAGTCAGCTCGACCTACTGGATCCAAAGC
>NZVD01000074.1 GCA_002701385.1 Rhodopirellula sp. | reverse complement strand
ATGTCCCACCATTGATTGTGTCTTCCTGAGCTTTGAGCAGATCCATTAAATGCGACATTTGCCGCATGATGTTATTCTCGATCTTCTTCAATGCCGCGATATGATCAGGACGATTCCCATGGTGAGAAAAACCGTGATAGCCGCCGCTAAGTCCAAAGTCGCCATTGACGAAGCCCGAACTAAGCGTAATTGCTCTTGTAGAATCCGTTTGAATGGCCAATGCGATCAATTCAACCATCGCACGCAAGTCGGCCTCTGTTCCTTTGCCCGGTTGAGGTTCAGCTAACTCGGTCTTAGGTTTGGGACGATCCAGCCAAGGTTGCTGAAGTTCTATTTTCTTTTCAAGCGTGCGTACGGCTTGCAGATATTCTGCAAATTTCCGCTGATCCCGTTTGCCCAACTCCTTTTCCACTACTTTGGCTTTGTCCAATACCACATCCAGAATGCTATTCTGTCGCTTAAACCGCTCGGCAGCCGTGGCTTTCTTTTCTGCTACATCTTCTATAAACAGAGCTCGAAACATGCCTCGCAAATCGATCGCTGGAACCTGAACGCCGGTGCGTGTGAAGCTAATCAGATTGGATTCGTTTACACGCACGGTCATGGATGGAAAACGAGTATTGGCCCCTTCGTATTCGGCAATCTTCTGATCAACACTCATGTTTCCTTCTGCATAATAGGAAGCCAGATGAGGTCTGACTCCACTTAGCAGAACGGGAACTCCCTGATGACCGATCGTGTTTCCATGGTCCAGATTGGAAAACACGGTGAAGGCCTGGCGGTGTTTCTCCAGTGGCTTAAGCGTCTCGGGCATTTCATAGTCCGCCCCCGCTTGCTCGGCATCCGGAAAAAACGAATCTCGGTAGATACCGTAATTGTTCGACATACAAACAAAACGTTTAATCGGTTTAGCAGTCGCTGCTTGAGCGGGAGGCACCATGGCTTCGAGCATTGGTAACGCAATTGACACACCGGCTGCTGACAGAAAACTTCGTCGCTGAATAGATTTTCTCATGCGATATTCACCAAAAGGCTGATTCATAATGGGAGCACTTGGAAGTTTTATTATAGACAAAACCAAGATATGAAACGTCGTCAGTTAACCAGTTAAACAATTAGGCCCGACTTCGTTCTTCGGACCAAGATCAGTAAACTCGGTAAACAGTGAGTCAGTTTGCAGTTGGAGACTTGTTTGAGATTGACACACCGTCCATCCTTTTTTCTTATTTCACATAAAAGCAAAAACAATGCGCCTTCTCGTACATCACAACGCACCTGTTTAAATAGTAACTAAACATCTCTTTGATTGCGGGATTTAAAACATGAGCACAAGTGAACCTGAAAATAATGCATACGAACCACCAGTCACATCGGAACCAGCCTCCGGAACTCAAGGAGGTGGGGAATTGGCAGGAGCGGGAATTCGCATTGGTGTTGGAATTATTGACAGTATTCTTGTCGGTGTCGGAGGCTTTTTCTTTGGCCTTTTAGCTGGTGGAGCTTTATTGGGCCTTTTATTAGGTGGAGCCGCCACTAGCGGTGGAGCGACTGGTGATGAAGCGGTTGGAGCGATGGCATTAGGTGGGTTTTTCGGGAGTATATTAGGTGCTATAGTTGGCCCACTCTTTATGCAGCTAATTTTCATGCTGATTGAAGGAGTTTTTGGGATTAGTCCAGCTGGGAAAATGCTGGGAATTAAGATCGCCCAATCGGATGGCTCACCTGGTAGCTTCAGCAATTACTTCATCCGAGCCTTGGTGAAGTTTTCACCTGTCTGGTTAACAATTCTGGGCATGATGATGGAATCCGGAGCCCTGACAACAATCGCAGGGCTACTATATCTCGTTTTGGGAATCGGCTTATTAATGGCTTTAGGAGAGTCTAAACAGACGTTATATGACAAACTCACCGGTACCGCCGTCATTCTAACTAAGTAACACTGACGATTAATTGTCTGAAAACAAACCGAGATGCTTCAGCGGAAAACATTGAAGCATCTCGGTTCTTTTATTCGAGAGATTACACCATCAACCACATCAGAACAGTCTGCATAAAGTCGTCATAGCCTAACTGTCTACCAGTCTCTATTTCTTGGTTCCACAACTCCGGTAAATTCTCCGGTCTCGGGATTCTGATAAATCATTTGCATGACTCCGGCAGAGGATGTTGAGTAAACATTATGCCCCAATGCTTTCATCGCAACTCCGATTTCAGGGTTATGGCTTTGCTCCAGGTACAAACGATCCGGAGACCATTGGTGATGAAAGCGAGGTTTCTTAAGCGTGTCATAGGGTGACAGTTCCAGATCAATAACACCACTGATCCCCAATACCACGGATGTAATTATTTTAGGCCCGCCTGCTGCACCTAAAGTGAAAAGCGGTTGCTGAGAGCCTTTATCAAGCACAATGGTCGGAGACATGCTCGAGAGCGGACGCTTTCGAGATTCCACTTTATTGGCGTCACTTCCAATCAGCCCAAACGCATTGGCCACTCCCGGCGCTAAAGCAAAGTCGTCCATTTCGTTGTTCAGGACGATGCCTGTTCCCGGGACGATCACTTTGGAACCAAAGGAAGTATTTATCGTCGCTGTCATAGCAACCCAATATCCCTGCTGATCAGCCGCAGCGATATGGGTTGTATGCCGTTGCGGTTTGAGTGGGATTCGATGCGGAGGTAAGCCGTGTGATTCGACGGACATGGATGCGGTAGAGTCAATACGGTTTGCGAGTTGTTGAGCATACGGTTTTGAGATCAAACCGGAGGGAACTCTGGTGAAGTCCGGGTCGCCCAAATAAAACGCGCGGTCGGCAAAAGCCAACTTCATAGCTTCTGCTACATGATGGATATATTGTGCCGGTTGTTCCAGGTACATGTCTCGCACAGGAAACTGCTCGAGCATGTTCAGAATTTGAGCAACATGAATACCACCCGAACTTGGTGGAGGCATCCCGATCACCGTATGGCCTCGATAGGAAGTCACAATCGGTTTTCGGGTTTTAGCTCGGTAATTTACAAAGTCCTGTTCATTAAGAACTCCACCATTATTTGCCATCCACTCGCTGATTTTTTTAGCGACTGGGCCGCGATAAAAATAAGATGGACCATGAGTCGCGATGCCATCTAATGTCCTGGCCAGATCGGCTTGAACGAGTCGTTCGTCTGCTGCCAGAGTCTTCCCATTGTGAATGAAGACCTTTCGGCTTCCTGAAAAACGCTCAAACATCTCCTGTTTCCCTGCCAATATCCGAGAATATCGTTCTGAAATAGGGAAACCCTCGCGAGCGATCTTAGCCGCCTCGGTAAAGTGTTCACTCCAAGCTAATTGCCCACATTTACGCCAAGCTAAATGATAAGCGGCGATTGCTCCGGGAGTCCCAGAAGCCAATGCTCCGACTTGAGACAGTGCTGTGTCCGCCTTGCCATCACGATAATACATTTCAACCGTCGCTTGACGAGGAGCTGTCTCGCGACCATCGATGGCGTAGAGTTTACCACTCGGAGTTCGAATTAGAATAAAACATCCGCCGCCGATTCCCGAATTATAGCCATCGACAACTCCCAACGTGATGGCAGCAGTCAACGCAGCATCCACGGCGTTACCACCATTGGCAAACGCCTTGCGAGCCGCCTGAGTAGCTAGCGGATGCACCGTCGCTACCATCCCCTGTTGACCGCTAACCACTTCAGTCTGTCCAGAGACCGCAGGCGGAGGGGCCAACAGAGTTAAAAGAATTAGCAAACGTTTCATTTATTTCAGAGCAACCCTGGTATGAGATGACCGCCTTCCTGGACAATCGGTATCGGTCGTCCCTGGGGGTCGGTCCAATGGCTATCAAGTTTGATGCCTAGGTGCTTAAAGGTTGTCGCGGCGAGATCCTGAGGTCTAACTTTTCCTGATTTGATTTCGCCACCCGTTCGATCCGTACTACCAATAACCTGGCCGCCGGCAATACCACCTCCCGACATGATCATCGACATGACTGGCACCCAATGATCACGCCCGGCTTCTGTATTGATTTTAGGCGAACGTCCGAATTCTCCCATCATCATGACAAGCGTGTCATCAAGCATTCCGCGTTGGTCTAAATCCTCGACTAATGCTGCGTATACCTGATCCACACGTGGTAGAAGTGGCTTCAAGCCTTTTTCAATTCCGCCCCAACGCACGTTGTCGCCATGATGATCAAAATATCCCCAGGCTCCACTTACCAGCACAAAAGACACTCCGGCCTCCACCAAACGTCGAGCCAGAATCGCTTTTTCTCCAACACTCACTCGACCATACTTATCACGTAACTGATCGCTTTCCTGACTAACGTCAAAAGCCTGTTCGACTTTTCCGGACAGTACCATGTCAACGGCTCGCTGAGTGTTGGCGTCGAACTGATCAAGCCTTTGATTATTCTCCAATTGGCGTCGAGCCGTATTAATCTGTTCTCGTAACGCGACTCGATTTTGTAAGCGTTCGATATTTAGACCTTGCGGGAGTTTGAATTTATCGGCCAGCTCAAGCCCTTTAACCGGTTCGAACTTACTGCCCATATGCCCTGCGCCATAAACATCTGACACCCAGGAATCGGCCAATCCAACAAAGGCCGGCATAGACGGATCATTCGCGCCTCGAAATTTCGCGACCACGGACCCCATGGAAGGATATCCCCCTCCATCCTTTCCATCATTCGTTCGACGAGCCAGTGGATTCCCTGCCTGCATCGTGATCGGAGTGTGATTACTGGCTGAGCAATCGACTGCTCGTAACACCGCAATCTTATCTGCAATAGCCGCCTGCTTAGGAAGATGCTCGGTAAACTGTATCCCCGGCACAGAAGTGGAAATAGTGTCGAAGGGACTGCGAATTTCCACAGGAGCGTCCGGCTTGGGATCCCACATATCAATTTGGCTGGGTCCACCGCTAAGCCAAAACAGAATGACCGATTTTCTGGAGGAACCGGTAGTTGCTTGAGCTTGAATCTGCTGCAACGTTGCCAGTGGCAAACTAGCCATCGCTGCAGTGCCCGTTTTTAGGAACCACCGCCGTGAACCAACCTGAATACCAGGCATGGCTAAATGAGAAGCAGCGTTTAATTCCCCTGAATGTCGGTGCATCGTCTTCATATTCGATGATCCCAATAGTATTTGAAGGAGCACGACAATCCGCGCTACAGTTTTCATTCTACGCTAAAAATCAACGACAACTCAAAGCGAATTGGACGCTTTGGGCAACCTAGTTCGTCGCACCATAGACAGTCTAGCAGTTTACTTGGCCTTCAAAGAATCAATGTAAGCTCGAATCAGCTTTCCTTCTTCCCGAGGCCAGGTCCAGGCGGGCCACGTGGGATTATCCGCTTGAACGGACTTAAAAATACGTTGCATGTAATTTTCAAGCGGAGCGGCTATCGAGGCGTGTTCCTGCCTGACATCCGTCGTTTCATCCACGGATAAATCAAAGAGCTGGTAACGCGTAAGCTCGGCGTTGTGAATTCGCTCCTGGTGTTCTGCAAAAATATCCCCGTGAGGTGGTAAGCTCCCGCCTCCAAATTGCCCGACCAACTTCCAATTGTCCTTAATGACGGCGACTTGATCCTCACCACGGGCGGCATGAAACTGCCAATACAATGGTTTGTTCCGCAGGATGGGTCGACCACCCAAAGCACCGATAAAACTTGCGCCGTCCAGATTTAAAGACCGCGGCGGAGCAATACCTGCCACATGACAAAAGGAAGGCAGAACATCTACTCCACTAATCGGGACATCCAAAACTTGAGAAGTACGATACACTCGAGGCCACTGCAATATTCCGGGAACACGAATGCCACCCTCGTAGACAGATCCCTTTTTGTTTCGCAGGCCTCCTGTACTTCCATGCGGATGGGCATTGGTAATCGCTGGACCATTGTCACTGGTAAAAAACAGTAACGTGTCATTGCGAAGTCCGCGTTTTTCCAAGTGAGCTAATAACTTGCCAAAAGCTGCATCCATCTGAGTGATATTTCCGTGGTGCGCCTGAAAGCTCGATACCTCAGGATCGTAGATACTAGGCTTTCCCTGAGCCTTGTAAAGCTTGGCATACTTATGGTCTGAAGCAATTGGTTCGTGTGGCTCATGATAGGCCACATATAGAAAGAAAGGAGCACCATCGTTACGTTCCTGATCTAACCAGCGAATCGCTTCATCGGTCACCAAATCAGCAGCATATCCCTTTAACGGCCCGACCGCTTTCCCATTACGAACAAAGTTAACCGGATCTTTATGGCACGGTAATGCATTGTTTTGAGTACCAAAGGACCAATCAAATCCATGGTCAGTCGGTTGAGGATATCGATCGTCGGTCAGGTTTCCATTCATATGCCACTTTCCAACATGGCAGGTTTGATAACCGGATTTTTGCAACAGAGTTGCCAATGTGGTTTCCTGTTTACGAACGTGCATCGGCGAGTTGTATGGAATCCAATTGTGAATTCCTGCACGGTAGGGAGTACGCCCCGTCATGAGGCCGGTTCGAGCGGGAGAGCAGTTGGGAGCGGCAGAATAGCAACGAGTAAACTTGATTCCTTCGGCTGCAAACTGATCGAGGTGAGGTGTTTTGACTACTTTGTTCCCATAACAGGCAAGGTCACCGTAACCGAGATCGTCACACAAAACGATAATTAAATTCGGATGAGTGGACTGAGCATGAGCGTTTCCCGCCATGCCTCCCGGCAACAGCATGACAAACACGAGTGTCAGCAAACTTTTAACGCCGCCAAATATTTTCATCCAATTGAGCTCTCAATTATCGAATTAATAGTTAGCACGTGGCACAGCCGAATTGGCCGGGATATACCAGACATCTTCCTCGAGATCGACGCCTCCGCCCATTTCTTCAATCACGACCCGATCGATGACATGTATGCCACGTGTCGACATCATTTCAAAGGTATCATCGCCATCCAAATCCGGAGTACGGTCAGGGAAATTGACGCGTGTACGACCGATGCGATAGAGAGTGGAAAGTTTCTTATCCGAAAAGGCATTCTTTACTCCCTCTTTACCGATCAAGAACCCCAAAAGTCCGCCCCAGGTGGCTGTTGGATTATCTGAATCCCAACCGCACAAAGAACCAATTTTAATCGTTCGTTTTAGATCGCCCTGACCGTAGAACAAGCTAATCAAACTGGCACCATAATTGATCCCAGCATCAAACCAGCTTTTGTAGTTGTAACCATCAATCGTCTGGCCAGTATGACGCCAATTCAGATAGTCACGAGTCGCTTCCCAGTCGTCTTTGTCTTCATTCTTTTCGTATTCCGCTTTCACAAAATCGTACATTTTGGCCGCATACGATTCGTGAGGAATACGCTTCCGAGCCTGTTCAGCCAACCACATTACCTGCTCCTGAGTCGACATTGCAGGGTCAACGCTAGGGGCCAAAGCGTGCATGACAACATAGAATTCAGCAATCCATTCAGCGTCCCGATAAGCGGTTGTTCGAATCGGAAGGTGGGCCATTTTCAGAGCGACATCGGGACGCGTAGGGGCAAACAACCCAAAGATTTCAGTGGTAAGTTGGGCATCGATTTGGTCAAAGTGTGGATTATGTTCGGGCAGGCTCGTCAATGGAGGCACTAATCCATCAAGCATTAGATGGAGCGCTTTTTCATTCGAAACCCACAGATAATTCTGCTCTTCATGTTTAATGTGTTTAAGCCAACCCTCTCGGATCATTTCACCGGAGACAACACTCGTGTTATTGGCATCAAGGATACTTTGGTAGATATATTCGATATCCGTGTCATCATCGGCTCCCCACACCTCGCCTTCTTCAACCAGAACAAATTCAATCATTTGTGGCTGACCGTTTTTGCGGCGCCCCTGCTTGGTTCCCCAGGCTTTGTCTGTGTAAAACGGACCTGTTTTCTTTACACCCTCAGTACGTAAGCCCGTCCAGTTCGCGATACACTCGGCAAGCCAAAAGCCCTCGAGCTTTTCCAGATAGTCGCTTCGTGAAATAACGATGTCCGAATCTTGAGGGCTATACGAGGGATACTTAAGTTCTTCGTCAGCGCTAACGCCTTGTCCCCAGACGCTCGTGGTGGACAACATCCAAAACACAATTACGAAAAATCTATGGGGCATATTCAACTCTCCAAAGTTCCAGAATCAACAAATAGTTATAATACCAAACAGTTTAGCTTTCCCTGAAACACAAACAAGAGTTGCCCCGATGCAAATTCGTCTTCCTTACATAGCACTTTCTCTTCTACTGGTTGCTTCAATCACCTCGCTCATCGCCGCGGAAAATTGGCCTCGATTCCGAGGGCCGAATGCTGATGGCCTGCATTTAGGGGCCGACCTCCCGACGACTTGGAATGAATCTGAAAACATTGTCTGGAAGTCCAAGACTCCGGGGAAAGGTCACTCCTCTCCTGTTATCTGGGACGATCAAATCTGGATGGCGACTGCCATGAATGAAGGACACGACTTGCACGCTCTTTGTTTCAATCGTGACGGCAAGCTACTTCACAATATCGAGTTGTTTCATATCGACAAACTGGAGGCCAGTAACGCATTAAACTCCTTTGCTTCACCAACACCGGCCATTGAAGAAGGAATGGTCTATTTATATTTCGGAACGTATGGCGTCGCTGCGATCGACACTAAAACGGCTGACGTTGTTTGGCGTCGACAGGATATAAATCTCAACCATCAAGAAGGTCCGGGGTCATCTCCAATTCTCTTCAAGAACCTTTTGATTTTCCATTGTGACGGCTATGACGTGCAGCATATCACGGCTTTGGATAAATCGTCAGGTAAAACGGCCTGGACGACAACACGTTCACTTGATCTCTCCGGTGTTGGAAACCATGCTCGCAAAGCGTTTGTAACGCCCGTCATCCAGAAAGTGAATGGCAAGGATCTGTTGGTCAGCCCTGCGGCGCAGGGCTGTTACGCCTACGACCCAAACACCGGTGACGAGGTATGGCGGATTTCCTACTCCGGCTTTTCCGCCGTTCCACAACCGGTCTTTAATGGCAATATGGCCTACGTCGTTACCGACTTTGGACGTCCTGAAATATGGGCCATTGATATCTCCGGTTCCGGCGTCTTAACCGAAAAAGACGTGAAATGGAAATATAACGTTACCTGCCCTTCGACTCCATCGCTGATTCTAAAGGATGGACTGTTGTATTTTGTAGCTGACAAGACTGGAGTTGCATCGTGTATCACCGCAGACACTGGTGAGTTGGTTTGGCGAGATCGAATTGGAGGGTCGTTTAGCACATCGCCTGTCGCAACGAACGATCACATTTACTTTCTGGACCGTACGGGGGTTACCTCAGTTCTGGAACTGGGCCGAGAGTTTAAGGTTGTCAGTCGTAATACGTTGGAATCCGGTTGCATGGCCTCGCCAGCCATTGCGGATAACCAGCTCTTCATCCGCACGGCAACACATCTCTACTGCATTAGCCAATCCAAAGACTAACCTAATTGCATGCCGAGTTTATCCGTCGTAGTCCGAAGGACGAAGTCGGGTCTAATTGTCCAAATGGCTAAATGGTTAACCGTTTCACCTTTGCCATGCTGGGTTGGGGGGCATCATGTTCGCTCCAACCCGTTTTCGCCAGTCACGCAGCTGACTCAATAGCTGGGCTGCCTTTTCCGGTTCCCGTAGAGATAGATCGTGTTGTTCGCCTAGATCCTTCTTCAGATTGAACAACTGTACGGTTCCGTTTTCAAAGTACTCGAGCAACTTCCAATCGCCAACGCGAATCGCTCCTCCGGGGCTTTGCATTCCATGATTGCTGTAATGTGGGAAGTGCCAGTAGATACCGTCACGTTCGATGAACTTGCCTCCCTGGATCAGCGAAGTCAGACTCACGCCATCAGGGTGTTGCTTGGGGCGAGTCGGCAATCCCACCATTTCCAGAATGGTGGGATAGAAGTCGGTGCTGACGACCGGAGTGTCACAAACATAGCCCTGCTTATGTTTGCCGGGCCAGTGCACAATCATTGGTTCACGAATTCCACCCTCATAAAGAAACCCCTTAGCGCCTCGCAGTGGCAGATTAGATGTGGAGAAAGCCGTATCGAGGGCCTCGGGCTTAATCACTCGGTTAGGATTGCCGAAATTACCCGCTGACATACCGCCGTTGTCCGAGAACAAAATGACAATCGTATTTTCTGTCAGACCTAACGATTCAAGTTTCGCTCGGATTCTCCCGAGACTTTCATCTACGGTTTCAACCATTGCGGCAAATTCTACATTGTCCTGATGCTGTTTGATTTTGACAGACCGCCGAGGGAGGATACTAAATCCCGCATATTCAGGTTGGGACATCGCCTGGTCAAGTTGTCTTCTGGTAAGTGGTTGATCATCGTCAGGATTCCCTTCCAGAATGTAGGCAGGCCCCTTAGGTTTCTTCATACTGGCTAGTTTCTTTTGGTACTTTTCAACTAAGTCCTTACGTCCGTGGATTGGGTCATGGACCGCATAATGGGACATGTAAAGGAAGAATGGTTTATCCTTGCTGGATTCAATAAAGTCCAACGCTTCATCGGTCAGCCGGTCGGTGAGGTAATCTCCTGGTTGATCCTCCAAGCCATCCAAACCGAAAGGGGCATGATAGCCGCGACGAGGCCAGCCTTTATTCCACTGAGGAATTTGCAAATCAAAACCTTGAGCGGTTGGGCCATGCGGCTCTTCCCCTAAGTGCCATTTACCGATGTGAGCGGTTTCATAGCCAGCTTCCTTGAGAGCTTCAGCAATCGTGACTTCTGCTAATGGAAGAAATTGATGTATTTCAGCATTGAGTAACTGTTGGAATGGGAAATCACGACGTCCGGAAAGCCAGTCCGTCATATCAAGTCGAGCGGGATATTTCCCTGTCAAAATACTTGCTCGCGTCGGTGAGCAAACATGACAAGTGGCATAGGCCTGAGTAAAGCGTACCCCTTGTTTGGCAAACTCATCGATATTGGGCGTCTCATAAAAATCGCTTCCATAGCACCCCAGATCTTTCCACCCTAGATCATCTAACAAGAAAAATACGACATTGGGCCGCGGTTGGTCGGCTACAGCAATCGTCGGCCCAGCAAACAGGAAAGCGAGTAAACAAAGGGCAAGATTTCGAACGGCTAAACTCATACGTATTTCTCTAAACTCCTGTCGGTAGGTTCATCGTCGATTATAGCGACTTTCTGTTTTGAAACATCCTCTTGGGTAAGAGCCAGTTGGTCTGTAGAAAAGACTATAATCGGAATAAAAGTGTACTAATATAACTGTCTATTTAATGGGCCCTTCCCTGCTGCTAAAAGGGCATAATTACTTTTAAGTTGAGATTGAATGATGACTAGAATTCTAACTTCACTAGCAACCGTTTTATTGCTAGGAGCCATTTTTATGAATAACAGCGCCCACGCTGAAATATTTGAATTACGAATCTATACCACAAATGAAGGAAAGCTGGACGACCTGCATGCTCGATTCCGAGATCACACAACTGATTTGTTTGAGAAACATGGCATGACCAATATGGGTTACTGGGTGCCCGAAGGTTCTAAAGACACATTAATCTATGTCCTTAGTCACAAAAGTCGTGAGCACGCTGCCAAGTCATGGGACGGATTCCGCAACGACCCTGTCTGGCAAAGGGTTTTCAAAGCTTCACGTGTGGATGGTCCACTTTTGTCTAAAGCACCAGAAGCAACTTTTTTGAAAGCCACCGACTATACTCCCAAGAAGAAATGGAAAAATGGAAAAGAAGGCGGATTCTTTGAATTACGAATCTATCAGGCGGCCGAAGGTAAACTCGGAAAGCTTGATGCAAGATTCCGTGACCACACGATGGACTTGTTTGAAAAACATGGCATGAAAAATCTAGCGTACTGGCATCCGACCGATGAGCCTTTATCGAAGGATCATTTGCATTACATTATTTGGCACGAAAGTAAGGAAGCAGCGGCAGCTTCCTGGAAGGCATTCATTGCCGATCCTGACTGGAAAGCAGCCGCGGCTGCATCGGGTGTTGGCCGTTTAGCCAAACCTCCGATTTCAGTTTACATGCAAGCGACAGATTACTCGAAGATTAAATAACGTCTGATCAATAGCATCACTATTTAACTCTTGCCGCTCGATCTTACGGACGGCAAGAGTTTTTTAATGCGCCCGGTTGAGTCAGTCCTTTTTAGCACGCTTCCAAATTTAAGATTCACCGACTGCAACCGAATACTAGAACTTTCCATGAAGCAAACGGTTTAGGGGAGGCCGTTTATTAAGTCATCTTCCTCAGGTGACATCTCAGCAGAATCTTCTATCAGATCCTGAGAAACCGTTCCAAAGAATACATCCACGCCCTTCGACCATTCATCATCCGGTAAATCGATCTCGTAATCGGAGTCAAGACGGACGGTGTCGACATCCCCGTCATCTGTCAGGTAATCGTTCAAACTGCTATGTGCATAACCGGATTCTGTATTTAGAAGAGCCAGCATCTCGTCCAAGCGGGTTTCAGCTGAATCATCATCGGCACGCCAAATATTATTAAGCTCATTAATAAATTCGAGCTTTTCCCCCGTAGAGTACAGCCCCAAGAATGACAGGTCGGCCTCATCTGCCAAAATCAGATCGGAACCGTCGTGACTAATAATTGAATCCATACCATCACCGCCAATCAGGACGTTATTCCCAATGACACGTTCGCCTGCCTGATGTTCATAAAGGTGATCTAGGTCATAGGTTCGAACCGAATTGGCAACACCATTGATAACCGTCACACCAACACCTTCTCCTGGCAAACCCAAACCGGTCCCTACAACATTAATTGCTTCTTCGAGAGTTGTCGGGTCAGCATCATAGCGGGAGAAATCAATGTAGATCGCATCTTGTAGTTGATTGATGGCATAACTAAGTTTTTGTTCATCGGCAAACGTAGCTTCCCCCAATTCAACTTGTTCGATTTCATTAACGGTCGGATAGGAACCAATCGTGATTGCCCGGATGCCAGGCCAACTGATGGATGTATCGTTATCAAATTCATAAGCATGGTATTCATGACTGTCGAAATCACCTACGAGGACAATTACCCCATCCAAATCTGCAACAGGAATCATCCCATCTGCTTCGAACAAAATCCCCTTCCCACTCGTGTTCATATGACTGGCAAACCCGGTGGGACCTAGAAGCATGGAATCATTTCCTTCGGCACCGTAGATAAAATGATCACCGCCCCTAATAGCGGTAAAGGTATCCGCTTGTTGGCCGCCGGTTAAGATATTGTCTGCTTCATTAGCCCAAATCCAGTTTTGACCGGTGGAAGTTCCAAGTACATTCTCAACAAAACGACCGTTGGAATCGTAGATATCCCCGCTTGTACTAATCTCTGTCTGAACATCATGAATGGAATGGATTGTCTTGAAGTCAACAATCGGCATTAATTCACGATGGAAACTCAGGACCTCCTGATAAGGGACACCTAAGGATGCCACACCTACGGTTCCCGCTGTGATCGAAATTGGATCATTATTACAATCCATGACTTCTTCAGCAGTATCCTCCTGAAGATTTACGTAGACACAATTAATTCCCAACGCTTCCAACTCAATCGTATCGTTCCCGCCTGGAGTCAATTTTCCAGTACCTGGTGTCATCGATGCGCCTGCTTCAAAAATTCGGTTATCGGGACCGCTACTAAAATCGCCCTGAAGACGATACAGATCATGGCCGGCACCGCCAGCCACAAGGTTCGTTTCGCCATTAGCACCGTGCACAACGATTTCATCTGCACCCGCTAAACCGTAAACGACATCGGAACCGTTCCCGGAGTCAATCAGGTTGTCATTGTCATTGCCAAAGATAATATCGTCACCGCTACCAGTCAGCACATTTTCGAACAAACTGAATCCTGCTACATCGTCACCACCCAACACTGCTGCCGTCATTTGATCGATCAATGGGTTATATAAACGCACAGCATATCCACTTATAGAGTCGACCGCTGTCAGCTCATTTAGAGAAACTTTGGTTGAATCGACTTTCGCTCTGAAATCCAACGTGTCCATTCCCCCGGCAATCAAAGTCGGGGGATTTGGAGTTGAATCCCAAACGTCAAATGCCTCTACGATACCAACTTCCGTACTGAAAGAACCCGGAATAATATATGTATCATCTCCTGCCCCGCCAAATACGCGAAGGCCATCATCTAATTGATTGGCTAGCGGCACCAAAGGAAAAAGCGTCGGGAAAGAGAAGCCTGACGAAATCGTATCCCAAAGCTCAATCGAATCTTCTCCGCTACCTGTTCGCAGTTCACCGATGTTTGTAATGTCGTAAACAGAAATCTGACGGCGTCCATTCTGAAGGATTGTGGCAGAAACGCCTGACACTGTCACATCAATGTTGGTACTGGCAGCGCTGAGATCAATGACATTTCGCGAGTTCGGATAGAAGTCATTATCAACAAGGTTGTCGACCTCTAAACCGCTCCCATCATCGCCAAACTCGTAATGATCTGCCCCACCCCGACCAATCAGGTCATCGGAACCAGCATTTCCAACAATTCGATTGGCGTCCTCGGAGCCTATTAGCTCATCATCAAACTTACTACCAATCACATCATCAAACTGAGTTGCCTCTGCAGTTCCTGAGGCAGCCCCCACGGACAAATCGACGTCAACGCGTGTCGGAAACTCATCATAGTCCAAAGTATTAAGGCCAGCATTACCATGAATAACACCAAAATCAGGGGCTAATCCAAAGTTATCGAGAAACTTCACATAGTCGTCACCCTGACTTCCTGACAGAACCTCAACATCACCAAAAGTCATCACCGTACCATCGGGAGATTCTGATGAGCTGCTAACACCATTCATTTCGTGAACAAAATCTGAATGCAACTGAGAAAGATCGATAGTGTCGTTTTCTGCACCACCATCTACCTGAATACTTCCACCTTGTGCCTCCGGATTAATAACGAAGAAATCTGCTCCGGCTCCGCCATTAAAAATCGTAGTACCCGCTCCACCACCGATGAACGTTTGCGACTCATCGTTTCCAGTAACACTGGCATTGGTAACAATCCCCGTAATGAACACCTCCAGACTTTGATCCCCCTGGAAATCAAAGGAACGCAAGTGCCCGCCATCTATCAGTTCGTGTTGACCACCAGCTGTGCTTAGATCAACAACAATATCACTCCAGCTTTCCAGAGCAGCTAGGTCAAGCTTGTCATGTCCTCCCAAAGTTGCCTCGACAATGACATCTGTTTCGGGACCTACCACAGATGGTTGTAAGGTTACCCCGGTAATCCCTGTGATCCCGGAAACCGTGTCCAAGACCTCAAAGTTATTAAAGAACTTGTAGACATCATCTCTCCCCTTAGCCTCAAGCGTATCGCTTCCAAGATGACCTACCAAAATCTGCTGGCGTTCATTACCTATTAAATGATCGTCTTCAGTACTTCCCACGATACGTTCAATATAGTTCTCATCATTATTTTCAAAATGAATGATTCTTTCGTTACCACCGGCGATTGCATGAATATTGAATGGCAGAGCAGGATTTACGGACCCCAAATCGAGGGCGACAGACGGATTGTTGATACCTGCCAGAGTGCCGTCACCGTAACCATAATAATTGTATAAAGTCTCAAACGTAAAAGTATCAAGCCCTTCTTTTTCATAGTCATGGAGCGAATCTGTTTCATTACCAACACTGGCAGAAGCGGTACCATTCTTTGCCAGTACCTGTTCAAAAACGTAGGTGTCATTTCGCTTACCTGTACTAATGAATTTCTCAAAGGCAGGGTCTGACTTATCAATTTCGTTATCCCCGAAAATATGATCATTACCACCGAAAATATGGATTTCATCGTTACCATCCGGCACTAACAAAACCGCCTGATTTTGGAAATTGACATCGGATATGGTCGTCTGCTTCATAAACGTTAATAGATGCGAATCATTAGGCAGATCTGGATATTTCTGTAAATAACCTTCCTTCTGAACTTCTCGAATATGGACCTGATTCTGGTCAATGCCGGTGAGCGTATAACTACCATCACTGGCTGTCGTCGTGGAAACCTCGCCTTCATCCAGAATGCCGTTATTATTTGAATCGGCGTAGATCACAAATCCTGCTAATCCCTGTTCTGGATTCTCGTAATCAAGTTTACGGCCGTGAACTGTTAACTGTGACTGGTTGCCGAAGTCATAACTGCCTTTGACTTCCGCACCATCAATATGTACCAGATAATTTCTGCCACTTCGCTTGGGATCCGATTCCGGATAAGTCTGTGTCCACCCAGGCTGAAGCACCTCTTTAACGAGATGGGTTCCAGGAGGAACATTCTCAAAGACATAAAGCCCTTCCTCATTCTGGGGTGTATCCGGGTTATCCGATTGCGTTTGGACGCTGGCATCTTCTACAAAAGTCGAATGAATCCCTTCCCAGTGATAGTCAACCTGAATCAACCAACCGTCGAGGCCTTTATCCAAAGAACCGTCTGTACCGTATAGCCCATTGGTTTTCTCATCGGAGTCATAACGTTTATAGCCGTAGATCATACCTAACTTCTGATTTTTAAAGTTTAGGTTTGTCACGATTGATTGATTATCAAAACTAACATCAAACTTACCATTGTCCGGAGCATACACTGCCCAGCCGGACGGGAGTGTTTCCCGAATCGTCACCGGGTCACATGGCAACCCAAGCATGGAGTAATAACCAGTTTCATCTTTATCTGTTGCGGGATCATCAAAGGATGTAAGGGTTGCTGGTTCACCCGGATCATACTGACTATTCCCATTTAGATCGGCATAGATCTGAACTCCCGGAATACCAACATCTCCATGAATACCTGTCTTACGTCCATGGACTTCGCAATCCTGATGATTCCCAAAGTCCACATCAATAACATCCTGCCCAGTCACCAAATTCACCGAGTGCGCCAGTTCCTGAGGAAAAGTCTGCTCCCAGCCAGGTTGTTGTACTTCTAAAACCTGGTAGGCGCCAGCGGCCAGGTCACTGAATATATAGTTGCCCTGACTGTCGGTCGTAGTAGTGCGGTCAACTTTGCCGTCTCGTCCAATATCCAGTTGTATTGTCCAGGCAGGCAAACCAGGTTCACTAACGTCCCAGATTCCATCCCCATCTTGATCATTCCATTTTGACCCGGAAATACTTCCTGGTTGACTCTCGGTTCGATTCCCAAAATCGATATTTTCAACCTGTCCACTGTCATCCAAGGTAACTGAATAAAATCCGGTTTTAGGAAACGTCTGACTCCAGCCATTCTGGATGACTTCGGAAATTCGATAACGTCCGGCGGATAACCCCGTAAACATAAAATTGCCCTGACTATCGGTGACGACGGTTTGATCAATCGTGTCGTCTTGCCCGGCATCCAGTTGAATCGTCCAGTCAGAAAGCCCGGGTTCGTTCTCATCCCACACACCGTCACCATCAAGATCATTCCATTTCGAACCGGAGATACTACCCGCATCCTGAACGTTGACGAAATTAACATTCTCAATGCGAGAAACGGTGCTCGTGTTAAGATCGTGATGGCCGGTAGACGGCTCGGAAAGTGTCCATCCTGCTGGCACAATTTCTCGTATTTTGAGTGAATCATGGCGCATGACATAGAGCTTGTAATCTCCGGTTTCATCAATTGAGGTTGTTGCAGGAACGTCATTGGCGGTCACTGCCATTGGCTCACCCGGATCGCGATCACCATCGCTATTAAGGTCTGCATAAATAGTGACACCGGCAACACCATTACCGGTGGACTTATCGGTTTTCTTTCCCGTAATCACAACCTGCTGGAAGTTACCAAAATTACGATCGCTGTATGTTTTACCGGGTGTAACAGAAACAGTATGCGAAACAGTTTCTGGTGCTGTTTGATGCCAGCCTTCCTGATGCACTTCAAAAATTCGGTGAGTCCCGGATGGCAGATTACTAAACTCGTAATAGCCACTTTCATTGGTAACCGTTGACAGGTCGTATCCCCCATCACCATCGGAACCCAGATCAATACGTATTTCCCAACCACTAAGCCCCTTCTCATCGCCATCCCAGCGAGCATCAAGATTCTCGTCGCCCCACTTGTGCCCACTGACGGTGGCTCCTTCAACACTAAGAAAGTTAAGCTCGCTAAACAGATCATTTTCAGAGACGTCTAATAAGTATTCGCCGTTTGTCGGCGAACTGACTATCCATCCCTGCTGTGCCGCCACACGGATTCCAAGTTCCGACATTTGTCCCGTATCAAGTTCAATCCTGAAATTACCTGAGTCATCCGACTTGACCTGAAGGTCCGCATTATCCAGCAGATCATTCTTATTCAAGTCTGCATATACAGTCCAATTGTTTAATGGAGCATCTACATTGGGCTCCAGTTTGCCATCATTATTCACGTCGTGGAATAATACGCCCGCAAAGACTTTAACTTTGCCATCACCTTCCGCTTGCTGTTCGGGATTAACGTTACCAAAATTCAAATCCTGAACATGCATCCCGGGTTTAACCGTAACTTGATACGATTTGCTTGGAGGATAGGTTTGTTGCCAGCCATTTTCCTGAAACTCGGCGACGGCAACAATTCCTGCAGGCACAACAGCCTCGTAATATCCATAGGCATTGGTAATTGCCACCATATCAGGCGTTTCATCACCGTTCAGATCTAGACCAATTTGCCATTTTTCAATGGCGGGCTCTTTGGCACTCCAGATTCCATCTCCATCCAGATCATTCCATTTATAACCAGAAACGATTCCAGTGGCACGATTCGTAAAATTGACACTCTCAAAGTCCAAACCATTTGTCAAATCAACAATATGCCTACCACCTTCAGGTGCCACCGATTGCCAACCCGATGCTTCCAATTCACGGATCACTACAGAATCGCGACCACCAAAACCACTTAATTGATACGTTCCCAATTCGTTGACATTCGCAGTCACGGGATTGTCCGGAAGCGTTTCCGCACTGGGTTCACCAGCGTCCCACTGTAAATTATTGTTGAAGTCCGCATAAATTGTAAAACCAGCGGCAGGCTGTGAAACAATCTCTCCACCGCGGGTACTCTGTATAAATTTAGTTCCTGAAACAACTGGCTCACGTTGATTCCCAAAGTTCACTCCGGAGTAATCTACTCCTATCTGGGTAACAATAATGTGTTCGCCAGAATCTGGATAAACTGCCGACCAACCGAGAGGCACAAACTCAACGACACGATGCTTTCCGGGGGCCACTCCCGTAAATTCATAGACACCTTCACTGGAAGTCATTGTGGTCCGGTCGATGGTGCCATCATTATTAAGGTCCAGGCCAATAGTAATGCCCTCTAGAAGACCTTCTTGCCCATTTTGCTTGCCATTGGCATCCTGATCATTCCATTTCATCCCGGAAATGGTCGTAAACGGTCCATTGTAGAAATTAATGTTATTTTGTTCATTTCCGTCTTTGAACTCGACATCGATTTCACCGTTACCGGGCTCCAGAGGCCCCCAACCCTCATTGGGAATTTCACGAATTGTCACCATATTGGTACGAATACCTTCGAGTCGATATTGACCGTGCTTTCCGGTAATATCGTTGGGTTCCGATGCATCCCACTGTCCGTTTGCATTGATATCTGCATAGACAAAGACACCCGAGCCTGGATAATCCTGGCCATCGTAACGACGATATTTAGTACCTGTCACCACGTTATCGGGTAAATCCTGATTTCCAAAGTCGATGCCCCTAGCTATTTGACCAGCTTCGACCGTTACCACATGGTGATTTTTTAGAACGCGGATATTATCGATACCCCAGCGTTCGAAATTAGTCTTACCGTCGTTGGTCAAACCTAAACCTTCGAAGATCAGATTCAAGTGTGATGAATCATGGTTCAAATCAATTTCAAAATGATAAGTCGTATCGGCCGGCAAAAAGTCCTCTGACTGCTGCGCTGAACGACCATACATGTCATAGCCAAGTGTATTATGAGCTGCTGTTCCGTGAGCAAACTCCAGTGGCAATGGATAATCCGTCGACAAATTCCCAAAATCCATAGTGCGCTGGGCGCCGGTGCGCGGAGCATAGCGTTCTTCACCTGATTGCATGACAGGCGTTCCGACAGCATTGAGACCATAGGACTGTTCAAAAGTCCGCTGAGGAGATTTCAAATCTCCCCCCGCCACGATACGGCCTTCTGCCTCCCCCTGACTCAACTGATTAAATACACGTATCACATCGGCGGGAGAAATATGTCCGTCACCAGTCACATCCAGATATCCTTGACTGGAAACAACATCGGATTCTACAACTGATAAATCAACCGCGCCGTTTTGAGCCACAAAGTTAAAGAGAAGCTCACTATCTTTTGTAGTTACGTTACCAGGTGTTTCCTGCACTTCGACATCCAGTGGATTATTCGCATTCTGCCATGACACTACACGAGCGTCATGATTACTAAAAGAAGTATCAACTAAATACGGATTTCCATTGGCTGAAAAGCGAAAACGGTCTTCTCCCTGGAATGCGTGGTCACCATCCCAGGAGCCCAGTACGTAGAGATCAAAGCTAACACGAAGATCCTGATGCGCCGGCAAATTATATAGGTCCAGCTCAATTCTATCATTTGTAAAATCTCCTAAAAACGACGTTACGCCACTCGGAGCAACATGCGGTTGTAACAAGCTAGTCGCAGACGTATCGGAACTCCAGACAGCGTTAAACTCTGAATTGAGTTCACTTTCAAAATTCTCACTGTAAAGCAACAGCGGTGAAGTTTGCCAATGCTCCGGTGCCTCTTCTCTTACGGTATGTTCACCTGTTGGAATATTTACAAATGTGTAATTACCTTCGGCATCGGTATAAACGAACGGTTCATGGCTCTCTAAAGGGTTGGCATCCCACTGACCATTGGCATTGGAATCGGCGTAATCCCACTCCCCGTTATCGTTCTGATCGAGATAAATTTTTACCCCTGAAATCCCTGGTTCATTAGCTCCTCGTTTTCCGTCGCCATCGATATCATTCCACTTGGTGCCGGAAATATCACCCACCAGTTGGTAATTACCAAAATGGTAGTAAGGCCCTCCCGGTAAGTCCGGCGTAACGGCTACTTTCTCTCCAGCAGTACCAGAAACAATCGCAGGTTCGTCTACCGACATATCCACCACATAGCTGGTTCGTACACCTGCCGATTGGATAGAATGACGATTAACCCCTCCTGGATAAGATTTTTTCTCGTCTTCTTGCCCGTAGAAATGTAACGTCCAGTCAAGTAATTCGCCTGAGTTGCCTTCCTCAACATCTTCAATGATTAAACGCCATTGCCCTTCATACGCAGAGGTACTTCCCAAATTTAGCAGACTACCAAATTCCGGATTGGTATAGCTGTCATGAAGCGTACTATCGCTTACCTCGGAAACTCCGGATATCGCGACCAATTCGATATCTGTAGCGTTGGAGTCTGTTGTGAAGGTTGTCGATTTTCCACCGCCGGTAGCATCAAGTAGATCACCCTGCTCGACACCAAAGCCATAACCACGGTACTCGGCCGTACGACGATCCTGAACATCCCGCTGTGATTGCCATGTAAGTGGAACACGAGGACCTGGATTGACTCCATCACCCGGTGCTTCAAGCCACATATGAAGCTCCCCGACGTTGTCATGATTCAGATTCAATTCCAAATCGATCTTGTCGGGAACAGCCGATAGTTGACTCACCTGAGCATAAGAATTAGTCCAGCTATAACCATCATCCTTGACCGGAGTAATGGCATTATCGAAATACAAGGGAGGCAACACTTGCGCCCAGCCGGGACGATATTGCTCAGAAACGATATATTGGCCGCTAGGCAAATGGTCAAACTCATACCAACCGATTTCACTAGGCGTAATTTGGCCGTCTTCATTACGATCCACCGTAGAAGTGAAGGTTGAATCAAGCAGATTCCAGTCGGTGTCATAGAGGTAGATTTCCCAACCATTGATTCCTGCAATCGAAGCGCCAAAGGTGTGCGTAAAAGCCGCCTGATCGGAGACGAGCTCTTCACTGTACATTACCGACAATTCTGGGAGAGGATCGCCAAATAAAACCTTCTCGATTACTTCCGTATGCGTACTGTTAAGACTAAGCTTGCGGCCTTGAATTACCTTACCCTCGAGCTTATTCCCAAACTCGAATGAACCAAACTCCTGCTCATCGGCTGACACAACCACGTCATACACATTCTGATCACTATGCTCGTTTGGCGGGCTGAGCTGCAAATAAACTCCACTGGCATCCAGAATCTGGACAATCTTATAGTCACCCTGATCTACATTATCGAATCCATACGAGCCATCTTCTCCCGACATCGTCTCCAGAACGATCTCACCCTCGCGGTCCTGTAGTTGGACGATGATTTCAGGGATCCCTTCTTCGTCTTCACCACGCTGCGCATCTTCATTGGCATCGAGGTACACAAAACCTGTCAGGGACTTCGTTGTTGATGGATCAGGGGCTTCGAGAACTTCCGGAGTAACCACCGAGCCGTCCAGGACAACAACATGACAGACAGGTCGTGTCAACGCGGCCCCATTACTGGCCGGCGGATTCTCCAGATCGGCCGGCAAAATCTCGTAATCCTGAGGGGGATAGTTGCCTGCCCATGATTTGGAAGCATAAGAGGCCGCCAATCCAGAAAAATTGGTACCGGAAAGAATCGGCTTCAACGACACCACACCGCCGTTGTTGAGCGTTGTGGTGGCATCAATGAGCGTTCCACCATAAACCCTGTCGTCACCATGCGTCCCACAAAAGTAATCGTCGTCCGGTCCACCGTAAAGCTGATGATTGTCTGTGCTGTCAACACTACCAAGAAGGTGTGCAATTAGCACATCATCTCCGAAGCCACCGTACAATTGCTCATCATCCCCACCTTCGTGTCCAACAATGAAGTCATTGCCAGCACCACCTGCGAGTAAATCGGCACCATCATATCCGAGAATTACATCATCTCCATCCTGTCCTGCAATTTGGTCTGCGAGATCCATTCCCAGAAACAATGGAGGCGAAGAAGGTGCTGACAAAATACCGTCGGCATCTGAGATAAGAGAGAGAGCCGCTAAATCTGAATAATCCGATGCCAGTTCTGGTCTGGTTTCGAGTAATGCATCGACCGAAACCCAACCACTTAAATTATCGTTTCCTGAGCCACCCAGAATCGTGTCCGCGCCTGCCTCACCATAAAGATTATCATTTCCAGCAGAACCATCGATCACATCATTACCTGCACCGGCATAGACGACATCATTTCCTGTTCCGGCATCAACTTGGTCATCGCCCTGGCCTGTCCAGATATAGTCATCCCCAGAACCTCCCAAAACGTAATCTGCTTCAGCGTTATTGAAAGCTGGATCAAAAGCATAAACCCTATCATTCCCGCTGCCTGCATCGACAAAGTCGGAACCAGAGCCGGCCTTAATCACATCGCCATCTGCACCACCAAATATGGCGTCTGAGGCAGAGCTTCCTTCAATCGTATCATTGCCAGCTTCGCCCCATAACTCCCAGGCTACGGTTCCGGCACTCACCAGCAAATCGTCATTCCCGGAACCACCCAATGCAATTAAATCAGGTGTACCGGCAGCGATCGTATAATCTCCCTGTTCCAACAGGAGCGTATCAGAGCTATCACCACCGTCGAACAATACCGAAACATCACTCGGCCAGTCACCGGATAGCTTCAAAGTATCTGCACCGTATCCACCACTAAAATATATCGTGTCGATATCTGTCAGATCCGAGGTAACACTTTCCGTCAAATCACCGTAATTGAACTCTATCGTCAATTCAGGTTCCACTCCCCCCGCATAACGAATCTCATAGTATTCGTGAGTATCGGAACTGCTTCCTCCACGCATATCACCAAATTCACCGGCATGAATAATCAGCCAGTCTGTACCTGATGTAAGTACTTCTCCGCCGGGCGTCTCAAACTCCACTTCTCCATTTTCGGACACATGAGCAAGCCGGGACTTAGGACAATGTTGCAATTCAAACTCATAAAGAAGGACATCCACGATATTAACTTCGCCACTGGTCGACCAAAGCCATAGATCCACCTCATAGAACAGATTCACCAAGGCTCGCAATTCGCCAGATATATCAAACAAGCATTCAAATCCATCCTGTCGGATAATCTGAGCCATCTCGTCTAGATACATTTTTCCATCATCATTGGTATCTGCCCAGTTCGCGTCAATGTTTGCGCGTAGTTCACCCTCAACGCCCGCTTTAACGATCAACAGATCCAGTGCTGCCCGTAACTGAGCCCCAATGGTTATCCCGAGTTCAGCAATATCGGGACCCGTGTGCACACCTTCAAGATCACCAAAATAGAAACCATCCAGGAAATTACCTGTCTGCTTAAAGCGGGTATCCATTCCAACAGAGAAATCAGCAAACAAACCAAAGTCTGCTCCAATCCCCAGGCTGATCGGTGGTACCGGAATAATCGGGAAGTCCTGTGAGTATTCAAAAATCAGATCAAACCGGGGAATATCCCAACTCACCAGATTAGCAGTCTGACCGGTAAGAAGCTTAACGATATTCATGGGATCTTTAATGATATCCAGTTGGATACCCAGACCGGCTAAACCAAGCGGACCGGGATCTTCGTCAATCTTGGCAAATCCTGCCGATACCTTTGTGTTCGAACCGTTATTNGCCTGTTCNGTCACATCCTCNGCGGATGCNCCACCGGTTTCGTTATAAACATCGTCTAACGTACTGCCTAAGTTAGAAGGNAANGGCTCTTCCAGTANATTAATATCCTCGCCGGATGTTCCGGCCTGCCCAAANCCNAAATCTCCAAAAGANATGGCCATGCTTTCACCTTCTTCAAAACTGGCAAGCATCTCNACCACATCCATAATTTGTTGCACTATCCCAACAAACTGACGAGCTTTNTCTCCCATTTCCGGATCTTTGGCAAAGGCCAGATCCATCACCAGCACCGNNCCATTACCCGCCATCTTCGAAGCATCTGAAATCCCGGGGATCTCCATTGTTAGAAAATCAACAATGGGCTTCACCGGATCCANNACGGAATCCACCTTCTTNAATANCGGCCCGATNGTTTTNGTNAGGAAATCNCCCANATCAAGTTGNACATCGTAAAANCCGATNGCGGTCGTTGANAANTCNGTTTCGATTTCACCATTNTCNACCACNAGTGAGAATGCCAAACCAGCTCNNAAATCAGCCGCGATCGATGGAATATNCGAATTAATCTCNGCTGAAAGAGTTATATCTAAANTGGCCTCTGCCGCTAATTCAGGAACAAACCAGTCGCCGAAACTATGTGAACTGATCTCATTAAANGTCAGATGGTTATCGGTATTNAAATCGGTAATGTCGACCGTNAAATCNGTCGTTAAACCCGTTCCATTATCTGCGGCCTGTAGCGTCAGCCCAAACAGATCAATCCCCATTGCAAAATCATCGGGAAAGCCAATATCCAGGGCCACGTCCAGTTCTTTTCCCTGATGTGCGCCTGACTCATCGTTGGTGATAAAGTAGAAGCCGGAGTTTTTATCTACGCCAATCCCCAGNTCGAAACCAAGATCAAAATCGATTTCCAATCTTGGATCCCCTTCAACTTCGAACGGTAAACCTTTTAACCCATGGTCGAAATTGACATCAAATTCATAGAGTTTACCTAACGGAACATTACCAATACGAGCCGTGCCGCCACCAACTAACTCCGCTCCATCCAGAAAACCAATATCACCAATTTCAAACTTGTCTCCTTCTTCGCCAAAGGTAACCGGGACAATGGCCTTGAAGAGGGCATAGTCGTCGTTTTGAGGGATGGTGACTTGTAGCCAGTCATNTCCAAGACGCTTGTAAACATAAGTGTCACCAGCTCTAACTTGGTCCCTGATGAACGACTGAATATCACCCCCGGAATTAAATGGAGCTTTGGCCTCTATTTGACTAGCATTCGCTAAAACAGTGTTGGAAAAACGAAAGTCCTCCATCTTGATCAAACCAAGTCCTGCTTTGATTAACCAATCAGGTTCGCCGTTTCCGAGTGCAAGATCTTTGAACAAACTTTGGAAACCATCTGCTTCATTGCTAGCTGACTCCAACCCCGGACCTAAAGCCGAAAAGATCCAGGCTGCCAATTCACCTTCAAGGACNGACAGCGGTTGCCCCCCCGCTTTACAGAGTCGTTCCCGAATGGGCTCCACAAAACCGGTACGAAGTTCACGTACAAACTCGGCTGCGTTATCAAGATCATTCGCATCAATCAAAGGTAGTTTGGCTAACGTCTTCTCTTTAAGCCCTGTTTCCAATAGCTCCAGAAACGCTTCTAANCCCTGGATAATCGTCTTCAGATTAAAGTCGATATTAGAGAGCATATNATTTAAGGCATCNGCATCGATTCCTGCTCGAAATTCAAACTGTGTTTCGTCTATTTCAGGTGAATCCCCTACCATCATTCCCGCTGCGAAAGCAACGTCCGCCTGCGAGCTACCCAAAATCTCCGCATCCACACTGGCCGTCGCAAATACGCTGGAGAGCAGATTAGGCTGGTATTCGNTCAGTTCACTAATTTTNACCCCGCCAAAAGGATTTAAATTAGGAGTCGAAGCCGGGTCATTGAGATANTTTGGATTATTCAGATCGAAATAGATCGAGGCCGGACCTGCTCCATCAAAGAAAGTTTGCCGGGTCGGATAAGAAATTTCGTAACTTAAAGTTGNATCGTAATCAGCATTANCAATGGCCAACTCATAACGATATCCGCTCGGATAAGTTGGATCTACAGCTGCTGTCATCTCAAAANCTACGGGATCACCGGANACTGTCTCNGTAACCGTTATNACTTCATTCTGATTGNTTCCTCTCAGATTACGATTAGAGCCAAAAAGAGGGGAAAGCGGGCCTTGAGGAAAACTAATCGTTTGCTGCCCCGGTGGTAAATTAAGTGTGTTGGTTTGAACCACGATTTCGGGCATATAGGAGAGATAGAGATCGCTGCCTGACAGATCTGCGATGGCCTTTACTTTGATGCCACTGTCATCTACCAACTCATAATCATTCTCGTCAATTACCTCCATGGTAGAAGNATTGACCAAATGAACTTTGGCTGCCGTGCCACCCTGAGGTGTAAAGGCCTGAGATTTTGAGCCAACGGCAAGTCCACCAGCTATCAGGGTAGGAGGTTCAATTGTCTGNGTGTTATAGACTGCCGTAACNGTCGAGTATCCGGTCCCATTAAANGACACGGTTGCACCATTAACCTCATATTGATCCGGCGAAATCAANTTGGNACCTGAAGCNTCATAAATGAAAAGGTAAGATCCATTATCACTNGGCTCCGGTGCAGAGTTGAGAGTAATCTGGCCAGCGTTAACCACATGCTCTTCGACAGCAGCTTCAGCAATCGACAAACCTATCTCGCCGGACAAAGCGGACAAAGCCCCAAATCCGACACTGGCACTCACTTCACCCAGCACGCTTGCATTGAACTGAGCAGCCGTAGGGGCAATAGGCGCATTCCCGTCGGTGATCAGAAAAAACTCTAAACCTGTATCAGCGGAGGTCACTCCCATCGAAAGTTGAACAAATCCGTCCACCGTCAAAGCTACATCGCCGTCGACATCTATTTCAATCGGACCGTAATCAGCAACATCGAAATGGGGAGTGAAACGCTCAAATGCCAACGGTCCCTGCGGATCATATCTTAACCCCAATAGAATCGTGTCATCGATGGAATCAGAATCAACATCCCCCAGTTTCAAATCAATGCCAAATGGGTTGTCAACGTCACATTGCTGAGCATCATAGACGGCCTCACACAACTCATTTTCCAACCGGGGCCCAAGATTCTCAATTAAATTAGCCATCGAGGGTATGGATTCTTTAATCTCAAGAGCCTTCTCCTGCAGATCTTTAAACATCAAGCCTACAGGGCTAAACTCATCCATCTCAAAAAAGAGATCATTGACTCCGTCACCTGTTGTATCAAAGCCCCACTTATAATTTTTTCCATCCAGTGGATTTGGCTTATCAACTAATTCAGGAACAAGCTCACCAAAATCAAATGCACTAGAGTCACTTGGCGAAACCCGCTGTCCAACCAGGGACTGCAAAAAACTGCTGGAGACAATCAGCCGTGACAAAAGACGCTCTGGTTCGACGTTTAATGCGTTCTCCAGAAAGTCAATCGCTCGATCAATTTTATCCTTTACTCGTTCCTTGACCTGAAAAGTAGAACCTAGCTCATCCGTAACTGTATCGGGGAGATTGTGAACCAGTGATTTCAATTCAGCAATCACCGTTGACAACTGAGCTGTATCGACCTGATATACCCATTGATCAATCTTATCCAGGACATCATCAAGGAAATCTAATCCATCAGCAACCGAACGATTTGCCAAAGGCAGGTCTTTGTTTAACCAATCCCAATCCGGATCATTGCCTGTTGCCTTATCCTGAAGAAACTCAACACCTTGATGGACGGCCTGAATAACCGCATCTACAGTGAGGCCCTGAGAGAATCCATTCACACCACCGCTTTTAGTGACTAGTACATTCCAACTAAACCAATCCGGTTCTCCAATACTCTTACCCGGATCGGTAGACGCCGTCGCATTTACGTTCACCAACGATTGCCCTAACACGGCAAGATCTAAATCAAGCTCCGCAGAACCACCATCGGTCCCGATGTTATCAATACCGGGATTATGGTTGCAGTCAGATACATTGAAAGACAGCCAATCAGCATCAAACCAATCCTTCACCGGAGAATTCGTCAACTCATCAAGATAGAGTTTACTATCTGCCTGTCGATAAGCCGGGTCAGTCCACCAGACCTTCGACTCAGCATCAGCATACAAACACAGCTCACCTACGGCTTCAACGATCCCCCAGGATGCGGTGATATTCGCATCATCAATCTCTAACTCGGCATGCAAACTGACCGTTGGTTCGGCTTCACTGTCCTCTCTTACCCAGACCCGATGATGAAGAGGCCTTTTGTCAAGCGAAGAGCCATCTAGGCGATAACCACCCCTAATTTCGATATATTCAGGATCTACTTGATCCAAAGTCGGCACTGACTGGGAAACGGTGCCAGTAAGCCCCAACGCATCAATCGTTGATAAAGTCCCATTCCCTGCTGCAGCACTCTCTCCCAGGATCGGTTCCAAATCACTAAAGAGCAAGTCTGGCTCAACAATCTGGAAGTTATATTCACTTTCAATTTCCAGCCCTCGATAAGCATTTAGATTGACCGAAAGGAGATCCGACAATGTCAAAGGGGTTCCGTCTTCGGCGAGTGAGCCGGCATTGTCGGTGGTGTCATTGATCGCGGCAATGACATCACCAACGGTTAGCGTATCATCCAGAATGACCTCAAACGTTTTTGAAGGCGTAGGGCTCACCGGATTCAAATAATCATATTCAATCGAATAGTCTAGGCCGGCGACAGGATTTAAGATCTTCAAGCTGTAATCTTCTGTTGCCTGATCATAGGTCACATCATACAGCGTGGGCGCAAGAACTCCGGAAGCAGGGCTGGCTGGGTCATTCCATTCCAGAGAGATCTTATAAGGATTCGTTCCATAAACAGGATCTTCCGACAATACGGTCGGCAATTGTGAATCCGCTATAGCTTGCGTCGCGTGCAGGATATCATCCTGCACGACCACCTTTAAATCGACCCGCTTGCTAATAAGTTGATTTACATCGGTGAAACCTAGTTCAGATACCGTTTGATCCAACTCCAGTTTATTGATAACAGCATCTGTATTGGTTAGTACTATCTTTCCAGCCTGACTAGCAGCAGCCCGTATCTTGCCTTCGTAAATCGTATTCGCAAAAAATTCCTTGATCGATGAATCAACATCCTCGGCTAACATTTCGATACTGGTATTACCGTTTGTCGAAATTGGAACTGTATATATTGCGGGGGACGTCGGATTCGTAAAAGATCCAAACAGTTTCAAAGGCAAGTCAAACGTTGTCGGATTAAAATCCGGAGGAGTCTGATTCGCTTCTAGAGACACATCAATGCGTAGACCATCGTAGTTATACAACTCGGACAACAACGTATCATACCCTAATGGCATTAATCGCCCGCCGGGAGTCATATCGATCCCGATTGCTGTATCCAATTCTGCTGTTAACTGGACATCCACAGCGCCCGCACCAACAATTTCAACCGTCCCCAAATTCCCCACATCTAAAGGCTCAGTGAAATCGAGTGGAACTGACGTAGACCAAGTCTCTTCCAAATGAAACTCAAACAGTAATTCATTTGAATTCTGATCATGAGTTAGCGTCAAACATTCAGAACCAGCGCCCGGACAATTCAGATGGAAGTCATCGGGAATTGCCGGATCATCAGCAAAAAAGTCGTTAATCTGATCGACTAATTCCTGAACCGTATTAAACGTAAATTGGTAGTGAGCCAGTTGCGGTTCAAATCCGTGAGGATTATTAAAATCCGATTCCGTGATCGATGCCACGGTGTCATCAAATAAATAGAACGGGCCGGCGGTAGTGTTCACCAAATCGAGTTCCACGACCGTTGATTTACTTGTGCCTAAAAGGACAATCCTATGGTCACCGCTCTGGTCTTCAAAAAGTTCAAAACGAAGTGGATTTGACTGATTAGTACCAATTCCCAGGACGGGCAATTTGGCCTGTAGTTGCTCAAGCAAATCGTCAAAACTCTCATTCTCGGCAGTCTCCGAAGCTGCCAAAGAAATCGTAAAATCAACCTGATCTATATTAGTCGGATCAGGTGGGAGACCAGGGTCTCCATGCTCCAAACTTACCTGCAATGACAAGTCATTCTGGAGTATTCCGTTCGGTGCAACTGTTTCCAGTAAGTTGGATTCTACATAAAAATTACTTAAGAGCAGCTGGTCGTAAACCCCTTTTTTGACTGGCTTAATAACAACCCACTCTTCACCGTCTATGACCTGTAACACAGGTTCCAAAATTCGCGGGCCGGGTACCCCTGGAAACTCCACTGCACCCGCATTATCCAATGCCTGACGCAGTTCCGTAATCAACCCGGCAGCGTCGGTTACGTTGGCATCCAATTCCAACTTATAGGCTGTTTTGGAGTCCAACTGAACATAAAACGCTGCCTCTTGACCGTTGACACTATAATCATAAGGAATAACGTCAGCAGACCTGATTAAGAGCAACTGAGGATCTTCAAACAATGCTGTCGTGGTTTGAAGGAATGTATCTGCAAAACTGACTGTTTGGCTGTAGGCGTTACTAATAAAAGGTATACCACTGGGAACGGTAACCTGACTGGCGACATCTTGAATCTTATGGCCCACCAGATTAAGCGCCTGAATAAAATCAGCGGGATGCAAGCCGTCGGGAACTATATCAGCCTTCACATCAATCTCACTGGTCCCGCCGGAGTCATCAGAGACACTAATCGTGAACTCCTCCGTATAAGGCCCCAATCGGGTGTAATCCCGAACAACGGTTACCAATCCTGTATTCGAATCGATTCCCACCATGCTTGGCGGGTTCACCAACGAATAGGTTAAAGGATCACCATCAATATCACGAGCGACGACCGTGAACTGGAAGTATTTTTTACCCTCAAGAATAACGTTTAGTTCATCATTAGGATTTGGTGAGTAGAGATCTTCACTGGCCTCTAAATCAAAAAACGGATTGTGATTATCAACAACAAAGGAACTTCCAGCTGTCTGGGGAAGAGGCACCCATAAAACAGGTGAATTAGGAGTATCTTGCAACCATGCAACTAAGTTATAGCTACCACTGGGTATCAAACTGTCATCGATAACAAAGCTACCGTTATCAATATTTTCCACCGAGTTTATTAATACTCGATTCCCGGTATCCTGATCCTCGCCATAAAAGTCAATTCGAAATGTCGGATCCGGAACGACCACCTCATAATCGACCTCATAGTCACCCGCTCCCACGGGGCCAACAGCCAGCTGTGAGAATGCAGCGTTTACATTACTGTACAATCCTGCGGAAGTAAAATTGAAGTTATTTCGGACAATGGGTCCACCACTGGGTACATAACGTAAAGTCCAATCCTGATTTATGTCAAATAAAGGATCAATTGACTCAATTTTAAATGCATGAAATTCTTCTGTTCCAACCGGTTCTACATCCGGATTCATTCTTGTGATCGCAAAATCCGTATTGGGATCATCCGGATCAATCGAGTAGGCAACACCATTGTCATCTACCAGTTGCAGTCTAGCTTCAATATCTGCCACCGGTGTTATGTTTTCCCAGGTCACCGCAAATAACAGCTCATCCCAATTCTTAGTGTCATATTCCCAATGTCCATGTTCATTTAACTCGCTAGGATCATGTTCTCCTTCCATAAACGAGCCAGCATAACTGCCATTGATAATTGGTTTGAATTCACCAGATTCCAACCAATATATGAACCCGTAATCTCCTCCCCACCATTCGCTGTAGGCGGCAATGTGATCGTTGCTGTTATCGTTGTACTGAACAACAACATTACCATTCAGATCCGGTAGCCAACTATCAAACCGACTTAATTCAATGGTGGCATTACCTTTCAGCTCAACACTAAGTTGTGGATCGAATGAGATTTTCGCCTCGAGTGTTCCAGCTGCCAGTCCATCGCCGATATTTACGGTAGCATCCCCGTCAATAACCCCCTCACACCAATCAAAGTTTGCATCTAAAGTACCGGTCACCAGCGACCATTCCTCATCATCTATTTCGGCGGTTAGCAAGTTAAAACCTGTTGTTTGTGGTTTTCCTTCGAACCAATCTTCAAATGTTGATGGTGGCGTCATCGAAGTCGAAACACTACAAAAATCAGCCAAACTTGCACTTCCCACAAGGGACATCGTAGCCGGGCTAAAATCAGCTTCCAGAGGATCATCTGTGCCGGCAATAATCGCTGGTATTTCAACTGTCATTTCCGGACCCAACGTCGCCTCTGCTCCGACAAATAAATCCATTGAATCATCAATGTCATCAAGTCCAAGGAACGCCTGCTGGAAAAAGACGCCGGTATTACCTAACGCCCATTGTTTTGCATAGCTTGCTGCTACACTCTCGACCTTTCCGCCAGAAAATGTCGCAATCCCGGAAAAATCCCCTATCGCCTCAGATTCTAAAGTCAGACTACCTGTATATTCCTCGTCAATCGTGTTGATCTCTAAATTACCGGCAATCGTAATAGCTTTGTCGCCGGTACCTATCTCAAAAGGCTCCAGTTCAATGGTCCCAACCGTATCAACGCGTAATCCTCCCGTTCCTGTCTGGGATAACTGCACATACTTCGGTGCTTCATCATCCCCCAGGAAATCACCCTGAATCGTGATACCGTTCCAAAGATTTTCGATCCCAACTTTACCGGCAAGGCGAAAGACGTCTTCTGAGCCAACATAGGAGATCTGAGGTTCTTCAAGACTTACTTGAGGATCATCCATTCCCGAGAGTCCGGGAACTAGGGGAAACGTAATATCAGGAATCGTGAAAGAAGCATCAGTCGTCAAAAGTTTCCCGGAGTGTCCCAACCGCCAGTAATTATTGCCCTCAATATCAAACTCAGGAGCACCACCTCCTAAAAACGAGAAGGGAGCAATGAGTCCCGGGATACCGGCTAACTGATAGCCCCCCTGTACCGTCAACGCACTGTTCGCAAAGCCGAAATTAGCCGTGTCAAATTCAAAAATACCAAAGTCTAAATAATCCCCATCACCGGAAACAGCATCTACCGTTTCGGTGCGTAAGCTATCTGTCTTAATGGTCCATGAACCGGTCGTTAAGAGCTCCCAATTTGCTCCTCCGCCTTTTCCTAAAACAGACGTACCGCCCGAACCTGTGGTAGTGAATTCAAGAACGTCAACACCATCAAACTCGAGGACAGCATTATCCACCTTGACGATCTTTGCTCCGCCCTTTTTAGCAACGTAAAAGGAGCCTGCCTCGGTGAAGGGACCACCCTCGGTGGATGGAATTGCGCCAGAGAAACCGCCATCTCGATAGATTTCCAGGGCACCAGTATCAAAAAAATCACCCGCCAACAGTAACCGAGGTTCTAAATGTTCCATTCGCATTGAACGACTATGATCTTCGAGTCCCTTCAAGAACCGGCGACGCCGCAAACGTTTCTCCCGATCCGACAGAGGAGTATTAGAAGAGGAATCTCTAAACAAACGCGAGATCATGCTCATAGCAAATCCATTGAGTTAAAATTAATGTCCTTGGTGGTAATAACGCGCAAACCTGCACTTTTTTCTTTTTTACACCAGTAAGTCCACAGGTTCTATAATCTACATAGAACTTTAACCAACAATGTTAACGAGAGACTTAGAGAGTCTCCGGAACACCCGCGTTCCACCTAATTAGGGCAATAAAATCTCGCGTAAATCTTCTATCCTGCTCGCGAGAGATAAGGCTTTAAACACTGATGCAAGAACAGCCGGACCTCAGCCTGAGTCTGGGCTGTGTTTTATTATTGGGGGCATCAAAGCAAAGAGATCGGACCTACATTAGCCCGAAGATTTTTCCTGTTTCTTCAGATCCAAACGACAATCTGCCACCCAGTCTTCCCGAGTATATTCAATCACGGAAGTATCAGTCTCTCTAAGTTCAAGACGGTTCAAACGGAAGCCATGCTCGGTAATTTCAGTAAATAATTGGAAGGCGATATTTTCAACAGTCGAAGGAAAATCCAGCACTTTCATGCGAAATTCTTCACCATGCTTCTCCTGATGCTCCAACAAGGTCTGATAAAGTGGATCTTCACGATTCACAATGAAACAATGGTCGTAACAACCTTTGATCATCGGTTCGATTTTGTCATCAAAATCGCCGAACAAAGTCGACAAAGCTCCATCACGCTCGACTTCAAAAAAGCAAACTAGGCCATAGCGATGACCATGAAGGTTACGGCACTTGTCCAATAACTGTTCATTTCGGTGAGCGGCGTAAAACTTATACTGTTTTTGAATAATCATACTTCAACCTTTTAGACTGCGAATCTCTTATCGTAATTCCAGTTCGACAACTTGCCAATCATCTTTTCCCGATAATCGAGTCACAGCCTCGCTGTTCCCTACATGTATCCAAGTTACCGAATTTGTCTGAATTTGATTTAAGCTATAATTCTCGCAACCGAAAAACATTCCTCGCTAATTTGAGAAAGTTATATAAATAGCATGTTTGATAAAGATCGAATACTTTTCCAATTGCATCGCACTCGTATACTTTCCCTTCAAATGATTGATCGAATCGATCATGAGAAATGGTTTGACATGCCGATGGGAATTACACATGTCGCGTGGAACGTTGGACACCTTGCGATTGCTGAATATTTCTTAGGGCTGTTTCTAGTGCGTGGTCCACGAGATTCAGACGCCGCATTCATTCCGGAAACCTATCGCGAACTGTTTGGCTATGGCTCCGTCGTTTCTCCTGACTCGACTATCTATCCAAGCCCGACAGAATTACGCACTGTACTTAATCTGGTGCATGATCAGGTGATGCTGGAAACCAGGGAAATGCCTGCGGACGTACTGACTGAATCTTGTATTTTTGACGATCCTGAATTTGATCATCACCCAATCTTTACGAGGAAGGGTGGAGCTCTAGAGTGGCTTACGCACCACGAGCATATTCACATCGGTCAAATAGGCCTTTTGCGCCGTACCTTTGGCGAAAAACCAATCGAATATCTGGACGAGTCCCGTGCCGGTAAGAATTTCGTGTAGTTTTACACAAGATCAAGATCGGATAGGGCCTATAAAATCAGTGCGATTAAAAAACCTCCGGCCTAGAAGCGAGAGGTTTTTAGGTAAGCTCGGATTGGTAGTCTTATCCTTTGAAATCAATGAGTGCACTGCAGAAATGTTTGTTCTGACTACCGTTTCAACGAGCTTACCACCCATTCAATTCAGCGATCCTGCCCAAAATCCCGATCCCATAGCGCCCCTGACGATTACCATCGTTCTCAATGTATTTCTTTACCAAAGGTAGGCCAGGTTCCCCCATCCATTCGAGCACGTTATGCAGCATGTCTTCATTGTGACATGTTCCAAAGAGGAGGTCGTCGAGGCAGGTGATCGCCTGATCTGACTGCCCAAGTTTGACAAGCGTCCAGGCAGCCATCATGCGGATTTCGTGGGCGTCGTCACTGAGCGCTGCTTTGAGTGCCGCAGTAGCGGGAGCGGATTGCTGATCCAACAGATGCAAACCAACAATTCCCCACCAGCGTAGACCTTCGTCCTCGTGGCTCAGGTAATCTACAAAGGTATCAAGATTGGTCTTATCCCGCGCAAGCGCCAAATCAGCGGCATCAAGATAAGTGGCAAGCGGATAAAGTTTCTCATCACGAACCATATCATAAATCGTGAGCCCATTCTCTTTGGCACGACGTACACGCATTTGCTCAGGCAATAAACCAGAGTCATAGAGTTCTAGTTGGCGTTGGCGAAGGGCATGCTTGAGCTTGGCGATTCTTTCCTGATGCCTCTTAGCTTTGATAAGGTTATATACATTGTCGAAGTCCTTTTCGTTGTCAAAGAATTCTTCGGAAACACGCGGCTCGAAAAACCGACCGGTGATTTCATTCGTTTTACCCTCACGATGGTGTTGCTCCCAAGCCGGAGTGGCTTCGGCCTTCCAGAGATAGGCGAGATGCTGTCCAGCCGGTGCATAGGGCATATAGTTCTTGTGATAGGCATAACGCTTGTCACGTATGACACGGACACAATCGAGTCGCTCATCAGCACGCTCGCGAAAAGCAAGGTGGTAGGCCGGCTCCTCTTCGATGCCTTTGCCTAAAAAGACGGTTCCCTGAAACGTGTCGGGGATTTCTGCGCCGGCGAGGCTCAGCCAAGTCTTCGGCATATCAACAAAACTGACGAGTCGGTCAATCACTTCGCCAGGCTGATTTGCCGGATAAAGGTGCTTAAACTTCTCCGGGACACGCACTACTAGTGGGCAGTGAATGCCGCTGGAGTAGCAAAAACGTTTACTGCGAGCAAGCACTCCACCATGGTCAGAGTTATAAATCACGATCGTGCTGTCACTGAGCCCGTCTTTTTCAAGTTCAGCAAGACATCTTCCTACCTTTTCATCCATTCTTTCAACCGCATCAGCGTACTTAGCATAAGTCTTGCGAATCTCAGGCAGGTCCGGATGATAGGAGAATAACCTCATTGCAGCGGGATCGTTTCTGGTATTCTCGTTGTCGCCATGAGCACGGCTCTCATGACTGTCACCAATGTTAACGACTGCAAAAAAAGGCTGGTTGGCTTGCCGTTTTTTCCAGCCGTAGATGGTGCCTGCTCCTTTACCAACATCCCACGCATCATAATCATCACGACCACCGATATTGTAGTCCGTCTTGCCTGGATTGGAGGTGTGATAGCCGGCTTTTCTCAGCAGGTCCGGATAGTAGGAGATTCTATCGTGAGGAATTTCATTGCGACTTCTCATCGGTTGAGTGCCATTAGAGATGCCGTACATGCCTGTGATCCAGCAGGAACGAGTAGGTGCACAGACAGCAGCATTGTCAAAGCAGTAACTGTAACGAAATCCTTCGGCGGCAAGTTGATCAATGTTCGGTGTTCGAACATTGGTGCTACCGTATGAGCTCACCCAAGAGATGCCATTATCCTCGCTAGTAATCCAGAGAATGTTTGGCCTTTCTGCGGCGAAGCCAGAAGTGGCAAGTAGGAAGATGACAAAGAAAATTGAGGTGTTAAGGCTAGTTTGTTTCACTTATCGCTCGCTTATCTGTACTTTATTTTTTAAGGCTATTCAGGATTTCATTCATACTGAAAGACTGACGGAATTGATTGTAGCTAGTTTAGAGTTCGCTAGACTGTCGACTCCGTTCAAGGAGTCGACTTGGAGGCAAATGAGGGATCAGGAAATCATCCGTTCAAAAATCTCACGTTGCTCTATTAATGCTGAGATTTTGTCGGCCGGGTTGGTCCGTGCTTCCAGCAAAATCCATCCTTGATAGTCCATCTCATTAAACTTTTTCATCAACTCCGGATAAGGATAATTACCTACATTGAGTTCACGTATATGAACGGTACTACCAAATCGGTCTTTCACCATGTCAAAGTTTTCACCAAGCCCGGCACCATCGAGATCAACATCATTGGAGTTCCAACAAACCGTGGCATTGGGATGCGTGGCAACTTTGAAGATATCACGCACCACCGGCAGTTCACTTGTCCCCCGTCCATGAACCTCTACGCGAATCTCCTGTCCAAGCTCCTTTCCGAATTTCGCCACTTCATTTAAGGACAAGCCAATTTGCTCGATGGTCTTTTCTCGGGGAACATCATTCACAAATCCATTCGGTTTGACTTTAACGCCACTGCCACCACAATCATGCATCAAGCTTAGGTATTCTTTTGTCAAAGCGATATTGGCTTTGACTTTGGCTGGGTCGTTTTCGTGGTATTGAGCATTGGACCCGTAACCTACCAACTCTACCGGGCTATCCGCGAAGCGTTTCCTGACCTCCGCTCTTTGTAGCTTTGATAATTCGGGCTCAACACCATGGGCATGTTGGGTACGCAATTCAACCCCCAGAACTCCGGATTTCTCACAGACATCCAATAAAGTGGGAAGATCCATATCCTTACCCCAAAGGTAAGTTACCAAGCCAAATCTCATGCCTTTGGCAGACTTATTAGGAGCATAGGCTGCGTTGGCTAAATGTGGAAGGTAACCAATTCCAGCAGTAGCGATAAGTGTTTTTTTGAGAAATTGACGGCGTGGATGGTTTGTCATAGTAATGAAATCCAATCTGTGAGTTGATAGTAGCGTTATGGAAGGCAAGCAAATGCATTTGCCCATCTAGCGAGTGTGTTTTGTATCAGTTTTAACCCACGTAATTTTGAGGATAGTCAAGAGTCGTTTAGTTTACGACCTTCTAATCTAAACTCAGCCCGAGGCATTTATTCAAATAGCTTTTATTTCATCATAACTATCATCCAAGCACAAAAAAACAGCGTAGGGATTTCCTACGCTGTTTCGATCGTCCAATAGACGCCGCTGAATTAGTAACCGATTTAATTTCTGTTAGCAACAGGCAGTGCAGCAATCTCCACAGACACATTGCGAACTACAGCCACAGGATTCAGAACCGCAACAGCAGTTACACGCGGCTGCTTTACACATACATTTGCCAGTATTACAGCATTCACAAGAATCTTTCATTTCTTTCTCCTATTAGGGTTCTCGCAGCATTCCCAATCGTTTTCAAAACATTCAAGAAGGCTGCATTGAAGAGTATTCGACGCTTCACAACCGCATGATTGGTGAAACTGGCGTAGTTCAACCAACATGCCATTCAAATCAGCTATTTTTTTTTCAATCTCCACGATCTTCTCGTTACAAACCTTTTCAAGAAGTGGTCGTGTCTTGGGGGAACAAAAAGTAATCTCAAGAAGGGATTCTGCATCCTTGAGCGTGAAGCCAAGTTCCTGAATTCTTTTGATAAACCTGATCTGACGCAGGTCTAATTCAGAATACTTTCGAAAACCTGACGTTCGGTCAGGTATCCTGAGCAGCCCCTTCCTCTGATAAAATCGGACAGTTTCAACGCCAACCCCAGCCTCTTTGGCCAGACCACCAATCGTCATTAGTTCTTGTAATTTTTGTTCCATGCAAGAATTATAACTCCGTACCAAAGTACAGAGTAAAGACTAGGATCTAGTATTTTCGTGGATTTACCAAAAAATACAAAAGACGAAAGTTCTTGTTATCACCGCCAAAATGAGATCAACCTTTCCAAACCTTCGCGGAAACTGAATGGGACAGCTCCGCTTCGATTCAGTATTTGAGTTCAAGGTTTTTTAGAAACACATCAACGGCAAGCCTTCAACGTTAGCTCGAATCATGTGTTTTCGGACTGCTAGCTTAAGGCTTCAGTTCAAGGACCGCCAAAATCGGCCGATGATCGGACGTTAATTTACCATTCAAGACGCGACTGAATCTAAACTGCCAGGCTTTCCGGGGAGCGGCAAAAATGAAATCAATTTCGATTGTCGGTCGTATCGAAGAGAAAGTGAAGCGGTCCTGACTTGGTTTGACGGCAGACAAAGTACCTTTTGAAAGTAAGTCTAATGTCCGAGATTGAGGTTGATCATTAAAGTCTCCCATCAACACATACGGCAGGGTCAGATTGTCCAGATATTTAGCCAGTGCCTTTGCTTGTTGAAATCGAAAATTATCATCTTTAACCCAGTCAAAATGTAAGTTAACCACCATAATTTCACGATCATCGGGTAGCTGCACCTTACAGGCCAACGCCACGCGTGGTTCATTTCCGGTGGGCAGTTTAATCTCATTTGCTGCCAAAATTGGATATTTCGAAAGAATCCCCAAGCCATACTTACCGCCCTGATAGTCCATGAAGGAACCAAAGGCGGAATTCATACCCAAAGATTTGCCGAGAGTTTGAGCCTGATCGATCATGCCACTGCGTCTGACCTTGTTGTCGACTTCCTGCAAACCGATGAAATCGGCGTGTAGGTTATTTAGCAATGCCGCGGTGCGGTCCAGATCGATGCGTCCATCGTTACCCAAACCGTGCTTAATATTGTAAGAGACCAAACGTAGGCTATTTGATGACGTTGGTTTACACCAGGAAAACTCGGTAACCAATGCGGCATGGTCGGAGGGAAATTTTTGAGCATGTTCATCGATAACAACGGCATCTCGAACTTCCAACCGGGAACCACGGTAATAGATAAAATCAATACGATCCTGCTGTTGTTCCGGAAAGCGTGGTGTCCAGGTCCGATCCTCCTTGCGATTGACTTCGGGATGAATCTCACGCCATGCATCCCGAAACCCTACATCACTCAGGATATGACTGGTGGGCCAGTCGATTGCGACACCATCAAACTGATTTCGGAATGGCTTGATATAGTCGAGGTGAGACATGCTATTAAAATCGCCTGCTATCACAATCGGAATATCTGCATACTTAGCATCACTGAGTCGCTGTTGAATTAAGGCCCACATTTTCTGTAAATCTTGCCGCGAAGCATCGCAGGCGGATTTTATTGAATCCAAGTCATTAACATCTCGGGTACCTTCTATCCAAATTTCTTTGTTGTAAGGCAACCAAATTGAATAGAAAGCAAGCTTACGACCTTCCGGCAATTCCAATAACGCGCCAACACACTTGAATTTTTCAAACACGGAAATATCTTCAAGCACTGGATAGCGGCTATGAATAGACACATTGGTACCACGGGGGTGAAAGTGAAACCCAAGCTGTTCACTGATCCACTCTCCAGAACCATAAGTTTCCTGCATAGCAACGATGTCTGCTTTGCTTTGGCGGATGACTTCTACGACACGTTGTGGCCCAATTTTCTCACCATCTTCACGACCGCCATGCCAGATATTCCACGTCATTGTGCGAAAAGATAGCGAGTCGTCCGCGTATCCGGATGTACCTATCAGTGACCAACATGAGAATACTATCAAACAAACCAATAATTTCTTTAACATGCCCATTATCATTCCTTCCATCGGATGTACTGACAACCTCAGGATTTGACCCTAACACATGAAAAATTACTTGCACAGTAATGGTATTTCAATATCGGCCTATATCGGCGGCAGAAAACAGACTAGAGAAAGTATCAAGCTGCGTGGAGGCTTGACGACCGCATATTAACTTCCCAAACCTATATCCTGCCATTGAGCCTGGACAGAAAGACAACTTAATAGAGCAAGAGATTCATTTAAGATTTGGGAAGTCCTCAGAGCGTATGGAGATGCGAAATGCTTTGATAAATGCTCTTAATCGGATCAGACGACTGATCTTGCTCAACATGACATTGTTCCACACCAATCGCTTCAGAAATCTTCATCACTTTCCGCATATCAATCGACCCGTTCCCCAGTTCTTTAAAGGAATCATGAGGAACTTGACTCTCGTCATAGAAAATCGGAGAACCTAACTTAAGATCTTTAAGATGAACTTGAGAAACACGACCATCCAGTCGCTTTAAGGTTCGATAGGGATCCCAGCCTCCGATCTTCACCCAGAATACGTCCAATTCAAACTTGCAGTTTTCCGGGTCAAAACCTTCTATGAACAAATCAAATCCTGTTTTGTCACCTTCGATTTTCTCAAATTCAAAAGCATGATTGTGATAACACAATTGGATCCCTGCCTTTTTACACATCTCTCCAAATAGATTAGCGCGTTCAATATGGGCGTGGAACTGATCTGCTGTCTGACGAAAGCTTTTGCCAATATAACCAAATACAAGGTGCTTCAATTCCAGTTTCTTTGCATCCTCGATCACCGATTCCAGAGAAGGAGCATTTTTGTTTTTCGGGTTACAAATAGCTTGCCAATTGATGAACGAGGACGTCATTTTCAAGCCAAGGTCCTTACAGAGCGTCTGGAGTTCGAGGCCCTGATCGACACCACCAAATTCAACTTGTTGATAACCGGCATCTGCGACCGACTTTAGTGTTGCCTGCTTATCTTGCTTCAATTCGTTGCGAACGGTCCACAACTGCAGACCAATGGTAGCTTTGTATTTTGAATTTTCCGGTAACGCCATAAGTGGGCGGGCGAGAGAAGTCGTTAAGCCGAGAGCACTAGATCCTGCTGTTGTTTTGAGAAAGTCTCGTCGTTTCAATTTTTTGGCTCCATCTTGAATTACTGATTGAGTCTACCAATCATACTCACTGAAGCAAATAGAGTCCGCCCGAAGACTTTGATAAATGGATAGTTTCCTGATTATTGTTTTCGACTTTCCCCGGCGTAACGTCAGCTTAAAATTCCAACGACATCTGCGTATAAAAGAATTGCGCATCACCGGAATGAGGTGCGCCCGGGGTTGTTTGATAGTATGCACCCGCAAAGAAGTGTGCATACCCGAGTTGGAATTTCAGCCGCTCGTTCAGCTTCAGAGTTGCCAGCAAGTCAATTTCATGACCCAAACTGCTGCTACCTGACGTATTCGCCCCGAGTCCTGCAAACGGAGTCATGTTGGTGTTGTAGGGAACATCCGCACGATTGGCGAGACTGAAATAATGATAGTGCACTCGCAGTTCAAGTGACTCGGTCGGTTGGTAATCCCATCGCACATTGACGTCATTTAGATTGCGACGTCCAAATAAATCGATGTATCCAAGATGACGATGGGCGCGCGGGAAGTAATGGTGCCATCCATTCCCAGGAGTATCACTACCAGAGGCCCACTCGTAGTAAACCCACAATTGACCAGGTATTTTCCCTTGCAACTCGGTTCCCAATCCAATGACAGCTAAACCAGCCAGATGGTTTGTCTGATCAGGATTTCGGCCAGCCTGCACACCGCCCTCAAACTCATAAAGCAAATCACCGCGTGCCCCTTTTGAATGGAAACCGAAGGTGTCATATCGAGCATCGATATTATCTAGTTCCAGCGACAACCAGTAGTAACTCCGCGTAATCTTTTCATTAACCTGCTGGCGGGTGTTGATACCATACAGACGGACGTCATTATTCGTCTGATTGAAACCTTGCCGTTGCATGGATAGCGGATGAAGATAGTATGCATCCAGGTCAAAGTTTTCGTTTTCCAGAGAAAGCTGCAGGCCGTCAAATGCTCGGCGAGTATTCGCCCATTCCCCTTCACCAACCAACCGCGTTGAACCGATATCAACCGACTGTCTCCCGAGCTTTGCCTGGAGGTGATCATTAAGTGCGATGTCAGCGTAAGCCTGATGAAGATCCAGACGGTCAACTTCATTACCACGCGATGGGAAGTTCTCCAGACTGCTTTCGGCATCGAGCATCTCGACGTACAGATTCAGGCGTTCATTAAACTTTGCATCCATCCACAGTCGTGTGCGATATAGTATGAAGTCATCGTCGGTTCCGGTTAGACCAAGCGAGTTGGCAAGAGTTGGTGAGGGCCGGTGATTGTTCTCATTGTGGTAACGCATGCGGAATTCACCGCCGAATTCGAATTCGCGAGCCTTTTCCTTGGCTGAGTCGAGTCCTTCTGGCAGAGCAAGTGTGTTCATCGACACCGGATTGATAGGATTTTCATAAACAATCCTACCTGGTTCGACCGAACGGCTCTGTGCCAGGCAAGGAAGCGATGGACAAATTACTAACAACAAGATGTTAATAGATAGTTTTTGATAATAATTGCACATAGATCAAGCTTTCCCCTCTTGAGTAAATATCGGTTTATTAAGGGTAAAAGTTGATTCTGCCAAGTGAACAAACAACAAGCTATTGCTCATTTCACTTTCATATTTTTGCGAGGTACGTTCTGGACACTATTTTTTATTCTGTTTGTTCTTATAGTCGCTTGGGGAATCGAATATATTTGCTAGACTGCGACAGCAGTGAGGCTGTTATCAGAGAAAAAGTTTTCCCTAGGAGATCATCAGGATGCGACTAATTTGTGTTGTTCTAATACTTGCTTCTTACACGATTAATACAGTCAAAGCTGGTGAAACGCCGGCGTTCCCCACTGATGTACCACCCATCGTTGGGAGTGCCATTGCGATTCCTGATAATGACTCTGACTATTATTCGGTCAGGCTAACGGTCCCAAAAATTCGATGGTTTGTAGTTGGCGAACGCCGACCGAAATTGGAATGGCCTACACTCAAGGTGACTGCTGAGAGTACCACGCTGGAGCTTTTGATCTTTAATGATCGATCAGAATCGGCGTCGCTGTCACAGCTAAGCGAAAATTCTCAAAGCCGTATTGTAAATCTGAATGGTAAACGTCTCAGTAGTAAGGAAGTGTTAAAACGACTGAAGTCGAGCAAAGCTGTTTTGATTTCGGTATCGGGCAAGATGCCCAACGCCTATCACCTTCAAACCACAAAGCCGGACACAATGATCGCTATTCTTGGCATTTCGGCAGACATGCCAAGACCCAACTTATTGCCTCAACCGTTGAAAGATTAACGGTATGAATAATTTTGTCATAAAAACCAAACGAATCGGATTACGCAAGTATCGTCCAACCGATTTGGAATCATTCGCTGCGATAAATGCCGACTCACGAGTTATGGAATTCTTCCCTGAATTTGCAAAGCTGTCGCCGGCTGAAGCTGAGGACGTGATGGAACGTATGAACGCGAGGATTGATCTGCACGGGTTTGGTTTTTGGGCAGCAGAAAATCTCGACGATAATCAGCTGATGGGTTTTATTGGAATGCAACAAGTTCCATACGAAACGGAATTCACCCCGGCCGTTGAAATAGGGTGGCGGCTGGCCGTTGATTATTGGGGAAAAGGGATGGCAACAGAGGGTGCTGAAGCTTGCTTGTCGTATGCTTTTGGCGAATTGAAACTTAAGCAAATCGTCTCGTTCACGACTCCCTTGAATGAGCGATCTGTACGTGTCATGCAGCGTTTAGGGATGACGCATCGTGGCTCTTTTGACCATCCATTAATTCCTGAGGGGCATCTACTTCGTAAGCACGTATGGTATTGTTTAGAATCAGCCGATTATTGAGAAGCATTCTGTACTAGATGGGATGCTGAATTCAAATCCTGCGAGGAAATTCGGTAAAGCGTTGGTGCCTCGATTATCATGGCGAGGTCGTTGCAAGTGCCGATTGAGCTAGAAATTTCCGTCACGGTAGTCATTTGGTAGTCAGGAGAGCCACAAAAAAAACAGGAGCTTCCAACGTGATGCCGGAAACCCCTGTTTCTATGAAGTGCGGATGAGAGGAGTTGAACCTCCACGCCCCGAAGGGCACTAGAACCTGAATCTAGCGCGTCTGCCAATTCCGCCACATCCGCATGTGTGATTTGACACTGTTATTATCGACTCAATCGGCTACTTGTGAAGTAGGCTGCACAGAAAAGTTGAGGTTGCTGACGGCATTTTGACAGCATCAAAATCCAACATAGTCACTGGGTTCGTTTGGGCAGGTAATTAAGAAGCTGGTCGAAAAGAGCTCGGTGTTGTTGAAAGGGAGACGCGTATTGAGGGCCCTTATAAAATGTTCCATAAAGAATTCTTCAAGCAAGCAAAACTAAATCCAAAACCCAACTTATTAAAGGGATGTCTGTGGATATCGAATTGTGGAAATCAAAAGTCGTCTAACACGCAAGTGCCACTATCTGGACAAATTGATCGACGAATTAGCTCAGAGACCCAAAATAGAAAAGATCCTACGTTCATAGGCAGACATTACTACAACGTAAGACAGGACATTTCCCTAGCCACCAGGGTTATAAGCAGCCTCTAGTTCGCCGGCATCTGCCATCGCTTTGAATGCTTTGAGAGAAACACGAATTCCGTCCTCAATTGAAGTCAACGACATCGCTGGAAATGCCTCCAATGATGCCTCGGCATCCAGATCGTTAACAAACGGCATTCCCTGAGCACCCTCTTCGATGCCGACGTCTACATTTTCCAATCCCAACTCTCCGCCCACCTGCTGAATCGTTCGGATAAACTCTTCCGTGTGTACGGTGATTCCTCGTAGATTGAAAGCTCCGTATCCTTTAAACGGACTGATCGCGGCTTCAGCAAAACCAGCTCCGACATCGCCTACAAAGTGGAAATGTTCGCGCCCCTGATAGGGCATCCTGAATCGCTGCCCCGCCGCAGCACATTTCAACATCGCAGTAGGAGCCGAAGTCATACCCAAATCGCGCCCAGGACCGTAGCAAGTGGATAAGCGTATACAAACGGTGGGAATCCCCGTTTCACGATGAAACGCTTGTCCCATTCCTTCATTACAAATCTTCCAAAATCCGTAGAGATTGGGAGGTAGGTAAGGGACGTCGGTAGTCACTGTTTCTCCCGGGTAAATTTCGCGCGGTCCGTACACTGCAGAACTGGAAGCTAAAACCAACCGTTGTAACGTACTGCCTAACTGACTGGCTGCCTGAATAATGTTCCGAGTACCGATCACGTTAACTTCCATGCCCTGCAGCGGGCGTGCCATACAATCCGGAGTCTGGAAGGCAGCTAAATGAATAATCAGATTGGGTGCTACCGAAGAAATCGCTTCCTGGACCTGATCGAGCGAAGTGATGTCTCCTTCAATGAATTCCAAACGATCATGATAAGACGCTGCGATTCGACTGAAATCCCTCTTGCGGCTCATGCCCACCACTCGTTGTATACCGTGGTCCAGTAAGTACTGCACGGTGGCCGCCCCAATGCATCCTGTCGGTCCTGTCACAAACGCTGTCGTCATTTCTGATCTTCCTTCTTATATGCCGCCATAGATGATGCGTTAATAACGTGGTTTGGTTCCATCAATCTCCTGACTCCAGACATCAATGCCTCCGGCCATGCTTTGCGCCTGATCATAGCCTTGATTTCTCAACCACTGAGCCACCTGCAAGCTCCGACCACCATGGTGGCAGTGAATCACGATATGGCGATCCTTATGAGGCTCCAGTTCAGCCACTCGCTCTTGAATCTCGCTCATCGGCAGAAGCTCGGCTCCCTCGATATTCACGAAATCCCATTCGTTTTGCTCGCGACAGTCCAGAAAGTGAAAATCTGCCTGTTCTTCCAATAACTGCTTGGTTTCCGCGACGGTAATCTCCAGACCCAACTCACTCATAAGTGACACTCTCCAAAATCACAGTTTCAACAATTCGACGTCTACATAAAATCATTCAAACTGTTATGTTCTATCTATGGCCAGCACGCAATCCATAGACGCTGAAAAAGCCCGAGAGTTTGCCGTTGAAACCGTGGAAACGCTTCGACAACACGGGTTTATCTCCTATTGGGCCGGTGGGTGTGTGCGCGATCACCACCTTCAGCTAACGCCCAAAGACTACGATGTAGCAACCAATGCCGTTCCCGATGAAATCCGCAAACTGTTTGGTCGACGCCGCACCTTGGCTATCGGAGCCTCGTTTGGTGTTATCACGTTGATTGGTTCCAAGCAACAGGGCAACATCGAGATCGCCACTTTCAGGGAAGACGTGTCTTACTCGGACGGCCGTCGTCCAGACCGTGTTTCCTACAGTACGCCTGAACTCGATGCACAACGACGGGACTTCACTATCAACGGAATGTTCCTGGATCCTCTGACTATGGAGACCATTGATTATGTTCAAGGGCGAGAGGATCTGAGAAATCAACTCGTCCGGGCAATCGGCATTCCTGCAGAGCGATTTGAAGAAGATAAATTGCGAATCTTTCGAGCCATTCGATTTGCCACCACGCTAGGATTTGACATCGAAGCGGAAACGCTTCAGGCTGTCTGCACGTACGTTGAGAAACTCAGTCAGGTATCCCGGGAACGTATTCTGGTCGAATTGGAAAAAACGTTGGCTTCTCCCAATCGTTTACGGGGTCTTGAGTTGCTGCAAGCCACAGGAGTCCTGCCCTATGTATTACCTGATACCACTGCCGATGAAGACCAAGTGGAACTTGCTAAAGCTGTACTAGCTTCTTTGCCGGTGCACCATAGCGCCTTAACCTTTGCGGCACTCTATCACACGCTGGCTCCGCAACGATCGGCCAAGGATGTGAAGAAAACAATCAAATCCATGAAGGCATCCAACGACATTGCTGAAGCAACGTTTTGGATCCTCGAAAACTTCGAGACGTTGCTACAAGCCGGTTCAACTCCCTGGCCCAAGATTCAGAAAATCCTGATTCACCAGTGGGGCACGATTACATTACAACTAGCTCGTGCGGTCGCCGAAGCCACCCAGTCTGTCTTAGACGGCGTTACATTTTGTGAAAAAAAATTGCAGTTGGCTGAACAGGAATTGAATCCTGCTGAGTTGTTAAGCGGAGCAGATCTCATCCAATTGGGCATGACACCCGGCCCCGCATTCTCTAAAGTTCTGACTACAGTGCGGGATCAACAATTACTCGGCAATATCACCACGAAAGTGGAAGCCGAGGCGCTGGCACGTTCAACTTATCAATCCATTCATTCCTAATGAGTATGCATCATGGAACCGACAGACTACATCAAACTACTTTCACGGTGGGGACACATCTTACCGGCAGTCATTCTGGTGGGCGGTTCCATCTTCATGCAAACCACTCTTATCCCAGCCCTCAAAGACAGCGATGATGCCAATGACGTCAAAGGGAAGATTAAGCGGACCTGGGCGAAAGTCATCATGATCTGTGCTGGCATTATTATCATTAGTGGCTTCTATAATGCGTACATCGCATTTAAGGGTGATCCGAAACCCACTCCGATTTATCATGCTGCCTTTACCGCAAAACTCATCCTGGTCGGAATTGTCTTTTATGTCAGTTCGTTATTATCGGGACGAAGTGAAGTGGCCATTAAGTTTCAGGAACAGGAAGCCAAGTGGGGTAAAATCAATATGATGGCGGCGATTCTGGTAGTGCTCTTTGCAGGGCTCATGAATGTCGCCCCTCGGGTTGCACGCGATATTCCAAATTCCGACAACTCCAGCCGCTCGACGCTTATGGCACCAGAGACAACGACCGTGGACATCAATTCTACTGACGAAGGGTAATCTGAACGATGGACAAGAAATCCAAGAAACGTCTGGCCGTGATTCGCAAAAAACAGAAAGATCTGCAACACCGAATTGTGTGCGTCAAGCAACAAAACGATGAACCAGGTGAACTGGAAGCGTTAGAAGCCGAGTTGGCGAAGATTACCAATGAAGCAAACGAGCTAAAGAACTCCTAGCCAAATCCGCCGGGACCTTAGCCCGCTTTATTAGCATGATAGACGGCAATATCATCAATGCCATCACCATCAAAGTCACCTACGACAGGTCGATCGCCGGCTTTCCCATGCTGGAAAACCTCGTCTACGGAATCGAAATGTCTATCTCCGTTTAAATCAAGCTTCCATGTGCCATCGCGATAAATTCCCAGTTCATCGATTCCATCTCCGTTGAAATCTCCGCTGACCGGAAGGTCGTCACTGCTTCCGAGAGAAACGACTTCATCTCCTTCAGAGATACGTCCATCTCCATTTAGATCGAGTCTCCACAGGCCATCCCGGTAAGTTCCAATATTTACTACGCCGTCACCATTCCAGTCGCCAGCCACAGCAATTTCATTCTGACGACCGTACTTAAACACATGATCCACCACATCAGCTCGAACTTGCCCTTGTGAGGATTTTTGTAATAACCGGCGGCGTGATGCAGCATCGGTGGGTGGAACATTTTTAGGCACATGCTTTTGCAGTTTATTGGCAGCATCCGGCAAGCCAGGATCCTGCTCTACGACCTCACCATCGCCCGGCCATTGAAGTCCAAAGACGCCAATATCATCTTTACCATCTCCGTCCCAATCGCCAACGACCGGCTGATCTTCATGATTCCCCATCCGGGCCCACAAATCTTCTTCATCCCAACGGCCGTTACCATTGATGTCGATAAACCAGTAGCCATCGATGAAGACAGCGACATCGGTTATTCCGTCTCCGTTAAAATCTCCAGCCAGTGGAACAGCACTTGGATCTCCCATCACCACATGCTGCAAGTCAATCGCATCGCCGAATACAGAGACAGCACTCCAACTCCCGGAATCAAGTGTTGCAGCGTCCCATCGCTTTTCAACCGTCAGGGTGGTGGTCGATACCATACTCAGTTGGCCCACGGCAGCAGGCTTCAGAGCTCCGCGAGGGTTCCCGCCATCAATCACACTCAAGTGCCATGCATTCGCTTGTAAACGAGTGGTATTCTGTCCCGAGTAGATGGGGATTTGCTGACCAACTCGTAAATCCTGACGATTATCGTTGCTCGTAGATTGAATGATGCCGGCCGGTGCATTCACAGTACCAACACCAGTCACCGTCGAACTGCCGTGGGTTGATGTAGGCGGCGTGGGATCCAATGGAGAAGTCACGAGAGGTACAATCTCGGCTTGGTATTCACTAAACAGATAATCCGTTGCGGTTTGACCAGCAGATATCTGAATCTGATGAATGGTGTCCTGAGCTGAGTCTACTTGTCCTTGTCCGGTTCCGGCATAGTCAGGACCATCACGGTATCCTTCCGGATGAACTTCCTGCAACATGTATGAGCCAGGCAGTAGATTCCTAAAGACAAATTCCCCACCAGGGTTGGTTCTGGTCGTCCACTGTTCGCCGGTGACTTCATTCGTCAGAATCAGTGTGACATTCGCGATTCGTTGATCGTCAGAATCTAGCTGGCCATTACCAGGGAATCGCACCTGTTCTTCGGCGTGAACAACAATCGAATCACCATCCTGAAAAACGACTCCAGTAAGATTCGCAGGGCGAATTTCTGTAAAGTTGTAATCGACCGCTTGGTCACCTGCAAGCAAGACTATAGGGCCTAAGCGATCTTCATCCACCGACTGTCCTTGCGCCACTCCGTTCACTGTTCCCGGTGTATCCGGTCCGTCGAGATATCCTGAGGGTGTGGTTTCTTCAACCCAACACGAACCAGGCAGAACCTCTTCAAAGAGGTATCCACCATTCTCCTGAGTCACGGTCGAACGAGTTAATTCACCGTCATTACAGACGAGTGTTACGGTGACATTACCTAGTGGGCCATCAGATTCAGAGGTGACGACGCCCCGAACGTCGGAAAAATCTGTTTCGGCGAAGTCTACCTGTACGACATCACTTCCGCCTGCGGCTACGATAATCTCCGAAACCGTGTTGGGATTAATTACCGTCCCTACCGAAGTGTCCTCGAGCAATCCTGCATAGGCAGCACTATCAATCAGTCCGCTCGGTTGGACTTGTCGGACTTCGTAGATTCCTGTTTCGAGGCCGCTAAAACCATACGCACCACTCGCATTAGTCGTCGCGTAGTGCCCGGTCGATACATAACCATGGTCCTCGAATTTCCAGAGTTCGATTTGTACATCTTCTATTCCGTAGTCTTCACTCCCCCATGCTTGATCATTATCCAAATCCATAAACACGGATCCTGAAATACTGATCGGAAGGGGCGTTTGAATCGTTGTTACAAATGCCGCAGCAGTTCTGTCACGCATGCCATGGGCATCATCTGCCGGCAAATCCAGTCCTGAATCGATCAGACTGGCGTCATAGCTATTGCGGAATACTCCCATAGCTCCGGCGTCTAGATAATGAGGCGCAGAAAACTCAGCCACGATCTTCACACCCTGAAACTCGATCCCGGATGTGATTGGGTCAATTCCTTCATTACGTGTCTCAGGTGCCCCCCCTAAGGCGATTTCAACTTCATCCACGTCTAATTCCACTACAAGTCGGTCACCGGCAGTGAAGTGTTCGAATTCCAAAATCAGTGAACTGCTTCCATCCTGTACAGTTGCAACCACCGAAGCTTGTGCATGTTGTGCCGTTAACTGCCTGACTGTCAGGGGAAATGCGTGGTCGGCACCAAGGCCGTTTTCAGCCACATCAAAGACGATATCACCAGCATCAAATCCAAGGTCGTTGTGATCGCCATGAAGAATGAGACGCGTCAGTTGGGTGTTGGGCACTCCCTGATCAAACGTGATTTCAAGCGTATCACCACTGGCGTCTGACCCTAGATCATTCTCGGTATACACAACCCCGAGCTGTAGAACATCTGCTGCTAGTAAACAACGTGGTTCCAGAACTTCATAACCACCAAGCGGCGCATCGGTCGCTGCACGTCGGCGTGAGGCGCGGCGTCGCAATATAGACTTCAAAGTGGTTTTTACGTTCTTCATAATTCACTTACTTCGCTGCGGTCGGCGATTGCTCACTCACTCGAACTCGCACAGGCTCAACCGGCCCTAAAGACCAGATTCTGACCGACGTATCGAAGCTTCCTGAGACTAGTGTCCCTCCCAACGCGTTAAGTCGGGAAATGTAATCCAAAGAGGTAATACTTCCAGCGTGTCCCTTGAATACTTTCCGAATGGATTGGCGTTTTAGATTCCAAACCGAAATCTGATTATCGGTGCCGCCGACAGCCACTTCGTTGACATCGCCACAGGCAGCCAAAGCGAAAGGGACAACTCCTCCAAGAGGAATCCGATAACTGGCAGCAGCATTTCCCAAATCCGTAACAAACATGGTTCGATCGTCCGAAACGCTGACTATCAATGCGTCGCCTTGAAGAAAGACTAGGTCTCTGACTCGTTGACGATGCGCTACCATCGCTCCCAGTGATTGCCCGCTATCCACAGACCAGAGTCGAATGAACCCATCGCGTCCACCTGTGGCGATTGCTTTGCCCGACTGGGAAAATGCCAACGCCCGAATATCGTCGGTCTGTCCATCCAGCTGATGTAACACATCTCCACTTTCCAATTCCAACAAAGTGATATGGCGTGAGAACCCGACCAATGCCACCTGACGACCGTCTGGTGATACCGCCAGTCGCGAGATGCGATACCCGACCTGAGCGACTTTACGAAGCAACGTCCCTCGAACTGTATCCCAAATCAGGACACTACCATCGTCACCGGCTGTAAGAACATGCGTAGTGTTGGGTACAAACGCTGATGTGCGGACCCATCCTGTATGACCGTTTAGTTGTTTAATTTGAACACCGCTGGCCAAATCCCAAACCCTTACAACATGATCATCACCACTGGTAATCAACAGCTTACCGGCCGAATGCAGGCTCACCGTACTGACGACCGGTTGATCACTGTCGACAGGAATTGCCTGCGAAAATTCCTCTTCGGCACTCGCAGAAATTACGAGTAGCAGCAGGGCAGCGATATATAGAAACGTGCGGATTTTGTTCACTCTGATTGCTTCCGTGCAATAACGTAATACGAGGCAAACGGTACCTCTTTTTACGTATCGACGTATTCAGCGAGAGTGACAAGTAATCACTTAATAGCTAGGAACATAGCAATTAGCCGGTTGTAACGATTAGGACTTTTGTAAGGCCGGGGGCAATCACCAGTGAATGTCGGTGAAATCGAAAGAATTCAAGCATGCCGCTGCTGAATGTGAATCGGTATGGGTGGACGTGCAATGCCATCGATAGACACACGAAAGAACATACTATGATTCGACGCGATTAATCCGGCTTGGGGCAGGACGTGTTCAGTGAGCCTGGGGATTTGAGCGAGGGTGTTACTCTGGAATTCAAGTCTTAAAACTCGCGAAGTTCCGGTCCGGTATACACCTGGCGAGGACGACAGATTCGCTTCGTAGGCGATGCATGTAATTCCTGCCAATGAGCAATCCAACCCGGCAAGCGGCCCATAGCAAACAACACGGTAAATAATTCCACCGGGATTCCGATAGCTCGATAGATCACTCCGGAATAAAAATCTACATTGGGATAGAGTTTCCTCGCAACGAAGTACTCATCTTCCAATGCCACCTTTTCGAGCGACTGAGCGATTTCAAAGAGTGGGTCATCCAGGTCGAGCTTTTCCAACAGGACATCACAAGCGCTCTTAATAATACGAGCTCGAGGATCATAGTTTTTATAGACTCGATGCCCAAAGCCCATGAGTCGAAAACCATTTTCTTTATCTTTGGCCATGCCCACATATTTGGCCACGTCTCCACCGTCAGCGGCGATATCCATCAGCATGTTGACACACGCTTCGTTGGCTCCGCCATGAAGAGGTCCCCAAAGGGCACATACACCAGCGGCAATCGAAGCATACAAATTAGTGTTGGCTGAACCAACAACTCGGACTGTCGACGTACTACAGTTTTGCTCGTGATCCAGATGGACGATTAGCAGAAGATTAAGTGCATCCACAAAATCAGAATCGACTTCGTACTGACCTTCGTCATCCGCAAACATCATCGTCAGGAAATTCTCGACATACCCAAGTTCAGGATTGGGCGCGACAAATGGCTTACCGCTGCGGTGACGATGAATTGCTGCAGCGATTGTCGGAAGCGTTGCGATCAATCGTTGTGTTGAATTCTGAACTTGTTCAGAGTCGAGAGGATCCACCTGATCCTGATGATGGGTTGATAAAGCGTTGATGCAGGATGCCAACATCGCCATCGGATGAGCATCACGAGGGAACGCTTCAATCAGTTGCTCCATGCCTGCTGGCAATTGCATATCTGCAATAACGGCCTGCCGAAATGATTCTCGTTGTTCTTCCGATGGAAGTTCGCCGTTAAGTAGCAGTAGTGTGGAATCGATAAAATCACACTTCTTGCAGATTTCCTCAATCGCATAACCGCGATATCGAAGGATTCCTTTTTCACCGTCGAGAAACGTAATGGCACTTTGAGTGGACCCAGTATTTACAAAGCCTTCGTCGAGCGTGATGTATCCTGTCAATCCACGCAGCTTGCTAATATCAAGCCCTTGTTCGTCTTCGGTACCCACGATCACAGGAAGTTCTAATTCATGTTCACCGACCGAGAGTTTTGCAACATCCGACATACAGTGCATTCCTTGGCGTAAAAACGGAGCTAGATTCAATCAATCTAAGATGCAACTAATTCAATTCTTTGTCCCTTCAATATAACATTCTGAAATCAATTTAATAGCCGACGTAAAGACATGTTTTGAACAGCCAATGAAAAAGGCCTCATCATAAGTTCGACTTATAATGAGGCCTTGATTTGGTCTATTTAACGCTTGCCACTAACGCATGAACTACTGACGCTCGGCCTCGAAACTGTTCCAAACCGGAATGTGGGTTTTCACTTTGGTAATGTACTTCTGAATCGCTTCATTTCTTCTCTCGTTTTGAATCGCCTGCTCAATCTCTGACTGAACCTCAGTGAACTTCTCGCGATTTTCCTCGCGATGCTTCTGCACGCGTACGATGTAAAACCCATTGCCATCTTCAATGACTGGGCTCATCCGGTTAACCGGTAGGTCGAAAGCAACTTCTTCGACTTTTTCACTGACCAGATCTCCTCGTTCAATCAACTCATACTTGCCGCCGGACTTTGCTTTCGGACCTTCGGATTGAGCAATCGCTACCTGATCAAAGCGAGCTCCCTGCAGCACGCTGTTACCCAAAGCACAAATTTTTTGGTACGCCTTCTGTTTGGTTTCGTGATTCTTGAATTGAACAGTTAGCTGCTCGAATGAAATCGCTTCTGTGATCTTATAGTCATCCACATTTTCGAAGTAATAATCAAGGAGTTCCTGATGAGTCACTTCGAAACTCAGTTTGACATCCACCGTGAGGGCCTGGCGACCAAAATTGGTTTCAGCAAAAGTTTGCTTGGCTTGTTCCAACGAAGTGCCGAATGTTCTCAGAATTCCATCAAGTTCCCGATGCGTCTCTACTTGATTCTCCACCATGAGCGTGCACAGTTGAGTGATTTGCATGTCCTTGGCTCGTAGCCTTTTCATCTCTGCTTTGTCAGCCATTTTCACTTTGGCTAACGTTTCATCAATGGAAGATTCAAACGCGGAGTCAATTACCTCCGAAGCTCGCTCTTCAAACTGAGCCAGTTCTTCCGGTTTCATCGACCGCTTAAACGCAACATACAATATCTTCGAATCGATCGCCTGTCCTAACAAACTCCTGATCAGCATTTGTTTTTCCATATCGATTTGTCGACGATATTTCTCCATCTCCGCGGGTGAACGATCCTTAAACATCATCCACATAACGATATCCACCTGGGGCATAATATCGCCTGCTAAGATGTACTCTGGGCCAACTTTCGCTAAAACAGCCGTTGGTTCATAGATGCTGTCACGGGCTCCTGGCAACCGGGATTTCCGCGTGGAAGCTGATCTAGATACTGCATTCGGCAAGGCCGCAATGCGTCGCTGTTGAGATGCTGGAACAAAGCGGTTCGTCTGTTGCGGAGAGTTAACGTTTTGATTTACCGGCGTATTTACGGCGGGAAGTACCATCGGGTCTGCGACAGGCGTTGAGGGAGGGAAGGGATTTCGGAATGACTGTGCATGGATGAGCGGAGTCGACACTGCTCCTACACCTATCAATACGATCGAAAAGAAAACGGTCTGCAACTTCATTATATTGAGATAAACCTGGCTTCACGAGCTTTCATGGCACTGCGCACACCCACCACGGGCGGCCGTTAAGTGTCGCAATTCTAGGGATTTGCCACTTATGGCTGCAACACTGATTTCACAAAGTCGACCATACTTTGATCATTCTTAACATTCGCTGGCAACGTCATATAAGCACTCTTATGATCAGCAATTCTCAAAGCTCCGCTGGTATTTCGCGATAACTGCTCGATTCGCTGCCGGTCTCTGTACTCAATTCTTAAAAATCGCTCTTCCTGACTAATCGACTGGATTTGCCAGATCGTCGCTTCCAAGCGGATTTCTGCCAGTTGCAAAAGTTGTTGCACACTTTTGGGAAGACGGCCAAACCGGTCTAGCAACTCCTCTTCCAGCTGATGAATTTGCTGGAAATCGTCCAATTTTGCCAGGCGTCGGTAAAAGTCGATTTTTGCCCGAATGTCCGTGACATAATCTTCAGGTAAAAACGCTGCAACCGGCAAGTCAATCTCGACTTCGATGCCCAGTTTAGGAGGTTGCTTTTTAATCTGCCGTACTGCGTTTTCCAGTAACGAGCAATAAAACTCATATCCAACCGTGGCGATATGACCGGATTGCTGTGCTCCTAAGAGGTTCCCTGCTCCACGTATTTCCAAGTCCCGCATCGCGATTGCAAACCCGGCTCCCATTTCCGAATACTCTTCGATCGCACGCAGGCGGCGAGCGGCATCTGGCGTAATATGTTTATGTTGATCGACCAGTAAATAACAGTAAGCTCTGTGCTTATAACGTCCTACCCGCCCACGGAGTTGGTGTAAGTCCGCCAAGCCATAGCGGTCTGCCTGATCAATAAAAATGGTATTAGCATTCGGGATATCCAGGCCGCTTTCCACAATGGTCGTGGCAAGCAAAATATCAAAGTCGTGATTCACAAAACCTACCATGACTCGTTCAAGTTCTGATTCCTTCATTTGCCCGTGGCCGATTTCAATTCGAGCTTCGGGAACGAGCTCGTGCAATTTTCTCGCCACACGTTCAATGTCATTCACTCGGTTGTGAACAAAGTAGACCTGCCCCCCTCGATTCATTTCACGGTGAATCGCTGCCTGAATAATCTCATCCTGAAATCGCACCACGCGTGTTTCCACCGCAATACGTTCCTCGGGGGCCGTTAACAGATTGGAAATGTCTCGTACGCCCACCAGAGACATGTGTAATGTTCTAGGAATCGGAGTGGCAGATAACGTCAGTACATCCACGTTGTTGCTGACATTTTTCAATCGTTCTTTAATTTCCACACCGAAACGCTGTTCTTCATCAATAATGACGAGTCCCAGATTATGAAAACGCACGTCTTTGGAAGCCAGACGATGCGTACCGATGACAACATCCGTCTTTCCGCTAGCGATCCCAGCAACCACCTCACGTTGCTCGGCACTGGAAACAAATCGACTTAGGCGAGCCACGTCGATTGGGAATTGAGCCATCCGCGCTTTAAACGTCTGGTAATGCTGTTCTGCCAATACCGTCGTGGGAACCAGTATGGCCACTTGATAACCACTGTCTACCGCCTTAAACGCAGCTCGCATCGCCACTTCTGTTTTGCCAAAACCGACGTCTCCACAAAGCAATCTGTCCATTGGACGAGTGCTTTGCATATCTTCTTTAATATCCGTAATGCTGTTGAGTTGATCGTTAGTTTCGTCATACGGAAACGAGGCATCAAATTCCCCTTGCCAACCTGAATCCGGTTGAAAAGAAATACCAGGCCGTGCCATTCTGGTTGCCTGCAATTCCACCAGTTCTGCTGCCATATCCTCAACCGCTTTGGCAGCCGCCTTCTTTTGATTCTGCCACGTCTTACCACCAATTCTGGCCAACGCGGGACGAACCTTCCTACCTCCAATATATTTCTGAACTAAATCAATGCGTGTTGCCGGCACATAGATCTTGGTGTTTCCATGAAATTCAACCACCAGATGTTCTTCTTGATAGCCTTCCTTTTCCAGCAACTCCATTCCCCGATAACGTCCAATTCCATGTGCAAGATGAACCACCAATTCACCGTGCTTCAACTGGGCAAAGCTATCGAGTGGTTTTCCTTTTTGCCGCAACTGCCGACGCCGCAATTGGGTCCGCCGAAACAATTCCCCTATCGACAACACCACCACTTTTTCGGGGACCCAATGAAACCCTTGTTTTAGATACCCTAACTCGTATCGAATTCGCCCCCGGTCAGCGGCTCGTGTTTCCTGTAAAATCTCCTGCATTCGTTGGATTTCAGCCTGGGTTGGACAAACGATGATCAATTGATGATCGTTGCCAATACGCTCGACCTGCAATGAAATACTATCCACGTCCCCTGAAAATCGCTCGACGGATTCAAAAGCCAACTTCAAATCGTGTTGCAATTCACCCGCGGCTAAAGCGCTGAGTAGCACATAGCCATGCTGAGTTAAACTCTGAAGCACATCCCGGACTAGATGGCAACGCTGAAAATCATCGGCACGTTTAAGATATTCCCGGGCCTGGATTTCCAAATCTGTCATTTCGACGATGCAGACTCCACTGCCGGTCGGAAGATAATTAGAGAGGTGATCTTCGCCGTGATAATAAGACTGAATCGAGGTCAATTCCACCAACTGTCGTGACTCTATCGATCGCTGAGTCCGCACATCAAATTGACGAATCGACTCAATTTCATCATCCCAGAGTTCCAAGCGTACGGGTTGTTCCCACTCAGGCGCATAGATATCCAGAATTCCTCCCCGACGCGAAAACTCGCCTGGTAATTCCACCGCCGAAGTTGCGTGAAATCCATTTTCAACTAACCAGATTTGGAGTTGTTCTACATCCAGAACATCACCAACTCGCAAATCTTTGGTGGCTGCCGCGAGTGACTCGCGCGTCGGCACAGGCTGGAGTAAAGCCTGAATGCTGGTCACAATCGAACATGGTTTGGCGGAGTGTTCTTGATGATGAAGCAGACGCTTGAGAATACGAATCCGCTCTCCATGCTGATCGTCGTTTCCGTAAGTATCTCTGGTCTGCCCGCTTTCGAGTACGGGAAATGCAAACACTTCCTGGTCTGTAAAGAGAGTCAGATCGTCGCGGAAGTCATCAACCTGTTTGGCACGAGGTAGCACAATCAAATTGACTGGGATGCCGGCTGTACCGACCGCCGCGGCTACCAGCGCGCAGGACGAACCCCAGACTCCATCGATACTGGCTCCCTGACCTTCCTGAATGGCAGCAACAGTATCTTGAAAGCCTGTCTGATTTGCCAACAAACGAGTCAAATCAAGCATTCAATTCAAATCAAATTATGACCACATACGTTAAATCGTATACGGCAGTGTTAAGGACTNGCTTATGAAGGGAGATCCGATATCCCACAGCCAGCACTACATTTTCTTCAGTTCTTTGAGCCTACCAGCTTCTTCCATCTGCTTGTAGTAAGGGTCCAGTGGAAAACAGCCTGAAACAATTCCATTACGCGGAGCCGTCGTACAATCACTGAACGTTCTGCAAATAGCTTTCCGTTGCATACTCCCAGATTCCAAAGTGTCTGCCGGCAGATTCCAGTAAGAAAGTACCATCCGACCGAGTCCTACGATATCGACCCAGTTCTCACGTACGACCGCCTGTGCCACATGCGGCAAATAATCCTGTAGATAGGTATACCCTGTGCCGACCAACGGAATATCGGGGACAGCCTGTTTACATTGCCGTACAGCATCGATTTGTCGAAAGACTCCCACCAGCGGATCTTCGGGAGGAAGATAACCATCGCTCGGCGGAAAGGAAGCAGGACGCATGAAATGGGGATTGTAGTAGGGACTTGCACAGGACAAGTTGATACTGGCGACGCCGAGANCACGTAGTTCTTTAACCAGTCGCAACGGTTCGGTGAGATCCATTTCCAGAGGATTGGATGCGTTGCAGCCAAAACCAAATTGATATGGCAACAGATGCTGAAAGTCCATGGGAACACCGACATCTTTGCTAGTAACAAACGGCGGAGCATCGAAGAAACTTAGCCGCACCAGCACCATGAGGTTCGGGCACTGTTGTTGAATACGATGAACAATCGTCTTGAGCAATCGCGTACGACCTTCATAATCTCCACCAAACCTACCTGGGCGTGTCCGAGCACTGAGGAATTCGTGCAACAAATATCCGTGACAACATTTCACGTCAACAAATCGGTAACCTGCTTGTTGCGCCAATTCAGCCGCGTCGACATACGACTGAATCAATTCTTCGCATTGCTGGTCCGTCCAAACAATAGAATCATCTTCCGCGTCGATTCCAAACTTGGCATCGAGCAAAGGGTGATGATAAGCAATTCTGGGTTCGAGTTGTTTACTGTTGGGACGGCAGAACCTGCCCGAGTGAGTCAACTGCAACCCCACCAGTAGATCCTCCGTCGTACCGAACTTGTCGCGGTGAGCTGTAAGTAACTCATCCAACAGGGACTTTAAGCCAGCAGCATTCTGTTTGATGGCCATGGTTTGGTTCGGGTTAGCACGACCGTCCGGCTGTACCGCAGCAGCTTCCCCGCCCCAGATCAATTTAGCGCCACTGAGCCCAAAATTACGCCAACGCCTAAGTGTCTTTTCTGTTGGCGTTCCGTCGGTCTGGGCATCCCAACCTTCCATAGGATGGATACACCATCGATTGCCTACAGTAAATCCGCCGATTTCGATAGGCTCTGCTAAAGGCGACCCATCGCTCGCCGTTAATATTTCGTCGTCGCAGGGCAATTCACACTCTAGCTCGGACAGTCGATCTCTTAACGCCTGAGGACTTTTGTACTGAGCAATCCGACGGAAAACTGGAGGGCCTGACTGAGACGACATTAGGTTTACCATTCACTTATTTTGAAGGGCGAGCAGGTAGGGCACTACATACCATCGCTTGTATTCACAGGAGACAAGGGAGCAAATGCCAGACGGAACTTACGTTCTTCCTGATCCATAAATCGTACCGTCGCTGTGCGTTTGGGCCCTTTACCGGTGATAGCTAA